>DILV01000001.1 GCA_002425225.1 Thiothrix sp. UBA5583
GCTGACTTGTGTATAAGGAGATGGATTGAAACCCCCTTACCAGTCCGTGCCGATTTGTTTGATGGTATTCTCCCGGCTTATTTAGTCGGGAGTGGATTGAAACCACGAGTTTTTGAATGTGCCACTGGTATCGCGCGCATTCTCCCGGCTTATTTAGTCGGGAGTGGATTGAAACTGGGTCATGCGCGGGCATGACAATTTGCTCGAGCATTCTCCCGGCTTATTTAGTCGGGAGTGGATTGAAACCTGATGTGCGAAAACCCCCGCTTATGGGCGGAGGTATTCTCCCGGCTTATTTAGTCGGGAGTGGATTGAAACGGCTTACAAACCGCCTCGCCTCAACTTGACGCGGTATTCTCCCGGCTTATTTAGTCGGGAGTGGATTGAAACAAGCTGATGTTGCAATCTTATTACGTGCTTAATTTATTCTCCCGGCTTTTTTGGTGAATTGACGCTGGTATATCAAGGATGATAGCGGCAGTTTACTGCAACACTTTGCCTGAACGTTCCCAGCGCACCTGTTGCGCCTTATTGTCGAGTGACAGCCATACCTGTCGTGCCTTGCCGATCACATCCTGCAAGGGGATTGTGCCGAATACTCGCGAGTCGTGGCTGTCATTGCGGTTATCGCCCAGCACGAATACCTGTCCCGGCGGCACAGTCAGCTCAGAGGGCAGCAAGGTGGGTTTGTTGCTTGCCCAGAAAACCTGCCAGTTACGTTTGCCATCCGTCTCCGTTACGCGCAGACCGCCTGCCACGTTTTCTGATAATACACGGGTGGATTTACCATTGATCAATACCTCATTACTCCGAATCTGGATCTTGTCGCCCGGCAAGCCAACAATGCGCTTGATGAAATAGGTGGTACGGTCATTCGGGTAAACGAAAATGGCAATGTCGCCACGTTGCACAGCCTGTCGTGTTCCGGGGCGGTTGTAACGCTTGTCGGCAAACAGCATGTCGCCGGTCATTACCGTTGGTTCCATGCTGGCTGACGGAACCTTGAATGACTCCACCTGATACTTGCTCACGTATTCGAGCAGCAAGGGCAGGGCAAGCATGTTCCACAAAAGGAATACCAGCACATAAACCCCGCTGCATTGCCACCCTAGGAGGGCGTAATCCGGCTGGCGACGGGCGCTACGAAACGCATCCACCATGCTATACAACCACACCAGCAAGACTAGCCCGATGCTGCCCAGCAGGGTGGGAATCATCCAGTCGGCTGGCAAGTAAAGTGTTGCCAGCAAGACTGCGGGAACGCTCAGCAAGGTAATGATCAAAAAAAGCCAGACAGCTTTGTTGATTGCACCGTTATACAACTGCCCCAAACCAGGCAGGATCAGCGACATCAGCAAGGCGGCAAGTGGCTTGCGGCGTTTGGTGGTGGGAGTGTTTGTCATCGGGTATTTAGGGGGTTACTGCGCCCGTGCTGCTACCGTACTAGTGTTTACGGTCTCACTTGGTACTGAGGCGTTGTCTGCTATCTCTTCAGTGGGTAACGGCGCACCGCTGCTGTCCAGATCAGGATGGAATTCATGCCTGTTGTTTTCGGTAGAGTGGCTGCCAACAGGAAATGTTTTGTGTTCCCGTAGGTAATCGGTGTCGTCAACTCCCACCAGCTTACCAATCAGGCGAGCGCGGGTTTTCTGTTTCAGGGCGTTTTCCAGATTTTCACACAGGCTGTTGGCGAGCAGAAAACGCTGGGTGTTTTCCAGTTTGCCCTGAAACGTGTTGAGTTGTTCCAGTGTTTTGCCATACAGAAAAAAATTGACGGCGGCAATGAAGGAGGATAAAGCCCCGCCGATGATTCCGGCTGTTGAGATTTCTACGGAAGCGGATTCTTTAATTACCATGTAGCCGATAATAACCATGAAAAACGCCAGCCCAACACCACTGGCAATCAAGGCAATACGGAAACTGCGGGCTGCCTGATTAAGAGCCAGGGAATAGTATTCCTTGAGCTGTTTCAACTGGTTGACTGCGATGCCCTTGACATCGTTATCAGCGGTCTTGGACAAGCTTTCCAGTACCGCTTGTTGTTTGACGCTAAATTGTTCGGTTTCGGATGACTTCATCATTTATGCTTGTCTCCCTATGGTGATGTGCCCATTATAGCTGATTGAAAATAAAGAGTCTGTTATGCCGTTATTAGCCATTGAGTCCCTGCATGTCCATTTCGATACGCCAGAAGGCCGGGTTGAAGCCGTGCGTGGAGTGGATTTGTCATTGGAGCCGGGTGAAACACTCGCGGTCGTCGGTGAATCAGGTGCAGGCAAAAGCCAACTGTTCCATGCAGCGATGGGGTTGCTGCCACGTAATGCCCGTACCAGCGGCAGTATCCGTTTTGCAGGTACAGAATTACTGAATCAGCCAGCCGGTGTGCTCAACCGTTATCGTGGCAAGCGCATTGGCATGATTTTCCAGGATCCCATGACTGCGCTGAACCCGCTGTTGACCATTGGGCGACAATTGACAGAAGTGCTGGAAGTACATCAGGGCGTAAAGCCACGCGCAGCACGCCAGCAAGCGATTGCCATGCTGGATCAGGTGCAGATTTCCGATGCTGCTCGCCGTTTCAGCAGCTACCCACATGAGCTTTCCGGCGGAATGCGCCAGCGGGTGATGATTGCCATGTCGTTGCTGTGTCAGCCGGAACTGTTGATTGCCGACGAGCCAACCACCGCGCTGGATGTCACGGTACAATCCAGTATCATGGCCTTGTTGCGGGAAATAGGTCACAGCCGTGGGATGGCGTTAATCCTGATTACACACGATTTGCCACTGGCAGGCGGTTTGTGTGACCGGGTTGCCGTTATGCGCCACGGTCAGGTAGTGGAACAGAATAGTGTGGAAAATGTTTTCTACCACCCGCAACATTCCTATACACAACACTTGCTGTCAGCCTCTGGTTTCGCCTACGATTGTGCGCCACAACAACAATGTACTCCGCCCGCAGTCAACCAACCACCCAAGGAGTAGAGCCATGACCATCATTAAACAGGATGACGTGATTGCCAGCGTGGCGGACGCGCTGCAATTTATTTCCTATTACCACCCGATGGATTTCATCGAAGCCATGCATGAAGCCTGGCAACGTGAGGAATCCCCCGCAGCCAGGGATTCCATCGCGCAGATTCTAGTGAACTCGCGCATGTGTGCCGAAGGCCACCGCCCGATCTGCCAAGATACTGGCATTGTCACCGTATTCGTCAAGGTCGGTATGAATGTGCAGTGGCAAGGCGACATGAGTCTTGCTGACATGATCAACGAAGGCGTGCGCCGCGCTTACATGCAACCGGACAATGTGTTGCGTGCTTCTATCCTCGCTGATCCTGCCGGTGCGCGGAAAAATACCAAAGACAACACCCCTGCGGTTATCCATTACGAAATCGTCCCCGGCGACAAAGTGGAATTCGATGTGGCTGCAAAAGGCGGCGGTTCCGAGAACAAGTCCAAAATGGTGATGCTCAACCCGTCTGACAGCATTGTTGACTGGGTATTGAAAACGGTTCCAACCATGGGAGCGGGCTGGTGTCCACCGGGTATGCTCGGCATCGGTATCGGTGGCACGGCAGAAAAAGCCGCCGTCATGGCGAAAGAAGCCCTGATGGAACATATCGACATCCATGAACTGAAGGCGCGTGGCCCGCAAAACCGCATCGAAGAGTTACGTCTGGAACTGTTTGAAAAGGTCAATAACCTGGGGCTGGGAGCACAAGGTCTGGGAGGTTTGACCACGGTACTGGATGTCAAAATCAAGGATTACCCCACCCACGCCGCTTCCTTGCCGGTGTGTATGATCCCCAACTGCGCAGCTACCCGCCACACCCATTTCGTGCTGGATGGTTCCGGCGCAGCCTTGCAAACGCCGCCTGATCTTGCCAACTGGCCGCAAATCTCGCTGGAAGGCGGTGCGCAAGCTACCCGTGTCAACCTCGACACCATTACCCCGGAAGACGTGCGCAACCTGAAACCAGGTGAAACCGTGCTACTGTCGGGCAAGATGTTGACCGGGCGTGATGCTGCCCACAAGCGCATGGTAGACATGCTCAATAAGGGCGAAAAATTGCCGGTTGACCTGAAAGGTCGCTTCATTTACTACGTTGGCCCGGTTGACCCGGTACGTGATGAGGTTGTCGGTCCGGCTGGCCCGACCACTTCCACCCGTATGGACAAGTTTACCCGCCAGATTCTGGCTGAAACCGGCTTGTTGGGCATGATTGGTAAATCCGAACGTGGCCCGGTAGCGATTGAGGCGATCAAGGAATTCGGGGCGGTCTACCTCATGGCAGTTGGTGGTGCGGCTTATTTGGTTTCCAAGGCGATTATCGGTGCGAAAGTGCTGGCTTTCCCGGAACTGGGGATGGAAGCCATCTACGAATTCGAGGTCAAGGATATGCCTGTGACGGTAGCCGTCGACAGCAACGGTGAATCTGTGCATACCACCGGCCCCGCCAAGTGGAAGCAGATCATTGACGCGCGTGTGATTGGCAAATAACTGCTGAAGGGTAAAGGCACAACAAGCATTGTGCCTTTACCCGTTCTTTTTCACTACCGGGATACCTAATGCGTTCGCATAAGCCGTGTCTTCGTCAAGCCCGGCATCCACCAGCTTCTGAAAATCATCCCTGGCTTTGCGTAGAGCGCCTTCGACACGGGTTGAGCTGATCCGCGCCTTGTTGTTGCCTTTGCCATCGTAAAGCCCACGTCCGCTGGGCGCTTTGAACGCTGCCCATTCGCGGGCTACAGCATATTTGGCAGAATATAAATCCTGACCATGCCTGACCCAGCGGTCAATGGCTGGCTGTTTTTCCTTTGCCAGATACAGGGCAAAAATAGTGTCCTGCACGGCTGGGCTAAAGGGCGTAGAAGGGTGGAGGTTGAGTTCGCGGACAGCGTGGTTCAGCGTCTCCGGGATGATCTGGTAGTGTCCGACAGCCAGCAGTTTTTGTGTGGAGCAGGAAGGCAACGACTGATAGTACTGGATTTCCCGAATCGTCATACCCGTCAGGTTCAAAGGCGCACGGTTGCTTTTGGCACAACGCATGGAACCCCGGTTGTAACTGTTATAGCCACGGCTGCCTGATTCACCTTCCAGAATCAGTTTCTTGAGTGTGCCAGGGGGCGCGTGGCTATTGCTGTAGTGCAGGCCAGTTCCCGCCGCCAGCAGGGACAAGACGATGCCCGCAGTGAATGCCAGCCAATGCCGGGAGAAGGCTCTGACAGGGGAGCCAACATGGTAATGGATGCTGTTCATTCCTGCGGCTGCCACTTTTCCTGGATGGTTGTTACTGCCTGCTCGATTTCTTCGCCCGAAACAGCGGCAGATAATGCCCGTTTCGGTGCTGCATCTCCTGACATGAACACGTAGCACTCGCCTTGTTCGCCCAAGGTTTCGCAGCCTTTCTGTCCGATCAGCAATTCACTGAACTCATGGGCACGTACCCGCATTCCGATACTGGAAGGGATACCCTGACGCAGGGTTTCGCCGCAGGTTTTGGGGTCATAGCACTGGATGCCGAACAGGAAGTGGATTCCGGCTTCCTGCGTGGGGGCAGCACCAATCATGTCGAGCAGCAACGCCTTGATGGTTTCGCCAATTTCCCGGTCATCATCCGCAGAAACCGGGGCATTGCATTTCAGGCCGATGGTCAGCTCGCTGAAAGCAATCAGGTGGTAGGGCATGGGTTTTTCAGGGAAACGGCGGTTGTAGGCGGCAATATTGCTGACACCTGCTTCCCTGAACACATCGCAACGCTGGAGCATCATTTCACGGATATGCAGCAGACGCTTGTAAGCCTTGTGCATTTCGGTAATGACGGGTTCGACTACGTGGGGCAGGTTGTTACATACCGCCAATTCCAGCAGCTTGGGGTCGATCAGGGTGATGCGCAATCTGTCTGGTGACATGGCATAGCTTGCCCCCAGCAAGATGTTGAGCATTTGTCCGGCACGTTCCATACCTATTTCTCCGCCAACCAGCAGGTGAGGAGCATGGGTAATGTCAACTAGCAACGGGTTGCCAACCAAATCTTCACCCACCAGACCCGGTAGGGTATGGCTTGATTGTGCTGCTGCTTTCAGCATCTCAATAGTGCGGATGGCGCGGTACTGTGTTTTGGGTACATACATGGCTGCACGACCATTACCGATATTGGCATCAATACTGATATGGCTGCCTTTGGGGAGTTTCAGGGAACGGGCGAAATTGTCGCCGAGGGTTACAACGTTGTTGATGTCGTAACCTTGCTGAACTTCCAGTTCGTACATGTCCAGTGTAGCCCCGGACGTATCCAGCACAACCACATTGGCCTTAATGTTGTGGGCATTCAGGGCATCCTGGATTTTTTTGCCCCACCATTTTTCGGGATCCATGCCTTCTTCAAGCAGAAAGCGGCGTTTGACTTCCTCTTCCTTGGTCTTTGCTTCCGGTTTGCCCAGCCAGTGCCCGCCACGTAAAGGGCGGGTAGCATCCAGAATGGCAAAACCGACAATGAGCGCTAGCCCGGTAGCAAAACCGTTGATACCCCAGATCAGGTACAACACCATAAGTACGGGAACGCCTATCAGGGTAGGTTTCGCCATGTCAACCAGATCTGTGCCTGAGGGCTTGGCAGTGCGCCAGGCTTCAGGCAATACACCCACTTTGTATTTGGTACACCAGACAAGAAAGGTTTCTTTGATGTTTTGCTGTTCGGATATTTTTTTGGATATTTCAAGGGACACTAGTGCGAGCCTCCGCAACAGAACTGGCAGGTTTCTCAGCAACCGGAGCTGTTTTTTCCGCCCACCAGTCTTTCATGCCATCCAGCCATTGTGGTGTGGCTGCGGTTGTGATGGCGGATTCAATACGTCCTACGGTCACTGACACGGGCTGCCCTTGGTAAAGGGAGTATGCCAGTACACCCACTGTTACAGCACCAATCAGACCAAGCCATGAAAAGCCGGAAGCCGCCGTATTGGCGTTGCTTCCGACATGGACATGCACTTGTACCGGTTCCTGTGGGGGGGGCGAAAATGTCTGGACGGGCAGCAGCTCTCCCATCAACACTCGCTGCCCATCAGTCAACTCTTGCCTCATCAACTGCACCCGCAGTTTTTTGCCCACTTGCTATCCAGACTGCCATTATTGTTCATCTGGATGCATTCATTCTTTTCCTGCTGGGTCAATTGTCTGCCGAGCACGCCACTGTAAAAGCTGCACTGGCTCATATCGTATTGTTTGTTGCTGACAACAGCCATATTGGAGTTGTACTGGAAGCCTGGCACTGCCTGAGGAATACGGTTCACGTCAGCGCCACCAGCAGTCATCAGTACCAGCACCAGGACGGTGGATGCAACCCAGTTGATTTCTTCTTCCCAGACATTGGCCATGCTGAGGATGGCGCGTGCGCCTTCGGCAATGGCAACAACCCCAATCTTGTAAGGAGGTGCATTAAGCCCTGTAAACTCAAGTGGGTTTTCCCCGTGAAAAGCGAAGTAGCCCATCCACATGGCAGCCAGCAAATGGAAGAACCAGCCAATATCAACAGCACTCATGCCCATTAACAGTGGCTTAGTGCTTAATACGGTAGCAATGCGGGTGCGTTTTTGCTCAACAACAGTTGAAATGGCCATTTACACACCCCCTGCAACGGATGACTGGAAGGAATATGTAAGGGATGCACAAGCAATGACTTGCTGCGTCATGGTGGGGTTAACCTCGCGCCTTAGGTAAAAAACAATACAATATGGCGCAGTTACCGCAATAGGCAATGTAGACATTTATTCAAGGAAAGCCGACACTATTCACCGCGCCCATCTTGCTAAAATATTGCACAACATCAAGATGTTTCAGGTGTATAAAATTGAGCCACACCCATATTCCCCAAACACGACACTCATCAAATCAACTTGGGGATACACAGTCTTTCAGTATGCATCAGCGCTCAGAAGTGTAGCAGAAGAATGAATGCCGGATGAATATTTTCCTGGCCTGTTTTGTGAATTTTTATGCAGATAGTTGGGTGTATTGACATAAGGCAGGTTTTGGCAGGTGTGTCTTCGACACATGCAGGTTACGGTTGGGCTGGCTGACTGTTTTGACTGGTTATTGATGGGCTGCGCCTTTATAATCGCCATCGCGCTCTGAGAAAGAATATTGTTAACTGGAGAGAGTTCATGTACCAACACATCAAAGTTCCAGCCACTGGTGAGAAAATCACGATCAATGCCGATTACTCCCTGAATGTTCCCAACAACCCGGTTATCCCTTATATCGAAGGTGACGGTATCGGTGTTGACATTAGCCCGGTGATGATCAAGGTTGTCAATGCGGCTGTAGAAAAGGCTTACGGGGGCGAGCGCAATATCCAGTGGATGGAAGTTTATGCTGGTGAAAAAGCCACCCAAGTATACGGCGAAGATGTCTGGTTGCCGGATGAAACTGTCCATGCCGTCCAGGAATACGTCGTTTCCATCAAAGGCCCGCTGACTACACCGGTTGGTGGTGGTATCCGCTCCCTGAACGTCAAGTTGCGTCAGGATCTCGATTTGTATGTGTGTTTGCGTCCGATCCGTTACTACGATGGTGTACCAAGCCCGGTAAAAGAACCGGAAAAAACCGACATGGTGATTTTCCGTGAAAACTCCGAAGACATTTATGCCGGTATCGAGTGGGCATCAGGTTCTCCTGAAGCAAAAAAAGTCATCGACTTCCTGCTGAAGGAAATGGGTGTCACCAAAATCCGTTTTCCGGAAACCTCCGGTATCGGTGTCAAGCCGGTGTCTTCTGAGGGGACAAAACGCTTGGTGCGTAAAGCCCTCCAGTACACCATCGACAATGACCGCAGCTCCCTGACCCTGGTGCACAAGGGCAACATCATGAAATTCACCGAAGGTGCATTCAAAAACTGGGGCTATGAGCTGGCGAAAGAAGAATTTGGTGCGGTGGAACTGGATGGTGGCCCATGGTGTACCTTCAAAAACCCGAAAACAGGCAAAACCATTACGGTAAAAGACGTGATTGCAGATAACTTCTTGCAACAGATTTTGCTGCGCCCACAAGACTATTCCGTGATTGCTACGCTGAACCTGAACGGTGACTACATTTCTGATGCCTTGGCAGCCCAGGTTGGCGGGATCGGTATCGCACCAGGCGCAAACCTTTCCGATAGCGTCGCCATGTTTGAAGCTACTCACGGCACAGCACCGAAATACGCGGGTCTGGACAAGGTAAACCCCAGCTCGCTGGTGCTTTCTGCGGAAATGATGCTGCGTCACATGGGTTGGGTTGAAGCGGCTGACCTGATCAACAAGGGTACAGCAGGTGCTATTTCTTCCGGGCGTGTTACCTATGACTTTGCGCGTCTGATTGATGGGGCGGAAGAGCTGAGCTGTTCCGAATTCGGCGACAATGTGATTGCCAACATGTAAGCCATCCATTGACCGGATTGAACCTTGCAAAACAGGCGGCCTTGGTGTCGCCTGTTTTTTTATGTACGTGCTTGCATTTGTGCAAGTAGTACCAATGTAATGGATAGATAGTGACAGAGGACGGTCAAACCGTTTATAACATCTGTTAACAATGCGTCAATGGGGCCAGGTAGAGCAGGAATGGCACAGAAACACAAAGACAACCACGAAGGTGGTCACGATTCCGGCGTAGCGGTGCAAGAATCCCGCCCGGAGGTGAAAGAACCACCACGCTTTAAAGTTATACTTTTGAACGATGATTTCACGCCGATGGATTTTGTGGTGGAAGTGCTGCAAACATTCTTTGGCATGGATCGCGAGAATGCGACCCGCATCATGTTGCATGTGCATACCAAAGGCAAAGGCATCTGCGGCGTCTATACTCGTGATATAGCGGAAACCAAGGTGGCGCAGGTCAGCCGGTTTGCGCGTGAACATCAACATCCTTTGCTGTGTACAATGGAAGAGGCATGAGTTTATGTTGAGCGCTGAAGTAGAATATACCATCAACACCCTGTTTCGGGATGCACGTGACAGACACCACGAGTTCGTCACGGTCGAGCATTTATTGCTCGCTATGCTGGATAATCCCAGTGCTGCCGAAGCATTGCGTGCCTGTAATGTTGATATTCCACTGCTGCGCAAGGAACTTGAACAGTTTGTGGCAGAAAATACGCCGCTGATTCCTGATGGCGACCGTCGTGATGTACAGCCGACGTTGGGATTCCAGCGGGTTATCCACCGGGCTGTATACAGTGCCCAGTCTTCCCGCAAGGGAGAAGTAACGGGAGATGCCTTGCTGGTTGCCATTTTTGGCGAACCCGATTCCCACGCGGTGTACTATCTTGCCCGGCATCGCCTGAGTCGTCTGGATGTGGTCAATTACATATCCCACGGTATCCGCAAGGATCGTCAGTCAGAGCCACCCATAGGCAGAGGCGGGGAGGAGGATGCCCAGCAATCTTCAGCTTCCCAGCAGGATACTGATGCGGAAGGCGGGGAAGGTGGCAAGCCTTTGGAAAAATATGCGACCAATCTGAACAATCATGCTCTGGAAGGCAAGATTGACCCCTTGATTGGGCGCGATCTGGAAATCGAACGTACTGTGCAGGTTCTGTGCCGTCGTCGCAAAAACAATCCACTGCTGGTTGGTGAAGCGGGTGTCGGCAAGACAGCCATTGCCGAGGGGCTTGCCAAGCGCATTGTCGATGGTGAAGTACCGGAGATACTCGCCAATGCCGTGATTTATTCACTGGATATGGGGTCGTTGCTGGCGGGGACCAAATACCGGGGTGATTTTGAGAAGCGTCTCAAGGCTGTTCTGCGGCAAATCAAGTCAGAGCCTCATGCGATTCTGTTTATTGACGAAATTCATACAATTATCGGCGCGGGTGCTACTTCCGGTGGCACGATGGATGCCTCCAACCTGATCAAGCCGGTGCTCTCTACTGGCGAATTGAAGTGCATCGGTTCTACCACCTTCCAAGAGTATCACAGCGTTTTTGAAAAAGACCGTGCCTTGGCGCGTCGTTTTCAGAAAATTGACATCAATGAGCCAAGCGTGGATGAAACCATTGAAATCCTCAAAGGCTTGAAGTCCCGTTTTGAACTGCACCACAATGTGCGTTACACCTTCCCTGCACTCAAGGCAGCCGCCGAGCTGGCAGCTAAGTACATCAATGATCGCCATCTGCCTGACAAGGCTATTGATGTGATTGATGAAGCGGGAGCGAACCGTCAGTTGCAACCGGTGGCTTCACGCAAGAAAACCATCAATGTACATGACATTGAAGACATCGTTGCCAAAATTGCGCGGATTCCACCTAAATCGGTGTCTTCTTCTGACATGCAAGTCCTGCGCACGCTGGAGCGCGACCTGAAAATGGTCATTTTCGGGCAGGAGAAGGCTGTTGAGCAATTGACTGCCGCCATCAAAATGGCACGTTCCGGTTTGCGTGATGATACCAAGCCGATTGGCTCTTTCCTGTTCGCCGGGCCTACTGGCGTGGGCAAGACGGAGGTTTCCAAACAGCTATCCCTGCGTCTCGGGCTTGAGCTGTTGCGCTTTGACATGTCCGAATACATGGAACGCCATACGGTTTCACGCCTGATAGGTGCGCCACCTGGCTATGTAGGTTATGACGAGGGTGGCTTGCTGACAGATGCCGTCAACAAACACCCTCATGCTGTTTTACTGCTGGATGAGATTGAAAAGGCACACCCGGATGTGTTCAACATCCTTTTGCAGGTCATGGATCATGGCACATTGACCGATGCCAATGGGCGCAAGATTGATTTCCGCAATGTCATCCTGATCATGACTAGTAATGCGGGGGCGGAAAACATCAGCCGCAAGTCACTGGGTTTCCGGGTGCAGGATCATGTGCTGGATGCCTCTGAAGCGGTTAACCGCACTTTTTCACCGGAATTCCGCAACCGGCTGGATGCTATTATCCAGTTCAATGCCCTCACGCCGGAAGTGGTGGCTTCCGTGGTCGACAAGTTTGTCATCCGTCTTGAGGCTCAACTGGAGCCGAAGAAAGTGGTACTGGTTGTCGATGAAGCTGCTCGCCACTGGCTGGCAGAAAAGGGTTACGACCGCTTGATGGGTGCTCGTCCGATGGAGCGGGTCATTCAGGAGCACATCAAGAAGCCGTTGGCAGATGCCATTCTGTTTGGTGAGCTGAGTCAGGGTGGTCGGGTCGAAATATCGGCAGACGCTGACGGGCTGGTGATTGAAATGTCTGCTACGGAAGCTGTACCAGCCTGAGACCGTGGTGTGGAGCTGACATACCAATGCGCCCTGAGGGGCGCATTTTTATTTGTTGCGATAACTGATGCGGCCTTTGGTCAAGTCATAAGGGGTAAGCTGCACCGTCACGCGGTCGCCTGTCAGGATACGGATGTAGTTTTTGCGCATACGCCCAGAAATGTGGGCATTCACAACGTGACCATTGTCCAGTTCAACACGGAAGGTTGTATTTGGCAGTGTTTCAACCACAGTGCCTTCCATTTCAATATAATCTTCTTTTGCCATAGGTTCTTTAAATAGTAGAAAATGCTAAACGGCGTATTATCCTTGCCGCACGCCAGATGACAAGCTCTTTTTCTTTTGCTTGTGCATATTTGCCTGACAAAGCGGAGGATTTCTTGCTTTGCCGGTTTTCATGGCCACCAGATTTTATTAGGATAGGCCAATTTACGGTCTGGGGCATAGGCGTCCGTCCACTTTTCTTGTTGGAGCAATCGACAAATGACAATCGCGGGTATTTTTCCTGGGCAAGGTTCCCAGTCGCTGGGTATGCTGTCTGAATTGGGTGCAGCGTTCCCAGAAGTGCGCATAATTTTCCAGACGGCATCAGACATTCTGGGTAGAGATCTATGGCAAATGGCGCAGGAAGGCCCCGAGGCAGCACTTAACAGCACTGAGAACACCCAACCATTGATGTTGGCAGCCGGGGTGGCTGTCTGGAATGTATGGCTCAAGCAGGGTGGTTGCAAGCCGGTCGCTGTTGCTGGTCATAGTTTGGGCGAGTATTCGGCACTGGTAGCTGCTGGTGTGCTGGATTTTGCTGATGCTGTTGCCTTGGTGGCGGAACGTGCCCGCCTGATGCAGTCAGCGGTTGCCGAAGGGCAGGGTGCTATGGCAGCCATTCTGGGGCTTGACGATGCACAACTGATTGCTGCTTGTGCGCAGGCCGCGCAGGGCGATGTGGTGGAAGCTGTCAACTTCAACTCGCCAGGACAAGTTGTGATTGCCGGTTCAGCGGCAGCCGTTGACCGCGCTATTCAGGTTGCCACTGACATGGGGGCGAAAAAAGCCATCAAGTTGTCTGTCAGCGTACCGTCACACTGTGCATTGATGCTGCCTGCCGCTGAAAAACTGTCTGAACGTCTGGCTGCTACGGCTTTTGCTGCGGCGCAGGTACCTGTCCTGCATAATGTGGATGCTGCTGCGCGTACCGATGTTGCGGCTACCCGCGTGGCACTGGAGCAACAACTCTACCGCCCGGTACGCTGGGTTGACACCATCCAGTGTTTGCAGAAGGAATATGCAGTTACGGCTGCCATTGAATTTGGCCCAGGCAAGGTACTGAGTGGCCTGAGCAAGCGTATTGACCGTAAACTGGGTGCGGTTTGCGTACACGACAGCAAAACACTGGAAGAAGCATTGAAACTTTGTGAGGAGGCAAACGCCTGATGGATTCTCTTATCAGTTTACAGGGTGAAATTGCCCTGGTGACAGGCGCAAGCCGTGGCATTGGTCGCAGCATCGCCGAAACGTTGGGCAAGGCAGGGGCAACAGTGGTAGGTACTGCCACCAGCGAGAAAGGTGCCGAAGCCATTTCTGCCTATCTGGCGGAAGCAGGTATCAGTGGCAAGGGCATGGTGCTGAATGTCGCCGACAAGGATTCCATTGAAGCGGTAGTCAAAGCCGTTGGTACGGAGTTGGGGGCAGTGACAGTATTGGTAAACAATGCAGGCATTACCCGCGACAATCTGTTGATGCGTATGAAAGACGAAGAGTGGGATGACATCATCACCACCAACCTGACTTCCATTTACCGCATGAGTAAAGCCTGTTTGCGTGGCATGACCAAAGCCAAAAAAGGTCGCATCATTTCCATTTCTTCTGTGGTGGGAGCGTCCGGCAATCCGGGGCAGACCAACTACGCAGCAGCTAAGGCGGGTGTGGTTGGGTTTTCCAAATCACTGGCGCGGGAAATTGGCTCACGCAATATTACGGTCAACGTGGTTGCACCGGGTTTCATTGATACCGACATGACCCGTGAATTGTCAGAAGAGCAGCGCAACAACTTGCTGCAAAACATCCCGCTGACCCGTTTAGGGCAACCTGAGGAGATTGCAGGTGCGGTGTTGTTCTTGGCATCACCTTTGGGGGCTTATGTGACCGGCGAAACAATTCATGTCAATGGTGGTATGTATATGGCTTAAACCTGCTGGCATGATGCACGGGTTTTAAATACAATACTCCACTGTTACCGAACATCTTTTATTTACGAGGAATGAAAAACCATGAGCGATATCGAAGAGCGCGTCAAGAAAATCGTAGTTGAGCAACTGGGTGTTGATCCAGAAGAAGTGAAAAACTCTTCTTCCTTCATCGACGATCTCGGCGCGGATTCTCTGGACACCGTGGAACTGGTTATGGCACTGGAAGAAGAATTCGGTGCTGAAATCCCTGATGAAGAAGCAGAAAAAATCACTACTGTCCAGGCTGCGATTGACTACATCAAAGCCTCACAGGGTTAATTTCCTGTTTGCAAACCGCAGTTTGTATTGAAAGCAGGCTGCGGTTTTCCTGATTTTAAAGCAAAGATAGGGGCATAAGTTTGTCTAAGCGACGTGTAGTAGTAACAGGGCTGGGTATCGTTTCGCCTGTGGGTTCCAAGCTGGAAACAGCGTGGGACAATATCAAAGCTGGTCGCAGCGGGATTAACCGTATCAGTCCTGACCTGTTCGATGCCAGTGCTTTCAGTGTGCAAATTGCCGGTAACGTCAAGGGTTTTAACGCTGACGATTACATCAAGCCAAAAGACCAGAAAAAAATGGATACCTTTATCCATTACGGCATTGGTGCTGGTGTTGATGCCATTCGTGACGCTGGTTTGGAAGTAACCGAAGAAAATGCCGAGCGCATCGGTGTGCTGATGGGGTCTGGCATTGGCGGTCTGGAAACGATTGAACGTAACTACATGGCGTTTGTGAACGGTGGCCCACGCAAGATTTCCCCTTTCTTTGTGCCAGCCAGCATCATCAATATGGTAGCGGGCAACCTTTCCATCATGTACGGCCTGAAAGGCCCCAACATGTCGATCGTGTCGGCTTGCGCGACTGCAACTCACAGTATCGGTGATGCAGCCCGCATGATTGCCTACGGTGATGCGGACGTAATGATCGCCGGTGGTGCAGAAATGGGTTCCACCCCACTGGGTATTGGCGGTTTCGCTGCTGCCCGTGCGCTGTCTACCCGCAATGATGACCCGGAAGCTGCCAGCCGCCCGTGGGATTCTGATCGTGATGGTTTCGTTCTGGGTGACGGTGCAGGTGTACTGGTACTGGAAGAATACGAATTCGCTAAAAAACGTGGCGCACGCATTTACTGCGAACTGGTTGGTTACGGCATGAGCAGTGATGCCTACCACATGACTTCCCCGTCTGAAGGCGGTGAAGGCGCAGCACGTTGCATGGTCAATGCGATGAAAGATGCCGGTTTGAATGCCACCGACATTGACTACATCAATGCGCATGGTACATCCACACCTGCGGGTGACAAGGCTGAAACCATGGCAGCGAAACGCGCTTTGGGCGATCATGCCTACAAGGTCGCGGTCAGTTCTACCAAATCCATGACTGGGCATTTGCTGGGGGCGGCGGGTGGTATTGAAGCCGTGTTCAGCGTACTGGCTATCCGTGACCAGGTGTTGCCACCTACCATTAACCTGCAAAATCAGGATCCCGAGTGTGATCTGGATTATGTTCCCAACGTTGCCCGTGAAACCCGCGTGGATATTGCCATGAGCAATTCCTTCGGTTTCGGTGGTACTAACGGAACCCTGATTTTCAAGAAGATCTGAGTCTGCTTGCACAAGCAAACCTTTCAGGGCGGGCATGACCTGCTCGCCCTTCACCAGCAAAGTCCCGCCCGTTATCCTTTCCTGCTGGAAAGTGTATCCACCTCTCCCCATGCCCGTTACAGCCTGTTGTTTGCGTTTCCGCAGGAAACTTTGCGTCTGGATGATCTGGCAGAAGCAAGTTTTTGCACCAGACTGGATGAGGTATGGAAACAGGAAGCATCTGCTGGCTTCTCATTGCCAGTGGAGGAATCAGGGATTCCATTTCGGGGCGGGTGGTTTCTCTATCTTGGCTATGAACTGGTGGGGCAACTGGAGCCAAGCCTGAAATTGCCTTCACAACAGACTGGTTTGCCGATTGCGCTAGCGGTACGAATTCCGGCAGTGGTGATTGTCGATCATCATTCGAATGAAACAATTGTTTTTGCAGAAGAAGGGTTTGGGAGGGAATTTTCAAGTATTCTGATAGACATTGATGAGTATGTTTCTTGTCCATCCTCTGACATGGGGATGTTAAGTGGGGATTCTTTAAGCGAAGACCTTCCTGAGCAATTCCTCTCTGGTGTTGAACGTATCCGTAGCTATATAGCCGCTGGTGACGTATTCCAGGTCAATCTGTCACGTGCATGGCGGGCTGAATTGCCCACAGACAAGCTGGCTGCTGCTCTGTACCGTAGCTTGCGCTCTACCAACCCCGCTCCGTTTGCGTGCCTGGCCGATTTCGGTGAGTTTGCTATCATCAGTTCTTCGCCAGAGCGCTTGGTCAAGGTGGAAGCTGGCTTGGTTGATACGCGTCCCATTGCCGGAACGCGCCCGCGTGGTGATGACACCGCGCGTGATCAGGCATTGCTGGAAGAGTTGATTGCCCACCCCAAAGAGCGTGCCGAGCATATTATGCTCATTGACCTTGAGCGCAATGATCTGGGGCGTATTTGTGAATACGGCTCAGTCAGGGTAAACGAGTTAATGGTGGTCGAAAGTTATCGGCACGTACACCACATTGTTTCCAATGTGCAGGGCAACTTGTGTGATGGGGTAACACCGGGGCAGGTAATACGTGCGGTATTTCCTGGCGGTACGATTACAGGCTGCCCTAAAGTGCGTTGTATGGAAATCATTGCCGAACTGGAGCAGACGCCACGCGGCGCTTATACCGGCTCGGTTGGCTATCTGAACCATAACGGCGACATGGATTTGAATATATTGATCCGTACCATGACTTTGCAGGGCAAGCATCTGCAATTCCGTACCGGTGCAGGGATTGTGATTGATTCCGCGCCAGCCAATGAACTCAAGGAAACCCGTCACAAGGCACGCGGTTTGCTCAGGGCGCTTGGGCATGATTTGGGTTAATGGTGTTGCTAGCGACTGCCTGTCTGTTACTGACCGGGGTTTGCTGTACGGTGATGGCGTTTGGGAAACGCTGGCAGTTACGCAAGGCCAGCCACAATTGCTGGAATGGCATCTGGAGCGCTTGCAGCAAGGTTTGCGTGCGCTTGCCATTGATCAACCTGACTGGGCAATGCTGCGGACGGAGATTGACCATGCCTGCCATGTACAGGTGTCCGGTGTGCTCAAGCTGATGATCACGCGGGGTTCAGGCTCAAGGGGGTATAACCCAAACCCTGTCAGAGGGAATACCCGGATTTTGCAAACCAGTGACTACACGGCAGTGCCTGCTGGTTATACTGAAAATGGTATTCGCCTGTTTCTGTGTGCAACCCGTTTGGCACAGCAGCCGCGTTTGGCGGGATTCAAGCACCTCAACCGTCTGGAACAGGTGCTTGCCCGTGCTGAATTCGGCAATGACTACCAGGAAGGTTTGGTTTGTGATTATCAGGGGCACGTGATTGAGGGTACGATGAGCAACCTGTTTATTGTTCACAAGGATGGCAGTGTGTGTACCCCAGACCTGCACCTGTGTGGTATCGCGGGTATTATGCGGCGATTTATTATTCAAACACTTGCGGATTTTGGCCTGCGGTGCGACATTCGCGCCGTAGCACTAACCGAGTTGGCACAAGCTCAGGCATTATTCATGACAAACTCCCTGATCGGCCTGTGGCCTGTGCGTGAATTTTCCAACCAAACTTATCCAGTGCCCCCCTTGTTGCGAGACTTGCAGGCGGCAATACAGACATTACAATGAAAGTGATATTCAAATTATTGGGTTTCCTGCTGGTTACGGCGATAGTAACAACAGGTTTCCTGCTCTGGTATCAATACGACACGTTTCTGGATACACCCGTAGCGGTGACTCCGGCAACAGAGGTGTTTGAGATCAAGCCCGGCAGCAATATCCGGCAAGTTGCCAGCCAACTGGAAGAAAAAGGGATTGTGCAGCACGGCTTTCTGTTCCTTGCCCATGCACGCATCACCGATGTGGCACATAAACTCAAAGCCGGGGAATACAAAATTGACAGCGGTATGAAGCCAGATGACCTGCTGGCAAAGTTTGTTTCCGGGCAAACCTTGCAATACCAGTTAGGCATTGTTGAAGGCAAAACTTTCAAGGATATTCTGAATGCCATCCGCGCCCACCCGCAGATAGAGCAAACTCTGAGTGAAGATGATTACCGCGATCTCATGCCAAAACTGGGGCAAGCTGCTGGAATGCAGGCGGAGGGTTGGTTTTTTCCAGACACTTACAATTTCCCGCGCAAAACCACCGACCTGGAATTTTTGCAGCGCAGTCACAAGGCCATGCGGGACTATTTGCAGAAGGCATGGGATAGACGTGAGCAAAATCCATATATCAAAACACCTTATGAGGCTCTGATTCTGGCTTCCATCGTGGAAAAGGAAACAGGTTTGCCAGAAGAGCGCCCGCTGATTGCCCGCGTATTCCTCAACCGGTTAGAAAAAGGTATGTTGTTGCAAACCGACCCAACCGTGATTTACGGCATGGGCGATAAATATGCAGGCAATATCCGCAAGACTGATCTGCAAACCGATACGCCTTACAACACCTATACCCGTGCGGGTCTGCCACCCAGCCCGATTGCCACCCCCAGCAAAGCGGCGATTGATGCCGTCATGCATCCCGCCAAAAGCAACGTCTTGTATTTTGTAGCAACGACACCCGGCGGTGCGTCTTATTTCTCTGCAACCTATGAAGAACATCAACTTGCGGTGAAACGTTACATTCTGAACGCAAAACAGCCTGTTACCCCACCACAAGGAGCGATGCAGTGACGCAACGCGGTATGTTTATTACGCTGGAAGGCGGAGAAGGGGCTGGCAAAAGCACCAATGCAAGTTGGCTGGCAGACTATTTGCGCTCACAAGGTAAGGATGTACTGGTGACACGTGAGCCAGGTGGTACTTATGTCAGTGAAGCAATCCGTGCCGTGCTGTTGTCCCCGGATTTGCCCGCCATGCACGCGGATACGGAACTGCTGTTGATGTTTGCTGCCCGCAATGAGCATTTGCAGCAGAAAATCCTGCCCGCATTAGCTCAGGGAACATGGGTCATCTGTGACCGTTTCACCGACGCCACCTATGCTTATCAGGGCTATGGGCGCGGCATTTCCTTGCAACGTATCGCGGAACTGGAGCGATGGGTACAAGGAACGCTGCGCCCGGACTACGTTATCCTGTTTGATCTGGATGTGACAACTGGTATGGCAAGGGCACAGGCTCGCGGGCGGGCAGATCGTTTTGAACAGGAACATGCCGCCTTTTTTGAACGTATCCGTGACGGTTATCGACACAGAGCGGAGCAGATGCCAGCCCGTTATCCACTGGTGGATGCAGCCCAGCCGTTGGAACAGGTCAGGGTGCAGTTGCAACAGGTGGCCGAGCGTATCTTGCGGGAGTGCACGCAGGGATGATTTATCCGTGGCAAGCCAGTGCGTGGGAGTCAATCCGGCGGATGCGTCACAGCCACCGTTTGCATCATGCCTTGCTGTTTACCGGTGAAAATGGCTGCGGTAATGAAGACTTCATTCATGCAATGGCAGCAGCCTTGTTATGCAGTGAGCCTGATGCGGCAGGGCACGCTTGCGGACATTGCCGTAATTGTCAGGTATTCGCAGGGCAGGCACACCCGGATTATCTGTTTGTGGGTTTGCAGGAGGAACGCCAGTCCATCCTGATTGAGCAAATTCGTGAACTAAACCATTTCCTTGGGTTGAGTCGCAGTTACAGTAGCCGCCGGGTTGCGGTGATCAGCCCGGCAGACCGGATGAACATCAATGCTGCCAACAGCCTGCTGAAGTCACTAGAGGAGCCTGCCGATGGAACCCATATCCTGCTGCTGACGGCGCATCCTGCCAGCCTGTTACCGACTATCCGTAGCCGCTGCCAGCTAGTACGCTTGCCACTGCCGGAACATACCGCTGCGTTGGCATGGTTACAGACCCATGCCTTGCAGCATCCTGCTCCGGCCTTGCTGGAAACCGCACACGGCAGACCCCTGGCTGCACTGGAACTAGACAGCACAGACATGCTTACCAACCGCAACCAGTGGTTCCAGCATTTGCTGCAAATGGTGCAGGGCGACGGCAACATTACCGGGGTTTCAGCTCATTGGGAAAAGTTCGATAAAAGCCTGTTGCTGGATTGGCAACTGGAGTGTCTGCTGGGGGCTATCAAGCGGGAAGCCTCGGCAGACCCGGTTTTATCCCGCCTACAACATGGTATCGCCGCTAAAAATTTGTGGAACATGCATGAAAAGCTGCTGGAACTTAAGCAACTTGCCACTCATCCGCTTAACCCGCGTTTGTACGTGGAGTCCATGTTAATGTTATGGCAGGTAAGGCATTGATATTCTCATCAGAACCAACCGTTATGTGATCATCAGGGATATTTGGGGAGGACAATGGGCGAAGCGCATCAGGCAACCGGTGGAGTACAAAAACCTGCTGCCAGCCTGTCTATGGCAATCAGTGAAAAATCTGCATTGCACGCTTGTTATATGCCGTTCATCAAGGACGGAGCCGTTTTCGTGCCCACCACAGAAAAATTCAAACTCCACGATGAGATTACCCTGCATTTGCGTCTGGTCGAAGAAGGCAAGAAATTGCTGATTCCTGGGCGGGTTGTATGGATCTCGACGGGTGTTGGTCAAAGAGGCGGCAGCCCCGGTGTCGGTCTGCAATTTACCGGCGAACACCGTTTTCGCATCAAGCAGTTTCTGGAAGACGTGTTGGGTGATCTGGTCAAGCAGCCTGCCACGAATCCTGATTACTGATTAACATTCTGTAACCTTTCCGCAATCCCCCTGTAAGGTTCTGACTGGCATTATTTGTGCCATAGAACAATCCAATACAGGAGATACCCAATGCGTTCAAACAAACGTGCCCTAGTCGCAGGTCTGTTGATGTGTTCCGCTGTGGTACTTGCCAGCGTGCCAGTCATGGCTGAAGTAGCACCGCCTGCCGCACCGCCCTCAGCACCCATCGCGGCAACAACACCTGCTGTCCCGGCCGTAGTACCTGCCCCGGTTGCAACCGGCGGTTCCCCGCCTGAATTGACCACCCTGATCAAGCAAAACAGTGCTGCCGTTGTCAATATCAGCGTGGAAGGTGGTAGCATGGCTAATGCCCTGCCGGAAGGCTTGCCACCGGAGTTCGAGCGCTTTTTCCGTGGTTTGCCGGAAATGAAACCCCAAGGCCGTATGCAGGCAACTGGTTCTGGCTTCATTGTTTCAGCAGATGGCTATATCGTGACCAATGCCCATGTGGTGGAAGATGCCAAATCCATCAAGGTTGGCTTGAGTGACAAACGTGACTTGCCTGCCGAGGTGATAGGTACTGACAAGCTCAGTGACATTGCTTTGCTGAAGGTGAAAGCCGATAACTTGCCAACGGTTCAACTGGGGGATTCCAGCGGGCTGGAAGTGGGGCAGTGGGTGGTTGCCATTGGTGCACCTTTTGGCCTTGACCATACTGCCACCCAAGGGATCGTCAGCGCCCTGTCACGCAGCTTGCCGGATGGCACATACGTGCCATTCATCCAGACTGACGTTGCAGTTAATCCAGGCAACTCTGGTGGCCCCCTGTTTGACCTGAATGGGCGTGTTGTGGGGGTGAATTCACAAATTTACAGCCGCAGTGGGGGGTACATGGGGATTTCTTTCGCCATTCCCATCAATGTGGCGAAAAATGTTGTGGATCAGCTCAAGAGTGGCGGACAGGTCAGTCGGGGCTGGTTGGGCGTGGAAATCCAGAACATCAGTCAGGAACTGGCGAGTTCCTTTAACCTGAATCAGCCGAGTGGTGCACTGGTTGCCAGCGTGCAGCGCGGTAGCCCGGCAGACAAAGCAGGGATTCAGGCAGGTGACATCATCATCGGCTTTGGCGAAGGTGTCGTCAAGACGGCATCGGATTTGCCGCTGCTGGTAGGTAACACGCCAGTAGGCAAACAGGTTCCGGTCAAAATCCAGCGTGCGGGTGCAGAAAAAACGCTGGACGTAACTATCGACAAGCTGGCTGACAAGGATGGCAAACCCGGCAAGCTGGCGATGGCTACTGCCCAGGAAAAAGGCATGTTGGGTGTTGCCGTTGCCACGCTGGATGCTGCGGGGTTGAAGGAGAACAAACTGGAGTATGGTGTCATGATTGAGGATGTGCTGGTTGACAGCCCGGCAGAGCAAGCCGGGTTGAAACAGGGTGACATCATTATTTCGGTCAATAATGCGCCTGTGCGTTCAGCCGAGGAACTCAAGTCAGTAGTCAGCAGTGCTCCAACGGACAAGCCGCTGGCAATGTTGGTCATGCAGGCAGGTAAAACCCGTTTCATCGCGGTAAACAGAAAACCGTAAGCGCCAGACTCCTGCCGGGCTAGCCCCGGCAGGTTTTTTTGCAAACCTTATTTGCCACATACCGGGCAGGCAGTGTCTTTGCGCAAACGCATTTCCCGCCATTGCATGTATTTCGCATCCAGCAATAACAGGCGGCCACTCAGGGTAGGCAGATCCAGCAGCAGTTTCAGGGTTTCTGTGGCTTGCATACTGCCAATGATGCCAGCCACAGGGGCGAGGATGCCGGTGGTGCTGCATGTGTCTTCCGTTTCCCCCTGTTCCCCATACAAGCAGCGGTAACAACTGCTGGCAGGGTCGCGGAAATCAAAAGTGGTAACTTGCCCCTCAAAACGGATCACGGCTCCTGACACCAGCGGTTTGCCCAGCGTTTGACAAGCAAGATTAAGTTCAAAACGGGTAGGGAAGTTATCGCTGCAATCAACTATTACGTCATGCGCAGAAACCGTGCCAAGCAATTCAGAATACTCCAGTTTTTTACGAATGACTTGTATCTGTACATGGGGGTTCAACGCCAGCGCAGCCTGACGGGCGGATTCCACCTTGGGTTGACCAATGCTGGCAGTGGTATGGATGACTTGCCGTTGCAGGTTGGTCAGATCCACACTATCAAAATCCGCCAGGGTTAGATGTCCGATTCCGGCAGCAGCCAGATACAAGGTTACGGGGGCGCCGAGGCCACCCATGCCGATTACCAGTACCCGTGCCGCCAGTAAACGTTCCTGTCCACTGACATCAATTTCAGGCATTAAAATCTGGCGGCTATAACGCAGGAGTAATTCATCGTTCATGAGGTATTATTCAGTGGGGGTTTGGCTGACAGGGGTATGATTTTCCAAAATTTGACCGCATATCGGGGCCACCATGATAACAATAAAAGCACCATTCGGGACATTCCCTTTGTTTGCATCCAGAACGCTGCTGTTCTCCCTTGCCTGCCTGTCTTCCATGTCTGGTATTGCGGCAACAGCCCCACTGGAAGTCGCCAAACCGATCAACATGAATGAGTCACCACCACCGTGGCTTGCCCCGGATGCACCGACTGCCAAAGCAGAGAAAACGCCTGTTGAAGCCCAGCCGGAAAATACTGCGCAAGAAGACAAGCCGCTGACGCTGGAAGGCGATGTCAGTGAATCCAGCCCGGCAACGGCATCTCTTGCACCTGTTTCGGGTGTCGCCACAGCACCGCAAGCTGCCAGCAGTACGTCCAGAATGGAAAACTGGTATCGCAACCGTCGGCAAACAATTTCCCAGCCGACCACTTCCCTGGAAAATTTGCAGGCATCTGCCCAGCAAAATGATGCCAATGCCCAATACGAACTGGGTATGGCCTATCAGAGTGGCAAAGGTGTGCCGCAGGATATGGCACAAGCCACGCAATGGTTGACCAAGGCAGCCCAAGGCGGCAATGTTCGCGCTCAGTATGCCCTTGCCATGTTGTACCGTGCCGATGAAAATGCCGATATAAAGCAGTCGCTTGAGTGGCAACGCAAAGCGGCTGAAGCTGGTCACGCTGAAGCACAGTACGGTCTTGGCTTGCTGTACGCCAACGGTCAGTATTTGGACAAGGATGTGGCACAGGCTCGCAACTGGTTTCAGCAGGCCGCTGGACAAGGGCATGGGGCAGCACGTCTGGCCTTACTGTCACTGGAAAGTGGCGCACCGGCTGCTGTAGCCTCTGTTCCGGCAGAAACCGCTACGGCATCCCCGGAAAAGCTGGCGGTTCCTGACTCCGTGAAACCAGAAGCAGTTGAGATGGCAGCCGAACAGGCATCTGTGCAATTGGCGGCTGTTGAGCCTGCGCCAGAGTCTGTTGCCGACAAACCAGCAGAAACACCGACCGGCATTCCAGAAGCAGACCCGGCGACCCGGCCTGAACCCACAGTGACAACAGCTTCTTTGCCTTCAGCCGCAGAAGAAACCAATGCTTCCAGCGAACTGGACTTGGCGGGGGTTGATCCTGCAACCATCCGTCAGTCTGCTGATGCAGGCGATAAACAGGCGCAACTGATGCTGGGAACCCTGTATGAAGACGGATTGGGCGGTTTGCCCAGTGACTTGCGGGAAGCTGCCTACTGGTATGAACAGGCTGCCAAACAGGGCTATACCAAAGCGCAATACAACCTTGGCCTGCTGTATGAAGATGGGCGTGGGGTAAAACAGGACTATGCCCAAGCGGCTTACTGGTATAACAAAGCCGCTAAGGATGGTTTCACCGAAGCGCAAAACAATCTGGGTGTGCTGTTCATACTGGGCAAGGGGGTCAAACAGGACAAAAAGAAAGCTGAGGCTCTGTTCAGTGATGCTGCCAGCCAGGGTAACGCCAATGCCCAGCGTAATCTGGACATGCTGCGCAAAAGCTAAACAATTACAGGAAGGGCGCTATTTACGCGGCTTGTCTTTGTGCAGCCAGCCCTGAGCATGTTTGGTTATCGCCTTGACCGCCCGGCTTTCCATCCGTCGGGCGGTGATGGCGAAAAATTCGATCTGAATATCCTCTGCATCTCCTAGATAAACAATTTCGGGGGTATGGGTCAGCATGTCACGCAACACCGATGGGGCAACAAAAACCCCAATGCCAGCGTGCCCGAATTCCCGCATCAGGGCACTGTCATCAAACTCACCCACGATTTGTGGTGTGACCTTTTGCTTGCTGAACCAGTCCCATAATTTTGTTCGTAAGGTCGAGCCTTCCGCAGGTAGCAGCATGGGAGCGCGGTGCAATATGTGGGGAAACTCGCCTGGTAACATTTGCCGTAGCGTACTGGTAGCAAAAAAACTGGTTCCACTGGAACCCAATGGATGGCTGACATTGTTGCCCATGTCTGGCGGATGTGGGCTGTCAGCAATGACCAGATCCATGCGGTTACGCGCAACATTCAGACGTTCCAGCAAATCGCTCAGTTTGCCTTCTGTACATACAATCCGCACAGGTGGTTCAAGCTGGGTAGCAGGGGCGAGCAGTTTGTAGACGATGGATTTGGGCACAAGGTCAGACACGCCAACCCGGAACGAGGTCAGCGCATCCAGTTCGCTGAATTGTTTGAGGTTTTCCTCCAATTCACTGCCTTCCTGGAATATGACACTGGTGCGTTCCAGTACGAGTTTGCCTGCTTCGGTCAGTTCCAGATAACGCCCTTTGTGGTGGAACAGCTTGATGCCGAGTTTTTCTTCCAGCAAGGTCAATTGCCCGCTAATGGTTTGCGGCGTCACGTTCAGGTTTTTGCTGGCACTGGCAATGCTGCCGGAGGTGAAAACCTCATGGAAATAGTTCAGGTGCTTATAGTTCAGCATGACTTACCTCACTGTACACTTCGATTTTTACGATGTATTAATATATAAATTTCGACTTTTTCTTATCATCGGTCAGCCCTATAGTTACTGTCAAGCAACAGAATACATCTCTAAGGAGGCGAACAATGAAACTGTCTACACAAGGTCAACATGCCATCATGGCGATGCTGGCTCTGGCGATTCACGAAGATGAAGGTGCATTGCGTCTGGGAGATCTGGCAGAAAAACAAGGAATTTCATTGTCTTATCTGGAACAGATTTTTGCCAGATTGCGCAATCATGGATTAGTCGAAGGTATCCGTGGTCCAGGTGGTGGTTATCGCTTGACCCGTCATATTGAAGACATCAACCTGGCTGAAATTGTGGAAGCGGCAGAAGACGACAGTGAAACGGTCAAGCGCCTGCCAAAGCGTAGTGCTGATCAGCGGCAACGACTGGTACAACAGATGTGGGCTAGCCTGAGTAACCGTATCTACGATTTTTTGGAAGGTATGACCCTGGCAACCATGTTGGAAGGTCAGCAGTTGCCACGTAAAAGTTACCACATGGGCGAAACAGCCAGCCTGATTGCACGGATGTTCCCGGCACGACATTTTCCTGCGCCAGAGCTGGGGCATCAGGCAGCCATGTAAGAAATTAGAACGCGCTTTCACCACTGCCTCCCTCACACTCCTCCAGAGGCAGTTTCCCAAGCAGGGTTGTTTGAGCCGCAACCCTGCTTTTTTTTGGTTTTCGGTCGTCAGGCGAGGAAAAATTGATTATTTTTTGAGTATTGTTTCCCGTCCGGTTTGTAGCTGGTTCGTGCTACTATGTAACAAATACAACAGAACCCCACTAACCAAAGGATCTAGCCGTGATTACTGCGGAACAGCAAAAACAAGTCGACGCCACCATGGAGCTTTTGAGCACCTACATTACCAAAGACCCTTGGGAAGAATGGATGGTGGAAGTATTCACCGATGCTATCGCCTATGCTGCCGAAATGCTGGAGCTGTCAGCCGACGAAATACTGGACTACCTGGAAGAACAACCGCTGGGGCAAATGGCTCATGCGCATGTTTTCGAGCATTTCGTCACCACTGAAACTAATGAGGATGGTGAAAGCGTTTTGCAGGAATTCATGCGTACCCGCGTGCAGCAGGAAAACGGCTCCTTTGCCTGCCAGTACCTCAAGGCTTTAAGTGAATCCGAACTGGCGTTGTGGGAAATCGTTAGTGTTCAGTCCGGCACATCTGCGCTCGTCAAACGCTTGGGGACTGATGATGCAGCGGTACAGGTTCCACTGGAAGCCGAACGTATGCCCAAGGATTTGTGTATTGCTTCACGCCTGCTACGTTTACCCAATGGTGATTGCACCTTTGGCTTTGGCTTGTTGCCCGTAGAACGCAAGGAAGCCGAAGACATTTTGGCTTACCTGCAACAGGTGCGTGCCGAGATGGAAGAGGCTGCTCGTGCCGAAGAGGTGACGCCCGACGCGGATGATGTGGAGGAAGCCATCCATGAAGAAATGGTTGACCTGATGTTCCAAGAAACCCTGGCTTCATGGATTGCGCAGGGTTTCGAGTAAGCCCTAGTCGTTATCGGCTGTTTCCCTGGTCATGTTGACCAGTTCGATCAGGGAGGAAGCGTGCATTTTCTCCATCATGTGGCTGCGGTGAAACTCGACGGTTTTAATGCTGACGTTGAGTTTTGCCGCAATTTCCTTATTGGAATGGTTGTCGATGACCAGTTCCATTACCTCGCGCTCGCGATCAGTTAGGTTGGCAATTCGTGCCTGGGTCATGGTCAGGCGGATACGTGACTGCTGGTGTTCCTTGTCCAGATTCAGGGCTTCGTGTACGTAGTCCAGTAATACTTGGTCTTCAAACGGTTTTTCCAGAAAATACATGGCTCCAGCCTGCATGGCACGTACTGCCATGGGAATGTCACCGTGTCCTGTGATGAAAATAATCGGCAGGCAATATTTCTGCTTAGTCAGGTATTGTTGCAGTTGCAAACCACTCATGCCTGGCATCCGCACATCCAGCACCAAACAGCCAATCATGTGCATGGTATAAAACTTGAGAAATTCTTCTGCGGAAGCAAAGGTCGCCACTTTCAGATGCATGGATTCCAGCAGCCAGCGTAGCGAGTCACGCACGGCAGGATCATCGTCAACAATGAAAACGGTGGGGGGGTAGTTCATGGGCGTTGTGTTCCTTTTGTGGGCAATGTGAAGCTGAAAATAGCTCCCTGCGATATGTTGTTATGGGCTTCCAGTTTGCCACCATGGGCTTCGATGATGGAACTGCTGATGGGCAGCCCCATCCCCATACCCCCTTTCTTGCTAGTGAAAAAGGGCCGGAAAATCTTGCTGGCGTAATCCTCGGGTAGGCCGATTCCGTCGTCAATCACGGAAACTTTTACCTGATGCTGATCCAGCCGTTCGGTACGTATCTGCAACATGCCAGAACCGGGTGGATGGGCTTCACGAATGGCATCCAGGGCATTCAATACCATATTGACCAGCACCTGTTCAATCTGGATTTTGTTGACATTGACCATGATCGGGTTGGCATACAAGGACTTGCTCAACTGGATTTGTTTGAATTGTTCGGTCGTGTCCAGCAGGTAGAGGGTTTCATGCACAATGGCATTGATGTCATGTTCATGCCATTCGATGTCCTGATCCTTGCGGGTAAAGTCCTTGGCGTAACGCAGGATTTCACCCGCCCGCTTGACCTGGGTGCTGACCAGTTGCATGACTTCACTGATTTCCTGCTCGCTGCATCCGTCGCCCTTCATCCGCAGTTCACAGCCACGGATGTAATTGGCAATGGCAGAGAGTGGCTGGTTCAGTTCATGGGCGATTCCTGATGCCATTTCCCCAAGGGTGTTCAGACGCATGATGTGCGCCAGTTCCTGCTGACGTTCTGCCAGTTGGTTTTGTGTCAGTACTCGCTCGGTATGGTCAACGATGATAGACATGATGCGCAGTTCATCATTGTCCAGATGGATCAGCACAGGGCGGATTTCCAGCCAGCGGACATTACCCTTGAAAGTGCTGATCTTGACTTCAATAGCATGAAATTCCCCCACATCGTTGATGCCGGATACGCATTTATCGATTTCTTTCCGGTATTCCGGTAGGACAAAATCCCGCATGGAACGCCCGATCAACTGTTCCGGGCTGTGCCCTTCCATGATCAGGACGCCTGCCGGGTTGATTTCCTGGATGATGCCATCCAATGAACAAATATTAATCCAGTTGGGTTGGCTACGGAAAATGGTGGCCAGTTTGGCACGTTCAATTTCCAGCCTTGCTTCAGCCCATTTGCGTTCTTCAATCTCATGCAGCAGCCGGTCGTTGATGGCTTTCAGTTGCAGGTTGGTGGTTTCCAGTTCGCTGCTTTTGACGCTGAGTTCCTGATTGACTGTGCGCAATTCTTCGTTGGTGGATTGCAATTCCTCGTTGGAAGTTTGCAATTCTTCACTGGAGGTGTAGAGCTCTTCGTTGGTGGATTGGGCTTCTTCGTAAGTGGATTGTAACTCCTCGTTGGAGGTTTCCAGCTCTTCGATGGTAGTTTGCAGGCTTTCGCGGGTTTCACGCAATTCGTCTTCCAGCTCGCGGATGCGCAGGGCATCACTGATACTGGTGGATTCCTGTTCGATAAGTCCGGCCTGGTCGTTGATAGGCAGAATTTCAAACATGATGATGCTGACTTCGTGTTCAGTCAGTTTACCATTGGGGAAATGGTGCGCCCGCATGACGACCCGTACTGCTTCACCGTCCATACGGAAATTGATGCGGCGACTGCTGATGGTTTCATCGGCACGACGAGCCTTGTACAACAAACCACGCAAGTCTTGGCGCAGGTCTGACTTGATCAGGTCAAGAATGCCTAAAGCTGCCCGACCTTCCCCGAAACTCAGGAAAGGGTCGACATTGCCACGTACATAGACGATTTCCTGTCGATCATCCAACAGAATAGCAGCGGGCTGGTAAATGTTAACCAGCAGTTTGTCGAACACATCCTGCAATTTGGCACGGGGTTTGTCGCGTGTGCCGCCATTATTCAGGGAGCGCAGGTCGCGTTGTGGGCGGTTTTGCATCAGATAAGGCAGATGACCTTTGACATCACCGCGCCGCCGGTAAATCCGTGCCTTGCGGTCGAGCGTGACAAACAGGCGGTCATTGTTGCCCACGGTTTCCGATTTGCCCAGAAACAGGATGGCGCCTTCTTCCAGCCCGTAATGGAAGGATTCCAGCACCGCCCGTTGCAGGTTCTGGTTGAAATAGATCAGTACGTTGCGGCAAGTGATCATATTCAGGTGCGAGAAGGGTGGGTCACGCACCAAATCGTGCCGTGCAAACAGCACCATATTGCGGATGCTTTGGGTAAGCTGGTATTCGCCATCTTTCTGGATGAAGTATTTGTCCAAAAGCCGTGAATCAATACCGGCGACCGCCGCTTTGGAGTAGCGTGCCTGACGGGCAATAGCCAGCACACCATCGTACAGGTCAGTACCAAAAATCTGCACCTTGTAGCGTCCTATGCGGCTGCCGAGGTATTCCGACAGCATGATGGCGATGGAATAAGCCTCTTCACCAGTCGCACAGCCCGCTACCCAGATGCGGATGTCCTTGTTGCTCCCTGAAGGCAGGACGTCATCCATTGCCTGCCGCAGGGCAATGAAGGTCTCCGGGTCACGGAAAAAGCTGGTGACGGAAATCAGGATGTCATTATGCAGCTCGTACAGTTCTTCCGGTTTTTGTCGCAGGTAGGCGCAGTACTCTTCAAGTTTCTTGTGCTTGTGCAAGGTCATGCGCCGCTCAATCCGGCGTAGCAGGGTATTGCGCTTGTAATCGCGAAAATCGCTGCCGGTCTGGTCAAGCAGCATTCGCAGGATGTCCTGGATTTCATCCTCGGAGGGTTCAGGGCTGTTGACGAACAGGAACGGACCTTCCGGTTGTGCCAGTAGGTCATGGATTTGCTGGGCAATTTCTTCCGGTGGCAGGATCAGGTCAACATGCCCGGTATTGATGGCTGCGTGCGGCATACTGTTGAAGCGGGCAGTGGACTCCAGTTGCGCCATGGTGATACCACCTTCCGCCTTGATGGAGCGGATGCCATGTGCGCCATCCATGCCTGTCCCGGAAAGGATGATGCCAATGGCGTGCCTGCCGTGGTTTTCTGCTAGTGAGGCAAACAGGCGGTCAACGGAGGGTTTGGGGCCAATGCCGGTGGCTTTTTCCAGATGGATGCGCCCATTGGCATAACAGGCATCCATGCCGGGTGGGACGATATAGAAATGCCCACCTTCCAGTTGCTGGTCGTGTTCTAGTTCCAGAATCGACAGACTGGTTACTTCTCGTGACAGAATTGGCCCCAACATACTGCTGTGTTTTGGGTCAAGATGCTGGGCAAGAATGTAAACAACCCGTTTGTCAACCGGCAGGTTGGGAACCAATTGACGCAAGGCTTCGAGACCTCCGGCGGAGGAACCGATGCCGACGATAATGAGAGGTGCTTCGCTTGATGTCTGGACAGGCGTATCCGTTCTGGCTGTGTCGCTCATAAGGAGAGTCCCCGGTTTGCTAGCTTGTCAGCGGGAAAATGACAAAAGTGCATGTTAATCCTTGTTCTAACCGTTCTAGTTGAATGGTAGCCAAACTTGAGGCCAGATTGGAGTTTTACATACCTTCATTCGCAAAAAATAAAGGGGCCAGCTCTACACTGGCCCCCAAGATAGGCTTCGTTCTAGTTTTGGTTTGATTATTTGTTTTTGATTCTCATCACGACGTTGTCACAACGTTGAGTAATGTACTCGCGTTCCTCCTAGCTGTTGCGTCTACGCGCAGTGTTTGTCGCAAGCACGGATAGATTCTAGACATAATTGACGCTCAAGCCCAGACCTGACAGCCTGGGATATGCATTACTCCAACAAGGGTTTTCCCTAGAATACACGCATGAATCTTAATAAAAATCCAATAAAAAAACCGACTTGACCAGTCAGGTTTGGGTTATTGAAGGAGGAGAGATGTGCGCGTGGGTTACAGTGGTTCGGGGTTGGCAATCGAACCTGCTGCCATGCCGCTGGCTTTCAACAAGGAATAAACGCCATTGGTGTACTGCCATTCGCGGTAATCCGTGAATGAGCCGGTCTTGCTGCCCGCATCCAGTTCGGCAAAACGTGCGGTGCGTAGGTTGAAGTAGCCATCGGCACGTTCCGGTGTAACCCACAACATTTGTCCGGCATGTTCCAGCACTATGCGGTAGATGCCTTGCCCCTGATACTGAATGACCCAGAAATGTGGGGGGGTGGCGGCTGCCGGACTGCTGTCATAAACCAGCCATTCTTCGGTGTTGTCATGTTCACCCAGTTGCAAAGGCAGCGCCTGTAATCTGGCAACGGTTGCTGCGTCAAAGTGGATGGCGGGTACACCGGCTGGGAGCGGATAATGCTGGCGGAACGTGTTGGTCACGTTGCCGGTCAGCAGCCGCTGTTGCAAATCTTCCGTCAAAGGGATGGGAAGCTGTGCCTCGGGCTGATTGAGGCAGTGTTGGGCAAGTGTTGAAGGCATTCCGTTTCCTCCCGTCAGATAACAAATATGACCCGAGTTTCCCGCATCTGGTTCAATCGCATGACAATAATAGGTGCAGGTGGTCTGTGTTTCAGCCCAAGCGGTATGCCCAACTGCCAGCAGTAGAGCCAGCAGCAGTGGAAGGGCGGTAACGACTTTTGGCATGGGTTCCCCTATGCTGCAAATGTTCCAAATTCAGGTACTAGCCGCACAGCCAGCTTGGCTCGCTCCGTGCCTGACATGTTTGTACCAGCGGTTTGCTCATTGTAGGCTGCCAAAAAGGCATCCATGCGGAAATTATAGTAGTGTTTGGCATTCCATACCGTAGTGCGTTTTTGCTGGCGTTTGTCAGCGTTCGCCGGTAAACCTGCAATCGGGCGATACTGGTAGTGCGAAGACGGGTGGAATGACAGGATAAACACATTTTCCCCACCACCAATGCGCAATGGCAGCAACTCGATGTGGTTGAGGGCAACACCTTGCAGGGTCTTGTTGTTGCTGATTTCACCACTCAGCATCCCAGCAATGGCAATCTGGTGGGCGCTGGCTGTGCCGATGCGGTTGTTGCGGATGCGTAGGTTCTGAAATGCCCCATCCGAAGCAAAAATACCCTGCAAGTGGGCACTGGAAGCAATGCGGTTATTGCTGATTTCCACATCACTCAGCAAACCGCCTGCGTAGTTGACTGTCCAGTGTGGAATAAGCTGGAAAGCGTCACGGTGCGGAAGTTTTTCAAATGTATTCAGCCACGGGACTGGGCGGGCTGCGCCTTGGTTGCGGGTACTGATGATGACATTAGCTTGCTCGATTAGGCTGTTGAAATCACGTGCAAATGGGGTATCAGGCATGGTGTCCTGCACTTCAAACCCGTTCAGTTGCAAACCGTTCAGCATGACTTTGAAAGCATCACGGATGTATGGTTGGCGGATGCTGCCGGGTGTGGGCAGATGAGTATTGGCATTGTTAAGGGTATACAAGGTATCCGGGTAATCCGGGTAACGAGTCATCAGGTAGGTCAGCATCTTGTTGTAGATGCCTTCCGCATTGGCGGGATTGCTGATGACCATCGCCTTGATGTCTTCCGGCAATGGCAGGCGTTGGGGCGTGGTGTTGCCGCTATTCCGCAAACGCTGGGCTGCCGCTTCGTGCTCTGCAGCGCGGGCGTTGCAGGCTTGCATGTTGGCTCGCTGGCTGGCAGCCCGTTCCTTCCAGACTTCAATCAAGCGGTCGCATTCGGCAATACGCATGTTGCAGTTGGTAATGCGGGTATCGTATTGTGCTGCCTCAGAACGTAGGCGGTTTGCCTCCTGTGTGCTGGTGGCACGCGAAGCTGCCTGCAAGGCTTCGTACTTACGACGGTTGTAGTCATTACGTTTGTTGATTTCGGCTGCCTTTTCCTCCAGACGTGCCTGCACATTCTGGGTGGAGGTAATAGCCAATGCCTGTTGGCGCATAGCCTCTTCGCGCTCACGACGCGCGGCGTTCAGATGATCGTCGATTGTAGCCATAATATGGCTCCCCCTTATGTTATAAGCCCGTTTGTCTTGAATAGTAGACCATTCGTACTTTTATTGATGTGTAAAAAGTCACTTTGTTCCCGGTTTTTTAAGGGATACACTTCTAACCCATATAACAATCACAGGAATCATCCATGCGTATATTGCCCTTACTGCTGTTGAGCCTTTGCTTTGCCCATTCGCCACTGGTTTTGGCAGAAACTGTCCTCAAACGGGGGAATGGGGCGGAGCCGGAAACCCTGGATATTCACAAATCGTCCGGTGTTTCTGAAGCCAATATCCAGCGTGACATGCTGGAAGGTCTGGTGACAGAAGGTGCTGATGGCAAACTCCAGCCCGGTGTAGCAGAAAAGTGGGACATCAGTGCTGATGGCAAGGTTTACACCTTTCATCTGCGGTCAGACAGCAAATGGTCGGATGGCTCACCTGTGACGGCTGATGATTTTGTGTATGCTTATCGGCGGGCGCTTGCACCAGCAACGGCTTCCGATTATGCCTTTATCCTGTGGCCGATTGATGGTGCGGAAGCCTTCAGCAAGGGTGAGCAGCAAGACCCGGCACAAATAGGGGTGAAGGCCGTCAATCCGCAGACGCTGGAAATCCGCCTCAAAGCTCCAACCCCGTATTTCCTTGGGTTGCTGATGCATCACATGGCTTATCCCGTACCACAGAAAGTGGTGGAAAAAGCCGGGAAGGACTGGCTGAAACCGGAAAACATCTTGTGCAACGGCGCTTACTGCCTGAGTGAATGGGTTCCACAATCTCATGTCAAACTGGTGAAAAATCCGCATTACCGTGATGCCAGGGACATCAGTATTGATACGGTGCATTACATTCCCACCGAAGACCAGAATACCGAGCTGAAACGTTACCGTGCCGGGGAACTGGATATTACCTATGACGTGCCTGCTGACCAGATCAAGAGCGTCAGGGAAGAAATGGCGGAGTCTTTCCGCAGTACGCCTTATATTGGGACGTATTACTATGCGCTCAATCTGCAAAACCCGCCTTTTAAGGATAACCCCAAGCTGCGCCGTGCCCTGTCATTGGCACTGGATCGTGACATCCTGACTGGCAAGATTACCCAGTCAGATGAAATTCCGGCGTGGGGATGGGTTCCGGCAGTCAGCGACTACACCCAGCAAAGCATGGAAGAAAAGGCACTCGACAAAACTGCCCGTACTGCGCTTGCTAAACAGCTTTATACCGAAAGCGGTTACAGCGATGACAAGCCGCTGGAACTTGAAATCCTCTACAACACCAGCGACAACAACAAGAAGCTGGCGATTGCAGTGGCTGCCATGTGGAAACAGACACTGGGGGTGAAAGCCAGCCTCAGGAATGAGGAATGGAAGGTTTACCTCAGTTCCCGCAAGCAAAAGCAGTTTCAGGTGGTGCGTTCCGGCTGGATTGGTGACTATGACGATGCCTACAACTTCCTCAGTATCTTCAAGTCTGATGTGGGCGAGATGAATACCTCAGGCTATCAGAGCACCGAGTTTGACCGGCTGGTCAAGGAGTCCGAGACACAAACCGACCCGAAACTGCGGCGTGAAGCGATGGAGCAGGCGGAGCGGGTACTGCTGGCGGATATGCCGGTCATTCCCATTTACCATTACACCACTCAGCATTTGGTCAGCCCCAGGGTCACGGGTTGGCAGGACAACGTGATGGATGTCCACAAAACCCGTTATCTGGGGCTGAAGTAGGCAAGATGGCTACACTTCCTGGGGTTGTCGGGCAAACACGATGGCGTAAAACGCAGCGGCAATCAGGACAAAACTGATCAGGCTTGCCAGTGGGTCGATTTCGCTGGCGGTGAAAATGGATGGAGCAGGTAAGGCCGAGTTAGCATAGTTCATCACCAGCACGGCAAACAGGTTGTTGGCAGCATGGACACCTATCGCCAGTTCCAGCGAGTTGCTTTTCACCGTGATGATGGCCAGGAACAGCGCCAGCAGGAAATACAGCAAGGGTAGCAAGGCGGTTTCATCTGCCTGCATTTCCGGGTTGCTGAAATGAGCCAGCATGAATACCAGCGATGAACCAATCACGGGAACAGCGATGATACGGGTCAACATGCTAATCCCCTGCATCAGATAGCCCCGGAACAACAGCTCTTCGGCTGCGGCTTGTAGCGGGGTGATGATCAGTGCCAACGGCAGGAAGATGATGAACTGCTCAAAATCAAAGGTCATTTCATATTCAACGGGGCGGAACAGTGACTCGGCAAAGGTTGCCAGGGCCGTTAGCAGGAAATAAACCGTAAAACCTTTCAGCAGTAGCTGCCAGTTGAGGTTGGTCAGAGGGGTTACGAGGCTCAGGATGCTGCGCTGGTGCAGGAAACGCACGCTCAACAGTAAACCCGCCAGCATTCCCAGCAAGGTGAAATTGATGGCAAGGTAAGGCCACAACGGGTCAATACCGGTGAATTCCAGCGTTTCCAGATTGACATCTGTTGCCGGATTTTCATCCCCCAGCAGCATGACAACCATTATCCCTAGCGGGATCCCCCCCAGTATTTGCCAGAAAATGAAAATAATGAAAACGCTGGCAAGGTAGCGCCACCAGTGATTTTTACCAAGGGAAGCAAGTGACAGAAACGGCGTGGTCATGATTTGTCCTTTTGGAATGATTATTGGCTTAAGTGTAGGTGTTATTCTGAATTGCATGACGGCTTTTAGACAATCATAATCAGGACAAACCGACAATGAGAACCGATCTGCCCGCATGTTCCGCTATATCCTCAAACGCTCGCTAGGTGCGTTGCCCACTTTGCTGGTCATCATGACCCTGGCTTTTTTCCTGATCCGTCTTGCTCCCGGTGGGCCGTTTGACAGTGAGCGCCCGGTATTGCCGGAAATTGCAGCTAATCTGGAGCGGGCTTACCACCTTGACCAACCTTTGCCTGTGCAATACGGCTATTACTTGCTGAACATATTGCAGGGCGACTTTGGCCCCTCGTTCAAATACAAGGATCACACGGTCAGTGAACTGATCGCGGAAGGTTTCCCGGTTTCCTTGCAACTGGGCTTGTCAGCCATGCTGCTGGCGTTGCTGGTAGGGATTCCGGCGGGGATGCTGGCTGCGCTGCGGCAAAACCAGCCGCTGGATCATGCGGTGATGGCCTTGGCGATGACGGGCATCACCATTCCCAATTTCGTGATGGCGCCGTTGCTGGCATTGGTATTTGGTGTTTTCTTGCACTGGTTGCCAGTCGCCGGGTGGGATGGTGGCTGGAAATCGGCAGTGTTGCCGGTGGTGGCACTGGCTTTGCCGCAGATTGCCTACGCTGCCCGCATGATGCGAGCCAGTATGCTGGAAACGCTGGGTAGCCCGCATATCCGCACTGCTTTCGCCAAGGGGTTGCCACTGCGATTGGTGTTGTGGCGGCATGTGCTGAAAGGGGCGTTGTTGCCACTGGTTTCCTGGCTGGGGCCTGCGACAGCAGCCATCATTACAGGCTCGGTGGTGATTGAGCAGATATTTTCGATTCCCGGTATCGGGCGGCATTTTGTGCAAGGGGCGCTGAACCGTGATTACACGCTGGTGATGGGAGTGGTGGTGTTCTACGGTGGTTTGATCATCGTGATGAATCTGCTGGTGGATGTGGTGTATGGCCTGCTTGACCCGAGGGTGCGTTATGAATAACGGCTTTTGGCACAAGGCGTGGCGGCGTCTGTTGCGCAACCGCATGGCAGTGGGCAGTGCGCTGGTCTTGCTGGCAATCGGTTTGCTGTGCCTGTTGGGGCCGCTATTCAGCCCACACCCTTATGATGAAATTTACTGGGACAGCATGGGAATTCCGCCGGACTGGGAAAACGGTTTCTGGTTCGGGACAGATGCCAACGGGCGCGACCTGTTTGTGCGTACCCTGATGGGGGGGCGCGTTTCGCTGATGGTAGGTCTGGCGGCAACGTCGGTCAGTTTGCTGATTGGCATCCTGTACGGGGCAAGCGCAGGTTATCTGGGAGGGCGTACCGATGCACTGATGATGCGTTTTGTGGATGTGTTGTATGCCTTGCCATTCATGTTTTTTGTCATCTTACTGATGGTGTATTTTGGCCGTAGCATTTTCCTGATCTTTGTTGCCATCGGGGCGGTGGAATGGCTGACCATGGCGCGGATTGTGCGCGGTCAGGCGTTGTCGCTGAAAGGGCGAGCGTTTGTGGAAGCGGCACGGGTCAGTGGCGTGAGCCATTTCGGTATCATTCGCCGTCATATTGTGCCGAATACCCTAGGACAGGTGATCGTTTATGCGACATTGACAGTGCCGCAAGTGATTCTGTTTGAGTCTTTCTTGAGTTTTCTGGGGCTGGGCGTGCAGGAGCCGTTGACCAGTTGGGGTGTGCTGATTGCGGAAGGCGCACGCCAGATGGAAACAGAGCCGTGGATGCTGCTGTTCCCGGCTGGTTTTCTGGCGGTAACGCTGTTTTGCCTGAATTTTCTGGGGGATGGGTTGCGGGATGCACTTGATCCAAAGAGTTTGTGAGGTTGATTGTAATAATTACGCGCAAACCACTTGATAAATTGGATTAATTGCTTTGTATTGTCTATAATTTGTTCGTCACTGGCCTTGCGAGGGTGGTGGCGATTTAAGTGGCACGTCATGGTCACTTTATGTACCTTTAGGCGCAGTTGTTCTGCGCCTTTTTTTCATCTTCTCAAATGCAGTCTGGTGAGACTATAATGTTCCCATTGTTATTCAGCGTTTCGATGTGGTTACAACTAAAATCAATGGACTAGATCAGCATCGCACTTCCAAAGTTTCCGTAGAGCGTTTTGGTTTGATTAACGCAAATTGGGGGAAAAGAACCTTTCCCCCTTTTTTATTGAGCACAGATGCCCTTGCCGCTGTTTCCAGTATAATGGCTCCCTTGTTCCACTTTCCTGACTGTTCGATACCATCATGCGTGTTTTGGGGATAGAGAGTTCCTGCGACGAAACCGGCGTCGCCATTTACGATACTGAGCGTGGTTTGCTGGCACATCGCTTGTTCAGCCAGATTGCCATGCACGCCGAATACGGTGGTGTAGTACCAGAGCTGGCTTCCCGCGACCATATTCGCCGGGTACTCCCCCTGTTGCGTGAAGTATTGGCAGATTGCGGCCTAAACCTCAATGATTTGGATGGTGTGGCTTACACCTCAGGTCCTGGGTTGATTGGTGCTTTAATGACGGGGGCGGCTATTGCCCGTTCACTGGCTTGGGGGCTAGGTATTCCGGCAGTCGGTGTACATCATATGGAAGGCCATTTGCTGGCTCCCATGCTGGAAGAAACGCCACCGGAACTGCCATTTGTTGCCTTGCTGGTGTCGGGCGGGCATACCCTGTTGGTGGATGTGCCCCAGATTGGTGAATACCGCATTCTGGGCGAAAGCGTGGATGATGCTGCCGGGGAAGCCTTCGACAAAACCGCCAAGCTACTAGGGTTGGCTTACCCTGGTGGGCCATTGCTGGCAAAACTGGCGGAGCGGGGTAGACCGGGAATCTACAGGTTTCCACGTCCGATGGTGGATCGCCCCGGTTGCGATTTCAGTTTCAGCGGGCTGAAAACCTTTTCGCTGACAACCTGGCAGAACTCGGGGCAAACGGAACAGGACAAAGCTGATATTGCGCTGGCTTTTGAAGAAGCGGTGGTTGATACCCTGTTTATCAAATGCCGTCGGGCGCTGGAGCAGGCGGGGCGCAGGCGGCTGGTGGTTGCTGGCGGAGTAGGAGCCAACCGCCGCTTGCGGGCGCGGCTGGCGGAATTGAACGCTGCCGTGTATTTCCCGCGTCTGGCTTTTTGTACGGATAACGGCGCGATGATCGCTTATGCCGGGGCTATCCGCTTGCAGGCGGGGGCGAGTGAGGCGGCGGTGATTCAGGCACGCCCGCGCTGGCCTTTGACCGAATTGTTGCCTCCCGCATGAGCCTGTCCAGACCACACCTGTATTTTTACCTTCCCGGTTTGTTCCAGCCGCTGATGTTGTGGCGCAAGGATTTTGCCTTTCAGCCAGTAGCAGACAGTTTTCTCAGACTGTGTGCCAGCGTAGAGACGCAACAACTGCCGGTTATTGGGCTGGAAAACACCTTGTTGTCCTGTCTGGGGCATCCTGCCGGGGCAGAAATCCCGTTTGCCCATTATCGCTACCAACTGGATTTTGCCGCGTTGCCGGAACAACCACTCATGTGCGCAGACCCCGTGTTTTTGCAAAGCGGCATTGATCAGGTATTACTCCGGCCTGAATTGCCAATGCTGGCCATGGATGCGGTCACTGAATTGCTGTATGTCCTGAACAAACATCTGGCTGAGGACGGTTTGCAACTGTGTGCTGCCTACCCGCAGCGCTGGTATTTGTGTGGGGAAAAGGTGGCTGATCCTGACCTGCGCACTACGCCGCTGTCACAAGCCTTGGGTCAGGGTATTTTTCCACTCTTGCCGCAAGGTAACAAACGCTACTGGCATCGCCTGTTGAATGAAATCCAGATGGTACTGCATAGCCATGGTAATATGAGTACTAATGCACTGTGGTTGTGGGGTGCTGCCGCAGCTTCCCACCAGCCTGGCTTGCAAATGCAGGCGGGGTTTGTCGGTTCCAGCATAACAGCCAAAGCCCTTGCACATGCGGGCGATATTGATCATCAAGCTGCGGATAAATTGGCAGAATGCCGTTTTGAATCAGGTGATTACTACATTATTCTTGAAGAACTACTGCTTCCTGCGGTGAGTGATAACCCACAGCAATGGCAGCAAGCCATGCATGAACTGGCAGAAAACTGGTTTTTGCCTGCGCTCAATGGGCTGAAATCCGGCAAGTTTGAAGTCAGCCTGAGCAGTTGTGATGGGCGAATACTGCATTGTCAGCCACCATCTTCATGGAAATTCTGGCAAACCAGAGCCGCTAGCTGGGATCAACTGCTTCAATCCGCGTAACAATACTCTCGAAACGACCATCCTGTAACTGGACAGCCACCGTTTGCCCCAGCCTTAGCGGTGCGATACTGCGTACAAGCTGGTGGTTATCCGCATGACGCACGATGCTGTAACCCCGTTCTAGGGTTGCCAACGGGCTGAATGCGTGAAGTTGACCTGCCTGCATTTGCAAGCGATTACGGGCTTTTTCCAGATGCTGATGTACTTGTAGGCTCAGGTATTGCTGAGCACGCGCCAGTTGTTCGCGCTGCTGGCGAATTTTTCTCTCAGGTGTTTGTGCCTGTAAACGGGTGCGCTGATTATCCAGTCGGGTTTGTTGAACTTGCAGATGGCGATTGAGGGCAGCTTGCAGGCGCATGTCCAGTTCATCCAGCCGTTGTACTTTCTGTTGCAAACGGTTGGTGGGGCGCTGGTTTGTCAGCCGTTGTTGCAGGCGTTGCAGGTGTTCGTCCAGCCGTTGCATCCGGCGCTGCTGGTTGCGCGATAGTTGTGCGGACAGGCGTTGCAGATGGGTTTGCAAGGTTGCCATATCCGGGCTGACTAGCTCGGCAGCCGCCGAAGGGGTTGGTGCACGCCGGTCTGCGACAAAATCGGCGATGGTAAAGTCGATTTCATGCCCGACACCACTGATGACCGGGATGCGGCAGGCATGAATGGCTTGGGCAACCATTTCTTCGTTGAATGACCATAAGTCTTCGATGGAGCCGCCGCCACGCGCCAAAATCAGTACATCGCAACGCTGTTCACGTTCTGCCTGACGGATAGCTTGCACAATCTGTTCTTTGGAGCCTTCGCCTTGTACCAGCACCGGGTAAACTAGGACGGGAATTTGCGGGCAGCGGCGTTGCAGCACGTTGAGAATGTCACGGATAGCAGCGCCAGTTGGGGAGGTAATGACGCCGATACAGCGCGGAAATGTGGGCAATACCTGTTTGTGTGCTTCAGCAAACAGCCCTTGTGCCTGCAATTTATGTTTGAGTTCCTCAAATTGCCGTTGTAATGCGCCGATTCCGGCATCTTCCATCTGTTCGATGATGAACTGGAACTCGCCACGTGGTTCGTACAGGCCAACCTTGCCCCGGACGAGTACTTTCAGGCCGTTGCGTGGGTTGGCTTTCAGATAAGCGCTACGGTTGCGGAACATGGCGCAGCGTACCTGTGCACTGGCGTCTTTCAGGCTGAAGTACAAATGACCCGATGCGGCACGGGTGAAGTTGGATATTTCACCTTCGACCCATAAGGCAGGGAAACCTTGCGTCAGCAACTGGCTGACTTCGTTGTTAAGCTGGGAAATGCTGAGGATGGTGCGTTCTGTTGGCATGGGGAAAGCCTGACAAAAAAGCCGGGACGTGCCCGGCTTTTTCGGCATCGTGCCGTAACTTAGATGCGTGGTGCTGCTTTTTTGGCAGCTTCAGCTTGATCCTGACCTGCTTTGCCAGACTTTTCAACTTTCTTGGCGATTTTCAGGGCTTTCTCTTTGTCACCTTCGTTGGCTGCTTTGATTGCACCTTCTAGATGCTGGGACATGGTTTTGCCATCCATATACCATTCAAAACCGGCTTTCTTGGCAGCAGCATTGGCAGCATCGGCTGCTTCGATCGCAGCTTTGACTTCAGGGTCTGCATCCGCCTTGAGCTCGACCTTTTCTTCAGCAGGCTTGGCGTCTGCTTTGGCTGCTGGAGCGGCTGCGGCTTCGGCAGGCTTGGCATCCGCTGCTTTTTTCTCTTCAGCGATGGCAACAGATGTCAGCAGGGAAAGTGCTGAAGCAACAAACAGTGCTTTTAAACTCATCGAAAAAATCCTCCTCTCTAGAACATACATTAGTGAGATAAGTCAGGATTTCCTGAAATATCTGACGCGGTATTGATAGCAGTTTACCGCTTCAAGGTCAAACTCTATAATGAAGCGCTTATTTCTCACAGACGGACATAAGCCTCATGCGTATCCTTCAGGAAGCCCTTACTTTTGATGACGTTTTGCTGGTTCCGGCGCACTCTGTCGTGTTGCCTGCCGATGCCAACCTGCAAAGCCGTTTGACCCGTGAAATCACTTTGAACATCCCCTTGCTGTCAGCAGCGATGGATACTGTTACGGAAGCCCGTCTGGCAATCGCGCTGGCACAAGAGGGCGGCCTTGGCATCATCCACAAGAACATGAGTATTCAGGCGCAGGCTGATCAGGTGCGTGCAGTCAAGAAATACGAAAGCGGTATCATCAAGGATCCGTTTACTGTCGGTCCCAACACCACTATCCGTGAAGTATTGGCGTTGACCCGCGCCAAGAACATTTCCGGCGTACCAGTCGTCGATGGTGAAGATCTGGTGGGTATTGTTACCGGACGTGACCTGCGTTTTGAAACCCATCTGGATGAGCCGGTCAGTACCATCATGACCCCGAAAGCACGACTGGTGACAGTGGAAGAGGGCGCAAGCAAAGGTCAAATCCGCAAGCTGTTGCACACGCACCGCATCGAAAAAGTACTGGTTATCAACGACCAGTTCCAGTTGCGTGGTCTGATTACAGTCAAGGACATCCAGAAATCCACTGATTTTCCCAATGCCTGTAAGGATGACCAAGGGCGTCTGCGCGTCGGTGCAGCGGTGGGCGTTGGTTACGGCACGGAAGACCGGGTACGGGCACTGGTGGAAGCCGGTGTGGATGTCGTGGTGGTTGATACCGCCCACGGTCATTCACAGGGAGTGCTGGATCGCGTCAAATGGGTCAAGGATAATTTCCCGCAGGTACAGGTGATCGGTGGCAACATTGCGACTGGTGAAGCGGCGCTGGATCTGGTCAAGTATGGCGCTGATGCAGTTAAAGTGGGTATTGGCCCCGGCTCTATCTGCACGACCCGTATCGTGGCAGGTGTGGGCGTTCCGCAAGTTTCTGCGGTTATGAATGTGGCTAAAGCACTGGAAGGTACAGGCGTACCGCTGATCGCTGATGGCGGCATCCGCTATTCTGGTGATATTGCCAAGGCGATTGCGGCGGGGGCACATACTGTGATGCTCGGCGGCATGTTCGCGGGTACAGAAGAAGCACCGGGTGAAGTGGAATTGTTCCAGGGGCGTTCCTACAAGTCTTACCGAGGCATGGGTTCCTTGGGGGCGATGGCAAAAGGTTCCAGCGACCGTTACTTCCAGGATGGTTCGGAAAATGCCGCTGACAAGCTCGTGCCGGAAGGTATTGAAGGGCGCGTGCCATACAAAGGGCCACTTGCACCGATCATTCACCAGATGATGGGCGGCGTGCGTTCCAGCATGGGTTATGTGGGTTGCAAGGATATGGATGAAATGCGTACCAAACCGCAGTTTGTACGGATTTCCAGCGCGGGTATGCGTGAATCCCATGTGCATGATGTGACCATTACCAAAGAATCACCAAACTACCGGGTGTAGTTTTATTTCCCCCACCCCCAGCCCCTCTCCCTCAAGGCGAGAGGGGAGCAAGAGAGTTGTCATGACACAAAATATTCATGCGGATCGGGTGCTGATCCTTGATTTTGGTTCCCAGTACACGCAGTTGATTGCCCGTCGGGTGCGCGAAGTGGGTGTTTACTGTGAAATTTATCCGTGGGATGTAGAAGCGGAAGCTGTTGCGTCCTTTGGAGCCAAAGGCATCATCCTGTCTGGCGGTCCCGAATCCGTGACCGACGCCGAACCACCGCGTGCGCCTGATACGGTGTTTGCGTTGGGTGTGCCGGTACTGGGCATTTGTTACGGGATGCAGACCATGGCGGCGCAACTGGGCGGCAAGGTGGAGGCATCCAGCCATTGCGAATTCGGTTACGCGCAAGTCCGCGCCCGTGGTCACACTGAGTTACTGCGTGAAATTGAAGACCATGTATCCCCGGACGGTTTCGGCTTGCTGGATGTATGGATGTCGCACGGCGATAAAGTCACGGTAATGCCGGAAGGTTTCAAACTGATGGCGAGTACCGATTCTGCACCGATAGCGGGGATGGCAGATGAAAGTCGCAAGCTCTACGCGCTGCAATTCCACCCGGAAGTGACCCATACCAAACAGGGCAAGCGCATCCTGCAACGTTTCGTGCGCGACATTTGCGGTTGTGAAGGGCTGTGGACGACCGCCAACATCATTGAAGACAACATCCGCAGTGTGCGTGAGAAAGTGGGTTCCGATGAAGTGATCCTCGGTCTGTCTGGCGGGGTGGATTCTTCCGTGGTTGCCGCGCTGTTGCATAAAGCCATTGGCGAGCAGTTGACCTGCGTGTTTGTCGATACTGGCTTGCTGCGTTACCGCGAAGGCGACCAGGTGATGGCGATGTTCGCTGAGCATATGGGGGTGAAAGTCATCCGTGTGGATGCGGAAAGCCGTTTCCTTGCTGCCCTTGCAGGCGTCACTGACCCGGAGAAAAAGCGCAAGATCATCGGTGGCCTGTTCATCGACATCTTCGACGAAGAATCTGCCAAGCTGACTTCCGCCAAATGGCTGGCACAAGGCACGATTTACCCGGATGTAATCGAATCTGCCGGGGCAAAAACTGGCAAGGCGCACCTGATCAAGTCGCACCACAATGTCGGTGGCTTGCCGGAAAACATGAAGCTGGGGCTGGTCGAACCGCTGCGTGAACTGTTCAAGGATGAAGTGCGCGTGATGGGGGTGGAACTTGGCTTGCCACCAGAAATGGTTTACCGCCATCCATTCCCTGGCCCTGGCCTGGGCGTGCGTATCCTTGGCGAAGTGAAAAAGGAATATGCCGACCTGCTGCGTCTGGCTGACCACATTTTCATTGAGGAACTGCGCAAACATGATCTGTACGACAAGACTTCGCAGGCATTTGCGGTGTTCCTGCCGGTAAAATCGGTTGGGGTGACGGGCGATGGGCGTCGTTATGATTACGTGATTGCGTTGCGGGCGGTGGAAACCATCGACTTTATGACGGCACGTTGGGCACATTTGCCGTATGAGTTGCTGGATTTGCTGTCGCGGCGGATTATCAATGAAATACGTGGGGTTTCGCGGGTGGTTTATGATATTTCGGGTAAACCACCGGCTACGATTGAGTGGGAGTGAGGCACGTGAATGGCGTTTGCGACTTGCTGGTGGTTTGGAACGTGATGTTCACAAGACGTTTTTAGCATGGGCGTGCCTGATTTTCATGCCAGTGATTGGGTTTGTGCTGGTGCTAGGAGCGTTGCTGTATTTCCTGTGGTGTAGCCGCAACCATTTTGCCACTGGGGGGAATACCTCATTTATGGGGTAAACCTGCTAGAATCCGCACTTTGCCAACACAAACCCGACTAGCCTCATGGAAAAATTCATCCGCGTTCGCGGCGCACGCACCCACAATCTGAAAAACATCGACGTCGACCTGCCGCGTGACAAGCTGATCGTGATCACCGGCCTGTCGGGATCGGGCAAGTCCTCGCTGGCGTTCGACACGATCTTTGCGGAAGGGCAGCGGCGCTACGTGGAGTCGCTTTCCGCCTACGCCCGCCAGTTCCTGTCGATGATGGAAAAGCCGGACATCGACCACATCGAAGGGCTTTCCCCGGCGATTTCTATCGAACAGAAAACCACCTCGCACAACCCGCGTTCCACCGTCGGCACGATCACCGAGATTTACGACTACCTGCGCTTGCTGTATGCGCGTGCCGGTGTGCCGCGTTGCCCGACGCATCACGTTGATTTACAAGTGCAAACTGTCAGCCAGATGGTCGATCAGGTATTGAGCTTGCCTGAAGGCAGCAAACTGATGCTGCTTGCTCCGGTGGTGCGTGAACGCAAGGGCGAGCATGTGCAACTGTTTGATTCACTCAAGGCGCAAGGCTATCTGCGGGCGCGGGTGAATGGCGTGGTCTACGATCTGGACGCGCCGCCGACGCTGGAATTGCGCAAGAAACACACCATCGAAGTGGTCATCGACCGTTTCAAAGTGCGCGAAGACATGCAGCTACGCCTCGCGGAATCGTTTGAAACCGCGCTAAAACTTGCCAACGGGCTGGCAAGCGTGGCATGGATGGACGGTGACGGCGAAGACATGATTTTTTCCGCCAACTATGCTTGTCCGCATTGCGGCTGGTCGCTGACCGAACTGGAACCGCGCCTATTCTCGTTCAACGCACCCGCAGGCGCGTGCCCGACCTGTGACGGTTTGGGCGTGGAACAGTTTTTCGACCCGCAACGGGTAATTTCCAATCCGCACTTGAGTCTTGCTAATGGTGCAGTACGTGGCTGGGATCGGCGCAACGCCTATTACTTCCAGATGCTCACCTCACTTGCCGATTATTATGGCTTTGATGTTGAAGTACCGTGGGAAGATCTGTCTGAAGCCGTACAAAAACTGATCCTCTACGGCAGTGGCCTGAAGGAAATCGAATTCACCTACATCGGTCAGAAAGGGCAGGTCTATAAACGCGCTCATCCGTTTGAAGGTGTGCTGAACAACCTCAAACGCCGCTACCGCGAAACAGACTCCAGCGCTGTGCGCGAAGAACTGTCTAAATACCTTGCCTCTCGCGCCTGCCCAGACTGCGGTGGCACACGCCTCAACGAACAAGCCCGCAACGTGTTTATTGCCGGACGCAACCTGCCTGCCATCACCCACCTACCGATCGGTGAATGCCATGCCTTTTTCCACATGCTGGCGTTGCCCGGCACACAAGGCAAAATCGCGGAAAAGATCGTGCGCGAAATCACCCTGCGGTTGGAATTCCTAGTCAACGTCGGGCTGGACTACCTGACCCTCAGCCGCAGCGCCGAAACCCTGTCCGGCGGCGAAGCGCAGCGCATCCGTCTCGCCTCACAGATCGGCGCGGGGCTGGTCGGTGTCATGTACGTGTTGGATGAACCATCCATCGGCTTGCATCAGCGTGACAATGACCGGTTGCTGAAAACGCTGTTCCGCCTGCGCGACCTCGGCAACACCGTGATCGTGGTGGAACACGACGAAGACGCCATCCGTTCCGCTGACTACGTGCTCGACATCGGCCCCGGCGCGGGCGTGCATGGCGGCAATATCATCGCCCAAGGCACACCGGCAGAAGTCGCGGCAGTGGATGCTTCCATCACCGGGCAATTCATCTCCGGGCGGCGCAAGATTGCCATCCCGGCGGAACGCACCCCCTTCAACCCACAACGTACCCTCACGGTGGTGGGGGCAACCGGCAACAACTTGCAGGATGTCACCTTGGAAATCCCGCTGGGGCTACTGACCTGCGTCACTGGCGTGTCCGGCTCGGGCAAATCCACCCTGATCAACCGCACCCTCTACCCCTACCTCGCGCGGCATCTGCACGACAGCAGCGTGGAGGTTGCCCCAGTACGTGAAGTCTTGGGTGTGGAGCAGATCGACAAGATCATCGACATCGACCAAAGCCCGATCGGGCGTACCCCGCGCTCCAACCCCGCTACTTACACAGGTGTATTCACCGCCATCCGCGACATCTTCGCCGCTACGCAAGAAGCACGGTCACGCGGCTACCAGCCGGGGCGGTTCTCGTTCAACGTCAAAGGCGGGCGCTGCGAAGCCTGTTCCGGCGACGGCGTGATCAAAGTCGAAATGCACTTCCTGCCCGACGTGTACGTCACCTGCGAAGTGTGCGACGGCAAGCGTTACAACCGCGAAACCCTCGACATCCGCTACAAGGGCAAAAACATCAGCGAAGTACTGGACATGACGGTGGAAGACGCCACCGAATTTTTCGCTGCTGTGCCTGCTATCCACAACAAGCTGCAAACCCTGATGGACGTGGGGCTGTCCTACATCACCCTAGGGCAGAACGCCACCACGCTATCCGGCGGCGAAGCACAGCGTGTCAAGCTGGCGAAAGAGCTATCCAAGCGCGAAACTGGCAAGACCATTTATATTCTGGACGAGCCGACCACCGGGTTGCATTTCCACGACGTTGACCAGTTGCTGAAGGTGCTGCACCGCTTGCGCGATGGCGGCAACACCGTGGTGGTGATCGAGCACAACCTCGACGTGATCAAGACGGCGGATTGGGTGGTGGATCTGGGGCCGGAGGGGGGAAGTAGGGGTGGGAAGGTTATTGCGGTGGGGACGCCGGAAGAGGTGGCGGGGGTGGAAGGGTCGTTTACCGGGGAGTTTCTCAAGCGGATGTTGTGAATCTCCCCGATAAACAAGCTGATGGATATTTATGGCTGCGTTAACATTTCCTGAAACTCAGGGCTAAAGTTTCGCAAAATCGTATCGGGGTCTGTGGAGTCAAACATAATATTCTGGCAGTCGTAGTAGAAACTGCGGATTGCGGTTTCGAGCGGCATTTTGTCGTTGATGCGTTGTTGCAGGATTTTTCTGCCTAATCGAAGTAACATCATGGGGTTAGCGAGTGGCTCTATTTTCTCGGAATAGAATTCGGCAACCTGTCGGCACAGCTCAATGTTGCGGATTTCTAGGAAAATATCACCTTCACTTTCCTGCAAGATGGGGGCAAGCACAATGATTAGCTCTTTCTTGGGGAAAAATTCCATATTGGCAAAGCGGCTCAGGGTTGGGTAGGCGTGGCGTGAGAAGAACACAATGTTTTTCTTGTTCAGGCTACCTTTTTTGGTTGGGTCAAAATACTCAATGTAGCGCGTCAGGATGTCTATCCGTTTTTGCAGAGTGTAGCGGCTGGAGACAGAAAACAGGAAGTTGATGTAAGCATCCAGCGTGTAGAATTCCCTGTTCTCGAAGCTGGGTTGGTTGAACTGCTCTTGCCGCAACGGTTGGCTATCCGTGTAAAACAGGAAAGAGGGGAATTGCCCAAAGGCAAGAATCCTTCCTTCATGTTCCAACTCTGTCAGATAAGCATCGCTTTCTGCTTCACTGGCAAATGCTCGTACACTAATGCCTTCGCCTTCCACACAGTAGTGTTGTAACTCCGACTTGAGCAGTTCGTGAGGTTGACGGTGGAAGAGCTTAGCCATAACCAGCAACTCAATGATACTTAAAGTTTTGTCGCCTGAAAGCAACTCGGAAATACGCGATTGATGTATCTGCTCAATCCCGAAGCGTTGCAGTTCCTCAGTCATTGCTTGGGCTAGTGTAGTCTGGCTTTTAGGAAAGTACTTGATGCGTTCAGTTTTCAGTAGTGTGTGGTCTTGTGGGATGTACATGCACTATCCAATCAGGTTTACTATAGATAAATCTGATTATAGATAATGCCCATCTGGCTGACAAATAAATAATCAATTAATTTTCCTAATTAACGAGTTTTTCCTGTTAAATATAATTAAGCCATATCGTTGACTGATCTTTTATAGAAAATTATTATCGTAATATTATGAATAATCCTTAGATACCGTTACCAGTGGTACAAAAAGGGTTGCTGGATAAAACTTAAGGTTACGAGGAGTAAGAGTTATGTATTATCAATATCAGAAGATTGCTGCTCATTTGCTAAGATTAGATCAACTCCTAGCAGGTTTTCTGTTATTAATTGCAAGTATTTCAGTAAATGCAGAAATGACTTCTCAAGAAGCATCAAAGCGATTGACGGAAATAAATCATATTGCAACGGATTTTATTCTGCCAACTACCAATATAACATTTAATGACCCAGCCACTATCAATGATGGGTATAATTATGCAGATAAATGGGTTAGTGGCAATACCACACTTCATGCTGGTGAAGATATAAATACTACAAATGACTGTGGACGTGCTGTATTAGCAATAGGCAAAGGTATAGTTATTGCTTCTGCTCACGGAGGTGCTAGTTGGGGTGGGATTATTTCGATTCAACATCGGTTTTTAAATAAAAATGGAGTTTATCAGGAAATAGTAAGCCAATATGCACATATTGCACCGCTTGATAGCATTAAAGAGGGTAGTTTTGTTGATGTAGGGCAGAAAATTGGCTATATCGCAGATAAGTCGGGAAATACATGTAGCAGTTCAAAGAGTGATAATCCATACTTTGCAGGTGTATCCAACTCAATGTACTGGGATGTTACGTGGTCACCACATTTACATTTTGAAATCAGAACAAATACCGACTTGACATTTAATAAATGGTTTGGACTTGCTGATTTTCAAAGGTTTGCACCAACCAATTGTACTAATATATCATCGGCATCATTAACTTGCAGGGTTGCGTCTGTTGACAAAGCGGGATATACAGACCCATTAAAATTTATTAATTCAAAGCCTGCTAATCAACTTAACATGGAAATCAAAGATTTCTGGATTAAATCTGGAGAAATTTTCGAAAAAACCCCATCTGGTTTCGATGCCCAATTCAAATTGATAAATAAATCCACATCAACTATGTTCTTGTCACAAGTGGCTTTGGCTTTACATAAAGTAGATGCTGCAAAAACCTACCTTAAAGATATGAAACTTTTTAATAACATTAATCTTAATCCAAATGTACCTTGGCAGACAGGTAAAATTGTGACAGATACACCCACTGCTGGTGATTACTTAGTGATTGCAAAAATTTATCAAAACAATACATGGGTAACATTAGGAGAACAAAAAATCACTATAAAAAGCAATGCAGTTTCAGGTAATTGCCCTTCAAGTTTGGGTACTTTCAACCCGAATATTATTATTCCTGAAAATGAAGTTAAGTTCTTTGAGATACCTGAAGCCCAAATAAGAGCTTTCTTGAGCAATCAAGGAGGTGTACTGTCTAGCTTGGACATGACGTTGGCTAAGCTGGCTACTTCTAGCTATCCATTTGATCCAGTTGAGAACACGAAACGCGGTGGGAAAACTGCTTCTCAGTTTTATACGACCGTTACTAACCCACTAGCACGTTGGGGATTGCAAGAGCTTGCTAATAATACACCGACTAATCAACGTTATGATGCTGCAAAACTCATTTATTTGACTGCAAAAGAAAATAAAATGAATCCGGTATTATTGTTGGCTTTTCTTCAGAAAGAACAAAGCCTTATCAGTTCAGCCTCCATGAACTATAGCGGCAGTGTGCTTTTAAAGAAATTAAATGAGGCTACAGGTTATGGCGTTAAAGGCAGTGGTACAGATCTGACATATTATGGATTCCTTGCGCAAATAGCAGGAACAAGCTGGGATATGACCAGCAAGATGAATAATGGTACGTCTTTTGCAAGATGGGCAACAGATTATGCTACATCACCAAATGATGAGGAAAATTTGTTTAAAGCTTATTCATCTTATCGGCAGTATTTTATGAGCATGGGTTACTCACCGTGCGCAACACCAAGTGTTGTAGATAAAATTCCAACCTTTAGTAGCGTAACCTTACCTACAAGTGTAACAGTGCCGGGTAAGCTGTATTTTACAGGTGCTTTATCTGATGATAAAGGTTTGTCAATGCTGAGCATGATGGTTAGTGGGCCAAAAGGCAACGATATTCTTGGATTCAGTAATACACTTTCTGGTACGTCTGTAAGTTTGTCTAGTTACTATTTTGATAGTAGTAGTTCAACCTATGCAGGAACACCGGGAGTGTACACCGTAACTTTGTGGGCAAAAGATAATGCAGGGCAAGCAGTAGAAGGAGCAAGGTTCACCGTAACTGTACAGGGCGGCAGCGTAAATGCTCCTACCAATTTGCGGGTTAGCTTTAGTGGAACTAGTTACACACTTGCATGGAATGACAATAGTTCTAATGAGGCTGGCTTTAAGATTGAACGTAGTACTGATAATAAGGCTTGGCAAGAAGTAGGCTCAACAGTTTCTAATATTGCCCAAATATCAGGCTCAACAGTGGGCATAACTTCGGGTACAAAAGTGTACTTCCGTGTCAGGGCGTTTAGTGGTTCTACTTACTCAGGCTATAGCAATGTGCTGGAGTTTGTTGTTCCGTCTGTGAAGACTCTGAGCAGTGTGAATGTCACCTGTCCAGCTAGCGTAAACGAGAACAGCAGTGCTTCCTGTTCAGCGGTTGCCTCCTTCAGTGATGGCAGCACCACCAGCAGCGGTTTCAGTTGGTCGGAAAACTCCAGCTACGCCAGCATCAGCAGCAGTGGGACACTGACCACCAGCAGCGTCAGCAGTGACCAAAGTGTGGCGGTAACGGCAAGTTACACCCACAACGGCACAACCAAGAGCGGCAGCAAAACCCTGACCATCAAGGATGTAGTCGCACTTGATAGTATGAAGTTTGTGACTGATTCACCAAAAGACGACACAGTGTTCAATGGTGGTGATTCGTTCGATAAGAGTTGGGTATTACAAAACACCGGTACAAGTACATGGAATAGTAGTTACTGTCTCAATCCTGTTACAGGTGGTAGCAGTTTGGGATCAGTCAAGGCGTGTGTAAGCGGTACAGTAGCACCGGGAGCCAGCCATACGTTTGTTGTCAAGATGAAAGCCCCTATAGCTCAAGCAACTGAAATGACATACAGGCAAGACTGGCGTTTAACCAATGCTGCGGGAGTACGGGTAGGTACATATGACGTATATGCACGCATTAAGGTGAAAGGTGGGGCGAAGACCCTGAGCAGTGTGAACGTCACCTGCCCAGCCAGTGTGAACGAGAACAGCAGTGCTTCTTGTTCAGCGATTGCTTCCTTCAGTGATGGCAGTACCACCAGCAGCGGTTTCAGTTGGTCGGAAAACTCCAGCTACGCCAGCATCAGCAGCAGTGGGACACTGACCACCAGCAGCGTCAGCAGTGACCAAAGTGTGGCGGTAACGGCAAGCTACACCCACAACGGCACAACCAAGAGCGGCAGCAAAACCCTGACCATCAAGGATGTACCACCTGC
>DILV01000017.1 GCA_002425225.1 Thiothrix sp. UBA5583
TGGCTATGCTGATCAAACTGCCCATTTGCTTCGCTTCCTGACTTATCGGATGGCTATCAGTGGGGCTCGTTGCCACCAGTTTCAAGGTTCACTCTGCAAGACCCCGAAACGCATAAGGAGCCTCCATTTTTATTTCTGATAATGCTTTCAGCCATCCAAGTTTGGTTCTATTATCATGGATTCGACATTTTTCCATTTTTATTATACTCCGCTTTTGTAGTATCAATAATATTTTCTTTCTTGATGGGATGGTATTGGGGAAGGAAAAAGGTGTTTTGGTATTTAACTATCTTAGTATTTCTATTTCCTTTTGTGCTAGATAAAGATTTTCGCAAGCAAATAGATGTCATATATAGTCAAAGAATAAATATTGTTATGAAAAGTGAGAGGGCTAAAGGGTGTCAGTTATCTATTCCTGTTAATCGAGTGTTGGATGGCCTATCTTTTTCAAAAAGCACTTACTCTATCAGTATGCCGAATAATCTATTTTTAACGAATATCACATTGGGGGTTGATACTAATTATTTAGGTGTAGCTACAATTTCAGCGGACTCCATTGAAAAGATTACTTCATGGAGTGGTGGGAGGTTAATGCATGGCATGAGGCTCTATACTGGAGATGATGTAACTCAACGAAGGCAAGGCGGAAATGTTGTTGACCTAGAGTTATCTTTCAGGTTTTTCGATAAAATTTTTATTCCAAGCGAAAACGATAAATATAAATTAATGTTTTTATGTAACGATGCTCATGTTTGTTCAAGAATTCCATTTGGAGATGATAATTTTGCAAGATATAGCTATCGTATTTCAGAAGAGGAGATCAAAAACTGGGTCGAAATTGAAGGTTTTGTAAGGGGTGAGCTTTATAAGTTTTCTACTAATTGCAGTTAAGTGGTTTTGTGAAACAAAATGGTATCGCTGCTAGCTCAATAGGCTATTAGCTCATGATTTAAATATCTTGTGAAATTCGATGCGATCAATAAATGTCGTGGTCTTTGGCCAGTTTAATATGATAATTTTATTTTCCAAGAGTGTATTCTGAATATGAGAGGGATTTTTACTCTATTTATTGTCTTTGCTGTATTGATAGGTACTGGGTTGGTAGGTTGTCGTGCAAACTCCAGTGTTAAAACTGATGCAGCCGGGATACGGACGCAGCAGCAAACTTTCCAAAGCAAAACGTATGCATCGCCTACACCAGCCAACAGAAATGAAAGTGATAGCTTTAGTTATGATTTTAACCGCGATGGCATTCCCGATCAGGTTATTGTAACCAGTTTTCCTTATCGGAGTGATTGGTTCAGTTATAAACTGGATGTCCGAATTACGCAGCGGGGAGGCGGCTATGTCGATATGGCTTCAAATGCTTCTTTTGACCCCGGTGACAAAGGCAGGGGTGATGAGCCGTGGCGAGTATCTGCGAAACTGACCCGTAACGGCGACTTGCTAATCATCAACAACAGCGCCAGCCCATTCTCCAGCAGTGACAAGCAGAATAGTTATCGCTTCCACTTCGCCAACGGTGAATTTGTGTTGCAGGAATACACTCACGGCTATACAGGACATTCTGTCGGCAAGTATCGCGCTTCTTATATCTTTGACCTTGCCAACCATGTTTACCGTAAGAGCGATATGGAGCGTTGTGATTACGAGCCGGAAAAGCCGTGCCCATCGGCTGTCACCAAACGCCTTGGCAATGTGCCAACGATGACATTGGGGAACTTTGCTGGTTACAACAAGGTGGACATCGTGGCGGGTTTGGAAAAGTACGTGGCGAAATAACGGCAAAAGGCGCGGGTCATTTGCCGCGCCGTTTTGTCCCGTTGGTATTGGGCTTCTTGCTGTGTGGGTTTGCCTTGGGCTTCGGCGGCAAACCAGTATGCTGGGTCAACACTTTCTTGCCAGCCTGCTGCTGGTTTGCAGCTTGGTTAGAGACCACCTTCCCCGTCCTCTTCTGATGCTCCCCGCCCTTATTCTTCCGCCGATGCGCCTCATACACCAGCTTCTCTTCCCCCGCCTTGTAATGCGGGATCAGTTGGTTGTCGCCATCGCCAATCAGTTCCTGCCGCCCCATCTCCGCTATCGCCTTGCGCAGCAGCGGCCAGTTCTTCGGGTCATGCCAGCGCAGGAAGGCTTTGTGCAACTTGCGCTGTTCCGGCGACTTGGCGGTTTGCACCTTTTCGCTTTTGTACGTGACCTGATGCAGTGGGTTCTTTTCGCTGTAGTACATGGTGGTGGCGGATGCCATCGGCGAGGGGTAGAACGCTTGCACCTGGTCGGCGCGGAAGCCGTTTTTCTTCAGCCACAGCGCAAGGTTGAGCATGTCTTCGTCGGACGTGCCGGGGTGTGCAGCGATGAAATAGGGGATCAGGTACTGTTCCTTGCCTGCCTCTTTGGTGTATTTCTCGAACAGTTGCTTGAACTTGTCGTAAGTGCCGATGCCCGGTTTCATCATTTTGGACAGCGGCGCGGATTCGGTGTGTTCCGGGGCGATTTTTAAATAACCGCCGACGTGGTGCGTGACCAGTTCCTTGATGTATTCGGGGTCTTTAACCGCCAGATCGTAACGCAAGCCCGAACCAATCAGCACCTTTTTAATGCCCGGTAAATTGCGTGCGGTGCGGTACAGTTCTTTTAACGCGGCATGGTCGGTGTTGAGGTTTTGGCAAATATCGGGGTAAACGCAGGCGGGTTTGCGGCAGGCGGCTTCGATCTTCGGGTCTTTGCAGGCGAGGCGGTACATATTCGCGGTGGGACCGCCAAGGTCGGAAATCACCCCGGTGAACCCCGGCACTTTGTCGCGGATGTCCTCGACTTCGCGGATGATAGACTCCTGCGAACGGTTCTGGATAATGCGCCCTTCGTGTTCGGTGATCGAGCAGAAGGTGCAGCCGCCAAAGCAGCCGCGCATGATGTTGACCGAGAAACGGATCATCTCGTAAGCCGGGATGCGTTCGCCGTTGTAAGACGGGTGCGGCAGGCGGGCGTAGGGCAGCCCGAACACGAAATCCATTTCCGGCGTGGAAAGCGGGATCGGTGGCGGGTTGATCCACACATCCACCGTGCCGTGTTTTTGCACCAAGGCGCGGGCGTTGCCGGGGTTGGTTTCCAGATGCAACACGCGATTGGCGTGGGCGTAGAGGGCTTTGTCCTTGCTGACCTTTTCAAACGACGGCAGGCGGATCACGGTCTGGTCACGCTGCAAGCGGGCGCGGGGGTGGAAGGTCAGTTTGTGTTCGTCAGTGCGTTTGCTGCGCGGGTCTTCGTAGCTGAACCATTGCACATTGCGCTTTTCGACCTCGCATTCGTCCATCTCGGTGGTGTTCAAATACGGGTTGATAATGCGGTCGATTTTGCCCGGTTGGTCGATGCGCGACGAGTCGATTTCCATCCAGCCTGCGGGGGTGTCGCGGCGGATGAAGGCGGTGCCGCGCACGTCGGTGATGCTGGCAACGGGTTCGCCGGAAGCGATGCGGTGCGCGACTTCCACCACGGCGCGTTCGGCATTGCCGTACAGCAGCAGGTCGGCGGCGGCATCCAGCAGGATCGACTTGCGCACGGTTTCCTGCCAATAGTCGAAATGGGCGATGCGGCGCAACGAGGCTTCGATGCCGCCTAGCTGTCAATTTTCCATATAAATAGCTTTTGCTTGTAGCGGAACAATGGGTTGCCCTGATTTACAGCAGGGTTGCACTGGTTCCGGTGTAATCTGGAAGCATATATTCATTCCAATATCTATAGAAGGTTTTTCATGACATTCGCTTGTCCAAATAATAGATGAATTGTCATTAATCGGGTATTTTTGACTTTTAGCAAGTAACTTACCACTTTGATTATCGTACAAATCAGCATAGCCATACCCTACGTCCCACGGATGATAGATTATCTTGACGCGATAGTAGCCTTTTGGGCTGATATAGTTACTTTGGGAGATGGAAAACCATCGCCCCCCATTGTACCAAGTTAATCCAATTAAGATTGCCAGTGATAAGATGGTAATAAACTTAAATTTTTGCGTTTTAAACATTTTTCATCAGGCAATGGTAATGTATTGTACATTAACGGGCATCCACTTGATGTCTGAGTAGACAACAAAATCACCACCTTCGTTAGTGGCTGCTTGCCAGTCCCGAAAATGCTGGTTGTATACTGGAACGAATCCAGGGTATTTCATGTTTCTTGTCATCGGTTGTGATGGCATGGAGATAGCAGGTAACGCAAAATAGTCTATCATTTCTGCTTTGCTTAAAACTCTTTCGCGACTCCAGACTCCAAGTGGAACGATCTTCTCAAAAAAAGTGCTACTAGTGAAATCAAATGTGTCTCTCATATAAATACCAATTTTTTCCACTGTAAAAATAGCTTGATATGGATCACTCAATGATGCTGATAAAGATTGAGTAACTGTTCCGATCACTGCTAGTTTGAAACTGGCGATGCCTAGTGCGCCATAAAGATCATCAAGTGTATCTAATTTTTCACCAAATCCACGAAAATTGACCTGACAGAGAGCATCTAGTTCTCGTGCTGTTTCATGCTGGTATCCAAGCCTAAATGGAAGTGGCTCATTTTCCTGCCACCCTGCATTCATAAGTCGCTTTTTTAGTTGCTTAATGCCAGCCTCACTTGCCCAGTTGGCATATAAATCCTCAAAGGCTTCTTTTACTCGTGGAAATTGTAATATCCAATCCATTTTGATGATTGTCTCATCATATTGGCTTGGGAGTAGTTGCATCGGGTCGGACTCTCCTTCTTTTATATTTTGGGGTATTACCCAAGCGGGTTTTATTGAAAACCAATACCGCATGGTTTGTGCTGAGACTTTCCAACCCATTTTATCCATTGCATCGGGAATTTCATTAAGGCGCATTGGTTTTGAAGGATTGACAGCTACTAAATATGCTTGTGCGCTGGGATGGTCGAGGGCGATCATGTCATATCCATTGGTGGAAGAGGCAAGACCCTCTCCATAAACCTGAATATCATAAACAGGAACATTGTAGTTCTTACCCGCCGCTTCCATCATGACCCAGCGGATAGGTGTTCCATGCCACATCGTATCAAGGTCAGGGATTTTTTTTATCCAAACCTGTTGGGGATTACCAACTTGTTGGTTGGCAGATACACAATCCACTGTACAGGATGATCCATTATTTTCTGTTAGTAACGCCATGATGGTCTCCTTGCTTATGGGGTTTGGGTGGTAATAACAATGGTTGGGTCGTCGAAGCGTAATGTGTAGCTACCCAGTGGCGCATCTTTCATTGAAACACTGCCGTCACTCCCTGTTGTGCCGGGGTAGCTCTTGGTTGGGTCAGCATCCAGTGTCAGGGTGTACTTTTCCCCTGCAATCGGCTGCTGGGTATCAATGTCCATAACCACCACATTGATAGTGCCTGTTGTTGGCAATGCTGCTGTTACCCCAAACGTTGCCACCCCGCCTTGTGATGTCTTCGTCGTACTGCCATCTGCCTGACGGTATAACGTCACTTTCACCGTGTGACTATTACCGGGAACAAGCGTATCGGTCTTGATGGTGTAGGTGGCAGCTTGCCCTGCCGGGTTGCCGGAATTGAGCGGTGCTGTCCAGTAATACGTCAGTTTTGCCCCTTGTTGCTGTTGGGCAAGGTAGGAGGGGTCAATGGAGAACGTAATGGTCTTGCCTTGTGGGACACTGGTTTCGCTGACCCGCAGATACATCCCCAATGCGCCACTGGCGGTCAGGGGTTTGGGCAATGCAGGTTCTGGTGGTGGTTCTTGCACTGTTGGTGGCGTGGTTGCTGCCGCTTTTGCCGTAACGTTGAACATGGCACTGCCAGCAATAGCGGTGCGTTGGGTTGTCCCAGCCGGGGTCACGTAAAGTGTTGCCTTGACGCTGTACTCACCCACGGCAAGCCCGGTGGTGTCGAGCGTGAAGGTGGCAGTGCTGGCAGTCTTGCCACTCGCCGACCAGTACCAAGCGAGTTTGTCCCCGGATGCTGAGTGCAAACTGGCATCCGCCGAGAAAGTAATGCTGTCGCCCTGCTGGACTGTCAGCGGTTGGGCAAGGATTTTAAGTGTGCCGTAATTTTTGGGTAGGGTGGTTGCGGTGGGTGTTGTGGTTGTCCCACCAGTTGTTCCGGTAGCCCCGGTTGTGCTTTGTGTCCCGGACGTTGCTCCTTGCTGGAGCGTCGGGTCTGGCAATGGGTTGGCAACGGTATCCGCCAATTGTGTTGCATCCAGCAAATACTTGAGGGTTGCCTGCCTACGTTTTTCCATGTCTTGCGCGGTCAGGTTGGGGAGCGGTGTTGCGCGTACCACACCATTCAATGCCACCAGTTTCCTGAGGTTGCCATGTTTGAGTGCAAGCTGTTTGGCAACAAACACCTTGATTGGCGTTTCGGGGAAGTTGGAGATGCTGACATGATCGTAGGTGCTACTGTTGACCGCGTTTGTCAGTGCCTTTTGCAGGGTTGGCAGCACTTGGGTGTGGCGTTCGTCGGTCTGGATGTTGGCAATGTCCGGCAGGTAGCCCTGCATCTTGCGGATACCGTTGGTGTATTCGGCAATCCGGTCTTCCAACCATGCCTTCAGTTGGATGTAATATTTTCCGCCGTCAAGGGTGCGGTATTGCCCAAAGGTCAGGTTGCTGAACTCGTCACGGAAGGCGTAGTAGCGGAAGTTCTCCAGCCCAAAACTGTTCCATCGGTAGTTTTCCGGCATATCGGAACGGGCATCAATGAGTTCGGCTTGGGTTTTGCCTGCTACCCCGACCAAAGGATTATTGCCTAATACAGGGTTACTGTATTGCAACACTGGGTTAGTGCCACCTTCGTTGGCAAAACTGAGAATCCATGCCACGCCTTCCTCGGCTTGGTTGCCGCCAATGCGGGTTGGGTACAGGCGGATGGCTGGGGTTTTCCCCGCAACTGCTTGCAAGGTGTTGCCAGAGATTTCCCCGCTCAGGAAACCGTTGATGGTGATGGCGTGTTCGCCCGCCGTCTGGATGGTGTTGTTGAGGATTTTCAGGTTGGAAAATAGCCCGTCACTGCTGAATATCCCCTGCAAGGGGCCACCGGGGGCTTTGACTGTACACGCCTCAACCGTGACGTTTTCAAGGATGGCGGCGGACATCTGGTCGCACAATATCCAGTCCTGCTCCTGTTCAAACCCGTCTTTCAGCATTTTGACCTTGCGGGTTTTGTCGGTCATTTTTGGTGGAATTAATTGGATGGCATCCCGGTGTGCTTCGGTGTAGGTGCGGTTATCCATGACCGTCAGGTTTTTTAGGTGGGAATTGCTGTTCCAGACCCGTACTGCGTCGGTTTGGCTTCCGGTCAGTTCAATGGTTTTCTCACCAAAAAACTGACATGGGCAAGGGGCAGATGGGCTTTGTTGGGTTGGGCTGTTACTTGTCCCGGCACAGAGGTAGCTACACGTTTCTTCATCCAATACGTGCAGATATTCGTTGAGCTTGCTTTCGGGGGCAAGGAACTTGTCGTTGGTGCTTTCCAGTTTTTGCATCTCTGCCATCTGTTGGGGATAAGCCGCTACCGCCGCATTATAGTCCACAACATACTTGTTCATGGCGGTTTCCATCGTGGCGAGCTTGGCAGGGTCAGCAGCCGGGTCAGTTTTGAGTTTGCTGACGGAGGCATACAGCGAACATTGCTCAACGGTCACTGTCACCAACCACTTGTTCCAGTCCCCATCTTCGCCTTCCGGTGGCAGTTGGTCAGCAGGAAAGAAATACCTACGTGTCCTGCGGATGGTATCTTTTGCTTCGTTTAACTGGCTGGCATGGAAAGCATAACGGGTATGCTTGTCAGAAACGGTTTGTGCCATGAGGCTCACTCCTGTGATGCTTGGGGTTGGTGCATGAATGCCGCTGGTCGGTAGTTATACGCCATTTGTATTTTTTTTTTTCAAGTATCATTTGCATATTTTTTGTTAAAAATTGTAACAATATAAAACATGGCAATTATTTCAGTTGGTTATGTGCTATACAATGGCTGCTAACTTTCATAAAGGATACTGACACAATGAGACGTAACACAAAGCTCCCAATTATCCGTTGCCTGCTGGTTTTGCTGCTTGCTGTTACAGCATTGGGGGGCTGCAAAGCGGATGATGTCAAGCCTGTTGGGGGGGGCGGGAGAACCACTACCGTTGCAAACCTCAATCAGGCAGATTTTGACAGGTTGGCAAACCATACGTTGCTGGTGTCGCTGGAACGGGGAGATGCACGAGCCGTTGGGGGCAGTCTTCAGCCAGAGGCGGTTTTGCCGTTGACAGTTGGGGCATTGCTCAATGTGGCGACAGCAGTGATACCAAAACAATCGTGTCCGCTAGTGGGTTTGGTGGTGGAAACCGATAACAATCCAGAAACACGGGAATGGTTGGCTATGCAAGATAAAACCTGTCCCCCCGTTTCATCACATGGTTGGCATTTGTTTTGGGTGGTGCAGCAAGGTAAAGATGGCATAACAAGGGTTTTGTTTAGCGACAAGGCGCATTCCGTCAAACTGATGGAATGGACAAAATCAGCTAAAGTGGATAGTCCGCTGCAACGACCCGTTAGCGTCACCCGTGCTGGGCGTACTTGCCCGACCTGCGGTTCGACCAGTTGTGAAGGCTTTTGGGTGGACAAAGCGGGGGCTTACCAACGCCCTGCCCAGTTTTTGGTTGAAAGCACCCGTTATGACCCAATGGCTGGTGGGCTTGACCAGTCGGTGACAGGGGGAGGTTGTCCGCTGGATTAACCCCGCCGTTTGTTTGATGGTTTGTGTTTGGGGGTAGGTTTGCCTTTGCCCCCGGCATCCGCCCGTGGTTTCGGCGGCAACCCCGTATGCTGCGTCAACATTTTCTTCCCAGCCTGCTGCTTGTTTGCAGGTTGGTTAGGGGCAGGCTTCCCCACCCGCTTCTGATGCTCCCCACCCTTATTCTTCCGCCGATGCGCCTCATAAACGAGGTTTTCTTCCCCCGCCTTGTAATGCGGGATCAACTGATTCTCGCCATCGCCGATCAGTTCCTGCCGCCCCATCTCCGCAATCGCCTTGCGCAGCAGCGGCCAGTTCTTGGGGTCATGCCAGCGCAGGAACGCCTTGTGCAGCTTGCGCTGTTCCAGCGACTTGGCGGTTTGCACCTTTTCGCTTTTGTACGTGACCTGATGCAGCGGGTTCTTTTCGCTGTAGTACATGGTGGTGGCGGAGGCCATCGGCGAGGGGTAGAACGCCTGCACCTGGTCGGCGCGGAAGCCGTTTTTCTTCAGCCACAGCGCGAGGTTGAGCATGTCTTCGTCGGACGTGCCGGGGTGTGCAGCGATGAAATAGGGGATCAGGTACTGTTCCTTGCCTGCCTCTTTGGTGTATTTCTCGAACAGTTGCTTGAACTTGTCGTAAGTGCCGATGCCCGGTTTCATCATTTTGGACAGCGGGGCTGCTTCGGTGTGTTCCGGGGCGATTTTTAAATAGCCGCCGACGTGGTGCGTGACCAATTCTTTAATATATTCGGGGTCTTTAACCGCCAAATCGTAACGTAAGCCCGAACCAATCAAGACCTTTTTAATCCCCGGTAAATTGCGTGCGGTGCGGTACAGTTCTTTTAACGCGGCATGGTCGGTGTTGAGGTTTTGGCAAATGTCGGGGTAAACGCAGGCGGGTTTGCGGCAGGCGGCTTCGATCTTCGGGTCTTTGCAGGCGAGGCGGTACATATTGGCGGTGGGGCCGCCGAGGTCGGAAATCACTCCGGTAAACCCCGGCACTTTGTCGCGGATGTCTTCGACTTCGCGGATGATGGATTCCTGCGAACGGTTCTGGATGATGCGCCCTTCGTGTTCGGTGATGGAGCAGAAGGTGCAACCGCCGAAGCAGCCGCGCATGATATTGACCGAGAAACGGATCATCTCGTAGGCGGGAATGCGTTCGCCGTTATAGGCCGGATGCGGCAGGCGGGCGTAGGGCAGCCCGAACACGAAATCCATTTCCGGCGTGGACAGCGGGATCGGCGGCGGGTTGATCCACACATCCACCGTGCCGTGTTTTTGCACCAAAGCGCGGGCATTGCCGGGGTTGGTTTCCAGATGCAACACGCGGTTGGCGTGGGCGTACAGGGATTTGTCTTTACTCACCTTTTCAAACGACGGCAGGCGGATCACGGTGGTGTCGCGCTGCAAGCGGGCGCGGGGGTGGAAGGTGAGCTTGTGTTCGTCGGCGCGTTTGCTGCGCGGGTCTTCGTAAGTGAACCATTGCACATTGCGCTTTTCGATCTCGCATTCGTCCATCTCGGTGGTGTTCAAATACGGGTTGATGATGCGGTCGATCTTGCCCGGCTGGTCGATGCGCGAGGAGTCGATTTCCATCCAGCCTGCGGGGGTGTCGCGGCGGATGAAGGCTGTGCCGCGCACGTCGGTAATGCTGGCAACGGGTTCGCCAGCGGCAATGCGGTGCGCGACTTCCACCACTGCGCGTTCGGCATTGCCATACAGCAGCAGGTCGGCGGCGGCGTCCAGCAGGATCGACTTGCGCACGGTTTCCTGCCAGTAATCGAAATGGGCAATGCGGCGCAACGAGGCTTCGATGCCGCCTATGATGATCGGCACGTCGGGGTAAGCTTCGCGGCAACGGTGGGTGTACACCAGCGTGGCGCGGTCGGGGCGTTTGCCCGCCAACCCGCCGGGGGTGTAAGCATCGTCGGAGCGCGTCTTGCGGTCGGCGGTGTAACGGTTAATCATCGAGTCCATATTGCCCGCCGCCACGCCAAAGAACAGGTTGGGTGCGCCCAGTGCCATGAACGGGTCTTTGGAATGCCAATCGGGTTGGGCAATGATGCCGACGCGAAAACCTTGCGCTTCCAGCACCCGTCCGATCACTGCCATGCCGAACGAGGGGTGGTCGACGTAGGCGTCGCCAGTGACGATGATGATGTCGCAGGAGTCCCAGCCGAGCGCATCCATTTCCGCACGGCTGGTGGGGAGATAGTCGGACACGCCATAGCATTCTGCCCAGTATTTGGGGTGGTCGAAGAGTTTCAGGGCAACAGGAGCATGGATTTGGGCAGACATAAGACAACAACGCAGTCAAAGGTAAGGCATTGTAGCAGGTTATTGGCTACTGGCATTTTTCAACACACTAATGCTCTGGAATTGCCATGCATCACACGGCTTGCCAACAGGCTTCAACCCGTTGCAACCGGTCTGGCAGGATCGCGAATCCACTCGCTCCACGAGCCGGGGTAAAGTCGTGAACCCATCAACCCGGCGATTTCCATGGCCAGCAGGTTGTGGCAAGCCGTCACACCCGAGCCGCACATGTGCACCACCTGCACAGACTCCACCCCGGCAAGCACGCTTTCCCATTCGGTGCGTAACTGTTGCGCCGCTTTGAACAGGCCGTTGCTCATCAGGTTGTCGGTCAATGGGCGGTTCACCGCGCCGGGAATACGCCCAGCTACCGGGTCAATCGGCTCTTTTTCACCGCGAAAACGCTCAGGTGCGCGTGCATCCACCACTTGCCAGTCATGCGTTGCCGCCAGCAATTGTGCTGTTGTCACCGTAAACCCTGCTTGCAAACGGGGCTGGAAATCGCCGGGCAGTACGACTGGCGGGGTCGCCGTTTCCAGCATTCCCTGCTGCTGTTGCCAAGCCGGAAAACCACCGTCCAGCACTGCCACGGCCTCATGTCCCAGCCAGCGCAACAACCACCAGGCACGAACTGCCATCGCCCCGCCGCAATCGTCATACGCTACCACCTGCGAAGACGACTTCAGGCCGATACTGCGCAGTTTTGCGCCCAAGGTATTCACATCCGGCAGGGGGTGACGGCCTGATTGCGGGGTAATGGGTGACGACAGATCATGATCCAGATGCAGGTAATGCGCAGTAGGGATATGGCCTTGCGCATAGACCCTTTCGCCATAAGCGGTATCGGCAAGGTTGAAACGGCAATCAAGGATCAGCCAGTCCGGGTCAGCCAGATGCTGAGCAAGGGTTGTACAGTCGATGAGGGTGGTATACATGTGGCTGGAATTCCGCGTGTGTATCATGACAAGCCCTTGATTCTACCATCAAGCCAGCGCGGACAAAGGAAAACCCACCGCATCAACAAGCAAACCATGCGTGGGTTTGATGCCGCCTGCCTCAACGTATCCCGCAAGCTGGTGTCAGCAGCTTTCTCACGCCGAACATCCCCCCTTCCCCAACCCCTTCCCCC
>DILV01000008.1 GCA_002425225.1 Thiothrix sp. UBA5583
CGTCTCAACGGCGTCAACTTGCGCAACTGGGGCAACTGTCGCAACTGGGGCAACTGCGGCACCTGCGGCAAGTGGGGCGACGGGGGCAACCGGGGCAACTGGGGCAACTGGGGCAACCGGCCCAACCGGCCCAACCGGCCCAACTGGTCCAACCGGCCCCGGTATGCCTAAGATGATCTCCACCGGCACGCATACAGGTAAGACTTCCGACGGTTGCAACGCCGACGTGAAGTTCATGTGGACTGGTGGATCAACTGCCACTCTGTGGACTTCCAAAGGTGACATGAGCCTGTGGGGTGTACAGAAACTGGCTGACGGTACACTGGTTGCTACAGGTGGTAGCGGCTCTTATAACGGCTGGTACGGCAGCTTCAAGGACAATGACGGGGACGGCTACGTCTTCAAAATTGGCACCCAGAACGCTGATGGCACCTTCACGTTTGAAGCCGACCTGAAACTGGGCATGGATCTCAAGGGCAAATTGACCTGAGATACCTGACCGTTATCTGCCGATAACGGGACGGCAGCTTCCCCGGAACTGCCGTCTTTCCCAGCAGAAAAGCCCACCTCGTTGTGGGCTTTTCTCTAACCAACTCATACAACGGAGCAACAACAACATGAGTACTGCAAAACCCACCATTTGTCTCAACATGATCGTCAAGAATGAAAGCAAGGTTATTACCCGTTGCCTGGATAGCATCAAAGACCTGATCGACTACTGGGTTATCAGTGATACTGGCTCAACCGACGGCACTCAAGAACTCATTACCCAATACTTTCAGCGACACCAGATCAGCGGCATCCTTACAGAAGAGGAATGGCAGGATTTTGCCCACAACCGTAACATTGCCCTGAATAATGCCAAAGGCAAAGCCGATTACATCCTAATCATGGATGCCGATGATTACCTTGTCGCTCCCCCTGAATTCCGCTTTCCGCAACTGTCTGCGGACGGCTACATGCTAAAACTTCACCGCAGCACCCTCGACTACTACAACACCAGACTCATCCGCTCCAGCCAGCCTTGGCGTTGGGAAAGCGTCCTGCACGAATATCTGACCTGCGACACACCCCACCACGTTGAAAACCTCGCAGGCAATTATCATATCGAATCAACCACAGAAGGTGCCCGCAGCCAGAACCCGCAAAAATACCAGCACGATGCCGCTGTTCTAGAAAAAGCCTTGCTCACCGAACCAGACAACCACCGTTACCGCTTCTATCTGGCACAAAGTTACCGTGATGCAGGTGAACTGGAAAAAGCCATCGAAAACTACCAGAAACGCAAAGAAATGGGTGGCTGGGCAGAAGAAGCCTGGTTTTCCCTAATGGAAGTTGCTCGCCTCAAAGAACGGCTAAATTATCCACAAGCGGATGTCACCCAAGCCTATCTGGATGCTTACGAATACCGTCCCCAACGCGCGGAAAGCCTCTACCACCTGGCAAATTACCTGCGCCATCAAGACCGGATACACCTAGCCTATGTATACGCACAGACGGCGGCCAACACCAACCTGCCGAATGACATCCTGTTTGTTTACCACGAAGTCTATAGTTGGCGTGCCAAAGACGAGCTTGCCATCGCTGCCTACTGGACTGGGCGTTACCGGGAATGTCTGGAACTGTGTGACCACTTGTTATCCAACCCCGCCCTGCCGGAAACTGAGCGACCACGCATCACCGATAATCTCCGTTACGCACAGGACAAACTCGAACAGGGCTGAAAAATACCTTCCCACTGACGTAAAATGCTCGTTTTGCATAATGGAAATGTCATGGAAGAAGAATTTTTGCCGCTACGTGATCGCATGAATCTTGAAACTGCCCGTATAGCCTGGCCTGAACTGGAGCGTCATTTTGCCGGGGGACGGGTTATTCTGGTTGCCCCACACCTGGATTTGGTAGAAGTAGCCACTTGTATCGCTGACGATGACAGCAGGCAGGTTAAGCACTGGATGGATGCACAGCAGGTAGGCCTGCTCACTGACGACACTGCCCAACGCTGGGTTAATGAACAGCCGGAGAATCTGTGGGCAGTGGTGGTTGCCCCGTGGGTACTGGTGCAGGAGCGCTCAGAACCCTGACATAAAAACGGCGGGACATTGCCCGCCGCTTATACCTTTACCTAAACCAGCGAAACTTACTTGTTTTCACGGTTGTCGATCAGGTTGTCGACCACGCTTGGATCAGCCAGTGTGGAGGTATCACCCAGACCTTCGGTCTCATTCGCAGCAATCTTGCGCAGGATTCGGCGCATGATCTTGCCTGAACGGGTCTTCGGCAGGCCAGGTGCCCACTGAATCAGATTGATCTTGGCAATTGGGCCGATTTCCTTGCGCACCAGATTGACCAGTTCGTTCTTCAGGTTGTCAGTGCCTTCTTCGCCAGCCATCAGGGTGACGTAAGCGTAGATACCTTGACCAGTCAGTTCGTGCGGATAACCAACAACCGCAGCTTCAGCAACCTTCGGATGCAGAACCAGTGCGGATTCGATTTCAGCCGTACCCAGACGATGCCCGGAAACATTCAGTACGTCATCCACACGACCGGTGATCCAGTAGTAGCCATCTTCGTCACGGCGAGCACCGTCACCAGTGAAGTAGTAGCCCGGATACATGGCAAAATAGGTTTCAAAGAAACGCTTGTGGTCGCCGTAAACGGAACGCATCATGGAAGGCCAAGGATGCTTGATGGCAAGGTTGCCTTCGGCTGGATTGCCTTCGATTTCGTTACCTTTGTCATCCAGCAGCACAGGTTGTACGCCGAAGAACGGGTTGGTAGCAGAACCCGGTTTCAACGGGGTAGCACCCGGCAACGGGGTCAGCATGTGAGCACCGGTTTCAGTCTGCCACCAGGTGTCAACGATTGGGCAACGACCGTCGCCAACCACGTTGTAGTACCATTCCCATGCTTCAGGGTTGATTGGCTCACCCACCGTACCGAGCAGACGCAGGGATTGGCGGCTGGTTTTCTTGACTGGCTCAGTACCAGCGCCCATCAGTGAACGGATGGCGGTTGGTGCAGTGTAGAAAGTGGCAACATTGTGCTTGTCGCAAACCTGCCAGAAACGGGAAATGTCCGGGTAGGTCGGGATGCCTTCAAACATCAGGGTAGTCGCACCGTTAGCCAGCGGACCGTAAACAATGTAAGAGTGACCTGTTACCCAGCCTACGTCAGCCGTACACCAGTAAACTTCACCATCTTTGTAGTCGAACACGGTTTTGTGGGTCATGGCTGCTTGCAGCAGGTAGCCGCCCGTGGTGTGCAGTACACCTTTCGGTTTACCGGTAGAGCCAGAAGTGTAAAGGATGAACATTGGGTCATCCGCTTCCATTTCTTCGGCAGGGCAATCAGCAGAAGCCGCTGCAACCGCCTCGTGATACCAAACGTCACGGCCTTCAGTCCAGGCAACCGGGTCGCCACCACGCTGCACCACGATACAGGTGTGAACCTGTGGACAGGATTCGATGGCCTTATCGGCATTTTTCTTCAATGGAACTTTTTTGCCACCGCGCATGGATTGGTCGGAAGTGATGATAACTTCGCAAGCAGCGTCATTCACGCGATCTTTCAATGCGTCAGGAGAGAAACCACCGAACACGATGGAGTGCATTGCACCGATACGCGTACAAGCCAGCATTGCCACGGCTGCTTCCGGGATCATCGGCAGGTACAGGGAAACGCGATCACCTTTCTTGACACCACGAGCTTTCAGCACGTTGGAGAATTTGCAGACTTCTTCGTGCAATTCACGGTAAGTGATCTTGCGGTCTTCATTTGGATCGTCAGATTCCCAGATGATCGCAACCTGGTCGCCACGGGTTTCCAGATGACGGTCAAGGCAGTTGTAGGCAACGTTCAGCGTGCCGCCTTTGAACCAGTTGATGTGCAGGTCATCTTGACCAAAGCTCCAGTCCAGTACGGTATCCCACTTTTTGAACCAGGTCAGGTATTGTTCGGCCTGTTCGCCCCAGAAACCAGCAGGGTCTTCAACCGACTGTTTGTACAGATCGGCATACTGTTCTGCGGTAACATTTGCCTGTGCAGCAAATTCGGCAGGGACGGGATAGGTTTTAACTTCAGACATTATCGTTGACTCCTCGTTCTAGCTAATCGGCAGGTATCTACTGTGGTTCACATGATGCTTGTACAAGCATGATCTGGTTATTATCGGACACTATCTTTATACAATCTGGCGTGACTGTCCAGCTACGCACTGCAAAAAAACCAGGATTGTCGACACATGGCTATATTTTATCCATTCCGTCACGAATAAGGGGTTGCATAGCAGTCAGCAAACTCTTGAACATATTATGATTTTTCAACTCCTCACCTGCCAGTAATTCTTTCATGTGCTGGCGCTGTGTTGGCATCTCGAAGCACATCGGACAGTTTTCCACGATCACGGGCAAGCCCGCAGCCTTGGCAAAATCGGCTGTCTGCCGCTCCCTGACCATCACCAGCGGGCGGATAACGCGCAAGTCCCCAGCGTCTATCCGGTAGTGTGCCTTCATTGTCTTCAGCTTGCCACCGTGAAATGCCGACATCAGGAAACTTTCTGCCAGATCGTCCAGATGCTGTGCCAGAGCCAGCACATTGTAGCCATGCTCACGGGCAGTACGGTACATAAGGCCACGTTTCATGCGTGAACAGAATGCACAGTAGGAATCATTGTCCATATGCGCTTCGGCAAGGCTGACAATTGGCTCACGCACGTAGTGGTAGGGAATGCCCAGCGATTCCATGTAAGGAATCAGTGGCGTGGGATCAAAACTCTCCGATTGCGGGTCAATGGTGACAGCCGCGAATTCAAACCGGATAGGTGCATGACGCTGGAAATGGTTAAGGATGTGCAGCAACGCCAGCGAATCCTTGCCACCTGACAAGCCCAGCAGGATGCGGTCGCCTTCACGGATCAGCTTGTATTCGCCGATGGCTTTACCGACCTTGCTCAACAGGGATTTGGGTGGTTTAACAAATTCAACAGGCATCACTCGGCTTGGCTCCATCCAGTAACAGCATACATAAGCACCTAAGGTAACGCCCCACCACACCAAATACAACCCACCGCAAAATTACGGCACTCTGATATTACCGTCGATCCAGAAGCGGGGAAAACCCAGATCGACTGTCTGGAACCCGGTTAACGCATAGCTATCGCCACCTATGCCCAACCAGTCAATCATGACAAAACCCGCCAGCCACACAGTCGGCAGCAATGCCACCAGTAACAGCGTATAGGACGGAACCTCACGTGGCGTATCCACTGTCCACATCCGCCACTGTGCCACCCCTACCGCCAAAACCAGCCCCATGTAAACAAGACTGACCGGCATAACCAGAAAACCATCAACCAGACCCGCCACTGCCACGGCACTGGCCGAAGCAGTCACCGGCAAAGCCATTTCCCACCTTGCCTCAAGCTGGCATCTGACCTGCTGCCGCCACCGCCATACCCCCCACGCCCCCAGTAACAGCAAACCCAACGAAAAAGGTATCCCCCATTCTGCCAACAACTGCAATACATAGTTGTGCGGATGCGCTGCAAACTGCGATACCCCTTCCACGGCTGTCACCATCGGCCCACCACCCAATAGGGGATGCTCCCAGGCAACCCGCCAAGCATCCTGCCACAATGCGATCCGATCGTAGGAAGTGGTAATATCCCGCCCCACAGACTGGCTCAACAGGGCTTGCACTTCGGCAGGCTGCCGGAACCAGTCAGGAATAAGCATTGCCATTGCGTAATACACACCAAAACCGAGCGCAGCCGTTACAACGCAATATTGCAGATAGCTTTTTCCATAACGCCCCACCACCCAAATGACACCGATCATGCTGAACAGCATTCCCAGAAAAAATGCCCGCGTCCCTGTCAGGAATGCAAAAGCCCAAGCAAATATCACGACCAGCCCTATCAACCAACGGTAGGAAAGCGCCTTGTCTACCGCCAATACACCCAAGACAAACGGCACTGTCCACAACAGAAACTGCCCGTAAAAACGTACATTGGAAAAACCATCCACCAAGGCAAATGCATCAAAGTCTGCCTCGGATACCATCACGAATACATAATTGGTCAAGTTACGTACCAGATAAAATGCCTGGATAAACACGAAACACAAGAGCAGCCAGCGCATGTCCTGCCCTGTTACCGCTGGCATAAACACCAAGGCAAACAGCACAACCGTGAACAACAGGGAAAACTCCAGCAAAGACCACATCGGAATGGGAGAAACCACCACCACAACCATTCCATACAGATAAATGCCTGCCAGCAACCACAGTGCCTGACGGCTGATCCTAGCAAAGCGGATAGTAGCCACAATACCCAACAGAAACAGCCATGACGAAATCAGGCGCTGGGAATCATGAAAAGCAGAAGACATTTCCAGAGGCAGAAAACTTAGCAAAAACAGGCCGAGCAACACCACTATCCAGCGCCCGCCACCTTGCAACCCATTCTTCATGCTTGATCAACTTATTGTTGTTATTAACGCCGAAACTGTAGCATGAACGTTTCCGCCTGACCATCAGTCCCCGGCAAACTGCAAGACTGTCACAAGCTATCAGCACAAACGTCACTTTTTGACATGACACAGGCTTGCCACTTGCCCGGAAACACCTTTTATCCACAAAAAAACGCCGACAATCAGCAAATACCACTTGGCACGTCTCCTGCATTACTCCAACTGTCTCAGGACATACAACCCCAACTAATCCTAATAACAAGGAATTGATACAATGAGTATGAAAGCAAAAGCACAACAAGGCTTCACCCTGATCGAACTGATGATCGTGGTTGCCATTATCGGTATTCTGGCGGCTATCGCACTGCCTGCTTACCAGGATTACACCATCCGCTCCAAAGTCTCTGAAACCATGGGTTTCGCAGCGGCTGCCAAAACCACCTTGGGTGAAGACTACTACGGTCGTGGCACACTGCCAGCAGCTACCAACGACATCGTTGTAAAAACCAAAGCATCCATGGAAGCATCCAACTACATCAGTGGTGCTACTTATACTTTAACCGACGCCGACAATGCCAATTGGGTTGTAACATTGGAAAATGTTGGCACACAAGCCAATGGCGACACGTTGCAATTTGATTATGCTGGCAGTGCAAATAAGTTGAGCATGGTTTGTACTGGTGGTACTTTGGATCAAAAATATCGCCCAGCTCAATGCCGTAACGGTAGCTAATATCTGACCGGGATTGAATCTCCCTACTGCAAACCCGCCCAGTGCGGGTTTGCTTCATCAAAAAGCAGTAAAGTCATCATCATGAAAAGCAATTCACGCAAACAACACGGCTTTACGTTAATTGAACTGATGATTGTCATTGCCATTATTGGCATCCTAGCCGCCATTGCCTTACCCGCTTACCAAACCTATACCATCCGTGCCAAAACGGCTGAAGCCATGCAGTTTGCCGACTCTGCCAAAACCATCATGTGGGAATCCTATTTCGGCAAAGGCTCCATGCCCAGTGATTCTGAACAAATCATTACCGACCTGGAAAACATGATGATGGCATCACAATTTATTAATAATGCTGTCTATACAAAAACAGATGATGACCATTCAGACTTAACCTTAACGTTAGCCAATATGGGTACAGATGTGACCGCTGGCAGTAACACACTAGCGTTTGAATTCACTGCTACGGCTGGCAACATAAGCCTGAACTGCACAGGCGGATCGTTAAAACAGGCCTATCGACCTGCCCCCTGCCGAAATGGCTCCTGAAGATTTGTATTGAGGATGTGACCAATGCTAAAAACCAAATTCAAGGCATCTTTAATCCATTTATTACTAAGCGCCACTGTCGTAGGGCTATTCGTGGCATTCGCGCTTTCAATCTGGTATCCAAACCCGTTTTTTGAAATTTCCGGGTTAAAAGCCATTATCCTGATTCTGCTAAGTGTCGATCTGGTGCTTGGCCCCTTGCTGACGTTCATTGTTTTCAAGCCCAACAAACCCAGTCTCAAATTCGACCTTGCTGTTATTGGTGCAGTGCAAATTGCTGCCCTTGTCTATGGCATGTATACCATTCATCTAGGCCACCCGGTCTATGTTGCTTACGCCGTAGATCGTTTCACCCTGATCAATATGGCAGACGTTAACCCACTGGATGCCAAACAAGCCGAATTGCAGGCTTCCGGTTGGTGGAAGCCCATCCTGGTTTATGCCCAATCTCCTACAGACCCCAAGGAACAGGAGCAACTGGTGATGGAAGTCTTGGCAGGCAAACCCGATATTGACGCCCGCCCCCAATATTACGAGCCTTTCAATCAACACAGCCAAGCGGTGCTCAGTAAGGGGATCAAGCCGGAAAAACTGACTACCAATGCCGACAGCAAAACCAAACTGGATGCATTGCTTGCCAAACACAACAAAACTGCCGCTGATTACGCTTATTTTCCGCTAGTTGGCAAGGAAAAAGATGTGATTTGGGTATGGGACAAAACATCAGCACAAGCCATCGGCACACTGGATGTAAACCCGTGGGCACTGAATCATATGGCAGCGGCACAGCCATAAACAACCGCCCATCCAGTCACGGCTGAAATTCATTTTCCAGCCACTTTCAGCAAGGTATCATGGAGGTTGCAGATCAATAACAAGACAAAAACTGATCAATGACACCGCTGACATCTTCTATCCCTTTGCCCGGACTGGCACGACAACTAGTCGTGCAGGGGCTGCTTGACAAAGAAGCAGCCTCTCAGGCTGTGCAAAAAGCACGGACAGAGAAAACCTCACTGGTTGCATGGCTGATCCGTTCGCGCTTGGCTTCCGCCAAGGATGTTGCTTATGCTGCCAGTCTGGAATACGGCCTCAGCATGGTGGACATCCATCAAGTTGAAATTCCGCCGCTTGTTTCTACCCTACTGACCCAGGAACAGATGCAACGCTTGCACCTGATCCCCTTGTTCCAGCGCGGCAAACACCTGATGGTCGGTTTGGCTGACCCCACCTACCTGACCAATCTGGATGATGTCAAATTTGCTACTGGTCTGGTTCCCGAACCCATTTTCGTCGAATACGACAAACTTCAGGCTTACCTTCAAGCAGAAGAGGGCTTTAGTGGACACGCAGCCAATACTCACGCAGGCGGCGCAGCCAGCTCAACACCGTCATCCTCAGCTCCCAAGGAAATTGCCCTTGATACCCGCGACCTCAAGGCTAAAAGTGAAAACGAAGACCCCGCCGTTGTTGAATTCGTCGACAAACTGCTAGGACACGCCATCAAGGCAAAAGCATCCGACATCCATATTGAAGTTTTTGAGAAAAATCTACGCATCCGCTACCGCATCGACGGCATCCTGCAAGTGGTGGCATCTCCACCCAATGATTCTGCCCAGCAACTGATTTCGCGGATCAAAGTCCTGGCACGCATGGATATTTCCGAACGGCGTGTTCCGCAAGACGGGCGTATCCGCTTCACCGTCAACGAGCAAAAAAAGATCGACTTCCGTGTCAACATTTTGCCAACGCTCTTCGGCGAAAAAGTTGTCATGCGGATCCTCGACTCCTCCAACGCCGCACTGGGTGTGGAAAAACTAGGCTTTGACCCGCGCCAACAGCAGGATTTCATGAAAGCCCTGCAAAAACCGGATGGCATGATTCTGGTGACAGGCCCTACGGGTAGCGGTAAAACGGTTACGCTTTACACCGGACTCGGCATCCTCAACACCCCGGAAAAAAACATTTCCACAGCGGAAGACCCGGCGGAAATCAACATGCCTGGCGTCAATCAGGTCAACGTCAACCCCAAGGTAGGGCTAACCTTTGCTGAAGCCTTGCGTGCTTTCTTGCGCCAAGACCCGGACATCATCATGGTGGGGGAGATTCGTGACCTGGAAACCGCAGAAATTGCCATCAAAGCAGCCCAGACAGGTCACTTGGTACTGTCAACCCTGCACACCAACAGTGCACCAGAAACCCTCACCCGCCTGCTGAACATGGGGGTTCCACCTTTCAATATCGCCTCATCTGTCCACCTGATCATTGCCCAGCGTCTCGCCCGCCGCCTGTGCGAACATTGCAAGCGTCCGGCAGACATTCCGCCTGAAGTATTACTAGGCATGGGTTTCCAGCAGGAAGAATTGTCCTCCTTGAAAGTTTACGAGCCAGTAGGCTGTTCGGAATGCTCACGCGGCTACAAGGGGCGGGTCGGTATCTATCAGGTCATGCCCATATCCGCCAAAATGGGGCGCATGGTCATGGACGGCTGCAACTCGCTGGAACTGGCAGAGCAAGCACTGGCAGAAGGCATTTATGATCTGCGACGCTCAGCCTTGAACAAAATCAGGCAAGGTATTACCTCACTGGCAGAACTGGAACGTGTCACCACGGATTAGAAATTGAGGCACACCAGTTATCCAAAGGCCAGCACCCTGCCCAACAAGCTGTGTTACACTCGGGGAAAATCATAAAAATAACCAATAAACACAGAATACCTGAGCCATGCAACAAACCAAGACATTGAGCAAACCCATGCCCAAGGCGACCTCTTCCAGCACACCGCAGGCCATGTATGTGTGGGAAGGCGTCAACCGCAACGGCGTCAAAATCCGGGGGGAAACCCAAGCTATCAACCCGAACTGGTTACGCGCAGAATTGCGGCGTAAAGGTATCAACCCTGGGCGTATTTACAAGAAACCCAAGGCATGGTTCAAACCAGCCATCAAACCGGGCGATGTCGCCCAGTTTGCCCGCCAGTTAACCACCATGATGCGTTCGGGCGTACCTATGGTGCAATCGCTGGAAATGATTGCTTCCAGCGGTGATAACCCCTCAGTGCGCGAACTGGTCAAGCGGGTAGCGCAGGATATTGAAAGCGGCGCGAGCTTGGGCAATGCGCTTGCCAAACACCCCAAATATTTCGACAAACTGTTCGTCAATCTGGTAAAAGCAGGTGAGCAGGCTGGTACGCTGGAAACCATGCTCGACAAGGTGGCCACCTACAAGGAAAAAAGCGAATCCCTCAAGGCCAAAATCAAAAAAGCCCTGATGTACCCGATTATCGTCATCGTGGCTGCCGTCGTCGTTTCTGCCATCCTGCTGATCTGGGTTATCCCGCAGTTCAAGGAAGTATTCAGCAGCTTCGGCGCTGACTTGCCTGCCTTTACCCTGTTCGTGATTGCCATGTCGGACTGGCTGCAAGCCAACTGGTGGATACCACTACTAGGCATGAGCGCCATTGGCTATGCATTTGCCGAGGCAAAACGTAGATCGAAAGCCTTTGACCGTTTCATCGACCGCATTTCCCTGAAATTCCCGATCATTGGCAATATCCTTAACCTGTCGGCAATTGCCCGTTTTTCACGCACCTTATCCACCATGTTTGCTGCTGGTGTACCGCTGGTGGAGTCGATGGATTCGGTCGCCGGGGCAACTGGTAATGCTGTTTACGAAGATGCCACCCGCAGGATGCAGGAAGATACCTCACGTGGTGTACAATTGAATACCGCCATGCAAACTTCACAGGTTTTCCCCAACTTCGTGGTGCAAATGACCCGCATCGGTGAAGAATCCGGGCGACTGGAAGAAATGCTGGGTAAGGTTGCCGATTATTACGAAGAACAGGTCGACAATCTGGTTGACACCCTTTCCAAGCAGATCGAGCCTCTGATCATGGCAGTACTGGGGGTTATCGTCGGTGGACTGGTCATTGCCATGTACTTGCCCATTTTCAAACTTGGGGCAGTCGTTTAACAGGACAAAACAACAATTATGGAACTGATTTATTTGCTGAGCACCAGCACTGTCTGGCTATTGGTAACTACCGGCCTGTTTTCGTTACTGGTTGGTAGCTTTCTGAATGTGGTCATTTACCGCTTGCCAATCATGCTGGAACGGCAGTGGAAAAACGATTGCATCGACTGGCTGAGCCAACAGGAAAAAGAGGAAGACGCGGGCAAATTCAATCTGGTTGTGCCCCGTTCCCAATGCCCTACTTGCGGGCATCAGATTACTGCCATTGAAAACATCCCGCTCCTGAGTTATCTGGTTCTGGGTGGCAAATGTGCTGGATGTAAAACACCCATTTCCATCCAGTACCCACTGGTCGAGCTTGCTACTGCCCTGCTTTCTGTGCTGGTGGCCTGGCGGGTTGGTTATGGTCTGGAATTACTGGCTCTGCTCGGCTTTACCTGGGTACTGGTAGCCCTGTTCATGATTGATGCCAAAACCATGCTGTTGCCGGATGCCCTAACCTTTCCGCTGTTGTGGGCTGGCTTGCTGCTTAACATCGACAACCGCTTTGCCAGCCTGCCGGATGCGGTACTGGGAGTTGTTATTGGCTATCTGTCGCTCTGGACAGTTTTCCACCTGTTCCGCCTACTGACCGGCAAGGAAGGCATGGGGCATGGGGATTTCAAGCTACTGGCAGCGCTGGGCGCATGGGGGGGGTGGCAAATTCTGCCCTTTGTCATTTTTGCTTCATCAGCTTTCGGTGCGGTATTTGGCATTCTCTGGATGATCGCCAAACGCAGCCGTGAAAGCCTGCCGATGCCATTTGGCCCCTGGCTCGCGGTGGCAGGGTTTGTTGCCGTCCTGTGGCGGGAGGAAATCCTGTATCACATGGGCAGGATGTTCATCCCGTTTTAAGCGGTTCCGTCAGGGTTTGCTGGCGGGAAGATCCTTCCAGAAAGGCAAGGCACGCGGTGGAACCGGGCTTTTGGCTACCGGTGAACGTGTCATGGATTCATCCACAGGTACAGGCGGCGGTGTTTCTGCCCTGACCTTGGCTCGCACTGCCATTTTGGGTTTGATTTTGGCAGCATACCAGCTATTGGCAGGTGCAGTGTAACGGTATGCTTCCATCAACGGGTCAGCATTTTCCGCTGTTGCCAGCGTTGCTGCCACCATCAACAAGCCTGCCAGCAATACTCGGCTTTTCATCGCATGTTTCATGATTGTTCCCTTTGCGTCATTCAACTTCCTGCCCTTTGAAATAGCACAAGTTGCCGCAAAAAGGGGAATTTGCAGCGATAACGCAGCAAATTCCCCCAGATCACCTGCCTGTTAACGCACCAGACGACACATGGGCTGTGCCTGCCCGACGATACGGTGAATACGCACTGGCTGCTGGTATTGCGCCTGTGGTTGCGGAACATAAAAAGCCTTCATGCGTACTACTGCTGGCTTTGCCTGCCGCTGCGCTGGAGGGCGGGGAGCAACCTGTGCCGAACGTTGCCAGCCCGTAGCATGATGCTGCCCACGCCCCTGGTGGTGACGATAGTAAGTGGTGCAACAGGTTGTCACCCGATGGCTTTTCACCCGCACAACCGGACCGCGCTCATTGGCCTGCATGGTACGCATATCCTCAATTCCACCTGTCCACGCCTGGGCAGATGGGACTGCCAGAACCGTTAACCCCAAACCTGCAATCAACTTTTTCATAAGCCTACTCCATGTAGAAATGCTGGTTTGCCTGTTACAATGCGTCATGCAACCCAGAATCACGTGGAAACAAGGCTCATGGCAGAACAGGAACAAACCACCCATTTCGGTTTTCAACAAGTACCCGTCACAGAAAAAGCTAGTCGGGTAGCCGGAGTATTTCATTCGGTAGCCGATAAATACGATGTAATGAACGACGTAATGTCATTCGGTATCCATCGTTTGTGGAAACGTCACACCATTGATGCAGCCGGAGCAAAGCGAGGCAACCGTGTGCTGGATCTGGCAGGTGGTACTGGCGATCTGGCCTCGAAATTTGCCCGTATTGTCGGGGATGATGGTGAGGTGATCCTGTCCGACATCAACGCTTCCATGCTGGAAAACGGGCGTGAACGCCTGACAGACATGGGGATTGGTGGCAATGTGCGTTATGTGCAAGCCAATGCGGAATGCCTGCCGTTTGCCGACAACCACTTCGACATCATTACCATCGCGTTTGGTTTGCGTAACGTGACAGACAAGGATGCCGCCCTGCGCTCCATGTACCGCGTACTGAAACCGGGTGGGCGACTGTTGGTGCTGGAATTTTCCAAACCGGTTGTGCCGGGTTTGTCGCCAGTTTATGACCAGTATTCATTCAAGTTCCTGCCGATGATGGGCAAGCTGATTGCCAATGATGCGGAAAGCTACCGTTATCTGGCGGAATCCATTCGTATGCACCCGGATCAGGACACCCTCAAGGGCATGATGGAAGCCGCAGGTTTCGACAAGGTGACTTACACCAACATGACCGGCGGCATTGTAGCCCTGCACAAGGGCTACAAATTCTGACAATCAGGTCAGAGCCGGGTTAAAGTCAGGCGTAGAGTTGGGTGTTGACTTGGCTTTTTTGCGCTGCAAGTAGTGCTGATGCGCCAATGCAGGCAGCGTTAAACTGGCGAGGAAAACTGCCAGCACGAACCATTTCTGCCCATCGGTAAACGCCCACTCCCCCCAGCGGAAAGGAATATAGCAATACAGCACCACCAGATGGTAAGCAAACACCTGCAAGGAATGTTGCCCCAGAAACGCCAACCAGCGCCCCGGCAAAGCCAGCAGGGCGAAAACCTGGTAGCGACGGTGCAAAGCAATAAACCCGGCAACCATGTAAACAAACGCAAGGAAATTCAGCAAGCGTAGCCACGCCATGTATTCACGCGCAATATGGTGATGCAGTGACAGCCACTCGTTGCGCACCTGCCCATGCCGCAACAGGTACAAGTAAATCACCACACCGACACTAATCAGCCACCAGCCCGCATGAACACGCGGAGCAATGCCACTGAAGCGCATGAAACCCAACACCATACCCAGCACAAACAGCAGTTGCCACGCCAGCACATGGAACGCCCCCAGCCGGATCAGGCTTCCATCAGGCAACAATCCCAGCAACACATCACCCCAGGCGTATTGGGCAGCCAGCCACAGCCCCGCACTTACCGCCAGTACCATTGCCAAGCCCACCCCCTGATACTGGAACATCAGGCGCAAGGCAAACGGCGCAAACAGCATCAGCACTACATACAGCGGCAACACATCCAGCATTGGTGGCTGGTACAACATGAGCAGACCGGAAAGCAAAGCGCGTACCGGCTCCACCTGCATTTCCGTGGCGAAACTTTTCCAGTAAGCATCTGACATGGCAGTTGCCACGGTGAAAACGAATACCGCCAGCAGTACGATCAGGTGGTACAAATAGATAGTACCTGCCCGGCTCCAGATGCGTTTTTCCAGCACGTAACTACCCGCCGCGCAGTAACGCCCGTAAACAATGGCTACCAACATGCCGGAGAGGAAGACAAAACCCTCTGCTGCACTAACATAACCTGCAATTTCATAAAGATGCTGAAAGACAGGCTCGCCGAAATGGTCTGCTGCCATGACCACCAGCATGATGCCTCTCAATACATCCAGCGCAATATCCCTTTTCATTTTAGAATTTCCTGTGTTTTTTACCCGCTTGGCTTTATTTTTATTCAAGGCGGCAAACTATACGGATAATGGGCAGGCTTGCCAATCATTTGCCGCTGGACGCAGCACGTAATCTACTCTAGAATTCTCGCCCCAAGTTCCTAGTCAACTTCTGGCGATTCACCGAACAACCAACCTTCCAGTAGCCTGCCTCATCCCATGAAACCAAATCTTTTCATCCGGTTACTTTGCGCTCTGACACTGTTTGCGGCAGCGCAGCAATCCCTGGCTGATACAGGTTGCTTTCCGCACGTCAAACAGGTTGCCGAGCAACTTTCCACCCAGTCCTTCAGCAAAACACCGATGCTGCAAGTCGATACCGGGCGGATCACGTATGACCACTATCAGCACATCAAGTTCAAGGGCAACCAGACTTATTGGCGGGATGAATGGCTACCGTTTCAACTGGAATTCATGCATCCGGGAATGCATTTCATCCACCCGATCGAGTTGTTTGAGTGGAAAGATGGCAAAGCCACACCAATCACCTTTTCAAGCAAGTACTACGATTACACCGAAGTAAAGGATCTGAATCTGGAACAGGATGAACCCAGAATGGGTTTTACCGGCTTCCGCATCATCAGCAAACTGGGGGGCAAGGATTCCAGCTATACCGAAACCCTGGTTTTCCAGGGAGCCAGCTATTTTCGCGCCCTGGGGCTGGACAACAAATACGGCTTGTCAGCACGTGGTCTTGCCATCAATACTTCGCTAGAGGGGAAAGAAGAATTCCCCGATTACACCCGTTTCTGGCTGGAAAAGCCCGCCAAGGATGCCGAACAAATGGTGTTCTGCGCCCTGCTGGATTCACCATCCACCACTGGAGCAACCCGTTTCGTCCTGACATCCGGCAAAACCACCCAGCTTGAAGTGGAAACCCAGCTATATCCACGCAAGGACATGGCTGAAATCGGTATTGCTCCGCTGACCAGCATGTTTTTCCACGGTGAAAACTCGCAGCAGCACTATGGTGATTACCGCCCGGAAGTACACGACTCCGACGGTCTGCTGATCCAGCAAGACAAGGAATGGCGCTGGCAACCCCTGGCGGAAGTGCCTTATTTCAACTTCCAGTCCCTGCCGATGGATGGGCTATCCGGCTTTGGCCTGATGCAGCGTGACCGCGAATTCGACCATTACCAGGATTTGGAAGCATGGTATCATGCAAGGCCAAGCGTCTGGGTGGAACCACTGGAAGACTGGGGCAAGGGCAGTGTCCAGTTATTGCGCCTGCACACGGAATCCGATACGGTTGACAATGTTGTAGCGTACTGGAAAAGCGATGCCGGGCAAGCACTCCGCCATCTGCATTACCGCCTGTCGTGGGGGATGGATGAGCCTCCTGCGCACACTCTGGGTAAAGCCGTTTCCACCCGTGTCACCAACAAGGCTGTGGATAGCCTGCCCGGACACAAAGGACATATCCGTTTTATTGTTGATTTCAACGGCCTGCCCAAACTGGCAAAAGCACCACAGGTTGAAATGGTATTTAACGGCAAGGGCAAGACCAAACCTGCCGTTGTACAGGAGAATCCCTATATCAAAGGATGGCGGGTCATTGCCGCAGTTTTTCCTGAAAACTGCGAAAAAGACATGACTTTAACGCTTCGACTGACAGATGGTGGAAACCCTTTGAGCGAAACGTGGTCTTATCCGATTCCTGAGGGGCTGTGTAATGCTCCTTGAGGGTTAACGACAACAACAGTGCAGGTTTATACCTGACATCCATAACATGCATGATGGATTGACATAATGACTGAACAACTGGCAAAAACCCCGACCGGTCAAATAGTATCGGATTCGGCAACATCTATTGACCCGTGGGTGCTAGCACGCAAGCGTGCCAATGACTACCTGAAACTGCACAGAATCCCGGAAGCCGAACGCGAGCAACTGCTTTCCCGCATTTCCGGCAAACTGGCACGCACGGGTCTGTACCCGGAACAAGAGCTCATCCGCCTGTTCATCAGCACCGCACAGGAAGAACTGGCACTGCTGCAAAGCCAGCGTCCTTCAACAAGCTGCTGCCAATGCAAAAAAACAGCGGAAGATGACCTCCAACAAGGTAAACCGGAAGTCCGTACCCAGACTGGCCCACGCTTTCAGCGTAGCAGTATCCGGGTTGCGCCCCTGAAGGCCATCTCGCTACTGCCATCACGTTCCCGTTTCCGCCTGCAACGCTACTGATTCTGAATGGAACAAACACTCGGCAGGAAACCCTGGCAAGTGACCGCCACACGGCGGCGCAAGGCATTTTTCAGTGGCATTGCCTTGCTGACAGGGCTAGCGACATTCTGGCTGGGAAACAATCTGCCTGCTGACTTGCCACTGTTGTGGCAAGCCTTGGTAGTCATTCCCTTTGCCTTTCTGTTTTTCTGGCTGGCACTGGGATTCATGACCGCCTCGGCCGGGCTGTGGGTGCTGAATTTTGGCGGAACCAACCGTATTGCGTCCTCACCCTCCTCCCCGTTACCGCAATTGCAGACCGTAGACACCACCGCCATTCTGCTGCCGATCTACAACGAAGACATTGCCTATGTCTATGCCGGGTTGCAGGCGATTTACCAGTCGCTGGAAAAAACCGGACACCTGCAACACTTCGAGTTCTACATCCTGTCAGATTCAGACGATGCCAGTAACTGGCTGCGCGAAGAAGCGGCATGGTCAAACCTGTGCCGCGAGCTTGGCTCTACAGATCGCATCCACTACCGTCGCCGCAAGCACCGTACCAAGAAAAAAAGCGGCAATGTGATGGACTTCTGCCGTCGCTGGGGCAAACGCCACCCTTTCATGGTGGTGCTGGATGCCGACAGCCTGATGACCGGCGATACGCTGGTACGGCTGGTGGATGCGATGGATCGCAACGAACGGGTCGGACTGATCCAGACACCACTGTACAATGTTGGGCTGGATACCCTCTATGCACGCGGACAACAACTGGTCAACCGCCTGTACGGGCCGGTATTTTTCGCCGGACTGCACTGGTGGTGGCTGGGTGAAAGCCAGTACTGGGGGCATAACGTCATCATCCGCACCCAGGCGTTCATGGGGCATTGCCACCTGCCCAAGCTGGAAGAAAGCGGCAAACTCGGTGGGGAAATCCTTAGCCACGACTTCGTGGAAGCTGCCCTGCTCAACCGTGCTGGCTGGGAAACCTGGCTGGCTTATGACCTTGACGGCAGTTTCGAGCGTCCGCCACCGACCATGACGGATTCCCTCAAGCGCGACCGTCGCTGGTGTCAGGGCAACCTGCAACACTGGCGAATCATCTGGTCACACGGCGTTTCCAACCTGCACCGCTTCCTGTTGCTGAACGGTATTGTTTCCTATGTCAGCTCACCCATCTGGCTGAGTTGGTTACTGGTGCTGACCGCGATTGCGGTATTTTACCCGCACCTGACCCTGATTCCGCTGACAGCAGGCAACAGTGCCTTGCTGATCATGACCATCGTCCTGCTGTTTTTCTACAAGACCTTCGGTCTGATCCAGGCAGTACGTAAAAACACGATTGAGCAATTCGGTGGCGTCACGGGCTTGACTGCCAGTGTACTGACTGAGACATTCCTTTCCATGCTGACCGCACCCGTGCGCATGATGTATTACAGCAAATTTGTGGTACAGGTCTTGCGTGGCAAACGTGCCGTGTGGGGTACTCAGCAGCGTACTGGCGGCGGGCTAACCTGGGGTGATGCGGTGCGTGAATACGGCTGGGTCAGCCTGATCGGGCTGGCCTGGGGCTTGTTGTTGCTGGCGTTCAACCCGATGGCATTCCTGTGGATGTCTCCTGTGATTGCCGGGCTGGTGCTGGCTGTGCCACTGGCAGTACTAACCAGCATACAAACCAGCCTGCAAAGCCCTCTGTTCCGTACACCGGATGAAGCCAACCCGGATTTCATCTTGCAAGCGTTTGAAGAAAACCATTCGCGGATGCTGGCAACACCCTGCATGTCGACCCGTGACTTGTTTACCCGCGTGATTGTTGACCCGCTGGCTTTCCGCCAACACATGACCTACATTCCGCAGCGCTCCAACGTACCGGAAGGAACCCGCCAGCAACGTGAAGAGCTGGTCAAGCGCTTACTGGAACAGGGACCTGGTTCCATCACCAACCCTGAGCGGCTGGTGATTCTGGAAGATGCCGACATGCTGTGTCAGTTGCATACGCAGGTATGGCAGTTGCCGGAAGCACAGTTTGACGAGCAGTGGATGTCAAAACTGTAAGCTGGGTCTCACTCGTCATCTACCAGACTGAGCAAACCCACCAGGAACATGAGACGATCCCGACTGACATCGCCAAACTTCCCCCGAATCTTTTTCAGCATCTGTGTTGCCACCTTGTAGGAAGCGACATCAATGACGTATTCAATCCGGCTGAAATCTTTGCCTTGAGCGAGATACTTCAGAATGGCCTTTTCCTTGTCATTGAAATGCTTCAGAAGCTGCTGGACATACTGCTTGTCCGCATAAGTATGGATGTGAAAAATCCGGGTAATCGCAGCCAGCGTTCCCAAACGCTCTTCCTTGAGAAGCTGGAAAGAGGCATCCTTTTCGCTGCTGATGATACTGGCTCCGGCGATACCCCGCTGACCGCTGAGGGTAGGAATGGTAAGCCCCTGCTGGATGCCATGCTCGCGTGCCGTCATGACGATTTTGATCTGACGATGGGTCAGTGCCCGCATTCTGCGATATTCACTCCAATCCAGCACATCCGTACAACCTGCCCGGATTTTTTGAATGGTAAAATCATTCTGGTCAAAACGTTCTGCCTGATACTCTTCCAGAAACATCAAGGGGTAGTCACGTGTATACGCAAATACCGGTGCAAGTTTCAATGCGGCATCCTTACCGAGGTTGGGGATATAGGTATAAGTGGCACCTTCAAATCCCAACCCCAGCACCTGCGCCTCAAATAGGCTGAAACGCTCTTCCAGCGACTTGTGGGACAGCATTTCAAATGAAAATCTGCCCACCAATTCATAATCGACCCTATTTAACAAACTCCTCACTCCTGCGTGCCTGACGGTCAGAGTCCCTCAACCCTGCCGCCACACGTCATCTTTTGCAATGCCTTGCGTCGAGTCACGTCTCCTTACGCAACACCAAAAAATTCATGCCACCACCGAAATGCTGCTGATGACACTCCCTAACCCTGAACCCTGCTTGTTGTACTTGCCGGATCAGCCCATCCATACTGATGAAATTGGCTTGCGGATTACCCGCCAGTTTCAGATTGTAGTGCTTGAATGCCCCAAAATCAGGATGAGCCACCAATTCTTTTTCTGCGTCCTGCAACAGTTTTTCCAGACATAATTCCCGGTTAGGCGTTGCAAGCACAAAATTTGCACCATCCACCAGCAGGTCAAAGATATGCTTCAACGTTACCACAGGTTCAGGCCATGCATAATAACTCTGTATAGATACAGCACCATCAAACTGTCCAACCTCATCCTCAATCCGGTTGTGGCGGATCGTGAAAGACGACCGATTCAGCGTCTGCACAACTTGCCGGGCTACTGAAACCATTTCCTGAGCATAATCAATACCTGTATAGGCAGTCACTGATGCCTGACCTGCCAGCAATGGAGCCATTTTCGCACTACCACAACCACAGTCAACCACTGAACCCGACAAATGCTTGCAGCTCTCGCGGTACAAGGCCAGTTGGACAGAAGTGGTGACAGAAGCATGTAAACGTGCATAGTTTTCCCACTCGGAAACGGTATAGACAACCTCACCGTTGCGTTCAAAGTCATTCAGGCTCATAGCAAAGTCCCCCCGATATATTTTGACAAAAATGGTTTACTTCTGGCGATGTCCCATTCCAGAAACGAGAAACATTCGTTAGTACCATAGGAATAGCCAATATCCTCCAGCAACACTTGCGCACCCACAACCCGTTGGTAAAAACGGTTGCTTTTGCTGCGACAAATGAACACCAGTGAATCAATACCGTGCCCAATACCCAGTTCGTAGTAAGTCAGCATGTAACTGGGCAGAGCACCCTGGGCTTCCCGCGAAATGGCAAACTTGCTGGGTTCGGCGATGACCTTGCCGGAAGCACGCACCTGGTCTACCACAGGCTTGATCAGCTCATCGGACGGCAAACCCGCATCACCATCGAAAGCAACCCGCCCGGTACTGATGACTTCACCCTCATCATTTTCACCGTACAGGACACAGGCATCCTGATCGTAGACATCATCCTGAAAGCTGGTCACGTCTGGATAAAGTTTGCTGTATTCAACTTCCCGCAATTCCCAGATTCTGGAAAGTTTTGCTTCAGAAGAAGCGATGTTCAACATATCCGGCACTCGCGAAAGCACTACGGATGGCTTCAATTCATACATGGAAGGATCTCCTTGATTATCAGGTGATCCCAGTCGACTGGTCTCAAATCTCACGTGCGAGCTAATTATGCAGACCAGTACAGCATCCATTCTGTGAAATAATCACACTTTTGCCTATTTTGTCAGTCAAACATGAACCGAAATACCATTTCAAGCGACAGCCGCCCGCTGCACCAGCAGGCGGTTGTGCTGATCAGATACCGCACACTCCGCCTTCGTACACATCCATGACCGTCTTGAGCTCGTGGTAGATGTAATCGCGCTCATTAGCGTTGAAAGCTGCCAGCCGCTCCGGCACTTCGCCGTTTTCCAATGCATACAGCAGCTTGTTGACCTGGATACAACCGCTACTGGCAATCGTATCCACCTCCGCATCCAGCCGGGGTTTGTCCAGCGATTCCAGCGCACAGGCAGGTGTGGGCACATTGGCACTTTCATCGCCTAACCAGAACTCCAGCCCCTTGGAGAGAAATTCGTCGTAGCCCAGGTAATGCGAACCGTCGCAGGAAAAGTTCAACCCCACCGTACCGTTGACGATATTGAGCGAGGCAGAACGCAGGTAAATGGTTTCGTCGGCAAAGCGCAATGCCTTGAACTGGCGCAATACCTTGTTGATGTCCGCAGGCGGCACTATCGCCCGCTTAAAATACGTGCGGCGCGGATAAGCCAAGCAGATATTGGGGTCGATCAGCTCCTCATTGGTGAGAATTCGGTACACATACGGATCATCCCGATGCCAGATAGTCGTGCGACTGCTGGAAAAATGCACCTGAAAATGGTGTACGCCGTGGTCAATAATCAATGCTTCATGTACCGACATCACCACGTCGATATACCGATCCATCACGCTTTCCACCCGCTGCTGGGCAAACAGCCCACCCCGGATGGCAGGGTCGCCCTTGATCTGCCGCCACAGACTGGGTTCCTCATAGATCACATCGGTATGCGGCAACTCACGCAGGTCATAGTCCACCCCCAAAAACCCGACCCGTTGTCCGTCAGTATTGCGGATGGTCTGGACAGCGGTAAGCGAAGGGCGTTTCTTGTTACGGCTGATGTAAGCCTCTGACAAGTTGAAATCCACCGCCGGGTCATGCATGTGCTGCATGTAAGGCCGTTCCGCACGGTCACGCCCACGTGCTTCCGTATCCGCCCCATAGCGGTTAATGGTGGAACTGAGTTGTATACCGTTAACATCCAGCACGTACACGTACTTGCAGTAATCCAACGCCTTGAATGCCTTGCGCAAGCATTCATCCAACCGTTCAGGCTCATCCATCTGTGGAAGGATGCGCCCGGCGTAGTCGCTGAGTGCCGTGCCCAACACGTCGGTCAGCATTGCCCGTTGGGTGTTGATTGAATCTTGCAATGTCGAACGGCTCATACCACTCCCCTTGTTACTAAAAATGCAGATGTAGCACGGAACGGAAATAGGGGCAAAATGTCTTTTTCTGCTAAGCTCTCACCCTATTAACCCCCTTCGGAACTACATCATGTCGGAACAACAGCAACCTACACCAGAACAACCAGACATCATGTCGGAACAACGTAACACCAACCCTGCCCCCACAAACAATGCCATGCCAGCAAAACTGAAACTGCTGGGCGGCGGTCTGATCGCAGGTCTGCTGGTCATCTTTGCCATTGTTGGCGTGCAAAGCATGTTTGCTGACAAACCACCAGCGGAACCTTCGCAAATGGGCGCTAACGGCTGGCAGCCCTATTCCCCCAACATCATTGGCCTACCCGGCAGCAATACCCCCAGCTCCAACCAAGACGTTCCGCTCACCGGACAGAACAACCGCCTGAACATGGAACTGGTTGGAGAACCCAAGGATGAGCCACTGGAAAAGCCTACCCCCGCAGCACCCGTCAGACCGACACAACCGCCTGTCAGTGCTGCACCTGCCGCGCCGCCTGCAACACCACAGGTAACAACACAACCAGCACCGGAACCAACCGCTGAACCTGTCGTTCCCGCCGCCAATACCGGCAGGCTGGAAATTGTCCTGCAAGCGGCTGAAAACGGCAAACCGATCAAAGCCAATGTCTACGTGCAGAAAACCAGCGGCATCAATGTCAATAGTGCCAGTTTCACCAGCCAAGCCAGCTTTGACCTGAAACCGGGAACCTACCGCATCAGCGCCCGCACCGAAGGTCGCGGCACACTCAGCCGCGACATCACTGTACCTGCTGGTGCAGTCGTCAATGAAATTTTTCAACTGCCTGCGCTTGCCAGTGCTCCGGCAAATCCACCGCCAGTCAGCCAGCCAGCACCACCTGTTGCCAACAACCCGCCCCCTCCTGCACCGCAAGCACCGGTTGGTAGCGGCAAATTGCGTCTGGTAGCGCTGGCAATCACCGATGGCAGCCCCGTCAAGGTCGATTTCACCATTTCCCGCCTGAATGGCAGCGTGATTGACCGTGTACGCAACGTGTCGATGGCAGAATTTGATCTGCCTGCGGAAGAATTTGTTGCCAGCTTCGACTATCAGGGCAGACAAGGCTACAAATCGCTGATGGTACAGGATGGCAAAACCCACACCCATACCTTCAACATCCGTCAGGAACAGCCGCAACCTCAGCAGCCAATGGCAGCACCGCCCCAGCAAAGCTTTGAAGACATTATCCGGCAACAAGGCCAGCTTGTGCCTCCACCAACCAATGTTGCCCCCAATGCCCCGCAGGCAGAGCCGCAACAGCCCCAGCAAAGCCTGGAAAGCATCATCATGCAGCAACTTCAGCAAGAATTGCAGAAGAACCTGAACAAGTAAGATCTGCCTGCAAAAGCCTCCTGCCCCTCCCCCACCGAGGGGAGGGTACGGATAGCAATCAGGCGGAAGCTACCTCAATAATGATAGCGGCACATGGTGATCAACAAATCCTCACCATCTACCTTGCAGACCAGCCGGTGTTCATCATTGATCCGGCGAGACCAATAACCAGACAAGCCGTGCCGCAACGGTTCAGGCTTGCCGATGCCCTCAAACGGGTCACGGGAAATAGCTTTGATCAAATCGTTGATGCGCTTGAGGATCTTCTTGTCGGCTTGCTGCCAGTGCAAATAATCCTCCCACGCTTGAGATGAAAAGATTATTCGCATTCAATCAACGCATGTACTTGCCCCTGACCACGTTCCAATTCCGCGATGGATTCCAGCAAGCGGCGGGCGTTGGCAGGGCTACGCAATAAATACGCGGTTTCTTCCATCGCCTTGTAATCTTCCAGCGAAATCATCACCACGGCTTGCTCGCGGTTGCGGGTAATGATGATGGGTTCATGGTCTTCACAAACCCGATTCATGGTCTTGGCGAGATCAGCTCGCACGGCAGTGTAGGAAATGGCGTTCATGGCTCAAACCTGTACGTGATTATGTACAGAAACTATAAACTGGAAAAACACGCATGGCAAGAACTGCTTCTTTTTGACTATCTTTCTACACATTGTGTCCGAAATTCATAAGTATTGTGCTATATTTATACAACCCGTGGCATAAATTTTGTAGATTATTCAACTGGATTTAGGGGCTGGCAGTGTCAATCAAATTTGAGTTTCTTCAGCATAATGGAGAATCTATTTTAATCACTATTGATGAAAACCAATCGTCCCAACATACTATAGGCTCTTTGGGATTTCCCGTGG
>DILV01000005.1 GCA_002425225.1 Thiothrix sp. UBA5583
TAGCGGTTTAATGCGATTACCCTATACAATAGCTGCTCCCACGTATGGATTCGCTATCCTTAGCGTTATAATCAGCGTTTTGTACGAAGTGGTTTGTATGACCGATTATAGCAATACCCAGTTTCCTCCCGCCTACCCTGCACCACTCCGTGCCCAGTTCCGAACCTTGCCGGAAGACTTCATCGTTGATGAACAAATGGACATCGCCCTCAGCGGCAACGGCGAACACCTGTGGCTGCAAGTACGCAAAACCGGCGCAAATACCGACTGGGTGGCGAGCCAGCTAGCCCGTTGCGCAGGCATTCCTGCTGGTGAGGTGGGTTATGCCGGTTTGAAAGATCGCCATGCGGTCACTACCCAATGGTTCAGTCTGCAATTGCCCGGCAAATCCGACCCGGATTTTGCCAGTTTGCCGCCGGAAATCGAGATTCTCCAGCAGCAACGCCACGACAAGAAACTGCGGCGCGGAGCACTGAGCAGCAACCGCTTTATTCTCACGCTGCGGAATTGCACAGGCGATTTTGCCGCAGCCCACGCCATTTGCCAGCAAATCACCCAGTACGGTATTCCCAACTATTACGGCGAACAGCGTTTCGGGCACAATTTCGGCAATCTGAAAAAAGCCGCAAGCTGGTTCAAGGGTGAATCAAAACCCAAACAACGCAACCAGCGCAGCCTCTACTTGTCTGCTGCCCGCTCGTGGATTTTCAACCATATCCTCGCCGAACGGGTACGGCAGGGCACGTGGAATCAGCGCCTGCCCGGTGATGTATTTACCTTCGCTGATGGCAATAGCTGGTTTGTCGACGATGCCAGTGCGGAATTGCCACAGCGTTTGGCAGCGCAAACCATCCACCCGACAGGCGCATTGTGGGGCAGAGGCGAGTTACCTACCCAGGCGCAAGCCGCTGAGGTTGAAGTGGCACAAGCTGCCCTGTTCCCGGTATTTTGTGCCGGGTTGGAAAAGCAGGGTCTAAAACAGGAGCGCCGCGCCCTGCGTATCAAGGTGGACGAAATCCATGTTGAAAACCTGTATGATGACACACTAAAGCTGACGTTTGCCTTGCCACCGGGAGCTTATGCCACGGTGTTGCTGGCGCAGTTAGCCCAGACAGTGTTAAAGGAACCCGCATGAGCAAACTGACCCTGCAAAACATCCACATCCGTTACGATGATAGTGCTGTGGTGCATGACGTAAACCTGACGGTAGCCGATGGGCAGATCGGTTGCCTGTTGGGGCCTAGCGGCTGTGGCAAAACCACCCTGTTACGCGCCATTGCTGGTTTCGAGCCTATCACCCAAGGCACAATTACACTCAATGGACAGGTCATCAGTGAATCCGGCAAGCATCTGCCCCCTGAAAAACGCAATATCGGCATGGTGTTTCAGGATTACGCGCTCTTCCCGCACCTGAACATCGCGGACAACATCACTTTCGGCATCCGCAAGCAATCCAGCAAGGAAAAATCCCAGCGCGTCACGGAATTGCTGGAACTGGTCAATCTGCCCGGTTATGCGCAGCGTTACCCGCACGAACTCTCTGGCGGGCAACAGCAGCGCATTGCCTTGGCTCGTGCTCTGGCTCCTCGCCCACGTCTGTTATTGCTGGATGAGCCGTTCGGCAGTCAGGATGTGGAATTGCGCGAAATGCTGGCACGCGAAGTCCGTGACATCCTCAAACGCGAAGGCATGACCGCGATTCTGGTGACACATGACCAGCACGAAGCGTTTGCGATGGCGGATGAAATCGGCGTCCTGCAAAGCGGGCGTTTGCAGCAATGGGATACGGGGTACAACCTGTATCACAAGCCGGTTAATCAGTTTGTGGCAGGGTTTATCGGACAAGGCACCTTGATCGCAGGAACAGTGCTGAATCACAACACCGTATCAACCTTGCTGGGCGCAGTACAAGGGGATGTACCACCTGACTGCCAGCCTGAATACCCGGTTGATGTGTTGATCCGCCCTGATGATCTGAAACTGGTCGCGGATGCACCACGCACAGCCAAAGTGGTGTCGCGGGTATTTCGTGGTGCTGAATACCTGTACGCCCTGGAACTGGCTGACAGTAGCCAGCTCTTGGCACTTGCTCCCAGCCATCAGGATTTCGCCGTTGGCAACATGGTTTGCTTTGAACTGGATATGCAGCACCGGGTTATCCTCAAGCGTCAAGGAGCGGGATGAATATCCCGCAAGCCGGAGTTTTGTCTGAGCGCAGCGAGTTGACGCAGGCTGGAGGGATATTCATCCCGCTCCTTGACGCTGCCAACCAAACACGCCATTTGCAGAATGCCGCTAGACATCCGCTATACTTGGTAGTCTAATTCCCGCATTGCAATAAGTGACAAGAACTATCCAACATGAGCGAAACCAGCAGACCTCTCAACTTCATCGAGCGCATTATCGAAGAAGACCTCAAAAGCGGCAAAGTCAATACCATCCACACCCGCTTCCCGCCCGAACCGAACGGCTATTTGCACGTCGGTCATGCCAAATCCATCTGGTTGAATTTCGGGCTGGCACAGCGTTACGGCGGCACCTGCAACCTGCGCATGGATGACACCAACCCGGAGAAGGAAGACGAGGAATACGTCGAGTCGATCAAGGCTGACGTGCAATGGCTGGGCTATCAGTGGGACGGCGAAGTGCGTTACGCCTCCGACTATTTCGACCAGTTGTACGACTGGGCGGTATACCTGATCCAGCAAGGCAAGGCGTTCGTGTGCGACCTCAATGCCGAGGAAATGCGCCAGTACCGTGGCACACTCAACGAAGCAGGCAAGGAAAGCCCCTTCCGTACCCGTTCCATTGAGGAAAACCTTGATTTGTTCGAGCGGATGCGTGCCGGGGAATTTGCTGACGGCAGCCGTACCTTGCGTGCCAAGATCGACATGGCCTCCCCGAACATCAACCTGCGTGACCCGGTGCTGTACCGCATCAAGAAGGCCACCCACCACCAGACCGGTGACAAGTGGTGCATTTACCCATCGTATGACTACACCCACGGGCAAAGTGACGCGCTGGAATACATCAGCCATTCCATCTGCACGCTGGAATTTGAGGATCACCGCCCGCTGTACGACTGGTGCATCCAGAACCTGCCAGTGCCTGCCGAGCCGCACCAGTACGAATTTTCGCGCCTCAACCTCAACTACACCGTCACCAGCAAACGCAGGCTCAAACAACTGGTGGTGGAAAACCACGTCGACGGCTGGAACGACCCACGGATGCCGACCATCTCCGGGATGCGCCGCCGAGGCTACACGCCCAAAGCGATCCGCAACTTCTGTGAAATGGCAGGAGTGACCAAGGTCGAAGGTGTGGTCGACCTCAGTATGCTGGAACACGCCATCCGCGACGACCTCAACGAGATTTCCCCCCGCGCCATGTGCGTGTTGCACCCGCTCAAGGTCACGCTGACCAACTACCCGGACGACAAGGTAGAAACCATGACCGCGCCAGTACACCCACAGAATGAAGCGATGGGTACGCGCGAAATGCCGTTTTGCTGCGAAATCCTGATTGATCAGGATGATTTCCGCGAAGAAGCCAACAAACAGTACAAGCGTCTGGTACTAGGCAAGCGTGTGCGCCTGCGCAACAGCTACGTGATCGAAGCAGATGCAGCCATCAAGGATGCTGACGGCAATGTCATCGAAGTACGCGCCCGCGTGATCGAAAACACCGTGGGCAAAGACCCGGCAGACGGGGTGAAAGCCAAAGGCGTGATCCACTGGGTATCCGCCCGTGAAAACGTCGATTGCGAAGTGCGCCTGTATGACCGCCTGTTCAATGACCCCGCCCCCGATGCAGGTGGCAAGAACTACCTCGAATTCATCAACCCGCACAGCCTGGAAATCCTGCAAGGCTGCAAGGGCGAAATCGGGCTGGCAAACGCCACGCTGGACGACCGCTACCAGTTCGAGCGGGAAGGGTATTTTGTGCTGGATTCCAAATATTCCACCCCAGAAAAGCCGGTGTTTAACCGGGTAATCGGCTTGAAGGATACGTGGGAAAAGGCAGCGTCATAGCTGATGTTATGCCGGGTAATCTTCGCCATTTTTTCTGCCGTATCTGCCTGCTGCTGACGCTGGCATTGCCCCTTCAGGCTGTCGCCGATGACTTTTCCAGCGATGCCCTGAATGAACTCAGCCAGCAATTGGATATTGCCGAAACCACCTTCATGCAACCCGGCAGCAAGGACATTTACAAGCTCGACAGCCTGAATGTCACTGCCGCCGGGCTGGAGCAACGCGCCCAGGACTGCATCAGTACCTACAGCCAGAAACAGGCACAAACCCAGCAAGCCATTGACAGCCTAGGTGAGCCTGCTCCCGAAGAAGATGCCGAGGTCAAAAGCAAGCGCAAGGAACTGGGCGAACAAAAGCAGCAAGTGGAAAAAACCCTGTCGCAGTGCCGCCTGCTGGGGCTACGTGCCACTACCCTGCTGGAAGAAACCCGCGCGTCTCGTCAGACCATTCTCAAGCAACAACTGTTTGCCCCATCCGAATCCTCGCTGGATCATCTCTACACCCTGCTGTTTGTGCCGGGTGTGTGGAAAACCGAGGCATCCAGTTTGTGGCAAAACCTGAGTTCCCCACCCCTCAACTGGAAAAACCTATGGATTGCGCTGGCTTATGGCACGGCTGGCTTGCTGGTCGGCCTGTTCTGGAGCATCCAGAAAAGCCGCCAGTATCGTGAGCAATTGCCCGTCATTCACAGTACCAGCCCCACACTCGCGGCGGTCTGGCTTAGCCTGCTGCGGGTCATGCCACTTGCCCTGTTTGCCGGGCTGGCTGCCTTGTCGCTGCATTTCGCCCCGCCCGGTTTGCCGACCGTACAGCAATTCATGCTGGTGCTACTGATTTTCAGCCTTAGCTACAGCATCCTGCGTTCCCTGTTACGCAAAACCATGCAAGTGGACGGTATCGTCCCTGTTGACCCGCAAGCAGGGCACAAGCTGTATCTGTGGGCACGTTTGCTGATGCTTGCCACCCTGCTGGGAGTGATTTTTCACTCCCCCCTGCTGGATAACGCTTCCCCGGAAAACCCTGCTGCCAGCAGCCTGACAGGTTTGATCCGACTGACGCTAGGGAGCCTGATCGGCTTTGCGCTGGCACGTCTGGTCTGGCTAATGGCTGGACATTTCCTGTTCCTGCGCCGCAGTCGCCTGCACTTGCTGACGGCTAGCACTCTGGTTGTTGCCGTGGCAAGTCTGTGGCTAGGCTACCGCAATTTCGCCATATTCCTGTTTACTGGCGTATTTGGTTCGTTGTTCCTGCTACTGGCTGGCTGGTTACTGCTCAAGATTCCGACCGAAATCTTTGACGGGCTGGATACAGGCCATACCCCCTGGCAACAACGTTGGCGGGCGCAACTGGGCTTGAAAAGCGGGCAGCCCGCCCCCGGCCTGATCTGGATACGCCTGAGCATCACTCTGGTGGTATCCGGGCTGCTGCTGATCCTCGGTTTGCGCTTGTGGGGAATGCCGGAGCAGAATTTCAGCCTGTTGCTGGCGAAACTGGCAAGCGGTTTCCAGATCGGCGGTTTCACCTTGGAACCCTTGCGCATCATCAGTGGCTTGCTGGTACTGGCCTTGCTGGTCAGCCTTACCCATGTTTTCAAAAAGAATCTGGCGGAACACTGGCTGAGCCGTACCAGCCTGAGCAAGGGTGCACGCGAAGCCATCACCACCGTCTCGGGTTACAGCGGCATTTTGCTTGCCATCCTGCTGGGGTTGTCAATTGCCGGTATCGAATTCCAGAATCTGGCCATCATTGCCGGGGCACTTTCGGTCGGGATCGGCTTTGGCCTGCAAAACATCGTCAACAACTTTGTATCCGGCCTGATCCTGTTGCTGGAACGCCCGATCCGCAAGGGTGACTGGATCAAGGTCGGCAATGCGGAAGGCTATGTGCGCGAAATCAGTATCCGCTCCACCACCATCCAGACCTTTGACCGTTCCGACATCATTGTGCCGAACTCGGAAATCATTTCCGGGCAAGTTACCAACATGATGCTGAATGACAACTTCAGCCGCATCATCCTGCCCGTCAGTGTTGCCCACGGCTCGGATACGGAACGGGTGATGGAAATCCTGCGGCAGGCTGCCAATAACCACCCGAACGTCCTGAAAAACCACAACGACATGAAAATCACCGTGCTGTTCCGGGGTTTTGGTGAAAACGCACTCAATTTCGAGTTGCGCTGCTTCATCCGCGAGGTGGAATCCAGAGCCATTGTCATCAGCGACCTGAATCTGGCGATTGATAAGGCATTCCGCCAACCTGGGGTAGAAATCCCCTTGCCACAGCGGACAGTGCATCTGGTCGCAGAAGAAGTTGCCCATTCAGCAAAAACTGTACAATCCCCTGCCAAACCCGCTGATTTAGGCTAGAATGTGCTTCCCACAAGCAGTGGCCCCATAGTTTAATGGATAAAACGGCCCCCTCCTAAGGGGCAACTAGTGGTTCGATTCCACTTGGGGCTGCCACTCTTACCTCTCTTCATGGAGGCTGACCCTGTGACTAGTGGCTCTTTTTTCCTGACCCTTGCTGGCATTACCAAACGCTTCGACTCACAGGAAGTCCTGTCCGGTTTTGACCTGCACATCAACGATGGCGAGTTTTTTACCCTGTTAGGGCCATCTGGTTGTGGCAAAACCACGGTTCTGCGCCTGATTGCCGGTTTCGAGCAAGCCGATGAAGGCAAAATCCTGCTGAATGGTGTCGACATCAGCCAGGTTCCAGCGGAAAAACGCCCGGTCAATACCGTATTCCAAAGCTACGCCCTGTTTCCACACATGAACGTGTTTGACAACGTGGCATTCGGCCTGAAAATGGCTGGTATCCCTCCTACAGACATTGCGGAACGGGTTGCCGAAGCCTTGACCACCGTACAACTTGTGGATTATGGCGCACGTAAACCCCATCAGCTTTCTGGCGGACAGAAACAGCGGGTAGCGATTGCCCGAGCCTTGATCAACCGCCCCAAGGTGCTGCTGCTGGATGAATCGCTCAGCGCCCTTGACCACAAATTGCGCCAGCAGATGCAACTTGAACTCAAACAGTTGCAGCGCAAACTGGGTATTACCTTCATCTACGTCACCCATGATCAGGAAGAAGCCCTCTCCATGTCTGACCGAGTACTGGTCATGCACAACGGGCAGGCGCAACAGGTAGGAACACCTCGCGAGATTTATGAATCCCCACACAACCTGTTTGTTGCCCGCTTTATTGGCGAAAGCAATGTGTTTGCTGCCGACATCCTGCGTGAAACCGGCGAATACCGCTATTTGGCACGCATCATGGGCAGTGAAAGGGAAATCCGCGCCGACCAGCGCTTTGCGGCTGGCGATCAGGTGCATGTCATCCTGCGCCCGGAAGACTTGCGCATCGACTGTCGCCCCGATAACAGGCAAGGCTTCCCCGGCAAGGTTCTGGAACGCAACTACACCGGGCAGACCCTAAACTCCCTGATCCAGCTTGAAAACGGGCAAACCGTCATCGCTCACGAATTCTTTGACGAAGACGACCCTGATTTCGACTACAGCATCAACCAGCAAGTAGGCGTGGACTGGGTTGCCGGGTGGGAACATGTGATTCCGGCGGAAGCATAAGCCTACCGCCCGTCGCCGTTGGTAGGTTACATTTGCCCGCTTGTCCTGCTCCACACGCTCATATCCGCACATTGCTCAGCGCTTGCCGTACACTCTTTGCAAAGGAATGATGTCAAGAAACACGGAGCAAAGACCATGGCATTAACAGGCGTTGACAGCAACCAATCACTGGTTACTTCTCATGCAGACAATAGTGATACCGAAGTATCAGCAAATAGTGAAGCCGCATTCAAACAGGTTTCCGGGCTGGACTTGTCAGGTGGTAACAACGACGTATTACTCGCCCTGCTGGCACTCGTGGTGACACTGTTGCAAAAAATCCAGCAACAGCAATCGACCAACCAGACAACACGCCCACAAAACGCCTGGTCAGATTACCAGAATGGCAATTTCTGGAATTCTGGTAACTCCAGCCTGTACCCGAATTTCTGGAGCGACTACAAATCACCGTTCCTGTGGGGTGATTCATCCGAAGAAAACAGCAACAGTTTTTTCTAGACCAACAGAACATCAGTCACAACGTTTATTGGCACTGGTAGCTGCTGCCCGTGCCTCGATTTCATAGGGGTTGTCCCAGTACATCCGCTTACCTTGCCACTTGACCCACAAGCCTGCCAACAGATACACCAGTGGAAACAGAAAACCCCAGCGTTCAAACTGCGCCACATGGGTACGTTCGTGTACACGGCTGCTATCCAGATGTTGCGGTGAAATTCCCACCACTACATGCCCGACAGTGAAAGCATTGGCAGGGCCGAGAAACGGCAAGCCACGATCCAACCATGCACCAACCGCCCCACCCCAGATTTCCAGCACCCCGGAATGGATGTTGTAACCTCCCCCTGTCCACTTTGCCAGCCATGCCAAGGGCGCGAACAGTACCGACACAGGCGCAACCCAAAGGTAAAGGAGCAGACTGAACCAACGTGGTCGTTTTTTCATGGTGAATATTTATCCATAACCGGCACAAGGGAGTAACTTTGCAGCATAATAGCGGTCAACAAACACAGTAAAAAAATTCAGCTTAGCGAAAAGGGCATCCTGTGGAGCACAGCATTAACATATTACACGGCATCCTGCTGTTGCTGGTATTGTCGGTTGGCGCAGTTACCGTTTTTCGTAGACTTAACCTTCCCCCCATTCTGGGTTATCTGCTGGTTGGTGCATTGACCGGCGAACATGCGCTGGAATGGATCGGCAGTGACAAAAACGGCGACTTCGCTTTCATGGGTGAAGTCGGGGTCGTATTCCTGCTGTTTGCCATTGGTCTGGAATTTTCTGCCAAACAGTTCATGGCAATGCGCCATACCATCCTGGGTCTGGGCGGGGCGCAAGTCGTCCTTTCCACCCTGTGCGGCATAGCCATCCTCAGTTATTTCGGCACATCGTGGCAAGGTTCGCTGGTGGCAGCGGGAGCCTTGGCCATGTCATCCACTGCCATTGTCATCAAGCAATTGTCAGAACAGGGTGAAATGCGTTCCCGCCACGGGCAAATGGCACTAGGCATCCTGCTATTTCAGGATATTGCGGTCGTGCCGTTCCTGGTCATCATACCGGTGCTATCCGGGGAAAATGCCGCCACCCAAAGTGGCGCGGAAATCGCGCTGAACGTTAGCGTAGCCGCCTTGCTGTTTGTCTTCATGCTGGTGGTCGGGCATTACACCCTACGCCCCCTGTTCCAGTACATTGCGCGAGCACAATCCATCGAACTGTTCAATATCACGGTGCTGCTGGTAGCGCTGACTTCCGCCTGGATTACCGCCTCCCTCGGTCTGTCGTTGGCACTCGGTGCATTCCTAGCGGGCATGTTGCTGAGTGAGACCGAATACAAACACCAGATCGAAAGCGAAATCCGCCCCTTTCGCGACATCCTGATGGGTATATTTTTCATCAGCGTAGGCAGCAAGCTCAACGTCGAAGTATTGCCGGAATTATGGCAACCGATTCTGCTACTGGTGCTGGGGCTGACCATTGGCAAAGGCTTGCTGATCGCCCTGCTCGTCCGCATTTCCGCCAACAACGACCGTACTGCCCTGCGTACTGGCATGGTGCTAGCGCAAGGTGGTGAATTCGGCTTTGCCCTGCTGGCACTGGCACTTAGTAACGGTATGCTGACTTCCAACGAATCTCAGGCAGTGCTGGCTTCCATCATTATCAGCATGGTGCTTTCACCCATCATCATCCGCTACAACGAAAGCATTGCCAGTAGACTCTTGACGGATCAGCAACACCAGCGTGAAGCCCATGAATTCAGCACTGCGGTGCAGGAAGTGGCTGATCACGTCATCATCTGCGGCTACCGGCGCATGGGGCAAGGTTTGGCAAGATTACTGGATGCACAGGGCATTTCCTTCATCGCGCTGGATCTTGACCCAAGCATCGTGCAGGAAACCCGTGACGCAGGCGACCCGGTATGGTTTGCCGACGCCAGCCGCCCGGAAATCCTCGAAGCTGCCGGTTTGCACCGTGCCCGCATGGTGATCATCACCGTGATTGATATTGAAGTCGCCAAACGGATTACCGAAACCATCCGGCACATGCACGACAGTATCCCGGTACTGGTGCGCACCCGCGACGAACGCCAGACAGAAGCCCTAGAGGCCCTGTCAGCCACCGTCCTGCACGAACCACTGGAAGCCACTGTCATGGTGGCAGAACGGATGCTGCAACAACTGGGAGCACCACCCGAAGAATTACTGGCGATCACCGCCGACATCCGCCGCGACAATTATAAAGTCCTACGCAGCTATTACCACGGCGACAAAGCCAAAACCCTGCAAGGTCGCAGCGAAACCTTCCTGCACACCGTCATCCTGCAAGCGGGTGATTATGCCTGTGAAAAAACCATTGCCGAGTTACACCTGCAACGCCACGGCGTGAGCATCAAGACCTTGCGTCGGGGAGACATTCGCGGCGACCTGCCAGACCCTGACATGCGCCTGCAAGTTGGCGATACACTGATTCTGGAAGGCGAGGCGGATCATTTCCGGGTAGTGGAAAGCATCTTGCGCACAGGCGGCAAGATCAGCAAAAATAATCCGGTCTAAATCATGAAAATCAGCTATAAACACTGCCTGCACCGAAATTTGACTTACAATGGAATATAATTAGACAACTCAGGGAGAATCCCATCATGAACAAGCGCCCCTATTATTTGTTTGCTTTTCTGTTCTGTTTGACCATGTTGGGCGTTGCCCTGTTCCTGCAACGGGTTGTTGGTCTGGAGCCTTGCCCGCTGTGTATTTTTCAGCGCATTGCCATCTTGTTCATCGGCTTGGTTGCCTTGCTGGCATTTCTGCACAACCCCAAAGGCATCGGTGACAAGGTATACGGTTTCCTGCTAGTGCTGGGCGCACTGGGCAGTGCTGGTGTTGCTATCCGGCATGTCTGGCTGTTGAGCCTGCCCAAAGAAGAAGCAGTTGCCTGCGGCCCCGGCCTTGAAATCATGCTCGATCGTTTCATCGAATATCTCCCTCAGGGACAAATCACGGAAGTGTTGTTCCGCAGCGCCGCCGAATGCACTGAAGTCACCTTTTCTTTATTCGGCTTGGGGCTTCCACAACTGACTTTCCCCGTTATAATAGGCTTCGCCTTGTATCTGGTTTGGCTTTTTTTCAAGCAGCAGAAACCAGCTCGCTACTGGTAGGAAGACACAGTTTTTTCCTTAACAACCATGACTTAAGCAGATAAGTGGTCATTTAGGCTATTCTTTTAAGCCGCTTGTCTGCTCCTGATGGTTTTTCAGTCGCTAAATGGTATTCTTTTATTCAAGGTGTGCGTTATTAGACTCGGGTAGCACCTGCGAGCCTGAGTGAATGATGCACACTGATGAACTGATGTTCGGGCGCTCAGCCTGGAGGGCGAAGGTAGAGATATTCCAGTAAACCAGCGTATTCCTGCGCAGCAGGGAACTTTCTGGGTTCACAGATGTCCACTTTGCTTGAAAGGCTGTAGGGGCACATCAGGGCTATTCACGACTTGACGGAACGGACATTAATACCTCCAAGCAGCAAGGAAGCACACGGATGGCATCAGGTTGTTCAACAAACAACCAAAAGCCATTTAACAAGGATTTTTGACAGTATATGTCCTAAAAAACAGTTAGCTGCGGTTAATGATCTTTCAGGTATGATCGAGCTAACAAAATACTATTAATAAGGTTGCATAAACATGACGAACACATCTTCTCGTATAGCTGGTCTGGATTCTTCATTGTCAGAAACGGTTAACCGTGTACTGCAAGACTATCTGGATACCCTGGGCGACCATGAGGCCACCAATATTTATCGCTTGGTACTGGATGAAGTTGAACGCCCCATGCTGGAAATCATGATGCGCTACACACATGGCAATCAATCACGTGCAGCACAGTGCTTGGGCATTAACCGGGCAACCCTGCGCACCAAACTGAAGCGCCATAACCTGCTCTGATTTTTGTCGGGTAATCTGTTATCCCAACAAGCGAGTGCCCGCATCAGCGGGCACTATCATGATGGATTTTGGTTTAACGCGGATAGTTCACCCTTTCAGTGAGGCCTGATATTCCTTCAAGGCTTTCCAGTCACCTGCCTCAGCCATTTTGGCTTGTGCCGCCCAGCTTTCTGCGGCTGCCTTGCCATAACGGATACCGCTGTCTGCCAGACGGGCATTCACCTCTTCCACACTCATCTCCACCAGTTGTGCATAACGACTAATTCCAGCAGCTTTCATCGCTTCTGCCAGCTTGGGGCCGATTCCACCCAGTTTGGTCAGGTCATCGTTACTGGTCACAGTCTGCATTTCCGGCTCCACCTGAACGACTGGTTCGGCTGCTTCCACCGCCACATCCGGTTCTGCTGCCACGACATCAGGCACAACCGCTTCCGGCACAACCTCTGTCAATGCTTCCGGTTCAGTTGGAACAGGCGGAACCACAGCAACAACAGCAGATTCTGTTGCCTGCACAGGTGCTACTGTAACGGCATGAGCTGCCGCAGCCTGCAATTCCCGCACCTGCTGTTGCAGCTTTTCATTTTCCTTGCGAGCCGCCTGCAAAGCGACTTCAACTTTTTTCTTTGGGTTTGGCACAAACAGGCGCACGAAAATCCATTCGACCAACCAGCCTGCCAATACCCCCAGTATAAATACCCCTGCTAATGTAGACATTCTATAAACTCCCTTAAACTCTCAAGTACATTTCAACGTTTTTTTACTAGACCCGGATTTTAAACGTACCAGCATACCCGCAGAATACACCAAATGGTAGGGTTCAGCAGACAAACCTCCTCCCGGCTTGATCTATGACAATGTAATAATGGTCTGGTCATATCCATAACCCCATATGATCATGAAATCAGCTTATTTTCCATTGGCTTGCGTCCTGTTTTTAATGTTAGCTGGCTGTTATAAAGATACGGCATCTGTCGATGCTTATGTACCTGACAATAGCAGTGCGTCCATTTTGCGTGCCGAAACCGATATTGAACTGGGAAAAATCATCCAGCAGCGCGGTTTGCACGCCAATCCTGCCAAAGACAAAAACCTGCCCAGCATTGAAAGCCCGCTGGCGCAACTGGGCATGAAACTGTTTTTCAGCAAAGCCCTGTCTGGTGATCTGGATGTTGCCTGTGCCACTTGCCATCATCCCCTGCTGGGCGGTGGTGACAACCTATCGCTTTCCATCGGTGTCAATGCCACCGCCCCGGATGTCGTCGGCCACAAACGCCTGTTACAAGGCAAGCTGTCACCCGGCGTACCGCGCAACGCTCCAACCACCTTCAATATCGGCTTATGGCAAAACGTCATGTTCCATGACGGGCGAGTGGAACAACTGGCATCCGGCATTCATACCCCGGATGTTGCCCCTGCCGAGGTCGACCCGCACGCAGGCAGCAATCTGGTACATGCCCAAGCACGCTTCCCGGTGACATCCAATCATGAAATGCGTGGTGAAACATTCGATGCGGGTGGAACCACTCAGTCCTGCCGCGACAAACTGGCTCAGCGACTGGGCGGCTATGGAGACACTATGCAGGGCAAGCTGTCAGATGCAGAAACCCGTTACTGGCTGGATGCTTTCCGCGCGGCTTATGCACAACCAGTGGCAAGCGCTCCCGAGCTGATCACCGAACACAACATTGCCGCAGCCCTGGCAGAGTACGAACGCTCACAAGTCTTTATCAGCAACCCTTGGAAGCATTACGTGGAAGGCAATCTTGCCGCCATCAGCCCCGCAGCCAAACAGGGAGCCTTGCTATTTTTCCGGGAACGTGGGCAAGGCGGCTACGCTTGCGCCAGTTGCCACCGGGGAGATTTCTTCACGGATGAACAATTCCGCAATGTCCTGCTGCCTGCCATCGGCCCCGGCAAAAGCAATGCCAGCAACCCAAACCTCCAGCGGGACTATGGGCGCTGGCTGGTCACGCAACAAGAAACTGACAAGTTCCGTTTCCGAACCCCTAGCCTGCTGAACGTAGCGGTGACTGGCCCGTGGGGTCACAATGGCGCTTACACCAGTCTGCCTAGCATGGTGGAACACATGCTCAACCCGTTTCAAGCTGCCCTGAATTATGACCCGGCGCAACTCAAACAACCCGGCATCCAGACCGGGCAGTTGCAACAAAACCTGCGGGAAATGCTGACAGGCGACAGCGACCTTGCCGGACAGCCTTATCCGCCGGAAGATGTCGGGAAACTGGTAGCATTCCTGCATACCCTGACTGACCCGTGCGTCACCGACAAGGCTTGCATGGGCAAATGGATCCCGCCAACAGAACAGTCACGGCAGGATCCGATGGGTTTGCAGTTGAATGCGCGGTTAGAACCGTAAATCAGATACCGTATTGGCTACGGTAAGTTTGTACTTTCGTCAACAGTTCAGGGTCGTTCAGTTTGTCACCCACGTGATTGATGACTTCGCCCAACCCCACGATACTGATGACCTGGATGCCATACAGGGCTTCAACCTCTTGGACGGCTGACTGCGTACCCGTGCCGCGCTCCTGTCGATCAAGGGAAATCGCCACGCCCGCTAGCGTTGCCCCCTGCCCTGCCACAATCTCGGCAGATTCACGGATGGCTGTCCCGGCAGTGATCACGTCATCCACCACCAGCACCCGGCCTTGCAGTTGCGCCCCGACAATCGTGCCACCTTCACCATGCGCCTTGGCTTCCTTGCGGTTGAAAGCATAGGGGTAATCCTTGCCGTGATGCTCATACAAAGCCATCGCTGTAGCAGCCACTAACGGAATCCCCTTATAGGCAGGCCCGAACAGCACATCAAATTCCAGCCCGGAATCCACAATCGCCTGAGCGTAAAACCTACCCAGTTGTGACAAAGCCGAACCGCTCTGGAACAGCCCGGCATTAAAGAAATACGGGCTAACCCGACCTGACTTGAGGGTATATTCACCGAATTTCAGCACTCCCTGCGCAATGGCGAATTCAAGGAAAGCTTGTTGATACTGTTTCATGGACGGCATTCCTGCTTGGCAATGGAAAGGGCGGGATTATACGGCAAGACCTTCCTCGGCATAAAACATCTCGCCATGACCTTTTTCACGGAACCATTTGGTAATGATGACCTTCTTGCCCTCTTCCACCGGCATCCCATGATGCAGGGTATGACGGTTGGGCGTACCATCCGGCAACAGGTTGTTCCAGACGACCGCCAGCCCTTTTTTCGGATAAAAAATCTGGTCGATGTGCAGGAAATGGGTTCCCCCCCCTTTGAGGGTATCATTCAGATACACCATGAATGTCCAGGTACGTTGCCCCAAATCCTCGGCAAACTGCTGATAAATGTCGGTATTGGGCACGAAATAATCATGATGCGCCTTGAATTCCTGCCCGATGGCATAGTGCTGCGCCTGAATTGGCTCGGAATACGGCAAACGTACCCCCAACGTGCGGGCAATTTTTTCATCCACATAGCGTACAAACGGGTCAAGATTCTCATCCAGATGGCAGGTACTGCTGGTACGGTACATTTTGTCACCGCTGTCATGCGTCACCAGCGAAGGGCGCAGTTTGGCTTCAGTTAAAGCCACCACCTTGTCGCATTCCTCAGGGGTCAGGAAATTGTCGATGGTGTAAAGCTGAAGCAGGTTAGTATCAAAACGTTTCACCCCGGCAGCCTGACCGTGAACTTCCAGTGTGCCTGCCAATGACAGGTAATCCACCCCGGAAGCCGTTTCCTCCAGCTCAATCCCGACCGGGTAAGCAGCCCCCATCATCCGCTGGATAGAACCGGTATCAAAACCGTTTTCGCGCATGATCTTGTACAACTCGCCGACATTACAGCCACGCAACAGGTTTTGATCCAGCCATGCTTGCCATTCCTGATCAAATGCGGACATCGTAACCTCCTGTCAATTACCAACTTGCCAAACGCTCACCCAGCTTGAGCGGCTGGTCAGCCGCCAGAATGCTTTCCCACTGCATGTTGCCGTTTTCCAGCAGCAGAATAACGGTGGAACCCATGTTGAACCGCCCCATTTCTGCACCCTTTGCCAGTGCCACATCTGCAAACACCTGCCGCTTGACACCCCAGCCTTGTGGTGGTGTCACCAGACCATCCCACACCGTTTCAATCGCTGCCACATTGATGGCCCCCACCAGTACCATCGCCAGCTTGCCGAATTCGGTATCAAATACCGCCACCACCCGTTCATTGCGAGCAAACAGACGTGGAATGGTACGGGCGGTATGGCCTGCCACACTGAACAAGCGCCCCGGCACATACACCTGCTCCAGCAACTTGCCGGACAAGGGCATGTGGATGCGGTGATAATCACGCGGCGACAGGTAAATGGTCATGAATTGCCCATTCATGAAGGCTGCTGCACGGTTTTCATCCCCCCCGAGCAATTCCAGCGCAGAGTAATAATGCCCCTTGGCCTGAAAAATCCGCCCATCCTCAATTCGTCCCATCTGACTGACGCGCCCATCCACCGGACTCACCAGCACATTGTCCCCTTCTGCCACCGGACGCAGTTCCGGCCTGAGCGGGCGGGTAAAGAATGCGTTGAATGTCTGGTAACTAGCGGGGTCAGGGTTACGCGCCTCTTCCAGATTGACCTTGAAAATGTCACTGAACAGGCGGATAGCCCCCGGTACAACCGTCGGGCACTGAATACGGGTCAGGCGAAAAACCAGCCGGGAAATGAAGTGGTGCGGCAGGATATACAACGGCCAGGATTTCAATATGTCGATGATATTCATTGGTGTTGGAGTCTTGAGTAGAAATGCGGGATGATAGCGCACTTTTACCGGTGTGCTAATCATGGACTTCAACCACGCTGACCTGCTGACCATCAAGGACTATATCCGCTGGGGAGCAAGCCGTTTTGCCGAAGCGCAACTGAGTTTTACCCACGGCATGGCTTCCCCCTTCGACGAAGCTGCGTATCTGGTACTGCATACGCTGCACCTGCCGGTCGATACCCCTGATTTGTATTTTGACAGCCGCCTGACCAGCAGCGAACGTGCAGCCGTTGCCAACATCATCCGTCAGCGGGTGGAAACGCGCAAACCAGCCGCCTACCTGACCCAGGAAGGCTGGTTCCTTGGCTTGCCGTTTTACGTGGATGAAAGGGTACTGGTCCCGCGTTCACCGATTGCCGAATACATCGAAAAGCAGTTCGCACCTTGGATTGACCCGGCGGATGTGCACAATATCCTGGATTTGTGTACCGGCAGTGGCTGTATCGGCATTGCTTGCGCCTACGCCTTCCCGCACGCACAAGTGGATTTGAGTGACATTTCCGCTGATGCCCTGAGCGTTGCCAACATCAATATCGAACGCCACCATTTGGGTGGACAAACCCACGCCATCCAGTCCGACCTGTTCGACAACCTGCAAGACCGCCGGTACGACATCATTGTCAGCAACCCGCCGTATGTGGATGCCGCAGACATGGCTGCCCTCACCCCCGAATTCCTGCACGAACCGGCTGATCTGGCACTCGCTTCCGGGGATGACGGGCTGGCACATGTACGCCGCATCCTGCATGACGCCGCACATCACCTGAGCAGGCATGGCATTCTGGTGGTGGAAGTGGGTAACAGCCAGTACGCCCTACAGGAAGCCTACCCCGACGTATTGTTCCACTGGCTGGAGTTTGAGCGCGGCGGTGATGGCGTCTTCCTGCTCACCGCCGATCAGGTACGGGAACTGGCAGCTTAAGGTTTCAGGCGGTAGGTATAATAAGAGGTGTCACCGCTGGTTCCACTGTAGGGGTAAGTCACCGTACCGCCGCCATTGTTACCCATAGTGTTGTTGCCAACATAACAACTGGTACGTTGCGCACCCTGCAAATCATTCAATGGGAAGAACCCCTGACTGTACGCCAGATTGGCAGTATCCGCTGAAACGGTAAAGATATTGATCTTGCCGTCAGCCCCGCCGCAGAATGCCGCATACATGCGCCCATCCATCCCGCAGGAGCTGCCCTTCACCTGCACCCCCGCCATCTGCAACTGCTGGTGCATCGCAGCCAGCGGCACACCACCACCTTCACACTGGCGTGACCCTTGGTATTTGTAGATTTCCACATCCGGCTGCGTGTAAACCGGCGGCTGTTGCGGAACCCACGGGTTCACCCATGGCCCACCGATTCCCCCCATGTTTCCGCCCGGTGCAACACAGGCACTCAACAGCAAACCAGACAACAGGGCAACACCCCCAACGCGAATGAATGACATGGAATACTCCTCGTAACGTGTTTATTGATAAAGGCTTTGACTGACAGACAACGGGGACAGTTCCGACACAATTCCTGACTATTTTATTGTAAATTTCATTGCATTTTTCTTGCCCGTTCAGGTTCTATAAATTTTCATGATAAGTTACAATCGGCTGGACATTGTAGCAGTCTGTCGGAATTTTACGACAGTTTGTCCGATCCTTGGTCGGTACAGGCCAGGGCGGTAGCGTTCCAGAATTCAGCTATCAGATCATGTCAGCCGGGCTTCTGACACTGATTCCCGGCGTGTTCAGCACATGGGTATAGATCATGGTTGTCGATACATCCGAATGCCCCAATAACTCCTGTACCGTGCGAATGTCATAGCCAGACTCCAGCAAATGTGTCGCAAAAGAATGACGTAAGGTATGCGTCGTAGCATGTTTGGTGATTCCCGCCTGTTTCACGGCTTTACGGATAATCTTCTGCAAACTGGTTTCATGCAAATGATGACGCCGCACCAAACCGCTACGCGGGTCAACGCTTACCGAACTGGCTGGAAATACGTATTGCCAACGCAACTCCCGCGCAGCCTGCTGGTACTTCTGGCTCAAGGCTTCAGGCAAATACACTTCACCCCAACCATTACGCAAATCAATCTGATGCAAACGCTCTACCAACGCTAGCTGTTCTTTTAGCGCAACCTTGAAGCGTTCTGGGAGTGGCACAACACGATCTTTTCCTCCCTTGGCATTACGAATATGCAACTGGTTGTAATCAAAATCCACATCCAGCACCCGCAAAGTAATGCATTCCATCAACCGCAAACCACCACCGTATAGCAAACCCGCCATCAAATGGTGTGTCCCCTTGAGTTGCTGGAACACACGCCGCACCTCTTCGCGGGACAACACCACCGGCAATTTGCGCTGGCGCTTTGCCCCGATAAATTCATCCAGATCATCCAACGGCTTTTGCCAGACCTGATTGAACAAAAATGCCAAGGCATTCAACGCCTGCTTTTGTGTAGACACCGAGACATGGCGTTTCAACGCAAGGTATTCCAGATAATGCTTGACGTGCTGCCCATTCAGATCACGCACATTGTGGGGCTTGTGGTAATAGAAAAACCGTGAAACCCACGCCTGATACGTCTGCTCCGTGCGGATAGAGTAATTTTTCAGACGGATCGCCCGTACCACTTCAGCAATCGCAGGCTGGTAACGCTGATAAAGCTCATTGGAACAACGCTCTTCCCCATCCAGCGTTGCCAAACCCTCCAGCACATTGCTGTAGTCGCGAGCAACCGTTGCATGATTCACTTCCAGGGGCTTTGCTGACTCACGCCAGTAGTCCCAGTCAAAATCACACGCCCAGGAAAGCTTCAACGCCAGACTAAACAGAATCCGTATAGCATCGACCACCTGCCCAAACTGCCAGGCTTGCAACTGCGTTTCCCGCCCTACCCTGTTCAGAAATATTTCAACATGACGAGCCGTATGAGTACGGATGTGTTCATCGGGAAATTCTGCAATGTATTGCTTGGTACGCAGCACATACCAAGAGACCTTGTCTTTCTTAACATTTTGTTTCAGCAGGAAAAGTGAGTAATTCCCCCAAAACTCGCGGGAGTACGTCATTGCAGGATCAACCGAGCGTGCTGTATGCTTCTTGTCCATGAAAATCAGTGTAATTGGGGCAACATCACGCATGATAATCCGAGACTATACGGAACGCTGTACGAACTGGATAGACGGCATTTGCTCACCGATTACTCGCAGTCTGCCTAATCTGTTAGATATGGATTCCGTCCAATAAACTGTTGGCGGGGGTTATTACCGATAAATATCGCCAGATTGAGAGAGCGCAAAAAGTTGGTTCTTCCCTTGGCGACAAAGTGCGGTGGCTACGTTCATTTGCCTGAATTGGTGGTTTCCCAACCTTCACTGTGCGCTGATGCGTGACAGACAACACCAACTTGAGCGACCGAAAATAGAACAATTGTCCCTTGCTGACAAAAAAGGTGGTCATGTTCATTTGCCATGATTGGTGGTTGCCTAATCTCTACAGTGCGCTGATGCGTGGTAAGCCGTGCCAAATTTGAACACCGAAATAATGGGATGATCCTTTACATCCGTATCTGTTCGGATACAATTAACCCATGAATATCATCCTCAAGTCAGACAAGTTTGATGATTGGTTATCCAATCTGAGAGACAAAAAAGCAAAAGCCAAGATTGCTTTACGGCTTGGGCGTGCTGAACAAGGCAATTTTGGTGATTGTGAGCCTGTCGGTGAAGGCGTGTCTGAGATGCGCATCCATTACGGCCCCGGCTACCGTCTTTATTTCACCCGGCGTGGTGAGGTCGTTTATTTGTTGTTATTGGGTGGCGACAAGTCGACCCAACAAGCTGACATCAAGAGAGCCATAGAGATGGCTAACAATCTGCCCAAGGAATCAACGCCATGACAAAATTTACCCCATTTGATGCGGCTGATTATCTTGACGATGAAGAAACTATCGCTGCTTATTTATCCGAGGCACTTGAAGACCCTGACCCTGATATATTCCTGATGGCTGTCAGAACCGTTGCCCGCGCCCGTGGCATGGCACAACTGGCTAAAGATTCAGGGCTTGGTCGGGAGAGCCTCTATAAAGCCCTGACCCCAGGAGCTAAACCCCGTTATGACACGATGATGAGGGTGATTCGTGCACTTGGGGTCAAATTACACGCTGAAGCCGCTTAAAAATAAATTAAT
>DILV01000033.1 GCA_002425225.1 Thiothrix sp. UBA5583
CTTCGCTACCTGCAATGCCGCTTAAAATTAGACAGCATCACCCTCCGAATTACCCCTCACCCCCTGCCCCCTCAAGGGGCGAGGGGGAGTAAGAAAGATGTTTTTTAGCCCCTCTCCCCTTGAGGGACGACCCTGTAAGGGGCTGGGTGCGGGGTTGGGGTGAGGGGTAACGGCGAAGCCGCAAAAAGAGCATCACTTCCGGTCACACCCGCGGAAACCTTCCCGCTGGAAAGCGGTCATAAAATGCCTGACAATACCGACCCTGGTGATTTTGATAACAGCAACATTGGTAAAACAGGCTCAAACATGAATGATTATCCCGTAGGTTCCGCCGCTTCCACTGACATCCTTTCCTCCACGTTCCTGCTGGGCAATGTGGGCGCTCCGTTTGTTATCGGTCTGGCTGTCGGCTATTTCGCCAAGAAAATGCTGCGCATGGCACTATTTTTGGGTGGTGCAGCCATTGTGCTGTTATTCATCACGGAATATTACGGTGTTACCAGCATGGCAGATGCTAAATTGCAAGGCGCGGCTGACGCAGCCAGCCACATGGCACGTCAATCTGGCAGTTTCTTGATGGAACGCCTCTCGCACATTACCAGCAAAGGTGTCAGCGCAGTTGCCGGATTCTTTGTTGGCCTCAAAATGGGTTAGCCCTTGTATTTTCCCCAACTTGGTTCCATATTTAACAGGAGTCCAAGTTGAGGGAAGCATCATGGAAACCCGAATTCAGGTTGAAAATATCCGCTGCGGTGGTTGTGCCAACACCATCAGCAAAAAGCTGCTCGAGAATGAACAAATCAAGACAGTTAATGTCGATATTGAAAACCAGACCATTACATTAGAAAGTGAAGCCGATGTACGCGAAACTGCTGTCGGTATCCTGTTTGGTCTGGGTTATCCCGAACGTGGCACGGTAGAAGGGCTGGAATCGCTGAAAGAGAAAGCTCGCTCCGTGGTCAGCTGCGCTATCGGTCGGATCGACATGCACACCAAAGGTTAAAAAACGACATGAAACATTATCTCTCCCTGCTGGCGGTAGCAGGCATCCTGTTTGCCCCGCTTGCGTTGGCTGAAAAGGAAACCGTCGCCCCCCAAAATACCGCAACCGAAGCTGGCGAAAGCAATTCCTCCGCAGTGGCAGACTTGTGCAAAACCTACGCCATTGAAGACGGTATCGCCGCAGCCAAACAGGCAGCTTATATCAACGACTGCATGGCAAGCATGACTGACCTGAGTGGCGGCGTACAGGAACCCATTCCGCTGGTAGCAGAAGGCACTGGAGAGCCAGTAGCCGCCCCCGCCTCTGAAAAGGTCAACAGCGACCCGGAACAACTGGTCAAAAGTGAACTGGTAGAAACACCAGACCCTACTGCTGAACAACTGGATGCCAAGAAAAACTAATCGCTAATCAATCATCTTGATCCGCCTGCCCATCCTGATCTGGCAGGCGGGGAAAGGCTTTGCTATCTTGCATCATACGACAAACTTATAATTTCAATAGATGCAAAGAGGCAGACATGACCGGGGTGGTAGCCACATACAGACGGGAAAGTTACCCTGACGCAACCGCTTTCCACGCACACAAAACACCTTTTACACCTGTGTTCGGACGTGAACAGGAACTTGAACGCCTGCACACAGCATGGACAAACCGTGTCACCGCCTTGTTTACACTACAGGGCTGTAGCGGCATGGGTAAAACGACTCTGCTCCATCTGTGGTTGCAACAACTGGCTTCCGAATACTGGCAAGGGGTTGATACCCTGTTTTTCTGGAGTTTTCCCCAGACAGATACACCAGCGATACAGCGTGTTGCCATTGATGATTTTTTCCGAAATACCCTGAGCTGGTTGCAAGGGGCTGAGGTCGCTTTGCTTGCCGAACACGAGTATCCACTCCAGCTTGCCCAATGCTTGCAGCAACGCCGGGTTTTACTGGTACTCGACAATGTGCCCTGCCTGCACATTGCTGGAAAAACCGAACTGGATGTGATGTTGCTGACTTTCCTGCAACAGCTAACAGCCAATCCGTCCAGCATGTGTTTATTGGCAGGCTGCCCAGTGATGCCTGATACCGTGTTGGCACTGCCTAATGCCGAACACTTGGAACTGGAACCGCTGACAGCAGAAGCAGCCACCCGCCTGTTGAAACATTTGGGGGTCAGCGGTGAAGAGATCAGTATACAGCGGGTTGCACAACAGTTTGGCGAACACCCTGCCGCCCTGACCTGGGTAGCCAGTTATCTGACCCACTGGCACGCAGGTGAGATCAGCCGGGCTGACAGTATTCCAATCTGGTATGACTCTCACACACAAGGGCGAGCCAGCCGCCGGATCATGGCTGCCTTTGAAGCGTGGCTGGAAGGATGCCCGGAACTGGCCATGCTTTACTTCCTACCCCTGTTCCACTTGCCGTTTTGCCCCGCTGACTTGCAGGCATGGGCTGGCTCCCGTTCATTGCCGTGGCTAACCCGCTGGCACAGTGAACCTGGCAGCTATGAAAACCTGCTTGGTCGCTTGCAAACATTGCCTGAAGAGGGCTGGAAAAAAGCCTGGCAGCGCCTACTGGCTTTAAACTTGCTAACACCTTGCGCAGATGGGCTGCATTTTGAATTGCAGGCGGTTGTCAGGGAATATTTCATGCGTCAGTCACAGACCCATTATCCCGGTGTATGGGAAAGAATGCGCCCAAAACTGATATTGCCAGCCGCCAATCAGGACATGAATACCCGTTTAAGCAGTGAGCAACTGGCAGCGGTTCTCAGACGACGCACCCAATATCAGGATTGGCTGGAAGCAGAAACCATCAGCGGGCTAATCGGTGAAAAACTCGCAATTGGTCAAAATACAAAAGCCGCGATTGATTATGCCAGGCAAGCCGTGGTGTATGCCGATCTGGGCAGAAACATGCCACATTTGCAAACTAGACTACTGGCACTGGCAGGTTTGCTGGAGCAAGCAGGCGAACATCAGGAAGCCGCCAGTTTGTGTGAGCAGGCAAATTACATGCAGGCATAATTAAAAAACATATTCATGATAAACCGATTATCGGTTTTGAACGGCACTTCAGTAATACTGATTTGCGGCAATGGCATAATCTGGCTAAATCTCTAAATCATCAGATAATCGTTGGTGATACGGAATGATTGGGGTTTTTGCTGCGTGGCGAATTAAAAGTTGTTTAAATCAACAAATAAATATCTTTAATTCAGAAGATAACACGGATTTTATTGGTCGCCAGAAAGAATTAAGCATCTTGTCAAACATTTGGCAGAACAATTCCTGCCATGTTTTCATTTTGACCGGCATGGGGGGAATGGGCAAAACATCCCTGCTCCAGGCGTGGCTGGCACAGATGGAAAGTGCCAACTGGCAAGAGGCAGAACAGGTTTTTGCCTGGTCATTCCCCGAAGTATCCCGTTACCAGCAGGCTCAGCAAGCCATGCAGGATTTTGTGTGTCAGGCGCTGGAATGGTTTGGAGCCGACATGGCACTACCCACCAGACTGGTGGAGCGCGTGAACTTGCTGGCTCGCCTGATTCAACGGCGGCGCACCCTGCTGGTGCTGGACAATGTATCCCCCCTTTATTTTTCAGCCCAGACCGAACACCAACTTTTGGGTGTTTTGCTAAACCAGTTGGCAGCCTACAATCCCGGCTTATGTTTGCTGGCAAGCCGCAAAAGCGTGGAAGTTGACCCAACCTTCCAACAATGGATCATGCAACGGGAATTGTTGCCCCTGTCTGATGCAGACGGTGCACTGCTGCTACAGAAATATGGCGTCAAGGCAACAACCGGGCAATTGCAACGGATTGCCCGCAGTTTTGGTGGTGCCCCGTTAAGTCTGCGTTTGCTGGGTTCTTATCTGGCTGATGCGTATGGTGGTTCCCCGGCACATCTGGATAGCATCCCCATCTGGCCAGACCTGGAACAGGAAGGTTTCCACGTGCGGCGTATTTTGTCTGTGATTGAACACTGGCTGGGAACCAGCCCGGATTTGATCCTGCTCTACCTGCTGAGTTTGATGGATAGCCCCGCCACCAAACAGGAACTGTTCCTGTTATTGGGTAGCTGCAACCAACCCTGGTTCATACGCTGGGTACGCCCAGACGAGGGTTTGCGCATTGTTGCGCCACTGGCGCAAGTGAGTGTACGGGAATACACCAAAATCCAGCGGCGTCTGTTCCGTTTGCACCTGATTTCATCACCACTGGCAGCCAATACCCTGGATACACACCGGTTGATCCGTGCCTATTTCCGACAACAGGCTGCTGTGCGCTTTCCCGTGATGCGTGAACGCTTTCTGACATTGTTACAGGAATGTGCACATAAGGGGGAAACTGTTTTTATACCAGAAAACACCATGAGCGCTCAGCCCTTGCAGCATACTCTGCCGGATATTCCAACAGCCGAACAGACCATATCCACCCTGAGCGAAAAACTGGATCAGTCTGTCAAACACAAACACTGGTATCGGGCAGCAATCCTGGCCTATCACCTGAGCGAGCATCATCTGGTATTGGGAAATATTCCAGCAGCCATTCTGTGTGCCCGGCGCAGCGTAGCCTACGCCGAACTCAGCAGGGATCACGGCAGTTTGTTGCAAAACCTCAAAATGCTGACCAAGCTCCTGCGCTTGACTGGTCGGGCAACAGAGGCAATCAATCTGGTGTTGCGGGCAGAAAGGAGCACCCGGCTCCCGCTACCGCAACTGGCAGCATGACCATCAGCAAACTGCTGCCAGCACTTCCTGATGCATTTCCCGGCTTAAACGCGCCCCGAAAACCGTAACAATACGTGAGGCAGCCAGACTCGCCAGCTTGCCTGCCTGTGCGTTATCCATACCCTGGGTAATGCCATACAGGAAAGCACCAGCAAACATGTCACCCGCACCGTTGGTGTCGACAGCCTCCACCCGGTTGGGGGCAATTTCCGTGCGACCAGCATCATCCACCACCAATGCGCCTTTGCTGCCCAAGGTGATAACCAGTTTGCGGGCAAACGGGCGGATGGCAGCTATGGCTGCTTCCAGTTCATCCTTGCCGGTGAAAGTGGCAATTTCTTCCTCGTTGCAGAACAGGATGTCCACACCCTCACCTAGCATCTCGTCAATGCCACTGCGGAAATATTTCACCATCGACGGGTCGGAAAACGTCATGGCTGTTTTGACCCCATGTTCTGCTGCGATCTGACGGGCTTTGAGGACAGCATTGCGCGACATGTCGGATGTCACCAGATAACCTTCAACATACAGGTAATGGGCTTGCTTGAGTTCATCCAGATGCAGTTCGGCTTCAGAGAAATCGGCAGTAATGCCCAGAAAGGTATTCATGGTGCGCTCGGCATCCGGCGTGACCATCACCAGACATTTGCCGGTAACACCTTCGCAGTTACCGCGCACCTGATCCAACGCCGTAGTAACTCCAGCCGCGTGCAGGTCATGCATGTAAAACTCGCCGGTTTCATCATTGGCGACCTTGCAGGCATAAAAGGCATTGCCCCCAAACTGGCTGACTGCCACGATGCTGTTGGCTGCGGAACCGCCACTGGCGCGTTTTTTCAGACCAAAGGTTTCAATCAGACCGGCAAGCAAACGCTGCTGGGTAGGCTCGTCGATCAGGGTCATCAAACCCTTTTCAATACCGTGGGCTGTCAGAAACTCATTGGTAACTTCAAACTCTTTATCAACCAGGGCATTGCCAATGCCGTATACGTCGTATTTCATGTTGTCCTCATGGTTTGTTATGGGCGTGGAACAGGGAAGGGATTGTAACCTTATCGACAGGATTATCCACCAACTTATCCACAGGTTTATCCCGACAGCGGATAAGTGTCCAACCGCAGAAAAAAATAGGGATCATGAACAAATGCCGAACAGACTACTCGATACCTACCGATTATCTGCAAAAAAATACCGTCAATCAGTAATGGGGGGATTTTTGAATCTGGCTGAAAATGTTGATGAAGGTTCATGCAAACCGGCAACACGCAAAGAAACAGCCCGTAGCAAGCTGTTTCCGACAGTTATCCACACCGCTGGTCTGTTAACCAGCTAGAAGACAATTTCAGGTTCCTGACGTCCATCAACACGCTCCTGCTTACCGGTTTCCCCAGGTGGGCTGCTGGTCGTGGTTTCAGTGCGTTTGTCGGTACGTCGCTGGCTGAAGGTACGCCACAACAACGCCAGAATGAACAGCAGCGAAATCAGGGCAATGATGAAGGAAACCCGTGAGGGTGCCTGAATCGCTCCCCACGGCGAATGCTCATCCGCAAGCTGTGCAACAGGCGGCGTCAGGTTGCCCTTGGCAGGCTCCGTTGTGGCAGTCACAGGGGACTGACCCAACAAATCCTTGAGCGCCACGCCGTTACCTTGCCCGGCAGTTTGTGCCGGTGTGGTCGCCGCAGGTGGCTGGGCGGAAGTGGCTTGCGGTTGCTGGGTGACAGGAAGCTGGTCGGTAAAGGCTGGCGGCTTGCCACTGGCTGAGGTTGCAGCCTGTTCAGTACCTACGCCGGTCAGGGTCAGACCATTTTTGCCAGCAGGCGGGGCAACAGGCTTTTCGGCAACGGCTTGCGGGTTGCTGGCCTTGAGTTGTTCATACAGCGCCAGATTCTCGCTGTGCTGACGCTTAATGGCTTCACTGGCTTCCTTGAGAGAGGCTTGCAGGTTTTTGATGTGGTTGTTCTTGTCACTCAGGACAGCTTTCAAATCAGCCACTTCTGCCTGCAACTTGCTGACATCCGCAGCAGCCGCATTGCCAGCGGCACTGCCCTGACTGTTCCCACCACGGGTTTGCAACTGTTTGAGTTGGGCACTCAAACGTTTGCTGCGCTGCTGCTCCTGTTGTAATTGCGTTTTCAGTTGGGAGATGTCGCGTTGCAGACGTGCCTGGGTAGCTCGTGCGTTGCGCAAGGTGGTGGTCTTGTTTTCTGTCTGGCTGGCAGTTTTGCGGGAAGGACTGGAGTTGCTTGCCGTTTTGCCGGGGGAATCCCAGCTCTGGTTATGCTGTTTGGCAGTACGGAGCGCTTGCCCCCGGTCAAGTTGTTGAATTTCTGCCAATGTGGGCAGTTGCAGGACAACACCATCTTGCAGGGAATTGATATTGTTGGAACTGAATGCCTGCGGATTTTTCGTGCGGATGCTCAGCATCATTTGCTGGGTACTGACCTCGTAACTGGGGCGTGTACGGCTGGCGATGTCCCAAAGGGTTTCGCTGGACTTGACCGGCCCATAAGTAGCCGCCATGACCGGCAGCGACAGAAATAGCCCTGTAACGACTGCAAGGATTTTGTTTTTCATGCTGATTTCCGCAAAGACACTCGAATGACATCCTCTTATATAGACGATCTGACCACAAATTGCAGCCAGATCGAGGATGGAGGGTCATGATATACCCACAAGCGTCCGGGCGGAAAACTTATTGTGCAAGATGGGCTGCTACTGGAATTTCCGGGGGTGGGCGATTGGCCCAACGGCTTGCCAGCAGGTATTTGGGCTTGCCGATACCCTGTTCCGGGTTTATGGTCAGTACCGCTTCCTGCTCCAGTTTGGTCAGGATCTTTTCTGCAATTTTCTGCCTTTCCGGTTTGCCAATCAGGGAAGGTTGTAATCCCAGTGCCTGAGTGTGATGGCGGATTACCTCTGTAACCGCATCAGTCACCGGGCGCACAGTAGGCTTGAGTTCACCGTTGATAATGCGGCTCCTCACTTCCATGAAAATCAGTTTGAAAAAGCGCTCGCGGCTTAAGTCGCTTACCGGGGCTTTGATCGGTTCCGGGCGCTCACCGGGTACAGTTGCCGTGTTGGCTACCGTTTCCACTTCGGCAGTGGGGACATCAATGCTGGCATCAACTGTCGGAGTTGATGTTTGATCTGCCGGATGGCGCAGGTTGGTGATTTCCCCTGCTTCACCCCGCTCAGGTGTTACCCAGTCCAGATAATCGCGCCGCGCACTGTTGCCGTAATCCCTGGGAATTCCTGCATTAGCCAGATGGGCAGCATTGATGCCGTCAGGATGGATCAGTTCACCCTGGGCATCGCGCCCCATCAGCAGCAAGGCTCGCCGGTGGTCAGCCACATAGGAACCGACAAAATGGAAGGCGTATTCAAACGTGCCGATAATGATCACGGAAAACATGAAGGACGCCCAGATACCTGCTACGTTGAACAGGTCGCGGATCAGGCGGATCATGGCATAGTGCTTGTCTTCGTCGTATTCCAGCGTTTTGGCTTGGGAAATAGCAGCCGTCAAGGCTGTCCCCACCGCTGCTGCCGAACCGCTGGCATGTGCCTGGGCAGCAGCCACTTCCCCACGGGCTTCGGCAATTTTGCCATGCTCAAACTGCTCGCAACGGCGGATGCGCTCTGCGGAAGTATACCGGCTTTTGCACGCTGCCAGTTCTGCCTCATGCCGCGCCAGTTTGCCACTGGCAGCCGACAATGCCGCATTCCCGCCGGGTACAGCCGCTTGCGCACTCAGGTTCTGGATACTGCCCAACGCTGCCTGAAACACCGGGGAATCCACCGAGCGCTGGCGTACTGTGGCATCTTCCCGCTCCATCGACTGGGAAATTTCCGAAAACAGGCCAAAAAACACCACAATGACCGTAGCCGCAATGGCTGCCGGGCCTTTGTAGCCACTGGCATACAGCAACGCTTGTGCCGCAGTGATGATAGCGGTAATGCCCAAACCCAACAGGGCATTGGCCCATTGCTCGCCTGTCCAGTTGGCAGGCTCCATTTCTCCGCCAACGAAGTATTTCACCACAAAAAAGGCTGAGGCAAGGAAAGCGGCAAACGCAGCCATCAACAGCCACATTTCCGCTTTGCGCAAATCCGCCAGGATGTCGCGTAGTGATTTGGTCGCAACCAGATGCGCTGGTCGGTCAAATTTGGTATTTGTATTGGAATCCGTCATAATCATACCTTCCTGTAGATACTATCCCGTGAAAGCAGGAACCGGGCTTGATGAGAGTTGCCGCTTTCATCAAGCCTTTCTTTTTACATCCAGCCTGCCAGCATCAGCAGCACGCCGAGAAACCACAGCAGATGCCCGTCAGCCTTGAGGCTGTGCGCTGCTGTCACCGCACCGACCAGCACCAGCCCGATCAGCATGTAAGGCAGATGCAATGTGGCACTGTCCACGTCGCTGATCTGTTCCACACCCGGCATCAGGATCAGCAGTGCCCAGACCGCGACCGCCCACACAACCAGTACCGCACGGGTCACTTTCCAGACTTGTGTCCAGTCGATCCTGGAACCCAGCTCTTGTAAACCTTGGCTCATGATGGGTTCTACCGCACCGTTGGTGGAAGGCAGCGCGTTTTCCTGTAGTTTGATATTCATAATGACTACTCCTTGACTGTGCGTTAAATTCTGGAAAAAAAAGGGCAGCGCCAGTCTGGAACTGCCCCAAGGGGCTTCCCGTCGGGTCACGGGATGTTTGAACGTGTTTAAACCTGTCTGGGCTGTCAGTAGCTGCGGAACAGACCGACCATCCTGCCCTGTATCTGTACACTTTCCGCCGGGTAAATCATGGGTTGCATGGAGCTGTTTTCCGGGCGGAGTTCAATCCTGCCATCTGGCAGGTGGTAAATGCGTTTGAGGGTGGCTTCCTCCCGTTCCACCAATGCCACTACGATTTCACCGTTGCGGGCTTCTTCCTGCTGCTGGATGACGACGAAATCACCGTCCATGATGCCGATGTCGATCATCGACTCGCCACGCACTTCCAACACGTAACGCCCCTTGCCGGTAAACATTTCGCTGGGGTTGATTTCGTCACGCCCGCTGATAGCCTCAATCGGTTTACCGGCTGCGATCCGCCCTGCCAGCGGCAGGTTCAGCAGCATTTGCGGGTGACGGGCAAGCACTGTTTCCGGCATCCGGTAAGCCCGCTTGCCTGTGCCGTTTTCCAGCCGACCCTCGCGGATCAGCGCCTGTACGTGCTGGTGCACCGTACTACGGGTGTTGATACCCCCTTCCTGAGCAATTTCATCCAGCGTGGGTGCATAGCCCTTGCGGGCGTACAAGGTCTGGATGATTTCCATGACCTGTTGTTGGCGTCGTGTCAGCATTTGTCCCTTCCTTTCAAACCGAACAAAACACGAACCAAATATACGAAGGGATGCCCCATCTGGCAAATAGAAAATATCTGGGAATTATTCGGTTTTCGTTCGGTTTTGCGGATGAGCGGTAGAGTTCGACTGAAAGAAACGCTTCAGATGCCTGTTTCAGAAGCCAAAGTCCTTTCTGTTTACAGACGGATAAACGACAAATTGTCATTGCGCCCTAACACAGTTTGGCGGACAATTCCGTATTATCTATAACAAGAACCTGCGCCAGATCAAGGCAGCACAACCATATTCCGGCATAATATTTGCATTATAGCGATAAGCGACTTGCTGGAGTTTTTGAGGAGAGACCATGCCAACAGCCGATGCTGCACTGACAGCCCATTACGAAGCTATCCGTCATACCCACCTGCGCGAACTGTTTGCCCAAGACCCGGAACGTTTCCAGCGATTCTCCCTGCAAGTGGGCGGCATCCTGCTCGACTATTCCAAAAACCGTATCACGGCAGCAACCATGCAGTTGCTGTTACAACTGGCAGAAGCAGCGGATGTCAACGGCTGGCGGGAACGCATGTTCAGCGGCGACAAAATCAACCACACCGAAGGTCGTGCTGTCCTGCATACTGCCCTGCGCAACCGCAGCAATAGCCCGGTGATGGTGGATGGCAACGACGTGATGCCGGAAGTCAATGCGGTGTTGGCAAGCATGGGGGCATTTGCCGAACGGGTACGTTCCGGTGCATGGCTGGGTTACAGCGGGCAAGCCATCACCGATGTGGTCAATATCGGCATTGGCGGCTCTGACCTTGGCCCGCAAATGGTGTGTCAGGCACTGAAAAACTACCGCCACCCGCGCTTGCGTCTGCACTTCATGTCGAACGTGGACGGGGCACATGTGGTGGAAATCCTCGAAACCCTGAATCCTGCCACCACCCTGTTCATTGTTGCCTCCAAAACCTTCACTACCCAGGAAACCATGACCAACGCGCATTACGTGCGCCAGTGGTTCCTGCGACAGGCACAAGACCCCGCACACATTGCCAAACATTTTGTGGCCGTCTCGACCAACCGCACTGCCGTAACGAATTTCGGCATTGACCCTGCCAACATGTTCGGTTTCTGGGATTGGGTAGGCGGACGTTACTCGCTGTGGTCAGCCATCGGCCTGCCTATCGTGCTGGCAGTTGGCATGGACAATTTCATCCGTCTGCTGGAAGGCGCTCATGCGCTGGACAACCATTTCCGCAGTGCACCGCTGGCAGCCAACATGCCGGTGATCCTTGCGCTGCTGGGAGTCTGGTACAACAATTATTTCGGCGCGGAATCGCAGGTAATCCTGCCTTACGACCATTTCCTGCGCAGCCTGCCGATGTATCTGCAACAGGCTGACATGGAAAGCAATGGCAAGTCGGTTGACCGTGATGGCAATACAGTCAGTGAATCTACCGGCCCGATCATCTGGGGAGCAACCGGCATCAACGGACAACACGCTTTTTACCAGTTGCTGCATCAGGGAACCAAGCTGATTCCAGCGGATTTCATTATTTCCGTGACTCCACCAACCGGCTTGCAGGAGCACCACGACATTCTGATGGCTAATTTCCTGGCGCAGACCGAAGCCCTGATGTGTGGTCGCACACGGGAAGAGACCCTCGCCAGCGGCGCAACTGAACCCCTTGCCCCCAAAGTGTTTGCAGGCAACCACCCCAGCAATGCGCTGCTGCTGGATGAACTCAGCCCCCACACACTGGGAATGCTGATTGCCTTGTATGAACACAAGATTTTCGTGCAGGGCGTACTGTGGAACCTCAACTCCTATGACCAGTGGGGGGTGGAGCTGGGCAAGCAACTGGCGAAACGCATCCAGCCCGAATTCAGCGCCACGGATACCATCACAAGCCATGATGCTTCTACCAATGGCCTGATCAACCACTACCGATGCTGCAAAGCAAAAATCACCGCATCTTGACCTGAGGCAGATCATTCAGAAGCACCAACTGTTAACATCGGCGCGAAAACGGTAAAAAGCACAGCCTTGACCACAGGAAAACGCATGGAAATCATCGCAGGCGACATTGGCGGAACCAAAAGCTGGCTGGTATGGGCACAGAGTGATGGTGACGCAACCCGTGTGCGTTTCGAGCATGTCTATGCCAGTGCTGACTTTCCCAGTGCTGAAGCCCTGTTGCAGCAATTCCTGCATGATGCCCAGTCTGCCAGCAGGCCAGATGCCGTTTGCCTTGCCCTGCCGGGGCCGGTACAAACCGGTCAGCCGATCCGCCTGACCAACCTGGACTGGACACTGCAACACGCTGCCATACAAACGTTGCTGGCTACACCCTGTCTGTTGTTCATCAATGACTTTCAGGCTGCCGCAGAAGGTGTGGCAACACTCACACCACAAGATTACGCAACCCTGAACCTGCCATCTTATCCCCTTTATCCCGCCACCCGCGTCATTACCGGCGCAGGTACAGGTCTGGGGCTGGCATGGATGCAGCCTGACCCCACAGGTCGTTACCACACCTTTGCCACCGAAGGCGGGCATACCGATTTTTCACCCGCCAATGCACAACAGGAACGCTTGCTGACATTCATGCGCCAGCGTTTCAAGCATGTGTCGTGGGAACGGGTGTTGTCTGGCCCCGGCGTCAATCAGGTCTGGCAATTCTGCTTGCAGGACATGACCGGGGAAATTCCCGAGGCATTACGTGAACACAATGGCGCTCTGGTCAATCGCGCCGCCCATGAGGGTGAGCCTGTTGCCATTGCCGCCATGCAATTGTTTGCCGATTTGTACGCGAACTGGGTAGGCAATATTGCCCTGCTATACCAGCCGCGTGGCGGGCTGTATCTGGGCGGGGGTATTTCTGCCCGCATCCAGCCGTGGTTGCAAACCCAACGGTTTCTGGATGCCTGTTTTGACAAAGGGCGTATGTCTGAACTGGTAAAACAAATGCCGATTTACCTGATTACCAATACACGGCTGGGCTTGCAAGGGGCGCTGGCAGCCGCACTGCACCACACAAAAGGATGACGAAGAGGAAAAAACATGACATTGGACAAACACCAACAGGCCAAGCTGTACCGCTACTACACTGAGCCGAAAATGGTCACGGAACTGACCCGCAAAACGCTGGCACTGGTGCTGGCAGGTGGCGAAGGCTCCCGCCTGAAAGACCTGACCCTGTGGCGAGCCAAGCCTGCCGTGCCGTTTGGCGGCAAATACCGCATCGTCGACTTTGCCCTGTCGAACTGCGTGAACTCAGGTATCCGCCGCATCGGAGTACTCACCCAGTACAAATCCCATTCCCTGATCCGCCACCTGCAACGGGCGTGGGGTTTCATGCGGGCTGAAATCGGCGAATTTGTCGAAATCCTGCCTGCCCAACAGCGTACCAGCAAGAAAGAGTGGTATCAGGGCACGGCTGATGCACTGTTCCAAAACCTTGACATCGTGCAGCGCCATGACCCGGATTATGTACTGGTACTGGGCGGCGACCACATTTACACGATGGACTATTCCAAGATGCTGTTGCATCACGTCAAACACGGGGCAGATTTCACGGTAGGCTGTATCGAAGTGCCGGTGGAAGAAGCCAAAGGCTTCGGTGTCATGTCGGTGGATGAAAACCAGCGCATCACCCAGTTTGTGGAAAAGCCTGCCCACCCGGAAGAAATTCCCGGCAAGCCCGGCATGGCACTGGCGTCGATGGGCATTTACATCTTTTCGCGTGATTTCCTCTACCGGGTGTTATACGAAGATGCGGCAAAAGTGCATTCTTCACGCGATTTCGGCAAGGACATCATCCCCTCCAACATTCACAGAGCCAAAGCCATCGCTTACCCGTTCCGCAAGGATAATGGCGAACCCGGCTACTGGCGTGATGTGGGTACAGTTCATTCCTACTGGCAAGCCAACATGGAACTGTGTTCGGTCGAGCCGGAACTGAATTTATATGACCGTGATTGGCCAGTCTGGACATATCAGGCGCAATATCCACCCGCCAAATTCATTTTCGACGACGAAGGTTGCCGGGGCGAGGCGATTGATTCGCTGATTTCTGCCGGATGCATCCTGTCCGGGGCACGAGTCAAGCGTTCCATGATCTTTTTCGCCAGTACGGTGGAAAAATACAGCCACATCAAGGACAGCGTGATCCTGCCCAAGGTCAGCATCGGCTCGCATTGCCGTATCACCAAGGCCATCATCGACAAGGGAACCGTCATCCCTGACGGCATGGTGATTGGGGAAGACCTGGAGCTTGACCGCAAGCGTTTCCACGTCACGCCCGAAGGCATCGTGCTGGTGACAGCGGAAATGATGGGTCAAAAACTGCGCTCTGGCGACAAGGATATGTTATGGCGAATGGCCAGTTGAATGTTGTCCTGTGCTGGCACATGCACCAGCCCTGGTATCGTGACGGGCTGGATGGCAGCTACCGGCTGCCGTGGGTCTACCTGCACGGGCTGAAAGATTACAGCGATATGGCAGCACATCTGGAAAAGCATTCCAGAATGCGTTGCGTGGTGAACTTTGCCCCGGTGTTGCTGGAACAGGTGGATGATTACGCCTGCCAACTGGATGCATTCCTCAAGGATGGCACACCCACCGCCGACCGCTTGCTCAACCTGCTGGCGGGGGTGGAAGCCATTCCTGCCGACAATACCAGCCGGGCAGAACTGATTGCAGAATGCCAGCGTTGCCATGCGCCCACCATGATCCACCCGCACGCGCCGTTCCAGCGTTTGCTCAAGATGATCGGGGCAACCGATGAAAGTGGTATCGGCAACCAGCGCTTCCGTTGTTCGCTGGTATACCTGAGTGATCAGTATTTCCTCGACTTGCTGACTTGGTATCATCTGGCGTGGCTGGGGCAGTCCTTGCAGGAATTGCCTGCGGTGCAGCGGCTGTTGATGAAAGGCAACGAGTTTGCTGAAGCTGACCGGCACGAATTGCTGGTGGTGATTCGCGACTGTCTGGCAGGCATCATTCCGCGCTACCGCAAGCTGGCGGAACGCGGGCAGGTGGAACTGTCGATGACACCCTACATGCACCCGATCGTGCCGCTGCTGAACGATTTCCAGAACATGCGTTGCTCACTGCCGGATGCACCTGCCCCGCAAACGATTGGTTATCCGGGCGGCGAGGTGCGTTCCCGCTGGCATTTGCAACGTGGGATTGAGCTGTTTGAACAATACTTCGGCCTCAAACCGCAAGGTGTGTGGCTGTCGGAAGGCGGGGTCAGCGAGGACGCCGTGCGCCTGCTGGATGAGCTGGGTATCCGCTGGACAGCTTCCGGGGAAGGCGTGTGGCGCAACAGTTGCCGCCTGTCTGGCCTTGACGGCGAAGACGAGCATTCCAAGCGCAGCCTGTTCATGCCTTACCAGTTACCGAAATCGGCTGTGCGCCTGTTTTTCCGGGATGACGGGCTTTCCGACCTGATCGGCTTCAAATACAGTACCTGGCACGCCCGCGATGCCGTGGCTGATTTCGTGCAGCATCTGGAAAACATTGCGGTATTCCTGAATCACAATGCATCGCAGCAGGTGGTTTCCATCATTCTGGATGGCGAAAATGCCTGGGAATACTACCCGAAAAATGGCCTGTATTTTCTGGATGCCTTGTATTCGGCGCTGGAGAATTCCGACCAGATTCGCATCAGCACGTTTGCCGAAGCCAGCCAGTTACCCACCCGTACCCTGCCTGCCTTGTGTGCAGGAAGCTGGGTGTATGGCTCGTTTTCGACCTGGATCGGTTCGCACGACAAAAACCGTGGCTGGGATTATCTGGCAGCAGCCAAGCAGGTATTCGATCAGGTCATGAGCAGTGGCAAACTGGATGCCAGCCAGCAAGCACTTGCCAGCCGCCAGTTGGGTGTGTGTGAAGGTTCCGACTGGTTCTGGTGGTTTGGGGATTACAACCCGTCAGACAGCGTGCGTGACTTTGAGCGCCTTTACCGGCAGCAACTGCGCAAACTGTATGCTTTACTGGGTGAGGAAGCCCCCGCCTATCTGGATCAACCCATTTCGCAAGGCGGTGGTGCTGCTGAAAATGCCGGAACCATGCGCAGGAACACTTGATGACAACATTACAAGGAATCGGTCGAGCGGCAGGGGTACTGTTGCACCCGACTTCATTGCCTTCCGGCAAGTTGGATGCGGATGCCTTCCGCTGGCTTGACTGGCTGGCGGAAGCAGGCTTCAGGGTTTGGCAGATGTTGCCACTGGGTGTACCGCTGGTCGGGTTGTCACCGTACCAGTGTGCCTCGGCGTTTGCGGTAAATCCGGGGTTGTTTGCAGAACCCCTCACCCCCAGCCCCTCTCCCTCAAGGGGAGAAGGGAGCAAGACAAGTTTTTCCCTGGATTCTTTATCCCCCTCTCCCCTTGAGGGAGAGGGGTTAGGGGTGAGGGGTAAAAACTTCGACCTCTGGTACGACAACCAGAAACACTGGGTGGAAGATTACGCCCTGTTCATGGTGCTGAAACAGCAGTTCCACGGTCAGGAATGGCACGAATGGCCAGCGGCCTTCCGCAGCCGTGATCCTGAAGCCTTGTTCCGGCTACGCGGTGAACAGGCTGAGGCACTGGCAATCATCATTCACGAGCAATACACCTGCTGGCAGCAGTGGCAGACATTGCGCGGGTATGCACAGGCACGCGGGGTGTACCTGTTCGGTGACATGCCGATTTTTGTGGCCTACGACAGCGCGGATGTGTGGGCCAACCCGCAACGATTCCTGCTGGATGCCACGGGAGCACCCACCTTTGTTACCGGCGTGCCACCCGATTATTTCTCTGAAACAGGGCAGCGCTGGGGCAATCCGCACTATAACTGGGCAACCATGCAGGCCGAAAACTTCCTGTGGTGGAAACAGCGCCTGCAATACCACTTTGAGTTTTTCGATCTGGTACGCCTCGACCATTTCCGGGGGCTGGCAGCAAGCTGGATGATTCCTTCCACGGAACAAACCGCCATCAACGGTTTCTGGCAGGACGTGCCGGGTGACGCCATGCTGGCAAGCATTCAGGCGGACATGGGCAAAATTCCACTGGTTGCAGAAGATCTTGGCATCATTACCCCGGATGTCACTGCCCTGCGCAACAAGTACGGCCTGCCGGGCATGAGCGTGCTGCAATTCGCTTTCGACCACTTCGAGGACAACCCGCACAAGCCACAGAATGTGCGCGAGAATACCGTGTATTACACCGGCACACATGATAATGACACTTTGCTGGGCTGGTTCCTCAATCTGGATGAAGGAATGCAGCAACACGTCATGCGAATATTGGGTATTACCGAACCGGAGCAGCTAACCGATACGATGCTGGCTACCATTCTGGCAAGCCCGGCATTGCTGGCAGTGATTCCCTGGCAGGACTTGCTGCGGCTGGGAACGGAAGCCCGCATGAATATACCGGGCACTGTCGAGGGCAACTGGCAGTGGCGTTTCGCCTGGAATGATGTACCAGCAGGACTGGCATCACAATTGCATAACAAATTACAAGGACACCAGCGCAATGAACGAGCATCTGAACCGGATACAACAAGGTAGACATCACGATCCGTTTGATTGGCTGGGATGGCATCCTCTGCCGGATGGTCTTTGGGCGTTACGAACTTTCATGCCAGCGGCTGAAGCGGTTACAGTCGTCGGGCATGGCAGCATGGCGCGTCTGGAAGGCACTGACTGCTTTGAAGCTATCCTCCCCTCACCGACCACACCTGCCACTCACCCTCCTCTTGTCTGGCAGGACAAACAGTCGGGCAACTGGCACGATGCCATCTGTCCTTACACCTTTGCCCCACAGGTGGGTGAGCTTGACCTGCATCTGCTAGGGCAAGGTCGCCACCACCATGCATGGAAAGTACTCGGTTCCCGCCAGACGGAAGTGGATGGCATCAGCGGAACCCGTTTCGTGGTATGGGCTCCAGCGGTGCAGCGGGTCAGTATCGTCGGCAATTTCAATGCCTGGGACGGGCGTCGCCACCCGCTGCGCTCACGCGGTGAAACCGGCATTTGGGAACTGTTTATCCCCGGTTTGCAGGCAGGGGAAGCCTACAAATATGAAATACTCAACCGCCACGGTAATCTTGTCACCAAAACCGACCCGTATGCGCAGCAAATGTTCATGCGCCCGGAAACAGCCTCTTGCATTGCCGCAGCCGATACTTACGGTTGGCAAGACAACGACTGGGTGGCAGCGCGGGCGCAATTCGACTGGCAGCACAGCGCCCTCAGCATTTACGAATTGCACCCCGGCTCGTGGCGTAAACACCCGGATGGGCGTTTTTATAGCTGGGCCGACCTGACAGAAAGCCTGATTCCTTATATCCAGGATTTGAATTACACCCATATCGAGTTGATGCCAGTGGCGGAACACCCACTGGATGAGTCGTGGGGCTATCAGGTATCCGGCTATTACGCCCCGACTGCCCGTTATGGCTCCGCCGATGATTTCCGCGCTTTTGTCGATGCCTGCCATCAGGCTGGAATTGGTGTGCTGCTGGACTGGGTTCCGGCGCATTTCCCCAAGGATGATTTTGCACTGGCACGCTTTACCGGCGAACCCCTGTACGAACATGCCGACCCGCGTCGGGGCGAACATCAGGACTGGGGCACACTGATTTTCGACTTCGGGCGCAACGAGGTGAAAAACTTCCTGATTTCCAACGCACTGTACTGGATTGAGGAATTTCACATTGACGGTCTGCGGGTGGATGCAGTGGCGTCGATGCTGTATCTGGATTATTCCCGCAAGGACGGTGAATGGCTGCCCAATCAGTACGGCGGGCGCGAAAACATTGAAGCGATTGCCTTCCTGCGCGAAATGAACACGGTCGTACACGGCTATTTCCCCGGTGTGCTGACCATTGCGGAAGAATCCACCTCATGGCCTGCGGTATCACGCCCGGTGGAAATCGGTGGCTTGGGTTTCAGCATGAAATGGAACATGGGCTGGATGAACGACAACCTGTCCTATATCGAGCAGAATCCGGTACACCGCAAATACCACCACAACCTGCTGACCTTCAGCCAGATGTATGCGTATTCGGAAAACTTCGTGCTGCCGCTGTCGCATGACGAAGTAGTACACCTGAAACACAGTATGCTCAACAAGATGCCGGGCGATTACTGGCAGGCATTTGCCAACCTGCGCCTGTTTTATGCATGGCATTACGCCCATCCCGGCAAAAAGCTGTTGTTCATGGGGGGAGAATTCGGGCAATGGGCGGAATGGAATGTCAAAAAGGAACTCGATTGGGCATTGATCAGTTTCCCGGCACATGACAGCATCCGCCATTTGCTGCGGGATCTGAACCGCCAGTACCGTGACCTGCCTGCCTTGCACCAGTACGATTTTGACGGGCGCGGCTTCCAGTGGGTGGATTGCCACGATTCTGACCAGTCGGTACTGAGCCTGATCCGTCAGGGCAGTGAGCCACACGACAAGGTTGTTATTTTGTTGAACTTTACTCCAGTACCCCGTTACCAGTACCGTATTGGTGTACCCGTTGCCGACAGTTACCGCGAAATCCTCAACACCGATTCCGAGTATTACGGGGGCAGCAATTGCGGCAATGCGGGGATGATTCCGGTGCAACCACATCCGTGGATGGGGTTTGAGCATTCGGTGGAAGTAACCCTGCCGCCGCTGGCGGCGCTGTTTTTACAAGCCTGCTGATGAAATTATTGTTTGTTGCCAGTGAAGCCTACCCTTTGGTCAAAACCGGCGGGTTGGGCGATGTTGCCTACAGCCTGCCGCTAGCCTTGCACGAAGAAAACGTGGATGTGCGCCTGCTGCTGCCCGGCTACCGTACCCTGTTACACAAGCTGGAGAGTGTGCGCATTCTTGGCTGGCTGGAATTGCAGGGAATGAACCGTACCCACACGGTACGCCTGCTGGAAAGTGAACATGCAGACTTTCCATTCCCGCTATGGATCATGGATTGCCCTGCGCTGTTTGACCGCCCCGGCAACCCTTACCTGCAACCGGAAGGCTATGACTGGGCCGATAATGCCGAACGTTTCAGCGTATTCGCACGGCTGGCGATGGAACTGGCACGCGATGCCCTGCAACTGGGCTGGACGCCGGATGTGGTTCATGCCCATGACTGGCAGACTGGGCTGGTTCCCGCTTTTCTGGACACCTTGCCGCAACGCCCCAAACGGGTTTTCACTATTCACAATCTGGCTTACGGCGGGCATTTTTCCCATGCCGATTTCGTCGGCCTGCACCTGCCGGGCTACTGGTGGTCAGCGGAAGGGATGGAGTTTTACGGTGGTTTTTCCATGCTGAAAGCCGGGATTGTGTATGCCGATGCCGTCACCACTGTCAGCCCCACGTATGCGAAAGAAATCTGCACCCCATCGTTCGGCTACGGTATGGATGGCCTGTTGCAATCACGCAATTACAAGCTGCATGGCATCCTCAACGGTATCGAAACCCATGTATGGAACCCTGCCAATGACCCAAATCTGGCAGCACCTTATTCCCACCAGCAAATCGAGCCGGGCAAGCGTCTGAACAAGGCAGCACTCTTGCAACGGCTGGGCAGCGCCAACCCGCAAGACCATCTGGCCTACCCGCTACTGGGCATGGTCAGCCGTCTGGTGGAACAGAAAGGGGTGGATCTGGTGATCAATGCCATCCCCGACCTGTTGCGCCAGACCGATGCCCGCTTTGCCCTGATTGGCGCCGGGCATGGTTATTTCGAGCAACGCCTGCGCGAGCTGGCGGCACACTACCCTGAGCGGGTATTCGTGTTCGTGGGTTACGACGAGCAACTGGCACATTTGCTGGAAGCGGGCGCAGACCTATTCCTGATGCCGTCACGCTTCGAGCCGTGCGGCCTGAACCAGATGTACAGCCTGCACTACGGTACGCCACCCGTGGTTTTCCATACCGGCGGGCTGGCAGACACGGTGGTGGATGCAACCCAAGCCAATCTGGACAACGGCACTGCCAACGGCTTTGTGTTTTATGAACCAACCACCAATGCCTTGAAAGGAACCCTGCTACGGGCGTTGGAGTATTTCGCCCACCCCACCATCTGGCAAGCCTTGCAGATGACCGGGATGCAGCAGGATTTCGGCTGGAAAAACAGTGCCACCCAATATCTGGCGCTTTATAACAAAGGAGAAACCCAATGACACAGCACCTGTCCACCCACATCCCTTACGTATCGGTTCCGCTAGACCCACTGCCCAACCACGCAGAAGCACTGGGAGATGATTTTCAGCGCTATCTTTCCTACCATCTGGGGCGTTTTCAGGGCTGCCCGTCGGTCTATCTGTATCAGGCGCTAGCGTACACCTTGCGTGACCGGCTGATGGTCGACTGGCGCAATACCTGGGGCGAGTACCTGCAACCGGGCAAGCGCCGTGCTTTCTACATGTCGCTGGAATTTCTGATCGGGCGTTCCCTCGGCAACAACCTGCTGAACATGGACATCTGCGAATCCACCAAGCAGGCATTGCTGAATTACTGCACTGATCTGGAAGAGGTTGCCGCGCAAGAGCCGGATGCCGGTTTGGGTAACGGTGGTCTAGGGCGGCTGGCAGCCTGTTTCATGGACAGTTGTGCCACCCTGAGCCTGCCAGTGGTAGGCTATGGTATCCGCTACGAATACGGCATGTTCCGCCAACGGGTCGAAAACGGCTATCAGGTGGAAGACCCCGACCATTGGCTGCGTGATGGCAACCCGTGGGAGGTCGAACGCGCCGAATACGTACAGCGCGTCAAGTTTGGCGGTCATACCGAGCATTACACCGACGACCAAGGCAGGCTGCGGGTGCGTTGGGTCAGCACCGATGATGTGCTGGCAATCCCGTTTGACATGCCGATTTCCGGCTACAAAAACAACACGGTCAACACCCTGCGCTTGTGGAAAGCCACCGCGACGGATGAATTCAACCTCGACGAATTCAACGCGGGCAGCTACACCGAAGCGGTGGAAGCCAAAAACCACGCCGAACACATTTCGATGGTGCTCTACCCCAACGACAGCAGCGAAAACGGCAAGGAATTGCGTCTGCGCCAGCAATATTTCCTGGCCTCTGCCAGCCTGAAAGACGCAGTACGCATGTGGGAGCGCCAAAGTAGTGCACCTGATTACAGCACGTTCGCGGCTGAAAACGTATTCCAGATGAACGATACCCACCCGACGGTGGCAGTCGCCTGCCTGATGCGTATCCTGCTAGATGAAAAAGGGCTGGAATGGGATGAAGCGTGGGAAATTACCCGCAATTGCATGGCTTACACCAACCACACCTTGCTACCGGAAGCGCTGGAACGCTGGCCTGTCCATTTGTTTGCCAAACTGCTGCCGCGCATTCTGGAAATCATCTACGAAATCAATGCCCGTTTCCTGCGCGAAGTGTCGATGAAATGGCCGGGAGACACCGACCGCCAGCGGCGCATGTCGATCATTGAGGAGGGCAACGTCAAGCAGGTACGCATGGCGTGGCTGGCAATCGTCGGCAGTTTCTCAGTCAACGGGGTGGCTGCTCTTCACTCGGATTTGCTGGTGGAAGGCTTGTTCCGTGATTTCTACGAACTGTGGCCGGAAAAATTCAACAACAAAACCAACGGTGTGACGCCGCGCCGCTGGGTAGCGCACGCCAATCAGGGCATGACGGCACTGGTCAGCAACCACATTGGCAAAGACTGGATTCGTGATTTAAGCCAGTTGCAGCAATTGCAAGCGCTGGCTGAACCGGGCAATGAGGCTTTCCAGCAGCAATGGCAAGCAGTCAAATACGCCAACAAGCAGCGGCTGGCAGCCCTGGTTAAACAGGAATGTGGGGTCGATTTCAACCCGAATGCGCTGTTTGACGTACAGGTCAAACGTATCCACGAATACAAGCGTCAGTTGCTCAACATCCTGCACGTAATCCACCTGTACCGGCGTATCAAGCTGGGCAGGCTCGACAACTGGGCTGACCGTTGCGTGCTGATCGGTGGCAAGGCGGCTCCCGGTTACGCAATGGCAAAACGCATCATCAAGCTGATCAACAGCGTGGCGGAAGTGGTCAATACCGACCCTGAAGTGGATGGTCGCCTGAAAGTGGCTTTTATCCCCAACTACCGGGTTTCCAGCATGGAAATCATTGCCCCGGCTGCGAATTTGTCGGAACAGATTTCCACCGCTGGCAAGGAAGCCTCCGGCACGGGCAACATGAAGTTCATGATGAACGGAGCGCTGACCATCGGCACGTATGACGGTGCAAATATCGAAATCCTCGAAGCCGTAGGTGAGGATAACTTCTTCCTGTTTGGTTTGCGGGCAGAAGACGTGGCAGAGCTGAAACGGGATTATCGCCCATGGACGTATGTGGAACGTGACGATGACCTGCGCGGTGTAATCGAATGGATTCGCAGCGGGCATTTCAACCCGTGCGAGCCGGGCATTTTCGACATGATTCTTGATGCCATCCTCAGCCCACATGACCCGTGGATGACACTAGCAGATTTCCGCAGCTATGTGGATGCGCAGGAACAGGTGTCACTGGCATGGCAGGATCAGGCACGCTGGACACGGATGAGCATTATGAATACCGCGTGCAGCGGATTCTTCTCCACTGACCGCACGATGGAAGAGTACAATCGCGACATCTGGAAGCTGAAGCCAGGCGGGAATGGCAACGGCGATTAAACCACGGCTGTCACACAGTGCCGGGCTTTAGCCCGGCATTTGTTCTGTGTCCCACCTGTTTACGGCAGCGCCACTTGCCGCTGCTCAGGGCTAAGCAAAAACGCCGCCGGAGCCAGCAAGCTATCCGGGCTGTTACGCATCCCCATGCGGATGAACACCATTACTTTCTGCGTCATGCTTTCCGCCGGATTCAGCACGTAACAATCGGTATCACGCCGGTACAACAACACCCCGCTCTGGATCAGCATCGCCAGCAAGGTTTTCAGGCGCGGCTCACGTTCCACAGTTTCAAATGGAATGCCGACCTGCTGTTCCTCACCCTCCAGATGCAAGGGCTGGATGTAACCAATCAGGGTACGTAACGGTTCCGCTGGGTCTTCGGTATCGTCAGACGCCATTTGGCTACCAACCAGCAAACGGGTGGCAAACGTCTGCATTTCCGGTGAATTGAGTTGAATTTCATGTTTGTGCTGCTGATAACCGGGTGCCTGACTGAACTGGAAAGCGGCTTCCTTGCGCAGATGGAACAGGCGCATGAAAAACATCGCAGTATTCAGCAAGCCATCGTACACACTCTGGAAAAACGGCTTGCCGGGGCTGAGCAGGTAATAACGCACAATCCCCAGGAACAGCGCCACCAAGTCAAACACCGCAGCCCAGATCAACCCCACGATAACCTGGATGGAATAATCCTTCGGCTCCAGCAGGGTTGCCATTGCCCGTTCGACCGGGTTTTGCAGGCTGCCCAGATCGTTCTTGATCATGTCGGTCAGTGCCTGTTTACTGGTTTCAGTATTGGTAGTGGAACGTAATTTTGACATTTCCACCAGCAAGCCATCGCGAACCACCTCATCCCCGGAAGCCGCCAATTGCTGGTGAACCACCTCCAGTTGCTTGCGCATGGCAGCAAAATTGCCCTGTGAGGTTTCCAGTTGTGCGCGTGACTGCTCGTAAGCGTCCACCTTGCGGTAATACTCAGGCCCTTTGCCGGGGCCAAGGCCGGAACGCCCGCCACTACGTCCTTCCTCATCCATCAGGCGCTTGTTTTCGAGCATCCGGTTTTCTGCTGTGCGCAAGAATTCCTGCTCGGCTGCTAGCACATCGCTCAAGCCGGTAGTAATCCCCGCCTTCATGCCGGTATCAACCGTATACACGGTATTCTGCCCCGGCAAACTGCTATTGTAGATATAGGTGTAGGCAGTCAGGGTGGAAAGCAGCAAAGCAGCGGCATATACCACCACCAGCGACAACTTGCCAACCCCGTGCACATACGGCAGCGCCAGCAGGGAAATGGCAATGGCAAACTGTACCGCTGCCGCAAACAGGATGGCGTAGAGGTGTTCTTCCAGATACAGGTAAGCCCCCGCATAGGTGAAGATGCCGTTGGCTGCCGCCAGAAACAGGATAACCAAACCGATCAGGATACTGATGGTCTTGAGTTTGAAACTATGGGTCTGTGTGGTGTTGTGTGGTTTCATCGTAAATATTTTCCTCGCGTGTTGCCCCGCAACCAGAATATTAGCAATCACTAATAATCCAGTTTGCTTATTTAGCACAGCCTGAAAAAAATAGATACATCCTGTGGAATATTTATAGGAACTTACCCGTCATACCATTGCCGAACTGATGCACGACCACTTGCCGCACTTTGTTGATGCAGGCAAGCGTCTGGCGTGCCACTAACAAATGTCGGTTAATGCGGCACTCACAATTCAAGAGTAGAGGAGATTTATTCTAGATGAAACGTAGAACATTTTTGCAAGGCACCTTG
>DILV01000039.1:0-134816 GCA_002425225.1 Thiothrix sp. UBA5583
CCACGGGAAATCCCAAAGAGCCGTCATGATTGCTGCTGATTTTGCATTAATAGACTTCTGCCCAATGTTTCCATTTTTCCCATTGCGACGGGCGCAATCCGTAGCGGGCAAGCACGCCTTCGTGTATTTGACGCAATTCTTCGATTAATAGAGATTGCAATTCTATACGTTCATGATCGTCTGGCAAATTCGCAATAAAAGTATGGATCATATCCAGAGGGTGCTGCTCAGGATTTAACACGATGTCACGCACGACTTTTTTAATCTCATCTCTATAGCGTAATCGTAACGGATCAGGCTCAGTCAGGTTACTCTTTAATGCGATGTATTCTTGTGTGGAACGCTCATATGCCTGCATGAAAATATCGCGCAATAATTCAATGCGAGTTAATTCATAAACACCGAGAATTGCTTGACTATAAGCCGTTTCAGGGACACCTAAAAAAGTCAGTGGGCATAAGTTATTTAAGAGTAGCGGAATATTTGCCGCCATGCGGGAAGTGCGTTTATTTACATCTGCAAATGGCTGCAAATAGGGCAAATGCACCATGATAAAAAATGATTGCTCAAAAGGATCTTTTATTTTATTTGTCTTTTCTAATATTTCGTCGAATAGGGTACTGATTTGCTGCGGAACATCCAAGGGTCTGTAAACGCCATGGCTAATCTCAACAATGTGTTGGCGCAACCGCCCTTCATCAGTACGGTTAGAAAGCAGATTTTCTGATAAAGCACTATGTAGATTCATCAGGGTATAGCGATTGAATCCTGCGGAATCAATATTATCCATTAGTAATTCAATGGCGGCCTTATGATTCAGAATCATTTGGGTTTCTATCAAGGCTTTACCGCTTGCAATCGTGCCATTTTCGATCAGAGCACGAGTATCAAGACGTGAATAAGTATTACCTTCTAACTGACTGGATGCCCATGACAAATCAATTAACAAACGATTAAGAATCGCACGACCATAAGTGCCAGCAGGACGCATACCTTGCCCAGTATTGCCCATTTTATGCAGTTGTCTGCGAAGCGTTTCCGATAAATAAGCCGATTGGTTAGGGACGTAACTTTCCAGAAAATCACGTTGATAACCAACTGGTCGACGGGCAGACAGAGGTTTATTTATATACTCAAGAATGTCACGGCTATCGGCAGACAGCGGGATATGCCTCGGAAAATCAATAGCGCAATCGTTCATAGTGACTCGTCTATATCGTGCTGCAAAACGGTGGCACAATCACTTGCACCACCGTCCAGTTCAATCCGTTATGCGCGGATGGCTTACTTGTTGACCATCGCTTCGCATTCAGCGATCAGCTCGTCCAGCACCTTGACTGCTGTCTTGGCTTCGGCCTTGATTTCTTTCAGGAAATCCAGCTCGCTTTTGCTGACATCGCCATCTTTCAGCACCAGTTCACGCAGCAGGTCGACTTCCTTGATGCTGATGTGACCGTCGCCGAGTACGAAGCCTTTAGCCACTTTACGCCATTCTGCCATGTTCTCTTCTCCTTTTTTCCTTTAATTTCATTGAGTTTAGTAAGCGAACAAGGTGATTGCACACCTATTTCCGCGCAAAGATTATGCGCTAACGTGCCGTTGCTTACAAATAAGCCTATTTCTTTTTCCCCGGCTGCACCACAATATGATCCGCCTGCGCATTCTCCCGCACCCGTTTCGGTGTTGCTGCTTTCGACAAGGATGCCAGCGCCACAAACCACGCTTTCGGCATGTCGGTCGGCAAGCCAATCGGGATTCCGGCAATATTCGGCGTATGCAGGAACGGATGCCCCGGCTCCTCAAATTCCGGCGCGGTGCAATTGATGCAGGCGTAACCAGCGCGGGTGCAGGAGCCTTGCCCGTTCCACAGCCGCAGATTGCAATCGGCGTGTGCCTGCGTGCCAAGGCAGCCCATGTGTTCCATCATGCAGCCGAGGTCGGAAGGCTTTTCCGCGCTGGCCTTGTATTCGTAATACTCGTTGCGCGAACAGCCGTGATGTGCCAGATGGTCGCTGTAAAAGCGTGGGCGGGCGAAGCTGTCGAGTTCGTCAGGCTGCATTCCCTGCAACGCCAGCAGCAGCAAGGTTTCGGTAATCCAGCCCGGATGGGTGGGGCAACCGGCGACATTGATCACTGGCAAACCGGAACGGGCGCGGTAATCCTTGCCCAGTGCGCCACCCGGCAAATGCCCGTCGTATTGCAAGCCGCAAGCATCGGTGGGGTTGCAGCCACCCGCCGTGATGCCGCCAAACGCCGCACAGGAACCAATCGCCAGCGTGTATTGCGCCTTTTCCGCCAGCCGTTGTACCCAGTGCAGCATGGCAGTATTGGTGCCTGCCAGTTGGTGGAATGCACCCGTACCGTTGGGGCCGCGCAGGATGGAGCCTTCCACACACAGCACATCCAGCGGCTGCGAGCCAGCCGCAAGCTGTTCCAGCAGGGTAATCACTGCTGCACCACTGGCTTCGCTCAGTGAGGGATGCCACAGCAGTTCAATCCCGGCATTGCTGAGCGTATCCAGCAAGCCGGGATTTTCCGCGCACAGCAAGGACATGGTGCAACCACCACAACCGCCGGATTGCAGCCACAATACCTTCATCGGTGATCCTCTCTTGCTCCCCTCGCCCCTTGAGGGACGACGCCAGAGGCGGCTGGGTGCGGGGCTGGGGGTGAGGGGTTCAGCGGCAACCTGACCGTAAACTCCGCTCCGCCATTCGGATGATTCCGCACCAGCAACTTGCCACCATGCTCGGCAATAATCCCGTAGCTGATCGACAAGCCCAGCCCCGTGCCTTGCCCAATCGGTTTGGTGGTGAAAAACGGGTCGAATACCCGCACCAGATTTTCTGACGCAATCCCCGTGCCTTCATCGTGGATACTCAGCACCGCCTCGTTGCCTTCCAGCCTGCCGATAATGTAAAGCCGTGGCTTGGCGCACGCCCGCATCGCATCCAGCGCATTTTGTACCAGATTAATGATGACTTGCTGGATTTGCCCCGGAATGCCTTCCAGCCACAATTCATCCGGCAGGTCGTAGACAATGATGACTTCCATGCGGCTGCCTTTCACCACCCAGCGCACCGAGGTTTCCAGTACGTGCAACAGGTCGAAACGCACCGTCTTGTCAGTTTGGCTGGAGGAAAAGCTGCGCAAATCGCGCACAATGTCGCTGACCCGTTCCGCGCCTTCCACCGTGCCGCTGACCAGCGAATCCATGTCCTTGAGGATGTGGTCGATGCGTAATTGCTGGCGCAGGGCATGCAGTTCGGCGGCAGGTTTGCCGCTGTGCAGGTTGTCCAGATACTCACGGATGCGGCTGGCGTAACGCTGCATCGCGTGCATGTTGGCGTAGACGAAACTGATCGGGTTGTTGAGTTCGTGCGCAACGCCCGCCACCAGCCGCCCTAGTGCCGCCATTTTTTCCGAGCTGACCAGTTGCTGCTGGGCGTGCTGCAATTCTTCGTGTGCCTGATGCAATGCACCGAACGCCTTGCGCAATTCCCCCACCGGGCGACCGATCAGCACCATGCCTTCGATGCGCCCACGGGCATCGGTGCGTGAAGTGCAGTTCATCGCCAGTGGCACGGGTTCGTGTACGCCTTGCAGGGTGATTTCGCAGTCGTGGATGGCAGTAGCGCGGATTTTTTGCTGGAAACTGTTCACCAGCGGCAGGCATTCCTGGGTAAACAGGGACTGGAACGGCTGGTTGAGCAGTTCGGCGGAAGTCTTGCCGACAATGCGTTCCAGTGCGGTATTCACCCGCTGGATACGCCCCTGAAAATCGCACACGATCAGCACGTCGGTCATGGCGGCTTCGATGCTGGTGATGAATTGCTGGGCTTCTTCGAGGGCGGCGTTCTTGCTCTCCAGTTCCACCTGATAATGCAACAGGTCGGCGTAAGTCTCGTCCATTTTGTGGATGACTTCGATCCATGCCTGCTCCTGCGTGGCAGTCAAGCTGAAATCAGTCGTCGGTTCCTGCGATCCCATACCGCTCCAGTTTGTTGCGCAAGCCTACCCGCGACAGCCCCAGTTCCTCCGCTGCACGGCTTTTGTTGCCGTGATGCCGGTCGAGGGCTGCGCGGACGATGTGGATTTCCAGTGCCTCCACCCGTTCTTTGAGCGTGCCGGGGATGTTGAATAGCGGGTGCACACTGCTGCTGGTTTCTGTCAGTGCCGTCGTGTTGCCGAACTGGATATGCGGGCTGAGGGCTGCCATATCCAGCGTCGTATCCGTAGCCATCACCAGCATCCGCTGCACTTCGTTGTGTAATTCGCGCACATTGCCGGGCCAGCCGTAACCTTGCAGTGCGTGCAGGGCTTGCGGGGTGAAGCCGCGTGCCGGTTTGCCCATCTGCTGGCTGCTACGCTGCAACAGAAAGTTGGCGAGCGGGGCAATATCCATGCGCCGTTCCCGCAGCGGTGGCAGGTGGATGGTCACGCCTGCCAGCCGGTAATACAAATCTTCACGGAACCGCCCCATCCGTACTTCTTCCAGCAAATCGCGGTTGGTGGCAGCAATTACCCGCACATTGGCGTAACGCCGCTGGCTGCTGCCGACCGGGCGGAAACTGCCGTCCTGCAATACCCGCAACAGCTTGATCTGGAAAGCCGGGCTGGTTTCACCAATTTCATCCAGAAAAATCGTGCCCAGATGTGCCTGCTCGAACAGGCCGATATGGTCAGCCACCGCGCCAGTAAATGCGCCGCGCTTGTGACCGAACAACTCGCTTTCCAACAAGGCATCCGGCAATGCGCCGCAGTTTTCCACCACGAACGGCTTGTCAGCCCGCTGGCTATTGTAATGCAGGGCGCGGGCAAACAGTTCCTTGCCGGTTCCTGATTCGCCGCTGATCAGCACCGATACGTCATAGGGGGCGACTTTTTCCACCAGTTGCAGGGCGCTGTTCAAGCCGCTGTCGGCAGCGCGGACGATATTGTCGAGGTGGAAACTGTGTTGCAAGCGGCGACGGTGTTGCTGGGTACGTTCCAGCAGGTGCTGTTCGCTGAGTTTGAGTTCCAGCGACAGGGCGGCATTTTCGCGCTGTAACTGGTAGAGGCGGGCGGCATTACGCACCGTCAACAGCAGGTTGTCGGGATGCCAGGGTTTGGAAATGTACTGGTAAATGCCCGCTGCGTTCACCCCTTCGATAATGTCTTCCGGGTCGGTATAGCCGGAAATGATCATGCGCACGATGTCGGGGTATTGCGCCCGCACACGGGTGAGGAATTCCACCCCAGTCATTTCCGGCATCCGCTGGTCGGCGAGGATCACCTGAATATGTTGCTCTTCCAGCAATTCCAGTGCCTGCTGGGCGCGGAAAGCGGTGTGTACCTCGAATTCTTCGCCCAAAATCCGCGCCATGCTTTCGACGGAACGGATTTCGTCGTCCAGCAGCAACACGGCAGGGCGCGGGGTTTCCATCGGCTAGCCGGAAAGGGTGTTGCGCAGGGCTTGCATTTTGGCTATCAACGCCTGCATCTGTTGCTCGACGATGCCTGTGCGCTGCTGTTGCAGCCAGTCGAGCCAGCCATCCATACCTTCACCACTGGTGGCGGAAACGTGCAGAATTTGAATGTTGGGGTTGACCCGACGGGCGTATTCCTCGCATTTCGCCACATCGAACTTGAGATACGGTAACAGGTCGATCTTGTTGAGGATCATCACGTCAGCAGCGTGGAACATGTCGGGGTATTTGATCGGCTTGTCTTCACCCTCGGTGACGGAAAGGATGGCGACCTTGTGCGCTTCACCCAGATCGAAGGCGGCAGGGCAGACCAGATTGCCGACGTTTTCGATGAACAGGATACCGCCGTCATCAACAGGCAGGGATTCAAGCGCGTGCCCGACCATGTGCGCATCCAGATGGCAGCCCTTGCCGGTGTTGATTTGCAGCGCAGGAACACCGGTTGCACGGATGCGGTCGGCGTCGTTGCTGGTTTGCTGGTCACCTTCCACCACTGCTAGGGGCAGTTTGCCTTTGAGGCGAGCCAAGGTTTCGGTCAGCAGGGTGGTTTTGCCAGAGCCGGGGCTGGAAACGAGGTTGAGCGCAAGGATGGCGTGCTGGGCGAAATGCTGGCGGTTGCGGTCGGCGTACTGGTTGTTTTTGCCGAGGATGTCCTGCTCGATTTGCACCATGCGTGACTGGCTCATGCCGGGGGCGTGGGCGCGGGCAGCACCTTGCCCGTAATCGTGGGTATGCCCGTCGTGGTGGTGATGGTGATCATGCGCATGAGCATGGTCATGCGGGTGGTCGTGATCATGAGAGTGGTGGTGTTTCCCCCGAATCGCTGCATGGGTGTGGGGTTTTACCTGACCTTCGATTTTGAGTTCGCCTTCAGCGCAGCCGCATACTGTACACATCACTCTACCTCCAGTTCCTTAATACGCATTTCTTCACCGCGCGTGACCTGTAACTGATAGCTGCCGCAGTGGGGGCAAGCATCGTAGCGCTGTTTTACCGTGACGGTTTGCGTGCAATTCAGACACCACGCTTCGGCGGGGACTTCGATAATTTCCAGCTTAGCACCATCCGCCAGCGTGTGGCGAATCACCACATCAAAGCAAAAGCGCATGGCTTCCACCTCCACCCCAGACATGGCGCCGATTTCCAGCCAGACCGTTTTTACCTTGCTGAAATGCTGGCGTTTGGCTTCGTCTTCCAGCACTTGCAACACGCCTTCACACAGGGACATTTCATGCACGGGTCATCTCCAGTTGGTAAGCCACGCACGGGTCGAGGGCGGTGATCAGGGCTTGAGCCTTGGCGCGTAACTCGGTTTCGTTGCCAGCAGTCAGGCCGTGCAACATGTGGTACAGCGAACCTTGTGGGTGGAAATTCCATTCAGTAGGAGCAACGATCTGGTATTGCTGGATCAGGCCAGATTGCTGGGTGGCACGGTGGACGAGAAGACCTCGTGCGGTCTGGATGAGAGAAATCCCTTCGGGAAGTCCACTCTTCCCCTCCCCTGATAAGGGGAGGTTGGGAGGGGTTTCTTTCCCCAGTTCCCACCAGCATTCCAACATATCCAGCACCCGCGCCATCAGGCGTGTCAGCAAACCGCTGCCGTAATACTCGCGCCAGATCTGCAAGGCCGGGTTGTCCCACTGCCGGGTAAGAGCGGAAGTTTCGCAGGCTTGTCCGTTTACCTCCGGCTCGGCACAGAAATGGGCAGCGTCGGGAGATGCCAGTGTTGCCAGCCACCAGCCGGTGTCCAAATCGGGCAAGGGATGTAATTCGGTATTGCCCAGATCCTGCCAGCCATTGGCACAGATTCTGGTCATCAGGTTGCCAATCTTGCCGCGAATGGAAAGTTTCTTGACATCATGACGGATGCAGTAATCCAGCCATCGCTGGGTCGGCAAACCCAGCAGACGGGTTTCAAACCAGTGCTGGATGTCATCCATCACTGCCTGATTGGGGCTTTGCAACAGTTCCCGCCTGAATTTGAACAGGGTTTGCAGTTCACTGGCAGCCGGTGGTTCGCAAGCCAGCGTACCATGCCATTCCCGTGACAGCCCCAGCAGATGCTCAAACAAGGTCTCAATCCTGACCTGCCGGTCATACTGTTGCTCGGCGGCAGCATCAGGTACTTGCCCCAAAGCCTGTACACAAGCGCGGGTAGACGCAACCGTTTGTGCCGTACCACATAAACTAAACAACATGCCAACCAGCTTGGGCACGCCAGTGACCGGCTTGTCGGCAAAAAAGGGCGCAGCAAGACGCAGGCGGCTGGAATGAATGTCAACCGTATGCACGTGGCACAAACCGCCCTCACTGCGATAATGCAGCGCTACATGTAACTGGCCTGTCAAACTTTCCACTGGTGGCATGGGAATGGATACTTGGTTGTCACTTTAATTCACAATCTCTATTAGAGCAAATACCGTGCCATCCGCATAGCACTATCAGAGAAAATGCAATATTTCAGCCAAGGAATGGATGGTGTAGTCAGGTGTATACCGGTGTACATCCGGCTCGCGGGCATAATGGATGGTAGTCATGCCGAACTGTTTGGCAACCGCCAGATTTTCACGCCGGTCATCAATGAAAGCGATAGCAAAACCCTCCACCCCACTGGCATTGATCAGCACCTCGAAAATGGCGGGTTCCGGCTTCTGGCATTGCACTGCCCCACTGATGATGCGCGGCTCAAACGTCTCGCTGAAACGGAAACGGCTTTCTAGCATATCGCCCCATTCCGCCCCCAGATTGGAGAGGATGCCAAGACGGTAGTGCCCCCGCAAAGCCTGTATGACTTGCGGCAGTTCATCATCCAACTCGAATACATCAAGGAAGCGGTTGCGGATGGCGGAATCGACTGTCAGGTTGATCCCCAGCCAGAAAGCCGCTTCGGAAATCTGCCCGCCAGTATAGGCATCGTAGAAGGGTTTGACTTCAGCCTTGGTTGTTCCGGCTGGCAACAGCGGCAACAGACCGTGGGTGACAAGATGCCCGTCAGTAATGACGACACCGAACAGGTCAAAGGCAATCAGTTGCAGTTTGGACATGGGCTGTGTTTAAACCTTTATTGCAATCTATCAGGATACATCCGTGGGCAGGATCAGGGCTTCAATATCCTTGATGGCAGCAACACCTTGTGCCGCAAACAGTGCCACTGCTGTCTTGCCGACGTGTGCCCAGTGTTCCCGCCCCCATGCTGCGTAAGCGGCAATCTGCCCGGTATCGCCGCTTTCATGCCAGTGCCGGTAGGCTTCCAGCAATTGTGGAACCAGCTTTTTGCGCATCGCGGACAAATTGCCGAAATAGAAATGGATAGAAGCGACATTACCCCGTGCCAGCAGTTCCGGCAGGGTATGCAGACAATCCGCCAGCAGGTCACGCACTGCACGCAACATAATGTCAGCATGGGAAGGTGGCAAGGCAAACAGCATGGACTGCCATTGCACATCATCCAGCACCTGCCCGGCTTTCACTTCGCCAATTTCGTGCGCCACGACCGTTTGGGTTTCAGCCGCTGCCAGTTCATCCAGCGCCGCTTCCATATCAGTATCGAAGTCGTAACAAGCCAGCGCCCGCCCCATTGGATTATCCAGCCCACTCCAGCGCCATTCGTCAACCTTTTCCCACACCATGCGGCGCAAAGATTCGCGGCGAATAAAAACCTGTTTGCCCTGATTCATGGCGGGTGGGGCTTCCACATCCCGCGCTAGTTCGCGCCCGGCAACCAGAATGGTATAGCCGTCCTGCTCGATCACTTGTTCCAGTTCCGCCAGAAAAAACAGCGGGCGGCAACGACGACCATAGCCCGCGCTGTAGACCAAACCTGCGCCATTCAACGCAGCGTTGATAGCTTCATTGGCAAACGGCTCGTATTCACCGCAGCCATTGATGGGTAACGGGGCGTAATCTTGCTCGTCCAGCGCATCCCACACCGCTTCACGTTGGGTGAGCCATTCGCCTACGTCATCGCTGGTTACAACTTCGCTGAGAAGGATGCCTTTTTCCCAACGGTAAAATTCGCGCATTTTCAGCAGGTACACGCATAAGGTGTAATCTCCCGCGTGGCGGGCGTCGACAATGTGGCAGTTGCGCTGCACTGCCGTGATCAGGTCACTGTGTTGTTCGTGCATAACCCACCGCTCGTGAATTCAAATAATAACTGCCTATCAACCACAGCCAATGGCGGCATGGGTCAGTACGCGGCAGCCTTGCCCTTCACTGGCGTCACCATCACCCGCCGGTTCGCCGCCCATGCCGCTGCATCATTGCCCTCCACCAGCGGTTTGCGCTCACCGTAAAAACGCAGCTCGAACTGTTCTTCATCCACCCCGTGATCCACCAAATAATTGCGGATAGCAACCGCCCGACGAGCCGACAGCACTTCGTTGTATTCGTCGTCAGCGCGTTGGTCGGAATGGGTTTCGATCCGGTAACGGTATTGCGGACAGGCTTTCATGTTGTCAGCCACTTTGCTGAGGATACCCATTTTGCCACGGCTGAGGGTTGCTGATCCACCGGGGAACAACTCGGCATACAGCAATACTGCCGTGTCACAGGCAAGGGCTGCCGTATCGCTGGTGCTACGAATTTCCACAGGTTTGGCGGCAACGGGTGCTGCAACAGGCTGATCCGGCAACTTGTCAGCCATTTTTTCCGGGGCGGATGCTGCGGCATTGGCGGCAGACTTGCCCTGTTTGGCTTGCCATGCCTTGTAATCCTGATCGGCTTTTTGCTTGGCAGCAATGAAATTGTCCACCGTTTTCAGCACCACCTCATTCAGCCATTTGCCGACGTCGCTGCAATCGGTGGTGTTATGCCCTTCACCCCATGTGCCCAGCTTGTGGTTGAGTAAGGGATTGCGCAAGGTGCTTGCGCCCTGGGTGAAGGATGTCCAGATACCAGCGGTGCAGCATTGGGCGTTGTATTCAATGCGTGGTTCGCCCGGTTTGAACGGCCCCAAATGTTTGGGGTAACTGGGGAACATGCTCATTTCCGGCTGACCAGGGGTTTTCTCCAGCTCTTCCTTGCTAAGCAGGCGCATCCCGGCTTTTTCCAGCCGTTTGACTACCGCGTCTTTCAGGTCGGCTTGCAACTTGAGATTTTTGGGTTTGGCACTGCTGATTACATCATCGAGATTGATGTAAATACCGGTCAAACCCTGCAATGACAGGTTGCTGGGCTGGTAATCCTCCTTGCCCACCTGCACTGGTGTATCAGGGCAAGCAGGGTAACGTTCAGGTTTGGCTTCATTAGCACAGACGCTGCTGATGGATAGCATGGCAAACAGCACAGCCAGTGAATATTTCGGGAACATGGCGTGTCACCCCATTATTGTTATGATGCCTTGATGGTACAGGTGCGTTTGTCCGCCTGCAATTGACACCCGACGATTGTGGGGGTAAGAATCAGCACTTCCCCAAGAGCCGGAATAACAATAATCATGCAGCGTTTTACCCCGACCTTGCCCGTGATCCTGTGTTGCAGTATATGGCTAAATGTCGCCCATGCTACCGAATCAGCCAAAGCCGCACCCCAACATTGCCCTGCCCGCATTGGGCAACTGGATGAACGCGACCGGGCAATGGCAAAACTGGCATGGCAGTATTTCGAGAACAACCGGCAACCGGAAACCGGGCTGGTGAATGCAGCGGATAATTATCCTTCCACCACGCTGTGGGATGTTGGCTCAACGCTGGCAGCCTTTATCACCGCTGAAAAACTGGGGCTGATTGAGCGCGAGCGTTTCGATAAAGACATCGGGCAGATGCTTTACACCCTGCGCAACCTCGATCTGTTCAATGGCGAAGCCCCCAACAAGGTATACAACACCAAAACCGCGCAAAAAGTGGATTACCGCAACAAGCCATCACAGACCGGTATCGGTGTTTCCACCTTGGATTTGGGGCGGCTGGTGTCTTGGCTGAATATCCTTGCCTGCCTGCACCCGCAACACGCTGACAAAGCTCGCAAAGTGCTGGAAAGCTGGAATTTTTGCCGCTTGCTGGAACACGGGCAAATGTACGGCTTAGCCTACCAGGACGCAGATGGCACGGTGGAAGTCCAGCAGGAAGGCCGTCTCGGTTACGAGCAATACGCCGCCAAAGCCTTTCGCCAGTTGGGTTTCGACCTGAGTTTGTCGGCGCGTTACCACAATCAGTATGCCACTGATGCCACCGTTTCCGGGGTGAAATTACTGGTGGATTCACGCGATGCCTCGACATTGGGGGCACATAATTACGTGGTATCCGAGTCTTACGCGATGGATGCACTGGAACACGGCCTAGATAGCGAAAACAAGCCGCTGCTGGAAACCATTTATCAGGTACAACAACGCCGTTGGGAACAAACAGGCACTGTCACGGCAGTTTCCGAAGACAATATCGACCGCAAACCCTACTTTGTTTACAACACTATTTTCAGCGATGACATTCCCTGGGCAGCGATTACCGACAAGGGCGCAGACATGTCGGCGTTACGCACGGTTTCGGTGAAGGCAGCGGTTTCGATGGCGTATTTATTCCCAGAGCGTGAATACAGCAAAGTGTTGCTGGCAACAGTGCAAGCTGCCAAAAACCCCAAAGGTGGCTGGTATTCAGGCATTTACGAAGATTCCGCATTGGGTGTGAACAAGGCAACCACGGCGAATACCAACGGGGTTATCCTGTCGGTGTTGCTGCATAAACTGTACGGTTCGCTGAACCAGCAATGTCAGCAGTGTGGCAAAGGGGTGACGCTGACACCGGAATTTCTGGCGTTTAATCAGAATAAGAAGCAGTGTTTGGCGGCGGGGAAGTTTTAATGAAGCGGGTCAATTGTTACATGAAAATTCAGGTTAAAACTGCCAGCCCCGACTGACTGTCACCGAACCATCCTTGAGATTGTCGCCGGGGAACGCATTCGTGCCGTAATTGCTGTATTCGACTTTCCACTTACCCAGCTTTTTGGGGTTGCTGTAGCCGACTACGTAATTCCAGTTGGGATTGCCGCCTTCCAGCGGCACACTGGCAGTGGTGCGGGCATACCAGTGTGGGGTCGGGTTCCATTGCAGTGTCCCACTCAGGCTGGGCTTGCCCTTGACCGGCACACTCAGGTTGGCGGAAGCTGCCAGCTTGCGCTTTTCCAGTGCGGTGGATTTGACCTTGTGCCCGATATTGACCACTGCCTTGTCCAGCCCCAAGCCGTCACCAGGTTTGAGCGGCCCCCAGTTGTTGATCTGGGCTGACCAGCCACCCGGCTTATGGTCGGCATACCCCGCACTCCAGGCATAACCTGGCTCACCATCCTTGAACGAGGCATTGCCGCTGATAAACCAGTCGGGTTTGGGCGACCAGCTAGCACTAACAGAAACGGTGTTGCTACCATCCTTGAGTGACACACTATCGGCAAAACTGCCTGCCAAGCGCAGTTTGGGCTTACCCTGCCTACTATCCACCATGCCAGTGGTACTGTGTGACTGGAGACCATCGTCCAATGGCGCTTCCACGTACACAGGAATGTCACCTGTCGCAGAAACCGCAACCACAGCGGGCAACTCCTCTGCTGCTGTTGGCGGCAGACCGGCTTGCGCCCTGACCGCTTTTTTCGGAGCTGCTGCCGCTTGCTGTCGCGGCACATCCCCCACATTGCCTCTTGCGCCTTGCTCACCTTGTGCGGGCAAGGCTGGTTCTGAAGGGGAAACAATCACGATCGGTACAACCGGACGTTCACCAGCAGGCACAGCCGCAACAGGTTCTGCTGTTACCGCAGGTACACTAGCGGTAGCACGTGGTGCTGCATGTCGGGGGCGTGCAGGCGGACGTGACGTGTCAACCCGCCTGACGGGAGGAGATGACGTGGTTTGTGTGACCTGTGCTGGTGCTGCTGCTTGTTGTGCGGCAACAGGCGGGCTTGTTGCCGGTTTTGCCGGAACTGCTGCAACGCTTTTGTTTTGTTCAACCGGACACAGCGGTTGCCATGCAAACGGGTACGGGGTCGATGGTTCTGCCGGTGCTGGCACAGAGCTAACTTGCTCCCTGCGCTGGTTGGCATCCGGGGTAGCTTCTTCCCGTGCCAGCAGGCCGGTTTCAGGGTGCGGAAAACACTGTTTGCGGTAAATCCGGTGCAGGAACAAGTGATACGCGCTGGGGGCGATGCGGATTTCATCCAGCAACAACGGCACAAAACGCTCAGGTGGATCAGGGGTAAAAAAGCCCCATTGCCGGAAACCTGCCCATTTCAAAGGTGCGTCACCCGCAGGTGTTTTGTTCAAGCCGGAGGATTGCAACCACAGGTCATAAAACTTCTGCTCTTCCAGCACCGCACAATAATCCCATTGCAACGCCACCTGTTCGGAGGTGGTACGCAAATCAGGAAAGCGGCTCGCGGTTTGTTGCAGGGTGTGCAGTGCAATGTCGAGTGTCCCGGCGTGCAGACTGGCTTGCCCCGGCTGTTTGCCCAGCCATTCATCCGGCCACTGCTGACCGGGTGCTGCGATATTGAAGAGCCGCTCAAGCTGACCCGCCGCCACCTGACTGTCAGCCGCACAAGCAAGTTTTTCCAGTGTTTGCAGCAAGGGAGGCTGTGCCAGCGTGACCGGCATCCATAAACAGCCCCCTGTTACCAATAGCAACAGGCTTTTATTTGATCTCGCAAGTATCACAGGTGTTGGCTTTGGCAACGTCCAGCGTCAAGCCACGCTTACAACGTTTGCATACCGGATAAAACTCACCATACTTTTTGTACAGCAGCAAGCTCATGATGATGCCATTGGTATTGGCGGTAATCGCTTTGTTGTAACCACCACCGTTTTCATAAATGCCAGAATACCAGCCCCGTTCTGGGTCATACGCCGTGCCGACAGTGTATGCCAGTTCCTTGCTGTAAGGGTCTTCCGGGAACAAAATCGCTAGGGACAATGCCGCTTTCACCGAAACGGTTCTGAGATTGTCGTAACGTACACCCTTATCCGTGGTAGCGTTCCACGGCAACCCGGCAGTGAAAATAGTGTTGTAGAGGAAGAAAGGTTTTTGATCGAGGTTGTCTTCCGACACCGCAGTGACAATGCCGGTTTCCTGCCAACGCCGTTTTTGCACCTCATAGATGTTTGCCAACAGTGGCTGGTTTTCAGCATCAATACCGTTTTCCACCGCATCCATCGCATACGATTCTGTCACCACGTAATTGTACGCCCCCAAATCACGCGGGTCGCGGCTGTCATAGGCAATCGGTACATCATAAATGTTGGTGACAGCACGGAATTTATTGTTGTAGGTTGCCGAAATCTGCTGGTCATAACCCAGTTCTCGGAAAATCTTGCCTGCGTACTGTTCGTAACCCAACCGCCCTTCCTGCGCCAACACAATGGCTTTTTCCTTGGAAGCCGGGTCACGGTACAAACCAAACATTTGCCCGTCTTTGATCAGGCGGGTCATGTCCCAACGCTCAATCACCTTTTTCGCCGGATAAGCGTATTTCGGGTGCATACAGCCCAGCGTATTCAGCCAGGAAATGATACGGGCAAGGTCAAGGGCAGAAATACCGATACCTTCCGGGGCTGGCTGGTTGCGGTAGTCGACCATTGCCCCGGTGGAGGCATGGTAAACCTTGTTGGGAGCCTCCTTGTTGAACAGTTCCATGTTGGTGAAAGTCTTGAACATGGCCTGGATGCGCTCATCAAAGGTTTTCTCGTCAATCAAGCCAAGATCGTGCGCGGCAATAGTTGCAGCGAGTGCCGAGCCAGTATCCCACATGGTGGTGGAAGGGTATTTATCCGCTGCGTTATACAAACCTGTAGTCGGGTTATAGTTGTTTTCAAAGTATTTCCAAGCAATTTTTGCCATTTCCAGATCTTTGCTGCACAAGGCTTGGGGTTCGCCCAGACAACGTTGATCCGGCCCTTTCGACAGTTCACAAAAGGTGTCGGAACGGGAACTGCCAGCACGCTGACTCACCAAATCCAGCAAACTGCCGCGATTATCGGCGCTGTTGGCGGGTGTTGGCGGTGTACCACCGTTGAGGGCGAAAATGATGCCTATTGCCAGCAACAAACCAGCCAGCCATGCGCCACCAATCTGCAAGGGATACCGCTGCCACCAGCGGTCATGATTATTTTTCTGCGTCATTATTTAACTCCCCCAAAACGGCATCGAGTTCTTTGCGTACTGCATCCACATTGGTGCTGGTATCACCGCTTTTCCATGCGCCCGTCAGCTTGTCGATTGGCCCCATTAGCCCTTGCAACCTGGCTTTGTGAGCGGTGAAAGTTTCACCTGTCTCCCAAATGGTTTTTTTAGTGCTGACGAGTTTCTCTGCCGCTTCTGTCCCTTTGCCCTCGGCCCGCAAGCGTTCTGCCTGATTGACTATTGACAGGGTTTTATACAAGCTCAGGCGTTTTTGCAGGGCGGTGAGTTTCTGGTTAGCGGCATCATCGGCTTCCTTGCCGAGTTTGGTGGTGACAGTGTTGATGGCATCCAGCTTTTCTGCCAGTGGTTCGAGCGTAGTAGCCAATGTTGTTGTTGTGGCTTGCTGCCCGTGTTGCAAGCTGGCGTGCAGTTGCTGGTTCTGGATGATCAGGTAAACCACCAAAACCAGCAGCGTGCTGAGTAACAGGTGTTGCAAGCTATTCATCGGTATTCCCCTTTACACCGTGGCGGGACACCAGTCCAGCAAGGTACTTGCCAATGTGTCCATCTGGATGGGTTTGGTCAGGCAGGCATTCATGCCCGCTGCCAAGTATTCTTGTTCGTCGCCCTTCATGGCATTGGCGGTCAGCGCGATGATCGGCGTGGCTGCCAAATGCGGGAACTCGGCACGGATGCGGCGCGTGGCTTCCACCCCGCTTATGCCAGGCATCTGGATGTCCATCAAAATCAGCGCAAACGTCGCCTGACGCAGACAGTCAAGTGCCTGAAAACCGTCTTCTGCCAACGTAACGTGGTAGCCGAGTTTTGCCAGCATTCCTCTCGCTACCATCTGGTTGACCTTGTGGTCTTCCACCACCAGAATGCGCACGGGTTCATCACCATCATTGGTAGCTCTGGGCACGCGCAGCGCATCAGATGACGGCACGCTGGCGACAGGCGACTGGTAATGCAAGTCGATTACCGGAATTTCAAACCAAAAGGTGCTGCCTTCCCCAAGAGTGCTGTTCACCCCGATCGCACCGCCCATCAACGTGATCAGTTTGCGGCTGATCGCCAATCCCAGCCCGGTTCCGCCGTGGTTGTGCTGGTCATAACGGCTGATCTGGCTGAAGGCATGGAATAGTTTGTCCTGCTTTTCTGGCGAAATACCCGCACCGGTATCCTGCACTTCAAAACGCAGCACATCCCCATCCACCGGTTTTACCCGCACAATGATTTTGCCCTGTTGGGTAAACTTGATGGCATTGCCGATCAGGTTGAGCAACACCTGTCGCAAACGCAGCGAATCACCGTGTAACTGTTTCGGCAAACCCTCTGCCACGTGCGTTTCCAGTGCCAACTGCTTTTGCTCTGCAATGGTACGCATGGTGGCAATCACGTTGGGCAGGATGTCGCACAAGCGGAAGGGTTCATCCAGTAGCTCCAGCTTGCCTGCTTCCAGTCGTGAAATATCGAGGATGTCGTTGATAATGACGAGTAAGGACTGTGCCGATTGCAGGATAGTGTCCACCTGATGCGCCTGTTCCGGCTGCAAGGTCGTGTGCTGCAACAGCGTGGTCATGCCAATGATGCCATTCATCGGTGTGCGGATTTCATGGCTCATGGCAGCAAGGAAAGCACTTTTGGCACGATTGGCGGTCAAGGCTTGGTCACGTGCTTCCACTAATTCACGGGTGCGTTCTTCCATGCGCTGTTCGAGTGAATCCGCCAGAGCGCGTAATTCCTGATTGGTCTGGTACAGTGCTAGGCTTTTGTGTTCCAGCAACTGTTCAGCCTGTTTACGGGCGCGACGCTCCCTATCCAGACGCTTTTCCAGCCGAACCAGCATTTCCGCAGTCATGTTCAGGCTGCCATGCGGGTAATATGGAATGCGACCTGTGTCCCCTGGCCTGCCGACTGGTCAATGATTTCCACCTGGGCTTTTTCATTGAAATGGCTGAGGCAGCCTTCGATCAAGCCTTCCGCCAGTGATGCAAACGGATGCCTGGAACGATAGACCATCACGAGTTTGCGGTCATCGGCACTGCGAGTGGTGTCAAACGTGGGTAATTCGGCATCTGGATACAGCTTGCGTACTTCGATATGCACATAATTTTCAATGGAGTCCAGAAAATCAAAGGCATTACGGGTATTTTGGAAAAAGCTGGGGTACAGCTCAACAAACCGCCCGAACAGGTGTTGCCCAAAAATTTTCACCAAGGCCGGAACTGGCAGGCGGGTTTCTTTGGACAGACTTTGCACCAATGCCAGCATTTCAGAATGCGGGTAAGTGCCAACGGCAGTGTATGCCCCACCGGAAGGTAGGTCAGAATCATCAATGATGTCATCAACCATGGCAGGCGAGAACTTACTCTCGACCATTTCCAGAAATTCGGTAAAAACCAGACCTTTCATGATACCCCCTGTAAAGATTGGGAAACCGTTATTGTTTGTTTTTCAGGCCGACACCTGACGGCTCTCCAGCCAGACCAGCACTTGTGCATATTCCGCCGCCAGTTGGCGCAAATGTTCACTGGCACGCGGCTGGTCGTGATCATCCTTGAACTCTTCTAGCAAACGCGCAAACTCAGCCATGTTGAAAGCACCAATCAGTTTGCTGCTGGATTTGAGCTTGTGGCAAATCGCCCCGACCTGGGCAGTATCAGCCTGCTGCACACAAACAGGTAACTCAGTCAGTGCCGCAGTAACATCTTTATGGAAAAAATCAAGTAACTCAGCGAATTCATCTGCCATGAGTTCCTGAAGCATGGTGAAGGTTTCTTCGTCAACAACCTGAGAGGCATTTGTGCTCATAATCCATTACCTGCGTTTATCTTATATTTGTATATTTTGGTATTTGATTGATGCTAGCATACATCAATAAAGCGTGTTATCCCAAACATAAAAAAGACGAACAGCGCATGAATATTCTAGTGGTTGACGATGCCAGAGACATGCAACTGATCCTGCGCCGTATCCTGGGTTTGATGGGTCATCAGGTTACATTGGCAGACAATGGACAAGTCGCATGGGAGCTGATCCAGCAACATCATTTTCAGCTTGTCATCAGTGACTGGGTGATGCCGGTGATGGATGGCCCCAGCCTTTGCCGCACCATCCGCACAGCAGAGCTGCCCCATTACGTCTATATCATTTTGCTCACTGGCATGTCAGGCAAACAAAACCTGATTCACGGCATGGAAGCAGGTGCAGATGACTTTGCCACCAAACCGATTGTGCGTGAAGAACTGGAAGTCCGCTTGCGGGCAGCCCAACGGGTACTGAATCTGGAGTACACGCTGGAAGAAAAAAACCGCCGCCTGGAAAACATCAACCGTTCGCTTTCAGAAGCTCAGACCCTGATCCGCAACGACCTGCAAAGGGCTGCGGTGCTGCAAACTGGGGTGTTGCCCACCCAGAAAATGTTTGGCAGGCTGTGTGTTGACTGGTTTTTCATGCCAGCCCAGTTCATTGGCGGCGATACCTTCAACTACTTTCAGATCAGTGACGATCTACTGTTTTTCTACTCGATAGATGTTTCCGGGCATGGTATTTCTTCCGCACTGCTTTCCATGTGCCTGCAAACACTATTGAGTTCGAGTGGCGAGTTATACTGTCTGGACGAACTGAATCGCGACAATGCCCCGCAGTTCCCATCCCGGTTGGCTTCCCGCTTGAATGAACACCTCAACCATGCCCTGGATACCGGCGACCATTACCTGACCTTGATCATGGGGGTAGTTGATACACGGGAGGAGTGCCTGTATTTCGTGCAAGCGGGGCATCCGCAACCGTTTCTGTATGACCCGCAAACCCGCCAACTGGAACAACTGCGCTGTACCGGCTTTCCGATTGGCCTGTTGCCAGACATTGAGTACGAAACCATCAGTATGCCCTTCCCGCCCGGTAGCCGTTTCATCCTGTATTCGGACGGGGTGCTGGAATTGCAGAAACCTTGCGGTGAACCACTCACGGAACAGGATTTGCAGGCAAACCTGCAAGCGCTGATGCACCTGCCTGCACGGCATATGGTGGTTGATCTATCCAAACGTCTTGGTCTGAACAAGGGAGGAGAAGACAAACCCGATGATATTTCCTTGATGACCATCGACTTTTGTGGCTAGCCAAACATCTATGTCATAGATATAATTTATCTTCAAATAATTAATATAAATTCATCAACAAAGAGGACAACAACAATGAAACTCTCTATCCGCACTGAAGGCGAATTTACCATCGCAACCATCGAAGAAGCCCGCATGGATGCCGCCGTCGCCCCCGAACTCAAAAATCACATTGCCCAACTGCTGACAGACGGCAAAACCCGCATCGTGCTCGACATCAGCGCTGTCACCTTCATGGACAGTAGCAGCCTTGGAGCATTGGTCAGCCTGCTGAAAATGGTCGGCAACCGGGGCGATCTGGTTATCGCCGGGGCAAAAGGCATTGTCGCTGATCTGTTCAAACTCACCCGCATGGATCGTGTGTTCCGTATGGCGGCTGACGTGGATGCAGCCCTCGGCATGGTTGCCGCCTAATCACCCACACTCTGCTGACTAGGGGAGAAAACTGATGAAAGCGATGATTCTCGCCGCCGGTAAAGGGACGCGGGTGCGCCCCATTACTAACGAAATGCCGAAACCGATGATCCCGATCCTGCGCAAGCCAGTGATGGAATCCATTGTTGAACTATTACGTACTCATGATGTACGCGAGATTGTGGTTAACACCAGCCACCTTGCGCCAGTGATCGAAAACTATTTCCGCGATGGCAACCAGTTGGGTGTGCACATTGCCTACTCCTATGAAGGTTACATGACCGAAGACGGGTTGGAAGGCAAAGCCCTTGGCTCGGCAGGCGGCATGAAGCGCATTCAGGAGTTTTCCGGTTTCTTTGATGAAACCTTCATCGTACTGTGCGGCGATGCGTGGATTGACCTCGACATCAGCGCTGCGTTGCGCTGGCACAAGGAAAAAGGCGGAATTGCCACCATCATCCTGCAAGAAGTACCTCACGAGGAAGTCCACAAGTACGGCGTGGTCAAACTCGACGAACAGCAGCGCATTGTGCAGTTTCAGGAAAAACCCAAGCCGGAAGAAGCGGTTTCCAACACCATCAATACCGGTATTTACATTTTTGAGCCGGATATTTTCCAGTACATCCCCGCCGAGATCGAATACGACATCGGCGGTCAACTGTTCCCCGCGCTGGTCGCAGCCGGTGAGGCGTTCTACGGTTTGCCAATGGATTTCCAGTGGGTCGACATCGGCTCTGTCCCTGATGTGTGGGCAGCAACCCGTATGGCACTGCAAGGCAAGATCAAGGGTTTTCAGATGCCCGGCAAACAGGTAAAACCGGGTATATGGACTGGCATCAATGTGAGTGTCAACTGGGATCGGGTCAAGATTAAACCACCGGTTTACATTGGCAGCAGCACTAAAATCGAAGCGGGTGCGGAAATTACCGGGCCTTGCATGATTGGTGCGAACTGCGTGATCGAATCCGGGGCAGAAATCAGTGAATGCCTGATTAGCGATTACACCCGTATTGGCGGGCTGGCATCGCTGGACAATAAGCTGGTTTTCGGCGGCGACTGCATTTCACCCGATGGTAATGTCCTGAATCTGGGCGAAACCCAAATCCGCTGGCTGGTCGATGACATGCGCCGGGTACTGAATCCTGGCGACATCCATGACATGCTGCTGTTCAGCAACATGCTGACTTTCCAGGAAGTCCAGACACAGGAAAAGGAGGCAGCGTGATGGACATGCAATATCAGGAATACAACATCCGCCTTTCCATCGACAGCCGTTTGGAACAAGTGCGGGTGCTTTCCGGCGCATTGCGTGGCATCGGTCAGGAACTGTCACTGTCCGCAGAACAATTGGGGCAGCTTGAACTGATGATGGTGGAAGCCGTCAACAATGTGATCGAACATGCTTACCAGATGCAGGGCGGCAATGATGTACATGTGCGGGTGGAATACAGTCCGCAGGAAGTGCATTTGGTGATTTCTGACCGTGGTCACACCATGCCGGATGAATTGCACAGCACAACCCGTGATATGCCAGACCCGGAAGGCTTGCCGGAAGGTGGCTGGGGTATGGGACTGATTCACTTGCTGGCAGATTCCATTCGTTACAGTAGTGATGCCAAGGGCAACCACTTGCACGTCAGCAAGCAGTTGGTGTGACATGAACTGGCTATCCCGTGCCTTGCTGCTGGCGGTATTCCTGTTGATGCAGGGATGCAGCGTGTTGCCAACAACACAACCGGATACCGCAAACGTATCGGGTTCACTCAATGGCATGTGGGAATTCCTGCCTTCTGGTAGCGCAGAAATGCCGGTGGACAACGCCCGCTGGCAGCGTATCCGCGTTCCTGGCAACTGGTCGGCGCAGGGTTTCGACCATCACGGCATGGCTTGGTATCGCCTCAAGTTCAATGCTGACGTTGCGCCTGAAACCGTTTCCAGCCTGCACTTCGGTGGGGTCGATTACTTCGCCGATGTATGGCTGAACGGGCAAAAACTTGGCGCACACGAAGGCTATTTCCAAACCTTTTCCTTCGACGTGACCCCGCACCTCAAGGCAGGGCAAAACACCCTGCTGGTGCGGGTTAACAGTCCGTTGGAAAAGCCCGAAGATTTTTCACTGCGCAAACGGCTGATCAAAGGCATTTTTGCGCATCACGATACCCGCCCCGGTGGCGCATGGTCGGCACGTGGGCAGGAAAAGAATACCGGCGGCATTTGGGGTGAGGTGCGTTTGCAGCAGTCAGCGCAAGTGCAATTGCAGCCACAACAAGTGCAGGTGCAAGCCGTCAAGGGTCTGGAGCAATGGCGGGTTAAGGTCGATGTGGATGTGCTGGGCAAGTTGCCAGCAGGTACGCAGTTGCAGTGGTCAGTCGGTGAATGGCAAGGCATAAGCCCAGTTCGTCCCGCACTGATCATCCCCATCGCCAACCCCAACCTTTGGAATCCCAACGGTTATGGCGCCCCCAACCTTTACACCCTCACTGTCAGCGCGGTACACAATGGTAAAGTGCTGGACAGTTTCCAACGACGCATCGCCTTCCGCAAGGTCGAGCGCTCCCCGCAAGGTATCTGGAAGATCAATCACCAGCGCATTCTGCTCAAAGGCACGAATTACATCGCTAACCAGTGGCTTAGTGAGATGAAGACGGAAGATTTCCGCCACGACATCCAGTTGATGCAGGATGCCCACATCAACACCGTGCGCGTCCACGCCCACATTACCGCGCCGGAGTTCTACCGCCTGTGCGATGAAACCGGCTTGATGGTTTGGCAGGATTTCCCGCTGCAATGGGGCTATCAGGATACCGCCGAATTCCATCAGCAAGCCGTTTCTCAAGTCGGTGACATGATCCGCCAGTTCGGGCATCACCCTTCCATTATCCACTGGACATTGCACAATGAACCGCCATGGAATGCGGCCTGGATGAAGTGGAAATACAAGGATTACGACCCGCAGCAAAACAAGCAGTTGGATGACAAGCTCTACCAAACAGCCAAGGCATTGGATAACTCGCGCCCAATTACCGCAATTTCCGCCACCGAAGAACACCCGTGGTTAGGCTGGTATTCCAATCACTGGCTGGATTACGCCAAGCCAACCAAGCTACACACCATTGCCGAATTCGGGGCACAAGCCTTGCCGGATCGCTTCACGCTGGCAAAAATCCTTGGTGAAGAGCCGGAATTGCCCACCAGCAAAGCCGATTGGAAACAGTGGGAATACCACAATTTCCAGCGCAAGGAGACCCTGGAAATTGCCAAAGTGCCGCAAGGCAAAACACTGGAACAGTTCATTACCAATACCCAACAGTATCAGGCGCAACTGACACAACTGGCAGCCGAATCCTACCGACGGCAGGCGTATCAACCCGTCGGCTCGTTATTTCAGTTCATGCTGGTGGAAAACTGGCCTTCCATGAACTGGGCAGTAGTCGATTTTTGGCGCAAGCCAAAACCAGGCTACTACGCCATGCAACGTGCCTACCAGCCGATTCTGCCCAGCCTTGCATGGAACAAGGTGGATTACGTGGCTGGCGAACCCGTCACGGTTGGTGTGTGGGCGTTGAATGACAGCCTTGCGCACCTGCGGAATGCCAAGTATCGGCTCACGCTTTGGCAAGGCAAGCAACAGCGCGATACCCAAAGTTGGTCATTTGCGCTTGCACCCGATAGCCATCGGCATTTGCGTGATTACACAGCGCCGGTGCAACAGCCGGGCAAGTATCGCCTTACAGCCGAGATCACCGATGCACAAGGCAAATTGATCAGCCGTAACGAATACCGCTTTACTATCCAATCACAACAATAAGACGCACTGTTATGGGATTCTATTTCGACAAGTTTGAAGACCGTCAGCCGGAACCACCATTGCCCTATTCAGCAGTGACGGAAAGCATCTGGCAATTCCTCGCGGTCATCGCCATGACCTTGGGAGCGTGGTATCTGTGGTGGCGCTGGACAGAATCGCTTAACCCGGATGCCTTGTGGTACGCCATTCCGCTGCTGGTGGCAGAAACCGCCTCTTACTTCGGGCTGGGTTTGTTTGTGTTCAACCTGTGGAAGGTCAAAGACTACGAACAATTGCCGCCGCCTGCCAAATTCAACGAGGTGGTGCGCCCGGAACATGCCGAAGACCGCCCAATCAAGGTGGATGTGTTTTTCCCCACCTACAACGAGGAAGTGGAACTGGTACGCCTGAGCATCATTGACGCGAAAAAAGTCACCTACCCGTATCCAATTGAGCTGAAAATTTTCGTGCTGGATGACGGCAAACGCCCTGCAATGCGACAGGTTGCTGATGAAGAAGGCGTGGGTTACATCACCCGCACCAACAATATCGGTTTCAAGGCAGGCAACCTGCGCAATGCGATGGAGCAAACCCACGGTGATTTCATTGTGATTTGTGACGCGGATACCCGCCCATTTCCGACTATTCTCGAACACACGCTCGGCTATTTTCGTGACCCGGATGTGGCGTGGGTACAAACCCCGCAATGGTTCTTTGATTTACCCGAAGGCAAACGCCTGCCAGACGTTTGGGGCAAGTATTTGAAAGCACCCGGTCGTTGGCTCGGCAAAGGTGTAGAAGCAATCTTCGGCGAAATACGTGTCGGCGAAGACCCGTTTGTGAATGAGCCGAAAATGTTCTATGACGTGATTCAGCGCCGCCGCAACTGGGCGAATGCGTCGTTCTGTTGCGGGGCAGGCTCAATCCACCGCCGTGAAGCCGTGATGGAAGCCGCCCTCAAATGCTACGCTGACACCATTGAAAAGCAGGTTGGCAAACAATCCCAGCAATTGCAGAAATTGATGGGCGGGCAAGCACTCGACAGCGGTCTGGTGCAGGAAATGCGTCATCAGGTGGCGGGGGAAGAGGAATTTACCCCGTACCGTTTCCACGTTTCCGAAGACATTTACACCTCCATTGTGTTGCATTCGGATGAAGACCGTCACTGGAAATCGGTGCTACACCCGGCGGTGGAATCCAAAATGCTTTCCCCGCAAGACTTGTTGAGCTGGACTGTGCAACGTTTCAAATACGCAGGCGGCACGCTCGATATAGTGGCGAATGACAGCCCCATGACCCGCAAGGGTATGAGCCTGGCGCAACGCCTGATGTACGGGGCAACAGCATGGTCATACCTCGGCGGCATCTGGAATCTGATCTTTTTGGCAGCGCCACTGGTTTACCTGTTTAGCGGCATTGCCCCGGTGAGTGCGTATACCGGCGACTTTTTCCTGCACATTTTACCGTTCCTGATTGCAATGGAGCTGGCATTCATGGTGGGAACGTGGGGAATTGCAGGCTACCGCTCCAAAGCCAGTTACCTGTCATTCTTCCCGGTCAACTTGCGTGCCATCTGGACGGTGTTGAAGGGCGAGCAGATCAAATTCCCGGTGACACCCAAAGACCGGCAGGAAGGCAATTTTTTCCATCTGGTACTGCCACAGTTTGCGGTGATTGTGCTGACGTTGCTGGGGCTGGTGTATGCCACGGTGCAGTATTTCGTGCTTGGCAACAACGACTACTCACTGGGCGGGATTCTGGTCAATGTATTCTGGGGGTTGAACAATATTATCGCGTTGAGTGGGATTGTGCTGGCAGCGTTCTGGCAGCCGGAGGAAGAAACCCCTCACCCCCTAGCCCCCTCTCCCTCAAGGGGCGAGGGGGAACAAGAGATATTTGCGTCTTGATCTTCGCCCCTCTCCCCTTGAGGGACGACCCCGCAGGGGGCTGGGTGTGGGGTTGGGGTGAGGGGTAACATAACAATAATGAGGTTATTGCATGAGTTTCAAACAGAATCTGGTTCGCGCCCGCAGCCATATCATTTTTCTGACCGGGCTGGTCACGGCTTTCGGCTTGGTCGGCTGGCTGGAAGGTATCAGTATGGGTAGTGCCAACACGCCCGAAGCGGTCATTGAAACCAGTTCCGATGTCAAGATTGCCCCAACCCGCCCACTGACAGCGCAAGAAATGGAATGGGCAAAAACGGCTTGGAAATATTTTCAGAACAACACCGTGACTGAAACCGGGCTGGTCAATTCTGCCGACAAGTACCCCGCCTCCACGTTATGGGATACCTCATCTTACCTGATGGCGGTGATTGCAGCACAGCGGCTCGGGATCATTGACCAAACCGAATTCGATGCACGCATTTTCAAGGCACTGGATTCGCTGGCAAAACTGCCCTTGTTTGAAGGCAAGCTGCCCAACAAATCCTACAACACCATTTCACTGCAAATGGTGGATTACAATAACCAACCCAGTGAACAGGGTATTGGCTGGTCAGCCATCGACATTGGGCGGGTGCTCGTGCCATTCAACATACTGGCGTGGAATTACCCGCAACACACGCAATCGGTCAAGCAAGTGCTGGCAAGCTGGGATACCAACCCGATGCTGCTGGCTGGCACGATGCACGGTGCAGCGGTCGACAGCAAAGGCAAAACAGCCTACCCGCAGGAAGGGCGTTTGGGGTATGAGGAATACGCCGCCAAATCCTTTAACCTGATGGGGGCAGATGTCTCCAGCGCCTTGCGTTACACCGATTTCCTCAAGTTTGTGGACATTGAAGGTATTCAGGTAGCCACCGACAGCCGTGACCCGCTGCAATACGGCGCACACAACTACGTGGTCAGTGAACCGTATATCCTTGATGGTATCGAGTTCGGCTGGGATCACTTGTCACAGGAACTGGCATGGCGCGTCTATAAAGCGCAGGAAAAACGGTTTGCCAGCACTGGCATCCTCACTGCCGTTTCGGAAGACAATATCGACCAGCCGCCACACTTCGTTTACAACACGGTATTCACCAGCGGCAAGGCTTGGAACGCGATTACCGAAAAAGGCGAAGATGCCAGCCAGTTCAAAACCTTGAGCAGCAAGGCTGTCATTGGCTGGCACATGCTGTACGAAACCGACTATACCCAGAAACTGATGGAAAAGGCGGCGAGCCTAGCTGATCCGCAGCGTGGTTGGTATTCCGGTTTGTACGAAGTGACCGGGCTACCCAACAAGATCCTGACAGCCAATACCAATGGCATCATTCTAGAAGCGCTGGCGTACAAGCAGACCGGACAATTGATGAAACTGGGGCGGTAGTAGCGTTTATCAACATCCCATAACAGGGATCACTATCAGACAACAGACATTCGGCTACTCCCCTGACAAGGGGAAGCTGGGAGGGATGTCTTCGTCGCGCGTGCTAGCGTTCGCCCGCTCACGCCTGCTGGCTGCTCCACTACCCGCGCCACCGCCTCCGGCGGCCTTGAGCTTATTGACCTTGGGCAACACGGAACCCCACATTGTAGTGCCGGAGGTCTGGCGTGCGGTCGTTGCGGAGAGCAGAACGCACGTACCTCGGTTCGTTGACCCACGAGCCACCGCGCAACACGCGGCTAGAGCCTGAACTTGCACCCTTCGGGTCTTGCTGCTGCTCCGCAGCATATTCGCCTTTCCAATCGCTGACCCACTCCCATGCATTACCGTGCATGTCATACAAACCAAACGGATTAGGGGAAAAGCTGCCTACTGGAGAAGTATAGTCAAACTTCTCCCCACACAAGTCACCTGAACAATTTGCATTATTTTTGCCAATGCTTTGCCCCCAAGGATACGCATTTTCTTTACCACCACGTGCTGCATATTCCCATTCTGCTTCTGTCGGCAAGCGGTAAAGTTTGCTGGTTTCCTTACCCAACCAAACTACATAGGCTTGGGCATCATCCCAACTGACGCAAGCTACCGGGTGATCATCCGTTTGCGGGAAACCCAATTTGCGCCATGAGTTGCCTTTAACATCACCCCATTTCCCATCAGCATCAAGCGACCAGCATGAACCCTTTTCTTCTGCTGTGGTTTTGTAACGGGTAGCCTCTACAAAAGCGCGGAACTGCCCTACCGTCACCTCGGTTTTTGCCAGTTTGAAAGCACTGAGAGTGACTTTGTGAGCGGGTTTTTCATCACTGTCACAACCACCCTCCACGTCATCACGCCCTTCCTTGCAGCCCATCGTGAAACTGCCTGCGGGGATATTCACCATCTCTGGCTCGAACGGCTGACGCTCCGGTTTGACTGGTGGGGGAGTTGGCGGGGTTGATGGCACTGGGACAACAGGGGTTGTAGCAGCAGGTTGGGTGACTGTTTGCGCAGGAACAGGAGGCTTGGGAACTTCAGGCTGCTGCATGTAAAACACTGCACCTGCCATTGCCACCACCCCAACCCCAATCCCGAGAAACTGCCCTGTTTTCCCTGAACCTGGCCGTGAACGTGACAACAGCGTTGCAGGTTGTGGTTCTGGTGGCGGTGATGAATCTGCCAGCAAAGCATAAATCCGTGCTGCCAGCTCGATAAAAACCGGGTGATCCGGCTTGTCATTCCAGTGGGTGAAATCCCCGGCCTGCCGCAAGGAAAACCCGAAAGGTGGCTCCACATCATCAATCCTGACCGGCAGCAACACACCCCGCCGTTTGGCTTTATGCGCTTCTTCCAGCACCCATTCGGACTGCACGGAATACCGCGACCATGCCACTACCACACAGCGGCTGTTGTTGATCGCCTCCTCAATCTTGCGATGCCAGTTTTCCCCGGTATGGATGGTCTGGTGATCCCAGAATACTGACCAGCCCTGCCGCTCAAACGCCCTCACCAACGGTGTGAGCCGCTCGCGATCTTTGCTGGAATAACTGAAGAAAATGTCATACATAAAGTTTTACATTTCCCGCCGCAACACCCGCTTGAGTGCCTCTGCATCAAAATCGGCAGTGACGATGGATTCGCCCAGCGATTTCATCAGCACCAGCCGCAACGTGCCATCCAGCACTTTCTTGTCGACCGACATGTAGCGCATGAAAGCCTCACCTGACAATTGCGCAGGCGGATCAACCGGCAAGCGGGCGCGTTGCAGGATATGACGCACATACGCCACCTCGTCAGCACCCAACCAGCCCATTTGTTGGGAGAGTTCCGCCGCCATCACCATACCGGTGGCGACGGCTTCGCCGTGCAGCCATTGCCCGTAGCCCATGCCCGCTTCAATCGCGTGCCCGAAGGTATGCCCCAGGTTCAGCAAGGCGCGTTGCCCGGATTCGCGCTCATCCGCCGCCACCACTTCCGCCTTGTGTTCGCAGGAACGGTAAATGGCATAAGTCAGGGCTTCGGGGTCGCGTGCCAGCAGCTTGTCCATGTTGGCATCCAGCCATTGCAGGAAAGCAGGGTCGCGGATCAGGCCGTATTTCACCACTTCCGCAATCCCGGCGCTGAGTTCACGGTCTGCCAGTGTGTTGAGCGTGTCGGTGTCGATCAGCACGCATTGGGGTTGGTGAAAAGCACCGATCATGTTCTTGCCAAGCGGATGGTTGACGCCGGTCTTGCCCCCCACCGAAGAATCGACCATCGCCAGCAAGGTGGTCGGAATCTGGATGAAATTGACCCCACGCTGGTAACTGGCAGCCGCATAACCGGTCATATCACCCACCACCCCGCCACCCAACGCAATCAGGGTGGTTTTGCGGTCAGCCCGGTTTTCCAGCAAGTGGGTGTAAATCTGGTTGAGGACATCCAGATTCTTGTATGCCTCGCCATCGGGCAGGATCACCGCTGACTGTTTCAAACCATCCAGCAGGGCTTCGGTCGCTTGCAGGTACAGCGGAGCAACTGTGGTATTGGAAACAACCACGGCACTTTTACCCTTGATGTAAGGTTTGACCAGTTCAGCCTGTTGCAGCAAACCCTGACCGATGTAAATGGGGTAACTACGGTCGCCGAGGTCAAGATGGAGCGTTTGCATGGGAGCTTTCCTGTAATTGTTTCAGTTTGTTTTCAATCTCGCGCAGGATGAGATTGACTTTCTGTTTGCCGGTGGGGATAACCATGTCAGCCACTTCCAGATACAGTGGCTCACGCACCTTGAGCAGGTCGCGCAGGGTTTGCAGGGGGTTGGCAGTTTGCATCAGCGGGCGGTTTTTGTCTTGCCTGATACGCTGGAAAAGTTGCTCGGCACTGGCACGCAAATAGATGACGTAGCCGCTAGCCTTGAGATGCTGGCGGTTGCTTTCCCGCAGGATACTGCCACCACCGGTTGCCAGCAGAATACCGGACATGACAGCCAGATCAGCAATGACTTGTGCTTCCCGGTCCCGGAAACCAGCCTCGCCTTCCACCTCGAAAATATGCGGAATGCTGACGCCGGTACGCTCCTCAATCACCTTGTCAGAGTCGTAGAAGGTCAGGTTCATCCGGCGGGCGAGTTGTCGGCCTATGGTGGATTTTCCCGCGCCCATCAAACCCACCAGAATGATGTTGTTTCGCATCCGGGATTTATGCCAGCACCGGGCGCGGGAATCAAGCAGCTTGTTGCTTAAGACTTGCCGTCCACAATTTTCGGGGTGACGAAGATCAGCAACTCGCGCTTGTCATTGGTATTTTTGTCAGTGCGGAACAGTTTGCCCAGCACCGGCACATCACCCAATACCGGAACCTTGGTCGAACTATTGACCGTGGATTCCTCATGCACCCCCCCCAATACCACCGTCTGCCCGTTTTCAACCAGTACCTTGGTCTGGACTTCACGGGTATTGATGCTGGGTACGCCGCTGTAAATGCTGCCAACCGTATCCTGATTGACCTTCAGATCCATAGAAATGTGCTCATCCGGCGTGATCTGCGGGGTCACTTCCAGACTCAAGACCGCTTTCTTGAACGCCACGTTGGTTGCACCACTGGAAGATGCCTGCAAATACGGGATTTCCACACCCTGCTCAATCAGTGCCTTGTTCTGGTTGGAGGTAATAACCCGTGGAGTGGAAATGATTTCACCCTTGTTTTCAGCTTGCAGGGCAGACAGTTCCAGATCCACCATGAAATCCTTGGTCAGCACTGAAAAGCCGAAAGCCCCCGAAGCGCCGGTGACTGGCAGGTTGACGCTCAGGCGGTCAGTCAGGCCAGGCAATTTGGTGAGCGTTTTTCCGGTAGGGTCAACCGAGGCAGCCGCGATACTGTTGAAATAGTCAGTTGTGCCAGTTCCCAGATGCCCCGTGCCAATCCCGACGCTATTGGCATTAGCCCAGGCGGGGGTTATCCCGAAGCGAGCGCCCAGTTCCTTGCCGAAACCATCGGTGGCACTGACAATACGTGATTCGATCAAGACCTGCTCAACTGGTACATCCAGCGCCTTGACCAGTTCGCGGATGGATTTGATCTGGCTGACAGTTTCCTGCACCAGCAAGGTATTGGTACGCTCGTCAACTGACACCTTGCCGCGAGGTGACAACAGCGACTGTTTGTCTTCGCCTTTGGATTTTTCAATCAGCGCCACCAGATCGGCAGCCTTGGCGAAGTTGACAGCAATATACTCAGTCACCAGCGGCTCAAGCTGCTGCTTGGACATCATAGCTTCCAGCTCTTGCTTTTCCTTGGCAGCTAGTTCGCTAGCCGGTGCAACCCAGATGACATTGCCATTTTCCCGCATCGCCAGATTTTTGGATTCCAGCACAATATCCAGCGCCTGATCCCACGGTACGTCTTTCAGGCGCACGGTGATATTGCCTTGCACGGTGTCGCTGACCACGATGTTTTTATCGGTGAAATCTGCCAGAAGTTGCAACACGGCACGTACTTCGATGTCCTGGAAATTGAGGGACAGCTTTTCCCCGGAGAATGCCTTAGGCTTTTTGGCGGCTGCCAGCTTTTCCTCAGCGGACATTTTCTGCTTGTCGATGTAAACCGTGTATTCCGTGCCACTGCGCTTGACCCGGTGGGTAAAGGCTTCGTGTGCGGCAATGCGGATACGGGTATTCATGCCCTGTTGAGAGACATCCAGCCCACTGACAGGCGTACCGAAGTCTGCCACATCCATGTTTTTCTGGAGCTGGGAAGACAAGTCCACGTCCTGCAAGGAGAGCGTCAGGGAATTGCCGCGTGCCTCATCCTTCACTTCCACATTGGCGGATGGCAATGTCAGGATGATTTTCGCTCCACCATCCGGTTCACGGCGAAAATCGAGGTTTTGCAATACAGGTGCGCTATTGGCTTTGGCTGACGGAGCAGGCGGTGCTGAAGCAAGCACTGCCGGTTCTGCTGCTACGGGAACAACCGGTGTTGCAGGATCTGGCGGCGGAACTGTCACAGGATGAGTCAGTGGCTGAGTCATGGGCTGAGACTTTTCACCTGCCGGAGGTGCATACCAGGCATAACTGCTATCCAGTGGTTTGAGTGGGGCTGGCGCAGGCAACTCAGGTAGTACCGGTTCTGCCTGTTTGACCTGTTTGGCTTCAGCAGGCGGTGCAACGAAAACGGGAGGTGTTTTGACTTGTTCCGGTACTTTTTTCTCTGCCCCCGCCTTGGTGTCGGTACTTTTGCTGGCGGATTCCTTCGGCATATCAGCTTTGGCAGCCCCGGAACGTACTGGAGCCGTGCCCGCACAACCGCCAGCACAATCCGTGTCAAAGACCATGACAACCTCGTTGCCCTGTAATTCGACCGAGTGGTTAACCAGCTCTTTCATGCGCACAATAACCCTGGCCTTACCCTTGTTATCGGCAGCTTCAATGGATTGCACCTGTCCAAGATTGACCGTCTGCTGACGGCTGTCCGGGTTGATTTCGGTGGCTGGAAAGTCAAACACCAGACGCGGCGGATTTTCCAGGGCAAACCCTTTGGGCAATGTTACCGGGGAATTGAATTTCAACCTGACTTCGGTCTTGTTCTGGCTGCCAGCCTGGGCTGTCATGCCCTGTAGTTGATGGTTTGCCGCCAGTACATGGCTCACCGCCATGACAGACGACATCAATACCACCAGAGCAGCCGTTTGCTTTATTGTTTTCATTCTGTGCCAGTCCTTCAATCAATACCTTGCAGGAGCCATTATTGTTATTTTTTTGCCGACAAGTCGTCGGACAGGGCTATCGTGTTTTCTTGTTCCTTATAGCCACCGAAACCGTTTTCCACCAGTTCCAACAGGGCTACCTTGGTTTCCTCGACCTTGGTCACTTTGCCATGATTCTTGCCCATGTAATTGCCTACCTTGACCCGGTGAACCGCTCCATCAGGAATGCGGATCAACGCCCACAAATCCTTACCCTGGTAGACGGTTCCCACCATGCGCAAACCATCCAGCGGAAAACCTTCAAGGAATTCTGGAACCCGGTTGGGGTCGGGAGAAACACCACCATCTGCACCGGGCGCTACATCCGGTTTCAGGATGTCAGCATCAAACGGATCAATGTCATGCCCCGGATAAATGAAGCGTACATAGGGTTTTATTTCCGGGATGGGTTCAATTTGTGCCGGGGGTCTGGCCTTGACCGATGCCATGTACTGATCCAGATCAGTACTGTCCTGGGTGCAACCTGCCAGTGATGCTAGCAACACCAAACCGGCTGATAACTTAATTCCGCCTGCCGTCTGGCGGGAATGGTGCTGTTTCATCATCCCGCTTTCCCCCCTGCTGCTGACTTGTTGCCATCTGCTGCCTTTTTGGCGGGCGCATCCTTGTCGGTTGAACCGGCTTCTGCATCCTTGTCGGATTCATCCAGATAGCGGTAAGTCTTAACCGATGCTTCCATACGCAAGCGCTTGCTGTCTTTTTCCGGTGTCAGGTCGATATTATGAATGGTCACGATGCGCGGCAAACCGGAAATATCGCTGACGAAACTGGCGAGTTCATGATAAGAGCCTTTGGCAATGATCTTGATTGGTTTTTCCGCATAGAAATCCATCAGAATTTCACCGCCCGGTTCAAACAGTTCCAGCTCCAGCCCGTTGGATAAGCCTTTTTCGGAAATATCCAGAATCAGACCAGGAATCTCGGTATCACTCGGCAACTGACGCATCAGCACCCCGAAGGAACGCTGCATTTCCTCCAGTTGCGTCTGATACTGAGGCAACTGGCTGGCGCGTTTCTGGCGGGTTTCAAAAGTCTGGCGCAGTTCCTGCTCCTTACGTTCTGCGGTTTCCACTTCTGCCATCGCATCCACAATCACCAGCTTGTAGCCCAAAAACAGGATAACCCCCATGACACAAGCCAATGCAACACCCTTGACCGACCAAGGCACATTACCAGGGTCATCCGCCAGACTGTTGATGTCATTCATGTTCATGAGCCACCCCCAGACTTTTCAGCCGCTTTTACGCCCTGAGCAGCGGTTCCCTGCGCTTTGGGCGTAGCATCAACCTTGCCTGCATCCTTTCCCTCGTCATCGCCACCCTGCTTGAGCAACTGGGTAACATCCAGCTTGAATTCGCGCAGTACCATCGCCCCATCGCCCCCCTTGCTGTCATTGGCAATAACATTGAGGTTGGAAGAATTCAGCCAGGAAGAAGCATCCAGCCGATTCATGTAACTGGAAACCCGCGCATAGGATTCTGCCTTGCCTTCCAGCCTGACCACGGTCGCTTCCTGTTTCAGGTGTTGCAGGTACATGCCCTTGGGCAGCGCATTGACCATTTCATCAAACAGATGGACAATCGCCGGACGGGTGCTTTGCAGATTGTCGATAACCTTCATGCGATCCAGCAATGCCTGCCGGGTAGCATCCAGTTGCTCGATTTCCTTGATCTGCCTGTCCAGCTCGGCAATTTCCCGTTCCAGTTTCTGATTACGGCCTTGCTGGTATTCCAGCACGGACTGCATGTAAAAATTCCCCAGCAACACCAGCCCTGCCGCAGCTAGCATTGCGGCTCCCAGCAGGGTGAAAAACTGCTTCTTTTTTTCCTCGCGCTCCCGTTCGCGCCAAGGTAGCAGGTTAAGGCCAGCCATTATTCCAGTCCCCGCAATGACAGACCTGCCGCAATCAGTAATGCCTGCATGTCATTAGTGAAGCGTACCGGGCTGACTTTGGTTCCCAGCGCCACTCGTGTAAACGGGTTCACTACCCGTACCGGAATGCCAATACCGGACTGGATTTGTTCATCAATGCCGGGAATACGAGCGCAACCGCCACAAATCAGGATTTGCGCCACACTGTCTTTCTGGCTGGAGGCATAGTAGAACTGAAGAAAACGGTGCAACTGGCGCACCATGCTGCCCTTGAATGGTTCCAGCACTTCGGAGACGTAATTCTCAGGCAGGTTGCCCTCTTTTTTCGCCAGCCCGGCTTCCTGCCAGGACAAACCATAGCGATGCATGATTTCTTCGGTCAGTTGGCGTCCACCAAATGCCTGTTCGCGCGAAAATGTCAGCCTGCCGCGTTCAAACACACTGATGCCGGTCATGGTCGCACCAAAATCGACCACTGCCACGGAATCGTGCTGCTCCAGATCATTGGTCAGGTGACGCAGCACCTTTTCCAAGGCATGGGTTTCAGTATCAACAATATCCACTGTCAAACCCGCCATCTCTGCCGCTGCCACCCGCACCTCGACGTTTTCCGAACGGGTTGCTGCCAGCAATACATCAACCGTTTCCGGTGAATTGGCAGAAGGCCCCAGAATTTCAAAGTCATAGTTGACCTCATTCATGGGGTAAGGGATGTGTTGCTCAGCTTCCATTGCCATTTGTGCTTCCATTTCCGTGCGCGGAATGGATGCTGGCATCGGGATGATTTTGCTGATAGCCATCGAAGTAGGCACTGCCAACGCGCAGTGTTTCAGTTTGGCACGACTATCCCGCAATGCCTTGCGGATAGCTTCACCGACAGGTTCCGGCTCGACAATATCCTTTTCATTGGAAACGCCCTCCGGCAGGGGGGCAACTGCGTAACTCTCAATCCGGTAATCACGTCCCTTGCGGGTCATCTCCACCAGTTTCACTGCGGAAGAACTGATGTCCAGACCAAGTAACGATTCTTTGCGTGAGTAAAATGAAAACACAGGGTATTCCAGAAGTTATTGTTATTATTACTAACCACGAATAATGTTTTTTAATCTATTTGTTAGGCAATGGTAGCGTCGAACCACGAAATAGTCTACTCTGCCCCCCTCAGCAAACACGTTTTCAGATAAACGGAATCTGCGGGCAATTAACAAAACGTGCCTCTTGGACGCTACAATAATCGCAGGTTTCATGGCAGGTTAAGGCTGGTTGGGATGCAATGACCCTCAAACAGGGCACTGTCCAGCAATCAAATGTTAAATACCTAATTTTTGGCTTGAATTTGTAGTCATGCGTTTCATTGGAAAATTTATCCAGATTATTTTTGGTGCTTTCTTCGCACTGCTTACTCTTGGCGCACTGGGTTTGTTTGGGATTTACCACTACTATTCCCCACAACTGCCCAGTGACGAAGAATTGCGCAAGATAGAAATTCAGGTTCCATTACGCATTTATACGCGCGAAAACCAGTTAATTGCCGAATACGGTGAAAAACGTAGCCGCCCGGTGACACTCAAAGAAGTTCCTGAGCAACTCAAGCAGGCTTTTCTGGCTATTGAAGATACCCGTTTCTACGAACACAATGGTGTTGACTTCAAAGGAATTGCCCGCGCCCTCTACAGCGTGGTTTCCACTGGCTCAGCCAGCCAGGGAGCAAGCACCATCACCATGCAGCTTGCTCGCAATGCTTTCCTCAACGCTGAAAAAACTGTCGACCGCAAGCTCAAAGAAACCCTGCTGGCAATCCGCCTCGAACAGGAATTGGAAAAAAATGAAATCCTTGAGCTGTACCTCAACAAGATTTATCTCGGCAAAAGTGCTTACGGGGTTGCTGCTGCCGCAGAGACTTATTACGGCAAGCAACTGCACCAGTTGACCCTCGCACAAGCCGCCATGATTGCCGGTTTGCCCAAGGCTCCTTCCCGCTATAACCCGATTGCCAACCCGGAACGCGCCATGATCCGGCGCAACTATATCCTGCAACGGATGCTGGAGCTAGGCAACATCTCCCAAACTGATTACCAGACGGCCATCAACGAACCCAACACTGCTCAGGTTCACGAGACCGAAATTGAAACCAGTGCCCCTTATTTGGCAGAAATGGTACGCGCTGAAATCGTCAAGCGTTATGGTGAAACCAATGCGTATACACAAGGCTACCATGTGCATACCACGCTGGATTCCAAACAGCAGGCTGACGCAGAAAAGTCACTGCGCAATGCACTGCTAGCTTATGACCGCCGTCACGGCTACCGGGGTGCTGAAGACAAGATTGATCTGAGTGACTTCAAAACCGAGGAAGAACAGCGCGACAAACTATCCACCTACCCCAAAATGGGCGAACTGGAACCAGCACTGGTATTGAAGTCCGACTCCGGCTCTGCTGACCTGCTGGTAGGCGAAAGCCGTATTATCCTTGACATGGAAGCAGTAAAATGGGCGCGGGAATTTGAGAATGAAGACCGGCGTGGTGCTGCCCCCAAAAAAGTCAGTGAAGTCCTCAAGGCAGGCGACATTGTGCGTATTATCCCCACTGACGACAGCAAAAAAAGCTGGAAACTATCGCAAATACCCACTGTCGGTGGTGCCATCATTTCGATCGACCCCAAGGATGGGGCTATCCGCTCGGTCATGGGTGGGTTTGACTTCTACCATTCCAAATTCAACCGCGCCACTCAGGCAGTACGTCAGCCTGGTTCCAGTTTCAAACCCGTTATTTATGCAGCCGCGCTCGCCAAAGGCTTTTCCCCCACCAGTATTGTCAATGATGCTCCAATTACTATTCCTGGCAGCTCCTGGAAACCGGAAAACTTCGGTGGACGTTACATTGGCCCCACTACGCTGGCTGAAGCGCTGGCAAAATCCCGCAATCTGGTATCTATTCGCCTGTTGCGCAGCATTGGTATCAATTACGCCATCGACTACGCCACCAAATTTGGCTTCCCACAAGCAGACCTCCCCCCCAACCTGACCCTAGCGCTAGGAACCGGCATGACCACACCCTTGGGCATGGCAACAGCGTATTCTGCCTTCGCTAATGGTGGCTACAAAATCGAGCCTTATTTCATCACCCGCATCGAAAACAGCACAGGTCAACTGGTAGACGAATTCAAACCCATCAAAGTCTGTGGCGACAACGTGGAATTCTGCACTAACAGCAAGCAGGAAGCCAACAAGGACATAAAAAATACTAAGGCTGATGACAAGAAGACCGACAAGGACACCAGTAAAGACAAAGATGCCAAAAACAGCAAGACCATAGAAGACAAGCCATTTTGGGAAACCGCTGGCAACACCGAAAACGCAGCACCGGTAGCCGATCAATATCCGGCAGCCAAACGCATTATTGACAGCCGCACCCACTACCAGATTGTCAGCATGTTGCAAGGTGTCACCCAGTTTGGTACGGCTGCTCGCGCCAGCCGCGCTCTCGGACGCAAAGACATCGCCGGAAAAACCGGTACAACCAACGACCAGAAAGATGCCTGGTTCTGCGGTTTCACCCCGAACGTTGTCACTGTCACCTGGATGGGCTTCGATGACATGTCAAAACTGGGCGAAGGTGAAACAGCTACCAACGTCGCCCTACCCATGTGGATCGACTATATGCACCGGGTACTGGAAGGCACACCATCCAAGGAATGGGACAAACCGGATGACTACAAGGAAGCAAATGCCGCCCCAATTGACAATAGCTTGCAGGATGGTGAAGGTAATGCAGCAACCCCTTCCGGTACTGGCTTCCAGTATCAAAGCGAGCAGGATTTGCGCCCGCAGCGCCCAAATCAAGCTCCGGCACCACGCCGTCCACCTGAACGTGTAGAAATTCCCGAACAGCTTTTCTGATGCGCAACACCACCGAAGAACTACGCCATCTGGTGGCAGAAGAAGCCGCTCGCCTGATTTACGAAGAAGGGATGCGTGATTACCGGCTAGCCAAACTGCGGGCTGCGGAACAACTGGGAGCGAGCTTGCAGGCTGCCAGCCAGCCCAGCAACGAAGAAGTGGAAGCCGCCATCCATAACCGTATCCAGTTGTTTGATGCCGCCACCCAGCCAGTCTTGTTGCGACAACACCGCCTGGTTGCGTTGGAAGCGATGGATTTCCTCAGCCAGTACAACCCCTACCTGACTGGTGCGGCATTGGAAGGTACATCCAGTCCCCATTCAGCCGTTACTTTGTTTCTGTCTGCCGACAGCGCAGAAGAAGTGATGTTCTATCTGGAAGACCAGCACATACCGTTCCAGACTCATGAACGGCGAGCACGCTTTGGCAGCAGAAAGCCTGAATACTATCCGTTGTTACGTTTTTACGTGGATGATGTGGAGGTGGAATTGATGATTTTTCCGCATGACGATCGCTTTGCTAGCGCCCCCATCAGCCCGATTACCGGCAAGGCAACCCGGCGGGCAGAACGCAAGAAAGTAATAACACTACTGGATCAGGCGTGATACTGCCGCCCAAGCTCATGGACGGCATCAACTAGCGCAGTAACATGCTCAGGATTGACATGCTGATGAATACCATGCCCCAGATTGAATACATGCCCGGAACCCTGCCCGAAACTGGCAAGAATCTCAGCCACTTGCTGACGGATAATCTCCGGTGAAGCGTACAACACACAAGGGTCCATATTGCCCTGCAACGCTACCTGAGCACCCACACGACTACGTGCTTCGCCGAGATTGATTGTCCAGTCGACACCCAGTGCATCGCAGCCAGTTGCTGCCATCGCCTCCAGCCACTGCGCCCCACCTTTGGTAAACAGGATAACCGGAACTCGGCGGCCTTCGCTTTCGCGTTGCACACCATCGACAATTTTTTGCATGTAACGCAGGGAAAACTCACGGTAGGTTGCCGGAGTCAATGCGCCACCCCAGGTATCGAACACCATCGCGGCTTGTGCCCCTGCCGCAATCTGCGCATTCAGGTAGAGGATGATGCTGTCAGCGAGCTTGTCCAGCAACAAATGCAGCGCTTTAGGATCACCGTACAACATGCCTTTGACTTTGGCGAATTCCTTGCTGGAACTGCCTTCAACCATATAGGTTGCCAATGTCCAGGGGCTGCCGGTAAAACCGATCAGGGGAACGCTCCCGTTCAGCTCACGACGAATGGTACGCACTGCATCCATCACATAGCGCAACTCACCTTCCGGGTCGGGAATACCGACTTTTTCAATGTCTGCCCTGCTTCTGAGCGGATGCGTGAAACGTGGGCCTTCACCTTCGGCGAAATACAACCCCAAGCCCATGGCATCAGGCACGGTCAGGATGTCGGAAAACAGGATGGCTGCATCCAACGCATAGCGTTCCAGCGGTTGCAAAGTGACTTCGCAGGCCAACTCGGGATTTTTACACAAATCCATGAAGCTACCAGCCCGCGCCCGCGTAGCACGATATTCAGGCAGGTAACGTCCGGCCTGACGCATAACCCAGATAGGTGTCGTATCAACTGGCTGTTTCAGGAGTGCGCGTAAAAAACGGTCATTTTTAAGTTCAGTCATATCACACCCCTGAAAAAACCATCAGCAGAAACCCGCAAAAAGGTTCCTGCCATCAACCATTAAGTACCCAAACGGGCCTTGATCATGCCACTCAGCTTGCCCATATCGGCACGCCCCTGAGCCAGTGGCTTAAGCCAGTTCATTACTTTGCCCATGTCACGCACGGAAACAGCACCTGTTTCTGCTATCCCTTGCTGGATCAGTGCGTACAGCTCATCTTCCGTCAATGGCTGGGGAAGGTAAGCCTGAATAACGCCCAACTCAAACTCTTCCTGGTCAGCAAGGTCGGTACGACCCGCATCCTGATACTGACGAATAGACTCACGGCGCTGCTTGACCATTTTGTCCAGCACTGCCAATACGGCAGACTCATCCAGTTCAGTACGGGTATCTACTTCCAGTTGCTTGATGGCAGCCAACATCAGACGGATCACACCCAAACGGGGCTTGTCCTGCGCCCGCATGGCGGATTTCATGTCTTCGCTGATTTGCGTTTTCAGGCTGGCATCAGTCATTGGCAAGGCGAATTGATCAGTACAGACGAACGCGGCGGTTCAGATCACGGGAAATACGCTTGAGGTTACGCTTGACCGCAGCAGCACGCATACGTTTACGCACAGAAGTTGGCTTTTCATAGAATTCGCGACCGCGAACTTCGGCAACAACGCCTGCTTTCTCACAAGTGCGCTTGAAACGGCGCAGGGCTACTTCAAAAGGCTCGGTATCGCGTACTTTTACACTTGGCATAAAAATCCTGTCTCAAAATCCGTAGGTTGAGTAAAACGGCGGATTATACCGTTACGCCAGCCAAATGCAAAAGCATTCATGCGTTTTCGTCGCTTTCCCCGATAAATTCCCCGTACAGGATCAGGGAATGATCCTTGATACGGAAATTATGCAACCGTGCCAGTTCCTGTTGGCGCTGCTCAATGATTTCATCATAGAACTCCACTACCCGCCCGGTTTTCATGCACACCATGTGGTCATGATGCTCCTCGGTAGCAAGTTCAAATACCGCCTGCCCCCCCTCGAAATGATGGCGGTTGACCAATCCGGCAGCCTCAAACTGGGTGAGAACACGGTAAACGGTAGCAAGACCGATTTCTTCACCGTTTCCCAGCAACAGCTTATAGATGTCTTCTGCGCTCAAATGATGTTCCTGCGAATTACTCAGCAAATCGAGAATCTTGACTCTTGGCTGCGTAATTTTCAGACCGGCGCGTTTAATATCACGTTCTTCCACCCTGCACTCTCCGTCGTGAATAGTCTATCATGACACCCATGTTTATAATGGATAGCCTAGATTAACATGATAAAGTATATCATTTCATTTTCTCTTGCTACGGCCTTGTTGGTAGGGGGATGCAGTTCCTACAAAATGGAAATCCAGCAAGGCAATTACATTACCAGCGAAGAACTGGCACAGGTACAAACCGGCATGAGTGCTGCCCAGGTGCAAGCTGTTCTGGGTACCCCACTGCTAGTCGATGACTTCCACAAGAACCGCTGGGATTATGTGTTTTACCTCAAATCCCCCGGTGAAGCTGTCAAGCGTAGCAGCGTTACCGTTTTCTTCCAGAATGGTGTCGTGCGTGACATCCGCCGTGATGATGCATTGGTAGAAGTCAAACCCAAGTAGACATTAAGCCAGCCACTCTACCAAATAGTACAGGTATTGCCCTTCCGATGACTTGGAAGGGCCGAGTACTATTGCCGGAAAACGTTTGGCATCACATTTTGCAGCAGCAACAGCAGCGTCAGCATCCGCATACGGCTGGATACAACTGGCAGGAAAACGGTTGCGCCCCGGCTTGAACTTGGGCAAGTAAACGGTAGCAAAAATCGGGCGCGACACCCCACCATCAGGATCAGGAGGAACCATGCCGTGCATCAGGTATCCACCTCATCGGCAGCATCCCCGCCACCTTTTTTCATGCGTTTGCCTTCTGCGGCTCTTTGCTTGCGCACAGCTTTAGGGTCAGCAATCAACGGACGGTAAATCTCAATACGATCACGGGCACGCAAAGGCTGGTCAAGTTTGCTGACTTTGCCGAAAACCCCTGCTGCCAGTGTCGCCAGCTTCAGTTCCGGGTAACGCTCCAGAACCCCAGAAGCCACAATGCCATCCTGGATGCTCGCGCCCTCCGGCACTTGTACCGACAGCAACAACTGCTCGTGTGGCAGCGGATATACAACTTCAATCGTAATGGTTTCAGAGTTTGCCATAGACTTTTTTCGCCCGCTCAACAAAGGAATCTACCAGCGTATTGGCGACCTGATTAAAAACAGAGCCAATCGCCAGACTTAAAATCTTGTTGGAGAACTCGAAATCCAGATCAAGGGATACCTTGCACGCTCCCGGCTGCAACTCATCAAAACGCCAGAAACCATGCAAATGCTGGAAGGGTCCATCCACCAGACGCATTTCAATAGTCTTGTTTTTCTGCAAACGATTGAGCGTGGTGAAACTTTTGTTGACCGCACCTTTGGCAATTTCGATGGTGGCTTTGACCTGATCCTCATCCCGCACATGTTCCAGCGCAGTACGACACCACGGCAAGAATTGCGGATACAGGGGAATATCATCGACTAGCCGGTACATTTGCTCGGGGCTATATGGCACTAGTGCACTACGGTTGATATGCGCCATGCGTGTTCCTGTTCTCCTGAAAGCAGGAAGTATCCCACATCATATCAACCGGGTCAGCCCCATGCCGTTATCGCTGGATAATCATCGTCCCGGAAAGCCGATCATGCCAACCCAGTGGCTTGTTCCTGTCAAACAGGCCAACGATGCCAAGCCCGAACGAAAGCACATTGACCAGATAGCCAACATAACGCAACAGACATTGCACACCGGAAGGCTCCTGTTGGGTCGCGGCATCCACCAGCCGCAAAGACAGCAACATCTTGCCAGGCGAAGAACACGACAACCACCAGAAACCCACGAAATACAGCAAAGGCACGCAAACCAGCAACAAGAATATATCCATCCAAGCAACGGCTGCCGGATTTCTAAGCCAAACATCACCTGCCACCATAACGACACTCATCAACAGTAGCAAACCCACCAGTATCGAATCGAATGCAACAGCCAACAGGCGCATCTGCACACTGGCATAAGCCGGAAAAGCATGGGTAAAGTAACCTCTATTCATGTATGACACTCCTTTGTCACCCGCAAGTACTCATGCCTTCAAAGTATAGATGCTGCCTCCACAAATTTTGCAAAAGAGTTTCACACACCCGCCATATTGATATATTTAAGCTCCATGTATTCATCCAGACCGTAGCGGGAACCCTCCCTGCCCAGCCCGGACTGCTTAACCCCTCCAAACGGTGCAACCTCGGTGGAAATCAGCCCGGTATTGACCCCCACCATGCCGTATTCCAGAGCTTCCGACACACGCCAGATCCGCCCGATGTCACGTGCATAGAAGTAGGCAGCCAAGCCGAATTCCGTATCGTTGGCCATTTTCACCGCCTCAGCCTCATCTTCAAAACGGAATAACGGTGCAACCGGTCCGAAAATTTCTTCTCGCGCCACCCGCATGGTTGGTAAGACCCCCGTCAACACGGTGGGCTGGTAAAAAGTCCTACCCAATTCATGCCTGCCACCACCGCCGACAACCTGTGCCCCGAGGGAAACCGCATCTGCCACCAACGCCTCCACCTTGCACACCGCAGCCTCATCAATCAGCGGCCCTTGGGTAACACCCTCATCCAGACCATTACCCACTTTCAGGCTCGCAACCCTTGCTGCCAGTTTTTCAGCGAATGTTGTATAAACACCGGCTTGCACCAGAAAACGATTGGCACATACGCAAGTTTGCCCACTGTTGCGGTACTTGGAGAGCAAAGCACCTTCCACCGCCGCATCCAGATCCGCATCATCAAACACAATGAAAGGTGCATTCCCCCCCAGTTCCAGCGAGAGTTTTTTCAGGGTTGGGGCACATTGCTGCATGAGCAGGCGACCGACTTCGGTAGAACCGGTAAACGACAGCTTGCGCACCACCGGGCTGGCGGTCAGCTCTCCACCAATAGCCACCGGGTTGCCTGTCACCACGTTGAAAACACCCGCAGGCACACCCGCCTGCTCCCCCAGTTGCGCCAGAGCCAACGCAGTCAGCGGGGTCTGTTCAGCCGGTTTGAACACCATCGTGCAACCTGCTGCCAATGCAGGCCCCAGCTTGCGAGTCAACATTGCCGCCGGAAAATTCCACGGTGTAATCGCCGCACACACCCCGACTGGCTGGCGGATGACCAGCAAACGCCGGTCAGGCTGGATCGTAGGGATCACATCACCATAGGCACGCTTGCCCTCTTCGGCAAACCAGTCAAAAAAGGAGGCTGCGTAAGCGATTTCACCACGCGCTTCCGCCAAGGGTTTGCCCTGCTCCGATGTCATCAGTATCGCCAAATCCTGCTGGTGTGCCAGCAACAGCTCAGCCCAGCGGCGCAGGACACGCCCGCGTTCTGCTGCCGTTTTCTCTCGCCAGGCAGGCAAGGCAAGCTCTGCGGCAGCAATGGCCTTGCGGGTTTCGTTTGCACCACACAGCGGCACATCAGCCAGTTTTTCGCCAGTTGCCGGATTGACAACCAGCATGGTCTGACCGGCATCAGCATCTACCCACTCGCCATTGATATAACAGCGGGTACGTAACAAGTCCTGTGCTTGCAATGCCTGCATGGCAATCTCCTTCAGCTATGGAAAAACGGTAAGGTGTAGGTATCGGGTAGCCCAAATTCCGCTGGATACGCAACATGTACAAAATACAATCCTGCCGCAGGGGCTGTCATCCCCGCTTTGGTACGGTCACGCCATGCCAGCAGTTCTGCCATCCATGTTACCGGATGTTCACCTGCTCCCACTTTCACCAGTGAGCCGACGATATTACGCACCATGTGATGCAGAAAGGCATTCGCCACAATATCGACATACAGGAAATCCCCTGTGCGCGTCACCTGTACCGAGTGAATCTCGCGGATGGCATGACTGGCCTGACAGCCCGCTGCACGGAAACTGGAAAAATCCTGCTCCCCCACCAACACCTGCGCAGCAAGATGCATAGCCTCTGCATCCAGCCTGCCATGTTGCCAGTAGACACGGTTTTGCAGCAAGGCCGGGCGGGCAAGCCTATTCAGGATGACATAGCGGTAACGACGGGCAAACGCAGAAAAACGCGCATGAAAGGTATCCGCCACAGGCTGGATCCAGCGCAGGGCAATCGCATCCGGCAAGTGGGCATTGCAACCAAACAGCCAGCCCCGTTCAGGTCGCTGGGCATCCGTATCAAAATGGATAATTTGCCCTAGCCCGTGTACACCGGAATCCGTCCGACCAGCACACACCACGCTGACCGGATGTGCTGCCACGGTCGACAGTGCCTGTTCGACGTGTTCCTGCACCGTGGGGGCATGGGCAAGCCGTTGCCAGCCATAAAAAGGCGTTCCGTCATATTCGATACAGGCTGCAAATCTCATGGGCTTGACCGGGTTACGTAAATAAAAAAAGGCCGGATGAACCGGCCTTTATAACGGGAAAACGTGGATTGCTCAACCTGTCTGATGCAACAGCACTTCGGCTTCACGACGTTGGTCATCATTACCTTCAACCATGACCTCTTCCAGTGTGCTGCGAGCACCTTCAATATCGCCCATGTCCAGATAGGCACGCGCCAAATCCAGCTTGGTACTGATATGCGCCTCGTGCAGGTCGATTTCCTCATCCGGGAAGTCAAGGAACGACAGGGCATCATCAATATCACCCAACCAATCCCCATCAGCACTTTCTGCCGGAGCGTAGAATGTGTCTTTCGGCAAAATACGGTTGATGCCACTGGCATTATCCAGGTGCAAGTTAAGGTTGGCGACGTGACCGGCAGCTTTCGCCACAGGTACTTCCGGCTCCATAACAGCAGCCGCTATGGGTGCTGGCTTGACTGGTTCATCAGTAACGAAATCCAGCAGATTATCGCCGTCTGCAATGGTTGGCACGATGCCAAAGGCTACTGGCTCAGGCTGTTTGTCCTCAAGCCCCAACTCCAGATCCAGATCAGTCAGATCCAGCTCGAAATCATCGTCTACCGCTGCCACAACTGGTTGTGGAGTGGTTTTTTGCACCGGTTCATCAAAATCAGACAAATCCGGTAACTCATCGTCAAATGCTGTTGCGGCAACAGCAGGTGTGGTAGGCACATCACGGGATGGACGCTCGTCATCCTGCAACAGTTTGTCAAGATCCAGACCGTCAAAATCAAGATCGCCGAGATCAAGGTCAGCGAATTCATCATCCGCAGATGCCTTACTCTCAACCGCAACAGGCTTGGCTTCCATGTCCAGCTCACCCAAGGCACGATCCAGATCCAGTTCAAAATCATCCGTGACACTAACCGGTTTATCCTGTGGTTTGACGGATGTTGTGTCATCATGGCTTGCCACTGCTGCAACCGATGCCGTTGCAGCAGCAACTCCACCGAGTGCGGCAGCAACCGTAGCGGCTACGCCACCCACCTTGCCGAGACCATTCTCCTGATAGAGAGCGTTATCAGGGCTGATCTTGCGCCCCCATTCAGCAATGGCTTTCCACAAGGCAGACTTGTTATTACCTTCCAGACCGGCGAACTGGCTGGCCTGACGGTCGAATGCTTCGCGGTTGTTGGCAACAAAGTAGCACTCAAGCAGCTTGTGCCGATATTCCAGACGCTCAGGATGACGTTCAATGCCTTTCTTCAACTCGCTTTCAGCCTGCTGATACAAACCGTAGGCGATGTAAACATTGGCTTCGGTCAAAAGATCATCTTCTTCCTGACCATCACCGCTGACTGACTTGCTGTCAGATACATCATCCCATGCACCGCCTGCGACACCAAATGGGTCGGCTGCATCATGCCCGTGATGATCATCAAATTTCTCTCCGCGTGTTTCAGCTTTGTCCAGCTCATTTTCCAGAGCACCCAGATCAAAGCTGTCAGCGGCATGGAAGTTGTCCGTGCCAACATCCGGTTCATCACGTAGACCGGATGCTTTGTAATCCGCCCGTCCAGCCGGTTTGCGACGGCGACCCAGCAACCATAACAACAGCAGCAGCGCCAATGAACCTGCACCGATTTGCAAAGCCAGTGGTGAAGTCAGCAAGCTCAGCAGGTCATCGTTGCCCTCACTTTGGTCGGCGAACACCTTGGGCGGCTTGTTATTCGCATCGCCACCTGTTACCGGGGAAACCGGCACCACGGTTGTATTGTTCTGCTCGGCAGGTTTGGTTTCTACCGGAGGTGTCAACGGTATGCTGGAACGCCCGCCCATTGCCAAACCAGCCGGAGTTGGTCTGTCAGGAACAGCGGCTTGCTGTTCAGTACCCTGGGCTGCCGGAGTAACCTGATTCGCGGGTGTTGCCGATTGTGCCGGAGTAGCCTGATTCGCTGGCGTTGCCGGTTGTGCTGGGGTTGTAGGCTGTGCCGGAACAGCTTGGTTCGGCGCATCTGGCGTAGTAGTAGCTGGTTTCTGCTCACCCCGCAAGACGGCATCATTGCCTTGCCCCGTTACATTGGCAACATGGGTCTGGATGTCCTTACCCTGATCTGGTGGCGTTGTCTGAGGTGTAGCCGCCTGTTGCGCTGGCTTGCTGGCTGCGTTGTCAGTAGTTGTCTCGCTGCCCGTAACCGGTGGAACAGCAACTCCCTTGTCAGTCAGTTGTTTCTGCAAACCGGCCAGTTGCTCGTCGCGCAAGGAGATCAAGCGGTCTTTCTTGCCCATGAGGGCTTCAAGATCAGAAATACGTGACTTGAGCTCGTTGTTTTCATTCTGACGTGCGGTCAGGGACTCACGTGCCAAAGACAGCTCTTTTTCCAGCTCTGTCAGCTTGGCATTCCCGGCAGCTACTGCTGCTTTGCTGTCGGTTGTCTGCCCTGCTTTTGCCCCCAGCACTTCCAGACGCGCCTTGTCTGGGGTCTTGGCAACATTGTTGGCAGCCGCATTATTATCCGCCAGTTTGGCTGGAGCCTGAGCAGTCGTGGCAGGCTTGTCCGCCGCACCTGTGGCTTTTTGCGGAACGGTATTTTTGGCCAGTGTCTTGCGCAATTCGCGCCAAGCGGCATTTTGCTGACGAATTTCGCGGCGAGCTTCAGCGCGGGAAACACTACTGGCCTCATTGGCAGCCGGTGCTTTCACTTCGACACCTGAACGCAGATTGTTGATATTGCCGCCAATGAAAGCATTCGGATTTGCCCGGAACAGCGCCATCATCATCTGGTCATTGCTCACACCAGACTGCTGAAGGCGTGAAGCTACCCGGAACAGGGTATCACCCGGTTTGACGCGGTAAGTCCGGTTGCTTGCCTGTTGTGCCGTAGCAGCCTGACGTGCGGGTGGCTGAGCACCCTGACTGGCTTGCTGTTGTTGCGCTGGACGACGCACAGTTCCAGCCGCCTTGGGTTCGGCACGCACCGTTGCGTCACCCGCGACCGTATTGCCAGGTTGCATCAGTACTGGCGGGTCAAGCATCACGGTATATTCTTTGAGCAATTGCCCCTGGGGCCAACTGACTTCCAGCAGGAAATTGACAAACGGTTCCTGCATGGGCACATCAGACGTGACCAGAATAACTGGCTTGCCGCCCTGCACGGAAGGAGTGAAATTCAGATTGCCGAGAAAATCAGGACGCGCCACACCTACTCGGTTGAACACATCAGGAGACGCCAGACGTACCTGAATCTGGCTAGCATCCGCAGGAGCTGCCGCCAGCAAGTCAATGGTGGCACGAAGTGGCTGGTTCAGGTGAGAACTGGATTCGATGTCCCCAAGCCCCAAGGCGTTGGAGGCCGCAGGATATGCACCGGCGATGAATACAGCTAAGCTCAGAGCCTGTTTATTCACTGCAATTCCCCTTTGTATCTGTATGATTGTGGCATCCCTGATTCATCACCTTAACTAAATTTCTTATTAGCCCTTATTTTTTTGATGAATAGCGATTCTGGTTGTTGTTGTTACGCTGGAACTATATATCAGTACGTTACGCTAAGCAACGCTATACCCAAGCAAGCCCGGACACTGCACAAAATCTGCTTCATATCCTAAGCCTATTGTCGATAATAGCGAATTAATTCCCGCTTAACCAATCCGGCAGATAATCGCGCACTAATATTTCAGCAATCTGTACAGCATTCAATGCGGCACTTTTGCGCACATTATCCGCAACCACCCACAAATCCAGACCTGCTGCACAGGAAATATCTTCCCTGATACGGCTGACATACACCGTATCCGTATTCACTGCGTCTGTGACGGGAGTGGCATAACCACTATCAGCACGTTCATCCAGCACCGTCACACCCGCAGCGGCTGTCAGCAGACGAACGGTTTCTGCTGCTGACAGTTTTTGCGCGGTTTCGACGTGCAGGGCTACGGCATGTCCGAAAAATACGGGAACACGCACCGCACTCGGGTTTACCGGCAACGTTGCCTCACCCAGTATTTTGCGCGTTTCCAGCACCATCTTCATTTCTTCCCAAGTATAGCCGTTTTCCTGGAAAGCACCGATGTGTGGCAAAAGGTTGAACGCAATCTGGCGTGGATACAGGCTGGGTTCGACCGGGCGGGCATTCAACAACTGGGCAGTCTGACGAGCCAGCTCATCCACTCCCGCCCTGCCGCTTCCTGAAACTGCCTGGAAAGTCACCGCGTTGATGCGAGTGACAGTGACACGATCATGCAAGGGTTTGAGTACTGCCAGTATCTGGCTGACCGTACTACCAGGATTGGCAATGATCCGACGGGTCTTGCCAGCGGCAATATCCTGCGGATTGACTTCTGCCACTACCAAAGGCACATCGGCATCAAAACGAAAACAGGCGCTATCGTCGATAACGACACAGCCTGCGACTACTGCTTCCGGTGCATAACGGGCAGCGATGTCCTCACCGGCTGCAAACAGCACAAGCTGCACGCTAGCAAAATCGAAATCTGCCAGCGGCTCGACATCCAGGGTTTTGTTGCCGAAATCGACATCCTGTTCACCGTCGGTTTCTGCTTCCAGTGCATACACACGACCTGCCGGAAACTTGCGGGAAGCCAGCAAATCCAGCATGGCTTCACCGACCAGCGTGGTCGCCCCAACAACAGCAACATCCACTTTGTTCATGACTTAACCTTGCAATGCCGCAACGACAGCATCACCCATCGCTGCCGTACCGACTTTTTGGCAACCGTCAGTATAGATGTCGCCTGTGCGTACTCCATCAGCCAGTACTTTTTTCACGGCGACTTCGATACGGTCAGCCAGATCGGCACGGTTGAGGCTATAACGCAGCAGCATGGCAGCAGACAGGATGGTTGCCAGCGGGTTGGCAATCCCTTTGCCTGCAATGTCGGGTGCAGAACCGTGGATCGGCTCGTACAGGCCACAGGCAGAGGCATTCAGGGAAGCCGACGGCAACATGCCAATGGAGCCGGTCAGCATCGCTGCCGCATCCGACAGGACATCACCAAACAGGTTGCTGGTAACGATAACATCAAACTGCTTGGGCGCACGCACCAGTTGCATCGCCGCATTATCAACGTACATGTGGGAAAGCTCGACTTCAGGGTATTCCTTACCGACTTTCTCGACGATTTCACGCCACAGTTCGCACACTTCCAGCACGTTGGCCTTGTCGACGGAACACAGGCGCTTGTTGCGCTTCATGGCAGTTTCAAAACCAACGCGGGCAATGCGCTCAATTTCCGATTCAGTGTAGGTGGCAGAGTTGAAGCCCTGACGCTCACCATTTTCCAGCACCCGAATGCCACGGGGCTGCCCAAAATAGATGCCGCCAGTCAATTCACGCACAATCATGATGTCCAGACCTGCCACCACTTCCGGTTTCAGGGTGGAAGCAGAAGCCAGTTCTTCGTACAGGATCGCCGGGCGCAGGTTGGCAAACAAGCCCAGATCAGCACGGATAGCGAGCAAACCACGTTCCGGGCGCAGTGGACGATCCAGCGTGTCGTACTGCGGGCCACCAACCGCTCCCAGCAGGATGGCATCGGAGGCTTTCGCCAGTGCCTGGGTGGTTTCCGGGTAAGGCTGACCTTCACGGTCATAGGCAATACCACCGATGTTGGCGTATTCAAACGTTGCATCCAGGGAGCCTTCCGCCTTGAAAACGTCCAGCACCTTGACAGCTTCCGCCACGATTTCAGGCCCGATACCGTCGCCGGGCAGCACGAGAATTTTGTGTGTCATTATTTCGTTACCAATCCAATCAAAATCATTAAAACAACCAGGGTGCTTGCTGTTTGCGCTGTACTTCATAGGCACGGATGTCGTCAGCATGTTGCAGGGTCAGACCAATGTCATCCAACCCGTTCAACAGGCAGTATTTGCGGAACTCGTCGATGCTGAAGGCAAACGCATCACCAGCAGGCGTCACTACTTGCTGGTTCGGCAAATCCACCGTCAACTGGTAGCCTTCCTGAGCCTGTGTTTCGCGGAACAACTGTTCAACCACTTCGACAGGCAAGGCCAGCGGCAACAGGCCATTCTTGAAGCTGTTATTGAAGAAAATATCGGCAAAACTCGGGGCAATCACGGTACGGATACCATAATCCGTCAACGCCCACACTGCGTGCTCACGCGAGGAACCACAACCAAAGTTTTCACGTGCCAGCAGCACCGATGCACCGGCATAACGCGGGAAATTCAGCACGAAACCGGCATTGACCGACCGCTGGCTGTGATCCATACCCGGCTCGCCCGGCTCGTTATAGCGCCAGTCATCAAACAGGGTGGGGCCAAAACCGGTACGCTTGATGGATTTCAGGTATTGCTTGGGAATAATCGCATCCGTATCAACATTGGAACGGTCAAGCGGCACAACCAGGCCAGTGTGTACAACAAATTTTTCCATTACAGTGCCCTCACATCGACGAAGTGACCGGTGACTGCCGCAGCCGCAGCCATTGCCGGGCTAACCAAGTGGGTACGCCCCCCCTGCCCTTGCCGCCCTTCAAAGTTGCGGTTGGAGGTGGAAGCGCAACGCTCGCCCGGTTCCAACCGGTCGGCATTCATCGCCAAACACATGGAACAGCCCGGTGCACGCCATTCAAACCCGGCTTCGATGAAGATTTTGTCCAGCCCTTCCTGTTCAGCCTGTTGTTTGACCAGACCGGAACCGGGAACCACCATCGCCAGTTTCACATTGCTGGCAACCTTGCGGCCTTTGGCAATGTCGGCGGCAGCCCGCAAATCCTCAATGCGCGAGTTGGTGCAAGAACCAATGAACACCTTGTCGATCTGCACGCTGCTGATCGGGGTGTTGGCTTGCAGCCCCATGTATTTCAGGGCGGCACGGATACCGTTAGCCTTGACGCTATCGCTTTCCTGTTCGGGGTCGGGGGTATTGCCATCAACGGGAATCACCATTTCCGGTGATGTACCCCAGGTAACTTGCGGCTTGATGCTGGCAGCATCCAGACGTACCACCCGGTCAAACACGGCATCCTCATCGGAATGCAGGTGATTCCAGGCCGCAACAGCCTTGTCCCAGTCTGCGGCCTTGGGTGCATACGGGCGGCCTTTGACGTATTCGATGGTGGTGTCATCCACTGCCACCATACCGGCACGCGCCCCACCTTCAATCGCCATGTTGCACAGGGTCATGCGCCCTTCCATCGACAGGTCACGGATCGCTTGCCCACCGAATTCGATGGCATAACCTGTGCCACCGGCAGTACCGATTTCACCAATGATGGCCAGCACGATGTCTTTGGCGGTCACACCGGAACCGACCTTGCCATCCACACTCACCAGCATGTTTTTCATCTTTTTCTGGATAAGGCATTGGGTTGCCATCACGTGTTCGACTTCGGATGTACCGATACCGTGAGCAAGTGCGCCGAATGCACCGTGGGTGGAAGTGTGCGAATCACCACAAACCACGGTCATGCCCGGCAGGGTTGCACCTTGCTCAGGGCCGATGACGTGGACGATCCCCTGGCGGATGTCGCCCAAACGGAATTCGGTGATACCGAAATCGCGGCAGTTTTCATCCAGTGTTTCGACTTGCAGGCGTGAAACCGGGTCGGTAATGCCATGCTCCAGACCGATGGTTGGTACATTGTGGTCAGGTACGGCGACCATCGAATTGATGCGCCACGGCTGGCGGTTAGCCAGTTTCAAGCCTTCAAATGCTTGCGGCGAGGTGACTTCATGCACCAAATGACGGTCAATATAGAGCAAACACGTGCCGTCGGCCTCTTGCCGCACCACATGCGCATCCCAAACTTTGTCGTAGAGCGTTTTGCCAGCCATAAATCGATAAACTGCCGTTGGAAAAGGGGTACATACTACCGATTTTGCAGGGCATCATCTAGCTGGAATTGTGCTAATCTTCACGCGCATTCCCCTCTGCCTGCACAAGGAAAATAACATGCCTTCTTCCAAAGTCGTCCACATCCAGACTGAGCCTGCCCAAGCCAGCCTTTCCCCGGCACAGAAAAAATTCAACAGCCTGATCAAGAAAATCGACACCCAGAAAAAGCTGCTGGCGGAATGGCAGGAAACATTCAACGCGGTACGTCAGGAAGCGGCCGAAAAACTGGAACCGCTACGTGCCACCATGCATGAACAACAACGTGCGATGGCTGACCTGCTTGACCAGCAGTTCACCAGCCACAAGTTCACCACCAACCAGCAGGAAAAACTGAGTCACCTGATTTGTGAACTTTGCGAAGAACTGCTGCGACGCAAGGACGATGACACACTGAAAACGCTGTACAACAAATACAGCGGCGGCGATTACGACAGCGAAGCGCAGGAAGAACAGGCGATGGCAAACGACTTTATCAAGTCAATGCTGGAACAAGAATTCGGGGTGATGCTGGACGACGATGAACTGGACATGAGCAACCCACAAGCGACAGCAGCACGGCTGGCAGAAAAAGTCCAGCAGCAACAGGCACAAGCACAGGAAGCGGCTGCCGCCCGCCCCCAGCGCAAAAAAAGCGCCAAACAACTGGCAAAGGAAGCCCAACAGGCCGAAGAAGCCGCCAATGTCAGCAAATCCATCCAGGCAGTTTACCGCCAATTGACCAGTGCCCTGCACCCCGACCGTGAGCAAGACCCGGTGGAACGCGAACGCAAGACCGAGCTGATGCAGCAAGTCACGGTCGCTTACGGCAACAAGGATTTGCTCAAGCTGCTGGAACTGCAACTGGCGGTGGAACAGATCGACCAGAGCAAACTCAACAACATCGCTGCTGACCGCCTCAAGCATTACAACAAAATCCTGTCGGAACAGTTGCGGGAAATACAGGATGAAGTCCTGTTCAAGGAAGACGAAATCCGCCTGATGCTGGGCTTGCCACCTTACGCGCCGCTCTCGCCCAAACGGCTGGGGGGCTTGCTCAAACAGGACATCCGCACCCTACAGGATGAAATTGCCCGCATTCAGCAAGATTTGCGCCTGTTCCGCGATGTGAAGGCGCTCAAGGCGTGGTTGAAACTGTACCGGCTGCCGGAACCGGAGTTTGACCCGTTTATGGCGGGGCTGATACCGTTTCGCTAAACCGCATGACGGCACTATTTGCATACCCTCGGAATCCGCTGGACTTCCGAGGTTGCGTCTATTGCCGCACTCCACGCCTGCACGGGTGCATTGCTGCCAAACGGCTCATCGTAGTCCAGCCAAAACACTTCCCGTGCAGTTTGCTGTTCGGTGTAGCGGGCATCGTAGCCCAGATAGCGGATGTATTCCGCGTGGCGTTTGGCCTTGTTGAGGTTGTTGAAAAAGCCCAATGAAATCGCATTCTGGTAAGGGCCTTCATTGATGATCAGCACGTCTCGCACGTCAAAACTGGCGATGTCCTTGGCGGTCTGTTCGGCACTGGCATGGTCAGGCAACGGTGGAATGTAAACAAGGAAATTGAGTGTTTCCATGCTGCGCATTGCCCGCACCTGAGTTGCCAACCCGAAGCTGTGCACCTTGTCTGCCACCAGTTGCGCGGCCTTTTCGCTGTTGTAAGGGCCAAGAGTATAACAACTGCTTTGCGTACCAACCGCATTGCTGTTGTAGACGACATCTTCCACATCATGGCGCAATTCCAGTTCCGGAACACCAGCATCAGTCAGCGGTGGTCGGGCATAGGCTGCGTCCGGCGACAGCACCACATTCCAAGTCAAGACCGACAGGTTGAGTAATAACAGCAGGATCAGCAGCGGATACATGCCTCCTCCTCGGTGATGTAGTGCAAACCACGCATCAACAAATCCGGTTGCACCAGACAATCACCTGGCAACCACGGGCGCAAGTGTTCAGCATCCCCACCGGTCAGGACACGCAACGGCATACTGGTCATGGCGTGTTGCATCCGTTTGCAAATGCCTTCAATCGCTCCTATCAGCCCGAACAGACAACCGCCACCAATGGCACGGCTGGTTGCGTCGGCAAAAATCGTGGGCTGGTCAAACGACAGGGAAAGACGGTTTTGCGCACGGGCAATCAGTGCATCTGCCGACAATTGCAAGCCGGGCAGGATCAGACCACCCAGATGCTGCCCATCCTGTTCCACCGCATCAATGGTCACGGCAGTACCGCAATCCACCACAATACAGGCTTGCCGCCCCGCCAGCCGATGACCAGCCACCAGCCCAACAAAGCGGTCAGCACCCAGCGAAACAGGATTCTGATAGCCGGAGGTAATGCCATACGCACTTTCCACGGAACGCACCACATGCAAGCCAATGCCACGTTCCGCACACACTTCCTGCACGCTATCATCAAACAGGTGGGTCAACACATGCACCAGCGTAATATGCTGCACCGCAGGGTAGACATCCAGCAAATCCAGAAATACCGCCAAGGCCGGACGCTCCGCATACGCCAACGCTTGTTGGGCGGAAATGCCGCCCGACGCATCCAGCTCTGACCATTTCAGGCGTGAATTGCCTGCATCTACCAGCAAAATTGTCACATGCGCACCGATACATCTGCCGAAGAAAAAGTCCTGAGGGAACCATCTGCTCCCTTGAGCTGCAATTGTCCCTGAGTATCAACCCCATAGGCAACACCTTCCGATACCTGGCTACCGGAAAGTACCCGCACCGGGCGACCTGCCAACACATCCCAACGCTGCCAATCCTGCCGAAAACGCGCCATATCCAGCATTGGAAATTCCTGCAACTGCGTCACCAGTCGCCGGAGAATGGCAGCAACCAGTACATTGCGATCCAGCCTGTCACCATGGATTGCCCGCAGACTGATCCACGGCTGGTCAATAACGGCGACTTCTTCCGGCAGCATGTTGACGTTCAGGCCGATACCGATGACCACCTGCTCCAGCGATCCCACCGCTTCCAGCAGGATACCGCCCAGTTTCCTGTCAGCATAGTACAGATCGTTAGGCCATTTCAGGCCATGTCCTGCTAGCGCACAATCTTCGAGCGCTTCCGCCACTGCCAGCCCGGTCACAAGGCTGAGCAGGGGCAAATGTGGCGGCACGTGTGCAAAACACCAGCGCAGGGAAAGGTAAACATTGCTGCCCGCTGGTGATTCCCATTGCCGCCCACATCGCCCACGCCCAGCGGTTTGCTGTTCGGCAAGGCACACATCGCCGCACTGCCCTTCCTGCAAACACCAGCGGTTGGTGGAATCCAGTTGCTGGAATACGTGGATTTTGCACAAACCTGCCTGTGTAGCGGTATCCAGCCGGGTGCAGATAGCAGTTTCATCCAACTTGTTGTGCATAGTGTTTCCCCAAATCGCGGATGGCATACAGACTCAGGAACAGCCCCACATTCACTACCACCGTTGCAATATAAAACGTTTGCGCCGACCCCAGCGTTTCCCAGCCGTAGCCACTCAGCAGACTGCCCAGTGCACCGCCCAGCCCGTAGCTTACCCCGGAATACAACGCCTGCCCACGCCCTTGCAACTTGCCCGGAAACACGTGATGTACCACATGGATAGCAGAAGCGTGGAACAACCCGTAAGTTGCCGCGTGCAACACCTGCGCCAACAACAAGACCGGCAGGTTATCCACCCACGCTCCCAGCAGAATCCAGCGAATGCCGGTGAGCAACATCGCCAGCACAAACAAGCGTTCCGCCCCGAAACGCTGGATTAGTCGGTGCATGAACACAAACAGCACCACTTCCGCTGCCACCCCCAGCGCCCACATCCAACCGGTGAAGTTGCGTGAATAGCCGTGGTCTTCCAGATACAGGCTGAAAAAGGTGTAATAGACCCCGTGGCTAGCCTGTTGCAAGGCACACGCCAGCAACAGCATCCACACCGCAGGCTGACGGATGACTTCACGCAAACGGCTGGTGTTTTCGGCATGGGCATGGTGTGGCTTGTCGCGTACCAGCCACGTGGTAAGCCAAATAGTGATGAACAGCAGCAACATGGCATCCACCGCCCGCTCAATGCCCCAGCTATCCAGCAGGGGCGGCAAACTCACCACCATCACAATGAACCCGATCGACCCCCATAGCCGAATCCAGCTATAGCGCCCGATATATTCACCCAGATGGTTAAGCGTCAATGCCTCAAACTGTGGCAACGACGCATTCCAGAAAAAGCCGAAGCCCGCCATCACCAGCAGCATCCAGCCGTAGCTGTGCTGCCAGTACACCCCCGCGAAACACACCACCGCCAGCAAACTCGCCAGTCGGATAATGCGCAAGCGTTGCCCGCTATGGTCTGCCAGCCAGCCCCAAATGAAGGGTGCGATCACCTTGCTCGCCATGAATACTGCCATCAGCTCGCCGATTTGCGCAGCGGAAAAACCGGCAACATTCTTCAGGTACACCGTCCAGTACGGTACGAAAATACCTAGCGCGGCAAAATAGGTGAAATAGAAAACCGAAAGCCGCACATACGGCGGCTTTACGGAGGAAGCTGGAAGGGTGGGGCTACTCAAGGTGAAGCAGGAATATCCGGCAAATCCGTCACCACATCCGCATTCTGCGCCCGATGCCGCAAGGCATGATCCATCAGCGTAATAGCCAACATGGCCTCGCAAATCGGGGTAGCGCGGATGCCCACGCACGGGTCATGGCGGCCTTTGGTAATCACTTCCACCGCTTCGCCCTCCAGGTTCACGGTACGCCCCGGAATGCGCATACTCGAAGTCGGTTTGAAGGCGGTATGCACCACGATTTCCTGCCCCGACGAAATACCTCCCAGAATGCCGCCCGCGTTATTGCTGAGGAAGCCTGCCATGGTGATTTCATCACGGTGTTCCGTGCCTTTTTGCGCCACACAGTCGAAACCCGCGCCGATTTCCACACCCTTGGCGGCATTGATCGACATCATCGCATGGGCAATGTCCGCATCCAACCGGTCGAAAATCGGTTCGCCCCAGCCCGGCGGCACGTTGGAAGCCACGGTGGTGATCTTTGCCCCGACGGAATTGCCTTCCTTGCGCAAAGCATCCATGTACTCTTCCATCGGTTGCACCTTGCTGGCATCCGGGCAGAAGAACGGGTTGTTGGCAATTTCGTCCCAGTCGAGCGTTTCCGCCACAATCGGGCCGAGCTGCGACAGGTAACCGCGAATCAGTACGCCGTAACGCTCCTGCAACCACTTCTTGGCAATTGCACCAGCCGCCACGCGCATCGCCGTTTCCCGCGCCGACGAACGCCCGCCGCCTCGGTAATCGCGGAAACCGTACTTCTTGTAGTAGGTGTAATCGGCGTGACCGGGGCGGAAGCGATCCATGATGTCGCTGTAATCCTTGGAACGCTGATCCGTATTGTGGATCAAGAGCGCAATGGTCGTGCCGGTGGTCTTGCCCTCGAACACGCCGGAAAGGATTTGCACTTCATCGGCTTCGCGCCGTTGGGTGGTATGACGGCTTTGCCCCGGCTTGCGCCGGTCAAGGTCGGTTTGAATATCAGCTTCCGTGAGGGCGAGTCCAGGCGGGCAGCCATCCACGATGCAGCCGATTGCGGGGCCGTGACTCTCACCGAAGGAGGTCACGCTAAACAGTTTTCCAAAGCTATTTCCTGACATGGACGCGATTGTAACAGCTATCCGGGACTCCTGGCAGCTATTGCCGATGAATACTTATTGACCACACAAGCGTGGCTGTTATAAAATTAAACAATGATAAAAAATATCCTTCCCATAATATCGACGCAAAAGCCCACGAGAGGGAACGCCCGTCCCCTCTCCTTTTTGCGTGTGCGCCCATATCACATTACCGGATAAAAAGCTGGGAGGAAGCTGAACCCTCACCCCACGGGTTTGGTCAGTTTTAAACAGGGGAAAACGAGCCGGGCGCAAGCCCGGCTTTTCTTTACGAAACGGCTATGTTCATAAGCAAAATTTTGGCATGATTGTGCCCGTAAACAACAAAAGAAATTGACGAAAAACATTCCTGGGGGCGGGAATGAAATCGTCTACAAAATGTCTCAGATAACAGTACAAAATAAACATTGGGGAAACGAGCATGACAAAGTGCATGACGCATCAAGCGGCTGCCATAGCCGTAGGGGTTGGTGCTGGAGCCACATCCATCAGTCTGTTGCCACATCTGGGTTTAGACGCAGTGGGAGCCATTGCCCTGAGTGGCTACGTTGGGGCTTTATTACCGGATATTGACGACGAAAACTCACTTAATTTCAAGATTACCCGGTTTCTGACCAAACTGGCGGCGGTTGTTGTCCCATCCATCCAGTTTTTTTACCGACCGACTGACCTGATCCTGGCGGTCGTCCTGTCGCTGTTCATGGTCTCCCGTTTCTGGGATTTGTTGCACGCCGTGATGAAACGCGGCAGCCGTACCCATTCGGTCATAGCCGCCGTTTGCCTGTCGCTGGGCGTTGCCTGGGTAGCCTATCTGACCGCCGATTACGCGGCAGCTTTACCTGCTTTCATCGCAGCCGGAACAGGTTACTTATTACACCTGTTGCTGGATGATCTGCAAAGCGCTGCCGAAAACGGGCTGAACGAGATGCCAGAAACGGCTTCCGCCCTGACAATTCTGGGGCGGGGCAAAGCCGTTGAACTCTATGGCATTATTGCCATCGGTCTGATTTGCGGCTTTGCCCTGTGGGGAATTTGAAAAGTTAGGCTTAACCTTCCTGCTGGGCGGCGATGTCCGCCCGCACCTTATCCATGTCCAGCGTGCGAACTTGCGCAATCACATGCTCCAGTTGCGGCTCACTCAACATGCCTGCTTCCGCAAAGATGATGACCTGTTCACGGAAAATCATCAGGGTCGGAATGGAGCGGATCTGGAAATGTCCCGCCAAAGCCTGTTCTTCTTCCGTATTCACTTTGGCGAACACGATGTCGGAGTGATTATCGGAAACTTTCTCGAAAATCGGTGCAAAAGAACGGCACGGCCCACACCAGGGAGCCCAGAAATCAATAACAACGATGTCGTTAGTGGTGATGGTTTCTTCAAAATCTTCTGCGGTCATTTCCATGGCTGCCATGGCTTAGCTCCTGTATTGTCAATTAAAAATTCTGTTGTTCCTGCGGGGCTGCCTGCCCCCAACGCGGCATGAGCGCTTGTGGAATATCCAGATGATCCAGTACCCGCGCCACCATGAAATCAACCAGTTCCTGCACGGATGCCGGGCGATGGTAAAAGCCCGGATTGGCGGGCATGATGATAACCCCCATCCGCGCCAGTTTCAGCATGTTTTCTAGGTGGATTTCGGAAAATGGCGTTTCGCGCACGACCAAAATCAGTTTTTTGCGTTCTTTCAAAGCAACATCAGCAGCACGTTCAATCAGGTTGCGACTGCTGCCACTGGCAATGGCTGACAGCGTGCCGGTCGTGCAGGGACAAACCACGGTTGCATCTGCTACTGCACTACCACTGGCAATTGGTGCTGCCCACTGCTCGCGCTCAAATACCTGCAACTGCCCCGGCTGCGCCCCATAAAGCTGGTTGAAATACACCTGTATTTCGCTGGCTCGCCCCGGCAGGCGGTGTTCAGTTTCCATGTTGATCACAACTTGTGCGGGACGTGACAGCAGCAAATATACCCGGCAACCGGCCTGCAACAAACATTCCAGCAAACGCAAGCCGTATTGTGCGCCGGATGCACCAGTCATGATCAGGGTAATGTTTTTTGGCAAGGGAGCAATCCTCAAACAGCCAACTTCACCAGCAGCTTGTCATGAATCCCGCCGAACCCGCCATTACTCATGACCAGAATGTGGTCTCCCGCTTGCGCCTGCTGGGTAACAAGCGCCGCCAGCTCATCAACATCATGTAGCAAACAGCCTTTTTCGCCCAGCTCGTCTACTACATCAGCAAGATCCCAACCTAACCCTTGTGGCTGGTAGAGGAAAACCTGATCGGCAGCTTGCAGGGAAGCCGCCAGTTGCGCCTTGTGCGTCCCCATGCGCATGGTGTTGGAACGTGGCTCTAGCAAGGCAACGATACGAGCATTACCGACTTTGGCTCGCAAACCTGCCAGCGTGGTGGTAATAGCCGTCGGGTGATGGGCAAAGTCATCGTAGACAGTCACACCACGCACTTGCCCCCGCATCTGCATTCGCCGTTTCACCCCTTGGAATTCTGCCAAGGCAGCAATCGCATGGGCAGCAGGCACACCCGCATGACGCGCTGCTGCAATGGCAGCCAATGCGTTATTGACGTTGTGTTCTCCCAACAGCGACCAGCGCACAATGCCCTGTTCATCTCCCTTACAGAACACACGGAATTCACTACCATCCGCTTGCAGATACTCAGCCCGCCAGTCGCCATCCGCAAAGGTTTCCACGGGAGTCCAGCACCCCATTGCCAGCGTATCTCGCAGGTTGGCATCCTGTGCATTGACCACTGCCAGACCACTGCCTGGCACGGTACGCATCAAGTGATGAAACTGGGTCTTGATCGCCTCGACATTGGGGAAAATATCGGCATGGTCATATTCCAGATTATTCAGGATGACCGTGCGCGGGTGGTAATGTACGAACTTGGAACGTTTGTCGAAAAAAGCCGTATCATATTCGTCGGCTTCCACCACGAAAAATGGCGAATCACCCAACCGCGCGGATACCCCGAAATTTTCCGGTACACCACCGATCAGAAACCCCGGTTTCAACCCTGCATATTCCAGAATCCACGCCAACATGCTGGACGTGGTGGTCTTGCCATGCGTCCCTGCCACCGCCAGCACCCAGCGGTCACGCAGGATGTTTTCACCCAGCCATTGCGGGCCGGAAATATACGGCAGATTGCGGTCGAGCATGTATTCAACCACCTCCAGCCCGCGCTTCATGACATTGCCGACTACAATCGCATCAGCATTGGCAGGCAAATCCTGCGACTGAAAACCCTGCATGATGTCCACACCCTGTTCCGCCAACATGGTACTCATCGGTGGATAAACATTACTGTCGGAACCTGTCACCTGATGACCATGCTCCCGTGCCAACAAGGCAATACCGCCCATGAAAGTTCCACAAATACCCAGAATATGAATTTTCATCCTTGATTACCCTTTCAAGACGTGATTATTGATGGCATTCTCCAGCGGAATCGGGCGGGAAATACCGTAGCCTTGCCCAAAATCAACACCAATTTCACGCAACATCTGTATGACCCGCTCATTTTCGACGTATTCGGCAATAACTTGTACGCCCATCATGTGTCCAACCTGATTCACCGAGCGTACCATCGCCCGTGCCACATCGTCCGTAGCAATATCCTTGATGAAACTACCGTCAATTTTCAGATAGTCCACCGGCAGGGATTTCAGATACGCAAACGAACTGACCCCTGTACCGAAATCATCCAGTGAAAAACTACATCCCAGCCCTTTCAGGGTATCAATAAACTGCTGCGCCAAATCCAGATTATGGATGGCGACCCGTTCGGTAATCTCGAAACAGATCATCGCCGGGCTGATACCCGCAGTTTTGATTTCTTCCAGCACAAATTGCAGAAAATCAGGCTCATCCAGGCTTTGCCCTGACAGATTCACCGCAAAAACCGGGCGTGGCACTTTTTGGGTAATATCCTGCAAGGCTTTCAACAAGGTACGCACCACCCAGCGATCCAATCGCGGCATCATGGAATAATATTCAGCCGCAGGAATAAATTCGTCAGGGACAATCGGCTGATTATTCTCATCATACAGCCGGATCAATACCTCGTAGTGGTGGAATGGTCGCTTGAATTCAGCGGGAGCCAGAGGGTGGATCGGTTGCGCCACCAGTTTGAAATTGCCCGCCTCGAATGCCTTTTTCAAGCGTCCCAGCCAGACCATATTGCCCCGCTGCTTGATGACCTCCTGGTCATCCGGCTTGTAGATATGGATACGGTTGCCACCCTTGCCTTTGGCAACACGACACGCTGCATCCCCGACCGACAAAACCTTGTTGGGTGTCCCCAAAGCTTTATACAGCGGTACAAAAGCAATGCTGGCGGTCACTTGCTGACGCATTTTGTTCCACTCGAATTCGTGTGATTCCAGTTTGCGTCGAATTTGGTCTACCGCTCGAATCGCTACTGACGGCTCGTTCTCCTGAAACAGGATACCAAACTCGTCACCCCCAAGGCGGGCAAGAATATCGCGTCTGGCATCAATATTTTCTTTAAGAATCTTGCAGATACGATCAATTAGCACATCACCGGCACTGTGCCCCATCGAATCATTCACCAGCTTGAACTGATCCATCGAAATCAGGCAGAAAGAGTGTTTGACACCATGCTGGCGCACCTGGTCAATTGCCACCTTCAAGCGTTGCTCAAAACTTTTTCGGTTCAGCAACATGGTTTGCTGGTCATGCATTTCAATATGATCGAGCCGCACCTGCATGGCATGAACCTCTGTCTGGTCACGCAACAACAGCATGTGCCACGGCTCCTCTTCTTGCGCGTAGTGGATGGTCTGCACACTGTAGTTGACCTGCAACTCCCCCAAATTGCCTGCCGCCAGTAACGCTCTTTGCACGGCTGTCCGCTCAGTCTGGCGTACTTGTTCCTGCACCAACCACTGGATCGGCTGACGGGTAACAGGGTCAAGCAAGGAAAACAATTCAGCATGATGTTTGCCGCGAGCACTGCGCATCTTGTATTTGAGCAGCCGTTCTGTCGCAGGATTGATGAAATCAACCATACCCTTGCCATCAACCAGCACAGCCAGTTCCATCACCTCTGCCAAGGAAGAAACCAGCATGTTCTGTTGCGCCAGATACAACTCGTTGCGCTGTTGACGTTGCTGACGCATGAAAAACATTACACCCGACCCGATAACGCCCAACAGCAGCAGGCAGGCAATTACGGTAGATATAGGTAAGAAATCAAGCACTCATGCCCCCGGATGCATAAATTCTGTTATTTTTAACCTTGTTATTGCTGCCAATCATAGGCAGTACCAGCAGGCATGTACAGTATTCAGCGAAGAGCGGGCATTTTGCTGAAAATGCCTGACAAATAATAAAACTTACGCAGGGAATAAACAAAAAAAAAGACATTTCCCCTGCGGCAAGCAGAGAAAAACAGATGGTAGGAAATGAAAATGGGGCTGGCTAGCCGAAGAAGCATAACCAACCCCACAGATCAGGCAATAATCAGACCTTTTCCTTGATACGCGCAGCCTTACCGGTACGTCCACGCAGGTAGTACAGCTTGGCACGGCGCACATCACCACTACGCTTGACTTCGATGCTGGCAATGCTGTTGCTGTAAGTCTGGAACACACGCTCAACACCTTCGCCATAAGACATCTTGCGGACAGTGAAAGAAGAATTCAAACCACGATTGCGCTTGGCAATAACAACGCCTTCGTAAGCCTGTTGGCGTTCCTTGTCGCCTTCTTTGACGCGCACTTGAACTATAACCGTATCACCCGGATTGAACTCAGGGATGGTCTTTGTCATCTGCTCTTGTTCAAGTTGTTGAATAATCGTGCTCATGATGATCCTCTAATGAAGTTTCGTACTTCTATCAAACTCGTTTATATAGTCGTCAAGCAACGCCTGTTCACTCACTGTCAACTGCCGTGCCTTCAATAAATCTGGCCTGCGCTGCCATGTCCTGCCCAACGCCTGTTGTTTGCGCCAACGGGCAATATCTGCATGATTGCCGCTTTTTAGCACCGCAGGAACACTCAGCCCTTCCAGCTCATCCGGGCGGGTATAATGCGGGCAATCCAGTAATCCATCAAAAAAGGAGTCCTGTGCTGCCGAATCATCATGTCCCAACGTGCCCGGTAACAAGCGCGTTACCGCATCAATCAGTACCATTGCCCCTAGCTCACCGCCGCTGAGCACATAGTCACCAATTGAACATTCCATATCCACTTCCAGCTCAATAATGCGTTCGTCGATACCTTCGTAACGCCCACAAAGCAGGATTAAATTATCTTCTGTTGCAAACTGTCTGACCAACTGCTGGTTCAGGGGCATACCTTGCGGACTCAGATAGACCACCTTTCCGGGATTTTCCTGTCTGGCAGCCCGAATTGCCTGTAACAAACAATCGGCTTTCATCACCATGCCAGGGCCACCCCCATAGGGTCGATCATCGACAGTCCGGTGCACATCCGTGCTGAAATCACGCGGATTCCATGATTTCAACCCAATAATGCTGCGTTCCATTGCTCTACCTGTAACACCGCCACTGACAACACTTGCTACCAGCTCGGGAAATAGGGTAATCACATCGAAGCGCATTGGCATCAGAAGTCAGGATCCCACTCAACCAGAATCTGCCCATCTGTCAGGGAAACCTGCCTGATGACATCACCCATCAGCCACGGCAGCAAACGCTCCCTATCGCCAATGACGACCATGACATCATTGGCACCTGTTTCAAACAGATGATCCACTTTTCCAAGGGAAACACCTGTTGTGGTGATGACATCCATACCCTCCAAATCTGCCCAGTAATACTCGCCTTCGTTCAACTTGCGCAATTGCTCACGTGGAACAGCGATACGACAACCAACCAGCTTTTGGGCTTGATCCCTATCAGCAATCCCTTCAAATAAAGTAACAATACCTTTGGCTTGGGATTGACTGCTTACAACCTTGAATGTTTTCCACTCTCCTGCCACATCCAGAAACCAAGGCTTATAGCCCAGAATCCCGTCACGCATCTCAGTATAGGAAAACACCTTGACCCAACCCTTCACACCGAATACACCAGAGACTTTCCCCAGCGTCACCATATCAGGGTTGGACATGCTCACCTCAGGCAGCGACAGCTTCCGCTGACTCTTTCAGCAGCTTGGCAACACGTTCTGTTGGTTGCGCACCGCAGCCCAGCCAGTAAGTGGCACGATCCTGCTCGATATGCAGACGCACTTCCTGACCACGTGCAACAGGATTGAAGTAACCGATGCGTTCAATGTAACCACTGTCACGTGGCTTGCGCTGATCGCTTACAACGATATGATAAAATGGACGCTTTTTTGCGCCACCTCTAGCCAGACGGATATTGACCATTACAAAACCTTAAAACAAATACAGTTAACACAGGGCAAGGGTAGCTGCCCGAAGTAAACGCGCAATTCTACGTTAATTTCAGAAAAAGTGAAGCCTTGATTGCTGGCTTATAACAAAAAAGCCCCCGATCAGCAGAGGCTTCTTTGGCTTCATGCCCAACTCAGCGGGCAGAAGCGTATTGCCTCGACCCTCGGGAACCGGGGAAGAAACGGAAATGTCCGGTAATCGGCATCTCAAACAATACATCTTCTATGCGCTCACCTTCACCAATGTTATGTACAATCAAGTGACGAGCGGGATCAGCAGATGACTTACGGTTAACTACAATGCCAATATGCTCCTGATCCCCACCGAGACTCCATGTCACAATGTCACCAGGACGGTAGTCTTCCGCGCGAGAGGTCACCGGAACTCGTGCACCACGGCGCGTAAAAAACGCCTTCAGGTTATGCACACGCCGATGGTCAATATTGGTATCTGGCCCGCTCAAACCCCACTTGCTCAAGTTTGGATATGAAGAAAAATTACGGGACATGTCTTCATGTACCAACCGTTGCAGGTCAACCCCCAACTTGCGATAAGAACGGATCACCGTATCGGTACAAACCCCCATGCTAGCTGGTACATCACCATTTGGATAAGCGATTGGAATATAACGCCCGTCATAGGTAACCCTGTGGCGCAGGCGATCCAGTGCTGCATAAGACAAACGCTCAGGCGTCGCCACACTGGCTTTGGCTGACGTTGTTGAGCGTTTCATATCCAGCGACTGGGTACTCTTCTGCTGGCTGGAACATCCTGCCAACCCGCCAACCATCAAACTACTCCCCAACAACATCAACATGGTTAACTTGGGGAAAAAACACACTTTCACACCATCACTTTTCATTTACCCCTCTCTTGCTTACGCAACAGAACACTACACAGACAGTCAGACTCCTTTCTTGCGCTTTTAATAATAGTTGTAAAATTTAGCGCCATTGGGCGAGTTTAACCCGCCCAAAGAATACTCCAGCTTAATAAACAGGACATTCAGCCCTAAACGGCTCCTTGACAACTCCCCAACGGAACGGTAACGGAGCATTAGGATCAGACACCAACGCATTTGCATCCACATTCTGGCGCAACTCGCGCAGGGTCATGTAATATTCTTCACCCAACGTCATCTGCACCATGCAGAAATCATTGAGAGATTTCATTTCCTGAGCTGGTGGCTCATCGTTAGAGAATACAGCCTTCGCCCAGCGTGCTGGCTGCGAACGCGGATCAAAACGCCCAATGTGATCCAAATGACGACGAATGGAATCAAAGAACATTTTCAGACGCTTGTCACGACCGGGGGTAGAATGATCATCGTACTCACGTGCATTCATGCAATTACGGCCTTCACCACGAATTTTTTGCAAGTACCACAGTGCATCATAAACATAAACACTGCGGTCGTTGGCATACATGCACAATGCCAGTAATAGTCGCATGGTTTTTTCATCAGGTTTTTCTGCACGCTTACCCAGCTTTTGGGAAATAATGTCAGTAAAAGCCACATAGTCATAAGCCAAATCTGCTGCCAGCTTGAATTGCTCCTCGCTATAACCTGGCTGAGCCATGGCTGGCTTGCTCGCATTTTGTGGCTGCTTGAAGCGGCGATAACCATCACCCATTCTCGGGTCTTCAGGCACGTAAAACGGGAAGGATGGGGTACGCAGCAAATAACGTGCCTGCTTCGGCGTAGTAGAAGCCATCACCTCGGCGATACCCGCATCAGTCACTTCAACGATTTGATAGGAATGCACACCCGGTGCAACGTAAATATCACCCGGATTGATGTCATTCAGTGCAATCGGGTAAGTATCATTGCGCAGGGTCACAGTGCTGGTCATATCAGCAACGTAATCCATAAAGCGGCGCAAACGATCATTGATGGGCAAGTTATCCCACGTTTTCATCTCGTTACTGATCACCTGCCCTTTTACATCACGATTACCCACCACAAACGGCAACCGGCTTTCAAAGGCAAAAATCAGACGCATGGCATACACCGCATCTGCGCAGTCATTCTCAAACTTGTAATAAGGACGACTTGGATCCATGAAGATGTCATCTTTCCAGTTGGTACGCACCCACTGCTGGTAACGCTCCTCCCAGCTTTCATCCCATTGGTTTTCAGATGGCCAGACAGCGGCAGATGCAACCGAAGGCAAAAAACAGGCAATCAATACTAACAACGCCCAAAAACTAGCAATTTTCTTCATGAGAATGTACTTGATTAAATTGACAAACACTCACCGGACAAACAAAACGCATGTCCTGCGTTAGGGAATAAGACAGAGGAAACGCCCATAAATTCCCAAGAGCGTCTAGCGTAGTGTGACTTATCGTGAATTTCAACCAAAAAAATGCCCAATCAAAAACTGATTGGGCACTTGCACGATGGACTATCTGCCCAACAGGATCAAATAGCCAGAAATGTCAACTCATCATTACTTCTGGTATTGCTGCATGGTTGCTTTGGAAGTAGCGTCCATCTTCACAGCACCTTTGTAGTTGCCTTTGGCCTTGACTTTTGGAATACCAGGTTTCTTTTGACCAGCCACACAACCGTAAACGTGTTTGTGGTTAGGGTCGTTGGAAGCGTGGCTATGGCACTTGGTTGCGCAAGGTGGCGCTTCGGCATGGCAATGCTCACCAGCTTTCGGTGCAGCACCTTTATTAGTCGCCGGTTCTGCACCTTTTTCGGCTGGCTTTTCAGCAACTTGCTGACTGCCACCTGCACCAGCAGTTTGCTGCATTTGTTGGCAGCCAGTAGCAAACATGGCAGCGACGATCAGGGTTGCAAGCGTGAGTTGAGATTTGATTTTCATCGTCTTGGTCTCTTTCGTTGTTGAAGGGAAAGCACTCATAAGTGTAGTAAAGATTTGGGGTTTTCTTTACTGATCACGTGTTGAATTTAGCATGGATTTCAACAAAAAACCGGTAACGTCCGTCAAAAACTTACCGTCAACTGCTAAAAACCCATGCGGGCAACAGAATCAAGCCCGTTGATAGGTTGCACCAAATTTACCAAAGGTTCAAACAAAAAAGCCCTTATCGACAAGACAAGGGCTTTATCATGAAACGCTGAATCAGCGCTGATACTGCTGCATAGTCGCCTGGGAAGCAGGATCCATTTGTACCGCACCTTTGTAATTACCTTTGGCCTTGACCTGTGGAACCTTTGGTGCTGGTACAACAGGGCGTTTTGGTGCAGGCGCCGGTCTAACTGGTGCTGGTTTTGCCGGTGCTGGTGCTGGTTTTGCCTGATCACACGGCTGGCAAGCAGTCTGTTGGCTGGCAACTGTTTGCTGGCTACCCGCAGCCTGTTGCTGACTACAACCTGTTGCAAACAAACCCGCACAAATCAGGGCAGCAAGTGTCAATTTTGACTTAAATTCCATGGCATTAGCCTCGCTTGATAATTTCGGTTAAAACTTTCTTGAAAGTGACGGAAGCCAAAGATGACCCACGTTCCACGTCACTCGCCATATATTTAGTATAGATTCCCGCAAAAAGCCGACCAACGGCAAAGATTGCTGCAAACAGGCGAAAAAAAAGCCCCTTGCTTAACACAAGGGGCTTAACCATCAAGCACAGGAGCTGAACCAGCCAGCCCCATTACAAGAATTACTTCTTGTAAGCTTCCATAGTTTTGGCAGAGGCTGCGTCTTGAGCGACTTTGCCTTTGTAGTTGCCTTTGGCTTTAACTTTTGGAACGGCTGGAGCTTTTGCAGCAGGAGCAGCAGCAGGAGCAGCAGCTTTTGGAGCTTCAGCAGCTTTTGGAGCTTCAGCAGCAGCAGTTTGTTGAGCAGAACCACCAGCAGCTTGCTGTTGGCTGCAACCAGAAGCGAGCAGGCCAGCGAACAGTACGGCAGCCAGAGCAAATTGAGATTTCATTTTCATAGTCAAACTCTCTCACGATTAATTGAAAGGAAAGGGAATACTGAACCGGGTCAGACCCACCCGGAACAAGAGTGTATCCAGATTCGGCACAACACCCCCGTCATACCGATCGGAGTCTCTGGACGTGCGCATCATACATCTAGTCCATTCACCTGGCAAACCCGGCTTATCAAGAATTATGTGACTTTATGATTTTTTTACTGCATAGCCGCATTTTACCCTGGGAATCCCCCCATTGGCGGCATTCCTCCTCCCGGCGGTAGCTTGCCTTTCATACTGCCCATCAACTTGCGTAAACCGCCTTTGGAAAACTGTTTCATGGCCTTGCTCATTTGTAATTGCTGCTTGAGCAAACGGTTCACATCCTGCACTTGCAACCCACAACCCGCTGCAATACGGCGTTTGCGCGACGCCTTGATGAGGTCAGGGTTACGCCGCTCTTCCAGCGTCATGGAATTGATGATGGCAATCATGCGCCGGATTTCCCGGTCGTTGGCCTGATCCTTGACGTTGGCAGGCAAATTTCCCATACCGGGCAATTTGTCCAGCAAACCGGCGATGCCCCCCATATTCAGCATTTGCGTCATCTGGTCACGCAAATCCTCAAAATCGAAGCCTTTGCCTTTATTCAGCTTCTTGGCCAGTTGCTGCGCTTTCTTGTGGTCAACCTTACGCTGGGCTTCCTCAATCAGGCTGAGGACATCACCCATGCCCAGAATGCGGGAAGCCATCCGGTCAGGGTGGAAAGGCTCAAGGGCATCCAGCTTTTCCCCAACACCGATGAATTTGATCGGCTTGCCGGTAATATGCCGCACGGAAAGCGCAGCACCACCGCGTGCATCACCATCAGCCTTGGTCAGCACCACCCCGGTTAACGGCAAAGCATCACCAAACGCCTTGGCCGTATTGGCAGCATCCTGCCCTGTCATGCTATCCACCACGAACAGGGTTTCAACCGGTGTGATGGCAGCATGGATTGCCTGAATTTCTTCCATCATCTCGGCATCGACGTGTAAACGCCCTGCCGTGTCGATGATCAGGACATCCATGTATTTGAGTTTTGCCTGCGCCAGCGCAGCTTTGGCAATATCGACAGGCCGCTGTGAAAGATCACTGGGGAAGAAAATCCCTCCCGTCTGCCCTGCCACGGTTTCCAACTGACGGATAGCCGCCGGGCGGTACACGTCACAACTGGCAACCATGACCGACTTGTTCTGGCGCTCTTTCAGGAAGCGAGTCAACTTACCCACCGTGGTTGTCTTGCCTGCACCCTGCAAACCTGCCATCAAAATTACGGCAGGCGGCTGGGCATTGAGGGAAAGGGTTTCGTTGGCCTTGCCCATGATGCTGACCAATTCGTCGTTAACGACTTTGATCAATGCCTGACCGGGGGTAAGGCTTTCCAGCACTTCTTGACCAATAGCCCGCTCACGCACGCGGTTGGTAAATTCGCGCACGACCGGCAAGGCGACATCCGCCTCCAGCAATGCCATCCTGACATCACGCAGGGCATCCTTGATGTTTTCATCGGTCAGTCGCGCCTGACCACGCAGTTTTTTTACCGTCTGTGAAAGACGTTCACTCAAATTCTCGAACATGTTTGACTTCTTGCTAGTCCCATTCAGGCACAAGTTGCTATCATAACATCAAAGCAAAAACGAATGCGTTCTCCGGCAAATGCCATTTGACCGATTTTTTTGTAGCTAACCGACGAAAGCGCTTGAGCAAATGACAATAACGATTAACCTGCTAGCCACTTTGGCATGGCTTGCGACATGGCTGCTGATTGGTACGCGCCTGCGTGAGCGCCTGCTAACCCGACAGCCCCAACACCGCCAGTTACTGATTGTGCTGTGGGTTGTCGCGTTGCTGATGCATGGCTTGACGATTCTGCACGCCATCTGGCAAACCCCTGGTATAACCATCCATTTCGCTGCTGCCGGTTCCATTGTGATGTGGCTATGCAGCATCCTGCTGTTTGTCACCATGCTGACCCGTCCACTGGAAACGATGGGTATTTTTGTGTTGCCGTTTACCCTGACCGCCATGTTGTTACCCCTGTTAAACGCAGGACATACGGATGCCATTGATCTTGGTCATGGTGTTGGAGTACACATTTTCATTTCCCTGCTAGCATACAGCATCCTGACGCTGGCAAGCCTGCAAGCCATGCTGCTGGCTTTGCAGAACAAACACCTGCATAACCACCATCCAGGCGGACTGATACGCACCCTGCCTCCTTTGCTGGACATGGAAGACCTGCTGTTCAAATTAGTCCTGTTGGGTGTCATCTTGCTATCGTTCGGCTTGCTGAGTGGCTCCCTATATGTTGACAACCTGTTTGGGCAACATCTGGTGCATAAAACCATCCTGTCGATCATTGCATGGATTGTTTTCACCACCTTGCTGGTAGGTCACTGGCAATACGGCTGGCGCGGGCGCATCGCCATCCGTTGGACACTGAGCGGCTTTTTCATCCTGATGCTGGCCTTTTTTGGCAGCAAATTTGTACTGGAATTTCTGGTCAAACCAGCATGAGCAAAGCAAAGCTCCAATACTGCTGTACTGCCTGTGGCGGCTTGCACACCAAATGGAGCGGTCAATGTGGTGAGTGCGGCGCATGGAATACATTGGAGGAAACCGTCAGCCTGCCTGCTGCCAAAACTACCGGCAACAACCGTGCAGGTGGCTATGCCGGGGAACAAATTGCCATCCGTACCCTGAATGAAGTCAGCCTGAGTGAAGATCCTCGCATCCAAACCCATCAGCCGGAACTCGATCGCGTGCTTGGTGGTGGGCTTGTTGCCGGTTCTGTTGTCCTGATCGGCGGCGATCCCGGCATTGGCAAATCCACCATTTTACTGCAAACCCTGACCACTCTGACCGAACTCAATAGCCTGTATGTCACTGGGGAAGAATCCCTGCAACAGGTTGGCCTGCGAGCCAGACGTTTGGGCTTGCCCACCGACAAATTGCGTTTGCTGACCGAAACCTGCGTGGAAAACGTCCTGGCACTTGCCGCACAGGAAAAACCGGCACTGATGGTAATTGACTCCATCCAGACCATTTTCACCGACCATCTGCAATCTGCTCCCGGCTCTGTCAGCCAGATCCGTGAATCGGCAGCCAAACTGGTACGTTTTGCCAAACAGACCCAGACTGCCCTGTTCATTGTCGGGCACGTCACCAAGGAAGGCACACTAGCAGGCCCGCGTGTCCTCGAACACATGGTTGATACCGTCTTGTATTTTGAAGGCGAACCCGGCGGACGTTACCGGATACTGCGGGCAGTGAAAAACCGCTTCGGCGCGGTCAATGAACTGGGTGTGTTTGCCATGACTGAGCAAGGTTTGAAAGGAGTCAGCAATCCTTCCGCTATTTTTCTCTCGCGCCACGACGAACCGGTTTCCGGTAGTGTCATCATGGTGACGCGGGAAGGAACCCGCCCATTGATGGTGGAAGTGCAGGCGCTAGTTGATGAAAGTCACGGTGCAGCACCCCGTCGTGTTACACTTGGGCTGGAACAAAACCGCCTTGCCATGCTGCTGGCAGTACTGCATCGGCATGGGGGAGTTTCCATGTTTGACCAAGACGTATTCATAAATGTCGTTGGTGGTGTTAAGATTTCCGAAACCGCTGCTGATTTACCATTATTACTGGCGGCACTCTCAAGTTTTCGTAACCGTCCTTTACCTGCCGACCTAGTGGTTTTCGGGGAGGTTGGGCTGGCTGGAGAAATCCGCCCTGTTCCAAACGGTGAGGAGCGTTTACGCGAGGCTGCCAAACATGGTTTCAAGCAGGCAATCGTACCCAAGGGCAACAAACCACGCCACCCTGTCGATGGCATGAAGGTCATTGCAATTTCGCGGCTGGATAAAGCTATCGAAATAATGATGTAAATTTACCACAAAAGGCTTATACTCGTTGACGAAATGCAACAGATATAATAATTTTATCGACTATATCCGACCCGCAATTCACTTCACAAATACGGGTATCGAGCGGAGTCGCAGGATGGCTTTGGTTGGTTCATTCTTCATCCAGCATGGTAGTTGCTTGTTATTAAAATCGCTCTCACCCTTGATACAGCCGGGGAGTACGTGTCTTGTCTTTTTCAGAACTAGGTCTTAACGAAAGTTTCGCAGCCAGAATTCAGGCGGCTGGTTACGAAAATCCGACTGAATTGCAAAAGCAGTTGATTCCACTGATGACTGACAGCAAAAGTGTCATCATCTGGACGCAATCAGCTTCTGGCAAGACAGGCGCTTTCCTGATACCGGCTATCAACTATATTCTGTCCAACCCGATAGAAGATCATCGGCACGCCCGTGTCCTGATCCTGACTTCGCGCCGCGATCGGGTCAACCAGATCAACTACACCATCAAACGATTGGTAGGTGATGACCAGCAAATCCGTTCCGGTTTCATTGTCAGTGGGCGTCCTTATCAGCCGCAAATGCGCCTGCTGCGCCGCCCGCTGGATTTGATGATTGCCACCCCTGGGCGTCTTAACGATTTGGTCGATAACAACAAGGCTGACTTTTCCAAACTGGAAATGCTGGTCATTGATGATCTCAGCGCCATTTACCACAAGGGGTTACACGGCCTTATCAACAAAATCCTGACCGAACGCTCAACCGCCTGTCCGGTTATCGCCTTCGTGCGCCCGGAAGATGATATTGCCGGGTATGCGCGTGCCATCCTCGCAGGTGCGGCTGAATTGCAAGTCGATGATGACCGTAACCCGCTGTTGCAGATTCCACAGGTCATCCATTTAGCCGATGATTACACCCACAAGATCGCGTTAATGGATCACTTGCTGGATGAGTTTTCCGGTGAACCAACCGTCATTTTCACCGTTACCAGCAAGGAAGCCAAAACATTGGCGGATAACCTTGCCAACCACGGTCATTCTGCGGATGTTGCTACTGACTTGCCAGCGGAAGAACGCAATGGCGAATCATCACCCATCCTGATTTATGCCGACCAGGATGGCTTGACACCCAACCTGCGTGGTGAAGAACACATCATCAACTTTGAGCTACCCGCCAAAGTGGAAGATTATGAAGCACGCTTGCGGGGCATCACGGATTCACGAGAAGAAGCCGTTATAGCCATCGTACTGCCACGTGAACGCGAACACCTGAAACGGATTGAAGATTTCCTGGGTGATTCCATCGAGCAATGTACCCTGCCTGGACTTGCCCCATTGGAACATACGTCAGGCTTTACCCCGGCGGTACGTTCCCCACGCAGCAATGCCGGGCAGCGCAACAGCCATTCACAGCATGGTAAAGGCGGTCGCCAGCACGGTGCTGGTGGTGGCGGACGGCAGCAACAAGGCGGTCAGCACCGCAGCAATGGTCAACAAGGCCAAGGACGCAACCAGCAAGGCCAGGGGCAAAACCGAAACAACGAACACAGACAGGATCGCCCCCAACAGCAGGCAAATGATCCGCAACGTCAGCAACGCAAAGGACCATTCGGTCGTCTCAACGGTGGAGCACAGCGCAAGCGTGACAATGGCCCGATGGGAGGTTCCAGCCGTGACAATGGTGGCTCCTACGAGATCGGTAGCTGGGAAAAACCGGATTACATGCCTCAGCAGGGTGACAAGCCCAAGACTGACAAACAGGTCGTTATCCGCTACAAAGAAAAGAAGCGTCACCTGTTAACCAAATAAGCTTTGTATGTACCCAGAAGATACGGAAGCCTTACACCAGAGACTGGCAGAACTGACTCACGAACACCGTGAGTTGGATGAAGCCATTGCCCGCTTGCAGGCCAGCGATGAACATGATCAGTTTCAGGTGACACGCCTGAAAAAACGCAAGTTGCTACTGAAGGACATGATTGTGCGCATCAAAAGCCAGTTGATTCCTGACCTGAACGCTTAGACATCACTCCACAAACTGCGGATGGCAGCAATCCCCTGCCCGCCACTCAATTTGGCTTGCTCCACGTCTATTGGTTGCAAGCCGCCCAAGGCATACACCGGGAAGTTCACCTGTTCCACCAAGCGCCTAAATGCATTCCAACCGAGCGCAGGAGCGTCAGGATGTGTAAGAGTATTCATGACGGGCGCCAGAAAGGCAAAATCGACCCCGGCTTGCTGCGCCAGCAGTAGTTCATTGGCGTGATGGCAGGCTGCGGAAAGCCACTTGCCCGCACCTTTTGACGGAACAACACCAGCAAGTAACTGCTGGCTGGTCAAATGCAATCCATCTGCTTCCTCCAGCATGACTGGCGGAGAATTCAAAATCACCTTGGCATTGGCGGCATGAGCCATTGCAATACTTTCACGCGCCAAATCCAGATAAGCACTCGCACTCAGGCTTTTCACCCGGAACTGCACCAAACGGATACCTGCTTGCAAAGCACGCTCAAGCTGCTGCAAAAACAGGGAAGAATCTGCTGGCTCTGGTGTAATCAAACAGCGGGAGGGCAAACGGGCAGCCGTAATGATGGGATAATTGGCGGGCGGAAACTCCAGTTCCGGCAACTGTTCTGCCGCAAACCAAGCAACAGGCTGACCTTCACGCCCATGCGGAACACCGTCAAAAGCCGTCACATCCCAGACATCCAGCAACACTGCTCGCTCCGGGTAGACATGCTTGACCTTGATCAAGGGTTGGAACTGACTGATGGAAATACCCAACTCTTCATGCAGCTCGCGTTGCAAAGCCGCTTGGGCTGTTTCACCGGCTTCTACCTTGCCACCAGGAAACTCCCACTTACCACCTTGATGCTTGTGGGTAGGGCGACGTGCCAGCAGGATGCTGCCGTCCCCGCCACGAATGACAGCAGCAACCACATGCAGATAATCAACTGCGGTATTCGGCATTGATCTTGACGTAATCGTAAGAGAAATCGCACGTCCACGTTGTAGCTGCTGCGTCACCACGCCCTAAGTTGATACGGATAATGATTTCTTCCTGACGGGTTTCTGCCGCGCCCAGCTCTTCCCGGTAACTTGCAGCCGGTTCGCCGTTTTCAATCAGCAGAGTATCACCCAACCAGATGGTGATAAGACCAACATCCAATGCATCGACCGGACTACGCCCCACAGCCGCGAGAATACGTCCCCAGTTGGGGTCACTAGCAAACAAGGCTGTCTTGACCAGCGGGGAAAGTGCCACGGTATTGCCAACTGCACGGGCTTCCGCACGAGTAGCCGCGCCTTCCACCACAACGCTGATGAATTTAGTCGCACCTTCACCATCACGCACGATAGCTTGCGCAAGATACAGACAGACATCCTGCACAGCTTGCTGGAAAACCGCCAGACCAGTGCTACCGACATACACGCCGGAGCTGCCAGTCGCCATCAGTACCAGTGAATCATTGGTGGAAGTATCACCATCCACGGTAATGCAGTTGAAAGTTTCCTCCACAACCGCATTCAGCACTCGTTGCAGGGTATCTTTCTCAATCAGGGCATCCGTCGCCACATACGCCAGCATGGTTGCCATGTTGGGGTGGATCATGCCTGCGCCTTTGGCAATCCCGCTGATGGTGATGGTTTCACCAAAAATTTCCACCTGACGGCTGATAGCCTTGCCAACCGTATCAGTGGTCATGATGGTACGGGAAGCCTCCAGCCAACCGTTGGCATCCAGCTTTGCCAGTGCCTCCGGCAAAGCTGCCACGATCTTGTCGACCGGCAACTGCATTCCAATCACACCTGTGGAAAATGGCAACACTTGCTCTGCCCAGCATTCACCCTGCTCTGCCAACTGCTCGCAACATTCCCTTGCAGCCTGCATTCCTGGCTCGCCTGTCCCGGCATTGGCATTGCCTGCATTGATCAGCAAATAGCGCGGATTGCCATGCTGCAAATGGCTACGACAAACATGCACGGGAGCCGCACAAAACGCATTGCGGGTAAAAACTGCCGCTGTGTGGCTACCCGGCTCCAGCTCAATCAACAACAGGTCGTTACGGTTCTTGTAACGGATGCCTGCATTCACCGATGCCAAACGGACACCCGCGATGGGCAACAAGGTTTCAGGAGCATGTAGGTTGACAGCCATAGTTACCTTCCCATGTTAATGTCTAAGCCAGTTTACCGTGGCAGTTTTTGTATTTCTTGCCAGAACCACATGGGCAAGGATCATTACGCCCTACTTTGGCACTGTCACGCTGATAGGTATCATTACCTACCACTGCATCCACCACTTCTTCATCTTCTGCCAATACACTACCGGCTTGAGGGTGGGAAAACTCCATCTGCTGTTGCGGATGCTCTTCCAGCTCTGCCATCGCCTTTTGCGGCTCCTGCAACTGGATACGCATGATGAACGCAATCACATCATGCTTGACCCGATCCAGCAGTTGCTCAAACATTTCAAACGCTTCACGTTTGTATTCCTGCTTGGGGTTTTTCTGCGCATAACCACGCAGGCCAACGCTTTGGCGCAGGTAATCCATGGCTGCCAGATGCTCTTTCCATTCACCATCCAACACGTGCAGCATGATGTCGCGTTCCAGACGACGCATATTGGGCGCACCAATCATGTCTTCCTTGTTCTGGAGAACCGCTGCCACCTGTTCCTGGATGCGGTCACGCAGGGATTCCTCATGCAGGTTTTTCTCAGTTGCCAACCATTGTTTGATCGGCAAATCAATGCCGAAATCGGTATAAAGCTGTTTGTGCAGACCTTCCACATCCCATTGCTCATCTACACTGCCGGGCGGAATGTGCGCGGCAAACATGGCATCCACCACATCTTCACGGATAGCGACAATAGTTTCTCCGATGTCCTCGGCTTCCAACAAATCATTACGTTGCGAGTACACAACCTTGCGCTGGTCGTTGGCTACGTCATCGTATTCCAGCAAATGCTTGCGGATGTCGTAGTTGTGTGCTTCCACCTTGCGCTGGGCATTTTCGATGGATTTGGAAACCAGACCGGCTTCAATAGCTTGCCCGCGCTCCATCCCCAAACGCTGCATCATGCCTTTCACCCGGTCTGAAGCGAAAATACGCATCAGGCTGTCTTCCAGCGACAGGAAGAAACGGGATGAACCAGGATCGCCCTGACGACCAGCGCGACCGCGTAACTGGTTGTCGATACGACGGGATTCATGACGTTCCGTACCCAGGATATGCAAACCGCCGGAAGCAACCACGGCATCATGACGCTTTTGCCACAGGGCACGGATTTTGGCGACGGCATCAGGATCAGGGTTGTCACCCAATTGACGGATTTCCTCATCTACACTGCCGCCCAGCACGATGTCCGTACCACGACCCGCCATGTTGGTAGCAATGGTGACAGCACCAGGACGCCCGGCATTGGCAACAATGTGGGCTTCACGTTCATGCTGCTTGGCATTCAGTACTTCATGCGGAATACGCAGGGTTTTCAGCTTTTCGGATACCAGTTCGGAAGTGTCGATGGAAGCCGTACCCACCAGTACCGGACGCCCTTTGGCAACCTGATCCTGGATTTCCTTGATGATGGCTTCGTACTTTTCTTCGGCAGTCAGATAAACAAGATCGTTGGAATCAATACGAACCATTGGGCGATGGGTCGGGATAACCACCACCTCCAGACCATAAATTTGTTGCAATTCAAATGCTTCGGTATCCGCAGTACCCGTCATTCCAGAGAGCTTTTCATACAGGCGGAAGTAGTTCTGGAAAGTGATGGAAGCCAGAGTCTGGTTTTCAGCCTGAATTTCCACATTTTCCTTGGCTTCAATCGCCTGATGCAAACCTTCAGACCAGCGACGCCCCGGCATGGTACGTCCGGTAAACTCGTCAACGATCACGATTTTGCCATCGCGCACGATGTAATCCACGTTACGATGGAACAATGCATGAGCACGCAAAGCTGCATTCAGGTGGTGCAATACGCTGATACTAACCGTATCGTACAAGCCTTGGCCTTCTGGTAATACACCCGCCTGCCACAACAACTGCTCAACCCGCTCCTGACCGGCTTCGGTCAAATATACCTGACGCGCTTTTTCATCAACCGAGAAATCGCCCGCTCCCTCTTCCTCTTGTTGCTTGACCAATGATGGAATCAGTTTGTCGATAGCCATGTAAAGCTGTGATGCATCATGGCTAGGGCCAGAAATAATCAACGGAGTACGGGCTTCGTCAATCAGGATGGAATCCACCTCATCCACGATTGCGTAGTAAAGCGGGCGCTGCACCCGCTCTTCCTTGCGGAAAGCCATATTGTCGCGCAGGTAATCGAAACCGAACTCGTTGTTGGTTCCGTAAGTAATATCAGCAGCATACGCTTCCCGACGCTGCTCGGAAGTCAGACCGTTGATGATGACACCAGTCGTCATCCCCAGAAAACCGTACAGCTTCGACATCTGCGCCGCATCACGTTGCGCCAGATAGTCGTTGACGGTAATAACGTGCATCCCATTGCCCGGCAAGGCATTCAGGTATGCTGCCAGGGTAGCCACCAAGGTTTTGCCTTCCCCGGTTTTCATTTCGGAAATCTTGCCGTCGTTCAGCACCATGCCACCGATCATTTGCACATCGTAATGCCGCAATCCCAGTGTACGTTGCCCTGCTTCACGCACCACAGCAAAGGCTTCCGGCAACAGGCTTTCCAGTGCTTCACCCTGTTGCAGGCGAGCGCGAAACTCGTCTGTTTTGGCATTCAACTGAGCATCACTCAATGCTTTGAACTGCGCTTCAAACGTGTTGATTTTTTTGACTACTTTGGAATAAGACTTGACCAGACGGTCATTACGGCTGCCAAAAATCTTTCTGGCTACAGAACCCAGCATAATTTTTCTCTCTTGTATCCTTTCCAAACAGAAAAAGTCCGGCTGCGGCAAATTGCAACATGCAATAGCCACACCGGACGGTATGTCTCGTATTATATCCCGATTAACTGGCTGTACGGTGAATTTTTGTTAATGTATCCGACAGTTATTCCTCGTAACCCAGATAATCTCGCGGATTGACCTGCTCACCATTTTTAAGCACTTCCAGATGCAGATGCGAACCGGTCGAACGCCCACTATTGCCCATCCATGCCGCCATGTCACCCTTTTTGATAACCTGACCTTCCACCACTTTGGCTGCATTCAGGTGTGCATAACGGCTAACTAGGCCATCACCATGATCAACCTCAACTACATTGCCATAACCATCGCCACGGTTGCCCACAAATGACACGACACCACCACCCACGGCATAGATATCTGTGCCGGTTGGCCCTGCGTAATCAATGCCTTTGTGCATTTTCGAACGCCCATTGAAGGGATCACGCCGGAACCCAAATTCGGATGAAATATACCCCGCGCGCACAGGCCGACCTGATGGCAGGACTTCTTCTTCCAGCGTTATGCCTTCCAGAATCTGCTCCAATGTCACCAGCATTCCGCGTTGCCGATCCAAGCTGTTTTCCGCAGACTGGAATGCCACCAGTAATTCTCCCGAGGAGCTTTTGCCTGGCGCAGCAGACACAGGTTCATCTGCACCACCGCGTGCTGGTTTTTCATCAAGGGAAAACTCTTGTGGATCCAGTTTGGCTTTACCGGCAACACGTTTCGCCAGCGCATTCAGACGGGCAATTTCAGCTTCCAGCGACCCCAAACGGGTGGAAAGTGTATCCACGTCAACGGTGTAATTAGCATAGGCTTTCTTGATCTGGTCGACCGTTGTGACCTGTTGCTCCAGCGCTGAAATGATTTTCCCCGCTTCCGCCTGTGACAGGGATGCATTTTGCGGGGTGGCATCCAGCTTGTACAAGCCAAGCATCTGGTTGACAGACAAACCGATGATCAACAAGGCAACAATACTGGACGGGATAATCAGATGTTTCCACGGATGCAGGCTAAAAGAAGCCCGCCGCGAGCCATCTTCACTCAAACAAATCACTTTCACGGTAGTAAGTCCCTCAACTTCCTAACTAGGTTAACAGCCTTGTCGCGCTTATAATGACATTTATTGGAATGAACAGGCACACACAGAGTATGGAAAGGATCAACCGGCTGATACAGCCAGAATTCGCTGAACGACTGAAACAGTTCGATGAACTGACAACGGAAATCGCCGACTTCCTGTCGCTGCCTTTGGAGAACAGGCTTTGGCCTATCCTGAAAAACCACCGGTTGACACTCCTGACTGATGACCCCCACCTCGCCACGCAAGCCAGGTTTCAACAGCACACTCTTTGCAAACATTTAAGCAAACGCCTAAACCTTAAAATCAGTGGGCTGAATATTAAGGTGATTGGTTTGCCGTTTGCAAGCAATGTGCAAAAATACAACAGAAAAAAGCTATCAGATAACACAGCGCAGATTGTTCACAACATTGCCTTGGGCATCAATGATCAGGAACTTCAGGCGGCGCTCCACCGGCTGGCAGACGCAGCCAGCCACACACAGCAGCCCGTCTAGAACTGGGCAAACGCATAATTGTCAACAAAAATGACCCGATCTTTCTGTTCTTCTGCCAACGTCACCATTTCCCAAGCATCCTGTTGCTGAAGCAGTTCACGCGCCAACAGATTATTAATGGCATGACCTGATTTGTACCCTTGATAAGCACCAATGATGCCGTGCCCCAGCGTGTACAGATCACCAATGGCATCCAGAATCTTGTGGCGGATAAACTCATCTGCATAACGCAGCCCATCCTGGTTCAATACACGGAATTCATCCAGCACGATGGCATTTTCCAGACTGCCACCCAACCCCAGATTACGGGAACGCAACATTTCCACGTCACGCATGAAACCAAAAGTACGCGCACGAGCAATTTCGCTAGCATAAGCCTGATGGGAAAAATCAATTTCCAGTGACTGTGACGTTTCATTGACAGCAGGATGATTGAAATCAATCTCGAAACTGGCCTTGAACCCGTCGTAGGGCAACAGCCTAGCCCAACCATCACCGCGTTTGGCTTCAATCATTTGTTTGACGCGGATAAAACGCTTGGGCGCCTTGAGTTCTTCAATACCCGCAGACAACAGCAGATACAGAAACGGGCCTGCGCTGCCATCCATAATGGGGATTTCTGCTGCATCCAAATCGACATACAGGTTATCAATGCCCAAGCCTGCACAGGCTGACAAGAGGTGCTCCACAGTGGACACCCTGCCATCCCCCTGAATCAGGGCGGTACACAGCATGGTTTCGCCTACCCGTTCAGGATGCAACTCCACCAATGCGGGTGGTGTCATATCAACACGACGGAATACAATACCTGTATTGGAAGGCGCTGGGCGCAAAACCAGCGTAACCTTTTTACCGGAATGCAAACCGATTCCTATAGTAGAAACCGTTTGTTTGATTGTTCTCTGCCTAAGCATTTAGCCCCCTAAAGAGTCCTGCTGCGCCATTCATTGGTCATTACATGTAAGAGTAGGCGAATTTTATTGATTTTTGACAGCAAGAAGCCACAGAAGTTTTTGTAATTGATATAAATACGCACAGATGAAAACCAACAAGCCCTAGTTGGCAGACATACAAAATAACCCAGTTTCACATGCAAGGCAGGCGGAGAGCAAAGCTCCCCGACTACCTACGGGCATGTTGCTGCTTTCAACGTAGCAGTGACGTGACGCTTAGTCTGCCTGCTTGCGCAGGAAGGCAGGAATATCCAGGTTGCCATCACCACCCTGACGGGCGTAAGTTGGAATATCCAGTACATTGTCATAGCGGCCTTTGCTGCCTCCGACTGCAACACGCTGAACGGGTTCCAGTTGTACCGGCTGCAATTTGGCAACTTTCGGCTGTTCTGCCACCTTTTTGGGTGGAGCAGCGCGTGTCACGCCCGTTTCTTCCAGACCTGTCGCAACGATGGTGACACGAATCCGCTCACCGAGGGATTCATCCATGGTTGTACCGATAATGACATTGGCATCGTCAGCGGCAAACTGGCTTATAACACTGCCGACTTCTTCAAACTCATGCATGGTCATATCCATGCCACCACTGATGCTGACCAGAATACCGTGGGAACCATCCAGACGGATGTCTTCCAGCAACGGGCTGGAAATAGCCATGGTGGCAGCCTTGGAAGCACGGTCATCACCTTGCGCCTCCCCTGTACCCATCATGGTAATGCCACCACTAGACATGACGGCTTTCACGTCTGCGAAGTCAACGTTGATCAGGCCAGGGCTAGTGATCAGTTCGGAGATACCCTGCACTGCGTTCAACAATACGTCATTGGCAGCCGCAAACGCAGACTGCATGGAGACATTTTTCCCCAGTGAAGTCAGCAGTTTCTGGTTGGGAATGGTGATCAGGGAATCAACATACTTGGCCAGTTCACCAATACCGTAGTCCGCAGACTGCTTGCGGCGCATACCTTCCAAGATGAAAGGCCGAGTTACGACAGCCACCGTCAGGATGCCCATGTCGCGGGCAATTTCCGCAATGACCGGCGCAGCACCGGTACCTGTACCACCACCCATGCCCGCAGTGATGAACAACATGTCAGTGCCATTGATCAGTTCACGGATGCGGTCGCGGTCTTCCAGCGCTGCATCGCGCCCAATTTCCGGCTTCGCGCCAGCACCTAGACCTTTGGTCAGGGAAGCACCCAGTTGCAACAGGGCTTTGACACCCAAACCTTGCAAGGCTTGCGCATCAGTATTGGCACAGATGTATTCCACACCTTCGATACCCGCAGCCACCATGTGTTTGACTGCGTTACCGCCGCCGCCACCGACTCCGATCACCTTGATTACAGCCCCTTTGGCTGCACTATCCATTAGTTCAAACATGCCCGTACTCTCCGACTGTTAAAAATTACCGTTAAACCAGTTTTTCAAGCGCCCCCACAAACCGTCTTCCGCTGACATGACACTCGATGAGGAATAAGTGCGCTTGGTACCATAAAGCTGCTGCGCCATCCCGTACAGCAGCAACCCCACCCCAGTGGAATGGATGGGATTTTCGACTTCACCGCGCAGGCCACCGAGGTTGCGTGGCATACCGATACGCACCGGCATGTGAAACACCTCTTCTGCCAATTCACGGACTCCCCGCATTTTGGAGGAGCCGCCAGTCAGGACAATGCCTGCGCCAATCCGCTCTTCATAACCGCTACGACGCAGTTCCTGAAGAACGAGTGAAAACAGTTCTTCGTAACGGGGTTCGATCACCGATGCCAATGTTTGTGCTGACAAGCTGCGTGGTTCACGTTCCCCAACGCCCGGTACTTCGATCAGTTCATTTTCATCTGCCAACTGACGCAGTGCGCGACCGTATTTGATCTTGATTTCTTCTGCGTGCTGGGTAGGTGTCCTAACCGCTACTGCGATGTCATTCGTCACCTGATCACCCGCAATCGGAATAACTGCCGTATGATGGATTGCTCCATTCATAAACACCGCAATATCACTGGTTCCACCACCAATATCGACCAGACACACACCCAGTTCCTTTTCGTCGTCTTCCAGCACGGCATAGCTGGAAGCTACCTGCTCAAGGATGATGTCCTCAACATTAAGGCCGCAACGCTCTACACATTTGACCAGATTCTGTGCTGCGCTATGGGCTGCCGTGACCAGATGTACCCTGGCTTCCAAACGTACACCTGACATGCCTACCGGCTCGCGGATACCTTCCTGTTGGTCAATAACGTATTCCTGTGGCAGCACATGCAGGATGCGCTGGTCAGCCGGAATGGCAACAGCCCGTGCTGCATCCATTACCCGGTCTACATCATTGTCCGTGACTTCCTTGTCCTTGATGGCAACAATGCCGTGGGAATTGAGGCTGCGCACATGACTGCCTGCGATACCGACGTAAACCGTGCGAATCTGGATTCCTGCCATCAGTTCGGCTTCTTCCACCGCCCGCTGGATCGACTGGATGGTGGATTCGATATTGACCACCACACCTTTTTTCATACCGCGTGAGGGGTATGAACCGATCCCGATGATTTCCAGACGCCCTGCATCATTGATTTCGCCAACCAGGGCAACCACTTTCGAGGTTCCCAAATCCAGCGCAACAATCACATTATGCTCTTTCTTTGACATCATTAACTCCTACGGCTCCCGCCCGTGAAATCCAGTGAGCCGACCGGGGATTGCTTCCATTCCACTGCAAAACCATTGGTATAACGCAGGTCAACACGACGTACATTGGTCAGTTGCCCAACCAGCTCCTGCTGAAAACCAACCCTGAACCGTTGCACCCGACGCATCTGATCCTCTGTACCGATCAACACTTCCGGGCCATTTTTAATCTTGATTCGCCATGAACCACGTTCATCTTCAGTCAATTCCGAAATTTCCAGCGGTAAACCCTGTAACCATTCACGCATCTGGATAAAGCGCTCCCCCAACTCGCGGCCTTTATCTTCGGGGCTGTAAAGGAGCGGGAATACCCCCTGCATGGATGGCAATTCGGCAACAAACAATTCACCAAACTGGTTCATCAAACGCTCACGCCCCCAAAAAGCTACCGGGCGCTCTTCTTCCACTTGTACGATCAACTGGGTAGGCCATGCCTTACGCAAGGTAACTGCACGTATCCAGGGATGAGCCTCAAGCTCGGCTTCAAGCTCGGCGGCATTCAACAAATACAGGTTGGTCTGCGTATACTTTTCAATAATTGGTCGTAAATCAGTATCTTTGATGAATTTAATCTCACCCTGAACATCAATCTGACTAATGGGCAGGTTTTCTGGATTATTAAGCCATGCACGTGCCCCCAGCACTCCACCCAGCAACACCATGACCAGCGCCAATACCATCCCCAATTTCAACAGACGCGGCGAGACCTGCGGCAGTTTGAAACCTGAACCGGAACGTTTGGCTGGCTGACGACGGCGTTGCTGAACCATTACAGGGTAGTCTCCAGTATGCGTACCACCAGTGCATTGAAATCCAAACCGACAGCCCTTGCTCCCATCGGGATCAGGCTATGGTCAGTCATGCCGGGGTTGGTGTTGACTTCAATCAGCCAGGCTTTGCCCTGGGCATCGCGCATCAGGTCTACCCGACCCCAGCCGCGCCCACCGACAGCCGCAAACGCCTGCCTTGCCAATGCTTGCATCGCCTGTTCTTCCGCTGCCTCCAGCCCACAGGGACAGTGGTAACGGGTATCGTCTCGCAGGTATTTGGCCTCATAATCGTAAAACTCACCGGGCACTTCCAGACGGATCAATGGCAACGACTCCCCTGCCACAATCCCAGCGGTATATTCCGCCCCGGTAATCCACTGCTCGGCAATCACGGTACTACTGCACTGGACTGCCTTGTGGAAAGCCCCTTCCAGATCAGCCGCTGCCGTGACCTTACTCATGCCAATGCTGGAACCTTCGGTTGCTGGTTTCACCATCAGGGGCAAACCAAGTTCAGCCACTACTGCCGCAAAGTCGGTTTCTGCTGTCAGCACACGGTAGGCCGGAGTTGGCAAACCTGCCCCCGCCCAGACCCGTTTGGTCATCAGCTTGTCCATACTGATAGCAGAAGCCATCACGCCACAGCCGGTGTAAGGAATACCGAGAATTTCGAGTGCACCTTGCAACACGCCATCCTCACCACCTGCACCATGCAGGATGTTGAATACCCGGTCAAACTGGCCTACCTGCAACACGCTGATGATGTTGCGGTCAACGTCAATGCCGTGTGCATCCACCCCGCTGTCCTGCAATGCTTTGAGGACAGCAGCGCCGCTTTTCAGTGATACCGGGCGTTCCGCCGCCCAGCCACCGTACAGGACTGCCACCTTGCCAAACTTTGCCTGCATCGCTGCTGTTGCCATCATTCTGCCCCCCTAACGGTGAGTTTTTCCGGCAGGCTGGCTGCTAACGCACCAACACTGCCTGCCCCTTGGGTCAGGATAATATCGCCGTCTTGCAAAATGTGTTTCAGCACACCCGGCACATCTTCCACATCTGCCACGAAAATCGGGTCTACCTTGCCCCGGATGCGGATAGCGCGTGCCAAGGCACGCCCGTCAGCCCCCGGAATCGGCTGTTCACTGGCGGCATACACATCCATCAGCACCAGCACATCGGTTTCTGACAAAACCTGGGCGAAATCTTCAAACAGGTCGCGGGTACGGGTGTAACGGTGCGGCTGGAAAACTTGTACTACGCGGCGGGTCGGCCATGCATTGCGTACTGCATCCAGCGTTGCTTTCATCTCGCGCGGGTGATGACCGTAATCATCCACCAGAGTGGCTTTCTTGCCGACGGCGAAACCGATGTCACCGTATTGCTGGAAGCGGCGGCCTACTCCGTCAAACTTGCGCAGGCCAGCGATAATGGCAGCATCGGAAACGTCCAGTTCCGTAGCAATGGCAATCGACGCCAGTGCATTCAGCACGTTATGCCGCCCTGGCAGGTTCAGGGTAATATCGAGCGAACCTCGGTTGCCCCGACGACGGTGTACGGTGAAATGGCTTTGAGTTCCGTCAAAACGCACATCCACCGCTTGCAAATCGGCATCGTCACCGAAACCGTAAGTCACAACCGGACGACTGACTTCCGGCAAGATTTCACGCACATGCTCATCATCCACACACAGTACTGCCAACCCATAGAACGGCAGGTGATGCAGGAATTCGATGAAAGTCTGTTTCAGCCTGCTGAAATCACCGCCATACGTGGACATATGGTCTTCGTCGATATTGGTGACAACCGCAATCATGGGTTGCAGGTAGAGGAAAGAGGCATCACTTTCGTCCGCTTCCGCCACCAGATATTCACCTGAACCGAGTTTGGAGTTGCTAGCAGAACTGTTCAGCTTGCCGCCAATCACGTAGGTTGGATCCATGCCACCTTCCACCAGCAGACTGGTGGTGAGGCTGGTGGTAGTGGTTTTGCCGTGTGTTCCGGCAACTGCAATGCCCTGGCGGAAACGCATCAGCTCCGCCAGCATTTCAGCACGGCGAACAATCGGAATGCGCTGCTCACGAGCGGCAATGATTTCCGGGTTGTGGCTGTCAATCGCAGTGGAAACCACGATAACGTCAGCACCCTGCATGTTTTCAGCCGCATGGCCTTTGTAAACGGTCACGCCCAGCGATTGCAGGCGACGGGTCATGGCACTTTCCGCCAGATCCGACCCTGAAACTGTATAGCCCAAATTGGCAACCACCTCGGCAATACCGCCCATACCCGCACCACCGATACCGATGAAATGCAGCCGGTTGATGCGTTTGCGAGCGAGATGGTCATTTCCTGTTTTCATTATTGCTTTCCTGCTGTATTAGTTTTGTTGTCAAAGTCATAACCGGCATAAGCGGCAACGATAGCGGCTACCTGTGTGGTAGCATAAGGCTTGGCCAACTGGCGGGAAGCCACACCCATCTGCCGCAATTTGGTACGGTCAGAACACAAATCTTTCAAAATGCCTGCCAGCTTTTCCGCTGTCAGGTCGGATTGTTGCACCAGCAAGGCTGCACCATTGTCTGCCAGATAACGGGCATTGGCAGTCTGATGATCATCCACCGCATGGGGAAACGGTATCAGAATGGCGGCAACACCCACGACTGCCAGTTCTGCAATGGTCAAAGCACCGGAGCGGCAAATCACCAGATCCGCCCAGGCGTAGGCTTCCGCCATGTCTTCAATGAAAGGCGTTACCTCACCGTCCACTCCGGCGTTGGCGTAATGGCTGCGAGCCTCTTCAATGTTACGCACTCCAGCCTGATGACGCACAACGGGGCGACTAGCTGTATCCAGTAAGGCCAGCGCCTGTGGAACTGCCTTGTTCAGTGCTTGCGCACCAAGGCTGCCACCTACTACCAGTATCTGTACCGGTTGATCATCCCGGTCTGCCAGACGCTCCAGTGGCGCAGGCAGACTAGCAATGTCCAGTCTTACCGGGTTGCCGGTTGCCATCACCTTGGCGCTGCTGGCAAACGTCCCCGGAAAACCTTCCAGTACCCGACGACACACTTTCGACAGCAAGGTATTGGTCAAACCAGCAACGGCATTTTGCTCGTGAATCACCACCGGCTTGCCCATCAGTGCAGCCACTAGACCACCAGGCCCTGCGACAAAGCCACCCATGCCTAAAATGGCTGCCGGTTTGTGTTTCAGCATGATGCCGACGGATTGCACCAGAGCACGCACCAGATTAACGGGCGCCATCAGTACAGTCTGCCAGCCCTTGCCACGCAAACCGTTCACATCCAGCCACGCCATCTCGATACCGGCTTCAGGAATCACCCTTGCTTCCAACCCTTTGCGGGTTCCCATCCATACCACCGGAATACCTTGCGCCATCAGGGCACGCGCAACCGCCAGACCAGGGTAAACATGCCCGCCAGTTCCACCAGCGGTAATCATGACCGGGCGTTGTTGCCTGTTCTCAGCCATGCGTCACCCTCCTCACCTGCCGGGGTTTGCGCTCTGGCAACCCCAGTAATACTGTTTGGGTTTCACGGTGTACCCGCATCAGCAGTGCCATTGCCGCCAGCGTAATCATCAAACTGCTGCCGCCATAACTCATTAATGGCAGAGTCAGACCTTTGGGGGGCAATACCGCCAGATTGACCCCAATATGCAGGATCACCTGAAACCCCATCCAGAAGCCGACACCATAAGCCACATAAGCACCATAATGCTTGCCTGCCTTATCCGCCTGAAAACCGATGACGAAAGCCCGCATCACCAGCCAGCCATACAAGGACAGCACCAGCAACATGCCAATAAAACCGAATTCTTCCGCCAGAATCGAAAAAATGAAGTCGTTGTGTGCCTCCGGCAGGTAGAACAGTTTTTGTACGCTGCCACCCAACCCATTGCCAAACCAGCCCCCATCACCGATAGCCATCAGCGCATGGACAGTCTGATAGCCCTTATCCGCTTCATGTGCCCAAGGGTTCATCAACGCATCCCAGCGGGCGCTGCGATAACCCATCATCGACACAGGAATCATCACCAGCACTGCGCCACCCAGCAGAATGCCCAGCCGTTTCATCGGTACACCCCCCAGAAACAGCAACGCCAATCCCGTTGCAAAAATAACCACTGTCGAGCCAAAATCCGGTTCCAGCAATAACAAGCCACCCGTTACCCCCAAGACCGTCAAGGGAATCAGCAGGGGCTGGTAGGAAGGCGAGGTTGCCAGATTCTTGCCATGCCGGATCAGGTAGCCGGACAGGTACAACAGCATGATCAGCTTGGCTATTTCCGACACCTGCACCGACATGAAACCCAGATTCAACCAGCGGCTACTACCATTCACGGTCTTGCCAATGCCCGGAATCAATACCAGTACCAGCAAGACCAGCACAATAGGCAACAGGCGCACGCCCAGTTTTTGCCAGAAATCCAGGCGTATCTGGTACATCAGCAACGCCAGCACCAGCCCCAGCCCCAGAAACACCAGTTGCCGCACAAAATAGTAATACGGGTTGGAATACTGCCTTTCCGCCACCCACATGGATGCAGACAACAGCATCACCACACCGATAGCCAGCAATGCCAGCAGAGCAACCAGCAAGTCGCGGTCGATGTAACGTGCCCACAGGCCGGTTTCAGGCATGTCTGGCTGGATAGCTGCCGCGTTCATGGCAACCTCCGTACTGCATCACTGAACACCTCACCACGATGCCCATACCCATTGAACATGTCGAAACTGGCACACGCAGGGGAAAGCAACACGTTATCACCGGGCTGCGTCAGTTCTGATGCAAGTTGTACAGCGTCCTCCATGCTGTCTGCCAACAGGTATAACACCTTGTTTTCGAGCACATCGGCAATCTTGTTGCGGTCTTCGCCAATCAACACCACCGCACGGGCTTTTTCTTGTGCGACCGGCGCCAAGGGTGCGAAATCTGCTCCCTTACCTTGCCCGCCCGCAATCAGCACGGTCTTGCCAGGCAAGCCTGCCAATGCCGCCAGTGTTGCCCCGACATTTGTGCCCTTGGAATCGTTGTACCAGTTCACCCCGTTACGTTCACGTACCCACTGGGTACGGTGCGACAGGCCGGTAAACTCACGCAGGGCAGCCAACATGCCTGCCAACGGGATTCCGGCTGCTTCGCCCAACGCCAGTGAGGCCAAAGCATTGGCGATATTGTGTTCGCCGGGCAACTTCATGTCAGTCACTGGCAGCAGCAGGGTTTCACCTTTGGCCAGCCAGCGCTTGCCGTCGTGTTCACGCACCCCGTATTGACCAGCAGCCGGAACATTCAGGCCGAAACTGACCACATTATCCATGCCCTCAACCATGGTCATGACCAACGGGTCATCACGGTTTGCCACCGCACAAGCACAGTTCTGGTAAATGACAGCTTTGGCGGCGGCGTAGTCAGCGTAACTGTCGTAACGATCCATGTGGTCTTCGCTGACATTCAGTACCACCGCCGACACTGCCCGCAACGACCGGGTGGTTTCCAACTGGAAGCTGGAAAGCTCCATGACATACAAATCAGGCACAGCTTGTTCCAGCAAATCCAGCGCGGCATAACCGAGATTGCCGCCAGCGAAAGAGGCCATCCCGGCTTTTTTCGCCATCAGATCAACCAGTGTGGTCACACTGCTTTTGCCATTGGAGCCGGTAATCGCCACCACGGGTGCTTTGGCTTCACGCACAAACAATTCAATATCACCGATGATTTCCGCACCCCGTTCGGCAGCAGTGCGGATTTCAGGGGTAGCCACCGCAATACCGGGGCTGACCACCAGTGTTTGTGCCTGGGCAAACATTGCATCCGCATCAGCAAATGCACCGAAGGCATAAGGTGCAGCCGGAAACTGCGTCAGCAGCTCATCCTTGCCCGGTGGATTGGCACGGCTATCCACCACCGCGAAGGCAATGCCGCGTGAATGCAGGTAACGGGCAACCGACAGCCCGGTCTGACCAAGGCCAACCACCAGCGTGTTCCAGTTGTAAGCAGATGTTGCCATGTTCACGTTACCCATTAACGAATCTTCAACGTTGCCAAACCGATCATCACCAGAATCACGGTAATGATCCAGAAACGGACAATGACCCGTGGCTCAGGCCAACCCTTCTTCTCATAATGGTGGTGCAAGGGTGCCATGCGGAAAATGCGCTTGCCGCCGGTCGCCTTGAAATACCCCACCTGCAAAATCACCGAGAGGGTTTCCAGCACGAAAATCCCACCCATGATTGCCAGCACAATTTCCTGACGCACCACCACCGCCACGATGCCAAGTGCCGCGCCCAGTGCCAATGCGCCCACATCACCCATGAACACTTGCGCGGGGTAAGTGTTGAACCACAGGAAACCCAGCCCTGCACCAAAAATCGCGCCACAAAACACCACCAGTTCACCGGCTCCCGGCACGCGAGGCACACCCAGATACTGAGCCATCGTGGCGTGACCACTCACATAAGCGAAGACTGCCAGGCCGCCCGCCACCATGATGGTCGGCATGATGGCAAGCCCATCCAACCCGTCTGTCAGGTTGACCGCATTACTGGAACCAACCACCACCAGATAGACCCACGGAATAAACAGCCACCCCATTTGCCAGTGGGCATCTTTCAGCACTGGCAGGAAAAAAGTGGTTTCCGTAGAAGTTTGTGCGGAGGCATACAGGTAAAACGCAGCAGCAAACCCCACGATGGTCAAACCCAAGGTTTTCTGGCGAGCCGTCAGCCCCATGTTGCGGCGCATTTTCAGCTTGATGTAATCGTCCAGACCGCCCACCAGGCCGAAACCCAGTGTTACGCCCAACACAACCCATACATAGCGGTTGGTCAAATCTGCCCACAACAGGGTAGCCACCCCGATAGCAAGGATGATCATCACCCCGCCCATGGTCGGTGTACCGGCTTTCATCTGGTGCTGCGGACCATCTTCGCGGATATATTGCCCAATCTTTAACCGGGTCAACGCCCGAATCATGCTCGGCCCAGTCCACAGCGCAATCAACAGCGCGGTCAGCAAACCCAGAATTGCCCGTAAAGTGATGTATTTGAAAACGTTAAAGCCGCTGTAAAAATCACTCAAAAAATCAAACAACCACACCAGCATTACGCAGCCTCCCTGACAGCCACTGCTGTCAAAGCATCCACCACCCGCTCCATGCGGGCAGAGCGGGAACCTTTCACCAGTACATTGGTTCCCGGCTGCAAATCCTGCTCCAGGGCTGCCAACAAGGTATCCAGATCAGTAAAGGCATAATCCGGCTTGCCAAATGTTTGGCTCGCATTCGCACTCAAACGCCCCAGCGTGTACAGGCCATCAATGCCTGCTGCCGCTGCCTGCTGCCCAATGGCAGCGTGTAATTGTTCACCAGTGTTGCCCAATTCGCCCATGTCACCCAGTACCATTATTTTTCTGCCACTCAACCCTGCCAGTACCGCTACTGCTGCTGCGGTCGAAGTCGGGTTAGCATTGTAAGTATCATCAATCACCATAACGCCATGCTTGCCAGGTTTAGGGTTCAAACGCCCCTTGACGGGTTGCAGGGATTCCAGCCCACGCTGCACCGTCTCCAGCGATACGCCCAACGCGAGTACCGCAGCGGCAGCAGCGAGTGCATTCATTTGGTTATGCCGCCCCAGCAACGGCAAACTGACGGCAACCGCTTGCCCATTGGCCGCAATATGTAACTGGCTATCAACAATACTGCCACGTACATCCGCCGGATTAGCCATGCCAAAGGTGATCACTCGTCTGCCAGTATTCAGACCACGCCAATAATCCACATACGCATCATCAGCATTGAGAACAGCAATGCCTTGTTCTGACAAACCATTGAAAATTTCACCCTTGGCACGTGCCACACCTGCCAAGTCACCAACACCCTCCAAATGGGCAGCCCCGGCATTATTGATGATGGCAATATCCGGGCGGGCAATCCGGGTCAGGTAATCAATTTCCCCAAAATGGTTCATCCCCATTTCAATCACCGCAAAACGCTGTTCCGGGCGCAGACGCAACAAGGTCAGTGGCATTCCAATGTCATTGTTGAGATTCCCCAGCGTCGCCAAGGTATCACCCTGTAATGACAAGATGGCTGTGAGCATTTCCTTGACAGTGGTTTTGCCATTGCTGCCTGTCAGCCCAACAACAGGCTGGTGGAATTGTTTGCGCCAAGCGGCTGCCAACCGCCCCAATGCCAAACGTACATCGTCCACCACCACTTGCGGGATGTCGGCATCCAGTGGTTTTGCCACCAGCGCTGCACTGGCCTTGCCAACCACTTGCGGTACGAAATCATGGGCATCAAAACGCTCACCTTTCAGTGCCAGAAACAGGTCGCCCGCTTGCACTGCGCGTGAATCACGTTCCAGCCGCTCGATAGCAATACTGCGGCTGCGCTCTGTATCCGTGGCATGGAGCGTGCCATTGGTCATTTCAACAATGTTTGCCAAAGTCAGCCATGTCATGCGCCACACTCCTGCAACGCTTGCGCTGCCTGGATGCGGTCATCAAATGGCACAGTGCCATTGGCGAGAATCTGTACGGTTTCGTGCCCTTTTCCGGCAATCAGCACCGTGTCACCGGGCTGTGCCTGTTGGATGGCGAGGCGAATGGCTTTTGCGCGGTCGTGCTCAAAAGTCACGCCCGCTTTATTGGTAATGCCCTGCATAATGTCCTCAAAGATTTGCTGCGGATTTTCGGAGCGCGGATTATCGTCGGTAACGATCACCACGTCAGCAGCAAATTCTGCCTTTTGAGCCATTAATGGGCGCTTGCCCCGGTCACGATCACCGCCGCAACCGAATACGCAGAGCAGACGACCACGGGTATGCGCCCGCACGGCTTGCAGCACCTGTTCCAGCGCCCCTGGTGTATGTGCGTAATCCACCACCACCAGCTTGCCATCATCGCTGCCCGCAGCAACACGTTCCATACGCCCCGGCACGACCCACACCTGTTGCAGGCGTTGCAGAGCTTCAGCAAACACCACGCCTTTAGCCAGCAACACACCCAACGCCGCCAGCAGGTTATGCAGGTTGAAACGCCCCAGTACCGGCGCTTGCAGGATACCTTGTTCCTGCCCCCACACCACACTGGCACGGATGCCGGTATGATCAAACACCGCATCACTGGCAACCAGCGTTCCGACTGGGTAATCCGTCACGGAACCCACGCCATAACCGATCAGTTGCACGGTATTACCCTGCACTTCCGCCGCCAGCCTGCGCCCAAAGGCATCATCCAGATTCAACACCACTGTTCGCAAATCCGACCAGTGGAACAACTTGCGTTTGGCTTCAGCATAGGCTTCCACCGTACCGTGATAATCCAGATGGTCGCGGGTCAGATTGGTCAGAACTGCCACATCAAAGCGGATACCATTCACCCGCCCCTGATCCAGCGCATGGGACGACACTTCCATCGCCACAGTCTGGAACCCATCATCACGCAACTGGCGCAACAACCCATGCACAGTCAGCGCATCCGGGGTAGTGTGTGTTGCAGGTTGCAATTGTGCGGGAATGCCGATGCCCAGCGTACCGATTATGGCTGCACCATGACTGCCGACATTAAGGGCTTCAGCAACAAAATGGCTGACGGAGGTTTTGCCGTCAGTGCCAGTGACACCAACCATGAACAGATCGGCGCTAGGGCTGGAATTAAAACGGTCGGCGAGAGTGCCCAGATGCCCCCTCAACAAAGGCACGGGCACAAACTCGACCGACAAGGGTGGCTGTTGTAAACCGTCTTCCGGCTCATACAGGATAGCGACCGCGCCTGCCTGTACCGCCGCCTCAGCATAGGCAAGACCATGCTGACGGGTTCCACGCAAGGCAACGAAAGCCATACCGGGGCGAATTTGACGGTTATCCAGTGACAGGCCGTTGACCATCACATCCGGCGCGGATGGTACGATACCTGCCAATAATGCACGAAGGGACATCCCTGTCATGTTGCCCCCTCTGTAGTCTGTTTGGGTGGTTGGGTATCAGCCTGACGGGTATCCGGCAGGTTGTCGGGCGGAATATCCAGCAAGCGCAAGGCTTCTGCCATGACTTTAGAAAATACCGGGGCAGCCGCACGACCACCACTATCCTCAATTTTTGGCTCGTCGATCTGTACTGCCACCACCAGACGTGGACGGCTCACAGGCGCAACCCCAATAAAGCTGGTCAGGTAACGATCATCACGGTACTTGCCATCAATGAATTTGTAAGCCGTGCCGGTTTTCCCTGCCACACGGTAGCCCTCAACCATCGCCATTTCCCCCGTACCACCTTTTTGCACAACGGCTTCCATCATGCGCAACACGGAACGGGCAGTTTCAGCCGACATGACATCCTGAGCCAGCGGCTGCTGTGTCACCTTGTAAATGCTAGCAGGCATCAATTTGCCTCCCGCAGCGAACGGCGCATACGCATGAGTCAATTGCAACAGACTGGAAGACAAGCCATAACCGTAACCATGGGAAGCATGATCAACCTTTCCCCAACTTTCATAGCCAGTCAACTGACCTGCGGATTCCCCGGAAAAACCGGCATCTGGCACACGCCCGAAGCCCAGTTTGCTAAGGAACATCCAGTGGTCACGCGGATTCATCAGCAAAGCCACCCGGCTGGCACCGACGTTGCTGGATTTTGCCAGCAGTTTTGCCAGACTGATCGGGCCATAATTGCCCTTGTCCTTGACCGTGTATTTGCCGAAGCTGATATGCCCTGGCGAGGTATCAATCAGAATATCCGAGCCAATCACCCGCGCTTCCAGTGCCGCTGCCAGTGTCAACGGCTTGAGAGTGGAACCCGGCTCGGATTTGTCGGTGACTGCACGGTTGCGGTAGCGGTAAGGCTCAACATCTTTGCGGTTGTTGGGATTGAACGACGGTACATTGACCATCGCCAGAATTTCACCGGTATGCGCATCCAGCACCACCATCGACCCGGCGCGAGCATTCAGCTCGTAAACCCGCCCCTTAAGTTCCTTGTAGGCCAGATACTGGATACGGCGGTCAATGCTGAGCTGTATGTTTTGCCCCGGTTGCATTTCTTCCAGATTGACCACGCTCTCCACCAGCCGACCTTTGGCATCACGCACAACACGGGTTTTACCATCCTTGCCTGCCAGATCGGCATTACGGGCTTTTTCGATACCTTCAATGCCCACGCCATCCGTATTGGTCATCCCCACCACATGCCCTGCGGTTTCACCCAGCGGGTAATAACGGCGATACTCACGGGTAGCAGCCACACCCGGCAAATCCAGAGCGAGGATTTCCTCTGCCACTTCCAGCGGTAAATGACGACCGAGATAGGCAAACTGTTTGTTGCCCTCTTTTTCCAGACGCCGTAACAGCTCGCCTTCCCCCATTTCCAGGGTTTCTTCAATATGACGGAAACCGGCTTCCAGGCGGGCGAAACGGGTTGCCGCCAATTCGTGCATTTCACGCTCTTCAGCATCAGCCTTGCCTGCGGTCGCATCTGTCACCTGCCGGGCAAGCTCGTATTCGTGGCGCATTTCTTCACGGGCTTTCAGCAAGTCCTGCGGATTGCACCACAGCGAATCCACCGGCGAACTGATCGCCATCGCATCGCCGTTACGGTCAAGGATCATGCCCCGGTAAGCCGGAACGGTTGCCACCCGCAATTGACGGTCATCCGCCTTTTTCTGCAACCATTCCTGCTGGAAAATTTCCAGATATGCCGCACGCAACATCAAAATGCCGATCACCACCAGCAAGAGGAGCATCAGGAGCAGTCGTCTGCCCTGAAAAACCGGTGATGTAACATGCTTGCGTTTCACTCGCGTATGACCCTGATATTGTCCGCAGACGGTTTCTGCATACCCAGTTCCTGTTTTGCCCGTGATTCCACGAGCACCTGATTCAGCAAGGTACTTTGTTCGAGCTTCAGGCGGCTCCATTCCGCGCTTAGCTCAGCATTTTCCTTTTCCAGTTTTTGCAACTCTGCAAACAACTGACGTGCTTCATGCCGGTTGGCAACCACCATCAAGGCCATACCAATGACCAACAGGTACAACAGCCCCAATCCCAGCAAGCGACCACGATTCATGGCATTCGCTCCCCAACCCGCATAATGGCACTGCGGGCGCGGACATTACCTTCCACTTCCACCCCAGAAGGCCGGATGGCTTTGCCTATCAAGCGCATGGGTGTCTGTGCGGCTTGCAGCATCACGGGCAACCCCTTGGGTATTGGCGGCGGAGTGGAAACATCCCGCAGGAAATGTTTGACGATACGGTCTTCCAGTGAATGAAAACTGATGACGACCAGCCGCCCTGTGGGAGCCAGGTAATCAACCGATTTGCGCAAACACTCTTCGACATCATCCAGTTCCTGATTTACTTTTATACGTATTGCCTGAAAACTGCGGGTTGCAGGATGCTTGCCCGGTTCACGCTTGCGCACGACGCCCGCAATCAATTCAGCCAATTGCGTTGTAGTTTGCAGTGGAGCTTGCGAGCGTGAACGTGCAATTTCACGTGCAATCTGGCGCGAAAACCGCTCTTCCCCGTAACGCCAGAGAATATCCGCCATTTCTGTTTCCGTTGCACGATTAAGCCAGTCAGCGGCACTTTCGCCCCTGGATATATCCATCCGCATATCCAGTGGACCTTCACGCATGAAACTGAAACCCCGTTCAGCATCATCCAGTTGCGGGGAGGAAACCCCAAGATCCAGCAAGACACCCTGAATCAGCCCTGCAACACCGGCTGCTGCCAATGCTTCAGGAAAATCACGGAATGAACCGTGCCAAACAAAAACACGCGGGTCATCCGCATAACGTTGACGTGCATGTTCAATCGCTACCGGATCCTTGTCCGTCACAATCAAACGCCCATTTTTTCCCAAGTGTTCCAGTATCAGGGCAGAATGACCGCCACGCCCGTATGTGCCATCCACATAAATACCGGAAACCTGCACATTCAAGGCGGCAACCGCCTCATGCAGAAGCACTGTATCGTGCTTCCAGACCGGATCAGTCACTGTTCACCGCCTACATCGAAACCTGATTGAGAATATCGTTGGTTTCACTGTCTTCCTGAGCTTCCAGCAACCAGGCTTCACGAGCTGCATCCCACCCATCGGCATCCCACAATTCAAACTTGTTGGCCTGCCCGACCAGTACCACCCTTTTGTCCAGACCTGCGTACTCACGCAATGGAGCTGGCAGTAATACGCGTCCTTGGGCATCCAACTCCAGTTCCGCCGCATACCCGAGAATCAGACGCTGCATATTGCGGACACGCCGGTTCATATTGGGCAATGACATCAGGGTTTTCTCAACCTTTACCCATTGATCCATCGGGTAAACCAGCAGGCATTTGTCAGTGTGGTCGACTGTGATGACGATTTGCCCACCTGCTATTTCCGCAATAACATCACGGTACTTGGTAGGCATGGCAAGCCGCCCTTTGGTATCAACCGTGATATGTGATATGCCGCGAAACATGCTTGATTATCCACCCGTCATGGGAAAAACACCCACTTTTTTCCACTTTCTTCCACTTATGGGTGAATATAGGCAGACATCCACACGCTGTCAATAAAATTCCGAAGAATTAACTTTAATAAGCAATAATTAAGGATTAAAAACAAATAGACCAAATGATTAAAAATTAAATCTTGTTTTTTTTCATTAAGATGGAAACAAAAGCTAAAGCAGATTCTCAGGAAAAAGCACTCTATGCCAATTGGCAAAAGGGCTGAAAGGAATTTGAAAAAAATAAAGAGCTGATCTGTAAGCCGGGTTCTGTCGAGGACAATCATTCATCTGGGATACATGTCACCATGCACCTCTAGCAACCTACCCGGATGCAGTGCGGGTCACACCAATGCATCCCTATTTGGTCTTGCTCCAGACGGGGTTTACCGTGCCGTCGACTGTTACCAGCGACGCGGTGCGCTCTTACCGCACCATTTCACCCTTACCTCCGGCGAACCGGGTTGGCGGTATAATTTCTGTGGCACTTTCCGTCGGCTCGCGCCGCCCAGGCGTTACCTGGCGTCTTACCCTGTGGAGCCCGGACTTTCCTCCATCCCGCAAGCGGAACAGCGATTGCCCAATCAGCTCTGGCGCGAACAATAACAGATAGACGTCAACGTTGCACCTGCGCTGTAACAGGTGGCGCGGTTACAGGTGCCTCTGCCACTGGCATGGCAACACCCCAGTAATGATAGAACGCTGCCGGAAACAGCTCAGGGTAACGTACTGCCCCCCACCACAAGACCACAGTTGCTAATACGAACACCAACAATACGTCAATCAGGCGATTCACCATCCAATCAAACACTGGCAACTCCTTTACCTAAAAAGTGGACATACAAGATATAGCTCATTTTCCCGCGCCTGCTTCATGGACTACACTGGAAAAATACAATACCCCGATTAGTAGCGCCAACCACCAGGAGGAATACCATGCAACGCTACCAGCACTTGCTTGCCGCCGTTGATTTTTCTGACATGGGCGGAGAAGTCATCCAACACGCCCAACAAATGGCGGAACTGTTTGATGCCCGCCTCAGCCTGCTGCATGTGGTGCAAGACCTAACCTTGGCAGCGGAACCCTTTGGTGAACCAGCCGCACTGGTATTGGGAGAAGAAATACGTCAGCAGCACCTGACCCGTTCCCAGGAAAACCTGGAAGCCCTTGCCGCCCAGCATCAACTGCCACTCCATGTAGAACGTGCCATTGAGACGGGCTTTGCCGCCGAAACAATCATCAGCTTTGCCGAAGACAAACAGGTCGACCTGATTGTGCTTGCCCACAGCGGCAAAAAAGGCATTTTTGGTTTACTTGGCTCAACGGCCAATGCAGTCGTCAAATCAGCCAAGTGTGACGTACTGGTAGTACGCTACAAATCTGTTTGAAACAAGGATAACAAGATGATCAGAGCAGTGTCAGGATAATGCCTTGCAATTGCACAACAGCCACGATTGAGGCCGAACCAAACAGCAGGACAAGACCCGGTTTGCGCAACAGGGAAAGCCTGTGGGAAGCAAGAATTGCGCCCGAAAAGAAAAAGCCTATCAAGCCAATGATCAGCTCGGCAGGCACGTCTACCGCCAACACTCTGGCAACACCGAGGAAAAGACCACCGATAATGCCAGCAAATAGCAAGGCTTTAAGCACTGCCGACGGCACGACGCAATACGTGCGTGCAACCAAATCGTTCATTGAATATTCCTGCAACATGGGGAAGACCCTAGCTTAATATAAGATTTTGCTAAAATACACCTTGCGAAAAATCAAACTACCGATGTTAAACCCATATCCCGCGACAAACTGCAAGTTATACCTCCCGCATGATGAATCTGTTACAGTAGCGACAAACGAGCTAGGGGTGCTTGCACAAGCAGGCTGAGATTACACCCTTGGAACCTGATACGGATGATACCGGCGTAGGGAATGCTCCATTGCTGAGCCATTCCGCGCCCTAGTGGAGCAAATAGGAATATGAGCGCAATACCCGAATCCTTCCTGAAAAAAACCGCTGAGCTCTCCAGCGCAGTCACACAACCCTTCCCCAACTCGCGCAAAGTTTACCTGCAAGGTTCACGCCCTGACATCCGCGTCGGCATCCGTGAAATCGACCAGCACCCTACCCCTGCCAGTTTCGGGGCAGAAGTGAATCCGCCGATTCCGGTCTATGACACATCTGGGCCATTCACCGACCCGAACGTGCGCATCAACCTGCTGGAAGGCATCCCCGATGTACGCCTGAACTGGATTCTGGAACGCAACGATACCGAACAACTGAATGGCCCCACCTCCGACTACGGACGCGACCGCCAGAACGACCCACGCCTGGCACACCTGCGTTTTGCCCATTTGCGAGCACCGCGCCGCGCCAAGGCAGGAAAAAACGTCTCGCAAATGCACTATGCCCGCCAAGGCATCATCACCCCGGAAATGGAATACGTCGCCATCCGCGAAAACCTGAAATTGCAGGAACTGCGCAATGACCCACGCTACGCCAAACTGTTACGCCAACACGGTGGTCAAGCATGGGGAGCGAACTTGCCAGCGGAAGTCACGCCAGAATTTGTCCGCAAGGAAGTTGCAGAAGGTCGTGCAATTATCCCCGCCAACATCAACCACCCGGAACTTGAACCGATGATCATCGGGCGCAATTTCCGCGTGAAGATCAATACCAATATCGGCAACTCCGCCGTGACCTCATCCATCGAAGAAGAAGTCGAAAAAATGGCATGGTCAGCACGCTGGGGTGGCGACACCCTGATGGATCTTTCCACTGGCAAAAACATTCACGAAACTCGCGAATGGATTCTGCGCAATGCCCCCATGCCCATCGGCACAGTACCTATTTACCAGGCACTGGAAAAAGTGAACGGCAAAGCCGAAGACCTGACCTGGGAAATTTTCCGCGACACCCTGATTGAACAAGCCGAACAAGGCGTGGATTATTTCACCATTCATGCCGGGGTGCGTTTGGCATACGTGCCCATGACTGCCGACCGTGTTACCGGCATTGTCTCTCGTGGCGGCTCAATCATGGCAAAGTGGTGTCTGGCGCATCACAAAGAAAACTTCCTTTACACCCACTTTGAAGACATCTGCGAAATCATGAAGGCTTACGACGTGAGCTTCTCGCTGGGTGACGGTTTGCGCCCCGGCTCCGCTGCCGATGCCAATGACCGCGCCCAATTCGCTGAACTGGAAACCCTCGGCGAACTGACCAAAATTGCGTGGGAACACGACGTACAGGTGATGATCGAAGGCCCCGGTCACGTACCTTTGCACATGGTCAAGGAAAACATGGACAAGGAACTACGCGACTGTTTTGAAGCACCGTTCTACACCTTGGGGCCATTGGTGACAGATATTGCCCCCGGTTACGACCACATCACTTCCGGGATTGGGGCGGTCAATATCGGCTGGTATGGCTGTGCGATGCTGTGCTATGTCACCCCCAAAGAGCATCTGGGCTTGCCCAATAAGGAAGATGTGCGGGTCGGCATCATCACCTACAAGATTGCCGCACACGCTGCCGACCTCGCCAAGGGCTGGCCCGGCGCACAAATCCGCGACAATGCTATGTCGAAAGCACGTTTCGAGTTCCGCTGGGAAGACCAATTCAACCTGGGGCTAGACCCAGACCGGGCGCGTGAATATCACGACGAAACCTTGCCGAAAGATTCCGCGAAAGTGGCGCATTTCTGCTCGATGTGCGGCCCGCATTTTTGCTCGATGAAGATTACCCAGGATGTACGCGATTACGCCGCCAAACAGGGCATGGATGCAGAAGTAGCATTGCAAAAGGGTATGGAAGAAAAAGCGGTGGAATTCGTTAAAACCGGCGGCAAGATTTACCATCAGGCATAGGTGTCTCTAGCAGGTTTTGCTAGAATAGCCGCATGGAAGAAAGCCTATCATTTGCCGTTACTTTTGAAGGCGGTCAGCCTTCCGTGCAACTCGTTGTACTGGAAGGCTACCGGCATCCCGACCGTATTCTGGAAATCCCACTGGGATTACTCGACTTTCGGGCGCTTGTGCGTAGTGCGCAAGCCACGGGAGATTACTGGATCGTTAACACCACCCCCGACTTGCCAGATTTCCAGGTAGAATCTGCCGTTTTCGTGCGTCACCGGGATGGCAAAATCCTGTGGGACATTGTGTACGAACATTATGAACCGTTCCTGCATGTTGAACTGGACATGGAAGATGACGAGCCAGCCGATGAATTCGATGAAAACATCATTACCCTGACCTTTGACCCATTCCAGTATGTCAGTGCACTGTACCAGTTCTGTCAGGCATACCCGCAATTCAAGCCGGTCACGTTTCAACCGCAAGCAAGCGAAGATGGCTTGCAACTGGAATCTTTTCTGCCGCAACTCTATATCCTGTGGCGACGTCATGGTGAAACGCATGGGGCGGTCAATGCAGAAGGGGTACTGATTACCGATACGGACAGTTTCTCGCGTCAGGCTGAAGAACAGTGGACGGATGAAGTCCTGCGTGCCCTGCTGGAAATGCGCTTCGGGCGCATCATGGGCAATATTGATGCCTATCTGGATTCCTTGCCACCGGATGTGTTGGCAAAACTGGAAGCCGACAGCGCCCATATCGAAACGGCACTCAACGAGCGCTGGTCAAAACTGGTCAATTCCCTGACTGAAGAAGAAGCCGAAGACCTGGAAAACGAGCAAAGCAAAAGCAAGTTCCCCAACAGCCTGAAATTGCGCCTGATGCGTGAATTCCTGTCTGGCAACCCCTCCGTGCTGTTGGGCTATTCCCATGAAGATGAAAATCCTGACACAACGGACAAAGTAATCAGCCTTGCCAACTGGAAAAAAGATCGGCAAGACACCAGCTCCAGCCAGCCATGAAACGATAAGGCATCGGGCTTAACGCGCCAATGCCTTTTCCAGTTGCGGCGCCAGTTGGGTTAGAAAATCACGACTCAACGCCACCCAGATAATGAGTGGTGCAATCATGGGCAGCAACAGGGTTCCTACCTGATAGCCCAGCGCAATCAGGTCAATGCTGCCTTGCGCAAACCCCTGTTGCAACTGAAAAGCAGCCCCCACCTCAAACGTCAGCGTTTTCAACACATGGAATACCATGCTGAACAATTCGACTGGCAACAGTAGTAATAATCCCCACACCAGCTTCAAGCCACGTTCCTTGCCTGGAGTAGCCAGTATCAACGCAGCCAGCAAAGGCAGGCTGTAACTGTAGACCAGCGGGTTCAGGTGAAAACCCAGCACATCATCCCCCACAGGTGGTGATACCACTGCCCCGCTGGCATCACGCCCGAAACTGGATGCCAGTACCAGCATGTGCCCATCCAGTTTCAGCCACAGTAAGGCATCCGGCGTGATCCAATCCAGCAATGCACTCGTCAGCAAGGTAACAGGAGCAAGATGAACAGCGGCGGTGAAATACCAGACCAAAAACGTCAATGGCAAAAGAATTACCACGCCCAGCATGAAACGATACAAAGGTTTCTGGCTCATACCGTAGCCTCCCCCTGAGGTGACGCAGGTGGAACGGGCTTGTCATCCACTGGCAAATAGCGAATCCAGATCAAAAACACCACCAACGCATCCAGCATGATCAACGCCTGCCAGACGTAAAGATGTGCCCAATCGAACAGTTCCCGGTTCCATTGCCCGAGGTAAAACAGGCTGATAATCCGCAACAGGTTGACACCCTGAATCGCGACAAAGCCCCATAACAAGCCTTGCAGCTTGTACAGGAAAGGTGCAGGAAAAGCGATGATGGCAGCCAGCAACACAATCATGGCTTCCACCCCATTGCAGCCAGGCTCAATGGAGACAGCAAAGCCGTTCAAGGTACTGCGTACCACCTTGCCGGAAGTAGCCACATTTGGGTCAAAAGCGGAAACCAGCCAGCCACTGACATCAGCCAACAAACCAGTCCAGGGAAGGATGACAGCAGATTGCACCGGTTGCAGGATTTCGACACCAAACAGCGTCACCTGCACCAGCATGAACACAACAAGAAAACGTAACATAGCCCCTACTTATCATTGTTATTATTCAGGGTTAAAACTTTAACGCATTTTACCTACGGATGATAGTTTGATTGTGGCAACGCCTTTGTCCTGCTTGCCACAGGAACCGCCGACTGGCTGCCGGTGTTGGCATTCGCTTTTCAACAGACACCGCCCCATCCAGAACAGCATCACCCCTGAGATGACACAAACACCAACAAACACCCAGCTCACATCCTGCCCTTGCTGGTGCTGTACATAAGCGCCCATGACACCAATCCCCACCAGTAACAGCAAAGCAACCCAGCGGGCAATATTGATGAAGCGGAAGGCCAGTGATTTTTCACAACGGTGTAAGGCCCAACATTTTGCTTTGTCATTCATCGAAATGCTCTCCCAATCATCGCTCAAGTCGTGCGATTATGCCTATCAAGTTGCTGCATGGCATCAAGCAACAAACATGCCACATCGCTGACAGACTGTAACCTGTTATCCAAAAACTTTGCCAGAAGCCCCTCCAACAGTGGCTGAAAGGATTGCAAGGCAACCGGCAGCCTGGGAATGGGGGCAAGCAGATGTTTTTTCAAGAGTTCTTCCAGTGTCTTGGCATCATAGGGCTTATCGCCTGTCAGGAGTTCATACAGTATTACCCCTAGGGCATACAGGTCGGAACGCTCATCGGCATCCTCCCCCATGATCCGCTCCGGGCTAATATAGTAAGGCGTGCAATACACCTCGTCGGCCTGCAAAAAACCGGCTTCCAGCAACAAACGGCTTTCAATGCCAAAGTCCAGCAAAGCCAGTGAACCATCTTCGCGCACCAAAATGTTCGCCGGTTTCAGATCACGGTGCAGCAGGCACAGGGAATGCATGGCTCCGACAGCCGCCAGCAATTCCTCAAACCATTGCAAACGCTGCGGCAAAGGCGGCAAAGGGCTAGTTTCCAGATGATGCCGCAAGGTATCCCCCTGGATGTATTCCATCCGCAGATAGATCGCACCATCGACCATACCTGCATCCAACACCCGTACCAACCCGCGCTGTTGCAGCAACCCTAAGGCACGCGAAGTTAGCAGGAAATCATCCAGCACTGCTGACGCAATCAGGGGGGCATCGAATTTGAAACGTTTGACGGCAAACGGCAAATGCGCCGTGTTTTCCGCCAGCAAGATGACGGCATTGTCACTCTCGTGCAATACCTCGCGGAAAGTCAGACCGGGCAACACCAGCGGGTATTGTTGCAGGCAACGCCGTAGCTTGTGCTGTTGATAAGCGGCTTCATCCATTAACGTTGCCTAACCCCTTTTGATGCTTATTTATAGGAATAAGCCCCGAGTGTAGAACAGTTCTCCCTATTATTCCCTAACTGTCGTATATGGCAGGTTTTTTCCGACATTGACAACATTCCAGCACTCCCGGATAATTGTGCCCCTTTAGCGGTAGCAATACCCTCTAAACCCTTGCCTCACCGCCATGACGGGAGGCTGTTTAACCCGAAAGGAAGAGCATTCATGCGACATTATGAAATTGTTTTTCTGGTTCATCCTGACCAGAGCGAACAAGTACCGGCGATGGTAGAACGCTATCGCAGCATGGTACAGGAAAGCGGTGGCGCGATTCACCGTCTGGAAGACTGGGGTCGCCGTCAACTGGCTTACCCTATCAACAAGCTGCACAAGGCACACTACGTGCTGATGAACATCGAGTGTGGCGCGGAAACCCTGGCTGAACTGGAAAGCATTTTCCGTTTCAACGACGCGGTTATCCGCCATCTCACCATCCTCTGTGACAAGGCCGTTAGCGAGCCTTCCCCACTGAAGAAGGAAAGCGAAGGCAAACCCGCCAAGCGTATGCGTGAAGAAGTCGTCGCTGATGACGAAGACGACGCATCCGACGACGAATAATCACGGCTGATCTGGAGATACACACTTATGTCACGTCAATTCCGCCGCAAAAAATACTGCCGTTTCACGGCTGAAGGCATCACCGAAGTTGATTACAAGGATGTCGACATCCTGAAAAGCTTCATTACCGAAACCGGCAAAATCGTGCCTAGCCGCATCACCGGCACCAAGGCCAAATACCAGCGTCAACTGGCGACCGCGATCAAACGCGCCCGCTTCCTGGCTCTGCTACCGTATTCAGACCAGCACAAGTAAGCTGCTGCCAACAGTCAACTGACGCGCAAATGCATGGCGTTTGTGCGCAAACAAGGTGAGAACGATGGAAGTCATTCTTCTGAAAAAAGTAGAAAACCTCGGTGCACTGGGCAGTGTTGTCTCCGTGCGTCCGGGTTATGCACGCAACTACCTGATCCCGCAGGGCAAAGCCCAGATGGCTACCAAAGCCAATATGGAAGCATTTGAAGCCCGCCGCGTCGAGCTGGAAGCCGAAGCATCTGCCGCACTGGCTGCTGCTGAAGCCCGTAAAGCCCAACTGGACGGCATGGTGCTGACCATCAAGGCCAAAGCCGGTAACGAAGGCAAACTGTTCGGTTCCGTTTCCAACATTGAAATTACCGAAGCCATTGTTGCTGCCGGTGTGGAAGTGGAACGCCGCGAAATCCGTATGCCTGACGGTGCTATCCGTCACTTGGGCGAGTTTGAAGTCGGCCTGCACCTGCATACCGAAGTCAACACTGTCGTCAAGGTTGTGGTTGAAGCAGCATAAGCGCTGCCGACAACCTGCTAGCAGAAATACCCCGCAGTGCCGTCAGGTGTTGCGGGGTATTTTCGTTTTATCCACAGAATTACCACAGACCTATCCCTAACCTTTCCGGCTGAGTTTCGTTAGAATGCTCACATGGCAGACTCATACGAATCCCTCAAAATCCCCCCCCATTCCATCGAAGCCGAGCAATCCGTGTTGGGCGGCTTGTTGCTGAGCGGGTTGGCACGCGACAGTACCGCCTGGGACACCATCGCCGACAAGGTGGTGGAAAGCGATTTCTATCGGCAGGATCACCGTCTGATTTTCCGCGCCATTGCTGACCTTGCTGAAGACAGCAAGCCGCTGGATCTGGTCACGGTGTCGGAATGGCTGAAACAACGTGGCGAACTGGAAAATGCCGGTGGTTTTGCCTATCTTGCAACCATGGCAAAAGACACCCCCAGTGCCGCCAATATCCGTGCCTATGCAGAAATCGTGCGGGAAAAATCCATCCTGCGCCAGTTGATCAGCGTTGGTACGGGTATCGCCGACTCCGCTTTCACCGCCCAAGGTCGCCCCAGCAAGGAATTGCTGGATGAAGCAGAGCAAAAAGTTTTCAGAATTGCCGAACAAGGTGCACGTCAGGGGCAGGTTTTCAAGCCACTCAAAAAACTGCTGAAAACCACCTTGGAACACATTGAGGAACTCAGCAAGCTCAACAGCACCATTACCGGCGTTTCCACCGGCTATACCGATCTGGACGAAATGACTTCCGGCTTGCAGAAAGGCGATCTAGTGATTGTCGCCGGGCGGCCATCCATGGGCAAAACCACCTTTTCGATGAACATCGCCGAATACGCTGCTGCCCACAAGAAGCTGCCAACCGCTGTTTTCAGCATGGAGATGCCCGCCGAACAACTGGTGTTGCGTTTGCTGTCATCCATGGGCAGGGTTGACCAGCACAAGGTGCGTACCGGCAAGCTGACCGATGAGGACTGGCCCCGCATCGCCACCGCCGTGAAAATTTTCTCTGAAGTTCCCATGTTCATTGATGACAGCCCGGCGCTGTCGCCTACGGAAGTCCGTGCTCGCGCCCGCCGCCTGATGCGTGAACACGGGCAACTCGGCCTGATTGTGTTGGACTACCTGCAACTGATGCAGGTCGGCGGTGGTTCTGATAACCGTACTGCTGAAATTTCTGAAATTTCCCGCTCCCTGAAATCGCTGGCAAAAGAACTGGCTTGCCCCGTCATTGCCCTTTCCCAGCTCAACCGCAGTCTGGAACAGCGCCCCAACAAGCGCCCGGTAATGTCGGATTTACGTGAATCGGGCGCGATCGAACAGGATGCTGACGTAATCATGTTCGTCTACCGCGATGAAGTCTACAACCCCGAATCCCCCGACAAAGGTACGGCAGAAATCATCATTGCCAAGCAGCGTAATGGCCCTATTGGCACATGCCGCCTCACGTTCCTCGGCAAATACACCCGTTTCGAGAATTTTACCCCGGACATTTACACACCGGGATTTGAATAAATGGCGCAACCCGCTACACTGCCCGCATGAAACGATCAGCCCGCGCCATCATTGACTCTTCCGCCCTGCGGCATAACCTTGCCCGTTGCCGCGAGGTTGCGCCCAACAGTCTGGCAATGACCGTCATCAAGGCCAATGCTTACGGGCACAACATGCTCAAAACGGCAGAAACCCTCAGTCATGCTAATGGTTTTGCCGTTTCCTGCATTCAGGAAGCAATGGAGTTACGTCAGGCGCGATTCATCCACCCGATTCTGGTATTGCAAGGTTTCAACAGCCTGCAAACCCTGAAAGCGGCTGCGGAACACCGTCTGCGTGTGGTAATCCACGACCGTTACCAACTTGACCTGCTGGACAGCGCCCCCGCATCCATCAAGGTGGATGCAGCCCTCAAGCTGGATACCGGAATGCACCGTCTCGGCTTGCCCATCGAACAGGCCAGCAACCTGTTTGAACAGCTCAGCAAGCATTCCAACATCAAGCCCACCCCCTGGCTGATGACCCACATGGCCTGCGCGGATGAACCGGAAAATCCCCACACGCAGCAACAGCTTGAGCGCTTTGCCAAATACACCGCAGGGTTACAGGCTCCCCGCAGCATTGGCAATTCCGCCAGTATCCTTGGCTGGCCACAAACCCACGTCAACTGGGTACGCCCCGGCATCATGCTGTATGGCTCCTCCCCTTTCGTCAATGGCAATCACAAAGGAGATGACCTGCAACCGGTCATGACCCTGACAGCCCCTATCATTGCCATCCACACCATTGCCAAAGGTGAAAGCATCGGCTACGGCGCAAGCTGGACATGTGCGGAAGACACCCGTACCGGCGTGGTGGCGATCGGCTATGCTGACGGTTATCCACGCCATGCCCCCAGTGGCACACCTGTGTGGATTAACGGTAAGGAAACCCGTATCCTCGGGCGCGTCTCTATGGACATGATCGTGATCGACCTGACCACAGTTGAAGCTCGCATCGGCGATCAGGTGGAACTGTGGGGCAAACATTTATCCGTTGACCGTATCGCCAAAGCAGCAGGAACTATCAGTTACGAGTTGCTGTGCAATGCAGGCAACCTCTGCCAACACGAATACCAATAACACATAAAATTTTTTACACTTTGACTGGAAATTGCTCAAATTTTTGCTACCCTCTTCTTCTGGCGCAACAAGTTTGAGTAATGGACGGTAAAAAATGGCAAAGAGAGAATCAGTCAAGCTGCTAAGCAGGCAGGAGCGACTGGCAAGGGCATTGGCAGCATTGACCATGGGTGTTGGTGGTATCCTGATCGCAGTGGCATTCATTGTCCAGCCATCCACAGCCCCCAAAGAAGCCTCTTCTACCCCTGCATCGGCAGACAAACAGGCTGAACCAAAACAAGAGCAAGCACTCGCACCAGCATTGCCCGCACCCACAGAACCAAAACCGGCGGCTGCAACACCACCTGCCGTTACCACAACACAAACCGAACAAACCACACCAGTAGTAACCACTACTGTTACAGATACAAAGCCACCAACTGAGCCTGCTGCCACTGTGGCAGAGAGCAAACCCGAACCCCAAAAACCGGCTGAAAACAAACCCGCTGAAAAACCTGCCGAGCCTGCTGTCACCCTGGCAGAAGCCAAACCCGAACCCCAAAAACCGGCTGAAAACAAACCCGCTGAAAAACCTGCCGAACCTGCTGTCACCCTGGCAGAGGCCAAACCCGAACCCCAAAAACCGGCTGAAAACAAACCCGCTGAGAAACCTGCCGAGCCTGCTGTCACTGTGACAGAGAGCAAACCCGAACCCCAAAAACCGGCTGAAAACAAACCCGCTGAAAAACCTGCCGAACCTGCTGCCACCGTAGCAGAGGCCAAACCAGAACCCCAGAAACCTGAGCAAGAAGAAAGTTCGTCAGGGGGCGGCTGGATTTATGCAGGCCAGTTTGTGGACGGACAATGGCTGGAACGCGGCTTGGTTATCGACAATGAATTGCCTGCCAGTGGCAAACGTTACGCACTCAATTGGGGAGCCAATGTACGTTCCACCCCACCCGGCAAAGACACATCCCTAAGCAAAACAGTCAGTTATCTCCCGCAAGGTCAGCAAGTAGAAATCGAGCAAGTCAAAAGGTCAGGTAACAAAGGACATGTTTGGCTAAAAATTAAATAACCCCCCAGCAGTGAAAATGACGCATGATTGGCAGTCTTGCATTACACTGGCAACCAAAGCCAGTGTAGGGTGTCCAATCAAACGTTATGATCGTCAGTATCCGCACAAAACTGTTTGTTGCCATTTTTTTAGCCTGCCTACTCACCATCGGTGGGCTGGCGGCGCTGGTGCAGTTTAATTTCAAACGCAGTTTTCTCGACTACCTGAACGAGCAGGAAAACCGTTCCCTGACACAACTGGGAGCACAACTGCTGGATCTGTATGAAGCCAAGGGTAACTGGCAGGAACTGGAAAACAATCCCCGGCTGTGGAATACCTTGCTGCACTCTGCCGTGCGTAGCAGCCTGTTTCCTGCCAATGGCGATGATGCGGAAAGGCCACCACCACCTCCTCCGCCACCCCACGAGCGGGAAATGGGCGGCTTACCATCGCCTAGGGCGCATTTCGCGCAACGCATTGAGCGCTTCAGCGGGCGGATAGTCCTGCTGGATGCCAACCGCAACCCCATCAAGGGTACACTACGCCCTGAAGTGCCTGAAAACCTGCACGAACTGGTTTCCAACGGCAAGATCATCGGCTATCTGGGGATGCATCGCCGCCAACGCCTGACAGAAAAAGTCGATGTGGAATTTGCCGACCGCCTGCAATACAGCCTGTGGCTGATCGGCCTGCTGGCCTTGCCGGTAACAGGTATCCTTGCATTCCTGCTCGCCCGTCATCTGAGCACGCCCATCCAGACATTGCGTAACGGAACCCGCCAGCTCACCGACGGCAATTACCAACTGCGCATGAAACCGCAAGGGCGCGACGAGCTTGCCCTGCTGACCCGTGATTTCAACCAGTTGGCAGAACGCCTGCAACAAAACGAAGCATCCCGCAAACAGTGGATTGCCGATATTGCCCATGAGTTACGCACTCCATTGGCTATCTTGCGCGGTGAAATCGAAGCCTTGCAGGACGGCATCAACCAGCCGGATGCCAGTACCTTTGCCTCCCTGCATCAGGAAGTCAGTCACCTGCAACGGCTGGTCAGCGATTTGTATGACCTATCCATGTCCGATAGCGGCGCACTCAGTTACCGCAAGGAACGGCTCGACATCATCGCCTTGCTGCGCGAAACCCTGACCTTGCACAGCACCCAGTTGCAGGAACAAAACCTGCAAACCGACACCCTTGGCATCAGCCAGACACCGGTCTGGATACAAGGCGACCCGCAACGCCTGCAACAACTGTTCAAGAACCTACTGGAAAACAGCCTGCGTTACACCGACAAACCGGGGCAATTGCGCATTTCCACCAGCCTGACCACCACGGGTATCGCCATACTGTTCAACGATTCACCTCCAGGTGTGCCGGATGAAGCCCTGCCGCACCTGTTTGAACGGCTTTTCCGGGTAGAAGCATCCCGCAACCGGGCAACCGGCGGTGCAGGCATTGGTCTGAGCATCTGCCGTAATATCGTGGCTGCGCATGACGGCAGCATCAGTGCTACCCATTCCAGCCTTGGTGGGTTGGAAATCCGCCTGTATTTCCCGCTGGAACAGGGTAAAACAGCATGACAGAACGCATCCTGATCGTCGAAGACGAACCCAAAATCGCCGACCTGTTGCAAAAATACCTGCACAATGCCAGCTACCAGACCCACTGGCTCAACAGCGGCATCGGTGTCAGCGCATGGGTACGGGAACAAAACCCCGACCTGATCCTGCTGGATCTGATGTTACCGGGCAAAGACGGGCTGGAAATCTGCAAGGAAATCCGCCAGTTCTCCCACGTTCCCATCATCATGCTGACTGCGCGGGTAGAAGAAATTGACCGTTTGCTGGGGCTTGAACTCGGTGCCGACGATTACATTTGCAAGCCTTTCAGCCCGCGTGAAGTGGTTGCCCGCATCAAGGCAACCCTGCGCCGGGTACAGGCATTCTGTGTACCGCCACAATCACCACCACCTGCACCCAACACGCTGTTAGAACTTGACCGTGACCGGCTGGTCGTCCGCTCAGGCTCGCACGAAACTAGCCTGACGCTGGTGGAATTTGAACTGCTGGCTGCCTTGCAACAGCATCCGGGGCGAATTTTCGGGCGTGACCAGCTCATGTCCAGGGTCTATACCGACAACCGCATCGTTTCCGACCGCACCATTGATAGCCACATCAAGAAACTGCGCAAGAAACTGGCAGAAATTCTACCGAATCAGGATCTGATCCATTCCGTTTACTCAGTTGGCTACAAGTTCGAGTCTGATAACAAAAACTTTGTTACGGTTATCCAGTAAAACAAACTCAGACGCGATAATTCTGTCTAAAATAGACTGATAACCACCTTCACACATCCGGGGATTATTATGACAACACACCCACCCCTCTTGCGCACGTTGCTCCTGCTGCTGCTAACCTCCGGCAGCATGATGATTTCCGGCTGCGGCGATGCCGACAAACCCGCCAGCGCCACCACGGACACCACTGTTGCAGGCAAACCGGATGCTGTTACCCAAGACCGCAATCGTTTGCTTACCGAACTGTTCAGTGTACGCCCACCCAGCATCCAGCCACGCAACAAGCCACTAACGCTGGCCTTCCGCCAGGCCGCAATTAGCGACGACAAGGTGGGCAGCAACGCAGATGCTTACCTGCAACTCTCGCCCCGTGTTGCGGGCAAAGCGCGTTTCGACACCACTAGCAGTATCGTGTTTACCCCCGATGCACCACTGGCGTCCGGGCAAGCCTACACCCTGACGGTAAAACCGGACGGATTGCTCAATATCCCCGCCAATACCCCGGCGCTGGATTTCGCCTTCAAAACCGCCGCACTGGAAGTCGATGTGCAATTCCAGGGGTTAGACCCGGTAGCCGACCAGCCCACGCAAATGCAACTGGAAGGCAAGGTGTTCACCTCCGACTACGTTGCACCGGATGTGGTGGAAAAAATCCTGCAAGCCACCGCACAGCAAAAGCCGCAACGCATCGGCTGGGAACACAATGACGCAGGCACGGAACACCGTTTCATGGTGGTCAATATCCCACGCGAAACCTTCGGCACGGATTTGCACCTGACGTGGGATGCCAAAGCCCTCAACGCGCAAGGCGACAACCTAAGCGGCACGCGCGATTTCAAAATCCCCAGCCAAGCCACTTTCAGCGTCACCCGCATTGATGCCCTGAGCGAAAACGCCGATGGCAAACCGCACGTCAGCATCAGTTTTTCCGACGCCCTCGACACCCAGCAAGACCTGAAAGGCTTGGTGCAACTAGGCAGCGGCGAAGTCACCACCCAAATCGTCGGCAACCGCCTGCTGGTCTACCCCACCGGTGAACTGGAACCCGGCGAACACAAACTGATCCTGCAACCCGGCATCAAGGCCACCTCTGCCGCATTGGGCAAACTGGCGGAACGCAGCGAGCAAGCCATTACTCTGGGCGCACCCAAGCCCGCCGTGCGTTTTGTCGGCAAAGGCAGCATCCTGCCCGAAGGCCAAAGCATGACCATCCCGCTGGAAGCCCGCGCCGTCAATGCCGTGCAAATCACCGCGCTGGAAGTGTTCCCGGAAAACATCGAACAGTTCCTGCAAGTCAATGGGCTGGATGGCGACCGCGAAATGGAGCGCGTTGGGCGTAATGTCTGGCGCAAAACCATTCCGCTGACCGCTGCCAACCCCAACCAGTGGAACCGTTACAGCATTGATGCCACCGAACTGTTCAAAGCCAAACCCGGCTCCATGTACCGGCTGCAACTGGCGGTTGACCGGCGTTTTTCTACCTATCCCTGCCCTGCCGGAACACCCGCCCCGCAAATCAGCGACAAACCGCTGAGCAGCGCGGAAGATGACGACGGCAATGAAACCAGCGGTTGGGATGGCATCGAAGAATACAGCCTCGCAACGGAAGATTACGACTGGGACAAACGCAATGACCCGTGCGATGACAGCTATTTCCACAACAGTTCCGACGTGGAAGCCGCGCACAACTTCGTTTCCAGCAATCTTGGCCTGATCGCCAAACAGGATGGCAGCGGCAAGGTACATGTGATTGCCACCGACCTGCGCACGGCAGAAGCCGCAGCGGGTGTCAGCCTGACCCTGCGCAATTTCCAGGGACAAACCCTGACCACTGCCACCACTGGCGGCGATGGCTTTGCGGAACTCGCCAGCCCCAATACCCCATTCCTGCTGGTGGCAGACAAAGGCACAGACCGCGCCTACCTCAAGCTCAATGCCAATACCACGCTGGAAACCAGCCAGTTTGATGTCGGCGGCGAAACCGTCAAACAGGGCCTGAAAGGCGTGATCTACGGCGAACGTGGCGTGTGGCGACCCGGCGATGACATTTTCCTCACCTTCGTGCTGCAAGACCGTGCCAAAACCTTGCCAGCCAACCATCCGGTCACACTGCAACTGTTTGACCCGACGGGCAAACTCAAACAAACCGTCACCAGCAAACAACCTACTGGGCCGTTTTATACCTTCAAGCTAAAAACGGCGGAAACTGACCCGACCGGCGACTGGCTGGTGAAAGCCGCGCTAGGCAGCAGCACGTTCGACAAGACCCTAAAAATCGAAACCGTGCGCCCCAACCGCCTGAAAGTGGAACTGGGTTACGGTGATGCCAAAGCCTTGCACGGCTATCAGGATTTGCCCGAAGCCACCCTGTTTGCGCAATGGCTGCACGGCGGCACTGCCAGCGGACTCAAAGCCGATGTCAGCGTCAAACTGCGCGAGAAAACCACCGTGTTTACCCGTTTCAACGATTACGCCTTCGATGACCCGACCCGCAAGCTCGACAGCAGCGAACAGCAATTGCTGGAAGGTTATCTGGACGGGCAAGGCTATCTGCGTTTTACGAAAAACTTCCAGCCGGAAAAACCCGCTGCCGGGATGCTGAGCGCGTGGTTCACCAGCCGCGTGCATGAAGCAGGCGGCGGTTTCAGCATCAGCAAGCAAGACATCGATTATTACCCCTTCCAAAATTACGTCGGGATCAAACTGCCCAAAGGCGATGCCGAACGCGACATGCTGCTCACCGACCAGGAACATACGGTTGACATCGCCAGCGTGAATGCCGACGGGCAGGAAGTTTCCCTACCGCAGGTCGAAGTCACCCTCTACAAAATCGACTGGAAATGGTGGTGGGACAAAACCCCCGACTCGCTGGCTGAATACGCCGACGCCAGCCACAGCAGCAAATTGCAGCAATCCATCGTCAGCACCACCAACGGCAAGGGCGAATGGAAATTCCAGATCAAATACCCGGAATGGGGACGTTACCTGATCCGCGCCTGCGACTTGCAGGGCAAACATTGCACCGGCAAAACCCTGTACGTCGACTGGCCCGGTTGGGCAGGCCGTGCTCAGGAAGATGGCAGCGGTGCAGCGGCAATGTTACGTTTCAGCAGCGACAAAACCAGCTATCAGGTCGGCGAAACCGCGCAAATCCAGTTGCCGGAAGCGCAAGCCGGACGCGCACTGTTTACTGTCGAAACCAGCAGCCAGATTCTGGAACAACGCTGGATCGAATTTAACGGTCAGCGTACCCAGATTCCGCTGCCGATTACTGCCGCCATGGCGCCGAACGCCTACGTCAGCGTGACCTTGTTGCAAGCGCACCAGAACAAGCAGAATGATCGCCCGATCCGCCTGTACGGCATCATTCCGTTGCTGGTGGAAGACCCTGCAACCAGGTTGCAACCCGTGCTGAAAGCCGCCGAAGAATGGCAGCCGCAAACCACCCAAACCTTCAGCATTAGCGAACAAGCCGGGCGGGCAATGGATTACACCCTCGCCGTAGTGGATGAAGGCTTGCTCGGCCTGACCCGATTTGAAGCCCCCGACCTGCACAAAGCTTTCTACCGCAAGGAAGCGTTAGGGGTCAAAACCTGGGATTTGTTCGACAGCGTAATCGGTGCATACAGCGGCAATCTGGAACGCATTCTGGCGATTGGTGGCGGCGACGAAGCGCAAATCGACGATGCCGCCAACAAGCCGAAACGCTTCCCGCCGGTGGTACGCTTCCTCGGCGCGTTCCATCTGGATGCGGGGCAAACCCGCGAACACAGCGTCGAATTGCCGTCGTACCTCGGTGCGGTACGCATCATGGCGGTGGCTTCCGACGGTACGGCTTACGGCAAGGCGGAACAGCCGGTGTTCGTGCGCCAGCCGCTGATGATGCTGTCATCGCTGCCACGCACGCTGAAAGTCGGCGAAAAGGTGGAAGTGCCGATTACGCTGTTCGTTTCCGACCCTGCGATCAAATCCGTGCAGGTCAAGATGGAAGCGGATAGTGCGTTCTCCACTGCCGCCCCGGCTCTGACCGTACCGATTAGCGGCACGGGCGAAAAAGTGGTGACACTGTTCCTCAAAGCGGGCGACAAACCCATGCCAGGCAAGCTGAAATTCACCGCCACCAGCGGCAAATACACCAGCAGCCACGAGGAAAACCTGCAAATTCAAGCCCCCAACCTGCCAAGCCTGCGCACGACCAGCACCACGCTGGAACCGAAAGCCGACTGGCAAGCCACCATTACCCCGCATGGCATGACAGGCACAAACCAGAGCACACTGGAACTTTCCAGCCTGCCGAATTTGCACCTGACCCAGCATCTGGATTATCTGGTCAACTACCCACACGGCTGTCTGGAACAAACCACCTCATCAGTGTTCCCGCAGTTGTACCTGCCGAAACTGCTCAAGCTCGACCCGGAACGGCAGCAACAGGTAGAACACCATATCAAGCGGGCGATTGCCAAACTGGCGGACTTCCAGAGCAGCAATGGCAACCTGATGTACTGGCCGGGTTCGACCGAAGCCAATGACTGGGCGAGCATTTACGCCGGGCATTTCCTCACCGAAGCGCAGAAACAAGGCTACAACGTACCGTTGGGGCTGCTGACTGCATGGCAGGCATTCCAGGTGAAACAGGCGCAAGACTGGGTAGCCAGTGACAAGGCAGACACCAGTTCCACCCAAGCCTATCGCCTGTACGTGCTGGCAGTGGCGGGCAAACCGCAACTGGGGGCAATGAACCGCCTGCGTGAATCCGGCAAAGCCAATGCACAAGCCCGCTGGCTGCTGGGCGCTGCGTATTTGCTGGCAGGGCAAGCGGAAGCCGCGCAGCAAACCACCCAGGGTCTGGTTGCCACCGAACTGAATACGCCGACTTCGGAGGACACCTTCAGCCAGAAACTGGGGCAACTCGGCCTGCAACTGGAATCCTTATTGGCGCTCAACAAGGTGCAGGATGCGGATCTGGTCGTGCAACAAATTGCCACCGAACTGGGCAGTGGCACGGCTTACAACACCCACGACATCAGTTGGGCGTTGCTGTCGGTGGCGCATTACCTCAGCAGCAGCCAACAACCGCTGGCGGTGCAATACACCATCGACCAAGGCACGGCTACCCCGCTGAACAGCACCCAACCACTGGTCAGCCAGTTGCTGAGTGCACAAGATGCCGCGTTCCAGCTTGCCCTGCACAACAACGGCGACCGCAAGCTCTACGCCAGCGTCAGCCAGCGCGGGATTGCCCCGGCAGGCAATGAACAGGCCATCGCGGAAGGTTTAACCCTGCAAGCCGAATTGCTCGACAAGCAAGGTACACAGGTGTGGAACAGCGACACCGATCTGGCAGGTTCCGCCTTGCCATTGCAGCAAGGGCAGGATTACGCACTGAATGTCACCGTCACCAACACCAGCGAAGCAGCACTGACAAATATTGCCCTGTCCACGCTGATCCCGTCGGGTGCAGAAATTGGCACAGCGGATACACCTGCACCTGCCGCAACGCCAGCCAACAATACGGAAGGTGAGGGTGAGGCGGAAGCACCTCCTGCCGCAACGCCAGCCGCAACCACGCCTGCCAACAACGGCATTACCCATCAGGATGTGCGCGACGACCGCGTATTGAGCTATTTCAATCTGGCGGCAGGTGAAAGCAAAACCGTCAAGATCAAGCTCAATGCCGCGTTCCTTGGCGAATACTATTTCCCTGCCATTAGCAGTGAAGCCATGTACCAGCCGAATATCCGCGCACGCACGGCGGGTTTGCAGGTGAAGATTGGGAAGGTGGTGCCTGTTGCACCCCTCACCCCCTAACCCCCTCTCCCTCAAGGGGCGAGGGGGAATAAGATGTCTCACTCTCTTAGCCCCTCTCCCCTTGAGGGAGAGGGGTTGGGGTGAGGGGTTTCTTCGAGTTCTGGTTCTGCTGGTGTTAGCCGCTACCTTCCTCTGGTGGTATTTCTTCAGCCTCCCCGCCACGCTGTTCACTGCTGCCCATTCGCACCTGCTGTTAGACCGTAATGGCAGGTTGCTTAGCGCCCACATTGCCGCCGATGGGCAATGGCGTTTCCCCGAACTCGAAAGCGTACCGGAGAAATTCGCCACGGCTTTAATCCAGTTTGAGGACAAGCGTTTTCGTACCCACAGCGGCGTGGATTTACTCGCCCTTGCGCGTGCCACTTACGACAATATGCGTGAACGGCGTGTGGTCAGTGGTGCGAGCACCTTGAGTATGCAAGTGATTCGCCTGTCACGCGGCAACCCGCCCCGCACCCTGCACGAAAAAGCGCTGGAACTATTGCGGGCATGGCGATTGGAAACCACTTACAGCAAGGATGACATCCTCAAACTGTACGCCAGCCACGCCCCGTTTGGCGGCAATGTGGTCGGTCTGGAAGCTGCCGCGTGGCGTTACTTTGCCCGTAGCCCCGCACAATTATCGTGGGCGGAAAGTGCCATGCTGGCGGTATTGCCCAACAACCCGGCACTGGTGCATCTGGGGCGTAACCGCGAACGCTTGCTCACCAAACGCAACCGCCTGCTGGAACGCCTTTACCAGCAACAAATACTGTCCAAGCTGGATTATGAGCTGGCGATTGCCGAACCGTTGCCAGAAACGCCCCACCCGTTGCCACGCCTTGCCCCGCATTTGCTGGACACACTCGCCACCCAACAGCCGCAGGGCGAACGTTTCCGCACCACGCTGGATGTGGAGTTGCAGCAACGCATCAATACGCTGGCGCAGCGCACGGGTGAACAACTAGTGTTGGAGGGCATTCAAAACCTTGCGGTGTTGGTGCTGGATAATCACACGTTTGAAGTCATGGCGTATGTGGGCAACCGCCCTGTGCAGGATTTCGGCGCGGATCAGGGGCACGCGATTGACATGATCCAGCGTCCGCGCAGTACCGGAAGTACCCTCAAGCCGCTGCTGTTTGCCGATGCGATTGAGCAAGGCTTGATTGTGCCGGATTCCTTGCTGGCGGATGTGCCCGTCAATTACAGCGGCTTTACCCCGCAAAACTACAACCGCCATTACCACGGTGCGGTCAGTGCGCGGGAAGCATTGGCACGTTCGTTGAACATTCCGCTGGTGAATTTGCTCAGCTTGCGCGGGGTCGAACCGTTCCTGCTGCAATTGCGCCAACTGGGGTTTAGCCATGTGCAACGTTCGGCGCGGGATTACGGTTTAAGCCTGATTCTGGGTGGCGCGGAAGCCTCGTTGTGGGACTTGACGGTGGCTTATGCCAACCTTGCCCACCGCGCCCAGCAGGATGCGCAACACCAGCAAACCTACTGGCAACGCGGCAGAATGCTGCTCACCGACACCGCCGCCAGCAGCCGCATTGCCACCCTTTCCACCGCCGCCGCGTGGATGACGCTGGATGCGCTGCTGGAAGTTGCCCGCCCCGGTGACGAAGGCTACTGGGAAAAATTCAGCAGCAGCCGCAAAGTCGCGTGGAAAACAGGCACAAGCTACGGGCAACGCGACGCATGGGCCATCGGCACAACCCCTGATTACACCGTCGGCGTGTGGGTAGGCAATGCCGATGGTGTGGGGCGGGCGGGTTTAACCGGAACGCAAAGTGCCGCACCAATTCTCTTCAATACTTTCAGCTTGTTACCGCCGAATCGTGGTTGGTTTCAACGCCCAGACTGGCAAATGGGCAAAGTAGACATTTGCCGCGACGACGGCTATTTAAGCAATAGTGCGTGCACCACCAAAACCGTTCACATTCCGTTGAGTAGCCACTTTGCGCGGATTACACCCTACCACCAGCGTGTGCATCTGGACGCATCAGGGCAATACCGCGTCAGTAGCGATTGCGAAAGTGTCGCCAATCTCCAAACCCGCGACTGGTTCGTACTGCCACCCGATCAGGCGGAGTATTACCAGCAATTCCATGCCGATTACCAACCATTACCACCGTGGCGAGCCGACTGCCAAAACAGCGACGCACCACAACAGGAAGCGGTCAGCATTGTCTACCCACAGGACAATATCCAGATTTATTTACCGCGCGAACTCGACGGCAAGCTGGGTGAAACCGTGTTTCGTGCCGTGCCACAACGCGCCGAAACCTTGCTGTATTGGCATCTCGACAACCAGTTTTTAGGCACGACGCAAACCTTCCACCAACAAGCGGTGCAACCGGCGGCTGGCAAGCATCATCTGGTGGTGGTGGACGAAATCGGCAATCGGGCAGAACGCACGTTTGAAGTGCTGGAAAAATGATCCACCACCATCACAGTTGACCTGTGATAAGACCCTTGCTGATTACCCACCACTGCCTGCCACTTTACAGGGCTTGCTGGCAGCCACATCAGCCAGTTTCCGCGCCTGCTCATTGGCATCTTTGCCAGGCTTGACCACATCAGTCACACAGACTTCATTCGGGGTAATTTTGCTGACAGTCAGGTAGGAAGTGGTTTTTTCCGGCTTGTCAGGGTCTTCACTCACGTTGTAGCGCACGATCAGGGCAAGGGGGTTGATCTTGTTGCCATCCTTGCTGACCCGCCATTCTGCCTTTTCGCCCAGAGCAGAAAAGCCGCTGGAGACAGTTGACCACAATTCCAGCGGGAAATCACGGCCTTTGGGGTCAATCACATTGATGGTCTGGCGCAGATCATCTTCCGCCCAGTCAAGCATATAGCCTGCGACACCAGGGCAACGGCCTTTGCCACCGTAGTCGCCACTTTCTGTATCCTTACATGCCTTACCGCTCAAGTCGGTATACATACTGTCTATTTTGCTGGAAGCAGCCCCCACGGGCACTGCCAACCCCAGCATAGCCAGAAACATGGCTGTCTTTGGTAACATGTTCATCAATAAGCTCCTTCGCAAGTAACACGTGACCAACATAGCACAATCCTTGCTAAAAATTACAGCTTATAAACCCAGATAACCTCATCATGGTGAAAAGCCAGTAATAACAGTTTGTTTTTCATACACAACACTAGCAGTGAATAGTTTTAGCCCAACATAACCAAAGTTATATTTACATAGCAATAATAAAATCTATACTCACTTCATGAAATGAAAATATAAATCTCCCATGACTTGCGAGGGATTTCTTATCATGAAAAATACAAATGTTTTTGTTTTTTCCAGTTTACTTATATTGGGTGGGTGTTTTGGTGGCTCTGGTGGTGGCAATGGTTTGTCTGTTGCTTTATCAGCAGAAAATGCCGCCACTGCTGCCCAGCTTTCTATGGCAGCACCAAAAGCAGTATCCGGTTTATTGGAAGGCATGATCGAAGATGTGCCTGATGATGTATTCACCGATATTGAAGCCCGGACAGCAAATCGAGAGGCAGGTATTGCAACAGCAATGGCTCCAACCCGTGAAGAGGAGGCTTGCAGCCACGGCGGTAAAGTGATTGTGGAAGAAAATGATACAACATTCACCATTATCTTGGAAAACTGTACAGAAACAGAAAGTGTGCCAGCCACAGATAGTACTCCCGCTTATTCTTCAACTGACATCAGTAATGGTTCAATTACGTTTTCTGACAGCACTATGGATGGTTACCCGGATGCTGAAAAGGTGACTATTACTTTAAGTGAATCTTTTACAGACAGCACAGGCAAAGAGGAAAACTCCGCTGAAAATGGTTCATTTTTTACAGGTTATAGTGATACGGGATATGCTATTAAGAACATGAATATCAACACCCATTACTGGGGAAAAGAATCATCAAGCAGTCCCGCTTACGATTATACCATTGCGGCGCAAGATTTTAGTGTGTTGGTTGATGGCACAACTGACCAGCAAACCTTTAGTGGGATCGTGACAGCGACAGGAATGGATGAAGCTGGAGATGCGCTATTGGGTGGTTCATTCCGCATTGATACCATTACCCCCATTAATAATGACCAAACTCAAGGTGAGTACAAAATCACAGGAGCAGGTAATACTACTGTTGTTACGCGCCTTGACCCGGCAGGTATTTATGTGGAAGTCAACGGGGCATCTGCTGAGTTCCATGCTTGGTCTGATATTGGCGACTATTTTGATTGAGGTGTGTGATGTTTTATAAAAATACATGTAAAAGAAGTGTGTTAGTTGGAGAGAATTTTCTCAGACAATATATCGCAATCAGTCTCCCAGCTATCTTGCTTTCCCTTATATCTCCCACCACTGTGATGGCTGGCGGCAAGTATGAGAGCAGCAGCGATTCTCGATTCTTTTATAGTTTGTGTACGCAACAGATCGATAATCTTAGACGGGGTGGCAGTGCTTCTATCAGTGATGCGTTTAGTTATAGTTTGGGTGAGTGCTTGTTATTTGCCCGGAATCAAACTAGGCGATTGGTATTGAACTACACCAATTGTGACTTGCTGGAAGTGGCTGCCGCAGAGTCATGCCGTGACTTTTGGGGGTTTATGGGAAATGACCATAAAGGGTGTATTAATGAGCGTAGCAACTTGGTGGGAAGGAATCCAGCTTGGGTCAATACTTTCGGGTACTGCCATACCGCTTGCCCAAGTGTAAATCTCCCGATTCCAGATCAGCCACCCTTCAATACTCCTCCGTGTGGTTTAAAGGTTATTCCTCCTAATCTTGAAAACAACCCAAACAGGTATTAATCCGACGATCTCTTTATTTTCACAGTAAAACATGATTGTAGTGACTGGTATCAGGTCATGGAAATGGATGCGGTATCCGCTGTTAGCGGCACTGCTTTATGGCTTGTCGTTCCCCTCATGGGAAGGTATTGATCTGTTCCCCTTAGCGTGGGTTTGCTTGCTGCCTCTGTTGTTACCACCGATGATTGCCCTTCCTTTCTGGCGTTACAACGGTATTGCGTTACTGTTTGGGGTGTTAGGTAGCCTGGTTGCAGGTCATTGGACATTGGGGCACAGCCTTGGGTTTGGGATACTGGCAATCCTTTGGCACGGGTTGATCGTTGCCCCGCCGTTGTGGTTATTCCGTTGGGTGGTGGGTTTTGCCGGATACCAAAGGGCTTTGTGGTGCTTGCCTTTTGCGTGGACGGGGTGGGAATGGTTGGCTGCAAATTACCAACCGTTTTTCTGGGGGGCATTGGGGGCAACACAAGCTAACCAAACGTGGTTGGTGCAGTTTGTGGACATTACCGGAGTATGGGGTGTCAGTTTCTGGTTGGTGGCATTGAATGCGCTATTGGCTTACCTGTGGAGTCGTCGCATTGCTTACGGTAACAGAAAATCGCTGCTCTTGGGTTTGTTGGTTGTACTGTTTTTCTTGCTGCCACCGACTTTATATGGGCAATGGCGGGTACAGACCCTAACCCTGCAAACCACAGGAACACTACGCCTGACCCTGTTACAACCGGATGCAACAGAAGCAGAAGGACTGAAAACCCTTACAGATCAAATGCATGATTTGGACAAAACCCAGACGGATTTGGTGGTTTGGCCTGAATCCATTTTTTCGACCATGCCATTCCATGATCCTGGTTTTGGAGCAAACATTCGGCGGTGGGACGTGCCTGTGATGATGGTGTTCATTGCCACCCAATCCAATATGCACCGTCCGGGCTTTGTGGATGCTTACGGTGCGGCACTCATTATCGACCAGACCGTCTTGGAGCGAATAGTGAAAGGACCAATCTTGAGCTTATTAGAGCCTCATTACCGTAAGCAGCGACTTGTCCCTCACACGGAATTGCAGCTTGTGCCGGATTGGGCAGTGTGGCGTTGGCCGTGGTTGCAAGATTATTTACCCGCCCGAATGTTACATGCGGACAAAAGTAGCGCACCGTTGCGCTTCACCACAGCGGACGGGCGGCAGCACCGTTTTTCTCCGTTAATTTGTTATGAAGTGGTGTTTCCCCATTTAGCGGCATACGCGGTGCGGGATGGTGCGGAAACCTTGTTCGTACTGGCGAATGACCTGCATTTTGGGAAAACTGAAAGCTGGCAAGCGGCATCCTTTGCCCGGTTACGTGCTATTGAGACCCGTCGTCCGCTGGTGCGTACCAGTACGAGTGGGGTCGTCGGTGTGATTGATGCACTGGGAAAATGGCAGATGCGAGACAATAGCCGGATGGCAGGGGCGTTTCCTGTGCTGTTGACTGGTGTCAGTGCACCATTGACATGGTATGTGCAATGGATCGATTTTCTGCCAAAAATATGTCTTGGGGTGGTTTTGTTGTTATTAAGTGTAGTTAGCCTGCAAAAGATTCGATGGAAAACGTCAACGGTTTCATAGAAACTGCGGATTCGACACCCGATATTTTAACGGAGGTACAAGTGTGCTTAAGTTGCTGATTGCAGATGACCATTTGTTGTTTATGGAAGGGTTGGCATTGGTGCTGCGAGACCGTTTTCCGAATTGTATCATCCATCAAGCAAGCCATTTACCAGAGGTAAAACAGCAACTACGTGATCACACCCCTTTTGATTTGCTGTTGCTTGACCGCACAATGCCGGGAGTGGATAACTTGCAACACTTGCAAGCCTTTTGGGACATCGCGCCCGATTTACGAATTGCTGTGATTTCTGCAACGGATGCTCCCCATTATATCCAAGAGGCATTAAGTCTGGGCGTCGTTGGTTTTATTTCCAAAGCATCTACACCTGATAGCATGGTAATGGCAATCCAGCACATTTTACAGGGGGGCATTTACATCCCCGAGTTACCAAATGGTGTTCACGGCAAGGTATCAGACCAAGCATTATTACCCCCACGCTTGCTGGAGATTCTGACACTGGCTGCCAATGGCTCTTCCAACAAACAAATTGCCGCATCGTTGGCGATTACCGAAGGAACAGTCAAACAGCAATTTCATACAATATTGAAAACATTAGATGCTTATAACCGTACTCAAGCTATCCAGAAAGCACGCTTACTGGGTCTGGTATCCTGAATGTTGCCGGGACACGCATTTTTTGCAAGACACGAGCTTTCCAGTGAAGCATTACTCAATGAGCGTATTCGGCTAGAGCGAATACAAACGAGTATTGGTGCAGTTGCTGCCACCATCATGGCAAGCGTTGTTTATTCAACATATCCGGCTGGTTATATTCCAGACCATGTAGTCAGACTGTGGTTTGCCTTTCAGTATTTTTTATGCATTGCCTGGTTTTCATTTTTGGGAGCATACCATTATAAAGCAGATGTACTGCGTCAATTCTGGTCTTATGCCGCTACTATAGCCAGTGTATTATATGGTTTATCCTGGGGTATTGGCTGGGTATTATTTGCAGAAAACAGTAATCAAATAAACCATGCCGTATTATATATTGTCATTTGCGCGGGTGTTGTCAGTGGTGGTTTCTTTGCAACTGCTTTTTACTTCCCATCCATGCTTGCCTTTACGATTTCATCCATTACGCCAATTACTGTAAATGCACTCATGAATGGCAGCTCTTTACATCCATGGCTGAGTGGTTCGATTATTGTTTACGCGCTGACATTTTTTGGGTTTGCTTTAAACTTGCATTTCTTTTTGCTGGACTCCCTAATACGGCGTGAGCGTGAAATTACTTTATCCCGGCGACTAGAAGAAGAAAAAAAACAAACCGAACTGGCACATCAAGAGAAAAACCGTTTCTTGGCAGCGGCTAGCCACGATTTGCGCCAACCATTACAAGCCATTCATTTTTTTCAGTATGCGTTGGAAAAACAACTACCGATTGATCAGGAGTGGAGTGTATTCAAAAAAATGCAGGAGTCCACCCAATCATTGACAGAGTTACTGGATGCATTGCTGGATATTTCCAAACTGGATGCCGGTGGAACCGAGGTCAAATGTCAGCCTTTATTTTTGCACGATTTGTTGTACCAGGTATATCAACGTTATTTTTCGTTGGCTGCCAATGCAGGTATTGATTTGGATTACGTACCTGTACGCCTCTGGGTCAACTCCGACCCCAAACTGCTGGAGCGGATCATACAAAATCTGGTGGTTAATGCCATTAAACACATGGGCAAACAGGGGCGGATTGTCTTGGGCGCACGGCGGTGTGCAGGCAAGATCAGGGTTGAAGTGCATGACAACGGGGTGGGAATTCCATTATCCGCCCAATCTGCCATTTTCAAAGAGTTTTATCAGCTTAACAACCCGGAACGTAACCGCGACAAAGGATTGGGTTTGGGACTTTCCATTGTCAAACGGCTCGCAGGTTTATTGGGACATGAGGTAAGGCTGGTGTCGCAGGAGGGGCGAGGCTGCGTGTTTTCCCTTACATTGCCACTCGCATCAAAACCAATGTTTCCGACGATAGTTAGTCATCAGACAGACACCACATCTGCAATACCAATACACGGACAGGTTCTACTGGTGGAAGATGATAAAACAGTGCTGGATGCCCTGGTTTTATTATTTCACTTGTGGGGTTATTCCACCATAACGGCTGAAACACTGGATGCTGCCACGATTTTTCGAAAGTACCCAGACATTCTCATGATTATCAGTGATTATCAGCTACAGGAGAACTGTAACGGCTTACAACTTATCCAGCAATTACGTTTACTTAGCGACCGGGAAATTCCCGCAATTCTGATTACAGGGAACACATCACCGGATTTACTGCAAGTCATTACCCAAGCGGGGGTTGCTGTCAGTTACAAGCCTATTAATCCCCGAATGTTGCGAAGACTGGCAGAAAGCATGATGCGGGTTTCCCCTGTTTAAGGGGAAACCGTATTTGTTCGACAGCTTGCATCGAACCCGTTAACGGAAACTATCCCCAATCAAACGCGGCTGTAGCCTAGACAATGGCCATGCCTGATTACCATCAACTGGCAAAAAACTCCCGTCAAACCCTTCACCCTTACAATAACCATTTGGACTAGTGATAAAGAAACGGCGTTCCGCAGCAGCATGGTTAAACGCCACTACTTGGTCATTAGCCTTGGTACTGAAAGCCTGCCCCCACATCGCGAAATAATCACGGAAATCCATCCCCGTCACTTTTGAGACCGCAATTACCATCCAATCGTTATTGTTGATGGCATCCGCTTCCGCTTTGGAATAGTTGGCGAAGCCCAAACTGGTTTTTTTCGCATCCCAAGTAGTGGTGTTACTTCTTGCCCGCTCAAATTCACGCTCCAAAATATGCAAACGCGCCAGCAAATGCCAACCATCAGTCAATGCACCTTGATGTTCTGCGGTCATCATCATCTGAATCGTCATACTGGCAGCACGTGACCAGTTATCAGTCACTGCATCCCAGTAATTGGTTTTCAAATAAGTCATAGGATTTGCTTGCCCAACGCTGGCTTGCAAAGCAACGAATGCATCATAGAAGGGTAGTGACTGACACTCAGGATTACCCCCTGTAGTTTTGTAATACTGGGTCTTACTGTAATAGGAATACGGGTTGGTGGAAGCGTGGTAATTCCAACCATCCAACCGGAAGCGCCCTTTTTCCAAGCCATGCCCCAGTTCATGAATATCGCCATGACCTACGGGGCTGAATGCCCAATACGCATCATACGGGTTGCCGGAACAGCCATAGCCGCAGGTTGCCTGATCCGCATTCATGTGCTTGACCAAATCCAGATTGTCAATGGTGTAGCCGTTGGTAGTGGCGAAATCGTGAATTTCAGGCACAACATCAATCCCTGGCCCTTTGAATCCCGCCAATACATGCGGGAAGTTGTGGGTGTAACGCATGGTCGCTGCCGCAAAACCTTCCAGCGTCCCACCCCAGCGTGAATCGCTGGCTGATTCACGCATTTTTTCCAGGGTGGAATGTATTTCAAAGGCAGGCGTTACAAACTCCGCCCAATCGTATTCACCGGCTGCCAGTTTTGCACTGAAAGTTGCATTATCGCTGCTATCATCCCAAAACGGGTGTTCACCCACTTGTTCAAAGGTAAAACTGACCGCCTGGTCATTGGTATTGAATGCTATCTGAATCGGGCCACCATACGGCGAGGTTAACGTAATGGTTTCACCTGATTTGATAGGCACAGCAGCCGACTGTAAAAACTTAGGACGACTGTAACCCCAAGCCTCAAACTCGTGCGTTGAACCGGAACGCAAACTATTGATAAATATCTTAGTTGTCGTACTGCTATTATCATTACGGGTTACGCGCACTGTTTTCCCCGGCAAGGCATACACTCCCGCTGCACGGAAGTTTTGGCGACTGGTCATGTTGACGGTTTTGGTGATGGGCGCGATATGACTGAAATCACTACGACTGAAATTACCCATATCCGGCTGCAACGGGTTTAGCGTGCGGTAGTTATAAACCGCGTGGTCGGCATACAAGGCTTGCAGGAAAGCATTAGGATCACTGCCATTCTTATCCATCGGGAACTGCACGGTTTGACGGTAACTATCCCCCAATAATGCCAATAACTTCTGGAAACGGAAGCCATCCCCTGCAAACAGGTTCATTTTACTGGTATCAAACGCGCCCATCATGGAACGTACCGCCTCCGCCCCTTGCTGAAACTCCGTACTTAATCCAACAACCGCCGAACAGTTTCCCTCATTACAAACGCTCCAATCGAAAGCGTAATCCCGTGCTTTCAGGTGTTGCAGTAAGGTATTGATGGAGCGAATCTCGGCTGGGATTGCAGGCAACGATTGCCTTACATCAAAAGCGGTCAGTTTCAACTTCTTCCAATAATTATCCCAGTGATAAGTCACATTAAACAAAGGAAATAAAGTGCTGCCCAAATCGGTGAGATCACCATCCAAGTGCAAATACAGCACGGGAATGCCTCTCGCCATCGCTGTATTGACCGCTGCGGCAATCGCTGAGGGGGCACTATTCGTATTCATCTGTTGGGAAATAACCAGAAGATCAGGTGTCGTACCGCTCGTCAAACAAGTTGCCAACGCTGCATCATCACAACTGTCTGCTGCGTTATAACGCACTTGCCCCGTGTAATACTGGTCTAACCATGCTCGAACGGCTCTTTCATCTGGGAAATAATAGCTGTCATCCATATGAGCAATCACCACATTGAAGGGAGCAGACTTCAAATTGGCTCGTGCTGTCAGCCAAGACAGGCTATTTTCCATAAACTGCTGCATTTGGGCATTGATGGACGTATTGTCGCGGTAATAGTTACGCAACGGATTGCCACCCAATACCATATAACGCGAACCGCGTTCACCAATAATGCCGATTTCTTTTTGATACGTAGTGTAACCATCAGCCGCACTATTCGTCATCAACACAGGAACGTTCATACCGTAAGTCGACAATAACAGTGAAGCATCATGGGTAGGATTCCAAGCAAGTGCAGTCAAACTTGTGCCGTCTGTTTTCGCTGTGCCATCTGGATTCAAGTTGAACAGTTGGTTTTTTGCTGACTGTAACAAACTTTGATTACTGACAACGGTTTCCAACGCAGCATCCAGCAACTCTTCCGTCGTGGCAACGCGGGCATCCCCAGTACGCAAAGCGTCCTCCACTGAGGAACTGGCAGTAACAACAACGGTCACAGGCACACTAGCACTGTTGACACCATCGCTAGCGGTTGCTGTGAGGTTGTAAGTTGCGCCCGCCTGCAACGCCGCATTCACGGTAATCTGACCTTGAGCGTCAATCGCAAACGGCACTGATGCACCCGTCAGCGTATAACGAATATCATCCCACTGATAATCAACGGCTTTCACCTTGCCAACCATTTGCCCGATCGGTGCCCGATGCGTCAATTGGAAGTTGTACGCTGACAGATCAAATACTGGAATAGCGGAGGATTGACCATACACTTCGACTTCCGTCATGTGCAAACATTGGTCAGTGGCGGCTTTCACCACGAGGTATGTTCCCGATTTCACAGGACTTAAAGTAAGCGTTTGCGTCATCGCGCTGGTCAACGGACTACCAATCACATCTGCATCATTTAACGCACCACCACTGTAAACCGCACTCCTGAGATAAACCTTCGCACCACTCAAGCGGCTGGTTTGCCCCGAACGATTACCAATCACGACCCGACTCACCGTTGTATTATCAGGGAGCTTGACCTGCCACCAGTTATTCGTCGTGTCGCAGGTCGTGTGATTAAAAGTGGTAGTGCTACCATCAATCGCCAACTCTGCTTGGGACGTGTTGACGTAATCCTTTCCCTGAGTCGCCACACCAAAAGCTTGTGCTAAATTAATCGGCGTCACCACAATGTTGAAGGCGGGGAGACTAACAACACTCGATTTACCGTCTGTAACGCTAATGACAATACCACTGGTTTTAGTACCAGAAGCCGTTGGCGTACCTGTCAATCGCCCGCTTGCTGTGTCAAAAGATGCCCATGCGGGTTTGTTGGCAATGCTGAACGTGAGCGTATCGCCGTCAATATCGCTGACGGTCGGGGTAAAGCTGTAAGCAGTGCCAACATCCACGCTAGTGATGGGCGTACCGTTCACCGTCGGGGCATGGTTACTGTTCCCATCGTCCCCGCTACTGCTACTTGAACTTCCACCACCACCGCCACCACAACCCACCAAGCCCAGCAGCAATGTCACTATTGTCCAAAATCGCATACTCATTAGCACTCCCCACACACAAAAATGCACCTCTTACCAATACATGCCCCTTTGGTTTCGGTAACGCAATACATAAATCATCAAGGCAAACAGTAGCCATGCTAACGATACAGACCCACCGCCGCCACCGCTACCCGCTGTGGTAGTTGTTGTATTATTGGCGGGTTCGGCAATAGCTACAGGGTCTTTAATCTGACCGTTGACAACACCATCGTCATCACCCAGGCCACCATCCGTTAGCGTCAGGGTTACTTGATTGCCGTTGATAACGGCATTGGGGAAAAGTTGGTAGCCCCCCGTACTGCTAATTTTGTAGACCTTACTGCCGGTAGGTATCGTCGAGGCAAAAGTAATTGTGACTGTAATGGTTCCACCGTTAGGCACACCCACAACCGTGTATTCAATTGCACCCTTTGGAAACTGGTAGTTGGATTCGTCTGGTTTACCTGTACTGGGCAAAGTAGACGCAGAAACAATCTCGATATTTTGGAATGCATGGTTTGTTTCTAGGGTAACAGGGTTGCCCTGTTGATCGTCCGGCGTTGCAACATTAGGATTATTGGGGGCTTGGTCATCCGCATCCTTAACGCCATCGTTATCTGAGTCTGTACCTCCACCAGAGGCATCATTGATGAAGCTGGCAATTACGCTGCAACCAGCTACTACCGCATTGGTGGTAAAGGTGTTACCGCTCAATGTTCCG
>DILV01000039.1:135163-135688 GCA_002425225.1 Thiothrix sp. UBA5583
GTAACGCTGTAGTGGCGGGTGGCAAAACAATTTGCAGTGCTTCCACTGTAAAGGCCGGTGCAACTCCAGTTATAACTGCTGTTCCCGGTAGTGACGTTAGAGGCTGTACCCACGGTACACAGGTTGGTCGGCTGACTGGTCAACGTTGCGCCACTATCATTTCCGCAACTGCCATTCACAGCGGCGGGGCTGACGGTAAAACTTCTATCCACATCCGCTGCTGCGTTATATGTGCTATTCCCTGCTTGGCTGGCGCGGATCGTACACGTCCCCGCATCCACCAGATGTACGCTCGTACCTGCCACTGTACATACACCTAGCGTTTGGCTGCTGAAACTCACGGTCAGATTGGAACTAGCCGTCGCGCTGATGTTGAAATCTGCATCACCCAATGCTTTGTTACTCAAATCTGCAAACGTAATGGTTTGGTTGCTCTTGGCTACAAAACTAGCGACCACTGTGCAACCCGCCGTCACCGCATTGGTGGTGAAGGTGTTACCACTCAATGTTCCGCCACACGTACCT
>DILV01000015.1 GCA_002425225.1 Thiothrix sp. UBA5583
GAGATCGACAGGTCGCGCAGCGACTCCGGCGTATCGGATTGGTTAAGTTTTCTTGCCCAACTTTCCATCAATCCGGCGGCTTGGCTGGCTTCCGCAAGCCAGCCATAACGCTGGTAAACAGCCAACACACGCTCAGCCACTATCAAATGCTCACGCCGGATGTCCCCCGTTTTGCTGGATAACCGCAGCCACTCATCAACAACCGGTTGCTGTGACTCGGGAACAGGACAATGCCCGCTATCCGCTGCCGCATAAACAGGCATCTGGGTTTCCCGTACACCCTCTGCTACCGCATCCATTTGCAGCAGACTATCGTTCCAATACTCGGTGGCTACCCGCACTGACCATAAATCAGGAATCAGGCTGGCGATTTCCGGCTTCAGGGATTCTGGCAACACAAACAACATCGGGGCAGGATAAGCATTGCGCCACACATCACGCCGTTCATTCAGGCGCAACAATAATTGGCGATACTGGTTCAGAGCTGTAGCATCCTGGGTATGATACAAGGCAATCCACACTGGTGCGTGCAATAAACGCCACTGCTCGTCACGGTTAAGCAGTTTGAGTATGGTGTGTTCCAGCCATTTGGGATCATCAGGCTGGTAAAGGATTTCCTGAAGCCGGGTAGTTTTTCCAACAAAAAAGCGTTCGAGGCGATACTTGAAAATATTGGTCAACGCAACATTGGAGGCGAACAGGAAAAACAGCGCAAAACCATCACTCCACTCCAGATGCTGGCGCAATTCCTGCCACAGTTCTTCACCCTTGCTGTTGAGTCTCGCGTTCATCCAGTACCTTCATCCGCTCCAGTACATAAGCCGTAATCAGGGGATGGATGCCATACCAGCTTTCACCATTCTGGTAATGGATGACCAAATTACGGTCAAACAACAATGCCAACTCTGGCAATCGGTCACGCTCATCCAGTTCGGCCTGCTGGGTTTGATTGACCCGGAACAACCAGCGAGTAGCCACATCATCAATCGGTTGCAAACTGCGGGCGAGTTTCTCTTTTGCCAGACGCGCCAGTTCGCTATCCAGCGGCAGTTGCAAGATCTGCTGGCTCCCCCCTTTTATCAACATCTGGCTAACCAGAAAGAAAAAGTCCCGAATGTCACCGCCGCTAGCCATCGCCAGTTCCTGCAAAACGGCTGGCGTAAAAATTTCACGGGCTGATGCGGAACGGCGGTAAACCATGTCACACAGAATCGCCACACCTTGAGGATCTGGATCACCAGACTGGCGTTGACGTACATGCACACTGGACAATGAAACCGGAATTTCCCCCGCACCAATAGCAATACTGTTCAGGTAAGGCGGGATAGTAATGACCGTATGCATCATTGGCAGCCGCAGGTGTTTGCCATCAGCCCCAAACAGACGTACCACGCTTTCATACACTTGCCGGACGTTACCGTAATAACCCCGGATTTGTTCAAACGAATCAATAATGACCGCCACCTGCAAACCCGGATGCTGGTATTTCTGGCGCAAACCGCCTACCAGGGCTATTACAAAGTCCTGCACCTGCTGCACCAGTTCGGTGATATGCCCACGCACCGCTTTCTGCAAACGTTGCTTGAAAGAGTCGTCTGCTTTCAAACGTGCCGTAATATCCGCACCAAACTTGACCGCAGGCAACTCAACTTCGGCATTCACATGACTGACGTTGATCTCGACCCGCCCCAGAAACCACTTGAGTTTTTCCCACAGGTTTTGTTCCAGCACATCCAGATCGTGTTCATTTTTGGCTTGTGCAGCCATCCCGCTGGCTACAGCAATCAGAAAATCACTGATTTCCACCGGCTCGGACATGTGTAGATAATCCAGCATGTCGATGTAAAACACCACCACACCGCTGTCTTTCAGCAAACGGCGCAGGCGCAACAGTTCCGTACTTTTTCCTGTACCCCGCTGACCCGTAACGTAATACAAGCTCTCGGTATCGTTGAAACCAATTTCATTGCAAATTTCTGCGATGGGGTCATAAGGTAATTGCTGCACATAAGGCACATACCAACGCGCATCCACCGGATCAGCGGGATCCAGCGGTTTCTCGCGCAATGCCTGATACAGTTCTTTTAATTTCAGCTTGGGGGGCAGTGTTTCCATGTATCTGATTCTAGTTACTGATGCCAAGACTTTGCAAATGCCGTGGGCTATTTTCCCAGTTCTCTTCTACCCGTACCCACAGTTTCAGCATCACCTTGCGCTCCAGGAATGCTTCCAGCGCAATGCGTGCCGAGCTGCCGATACGCTTCAAGGTTTCGCCCTTATTGCCGATGACAATGCCTTTCTGATTGTCACGGCTGACCCAGATCACGGCGTTGATTTCGGTCAGTCTGGGCTTTTCTTCAAAGGTTTCGATTTCGACGGCGGTGGAATACGGCATTTCCTGATGCAGGTAGACCATCAATTGCTCACGGATCAGTTCGCCGCAAATGAAGCGGGTGGACTGGTCGGTGACATCATCTTCCGCATAAATCCAGTCCTGCTGTGGCATGACCTTGACCAGCGCGGCTTTGAGCTGCTCGGTATTCGTGCCTTTGGTGGCAGACAGCGGGAAAATTTCACGGAACGGGTATTTCGCTAACACGTCCGGCAACCAGTTCAGCAGCTTTTCCTTTTTTTCCACCCGGTCAACCTTGTTGGCAACCAGAAACACCGGGCATTTGACGTGGGCAAGACGTTGCAACACGAGGGAATCTTCGTCCACCCATTTCATGGCTTCGACGATCATCACCACGGCATCGACCCCTTCGAGGGCAGCGACCGCTTCCATGTTGATGGTCTTGTTGAGCAGACTTTTGGAGGTGCGATGAATGCCCGGTGTATCGACAAACACGAGTTGGTAATCCTGTTCGGTCAGGATACCCCGGATATTGTGGCGGGTAGTCTGCGGCTTGTTGGCGATAGCCGACACCTTGAAACCGATCAGGTGGTTCATCAGGGTGGACTTGCCAACATTGGGTCGCCCAACAATGGCAACATAACCGCAGCGGGTGGTGGAATGTTCCGTCATTTGCTTGTCACCTGTTCAAAAGCCAAACTGGCGGCCTCCTGCTCGGCCTTGCGGCGACTGCTAGCAGTACCCTTGGTGCGGATACCAAACCCAGGAATCACACATTCGGCAGTAAAGGTCTGACGGTGCGCCTCCCCCTGCACATCCAGCAGGTTGTATTCCGGTAAGGCATGACCGCGTGACTGAAGGAACTCCTGCAAGCGGCTTTTCGGGTCTTTCAGCTCGTTTTCAGAGGGCAGGTTATCCAGCCGCTCACCGTAAGCCGTCAGGATGAAATCCTGTGCCGCCCCCAGCCCCTGTTCCAGATAAATGCAGCCAATCAGGGCTTCAAAGGCATCCGCCAGAATGGATTTGCGCCGGAATCCGCCACTTTTCAGCTCTCCAGGCCCAAGCCGTAAAAAATCGCCGATGCAAAGACTGGTGGCAATGTCTGCCAGAGCATTTTCATTCACCAGTGAAGCACGCAAGCGGCTCAGGTAGCCTTCACTAGCCCGAGGCATCTTTTTATAAAGCTCCGTGGTGATAACCAGCCCCAGCACGCTATCACCAAGGAACTCCATCCGCTCGTTGTGTTTGCCATCCGCGCTGCGGTGGGTGATGGCACGGGTAAAGGTATCCGTTGCCATCAGTTCATTGCCCAGCAATTTGGTCAGTTTGTTCAAGTATCTCCAGCCTTTCCGAGTTCTGCCGAATAGTTGAATGTAGTCAGAAATTCAATGTTTGCCATCCAATGCTTACGCACTTCATAGTTGACTGCAAGTGCACGGACATTTCTTTTGCCCTGTATCTGTTCCACCGAAAACGCATCTGATGACAAGGTATACAAGCCGTTGATGTTCATGTAATCCTCAACCTTGGCACGGATTTGCTGCTTGCTTGCCGTTGCCAAGGAGGAATCCTGGGCGATTTCATCCACCAAAGAGCGCACGGCATAAAACTCCAGATACAGCGGAACCAGTTTTATTGCCGTTACAAAAACGAAAGCGACAATACCCGCCCCCGCCATCCAGGAAAAAAAAGTTGCACCTTTCTGCTTGCGCATGATTAAACCACCTTGTTGTTATTGATTGGACGGTTATAGAGCAGCGGCAATCAGTTTTTGTCGATGGATGTACCGATCCGTGAGAAATTCACACCATCGCCACTGAAGTTCCAGTGCATCCACACATAGGTTGCCTTGCCGACAATATTCGCCTCAGGCACCAGCTTCCACGCACGACTGTCATTACTCATGTCACGGTTGTCACCCATCATGAAATAATGACCTTCTGGTACTTCAATCGAGCCGCTAGTACCGCCCGTATTGGGCACGACCAGAATATCATGCTTAACACCCAGCAAGTCTTCCACTAGACGGGTGGTCTTAATCGAGCCACGCTGGTCGGCAACTACATAATCACCCGCCAGAGTACGGTTCAATTCAACACCGTTGACTTTCAAGGTTTTGTTGTTCCACTCCACCTTGTCACCCGGCACACCGACTAAACGCTTGATGTAATCCTTGGTGGGATCTACCGGATAACGGAACACGACTACATCTCCGCGCTGGGGCGAGCCTGTTTCCAGAATTTTGGTATGCAGCACTGGCAAGCGCACGCCATAGGCATACTTGTTGACCAGAATGAAATCACCGATTTCCAAGGTTGGCAACATGGAGCCGGACGGAATGCGGAATGGTTCCATCACAAACGAACGCAACACCAGCACCGCCAGCAACACCGGGAAAAACGAGCGGGCATATTCAACCAGTATCGGCTCTTCCTCAGGGCTTTTGCCACGGTTAAACATGACATACAGCAACCAGATAATCCCGCTGACGACCGTTGCCGTCAGTAACCAGAACTCCAAATCAAAATCCATGTCCTGTTCCTGTCAGTTTTTATTTATCGCTAACTTTCAGCACAGCAAGGAAGGCTTCCTGTGGAATTTCCACACTGCCCACCTGCTTCATACGTTTTTTGCCTTCTTTTTGCTTTTCCAGCAACTTGCGCTTGCGGCTCACATCACCGCCGTAACATTTCGCCAGTACGTCCTTGCGCATCGCCTTGACGGTGCTACGGGCAATGATGTTGCTGCCAATGGCTGCCTGAATCGCCACTTCGTACATCTGACGCGGGATCAGGTCTTTCATTTTTTCGACCAGTTGGCGTCCGCGTGACTGGGCGAAATCGCGGTGGATCATCAGTGCCAAGGCATCGACCTTTTCGCCATTAACCAGAATATCCACCCGCACCATCGGTGCTGGCTCAAAACGCTCCATCGTGTAGTCAAATGAGGCATAGCCACGACTGACCGATTTGAGGCGGTCGAAAAAGTCCATCACCACTTCTGCCAGCGGCAGTTCAAAAGTCAGGGATACCTGATTACCCATGTACTGCATGTTTTTCTGCACGCCGCGTTTTTCGATACACAGGGTAATAACATTGCCCAGATACTCCTGTGGCAGCAAAATCGTGCCGCGAATGATCGGCTCGCGGATTTCCTTGATTTTGTTGACAATCGGCATTTCCGCCGGGCTGTGGATGAATAACACCTCACCACTGGTTTGTTCCACTTCGTAGATAACCGTTGGCGCGGTGGAAATCAGGTCAAGGTTATATTCGCGCTCCAGCCGCTCCTGCACGATTTCCATGTGCAACATGCCGAGGAAGCCGCAGCGGAAACCAAAGCCCAGTGCCTGCGAGGTTTCTGGCTCATAGAACAGCGCGGAGTCGTTGAGCTTGAGCTTGGACAGCGCATCCCGCAGGTTTTCATACTGGTCGGATTCAATCGGGAACAGACCCGCAAACACACGCGGCTGGATTTCCTTGAACCCCGCCAACGCCGTTTCAGCAGGCTTTTGCGCATCGGTAATGGTGTCACCGACTTTGGCAGCGGTGATGTCCTTGATGCCGGAAATCATGAAACCCACTTCACCCGCCCGCAGCGTATCCAGATCTTTCATTTTCGGGGTATACACACCCACGCGCTCGACCTGGAAATCACGCCCGGTGGACATGAAACGGATTTTTTGTTTCTTGCGAATTTCACCATCAATCACCCGCACCAACACCACCACACCAAGGTAGTTGTCGAACCACGAGTCGATAATCAGGGCTTTGAGTGGCGCATCGGGGTCGCCTACTGGTGGCGGAATGCGTTCCACCAGTTGTTCCAGCAGGTCTTCGATACCGATGCCGGTCTTGGCACTGACGTGTACCGCGTCGGAAGCGTCAATGCCGATAATGTCTTCAATTTCCTGGCACACGCGGTCAGGGTCAGCGGCGGGCAGGTCAATCTTGTTAAGTACCGGCACGACTTCAAGGTTCAGGTCGATAGCGGTGTAGCAATTGGCAACACTTTGCGCTTCCACCCCTTGCGAGGCATCCACCACCAGCAATGCGCCATCGCAAGCCGAGAGTGAGCGTGATACTTCATAGGAGAAGTCCACATGCCCTGGCGTGTCGATAAAGTTCAGGTGATAGATTTCGCCATTACGCGCCTTGTAATCCAGCGACACGCTTTGCGCCTTGATGGTAATACCGCGTTCACGTTCCAGATCCATGGAATCCAGCACTTGCGCTTCCATTTCCCGCTGTTCCAGACCGCCGCAATACTGGATAAAACGGTCGGAAAGGGTCGATTTACCGTGGTCAATGTGCGCAATGATCGAAAAGTTGCGGATGTTCTTGTTCGCCTCACCCATGCTGTAATGCTTGCCTCAAAATCGCTTCATCGAAGAAATGCCGGAACAGAATCCGCTCTCCATATGCCACCACTGGGACATCCGCATTAAAACGCGCTTTCAGGTCTGCGTCCGCGTCGATGTCAACCAGCACGAAGCCAAAATCCAGTTCATCCTGAAATTCAGCCAGAAGCGCCACCATTTCGTCACACAGGTGGCAACCGACGCGATGATACACGGTAAGACAGGTTTTTGCTTCACTCTGTTGCATTTGCCTCAACCTTCATGGCGAGGAAACGGGCGGAGCCATCACGCTGCACCAGCACAGCAACCGTCTTGCCCGTCTCAAGACCTGTGGCAATACTGCGGGCTGTCTCCAGCGACGTGACGGGTTGACCGTTAATTTCGCTGATAATATCCCCTGCGATGATGCCTGTTTTACGGGCAGGCTCACCAATCACCTCTTCCACCTGCACCCCTCCTTTCAGGTTAAGGGCTTCAAGGGTCTGAGGGGAAACTGTCAACAGTTTCATGCCCAATACACCCGCCACCGGCTGATGTATTGGCTGATCGGGTTGGCTGGCAGCCGCTGGCAATTCGCGCTCATTAGGCAACTCGGCAATTTTCAGAGTAACATTCTGGCGCTCACCGTTACGCAAAACACCTACCGTCACATCCTTGCCCAAAGGGGTTTTACCTACCAGTGGTGGCAGAGCAGAGGCATCATTGATTTGCACTCCGTCAAACTCAAGGATGACATCTCCCTGTTTCAGGACATTAGCCGCCGGGCCTCTGGGCATCACCTGCGCCACTAGCGCCCCTTCCGGCTTGAACATATTGAAAGACTGGGCAAGCTCGGCACTGATTTCCTGGATGTAGACCCCAATCCAGCCACGCGCCACTTTACCCTTGCTTTTCAACTGGTTAATAACATCCAGCGCAATATCAACCGGGATCGCAAAGGAAACACCCATGAAACCACCCGACTGACTGTAAATCTGTGAATTGATCCCGACCACTTCACCGTCCAGATTGAACAACGGCCCGCCGGAATTACCGGGATTGATGGCAACATCGGTCTGGATGAAAGGCACATAATTTTCTGCTGGCAAGCTACGCCCGGTCGCACTGACGATACCGGCAGTCGCACTATGGTCAAAGCCAAACGGGGAACCGATGGCTAATACCCATTCGCCCACTTCCAAGTTTTGTGAAGTGCCCATTTTCAATACTGGCAAGCCGGTAGCAGCCACTTTTAACAAGGCAATATCGGTACGCTCATCTGTCCCCACCACGGTCGCTGTCAGCTCCCGCCCGTCACTCAGTTTTACCTTGATTTCATCGGCATCCTGTACCACATGGTGGTTGGTGACAACATAACCATCTGCCGAATAGATAAAACCGGAACCACGCGAATCACTATCAAAGCCGAAAGGGTTTTCACCTTTGCCTTCTGGGTCGAAAAAGCGTTTCATCAACTCGTCAAACAGCTCTTCGGCTTCCGGTGTTTTGAATTCTTCCGGCAGCATTTTTTTGGGAGAAAGTTTTTGCTTGATACTGATATTGACGACGGCTGGGCTGTTTTGTTTGACCAGACCTGTAAATTGGGGCAGATCGCGGGCAGACAGGCTACCGGCACACACACACAGCAATGCAAGCAGCATGGCTTGCATAAAACGTTTTAACATGGAAGCCCATCTCCTAACTGGTTGGGGAGCAACAGCGGCAATTATGCGGGCTTATCAGGAATAATCAAGGAGATGGCATCAGCGTGCTATAAATGACCTGATCGCGGTGACGCAAAATAACCGGCTGGAATCCCTTGCCACTCATGGAACGGGAACCCAGTTTGTTAGCAAGCCGCAGGCTACCCAGCAAACCCACCACAGCAGCCAGCACCACACCTGCCTCCCCCTGAATACCCAGCAGGGACAGCAAGCCACCACCAAGCACCGCAGCCAGCAGCATACCAATCAAAGGCAGCAAATAAGCCAGCAGGGAATACAGCACCAAGGCATCAGCCTGAATGCCCACGATCACGGTATCACCAGGACGTGCATAGACGGGATTCAGAACCCGCATTTTCTGCGATTCCTTGCGAATAAACTCAAAACTTGATGAAGAAGAACAACCTGTTTTGGAAGAAGAACATCCGCCACAACTACCATTTCTCCCTTGCGGCAGTACCCATGCGTACCCGCCTTCCACACCAGTTACCAGCGCCGTTTGCTCAATCATTGCCTTGTCCCCAGTTATACTTGTTATAGCTGTATTGTACACAGGGGAGCTTGACTCAAACTTAATCACACCATGTTCAGAATCAGCGGGCACGTTGCAGCCCCTCGCTGATGCTTTTCAGGGTAGCTACCGGCACTTCACCGACCAGCACCACTTTGTGTCCAGCCGATTCGGCAGTGAAAATATTCATTGCACCAGCAGACAACTCCATGTTTTCCAAAGCGCCCGGTTTGCCGGGGTCAACAATGAAAATGGAAACAGACGTCATACCATCCGACAGGATGATCTGGCGCACACCACTGCCAGGCTCCATCAGGCTCTGCACCTGATGAAAACCCGCTGGCAAGGCAGTAAACAACCAGCCGCCGCTATCCTGCGCCTGCCCTGCCTGCGCCATCGCTTGAGGTGCGGCAGATGTCACATTCGGGCTGACGCGGAAAGCTGACGCATCCGCAGCAGCCGGTGCAGGTTGTGCTATATCCAGCGCAGTAAACATCAACTGTTCAACCGGCTGGTGAGATCGGTCAACCAGGGAATATTTCAGCAGCATCCCACTGGCAGGATCAATACAGTAACGTTGCAGGTAACGCATTCGGTCTCGGGGACGCGCAACCACAATGCGACAGGAACGGTTGGCGACCGTTTCATCCCCGCCGAAATCCAGCGAATACGCATCCCCGGCTGGCGGTATCACTGCCTGAAACTTGGCAAGGGAAAAACTTTCCACCGCATCCGGCGCAGCCTCCCCGCCTTGCGACAGACGGATCACACTTTCCTTTTCTGTGCCATCCTCAACCAGATGGCTGATTTCGTAGGTGGAAAGCTCATTACCCTGCGCATAGACCAATGTCCCCTTGTAACTCAGGGAATGTACCGCTGTGCGCATCTGTGCCAGCAAGCTCATCGCGTCACTGGCCAATACGACTGGCGAAGCCGCCAGCATACCTGCCAGCAGGGTAAGCGAAACAGACTGTTTAACGTTCATTGCCATAGGAAACTGCACGTATGGAAGGAGCAATAGCCGTGGTGGATGCGTACTTCACATGCTGCGCCACGTACTGCTTGAGGATGTCGCGGGTCTGTGAATCTACACGCCCAATCTGGCGGATACGGTCATCAACGTTGGTGGCAGAAGCCACAGCGGTTTGCCCATTGGCTGGCAAGGCTGCAACCGCCTGAGGCGCTGATACTGGAACAGGGGCAGCAGCTACCTGCTCTGCTGTCCGGGTTGGCTGTTGCATGAACAACATGCCACCCATTGCTAAAGCAGCAACCGTAGCTGCCATCGCAACACCCCAACCCATGCGGGATGAAGTCATCGCAGCCTGTTTGCGCACTGGCACTTGCACCGCAGGCTGGTCATAAGCCGGTTCATCTACCAATTCGTCCTGAATCCGTCCCAGCAAAGAGATACCCTGGCTGCTACGTTGTGCGTTGCCTGCCCGCATGGTTTCACCAATCAGTGCATAACGAGACAAGGTATTCCCCAACTCATCATCTTTACGCAATTCATCCAGCAGCCTGCGCCGCTCAAATTCACCTGCCTCGTCGTCCAGCAACGCAGACAGGAATTCTGTTTTACTTGTGTTCATTTCATTTCACCTGCACTTGAGACACTACTCTTCGGGGTTTAACTCAGCAGTGGTCTCAACACCTTGTCAATCGACTCACGAGCGCGGAAAATCCGCGACCGCACAGTACCTATCGGACAATCCATCGTCACGGCAATTTCTTCATAACTCATGCCTTCCAGCTCGCGTAACACAATGGCGGTACGCAAATCTTCCGGCAAATCATCAATAGCCCGGTTAATCGCCACCCGAATCTCATCTGTCAACATTTCATGCTCGGGAGTGGCATATTCCTTTAGAGCAGACTCCCCCCCAAATTGTTCCGCTTCTTCTGCATCAATATCACTATCCGGCAAACGGCGACCTTGTGAAACTAAATAATTTTTGGCGGTATTAATAGCAATCCGGTAGAGCCACGTATAAAAAGCGCTCTCACCACGAAAGTTTTTCAGACCACGGTAAGCCTTGATAAAGGCTTCCTGCGCCACATCCATAGCCGTATCATGGTCATGCACATAACGCAGCACCAGATTGATAACCTTGTGCTGGTATTTGAGAACCAGAACATCAAATGACTTTTTGTCTCCCGTCTGAACACGCTGGACCAGATCGAGATCAGTGAGGCTAGCGCCCATCAGGGCTGTTCTCCTTGGTTGTTTGGCTGCAAAGGTTATATGCTACAGATCGCCTGTCAATATTAGAATAGCCAGCGATTATTAATTCGGTTGCTGGCACAAGAGGTTAATGATGTACGACGTACTGATTATCGGCAGCGGAGCTGCTGGCCTGACCCTAGCCCTGAGCCTGCCGGAAACGTGCAAAATTGCCGTACTGAGCAAGGATGTGATCACTGAAGGCAGCACCGTCTATGCCCAAGGCGGCATTTCCGCCGTACTGGATGCGACTGACAGCGTGGATTCGCACATTGAGGATACCCTCAACGCCGGGGCTGGCTTGTGCGATTCCGATGCCGTGCGTTTTACCGTGGAAAATGGAGCGAAATCCATCAACTGGCTACTGGATGCCGGAGTTCCGTTTACCCGCGAAGAAAGTGACACCAACCGCCTACACCTGACTCGCGAAGGCGGGCACAGCCACCGCCGCATCGCCCACGCCGCTGATGCCAGTGGTGCAGCCATCGAACACACCCTGGTGGATCAGGTACGGCAACACACCAATATTACGGTACTGGAACACCACATCGCGGTAGATCTGATTACTGCCCGCAAGCTGGGTTACCGTGATAACCGCTGCGTGGGTGCTTACGTACTGAACCGCAAAGCCAAACGCATCAGCCCGCTTCAGGCACGTTTCACCGTGATTGCCAGCGGTGGTGCCAGCAAGGTTTACCTGTATACCAGCAACCCGGATGGAGCCAGTGGTGACGGCATAGCCATGGCCTGGCGTGCCGGTTGCCGGGTTGCCAACATGGAATTCATGCAATTCCACCCGACCTGCCTGTACCACCCACACGCCAAGTCCAGTCTGATTACCGAAGCGGTGCGCGGCGAAGGTGGACGCTTGCTGCTGCCAGATGGCACACGCTTCATGCCGAAATTTGATCCACGTGCCGAACTGGCTCCACGTGATATTGTGGCGCGTGCCATCGACCATGAAATGAAGCGGCTGGGGCTGGATTGCGTTTACCTCGACATCAGCCACAAACCGAAGGATTTCATCCTCAGTCATTTCCCCAACGTGTACGCCACCTGCCAAAAATTTGGCTATGACATGAGCAAAGAACCCGTCCCTGTCGTCCCCGCCGCCCACTACACCTGCGGCGGTGTCATGACCGACCAGCACGGCTGTACCGACGTGGACGCACTGTACTGTGTGGGCGAAGCCTCCTACACCGGCTTGCATGGTGCCAACCGCATGGCCAGTAACTCGCTGCTGGAATGCATTGTGTACGGGCAGGCAGCCGCACAACACATCATCACCCGATTGGATGAATCGGCTCCCGAGGTAGAAATCCCCCACTGGGACGAAAGCCGCGTCACCGATTCCGACGAGCGCGTGGTCATTACCCACAACTGGGATGAAATCCGCCGATTCATGTGGGACTACGTAGGCATTGTACGCACCACCAAACGCCTGCAACGCGCCCGCAACCGTATTGAATTACTGCTGCGCGAAATCGACGAATATTACGCCAACTTCCGCGTCACCAGCGATTTGGTGGAACTACGCAACCTGGCGCTGGTAGCACGCCTGATTATCCGCTCGGCGCTACTGCGCAAGGAAAGCCGGGGGCTACATTACACTCTCGATTACCCCAAGGCGAATCCACAGATGGAAGCTATCCCCACCATTCTTGACCCAATTACCACTTACCACCCGTATTAACAGCGGATGAATTTACGCTACAATCGCCAACTTTCCGACTAATCGCTTCAGGATACGGCATGGAACTCTCAGCACTGACTGCACTTTCCCCCACCGACGGGCGTTACGCCAGCAAAACGGCGGCATTGCGCCCGTGGTTCAGCGAATACGGCCTGATTTACCATCGCGTGCTGGTGGAAATCCGCTGGCTGCAAATGCTGGCATCCCACCCGCAGATTGCGGAAGTGCCGCCATTTTCTGCCGCAGCCAATGCGTTCCTGGAAAGCATCCTCAGCAACTTTGCCGAAGCCGACGCCCTGCGGGTCAAGGCAATTGAACGCACCACCAACCATGACGTAAAAGCGGTTGAATACTACCTCAAGGAAAAAATTGCCGGACAGGCAGAACTGGAAGCGGTCAGCGAATTCATCCACTTTGCCTGCACCTCCGAAGACATCAACAACCTGTCTTACGCCCTGATGCTGAAAGGCGGCATGGAACAGGTGATCCAGCCGGAGCTGGCAACCACCATCGACGCCATCCGCAAGCTGGCGCACGCTTATGCCGAGATTCCGCTGTTGTCACGAACCCACGGCCAACCCGCCTCCCCCACCACCTTGGGCAAGGAAATGGCCAATGTAGTTTACCGCCTGCAACGCCAGCAAAAACAAATCCTTGCCGCGCAATATTTAGGTAAAATCAACGGCGCGGTCGGCAACTACAATGCGCATATCAGCGCCTACCCGGACATTGACTGGCAAACCACGGCTGAGCAGTTCGTGACCTCACTCGGTTTGAGCTGGAACCCGTACACCATCCAGATTGAGCCACACGATTACATCGCCGAAACCTTCGATGCTGTGGCGCGTTTCAACACCATCCTGATCGACTTTTGCCGTGATGTTTGGAGTTACATTTCGTTAGGGCATTTCAAACAGAAAGTGGTCGCGGGCGAAGTCGGCTCCTCTACCATGCCACACAAGGTCAACCCGATTGACTTCGAGAATGCCGAAGGCAACCTCGGTATTGCCAATGCACTGATGACCCATCTGGCACAGAAACTACCCATTTCGCGCTGGCAGCGTGACCTGACCGACTCCACTGTGCTGCGTACCCTCGGCGTTGGCCTGGGGCATTCGCTGATTGCTTACCAATCTGCGCTCAAAGGCATCAGCAAGCTGGAAGTGAATACTGCCAGCACCGCCGCTGACCTCGATGCCAACTGGGAAGTGCTGGCAGAACCCATCCAGACCGTGATGCGCCGCTACGGCATTGAGCAGCCTTACGAAAAGCTCAAGGCGCTGACCCGTGGGCAACGCATTACACCAGAGGGTCTGCGTGAATTCGTCAATACCTTGGAAATGCCGCAGGCAGCCAAAGATGCACTAATTGCCATGACACCCGCAACGTATATTGGTAATGCGGTTGAACAGGCAAAGGCGATTTAACATGTTTGGTGACATTTCCGTTGAAGAATTCCTGCGTGACTACTGGCAGAAAAAACCACTACTGATCCGCAATGCCCTGCCCAATTTCCAGTCCCCTATCACACAAGACGAACTGGCGGGACTAGCTTGCGAAACAGATACTTCCCGCATTGTCATTGAGAAAGGTGGCAAGCACCCGTGGGAAGTCAGGCATGGTGCTTTCGACGACGATGATTTCACTAACCTGCCCGCAACCCACTGGACGCTGCTGGTCAATGACACCGACCAGTTCCTGCCAGAGCTGAAAGCGGTGATGGAACCCTTCCGCTTCATCCCGGATTGGCGCATTGACGACCTGATGATCAGCTTTGCGGTCGAAGGCGGTTCAGTCGGACCGCATGTGGATGAGTACGATGTATTCCTGATCCAGGCACAGGGGCAACGCCGCTGGCAGATCACGACCCAGCCTGCCCACCCGGACAATTTCCTGCCTGATCTGGAATTGCGCATCATGCGGGATTTCCAGCCGGAACAGGAATGGGTGGTCAACCCCGGTGACATGCTCTACCTGCCACCCAATGTGCCGCATTACGGGGTTGCATTGAACGAGTGCATGACCTATTCGGTTGGTTTCCGCTCGCCTTCGCAGGCTGACATGCTGGAAAAACTGGTGGAAAATTTGCTGGAAGAACCACGCCTGCAACAACGCTTCAGCGATCCAGAGCGTCAATTACAAGGCGACCCTGGTGCATTGACCCAGACAGATATGGACAGGCTGATTGATTTTCTGGTTGATGCTTTGCCACAAGATACCCATGCTTTGCAAATGTGGCTGGGTAAATACCTGACTGAACCCAAATCAGCCAACAACATGCCTGAAGCAGACCCCATCAGTAAAGCTGCTTTTAACAAACTGCTTAACCGCAAAAAGACTTTTATTAAATCACCGAGTTGTCGTTCCCTGTATTTTCTGGAAGAAAATGACACCTGCCTGTTTATTAACGGACAACTCTTTCGCATCCCTGCCAAACAAACTACTTTTGCGCAAATGTTATGCCAACAAGAGCCACTCAAACACTCTGACTATAAAATATTCATGGAAGATGCAGAGTGCTTAGAAGTTATGCATGGGTTAACCTGCAATGGCATGATCCATGTCAAAGATTAATCATAACTCTGATTAATAAATCAAGGGTAAACCCTTATAAGAAGAATACCGTTCATCGGTAATTCAGAATAATACCCGTAACATAGCAGTCATAAATAATCCATATCGTCGAGGGTTTCAAGATATGGAAGAGGGTTTTATTTATTGTTTAAACAGGGGAAAATCATGGAATCTAAAAATTCCATTCTTGCCGCTTTGTGCGGTGCATGTGTCGTGGGCATTACCGCTTTTTCGATGCCGACTATCGCTAGTGCCGATGACGCGAAATACAATATTTCGATGAAACGGGCTAATCCAAATGAGCCGATCAGCCGTGACGGCATTCTTTCCGCAGTCAAAGCCAAATATCAGGGACGTATCCTGTCAGTTCAGGAAAAGCCATCCTCGTCCGCACCTGACTGCCATATCGTGCGAATGCTATCATTAACTGGTGAATATATGACCATACAGGTTGCTTGCGGTGGTTAACCAAGACTGGCAAGGCTTGCGAAAAAAGGTCTGCCAGTAAGATACAAATGCCCGGAAGATTGAGGGATCTTCCGGGCATTTTTTTAGGACAAATCAAATTGATAGTTTTTTATTCCTGATAAGCTGTTGTATCATTGCATGGCTCGTCTTTACTCGCTTTGGGGGCTTGCAGACGAGTCAGACCTAACCCTATGACTAACTTAAAAGAATTTCTGTTATGCGCGTACTTATCGTTGAAGATGAAAAAATTATCCGCGACCAGGTGGCAGAGGATCTGAAAAAAAGTGGTTTCACTGTCGATGTTGCCGCTGATGGTGCTCAAGGCATGTATGTAGCACTGGAGTATCCTATCGACATTGCCGTCATTGACCTCGGCTTGCCCAGCAAACCTGGCGCACCGGTGAACAATGATCAGGGGCTGGATATTATCCGCACAGTACGAACCAAAGGGCTGGATTACCCGATTATCATCCTGACAGCGCGTGACCGCTGGCAAAGCAAGGTTGAAGGTCTGGAAGCTGGTGCAGACGATTACATCACCAAACCTTTCCACACCGAAGAACTCATTGCCCGTCTGCGTGTCCAGTTGAGACGTACCGGACGCTGGACACAGGCAGAACTGAATTGCGGCCCTATCCGCCTGAACACCTCCGAACAGCGGGTTTATGTCAATGAAACGGAAGTCATACTGACTGCCTATGAATACCGTGTGCTGGAACACCTGATCCTGCACGCAGGGGAAGTTGTTTCCAAAACACGCCTGACTGACAGCTTGTACGAAGAAGATGCGGATCGTGACAGCAACGTGATTGAAGTGTTCATTCGTCGCCTGCGGATCAAGCTGGATCCAGACGATACCCTCAAACCAATTGAGACATTACGTGGGCGCGGCTACCGCTTCACCTTGGCTCGCACCTGAGATACAACCCAAAAACCGCACGAACTTACAACATGACCAGATCGTTAAGAAGTCGACAACTCATCAGTGGTTTTGGTGTCATCATGGTCGGGATAGTCATGCTCGGCACTATGCTGCACTGGTTTGCCTATCGCTATAAAATCGACCAAAAGCAGACTGAACTGAAAGAAATCTCTTACAATGTACTGGGGTTTCTGGAATTTCGTGACGGCACTTTTGCGGTAGTAGATGACCCTGAAATGCAGGGAAAAGCCGACCAGATCATCGAAAAACACGCGCTGCGGGATGTTGAAAACCTGCGCTTTGCCTATGTAATGAATGCTTCCACCAAGGACATTGTGTGGAGCGCCAACAGCAAAGGCAAACCGACCCAAGCTGACCCTACCTACTTTCTTTACTTTGATGTAAAGAAAGAAAGTGCCAGTTTCGAGCCGAGTTTCGACCAGAAAAAGCCACTCCCGATCGACAGCACGGCAAGCACCATGCAGGGGCAGAACAAATATACCTATAGCCAGGAATACCTGCTGGCTGTCCAGACTTTTTCCCTGTCACCGCATGGTGACTTCCAGTTTATCGCCGGATTGTCACTCGCTGATATTGACAAGGAAATGAAGGACATGCGGCAAAAGTTCGCCATCCTGCTATTCCTGTCGGCAGTGCTGGTATTGATTGCGCAAATGGCACTGAGCTTTTGGGTGGTTGCGCCCATCAAGGAATTTGAGGATGAGGTCAAATCCATTGAAGCAGGTGAACGCGACACTATTGGTGAGCAATATCCTGAAGAACTGATTCCAGTCAAAAATGCTCTCAATGGCCTGATCAGCCATGAAAAGGGGCAGAAACAACGCTATAAGGATTCACTGGATGACCTTGCCCACAGCCTCAAGACACCCCTGGCTGCCATGCAGAACCAATTGGATCAGTTAAACCGCATCCAGATAGAACAAACCCAAGTCAATCATGGCTTGCAGGTATTTGGTGCACAAATCGAGCGGATGCGTGAAATCATTTCCCACCAGTTGCGCAAAGCGATGGTGACAAATCAGGGAGCCATGCTGCTGGCACAACCGGTGCGCCCGGTACTGTTCCGCTTGCGTGATACCCTGCAAAAGGTTTACCGCGACAAAACGTTTGAAATCCGCATCAATGTTGACGAATACGCCAAATGCCGAATGGATGCAGAAGACATGATGGAGCTGTTCGGCAACCTGCTGAACAATGCCTGCCGCTTCTGCAAAGACGTCGTGGAAGTTTCCGCCCACCATGAAAACAACATGCTGGTGCTGGATATTGACGATGATGGCATGGGTTTCCCTAGTGAAAACCCATCAAAACTGCTGCAACGTGGCATCCGCGAAGACAGCAAAAGTGATGGACAAGGCATTGGTCTGGCTGTCAGTACGGAAATCGTCTCTGCCATTGGTGGCAAAATCGAGCTGCTCGTTTCACCGCACGTCGGCGCACGGGTACGTCTACATCTGCCGATCTGATCCGTTCCAGAAAATCAGCGGGCAACACGCAAGATACCGGGGCTTGCTCCGGTTCCATTCAGTTCCGGTCGGTACAGGTCTTCCACATGTGGGGGGGGAACAACAAACTCGCCTTCCGCAATCACCCTTACAATATAAAACAGGTGATGCCTATTCTTGGCTACTAGGGGCAAAGCGGCGCTATAACGGTCTGCTTGCAACTTTTCCATACGGGGCTTGTTGTTACCCATCAATTCCAGCACTGTTCTGCCATCCCCTTCCACAACCAGACTTTCCAGCCGTTCGATTTGTTTCAGGTCAACCTTTTCAAGCTCGAATGCAGCGGGTAACAGATCCACAACCATTGCATCCCTGATATGGACATTGCTGCTGATTGACAAATGTACAAGCAGCAATTGCCCATGCCGGATGTCCTGCAACTGGACTTTTTTGCCCATCATGTCATACCACTCACGCCGTATTTCAATAGGGTCGTTATCGGGTGTGACTGGTATATCCGGGTAGCCAGTGAGTGACAAACTAGCATACAACGCTGTTTTGCTACCTATTGCCAGGGTAATGCCCTGGTGCAAGACATCGCTCAGGAATGAATGTATCTGTAGACCATTTCCTTCCAGTTCCAGCGTGTCAGCACCCTTTTGCAAGATAGCCTGCCAGCCGCCAGTGGATTTTCGTCCGGCTTCCAGACCAGCCAACGCCACGAACAACTGTTCCTGGGCACTGAGACGGGTACGTTTGCGCAACCATTCAGCCAGTGTGTTGATACGTCCGACCTGTTCATCAGGCGTCAGCAGCTTGTTACGCAGCAGCAGGTAAAACATGGCGGCCTCTTCCCGCAACGCGCTGCCATAGTCACCCACAGATACCCGGTCATCACGCACCCGTTCTGTAGCCTGCTGAATAGCGGCTGCGCCTCGTTGCTTATCCCCCATCATGTTCAGTGCCAACCCCAGATGCACCAGTGGCAAACCGGATACGGCCTTACCTGCTGACTCGTCATACAGGGCACGCAATGTCACCAGTGATATTTTACGGGTGCGTGCCAATACATAACCGGCATAGGCACGTACAGCCAAATCCAGATGTGCTGCGGCTTCGGAACCTGCATAGCGGCGCTCGGCAGGTGCAGTATTATCCTCCAGACGTTGTTGCAGGTTTGTCAGGGTACGTTGCCACAACCATTCCGGTACAGCAAAACCCTGATTCTTGGCATCCTGCATGAAATCTGCCATGTGGGGAGCCAACCAGTCGCTTGCTTCTACTGAACCATCCCATAATGCAAAGCCGCCATCTGGCAATTGCATCCCACCCAGCCGCAACCAGGCATGATTGAGCTGCCGCTGGAGCTGTTCCCTGCTCAAGGCTTCCATACCCAGACTTTCAGCCATGTCGGCTTGCAAATACAGGTAAGGCCATAGCCTGCTGACTACTTGTTCCAGAGAATCGGACGTGTGATGGGACAAGCTCTGCAAGGCCGTGCGTACAGGCAAGGCAGGTACTGGGGAAAGATTCAGGTTAGCCGTCAAGCCAGCCGACATGAAGCCCTGCGTAACGGCTGCGTTGACATCCATACTTTCTTTGGGCTGCAACACCCTGTTCAGCACAAGTTGGCGGGCAGGATACACAGCCGGGCGGATGATCAAGGGCAACTCCCGGTGCAAGGTAAAATGCTTGCCAACCAGTTCCAGACGGATCAAGCCATTTCCCAACATCTGCCCGCTTGTTGCCAACGGAAATTGCAAAGTCGTGCGCTCGCCTTGCTTCAGCAGTATCTCCTTGTCCAGTGTATCCATTTTCAATGCAAGGCTGGCAGACAGTTTCAGATTAATCGCCTGCTGTTCACTTGTACTGTTGTGCAAGTCAACCGACACGAAGGCGTTGTCACCAATAGCCAGAAAACCAGGCGCAGCCAGATTGGCAGCTACCGGAGTAGCTACTTTCAACTCACGTTCGGCATTGCCAAAACTCTCAGCAGTAGCGGCTACTGCCATCAGGCGCAACGTTCCATCAAAAGCAGGCAACTGCAAATCAATGTTAGCAACACCTTGCTGGTCAAATGACACCGCCCCGGAAAACAAGGCAACAATTCCAGCGTTGACTGGGGTGGGCGAGCTTGCCTTATCATGACCTGCGCCCCCCACTACACTTTGCTGCCTGACCAACCCATCATTCTCACGAATGATCTTGCCGTAATCATCGTACAACCTGACAGCGTATTCATGTTGCGAAAAATAGAAGGCAAACGGATCAGGTGTCTTGAAACCCGTAGCAGCCAATGCCGCTGTATCGACTGTCGCCAGCGTCACAATGGCAGCTTGCCCAGCCAATTGCTCTGCCCGAACGGTGACATTGACCTTTTGCTCGGGTAATACCTGCTCAGGTGTTTCCAGCACCAGTTGCAAACGCCGCTCTTCCCGCTCCAGCGGCAAAAACAGTACACCCAGCATCCGCTGGGGAGCAACCTTTTGACGAGGATCAGCAGGATGGAAGCCCATGACCGTGACATACAAATCATGCCTATTCCATTGTTTGTCAACAGGAATATCCATAACCAACCCATCTGTGGGCAAATGGATACGTTGTGACCACAACAATCCATCACCCTCAACTGCTACAACTGCCTCCCCTGCTGCGGGGGGCCTGATGCTCAAGCGAGCGACATCACCTGCCACATAGGCGGGCTTGTCCAGCGACAGCTCAATCCGGTCAGGCCGATTAGCCGCATTTTCCGACTGTTCCCTGTCCCAGCCTGCATGAAAGGGATAAACCGTTTTTAAACCTGTCTGCGGGTCTTCAACTTCCAGACGGTAAAACCCACGCTGTACGGCAAAAACCACCCTACCCAAGGCTTTGTCGTCAAGCTGCACTTTTTGTTGCAAAACGGGAGCAGCGGTGGAAGCATCCTGACGCAACCAACCCTGCTTGTCGCTGTATTTCCAGAAGTAATCCCCGGACTCCTTCACCAACGAAACAACCAGCGGGCGATCCAGCGGTGCTGCCTCTCCTGTTGCCATCACACGTATCAGCTCGAACGCAGCATCGCCCCCGGCATCGACCGTATCATGGGCAAACTCCGGCTTGATACCTACCAATTGCGGTGCAGGCCAGAAAGGCACTTTCAGTTCACCGCTGCTGCTGCGTCCTCCGGTTTCATGCAAACTTGCCATGATACTCACATTCAGCGGTGAATGAATTTTACCCTCCAGCGCAGGTACTTCCAGAAAACCACCTCCCGTCTCGCTGAGCAGCACGTCAGGAAGCTCGCTTTTTCCGGCTAGCTTCCTGTCTTCAGGATGACCAAAATAATAATCCCTGAAAACATCCAGCGGGTGGTGATTCACTGCCACCGACCTGCTGGCAGTCACCCGGTTGCCCGCCGCCGGGACACCATGTAAATAATCGCCTTGCACTGCCACCATCAGCTTTTCACCACTGGCAAGCCGTTTGTTTTCAGTCGCCAGGGAAAGTGCCATCCGCTCCGGCACAAATGCTTCCACGCGAAACGCAAAACGGCTGGCGGGTATTTCGTCCTTGTGGTGGAGACGCACCTCCGCCTGCCATTCGCCATTGGGGGCATCCACCGGGATTGGAAAACGGTAACTGAAAAAACCCAGATCAGGGTTGCTCGCCGTCAGGTCTTCATCCAGCACAACCCGCTGATCCGGGCGCACCAGCCGCAGATTCAAATGGCTAACTGAAACTGGCTTGCCATCACGCTCACGCAACAACGCCGACAAATCCAGTGTATCCCCCGGTCGGAACAAGTCACGATTACCGTAAACAAACGGAGCCAGTACCCGATCCTTGTTACCTGTCACCGCATACCCCGACAAATCGAGTGCCGTATCACGCACATCCAGAAAAGCAAACTGCCCACCCAATTCAGCCATCAGCAGTAAACTTCCCTGTGGCAGATGCGTAAAACTCGCCTGCCCGTTTTCGTCAGTTACCACCTCCAGCGAGCTATTATCACCTTGCAATTCAAGATTGACGCCCTGCAAGGGCTTGCCTGTATCGAGGGCATTAGCAAACACCACCATCCCACGTGAATACAGACGTACATGTAAACCGATATTGCTCACAACAAATGGGGCAATCCGGTAAGCCTCCTCACCGAAACGCCCCGGCTGGCGCATGACCGCAAAATACAGCCCTTGCGTTTGTAGCTCAGGAATAGTCTCCACCGGGATACTCATAGCAGTATCCGCATTCGGCTTGGCTCCTGTTAGATAACGGTTGGCATAAACACTGGTTGTCGCCTCGTGGATTTCCTCCAGTTGCCACTGCCCAAGACGCTCACCCAAACGGATACGTTTGAGCATGGTGTGTAGCTTGTCAGGTTGTACCCGCAGGAATTCAATATCCAGTTCCGGCACATTCACCACCCGGATAGGCAAACCATCTGTTAGCTTGGCGGGCAGGAGGCTTCCCCGACTGGCGAAGTCAAATGCAGGCAGAATGTCGCGGGTCTTGAGAGTAATATCGAGCGGTTTTTGCAGCTTCAACTTGTTCTGGCTAGTGACACCTGGCCTGATCTGGATGCGGTATTCAGTCTGTGGCTGGATATTGGGGAAATACAGGCGACGCGGCTCATTGATCAACACCCAGTTCCCCGCCACTGACTTGCCACCAACCGTCAGGGTTACAAAAGAAGACAGATCATCAGAAGGCTGCAAATCCTGTGAAAAGGTTATAGCAAGTGCAGAACTGTTATCCAGCGTCCGTTCTGCTACATCCACCACCAGCATTTGCGTCAGCAGCTCTTCATTACTGTACTCTGGCAAACCTGACAGTTTTTCCGCAGCGTTCACCAGCGGTGCAGACAACAGCACGCCCAACAGTAACCAGAAATACACGAAGGAAAACCGGCGACAAGCCTGATGAGACATTATTGTTTTCTCCGTCCCTGCTAGAAGACAAAGGTTATATGATAATGGCTGGGGTGAATATTTGCAGCGAGAAAGGGCAAAGGAAAAATACGAGAAAAAAGTGGCGACCCTACGGGGATTCGAACCCCGGTTACAACCGTGAAAGGGTCGTGTCCTAGGCCTCTAGACGATAGGGTCGCTGATGTAAAACCACAAATTGTAACAGGTTGGAAAAGTGGCGACCCTACGGGGATTCGAACCCCGGTTACAACCGTGAAAGGGTCGTGTCCTAGGCCTCTAGACGATAGGGTCGCTGATATAAACTTCCAAACCTATTTGTTGCTGTCTCTTGGCGAGAACAGCACGACTGTAGACAAACCGGCAAATAATACCAAAAAGCCGACTGGCACAGCCATTAAAAATATTTTAGCCAACTCATCACTGTCTGCAAACATGAAACCGAATCCTAATACCAGACCCGTCACTGTTATGATCAAACCAGCAATCAAGCTGTACCGACCAATGCGATCCATACAAATACCTCTCGCAGCGGTCAAAATTTGGTGGAGCTAATCGGGATCGAACCGATGACCTCTACAATGCCATTGTAGCGCTCTCCCAGCTGAGCTATAGCCCCACGGCTAAAGAGAGGCGAATTCTGAGGGAATCCGCCGATTCTGTCAAGCACCTTTTAAGGAATTTGCAAAGATTGCTTTATGCACATCGCCAAGGCTGATGATACCTTTCAGCTTGCCACCTTCTACCACTGGAATACGACGGATTTTTTGCACACACATGAGAGAAACAGCCTTCATCACAGGCATGTCCGGGCTGGCTGACGCAACCAGCTTGCTCATAATGTCGCCGGTCTTAAGCATCAGGGCGTCACTGTAGTCTTTTTCCATTCTTTCAAAGTCGGGCGCACCCTCTTCCTTGGCAACCTCGGAAATATCAGGGAACATCTTGCGCAGCACATCTTTCTCGGAGACAACACCCACCACATTGTTGTTGTCATCCACCACCGGCATACCGCTGATCTTGTTGAAGCACATCACCTCGACAATATCCCTGACCGGAGTGCTTGCCTGGGCTGTTTTTACGTTTGTAGTCATGATGTCTTTAACTTTCATGCTTCCTCCTCGTTGTACGCTGAATTTTATTGCTGCGGCTGCTGTTTTATTTGCAACCGCAGCATGAACATAGCATGAAAAAACCTTACACCATACTGACCTTTAGGGGTGGATCAACCAGCCGCTGGCAAAGAGCGGATAAAGCCGACAGCCCGCAGGATTCTGGCGAGGACACGCTCACGCCCGACCAGTTCCAAGGTGATTTCCAGAGAAGGCGAGGAAGTACTGCCGGTAACAGCAACCCGCAACGGTGGCCCTACCTTGCCCAGTTTCAGCCCGAGTTTTTCGCAGGCGGCATGGATAGCAGCATGGATCGGCTCAGCCTTCCAATCAACCAAGGCTGCCAGTTCCGCATGGACGGCTTGCAGGGTATCTGCGGTTTCTGGCTTGAACTGCTTTTGCACGGCAGTTTCATCATAGGCAGCGAAATCTTCGTAGAAATAGCGACTGATCGCGACCATTTCCACCAGGGTCTTGGCGCGTTCACGCTGGGCATTGATCATGTCCGCCAGTGCCGGGCCGCTGGATACATCCAGGTTTTGTGCCTGCAAATGCCATTGCAACTGGCTCTCCAGTTCTTCCACTGGCAGGGTTTTGAGGTAATGCTGGTTTAGCCACAGCAACTTGTCGGGGCTGAAAGCAGACGGGGCACGGTTAATAGCTTCCAGCGAGAACAGGTCAATCATTTCCGCACGGCTGAAAATTTCCTGATCGCCATTCGACCAGCCCAGGCGTACCAGATAGTTGAGCAGTGCCTGCGGGGTAAAGCCTTCGTCGCGGTATTGCATGACACTGACTGCGCCATGACGTTTGGACAGGCGTTGTCCGTCCGCCCCAAGGATCATCGGTACGTGGGCGAATTTTGGTGGCTCGCAACCCAGCGCCCGCATGATGTTGATCTGGCGCGGGGTGTTGTTGATATGGTCGTCACCCCGGATAACGTGGGTAATCTGCATGTCGATGTCATCCACCACCACCGTCAGGTTGTAGGTCGGCGTGCCATCGGAACGGGCGATGATCAGATCATCCAGTTCCTTGTTGCTGACAGTGATCTTACCGCGTACCAGATCGTCAAATTCCACCGCACCATCCTGCGGGTTGCGGAAGCGGATCACTGGTGCAATCCCCTCCGGCACATCAGTACGCCCCAGGCAACGCCCGTCATAACGTGGTTTTTCCTTGCGAGCCATTTGAGTTTCACGCATCTGTTCCAGCTCATCCTTGCTGCAATAGCAGTGGTAGGCGTGGCCTGTATCCAACAATTGCTGGATCACTTCCTTGTAACGGTCGAAACGGTGGGTCTGGTAGAAAGGGCCTGCGTCATGTTCCAGTTGCAACCATTCCATGCCCTGCAAAATGGCATCGACGGATTCCTGAGTGGAACGTTCACGGTCGGTATCTTCGATCCGCAGGATGAAAGTTCCGCCGGTTTTACGGGCGTATAACCAGGAAAACAAGGCAGTGCGTGCACCACCAATATGCAGGTAGCCAGTCGGGCTAGGGGCAAAACGGGTTCTGACGTTCATGAGCTTCCAGATAATAAACCTTAAGACTAACTGAATGAAAAATAATCAAATTATTCAGTTCCAATTCAGTGCCATCGCCGCACAATAACACCTGTTCAAAGGGCTAAAGGGGTTAATAAAAACAACAATAGGGGCTAAACCCCTTCTTTTTATACCGCACTGAAGCCAGCAATAATAATAACAAGCTTCACGCATTAAAAGCCTTCCATCAGGAAGGCTTTTTGCTATCTGGCCTACAGGAAACGCGCCAGCAGTTGCAACACCAGCCAGGCATACACACCCGCCAGCAAATCATCCAGCATGATCCCCAAACCACCGTGCACGTTACGGTCTGCAATCCGCACAGGCCAGGGTTTCCAGATGTCGAACAGACGAAACAGGGCAAACCCCAGCACAATCCACCACCATCCCTGCGGTGCGGCAGTCATGGTCAGCAGGAAACCGGCGAATTCGTCCCAAACAATACCGCCATGATCATGCACCCCGAGTCGCCGGGAGGATTCCCCACACAACCAGATACCCAACACGACAACCAGCAGTACCGCCAACAAATACCAGCCCAGCGGCAACGGAGCCAACAGCAGATAAAGTGGAATTGCCGCCAACGTCCCTACGGTTCCGGGAGCCTTGGGTGACAAGCCACTGCCAAAACCAAAAGCCAGAAAATGCACTGGCGATGCCAGGACTGTTTTACTCAAATCATTCACAATGATGCTCTTTTACAGATCAATGGTCGTCAGTGGTGCACCACGCATGGCACCACGCCAGACCGGATCAAGCGGTTCCCCGCCAAAACAGGATGTCATCAGCAGCAGGATGTCACCACTACCCGCCACGGCAATCAGTTCTGCCAGCAACTTCAGCGTATCCATGCTGGCAAGATGAATATCCTCCACCACCAGCAAGACCGGCTGGCGGGACAAGCAATCCGTCGAACCACCGATCAGTGCCTGTATGACTTGCCCATCCGTATCCGCAGACATCTGAGGAATCTGGCGCTGGCAGCAGGAAAAACCGTGTGATGCCGCCAACTGGGTGGCCGCCTTGATAATGACGGACTTCTCACTGCTGCTTTCGCCCCGAATCAGGAAACCCTGCCCGCCGATCTGGTCAAGAATGCCCTCTAGCGCACTTTCCAGCAGATACAGAACCCGCTCACGGCTACCCAACGGCTTGCGGCTGGCAGGTTTACCGGAATTACAGGTAAGGCAATAAGCCGCCGCCTCCTCTTCGGCAACAGCAGGGTCTGTGTCCTCCTGTCCTGCCATCAATGCCTTGTACAACGCCTGGGTCGCGGGGTCAGGCTCAACCCCCAGTTCACGTTGCAACAAGCTGCGGCAACGCCTGTACCAGCGCAAGGCGGTCGCCAGATTACCCAGACCGGCATGAGCCTGCATCAGGGCACGGTAGGCTTGCTCCTGCAAGGGTTCAATCCCCAGCAAGCGCACGGCGAAATAGCAAGCTCGCTCATAATCCTGCTGCTCCAGCAACTGTTGCAGGCGCTGCTCGATGGCGGCTGAAGCACGCACGCTGAAATCGGCACGGTAAGTTGCCAGCCATTCGTCAAAGGAATCGGAATGCGGGTTACAGCCTTCCAGAAATTCGCCCTTGTAGGCATCAATCGCCTGATCCAGCGCTGCCTCATCACCAGCCGCCAGACAAGCATTGAAAATATGGACATCAACGTCGATCTGCCCGCTGTCGAGCATGATCCAGTCCTTGGTGGTGTGCAATGGCCCGTTGTCATCGGGAATGACCTTGCGCAAATCTGCCAACGCCTGACGCAGGCTGTGCCGTCCTTGTGTTTCGTCACTGTCAGGCCACAACACTGCTGCCAGTTTCTCCCGTGGGTATTGCTGGTCGGGGTTGACCGCCAGCCATGCTAGCAGCGCTTTGGCCTTGCGGGCGCTTGGTGTGAGGGTTTCACCATTGATATTTATCAAACGAAAACCGCCGAATAACAACAGTTTAACTTTTTTCATCGTCTTCGCCGACTTTGACCTTTGTTTGACGCTGGGGCTGTATTCTGCACCCATCGTATATTGAAACAAAGAGGTATTTATCATGAAAATGATGCGCGGATTTGCAGACCCCATTACATTGGGATTCATTCTGGCTGCTGTTATCGGTGGCGCTGGCGCAATGACTGCTGCCAACACATCATCCGACACCCAGGTCGCCGCAGCGCAAAAACCGGTAGCAACTGCCACTATCAAGATGGCAAACGATACCAGAACCCGCCCGGCAGCACCGGTTGCCACACAGGCTGAACAACAATAAGCCTTTGACGGGTGGCTTGCCCTCCTCCTGCAAGCCACCCGACGTCATTTTCCGTCCCCTGCTCCCCCGTCAATTTACCCTGTTCAAAGATACTCCCGGCATGGAAAATGCAGGCGTAGCACTGTCTGCCAACGTCCTGAGGTTTTACCAATGCCCAATGTCTTCACCTACGGTTCACTGATGTTCGCGCCCGTCTGGTCACGGGTTGTGAATGGCACGTATGCATCCTGCCCTGCCACCCTGCATGGCTATCAGCGGCTTGCGGTCAAGGGGGAGGAATACCCGGTAGCTGTGCTTGCCTCAGCGGCTGACTGCATCGCAGGGCGCATGTATTACGCCGTGAATACGGCAGATATGCAGCGGCTGGATATGTTTGAGGGGGACTATTACGCACGGCTGCCGGTCATGGTAGCCGATGGCAACGGCAAAATGCTGGCGGCAGATGTGTATGTGCTGCGCCCGGAATATGCCGATATTTCCACTGGAAAGGCATGGGATGAAGAACATTTCCGTACAGTGGGAATCAGCACATTTATGCTGAGGTATCAGGGTTTTGGGTAAGTCTTCTCAGGCTCCTGACTGACATGCAACCTAGCAAACTCATCCACGGGAACCTGCACCAGTAAAGGATTGGAGGCGGGCTTCAACCATTTCAGCACCGTCAGCAGATCTTCCTTGCTCATTGCGGTGCAGCCAGACGTTGGCGTCGCCGGGTTCAGCCACACATGCAGGAAAATGGCACTACCACGCCCGGCTTGCGTACCTATCATGTTGTGCCCGACGATCATGCCGTATTCGTATTGGTGATCATCCCGACGCATCCGCTCGAACGAATTCCAGCGCTGTTTGGGTTCATTGGCTTCGGTAAGCGGAATACTGCGCCAATGGTTGTAATCAGGGGAATCGACTGCATCAACAAAGTAATCCCGCTCCCCCACCTGCCGGTACAGCATCCGCAATCCTGTTGGTGCTTCTGCAGCGTAACCGAACACTGTGCCCAAGGGAAAAATGCCTGCGGGTGCTTTGCCGTCACCCTCCATTTTCTCCACACCCTGTACATCAGCGTGCAAGCCCGCGCCCCAGCCCATACCGTTGCGCCCGACCCTGACTGCAATACTGTTGCCGACCGCTCGCCAGCCAGTGGCGGTTTTTTCCATTCGTTGCAAACTGGCGATGGTGCTGTTCCAGCGGCTGCTTTGTACCAGCAATACCTGGCGGGTAGCCTCCGGCAAGCCAAGGTCTGCCAACGAAGGTTGCGGGCTGCGTGAACAGGCTGACAGCAGGGTTAACAACCCCAGTAACAGCAGAACTTGCCAGCCGTGTTTATGTTTCATGTTGCATTCTCCCCGAAAACAAACTTGCCGCCACAATCATGACTGCCCCTGCCCACTCCTGCAAGGTCATGCGCTCAGCGGTCAGCCAGTAGGCCGCCAGTGCAGCTACCACCAGTTCAAACAGGAAAAGGACACTGGCCTGACTGGCAGGCAATCGCGCCACGCCGTATTGCACCGCATAAGTCACGGCGGCAATGGCAAGCGCCAATCCCAGCAACAAGCCGATGGCCTGCCCGGGCAATGCTGGCAACGCTGGTGTGGGGTAAAGCAGCCAACCGGCAGCCGTCAGCCAAGCCACACCTGCCCAGACTGCCACAGTTTTCACGCCATCACTGACGCTTGCCCCCAGATAACGGCCTGCCACTACGCTCAGTGCAAAGGTCATGCCTGCTGACAAGCCCAGCCATTCGGCACGGTTGGCGGGCAATGGCAACCCGGCTTGTGGCTGCCACAACATCACCATTGCGCCGCCCAGTGACAGCAGGATAACCCACCAGCCGATGGCATTCAGGCGTTCCGCCAGCAGCAATCTTGCCAGCAGGACTGTCCACAACGGTGACAGGTAAAACAGCAGCAACACACGCATGATTTCACCTTCCAGAGCGCCCAGCACGTAGCCGACATTGCTCCAGCCGGATGCCAGCCCCAACACCAGCAACCACAACCAGTAACGCCGCGCCTGTAGCAGGGCGTTGGCATAGCGCCAGCCAATCAGCAATAACGGCAGGGTGTAGACCAGGAAAATGGCGGGCAGCCCACCGATACCGAGGTTTTCCAGCAGGCGAAAGGGATACCAGAACAGGCCCCACAGGGTGGCGGAGAACAGCAGGGCTGCGACAGGAAGAAGGCGAATAGCTGAAGGCATTATGCTTGTTTAGCCTGAAACCTCCTGAATCAATGCCATATCCTTGCGCAGCAATTCATTAATCAGTTTCTGCACATCAATACCCTTCGCCTTGGCTTTGACAGAAAAATATTCACGCACATCTTCATCAAGATAGACAGGCAGGTTCAGTGTGGCGTTGGGGCGATAAAACTTGCCACGCTCGGCTTTGGAAAAATCGTATTCTTCTTTCATTTAACCAGCCTCATACTGTTGCTGTTCATGCCGGGTTGCCGGTCTTGCTGAAATGATCCTGACGGTGATTGTCTGGTTATCATGATATTCCACCAGCGTGTGAACCACTACCAACAGACCAGATTTTCTAGTCTTACCGAGTGTTAGCCAACGTTCCTCGTCATCGCTATGGCTGTCATCAAACAGTGTCATTTGCAAAGGATCAAGGAACACTTCCGCTGCTTGCTCAAAACCAATACCGTGTTTACGTCGATTGGTTTCAGCCTTGAAGGGATTCCACTCAAAATTATACTGCACGGTGGCTCCTTTATTATTTTTTGCGCGTCGCCGCTTCGCGGCGTCCCTTGTCTTGACCCCAAGCATCCTACTACTACGGGCAAGCCGTGCCAACGGAAAGGTTTTGAGAAATCAGAAGGTCAGCAATCAGAAATCAGTCGCCAGCACCCAGCACCGCAGAAAAGCCAGGGAGAACTCTCTCTCCCAACACTACTCGAAACCCCAGAATGGGGTCCCGGAGGTCGGGATGAGTCCCGACACGAAAAGCGCACCGCACGAGGTCGGTAGAATTGTACCAGGAACCGCCGCGAAGTATTTTATAATCAACAATATCAAGAGAATCACGCTCAAGCTCCTGTTCTTCCCATTGGTCATACTTGAAATCAGTACTATTGGCATCCTTGCCCCAACGACTACTCGTCCACTCCCAGACATTGCCTGTCATATCATGTAAACCAAATGCCTTCCCCGCCGGAAACATTCCCACCGCTGAAGTTTGACCTATCTTGCCATCATCATAATTCCCCATGCTGGCGTCGGCCTCATCCCCCCACGCATAACGCAGGCCCTGTTGGCCACGGGCAGCATATTCCCATTCAGCTTCAGTTGGCAGACGGATTTGCGGCCTATCTACCACCCCTTCAGGTTTAATATCCGCCAGCAAATCATTCAGCCAAACGCTGTACACCAATGCCTCGAACCACGACACACCAACCACAGGATGGTTATCAAGCCCCAACTTCCTATCCTTCCAGTAATAAGGCTGAAAACGCTTCCTATCGTTTTTCAGCCAGTTTTTATACGCATCACGGCTTTTCTCTGACCATGTCTCCAGCAACTTTTCGCCGACCATTTCCCCCGCAAGCCACAAACCGGCAGCTTCCGGCAGTTTTTCATGCCAAAAGGCTTTATCCTCATACATGCCTGCTTCGATGAAACAGCGATATTGGGCGTTTGTCACCGGATAACGGCTGATAAAGAATTCGGGCAAGGTTACATCATGGGCTGGCTTTTCGTCGTTGTAGCCCTCATCCCCTGTTGTCCCCATTTGGAATGTTCCCGCTGGAATCTTTGCCCAGTCAATGTCAGGGATAGTGTGTTTCTGCTCGCCCCGTTGACGCATGACAGGCAAACCGTTGACTTTTTTTACCGTCACACCGGGGCGCGGATCACCTATATCACTCAGGATGCGCCCCGCTCCGGCACGTTCCTGCATGTCGGCTTCGCCATTGCGCATCAAATCCTGCAAACCCTGCTGGACTTTGCGGGTCATGCGGTTGCCCAGTACCGTCACACCCACGTCATTCAAAGCTTCGCCCGCAAACAGGATATGGCCTGACTCACCAATGGCAAGCAATTCTTCCAGAATGCCGTTGGCTTTTTCAGGGGCAGTGTTCACCACCGACATGACCCCCAGCGACAGCAGCAGGGTTTCTTTCCAGTGTTCCGGTTGTTGCAGCAGTTCAGGGATGGTTTCACACAAGGCTTTTTCAGGCTCCAGTGCCAGACCGAAACCGGCCAAATATTCCTCAAACGTCAGGTGGATGAAGCCATACTGTCGATGGCCTTTTTCGATCAGCAGGTTGGAGTATTTATGGACAGAATCAAGGAAACCCTTTGACTGCTCATCTGCCTCCTTACGGGTATAACCATCTTCCTGATAGTAATCCAGCAGGTAATCACGCATGGCGTCTTCGTGGATCAGACCACCTTGCGGATTGGTTTTACGCAGATGCAAGGCCAGTTTCGCCAGCAAACGTTGGGTCGGGGAAAAGTCGATTTCCGGGCCGATAGGTTGTTTGTCGAGGCTACGGCTGCGGTTCCAGCTACGCAGCAGCGTTCCCATGTACAGGTTGTAAAGTTCTACCCGACGGTGTGGCAGCGTCACTCCTTGCCGCTTGATCAATGCCAACAAGGATGCCAGTAACGGGTTGCCCGACAAACGCCGGATGCCGGTATTATTGCCAATCACTTGCAACAGGGATTGCAGTTCGTTTTCCGCCAGACGCTGGGCGTTTTCATGGCTCTCACCACCCGCCCATGCCAATTCAGCCGCCAGCGTAAATGCCTGGAAAAACCGCCCGATTTCCTCCTCATTCCAGTCATTCAGGGCAACTGTCTGCCAGCGCGGGTCACGCAGCGGGTAATCGCGGTAGCCGACAAACCGGCTGGTGACAACCATGCGGTTGCCGCTTTGTTGCTGGCTAGCCGGGTCAGGAATCCACGCCCGCACGAAGTCTTCTACTTGTGAGACGACCTTACCCCGGTTATTACCAACCTCATCCAGCCCATCCATCAGCACAACCGCTTTTTGCTGCTGGAGTGCTTCGGTGAACAAGCGTTGCAGCTTGTCCCTGTCCAGTTGGGTACGCTTGCACTGGAAATAGTCAGGCAGGAAATTTTCAAAACTGATGCTGTCGCGCTCCAGTTCCTTGCTGTAGGCATTCAGGGGCAACAGGATGGGCAACGGCGCGTTGTCACGTTGCGCCAAACCTAATGCGAGCCGTTTCATGCTGGTGGATTTGCCGCTACCGGGGTCGCCGAGGATCACCAATGCCTGCTGGTTGTTGATCCATTGTTCAACGGGCAACGCAGAGGCTTCAGCTTTCAGGATTTCCTGTTCCAGTGCATCAGGGTCACTGCCTGCCATTGCCTTGGCTCCACAATAATAGCGCCCGCCCAAACGATGCCATGACTCGCCATCCGGCGTATCCAGCCGGGCACGGAGTGGCACATACACCGCTTCCAACGTAACGCCGCTGGAGCCTTTCACCGCTTCGGCAATGCCATCAATTCCCTTGAAATCCAGATATTTGTAGGTTTCAACGATATAACGGCGATATTCAGCAAGCTGCTGCTGCAATTCCTCATCGGTAAACTGCGGGCTGGCCTGATCACCGTAGAGGTTGATCACCAGTTTTTCGATGGTGTTCTTGTCACCCTGCACGAAATCCTGATCGACTTCGACCTTGCCTTTGAAGAGCGTGTTAGCCTTGTCCAGCATCTTTCCCACCGTTTACCGTTTTGTTGCCCAAGGTAAGATCACCACCTACCAGAACATCTTTACGGAAGGTTGTCGTTGTCACATTGCCAGCCTGGGCTTTATCTGACTGCTTACCTTCGACAAAATGCCAGACCGCCGCAAAAAATGTCAGAATTACACCCAAAATTCCCAAACCTTTAGCAAGCATTTCCTCAATCTTGAGAATCCGCTCCATCCCCGCCGGATCAAGTGCAAGAACATGCTGGGTCAAGGCAAAGATTTCATCCGAGAAATGGAAAGCCACCCCTACCAATAGCGCCAATACCCAAATAACCGCAATCAACCTCCAAACCATGACAACACTCCTTTCTTCGCCTCCTTCAAAAAACCCCGCACCGCGCCACCCAAGACAGGATGCGGAGTCACTTCGCTATTTGACCGGAGGGCAAACCGTCGCGATCCGGGTCGGGGCAAGCTGGCTATTGGTCATTGCACCACCGTCGGCTATCCGTGGATACACCGCTCTGCCGAATGCAAGCCGTTGACTATGGAGAACTCACTCTCCCAACACTACTCGAAACCCCAGATTGTTGTTTCGGTTGTTGGGATGATTCCTGTTACGAATAGCGCACCGCACGTTGTCGGTAGAATTGTTCCAGGAACCGCCGCGAGTTGCCCCAACCCGCCATTAATCTGACCGATAAGCGGCAGTTTTGCAAATAAAACTTCACAAGTTTTTTTACCCACAAAAAAACCGGCACGCAGCCGGTCTCCTTGTTTCAACAGGTGGCAATTACTTGCTATGTGGATCAGCCACTTTATCTGCCAGTGATTCTGGCAAGAAGCGCAACACCTTCACCCCGATAGTCACCATAACCAACGCGAGTGCAATACCACCAAGACCCAGCATCAACTCCCAAATACTTGGGGTATAGCTGTTAACCACACCATCAAAATAATCACTGGAAACTTCCGCACCAGGGAACAGCGTCAGCGGATACGCCTGCCCACCGACCAGAATCACATACAGTTGGGCAAAGCCACCCAGAATGGTGAAACCCGCTGCCAACAACAACGCCACACGGTTGTTCGCCAGCTTGCGGCAGAAAATCAGCGACAATGGCAGTAAGCTACCCAGCATGATTTGCCCTACCCAGAACAACTGGGTGTAAATACCGCCTTCAAACAAAATGAAGTAGGTTACACCCGCCCGTTGCGCGATATACAAACCAGTCAACTGACGCGCCAATTCCAGCAGCAGCACACCACCGATGAACACCGCCAACAGGTAACGCAAACGGTTCAGCACCGCATCACCCAGCGGGCGACCAGTCCAAGTGTATGCAAAATACAGCACCAGAATGAACACTGCCAAGCCGAAGGCAAACGACATCACAATAAACAACGGCGCCATGACTGCCGAGTTATAGAAATCACGAGCCACCAAGAAACCGAAGATGGAACCTGTCCCCAGCGTCAGGATCAAGCGCCAGCTAAACGCGAAGAAACCGGCTGGCTTGTAGAACTTCTTGGCATGGCGATCCATCATCGTCCACACGTAAACCGCAGCCAACGCTAGGAAACCGTTGTAGAGAATGATGTTCCACGCAAAAATGGATTTGAAATTGTAAGTCGTCATTGCCACGATCAAACGGTCAGGGCGACCCAAATCCAGTACCAGTACAATCAGACCACCGATCAGCAGCGACATCGCCACCAGTGCCGACAAACGTCCCATCGGCTGGTAAATGCCCTTGCCAAACACCGTACCGATCGAACCGACGTTCAATGCACCCGACGCCGCTACGATCAGGAAAATCGCAAACACGTGTGGCAACCCCCACACGATCTGGTTATTCATGCCGGTAACGTAATGCCCGTGGTGTTCGTTGTGGAAAAACGCCAATGCACCCAATGCCAGGAATGCACCCAATACCGCCAGCAGGATGAAAAATCCCTTACTTTCACGGGTTTCGCGGAAAGTGATAGATTGACTTGCCATGGATTACTGCCCTTCCGTTAAATGCCGTAGTAACGCACACCAGTGTTCAAATTCAGGTCAGCACGGATTTGCTTGCCGCCCATCGCTTTGAGCTTCTGGCTGATGGTGCTGTTCGGGTCGTTGAGATCGCCGAACGTAACCGCATCCGGTGCTGCTTGCACACACGCTGGCAACTGCCCGTTATCCACCCGGTGGACGCACAGATTGCAGGATTCCACCGTGCCAATACCACGCGGCGAATGCATTTTCTGATCGACCAGATGTTCATGCACAAAGCTACGCGCCTTGTAAGGGCAAGCCATCATACAGTAACGGCAACCGATGCAGATATGCTTGTTGACTTGCACAATACCGTCAGCCCGCTTCATGGATGCCCCTGTCGGGCACACATCCACGCACGGCGGTTGTTCGCAATGCTGGCACATCACCGGCAATTCAAAGCTGTTTTTGGTCAGCTTGTCGGTAACTTTCACCACCCGTGCCCAATGGGCTTTTTGCTCAGGGGCAGAATGCGGGTTGTTATCCCAACCATGTTCTTTCTTGCAGGCGGCAACCATGCCACGCCCACCATCAGTGAGCCTGGTAACGTCAATCAGCATCCCCCAGCGCTTGGCACTGGTTACAGCTTGAGCCGGGTCTTTGGCAGCCACTTCACCGGCAGCATGGGCTTCACGCAGGATGAAACCGGGCGCAACCGTAGCAACGGCAGCAGCACCACCGAGTGCCGCCACAAAACGACGGCGGTATTCGTCAACACGGTTCTCGCTCATTTCGCAGCTCCTTGTACAGGTTGCGCTACCATCTGGACTTCTGCCGCTGACGGTGCTTGTGCAGCCGTCACACCTTGCGTGAAATGATGGGCTTCCGCACTTCCGACCTTGTGCTGGTAGTCCTGCATATCTGCTGCCGGGCGGTCAGCATGACACTGGAAACAGTCGATCTTTTGCCCAACTGCTGCGTGACAAGTAGTGCAGAAATGCTCGTCGTCACCGTAACGCAACGGCGAACCGTCGGCTTTGACCGGGGCAACGTGGCAGTTGATGCACTCGTTCAGGCTGTGTTGCTTGGTACGGATACCTTCAATCATGGTTGCATCACGCTGGTGCATGAGCATGTCCATGTGTTTGGTACGGATCACGTTTTCCGGCTCAACGCATTCATTGGCCTTTTGCTTTGCTGTGGCAAGGTTGAGGTCAGCCTCGGTTGGGCCTTTGCTACAACCTGCCAGCAGCGTGGCTAAAGCCAGCGCTGATGCCAGAATTACCTTTGAAAACTTGCTAGTCATGCTGATTCCTGTCGAGCCTGCACTCAAGGCGCGGGTGATTACTCACCCAGACCCATTTCGATGTAGCCGGTTGGGCAAACGTCTGCACAGATATGGCAGCCGATGCACTTGGCGTAGTCGGTAGCAACGTAACGGCCCAGTGTTGCCTGTTTCTTAGGCACACGATAAACAGCCGTTTGCGGGCAGTAAATAACGCAGTTGTCGCACTCGAAGCACATGCCGCAGCTCATGCAGCGCTTGGCTTCCTTGACCACATCAGCTTCTGCCAGCGGGTTCATCCGCTCAGCGAAGTGACCCAGTACTTCTTCAGCGGTCGGCACGTCTTCAGTACGCAGGTTGCGGTCAACCTTGTTGAAATGCCCCAGGAACAGATCACGGGATGGCACGATCACATTCTTGGAACGGTCATCGTAGTTGTGTACTGCAAATTTCGCGTCGGAAGTACCGCGCAGGTCGTCAGCCTTGGTTGCTTCGTAGCTGGCTGGATCCAGACCAGCCTCATGCAGCTTCTGCATCAGGTCGAAGTGGTGCTTGTCCACTTTCGGGCGTTTTTTCAGCTCTTCAGCCTTCAGGAACTGGTCAATGGTCTGGGAAGCGATGGAAGCCTGACCGATAGCGGTGGTCAACAGGTGTGGACGGATAATGTCACCTGCTGCAAAATGCTTGGCTTTGCCTTTGACACGGTACAGGGCATCAGCGTCGATCTGGTTACGACCGTTGTTGAAAGCATCCAGACCATCCAGCTTGCCGAACTGACCGATCGCGGACACGATCAGGTCTGCTTCGATGATGGTTTCCTTGCCGCCTTCTTTTGGCTGCGGCATGTTGCCTTTCATCACGCACTCAACCACTTTCAGGCCGATGGCACGACCGTCAGCGCCAAACACGATTTCTTTCGGCATGACTTCGGTCAGGATGGTAACGCCTTCTTTCAGCGCGTCCTGTACTTCGTGTTCTGCTGCGGTCATTTGATCCAGCGGGAACAGGGTGGTCAGGGTGACAGTCGCAGGCACTTTCTCGCCCACTTCACCGTGAACCAGCTTGCCAGTAGCGGAATCTTCACCGTTTTCTGCGTAGTTCGCCAATGTACCAATCCGACGGGAAACGGATACCACGTCGATGGAGGTATCACCACCACCCACACACACTACGCGCGGGGCAGTGTATTTCATCGTGCCTTTGTTGAAAGCTTCCAGGAAATCGACCGCAGAAATGCAGTTGGGTGTTTCGGCAAACTTTTCAACGAACAGGTCACGACCGTTCCAGCAACCCACCGTCCACAGGATCGCGTCGAAATCGCTTTCCAATTGCTCAACGGTTACATCAGTACCTACTTTGGTGTTGCACTGGATGGTAATGTCGCCCATGTCGATGATGCGCTGCATTTCTGCCGCCAGCTTGTCGCGTGGAACGCGGTAGCCAGGGATGCCATAACGCATCATGCCGCCCAATTCAGGGTGCTGTTCAAACACAGTGGAGGCGTGACCCATACGGCGCAACTGGTAAGCCGCTGCCATACCTGCCGGGCCACCGCCGATGATGGCGACTTTCTTGCCGCTCAGTTCTGCACCTGCTTCAAATTTGAAGCCGTTAGCAATGGCAGTATCGCCGATGTATTGTTCAACCGAGTTGATGCCAACGAAATCGTCAACGTCGTTACGGTTACAACCCGTCTGGCACGGTGCAGGGCAAACACGCCCCATCATGGACGGGAACGGGTTGGCATTGGTGGAACGGCGGAAAGCGTATTCCTGCATGGTCATGCCAACCGGTGGCTTCTCGATGCCGCGCACAATCTGCAACCAGCCACGGATGTCTTCACCAGACGGGCAGCTACCCTGGCAAGGTGGTGTCTTGTGGATGTAAGTCGGGCATTTGTGACTGGTATCAGCGACAAAAATCTTGTCGTGCATACTGTCCCATTCATGGTCGCCATCCTTGAAACGGCGGAACGTGAGACCATTACCTTTGAGCTTGCTGTCGTGAGCTGCGGTTGCCATGCTTACTATCTCCTGTTGGAAAACCCGGACAATACCGGATCAATCAATACTTAAAACGTTATCGGATCAGAGGAAAGCCAACGTCTTATGCGTCGTCGTCCTCATCCTCATCATCATCTTTAGGCCGTGGTGGAATCACGGACTCCTGGCGTTGCAGGATGATTGCATTGCTCACCAACTGGTGGACGCTGACAATCTGATCCATGGTGAAACCGTAGTACGGCAACACCTTCGTAAACTGGGATTTGCAGATGGCGCAAATCGCTGCCATGTGCGTCACACCGTTGTGCAAGGAAACATGCCGCAGGGCTTCCGCACGTGGCTGGATGCCTTTCACCCGCAGTTCCATCAGGTCGTCGGTTAACAAACCGCCACCGCCACCGCAACAGAAAGTCGCGTCATGAATGGTATCGGCAGGCATGTCCACGAAGTGGTTACACACGGCTTTGATAACATTACGCGGAATGTCGAACTGACCGCCGGGGTAATCGCCCATACGGCTACCACGCGCCACGTTGCACGAGTCGTGGAAAGTCAGCACCTTATCGTCATTCTCGGTTTTATCAATTTTCAACGTGCCTTTTTGCAGCTCACCCCAAGTGTATTCGAGGATGTGTTGCGGAATCGGGTAACGCTGATCCAAGAAATCGAACGGCCCAGCCAGGGTATTCAGGAAGCTGTACGCCACGCGCCAGGCATGACCGCATTCACCAAATACAATGCGCTTGACCTTGAGCTTGATCGCCGCCTCACGCACACGCAGGGAAACCCGACGCATATTTTCGTAAGAGCCGACAAACATACCAAAGTTGGCGGCCTCGGAGGCGTGTGAGCTAAACGTCCAGGTTACGCCGGTTTCATGGAATACCTTGCCGTAACCGATCAAGCCATCAATGTGTGGCTCAGCGAAGAAGTCGGCTGATGGCGTCACCAGCAGGATTTCTGCACCTTCCAGATCCAGTGGGTAGCGCACCGCGATGCCGGTATCTGCTTCCACGTCTTCTTCCAAACCTTCCAGCGTATCTGCCAGCGCCATTCCCGGCAGGCCAAGGTTGTTACCGATCTTGAAAACCTTGCCGATGATTTCGTTGTTATACTTGGAACCGTAACCAACATGGTCGAGAATTTCCCGCGCTGCCATCGAGATTTCAGCGGTGTCGATACCATACGGGCAGAACACGGAACAACGGCGGCATTGTGAACACTGGTGGTAATAGTTATACCAGTCCTTGATCACATCTTCGGTCAGGTCAACCGCGCCCACCAGTTTCGGGAAGTATTTGCCCGCAAACGTGAAGTAACGGCGATACACCTTGCGCAGCAAATCCTGACGCGCCACTGGCATGTTTTTGGGATCGGAAGTACCGATAAAATAATGACACTTGTCAGTACACGCACCGCACTTGACGCAGATGTCCAGATACACTTGCAGGGAACGGTAACGGCCTTTCAAGTCAGCCATTTTTTCCAGCGCACGTTCTTTCCAGTTGGGAACCAGCTCACCGACTGCCGCAAAGTCAGTCGGAAAACCCATCGCTTTCTGGAAATCCGCCTTGGCGATAAACGGGCCAGAACCCTTCATGGTATCTTCTTTGACTGCCGGGACTTCGGTATAGCCTTCCCCAGTCAGTTTTGGAATCTCGTAATCAGCCACGATAGATGCCTCTTAAATCTGATCCGTACACGCAATTACTTGTTCAGCTCGCTCAGGAATGTCTTACCCTGGCGTTCCAGTTCCAGTGCCCAAGGGGATATGTGGCGTTTTTCACGCGGGTTATCCACCTGATTACGGGTCGGGCTAAAGAACACACCCGGCGCGTGTAACAACTTGCTGATCGGGAAAATGATCATCAGGATGGCGACCAGCAACAGATGCACCAACACAATCGGGTCAGCAGGCAAAGCACCTTCTGCACCAAAGAAACCGAAGGTCAACATGCCGCCAAAGAATGCTTTTACCTGAGTTACGTCAGCGTGGGAAACAAAGCTCATCATCAAGCCGCTCATGCCAATACCAATCAGCAGTGCCAACATCAAATGGTCAGATGGCGCGGAAATGTAACGCACGCGGTCAACCAGAAAACGACGCGCCCACAAGCCAGCCAACCCCAGCACCATCGTAATGCCTGCGTATCGGCCGAATGGCTGCATGAAAGTCAGGATTGACCCCATTTCCATGAAATAACGGGTATGACGGATCAATACCAGCCACAAAGAGATGTGAAACAGGAATGCAAACAGCCATAAAACCTTGTTGGAACGGAACAGGCTCTGGAAAAAAACCACTTCCTTGAACATGCGCCACACCACCCCACCTTGAGTCACAGGTGCTGGTGTAGTCGGAATTTTCAATGGGGCTGGTGTGTTCCAGTATTGGCGGATTTTCATCCCTACACCAATAACAAGGATCAATGTTGCCGCCCAGAACAACAGTCCGTAAAGGATACTTACGAATGTCACTGCGTACTCCTGGTTCCTAGATTCTCTCTTCTGAAAGGTTCTACCCCTCACCCCCCTGCCCCCTCTCCCTCAAGGGGCGAGGGGGAGCAAGAAGGTTTTTCTCTTAGCCTTTCTTCCCTTGAGGGAGAGAGGTTGGGGTGAGTGGTAAACTCTTTGAGAAGAGGCTCCGGCAAGCCGGAGCATTCTTCGTAATGCCTTATACGCAACCAGTCGGCTTAGGCAGACCAGCATATTTACATGCTTGCTTGCCAGGGCCGTATGGGAACAGGCTGTACAGGTACTTGGAGTTACCCTTGTCAGCACCCAGACGCTTGCCAACTGCTTTGGTCAAAACGCGCACGGCTGGAGCGATTTGATACTCTTCATAGTATTCACGCAGGAAATTCAGGATTTCCCAGTGTTCGCTAGTCAAAGTCACGTCTTCTGCGTTAGCCAGTGCTTCTGCAACTTCTGGAGTCCAGTCGCTCAGGTTTTCCAGATAGCCTTCTTCGTCCAGCGCGATGGATTTACCGCCTACTTCCAGTGCCATGATGGCCTCCTGTTAAAAAATGTTTAAAACTTATAACCAGCTTTGGGTAGTGTCATTGTTGGCAGTCAGGTCAACAAAACCTGCATAGTCAACGATAGTTACCCCTTCCATGGCTTTGCCTTCCAAGCCGCGTGCTGCGAGATCAGGCCCCAGCACATACACAGACTTGTCAGCCATCGCCGCCTTTACTTTACCAGAAAAGCTCGACCCAGCGACTGCACCGACCACGGCATCTTCAATCATCAGGATCGCATCACCTGCACTGGCGTGAGCCAGACAGCTATCAAAAGCCACACGTTCAAACGGGGACTTGTTGACAATATGTAACATAGCCATTTATCAATTCCTCCGCTTAGAAACTCAGGATCACTTCTTGCTCAGCCATCATGGCAGCCATTTCCTCGCGGTTGACCAGAATGATGGAAGGCTTTTCAGCGTAATCGTCGTCGGCGTCTTCGTAAGTCAGTTCCATCAGGTCATCAACCGTCAGGCCACGTTCTGCCAAAGACTCGGTGGAGACATACAGCTTGGTAATGTCATAGTCACCCAGGGCACGGTAAGTCGGCGAGAAGTTTTTCATGCCGATACCTTTGCTGTTCTGCCCTTTGGTGATCTGGTAAACACCGTCATCAATGAAGGCCAGGCTGACGTTTTGCTCGAATGCAGCGGAAATCAGTACAACTTCCAGTGACTCCAGCGCGTAAACAGTGCCGTAAGGAGCTTTGCGGTTTACGAACAGAAAATTCTTGGTAGACATCGCAGTTCTCCTTAATCGCCAAATACGACCAGACGGTCAGACTGGATACCACCTTCCACCAACTGACCCAGACCGGAAATGCGGAAACCGGGGGCAATGTTGTTGGCGTCCAGACCCTGACGCTTGGCTTCGTCTGCATCCATGATGCCGCGACGTTGTGCCGCTGCAATACAGATGACCAAATCCAGACCGTGCTTTTCGGCCAGCTCTGTCCAGGCTTTCTGGATCAGGCGGTCGTCAGCCGGTGGGACTGTCAGGCGCGTACCGTTGTTGACACCATCGTGGTAGAAGAAGACACGAAAGATTTCGTGTCCCTTCTCCAGCGCGGCACGGGTGAACTGAAGGGCGGAATCAGCAGCTTGGTGCTGATAAGGGCCTTCGTTAACCAGAATTGTGTATTTCATTCCGTCGATTCCTCGTGCCGTTCCGATCAGAAGCGGATGTGCGTTGAAGAGTTCAGGTTCGCACGCGCACCACGCCAGTTGTCGATGTGGTACTTGGTGAATGGCAAACCAGTGACTTCAAAGAAACGCGGCCAGCCGATACGCTCAACCCATTCGTTGATACGTTCCCAGTCTTTTGCACCTTCCTTGTAGCAAGCCAAGATCTTTTTAACGATCGCAGTCGCTTCAGGCCAGCGTGGTGGGTTGTTCGGGATACCCGCAGCAACCAGACGCTGGAAGGTAGGCTTGCCACGCGCATTGGAGTGATTACCACCGATCCAGATAGCCAGTTGAGTGTACTGGTGGTCGTTGATCTGCATAGGTGGGCATGGTGGGTAGCAAGCACCGCAGCAAATGCACTTCTTCTCGTCAACTTCCAAGGAAGGTTTACCGTCAACCATCGCAGGGCGGATCGCCGCTACTGGGCAACGAGCTACAACGGAAGGACGTTCGCACACGTTACCCACCAGCGCGTGGTTGATTTTCGGTGGTTTGACGTGCTGGACGTTGATTGCGATGTCACCTTGACCGCCGCAGTTGATCTGGCAGCAGGAAGTGGTGATATGCACGCGGTTAGGCATGTTCCAGGCTTTGAACTCAGGCAGCAGCTCATCCATCATCGCCTTTACAACGCCGGAAGCGTCAGTACCAGGGATGTCACAGTGCAACCAGCCTTGAGTGTGGGACAGTGAAGTAACCGAGTTACGTGTACCACCAACAGGGAAACCAGCATCTTCCAGTGCTTTTACCAAAGGCTCGACTTGCGCTTCGGTAGCAACCTGAAATTCGATGTTGGAACGGATAGTGAAGTGAACATAGCCGTCACCGTAAGTATCACCGATGTCCATCAGCTTGCGCAGGGTGAACACGTCGAGGATACGCTGCGTACCGGCACGAACAGTCCAGATTTTTTCGCCAGTCTTGGAAACGTGAACCAATACGCCTGGGCGTGGGTCTTCATGATATGCCCACAGACCGTAGTTACGGCGCATTACAGGGTGCATGTACTGGAAACCGTCCGGGCATCCAGATTCAATAGGATCGCGCATTTCTGGTGCGGCCATTGCAAAGCCTCCGTCAGAGAATAACTTTATAAAATATCGTAAAAATCCGGGCTGACAGGGCGGTTAATCCACCCTGCCCGCGAATGCGACTACGCAGCTTTTTCTTCACGCTTGCGGTTGAACCAAGCTTCAGCAGCTTCATCCCAACCATCAGTACGCACGTAAGAAACGTTACGTGGCTGCTTGATCATGTTCGGATCTGGATCAATCTCAATGCCTTCCAGGAAGTTCACCAGACCGATACGCTCAATCATTTCACCGCAACGCTCGTGTTCCAGACCATTTTCAGCCCAGAAGTCGATAATGGTTTGTGCCAGCTCGACAATGCGCTCGTAATCTTCTTCGGTATCCAGCTTCATGAACGGAATAACCACCGTACCCATCAGGTCGCCGATTTTCAGGGTACGCTTACCACCGATCAGGATGGTAACGCCCTTGTCATCACCCACTTGCAGTGCTTTTGGCATGACGTTCAGGCAGTGCATACAACGCACACAGTTGCTATTGTCAACCGTGATGGTGTCGTCGTCGTTCAGCTTGATAGCCTGGGTTGGGCAACGGCTGATAACATTGTCAAACATGTATTGGCGGCCTGCGGAACGATCACCTTCTTTGCCAATTTCCTTGGCTTTCTTCATGATCATTTCTTTAACGGCCTCCTGGTTGACCTTCATGTCGTCGCGCCAGGTACCAATCACAGCGAAGTCGGAACGCTCAATCGCGTTCTGGCAGTCGTTCGGGCAGCCGGAAACCTTGAATTTGAACTTGTAAGGCAGTGCCGGACGATGCACGTCATCAGTGAAGTTGTTCAGCAAACGGCGGTGAATGGCGTGTTCGTTGCAGTTGGACATTTCGCAACGCGCTGCACCGACGCAAGACATGCCTGTACGCACGCACGGGCCAGCACCACCCAAGTCCCAACCGTATTCATTGATTTCATCAAAGAAATGTTGGTAGTTGACGCTGTTCGCACCGATGAACATGATGTTGCCGGTCTGACCGTGGAAAGTTTGCAGACCTGAACCCCACTTTTCCCAGCTATCCGCCAATTGGCGCAGCATGGAAGTGGTGTAGTAGTTGCCCGCTGGTGGCTGTACACGCAGGGTGTGGAATTCCTTGGATTCAGGGAACATGTGACCGACTTCGGAGAAGCGTGGAATGATGCCGCCGCCGTAACCGAAGACAGAGATAGTACCGCCCTTCCAGTAACCCATTTTGGTTTCGTAAGAGTGCTCCAACTGCCCCATCAGACCGTTGATGACGGTACGGATGCGCTCATCTGGATGCTCATCACGCAGTTTCTTGAAGCCGCTGATGAAGCTAGGCCATGGGCCTTCTTCCAGGACATCCAGCATCGGCGTTGGATAAAGTTTCGTTGCCATACCTGCCTCCTCAGTAAACGTATACGATGGCTTTCATTCCTGGCTGTGCTCTACATAAACCGCCAACCAGGCTGAATCAGTAAAAATTGCAGAACTTGGGTTGCTCAAGTTAAGAGTGTGCTAAGTGTATGCGTGCCCTCTAATACATAGAATCTCACCCATGGGGTGCTACCGAAAATCCAGTATATCTCCAAGGGGATAGGCCATCAGCATAATCAAAAACTGCTCTCTCTTAACGGTACAATAGCATATTCTGATTTTTTAATATTTCAAATAGGCAAACCTTTCATCAGGAATTGGATAGGCAGCAACCATGAACACTTCCCCTTTCAACATCAATGAGCTGGATAGTTATCTGACATGGCGCAGCAGCAAACTGTCCCCCTATCCATTGAATGCTGACACCCTGTTTACCCTGATTGCCGACCCGGCACATCCGAGCGTGGCAGAACTGGTCAGCTTGCAACAGACTTGCCGCCAATACAATCTAGCGTTGTACCGTTTCCAGCAAGGCGACCTGCGCAGCAAACGCCATGTTCACCAACTGGCAAAACAGCTTGGCCTTACCCACATTGACAGCAATCTGTGTGCCGATGAAGACAGCCTCACCTCATTGCACGTCACCAGCCATGCTGGGCAGCACGATTACATTCCGTACACCACCAAGCAACTGAGCTGGCATACGGATGGCTATTACAACCTGCCCGCAGAACAAATCCACGGCATGTTGCTGCATTGCGCCCAACCCGCACAAGCAGGCGGTGAAAGCTGGCTGATGGATCATGAAATTGCCTACATCCTGTTACGTGATGCCAACCCTGCCTATATCCATGCCCTGATGCACCCCAATGCATTTACCATCCCTGCCAATGTGCTAAATGGTGAAATGGTGCGCCCGGAACAATCCGGCCCGGTATTCAGCGTGGCAGCGGATGGGCACTTGCACATGCGCTATTCTGCCCGCCAGCGCAATGTCATCTGGCGTGATGACCCGCTCACCCATGCAGCCGCGCAATTCCTATTGAATTTATGGCAACAGGACTCACCTTACAAAATACGCTACACCTTGCAGGCAGGCGAAGGTCTGGTGTGCAATAACATCCTGCACTGCCGCACAGCCTTTGTGGACAGTGATGAACCCGCCCAGAAACGCCTGTTGTACCGTGGGCGCTATTATGACCGGGTAAGCAATACCGATAGGGAGGAGATAGCATGTTAAGTTTGAGCCAGATTCTGATGGCAGAAGGTGAATCCATCAGTTCCTTTGACGAGTTGAAAACCATCGTGCAACAACGTGCACTGGAAACCGGCTCGATTTTTTTCCAGATTGACATCGAGCCACCCGGCTACAAAGATCGCCCGGAAGACTGGTACGACCAACTGGAAATTGCGTTTTCATCCGCGAGGTAAGCCATGTTCTGGCAAGAAGACGAAGACAAAACCTTGCCCTGGCAAGCACCGGATGACGTGCTGGATGTGAGTTTTGCCATCCAGTGCAAAAAACTCCCACTGGATCATGCCTGGGCATTGTCACAAGCGGTGCAGCAAGCCCTGCCCTGGTTTACCGACGAACCTGCCGCAGGTGTGCACACCATCCACGTCGCCGAAAGCGGTAACGGCTGGGAACGCCCTGACGACCACACCAACCAGTTCCTGCTGCCGTCGCGCCGTACCCGCATGATGTTGCGTATCCCCAAACAACGGCTGGCAGACGCTCAACACCTGTGCGGCACAACACTGGATATTGATGGTTACGCCCTAAGCGTGGGTGAAGCAAAGGAAAAGGTTCTGCTGAACGCATCCGTGATTTTTGCCCGCTACGTCTTGTCGGATACTGGCGAAACCGAGCCGGAATTCCTCCAGCGCATGGCTACCGAAATACGCCGCATTGCCGATTTCAAGGTTAAAAAGATGATGTGTGGCAAAAGCTATACCCTGCACACTCCACAAGGTGACTTGCACACCCGTCACCTGATGATTGCCGACCTTGACAACGACCCATCGGTAAAATTGCAGCAATACGGCTTAGGCGGTGGGCGCAAACTCGGTTGTGGCCTGTTCATGCCCCACAAAGGCATCAAAACCCTGAAACCCACCGAGTGATTACCCCTCACCCCCAGCCCCTCTCCCTCAAGGGGAGAGGGGAGAAAACCCAACGTATCCCTTTTGAGGAATAGGAGGGGTGTAACGATTACGTATAATTTTCCGGTCAAGAATTTCATCGAATGGCAACATTCACTAGTTATGAGGAATTGAACATGGCTTACGAAGTAAACGGCAAAACCATCGAAGCGACCGAAGCTGGCTATCTGGTTGACCTGAATGACTGGAACGAGGAAGTTGCCCAAGTCATCGCCAACGAAGAAGGCATTGGTGAACTGACTGAAAAACATTGGGACGTACTCAACTACCTGCGTGACCAATACATCAACAATGGCGGCAACCAGCCAATGGAACGCATTATTCAGAAAGCGATGGCTGAACAATGGGGTGATAAAAAGCTGAGCAGCAAGGACATGTACAACCTGTTCCCACGCGCCCCCAGCAAGCAAGGTCTGAAAGTTGCTGGCCTGCCAGCCACCAACCGCAAAGGCGGCTACTAATTCCTACCCGAAAGGGGGTATTCCCCCTTTCACCCTAACCCGTTTATCCTGCCAACAGGATTTTGGTTTTATCTAGAGAGGCATCGGACATGAGCAGAAAGCAAGAGCTGATTAGCGAAATGCTGGACATGCAAAAGAAATTCATCGCATACGAACAGTCTGGGGAATTCAACGCAGAAGATTACTACGTTGGAGAGTGGAAAGCCTACCGTGAGCGCTACCAGGAACTGGCTACAGAAGTTCGTGAAATTGCTTCTACAGAAGCCAATTTCTGGAAATAAGCGTAACAACCGCAAGCATCACAGTTTGTCGTTACAGGAAAAGCCGCCTGCGAAGTGCGGCTTTTTTCTTACCTATCGTATCAACGCCCCGCTGAACGCAGCTTTTCAACCCTTGCCCAGACTTTTCCACCTGCTTCTACCTGAACTTCATGCAGCAGGACAGTATCTCCTAGTTGGAAACCACCCATAACACGCTTGCCATGTAGGGTTTCATACAAGCCGTGAATGGTCTGCGTGCGATAACTGCGTCCCAATTCCGGCAAACCGGACTTGGGGGGAATATGCAGTTTCTGCCCATACCAGCCGTAATCCCGCAACTCGCCGATATACACCCACGCGACCACCCCTACGGGTGTTGGTGCACCACCATACGGTTTCTCTGGTGCAGTGGTTTCTGACTCGTCCGGTAAGGCTACTGGAGCAGCAACAACATCAGGTACAGAAACGGGAATTGCTGGCAATTCCGATTGATTGGCAAGCGCAGTTGGGTCTGTTCCAACATCAACCACTACTACTGGCGCTGGTTTGCTGGCGGCGACTGGCTTACTGGTTTTTTTCTCTTCCGATTTTTTATCAACAACCTTTTCCGTCACTTGGGGCTTCTTCTCTACTACGGCTTCTGGTTTGACAGGAGAAATGGCAGCAACGGCAACAGGTTCAGCGACATCAGCCTGGGTAGTTGCCTGTGAGGGCGGCTGAAAACTTTCCCCAGCACGCATCATGTCATGGGTAGCAGGCACTGCCAAAGCAGCATGGAGAGGAACAGGAGCAGGACTTGGCATACTCCGGTCTACCAACACTGGCTGTACTTCAACCTCAACCGCCGGAGCATCGGCAACAGAAGCAGGCTTAACTGTGGATGGAGCAGAGGCTACGGGAGAACTACCGACCGAATTTTGTTCAATATCGCTTAAACGATTGTAGAAATACCCCAAACCAGCCAATGTCCCGGCCTGTAAACCAGCGATAGGTATCCAGAACATGGCGTGTTTCGCAAAAGGCGTCGACCACCAAGGTGTCCTTTTGACCACGAGTTGTGCCATGTGAAAGCTCCTTGTATCCATAGCGGAAATCCGAGAGACATTTTCTCTGTAAAAACGCAGATTTTCCAAGAAGCATTCAGATAAAAAAAGAGGTTTTCCTGCCTAATGGCGGGTATCTATCAAACTTCGCTCCACATCCGCAGCAAATTGATATGGACGGTACTGATATTGGCAGCTTCATCTGATTGTGGCAGTTTGGTCATGACGCCTTCGCGGGCTTTGGCTAACTGGTACAACAATTCGCGGCGCTGCGGGTCTTTCACCAGACTTTGCGCCCACGTTACCGCCACCATGCGAATCCCTCGGGTCACTTCTGCCACTTTGTGCCAACTACCGGAATCGTACACCACCGCGTCACCAGCTTCCCCACGAATTTTCTCTTCCCCGTAAGCAGTACGGATGACGATCTCCCCACCGTCATAATCGTCATTAAGGAACACAGTAGTCGAAACATCGGTACGGTAGCGCCCGGACATTGGCCCCATCACCGGATCATCCACGTGGAAGCCATACGTCATGCCCGGTAAATAGCGGGCGTAAAACGCGGTGGCTACCCGCAAAGGCAATACGGCAGCCTGGTATTCCGGGTGTTGCACCAGTGGCGACATCACCAGTGCATTCAAACGGCGATGCAAGGGGCTTTCCGGGGCAAGTTCCTGATTGTATTTGACCTTGGCAGCTTCCATTCCGGCGGAAAAGCGCCCGTCAACAAACTCCCCATTGGCGAGCAGGGCTTGCACTTCCTGAATACGCTGCGGGTCAAGCACGTTTTTGATGAGTAACAGCATGGCATTTCCTTTCAGGGCTGGAATCGGGTAATCTGCCCGCGAAACAGACAGCATAGGTCGCAAGAGTGATGCAATTACGGATACAAATCAACGACACCACACGTGATATTGACGTACCCCAATTTGTACTGGACGAGGCGGACGATTTTTTCACGCAAATGGATCGGGACATGGATCGCGGCTACCAGATGAGCCGCTTGTGGGTGGACAACCCTGATCAGGAGCAGCGTTGCCAGATTGTTGCCGATAAAATCCTCACGGCACTTTCCAACGGCAATCAGAAAAGTGGCACACTGATGGCGGCTTACATCCTCAAACGGATGCCGCACATCCGCGAAATCCACCTCAATACCGAAGGGGATATAAGCGGGCACGACCTGCTTTAATAACGCACAGCGGGCGTTTCAATCTTCAAACCGTTGGAACGCGACATGATGTATGCCCCCAACAGCTTGCTTTCTTCGGCATCGGGGGCAAATGGCTCTGCCCGCATCAGGGTCAGACACTGTTTGATGCGCAGGTCGACATTTGCCATTTCCCCGGTATCCAGCCGGTAAGCAGGGAAACCATTGCCCTGCCCTTGGCTGATTTTCTGCCCCCGGATAAATTGCCCCGGATAGCTGTCATGGCAGTGGGCGCACGACATGTCAATCAAGCCGAAGCGGACTTTATAGAGGTCTTCGCCTTTTTTCAGCAAGCCAGCCATTTCACCATCGGTTTGCACATTGACTGGCTCACCCACTGCCAAATGGCGTACAAAGGTTTCCAGTGCCAGCAATTCTTTGGAATACGCCGGGAATGGCTTTTCACCCGACTGTTTTTCACGGCAGATATTGATGCGGTCATCCAAACGTACAATACCACCCAATGCCTTGTCGTAAATGGGGTAGCGGGCAAGGCTTTTTACCTCCAGCTTTTTGCCGTCATCACCGTGGCAACTACCGCAGGATTTACCAGAAGCAGGCTTGCTAGCGAACAACTCGCGCCCTTGCTCCACCGCAATGAAACCGGGGTTCTGGAATTCATCGTCCTGCATGGCACGGGTTTCTTCCTTGACGAATTCGTAACCGGATTTGGCAGGTTTGGGGGCATCTGCCCACGCTACACCAGCCATGACCAGCAAACTGAGGGCGAGGTGATATTTCATTTCAGCGTCCCCAAATAAGCGATAACATCTTCCACATCCTGCGCGGCAAGGAATGTCCGACCTTCATAGCCTTTGCCGGGGCGATTGATCAGGCTGGGGTCACGGTAGAAACCCGGCATGATCGAATTGGGGTTGAGATGGCGAGAATCCACCACCCGTAGCCGCAATTGTGCTTCCGATAACCGATTGGCAATGCCTGACAACGGCGGAGCAATCGTGCCGTAGGCTTCCACACCTTTAATAGGCAGTTCGTGACAGGCCAAGCAATTCCCCTTGGCAGCATCCGAGACGAGCTTTTCGCCACGCACAGCGTCACCTTTCAGCCCACACAGGGGGGATGGAATGGAATAATTGGTCATCTCCCATTTGCAGTACGCTTCCGGCGGTGGCGGGACACCTTCTGGCTCAGCCGCTGACGCAGAAGCACTAACAAATAGCAGGAATATCAGGGTGGTTACAGTTTTCATCCACTCATTCTAGGCAATATTCACTGCTACAAGTTGATATAAATCACAAAGGTTTGATCTAATCAAAAAGTCATCAATTACGCGAAAATCACCCACGTGGTGGCGATGTATTTTGCCCCTGACTTGACGATTCCGGCGCGGTGTTCGTGCGTCCAAAACGGTGGGAACAAGATCAGCTTGCCTTTTTTCGGCTGCACACTGAGGTTCTGGAACAGGAAATCGGTCGTACCACCAGCTTCCACCGGCACATCATTCAAATACCACAATGCCACCAACTGGCGCTCGGCGAATTGGTGGCTGCCACCGTCGATGTGCCAATGGTAATACTCACCCGGCTGGTAGCGTTGCAGGTTATACCCCATGTCCTTGAACGCGCCTTTGAAATACGGGTAGGTTTCACGGAATTCGCGTAACGCCAACGCCAGCGAACGGTGCAGGTTGTTGTCCACATCCTTCCAGTGTGGTTTGTCATCACCGCTGACGAAAATGTCGGTGGTTTTCTTCACGTTCTGATTGAAACCCGTGTCCTGCCCCAAACGCCCGGCATACTGGTCAGCGATATTCTGCTCGAAACGCGCCACCATGTTGTCGCACAGGAAACCGGGGATAGCGTCTTTTTTCTCAAAAATAAAGGAATTGGGCGCAAGTTCGTGCAAGGTTTGCAGCGGTGGGCGTGAGTCAGTCATGGTGCTTGCCTGTGCTTGTAGGGTAAGCAGGCAGTATAAGCAAGGGCTAATGGGTTGTCATTATCCCCACCCTTACACCCCTGCCAGATATGGGCAAAGGCATTGCTATAAAAGCCCTATTGTAACTACAATCAATGCAATCAAGACAATGCAAGCGAGGAACAGGCTAAACGCACAACACCTTGGAGATAGCCCATGACCGACTTGAGCCAAATCACAGACCGCGAACTAGTGCTGGAAATCTACCGCCGCATCAAGGGCGAAGACGAAATGAGCGTCTACCGCAATTACTGTTACCGTGCCGTGTTTCGCCCTATCGTGTATGCTTTTGACAAAATCAACGCCAACGAATCCAATATCCGTATGTATCAAATGCCGGACTGGAAGAAAATTGAAGACGAACGTGACAAGGCATTGGAGCATTTCCCCGATTAACCAAGGAGTTCCTCATGTTAGCCAAACTCGCACCAACGGATTATGTGTGGCCGGAAGAGTATCTGGCAGAGGAAGAACTTGCCACGGAAAAGCACGAATACCTCAACGGCTTTGTCTACCCCTGCAATATGGCAGGTGCGGGTGATGCCCATGTCAAAATTAGCCTGAATGCGGCGGCACTCATCAAAACCCATTTGCGCGGTTCGGGATGCAGCACCTACATTTCGGATATGCGCGTCAAGGTGAATGCCAAAGACAAGGCATGGTTTTACCCCGATGTGATGGTGACGTGTGACCCCGACGACCATGAACGCAATACCATCAAACATAACCCCATGCTGGTCGTCGAAGTCATGTCGCCCAGCACCCGCGATTACGACCGGGGCGACAAGTTCGTGGTTTACCGCCAGCTTGCCAATTTGCGGGAATACGTGCTGATTGACCCGAATGAATATGCCGTGGATGTGTTCCGCCTCAATGCCCATCAACGCTGGGAGTTGTTCACCTATAACGGCGCTGATACGGTGGCTGAACTTACCAGTATCGGCTTCCAATGCGCGTTGCAGGATTTGTATGAGGATGTCGGGCTGTAAACCATTATCCCTGCACCCCGCGAAGAGCGCGGCTGACTCCAACAAACGCTGCGGCTACTCCGATAACGCCGCTGCCTTTGTCTACGCCAGCCGCGCAAGACTTGCCGCCTCCGGAAGGCTTTGCGGCTACCGCCGCCCTGCATGACTGTAGCTCACTGACCTAGGGCAAGGCGAAAACCAATGCTGAGGAGGCGATCACCCGGAACAGCGTTGAGGCGAAAAGCAGACCGGCAAACCCTGCCGCCGTAGATCCAAGAGCCACCGCGCAACACGCGGGCAGAGCCTGAATTGCCACCTTTAGGATTTCTTACTGCCCTTTCAGAATAAGTACCATACCAATCTTGACACCACTCCGACACATTGCCGTGCATTTCGTACAACCCCCAGTCGTTAGCTGGAAGCGATTTGACTGGAACAGTTTCCTCCCTATATTCCCCCTCCTCACCATCATCATAAGGAACTTCATGGTCACAATTCACCTCCCAATCCGTGATGTTGTCACCAAAAGAAAAGGGGGGTCAGTCCCTGCACGGTGTAGCCTCGCATTGGGTGGTGACAGGCATAAACATAGACTATGGACACGAAACGATCAACAGACAATCGTGAGTAACCACAGCATAAGCAAAGGCTAATGGGTTGTCATTCCATGAATGCGTATTGACAAGACATCATGCCACTGCAAAACTATTGCCACGTGACAAAATGACACATGGTCAAAGAGGATATTTTATGAATGCCACACTCCCCCGTATCACTGCACGGGTTGATCTTGATGTTCAAACATTACTGAGCCAAGCTGCTGCCATCGTTGGTATATCCAGCATCAATGCCTTTGTTCTTAATGCTGCGATCGAAAAAGCCAAGCTGATTATTGAGAAAGAACAAACCCTCAAACTGAGCCAACGCGATGCAACATTGCTGGCACAAGCACTGGACTCTCCTGCCAAAACACACCCGCGCCTACAACAAGCTGCCCAACGCTATCGGGAACAGTCTGCTGTATGAAAACAGTCCCTCTCGACAAGGACAAACACGACCGCAACACGTTTGATTGCGGCATTGAGGCTCTGAACAATTACCTGCGGCTTATGGCAAACCAACAAGCCAGCAAGGACAATACCCGCACTTTTGTGTTGGAAGACCCCAACCAACCCCAGCGCATTAGGGGATACTACACTCTCACCATGACCCCGGTTGACTTCAATGCGTTGCCAGCAAAGTTACAAAAGAAACACCATCATGCACAATCCGGCGGGCTAATTGCACGGCTAGCTGTCGACAAACGTGAGGCCAAACAAGGTTGTGGCGCATTCCTGTTGATCGACGCCATGCAAAAGCTACTGACCGCCAGCGCGATTGTGGCATTTCCCCTGATCGTGGTGGATGCAAAAGACGGTGCTATCGCGTTCTATGAAAAGTTTGGCTTTACCGCTTTTAACGACACGCCTAACAAGCTATTCATCACGATGGCGGATGTCCGCAACAGCTTGGAAGTCCCACCTTGACCCTCCCCATTGATGCCGTCCTCGACGACCTCAAACACGCCTTGCGCACCCGCCATGAAACCGTGCTGGAAGCCCCGCCCGGTGCGGGCAAAACCACCCGCGTCCCGCTCGCCTTGCTGAATGAAGCGTGGCTGGCTGGCAACAAAATCCTCCTGCTCGAACCGCGCCGTATTGCCGCCAAAAACGCCGCACACCGCATGGCAACCCTGCTGGGCGAACCGGTCGGGCAAACCGTCGGCTACCGGATGCGACTGGAAAGCAAAACCAGCCGTGCCACCCGCATCGAAGTCATTACCGAAGGCATCCTCACCCGGCTGTTGCAACAAGACCCATCATTGGCAGGCATCGGCCTAGTGATTTTCGACGAATTCCACGAACGCAGCCTAGACGCCGATCTTGCCCTGAGTCTGTGCCTGAAAGGACGCGAACTATTCCGTGATGCCGCCAACCCGCTGAAACTGCTGGTCATGTCCGCCACGCTGGATAGCACTGCCATTGCCACACTGTTGGATGATGCGCCTGTGATAGGCAGCGAAGGGCGCTGCTATCCGGTCGACATCCGTTACGGGCAAGCCGCCAAACCCGGTGAGCGCATTGTCGAGCGCATGGTTGCCACTCTCAAACAAGCCATCAGCGACAATCCTGACAGCAGCATCCTCGCCTTCCTGCCCGGTCAGGGCGAAATCCACCGCACCGCCGATGGATTAAGTGAATGGCTGTTGGAACGTCGCTTGCGTGACGTGCAATTGCACCCGATGTACGGCAACCTCACGCTGGACGAACAACAGCAAGCCATTGCCCCCCTACCCGCCGGACAACGTAAAGTCGTGCTGGCAACCAATATCGCCGAAACCAGCCTGACCATCGACGGTGTGGATGTGGTGGTGGATGCCGGGCTGGTACGTGAAGCCCGTTTCGACCCCGGCACGGGCATGACCGGCTTGCATACCGCCCGCATTTCCCGCGCCTCCAGCACCCAGCGAGCCGGGCGTGCCGGGCGGCTTGCCCCCGGTGTTTGCTACCGCTTGTGGACAGAAAGCCAGCAAGAGCAACTCGCAGCCCATACCACACCGGAAATCCTGCGTGCTGACCTTGCCCCACTCGCCCTGTCTGTGCTGCAATGGGGTATCAATGACCCCGGCGAATTGTGCTGGCTGGATGCACCGCCCACCGCCCCCTGGCAACAGGCACTGGACTTGCTGGCAACCCTGGGCGCAATCACCCGCAAGAGCAACGCCACCGTGCTGACCGCTCACGGACAAGCAATGGCAAACCTGCCGGTACATCCGCGCCTTGCCCACCTACTGATTTGTGGCGCACAAGCCGGGCAATTACCCACAGCAGCGAACCTTGCCGCGCTGCTTTCCGAACGCAACCCGTTCAGTCGGGACAACCCCGACATCAGCCATCCAATGGAAATACTCGCGGGCAAAAGCCGTTGCCCTGCCCAGCAGCAAGGCTGGTTACAACGTACCCGCCCACTGGCCAACCAGTTTGTGGAACAAATCCGCAGCCAGAAACTGCCTGAAAGCAAACTAACGTTCCTATTGCCCGCCAACACCATCCACGGCTATCTGTTAGCTTGCGCCTACCCTGACCGGATTGCGCGACGACGCCATTCCGGCGGCTACCAACTTGCCAACGGGCGCAGTGCCGATCTGCCCGACACACACGCCCTCGGCAAGCAGGCATGGCTGGCGATTGCCGAAGTCAGCGGCATGGCAGGCAAAAGCAGTGACACCATCCGCAGTGCCGCTGCGCTGGATGAAACGCTGTTCAGCAACGCACTCACCGACCAGGTACACCAGCAAACCGTGGTGGAATGGGATCAGAAAGCCGGGCGTTTCATCGCCGAACAGCAGCACAAAATCGGTGCACTGGTCTTGCAGCGCAAAGCCTTGCCCCATGTGCCCGCAGACGCCAAAACCACCGCCCTGCTGGGTTTCATCCGCAAACAAGGGCTGGACGTATTGCCCTGGCAAGCCGAACAGGAACAATGGTGTGCACGGGTCAACCTGTTGCGCCACACCAAGCCGGAACAGCCATGGCCCGATGTCAGCCGTGAACACCTGCTGGCAACACTGGAACAGTGGCTTGCGCCGTATCTGGATAACGTCAACACACTGGCTGATTTCAAAAAGCTGGATCTGGCAAACATCCTCCGCAACCAATTACCGTGGGAGATGCAGCAGCGCCTCGAACAGCTTGCCCCCCAACGGTTGGAAGTACCCTCCGGTCACAGCATCGCCATTGATTACAGCGTATCACCACCCATACTGGCGGTGAAATTGCAGGAAATGTTTGGCTGTCAAACGACCCCAACCATTGCTAATGGCAAAGTAGCGTTGCTGATACACCTGCTTTCCCCGGCAGGCAGGCCGTTGCAGATAACGCAGGATTTGGCGGGCTTTTGGCGCACGTCCTACCACGAGGTGAAAAAGGACATGAAAGGGCGTTACCCCAAGCACCCCTGGCCAGACAATCCGCTAGAGGCAATTGCCACACGCAAAACCAAAAATGCCGCAGGCTTAGGCTAGCGCACGCTGCCCACTGGCCTGCCAGCGCTGCAACCACAACGCACACCCCAGCGTCAGGCTGTAAACCAGCAAGGAACCGACCACGATTCCGAGCCAGCCTTGCCACGCCCAGAAGGGAGCCAACACAAACCCGCCCGCACTTGCCCCCATGTAATAAAATACCAGATACAAAGACGAAGCACTTGCCCGCGCTTGCAGGGCATGTTGGCTAACCCAGCCACTCGCCAGTGAATGGGTAAGAAAAAAACCGAAACTGCTGACCATAAAGCCCCAGACAATCGCAGACAAACTGGGCATCAGCGTCAGCAAGCTGCCAGCCATCAGGAACAGGATGCCCAACGCCATGCCAACCGGTGCAGACAGATACTGTACAATCCGCCCGGAAATGGCCGCAGCAAACGAGCCGGTCAGATAGGTCAGGAACAGCATCCCCAACGCATGTGGTGACAAATGATACGGCGCATCCGCCAGTACAAAGGTGATGTAGCTGTACTGGTTCAGGAACACCATGAAATTGCCAAACGCAATCAGAAACGCCGCCAGCAACACGGGGTTACGCAAATGCCCGCCCATATCCTGCGCAACATGCAGTGGATGCAAGGGTTTGGGATGAAAATGCTGCGATTTCGGCAACAACAGGACAAACACGGCGACGATCAGGGCACTGAGTAAACCTGTTGCCGCAAACGCTGCCGCCCAGCCGTAATGTTCCCCGACAAAACCTCCCAGTATCCGCCCGGTTACGCCCCCCAGGCTGTTGGCACTGATGTAGACTCCAACCGCCAGCACCACGGCCTTGCGGGTAAATTCATCACCCATGTAGGCAATCGCAATCGCAGGCAACCCACCCAGAAAAAAGCCCTGCAACCCGCGTAACAGCAGCAACATCGGGTAACTTTCCACCTGCGACAAGCCCAACGTGACCAGCACCGCCCCCGCCATTGTCACCACCATGATTGGCTTGCGCCCGATTGCATCCGACAGCGGCCCATACACCAGCAACGACAACCCGAGAGTCAGTACCGTAATGGTCAGGCTCCAGCTTGCCTGTAATTCACTGAGTTGAAACTGTTGCGCCAGTGTCGGCAGCAACGACTGCACCACATGCAGATTGGCAAAAATCATCGCCGAACCAAGGCACAAAGCCAGCGTGGCAAAACGGAATTCACGGCTACCGGATTCAATCATGATGTTACCCTCGATGAAGAACCCACAGCATAGTTGCGCCGTAGTAATTGATAAAATATATAGTGGGAATGGTTTCGATAACGTTTGTTTACCGATGAGATGGCTATGGACTTCAAACAACTGCGCTATTTCCACGAAATCGCCCGGCTGGGCAGTTTCACCCGTGCGGCGGAAGCACTCTACGTCGCCCAGCCTGCGGTCAGTGTTGCCATCCGCAAGCTGGAAGCAGAGCTGGATTTGACCCTGTTCCACCGCCATGACCGCAAGGTGACGCTGACCGACGAAGGTGCACACCTGCTGCCCCATGCCCAGCGCATTCTGCAAGCGGTCAGCGATGCGCAACTGGAAATGCAGGAGCTGAAAGGCTTGACGCAAGGCATGGTGAGGGTTGGTATTCCGGGAATGCTGGGGTCGTACTATTTCCCGCCGATCCTGATGGCGTTCCGTCACCGTTACCCGCACCTGAGCCTACAAGTGGTGGAAGGTGGCACTTGGCAATTGCAACAAATGCTGGAAAGCAGTGAACTGGATTTGGCGGTGATCGTGCGTGATTTCGTGCCGGATGAAGTCGAAGCGCAGACCTTTCAGCGTGAGGAAATGCGTGTGATTGTGCCGCTGGAACACCGCTTTGCCCACCAGAACAGCGTCAGTCTGGCGGATTTTTTCAGCGAGGAACTGGTGATGTTCCGCCCTGGCTATTTCCACCGCAAAATTATCGACCGGCTGGCGCAGCAGGCAGGCGTTACTCCCAATATCGGCTTTGAAACCAACCTGTTGCCGCTGATCAAATCCATCATCAAACAGGGCTTTGGCATTTCCACCCTGTTGACGATGGTAGTGAAAGAAGACCCGGAACTGGTGGATTTGCCGTTTGAACAACCGTTGTGGCTGGATTTGTGCATCGCCTGGCGGCGTGACGGCTATTTGTCACGGGCAAACCGGACTTTTGTGGATTTTATGCTGTCCCAAACATCACCTGACCGTGAATGAAGTAACACCAATAGCGCGATTCACGGCTCCATAGTATTATCGGACGCTGTTCCGCTACACTTGAAAATTCTACTAAACCAAGGAGAAAGCCAGATGAGATCCACATTGCTTGCATGGAGTGTTGCCATTGCACTTGGCCTGGGCATGACCACCGCCCACGCCGCTGATGCCGTCACTGTCAAGATTGGTCAGTCTTCCCCACTGACCGGGCCACAAGCCCATATCGGCAAGGACAATGACAACGGCGTGCGCTTGGCGATTGACGAAATCAATGCCACCAAACCCACCATTGGCGGCAAGGCGGTAACATTTGAAGTGATGAGCGAAGACGATCAGGCTGACCCGAAAACTGCAACGATTGTGGCGCAACGGATGGTGGATGAGGAAGTCGCGGGTGTCATCGGTCACTTGAACTCCGGTGCAACCATTCCTGCTTCCAAGGTTTATTCCGATAACAACGTCCCGCAGGTATCCCCTTCTGCCACTGCCATCAAATACACCGCGCAAGGTTTCAAGACTGCCTACCGCGTCATGACCAACGACGAGCAACAAGGCAAGGTGTTGGGCGCGTATGCTGCCAAGCTGGGCAAGAAAGTTGCCATCGTCGATGACCAAACCGCTTACGGGCAAGGTCTGGCGGCTGAGGTAGAAAAAGCAGCAAAAGCTGCTGGCGCAGAAGTGGTGGCAGTCGAACACACCAATGACAAGGCAACCGATTTCACTGCCATCCTGACTTCCATCAAGGGCAAAGAGCCGGATGTGATTTTCTTCGGCGGGATGGATCCACAAGGCGCTCCAATGGCAAAGCAAATGCGTCAGTTGGGGATCAAGGCGCAATTCCTCGGTGGCGACGGGATGCAAACCCCGAAATTCATTGAACTGGCAGGTGCAGATGCGGAAGGCACGATTGCCTCCATCCCCGGTCTGCCGCTGGACAAAATGCCCAAAGGTACTGACTTCAAGCAAAAATTTGAAGCCAAATACGGGCAAATCCAGTTGTATGCACCGTATGCCTATGACGCTGCCTACGTGATGGTTGATGCGATGAAACGCGCCGATTCCACCGACCCCGAGAAATACCTGCCCGAACTGGCGAAAACCAGCTACGAAGGTGTGACCGGCAAAATCAGTTTCGATGCCAAGGGCGACCTGACTTCCGGGCCAATCACGCTGTATACCGTGAAAGGCGGCAAGTGGGAAACGCTGGAAACCATTCAGCCGTAATTTTTCAGTTCAACAGGTACGACGGTTCGCATGGATATTTTTGCACAGCAGCTTGTAAACGGATTGGTGCTGGGCAGTGTGTACGCGCTGGTGGCGTTGGGTTACACACTGGTTTACGGCATTCTGGAACTGATCAACTTTGCCCACGGCGAAACCACCATGATGGGGGCAATGATTTCCCTCGCGGTGATCGGGGCGTTGTTCGGGGTCGCACCGGATTTACCCGGCATCGTGATTGTATTGACAGGTCTGCTGGTAGCGATACCGTCGTGCATGTTACTGGGGTATGGCATTGAGCGGGTGGCTTATCGCCCGCTGCGCCATGCCCCGCGTCTTGCGCCACTGATTACTGCAATTGGTTTGTCTATCGTGTTGCAAAACGTGGCAATGCTGATCTGGGGCAAACAGTACATCGCTTTCCCCACCACGTTGCTGCCACAGGGGCGGCATGAAATTTTCGGCGCAACCATTACGGATGTGCAGATCATGATTTTGGTGCTGACTGTCACATTGATGGCTGGGTTGGTGACGATGGTTAACCGTTCCCGGCTGGGGCGGGCGATGCGGGCAACTGCTCAAGCGCCTGCGGTAGCGCAATTGATGGGGGTGAATATCAATGCAGTCATTTCCGCCACCTTTGTGATTGGCGCAGGTCTGGCTGCCATTGCCGGGGTGATGGTGAGTGCCAACTACGGACAAGCCCATTATCACATGGGCTTTTTATTGGGCTTGAAAGCCTTTTCCGCCGCCGTTTTAGGTGGTATCGGCAACCTAACAGGGGCAATGCTCGGCGGGATGTTGCTAGGGATTATCGAGGCGTTGGGAGCAGGTTATATCGGCGACCTGACCGGCGGTTTCCTCGGTAGCCATTATCAGGATATTTTTGCGTTCATGGTGTTAATCCTCGTATTGACGCTGAAACCATCGGGTCTACTGGGGAGCAAAAGCGTTGAACGTGCTTGAGGCATTAAGAAGCAAAGTGTGGCTGTCTGCCGGTTTGTTGCTGATCGGTTTACTGCTGTTACCGTTTCTGGTGGAAGCCGGTCTGGGTAAATCGTGGGTGCGGATTCTAGATTTCGCCCTGTTATACATCATGTTGGCGTTGGGTCTGAACATTGTGGTTGGTTACGCTGGGCTGTTGGATTTGGGCTATGTGGCGTTTTATGCGGTGGGGGCGTATTGCTGGGCATTGCTGGCTTCGCCGCATTTCGGGCTGAACTTGCCGTTTTGGATGATTTTGCCAATGGGCGCGGCTTTGGCTGCCTTGTTTGGGGTGTTGCTGGGAGCGCCGACGTTACGCTTGCGCGGTGATTACCTTGCCATTGTCACGTTGGGTTTCGGGGAAATCATCCGTATTTTTATGAACAACCTGAATTCACCGGTGAATATCACCAATGGCCCACAAGGGATTACCCAGATTGAACCCGTGAGCCTGTTTGGTTTTTCGTTAGGCAAAACCCAAGAAGTCTTTGGTTTAACCCTGTCATCCCCGCATTTGTATTACTACTTATTTTTGGTATGTGTGGCGCTGGTGGTGTTTGTGTCCATGCGATTAGAAAATTCGCGTATTGGGCGGGCATGGGTGGCCATTCGTGAGGATGAAATGGCTGCGGCAGCATCCGGTATCAATACCCGCAATGTCAAACTGCTGGCCTTTGCGATGGGGGCGACGTTTGGTGGTTTGAGTGGCGGTCTGTTTGCGAGTTTTCAGGGTTTTGTCAGCCCTGAAAGTTTTAATCTGATGGAATCCATCATGATCCTTGCCATGATTGTGCTGGGAGGCATGGGTAATATTTGGGGCGTTATTTTAGGTGCCATTCTGGTGACAATGATTCCCGAAGCCTTGCGTTATACAGGCGATTTGCAACGTGCCCTGTTTGGTCAGGTGTATGTTGACCCTGCCGATTTGCGCATGTTGTTGTTCGGGATTGCCCTAGTACTGATGATGATTTTCCGCCCGGCAGGTTTGTTGCCTTCCAAACAGCGCAAACGCGAATTGGCGGAGGAAGCCCCATGAAGGATTTATTGCGGGTGGAAGCCGTCTCCAAACATTTTGGCGGCATCAAGGCACTTACCGATGTCAGTTTCACGGTGCGCAAGGGTGAAATTTTCGGGGTCATCGGCCCGAATGGTGCGGGTAAAACCACCCTGTTCAATGCCCTGACGGGGTTGTATCAACCCGATAGCGGCGCGATTGAGCTGGATGGCGTGTCACTGTACCGCCGCAAACCGCACCAGATCCTCAAGACCGGGTTTGCGCGTACCTTTCAGAATATTCGCCTGTTTCACAATATGACCGCGCTGGAAAACGTGATGGTCGGGCGGCATACCCGTACCACTTCCGGCGTGTTGGCGGCGTTGCTGCATACGGCGCATAACCGCAAGGAAGAGCGTGATTGCGCTGCTTACGCTATGCAATTGCTCAACCGCGTTGGTATCGGCAAACACGCGCATTCGCTGGCGAAAAATCTGTCCTACGGCGACCAACGCCGTCTGGAAATTGCCCGTGCCTTAGCCAGTGAACCCAAATTGTTGGCACTGGATGAGCCAGCCGCCGGGATGAACCCAAATGAAAAAAATGCCTTGCGTGAACTGATGGTCAGTTTACGCAGTGAGGGCTTGACCCTGATGTTGATCGAACACGATGTCAAACTGGTGATGGGGATTTGTGACCGGCTGGTGGTGCTGGATTACGGCGAAAAAATTGCCGAAGGCACGCCGGAAACCGTGCGCCACGACCCCAAAGTGATTGCCGCCTATCTGGGTGCGGAGGTGGCAGCATGAGCCTGCTTTCCGTGCAAAACTTGAGTGTGCATTACGACAGTATCCAGGCGGTGAAAGGTATCAGCTTTGAGGTGCAACAGGGCGAAACGGTCTGCCTGATTGGTGCAAATGGTGCGGGCAAAACCACCACCCTTAAAACCCTGAGCGGCTTATTGCCCGCCTCTGCTGGTGAGATTAGCTTCGATGGCAAGCGTCTCAATGGGATGCCTGCCTTCCAGATTGCTGCGTTAAACCTTGCGTTAGTCCCCGAAGGGCGTGGCATTTTCACCCGCATGACAGTGCTGGAAAACCTGTTGATGGGTGCGTACAACCGCACTGACCGCGACAATGTGCAACGCGAAATCGACGAAATTTACACCTTGTTGCCCCGTTTGCAGGAACGGCATCAGCAACAGGCGGGGCTGCTTTCTGGCGGTGAACAACAAATGCTGGCGCTGGCACGCGCCATGCTGTCCAAACCGAAACTGTTGATGCTCGACGAACCCAGCATGGGACTAGCGCCGATTATGGTACAAACCATTTACCGCATTATTCAAACCATTGCACAACAAGGCATCACCATTTTGCTGATTGAACAAAACGTGCGGTTGGCACTCGGTATCAGTCAACGCGGTTACGTGATGGAACACGGCGAAATCACCTTGAGCGGCGCGGCACAAACACTGGCAAACGACCCAGCGGTGCAAGCGGCTTATCTGGGCGAGTTCTAACGCCATGTATACACCCGCCTTACAAAATCTGTGCATCGTCATGGTGGAAACTTCGCACCCCGGCAATATCGGCTCCGCCGCCCGCGCGATGAAAACAATGGGCATCAAGGATTTGCGTCTCGTTACACCGCGCAAGCCGTATTCGCAAGAAACCTGGGCGTTGGCTTCCGGTGCGAACGACATTGTGGAACAGGCGAAAATCGTCCACAGTCTGCCAGACGCCTTGGCGGATTGCCATTACGTCATCGGCGCGAGTGCGCGTTCCGAACGCACCTTGCGTTGGACACAGATGGATGCGCGGGAATGCGGCACAACAGTTGCCGAACGTTTACCCAACCAAAAAGTTGCCCTCGTGTTCGGGCGCGAACGCACCGGATTGACCAATGAAGAACTCGAACACTGCAACGCACTGGTACACATTCCGATGGCATTCGATTTCCTTTCACTCAATATCGCCATGTCAATCCAGGTGTTGGGTTACGAATGTGCGATGGCAGTGCGTGAACCACCAGCACCAGCCGAGCCAGAAGAAACCTTGGCCAGCAGTGAAGCGATGGAAGGCTTTTATACCCATCTGGAACAGACACTGGTTGACGTGCGGTTCCTCGACCCCGAAAACCCGCGCTTGCTGATGCGACGGATGCGACGACTGTTCGGACGGGCAAATATAACGACGAGTGAAGCAGGAATGTTACGTGGAATGCTGGCAGCGTTCGCTGGTCGCAAGTTTCAACACCGTTCATCGTCAACAACATGAAAAGTGCTTGCCAATAACAACACCTTTCTATAAAATTCGCGCCTCTACCATGCCGGTATAGCTCAGTTGGTAGAGCAACTGACTTGTAATCAGTAGGTCCCCAGTTCGAGTCCGGGTGCCGGCACCAAACAAAACAAAGGGTTGCAATCATTCTTGATGCAACCCTTTTTTATTTCCGTTCTTCACACCGTTTCTTAGTCACCACTTTAGTCACGCGATTTGTTGGCTAGGTGACGTTTACCATCATAGCGGTACAGGTAGCGCCAGTATTTGCCGTTACGGGTGATGTATAAAAAAAGCCCTCCCCCATCGGTCAGGGTAGCGGGTTTCCCCGTCAGGTTTGGCTTTGGCCTTCTTAACCTTTGTATCTGTTAACTTTCTTTCCATTTGGCTGCATCCTCATGTTGCCGTTGCTGGTATGCAGACAATAATGCAGCTAAATCCGTGGGATGCCATGAGACTACATGGGACAACAGGAAACACAAAAGCCCTTGCAGATTGCGGCCTGCAAGGGCTTTTGGGACATCATGAAATACCATGAAACAATTTGTTGGCTCCTCGAACTGGACTCGAACCAGTGACCCACGGATTAACAGTCCGTTGCTCTACCGACTGAGCTATCGAGGAACTGTCGGTGTTGAGGCGCGAATATTAAAGATCGTTACGGCTTCCGTCAAGCAATTTTTTTGACTGCTTCACGCAAAATTTCAACACCCGCCTCCGACCTGTGGGCGTTCTCGCTCAGATAGCGCCGCCAGCCCCTTGCCCCCGGCATTCCCTGAAATAAGCCAAGTATATGGCGCGTCATATGGTTGAGAGGAACGCCAGCGTTACGCTGTACTTGCACAAAACCCAGCAAGGCTTCCAGAGCCTCCTTGCGCTCATGGAAAGGTGCAGGTGTGCCATAAAACAGCGGGTCAACCTGCGCCAGCAGCCACGGGTTGTGGTAAGCCTCTCGCCCAACCATCACCCCATCTACGTGTTGCAGATGCTGCTGGCACTGTTCCAGTGTGGTAATTCCACCGTTGATGATGATTTCAAGCTGGGGAAATTCCTGCTTAAGCTGATAAACCAGTTCGTAACGTAGCGGCGGAATCTCACGGTTTTCCTTGGGACTAAGCCCCTTGAGCCAGGCTTTGCGAGCATGGATGATGAAGGTTTGGCAACCCGCCTGCGCTACTGTACCGACGAAATTACGCAAGTCGGCATAATCTTCCTGATCATCAATGCCAATACGGTTTTTGACTGTGACCGGCACCTGCACCGCAGACCGCATGGCATCCACACACTCGGCAATCAACCCAGGTTCTGCCATCAGGCACGCCCCGAAAGCACCTTTTTGCACCCGTTCACTGGGGCAGCCCACATTGATGTTGACTTCATCATAGCCATAATCTTCGGCAATCCGGGCGCATTCCACCATGTCCCGTGGCTCACTGCCACCGATTTGCAAGGCAAGCGGATGCTCTACCGGATCAAAGCGCAAATGCCGCTCCCGGTCGCCATGCAAAATAGCCCCGGTTGTCACCATTTCGGTGTACAAAACTGTATGATTTGTAAGCAATCTGTGGAAATACCGACAAAAACGGTCAGTCCAGTCCAACATGGGTGCAACGGTAAATTTTCTGTTCATCTTCTTCATATAACATTTTAACCAGAAAGGTACGTGTCTACTGACGTACAAAACGGGTTTGCACAACAACACAACATAGAGGGCACTCTCATGCTGGATCTCGACACCTTCACCTATTTCCTGTTCGGAGTAGCCATTATCGGCATTCCGGCTTTCGTCTTCTACCGTATCGGCATGGATATTGGTGTGACCAAAGGTATCCGCAAGCAATTGCTGCGCGAACTCATGGCCAACGGCATTCTGGAAGAAGCCGACATGAGCATCAGGAGTACCGGTCGGAATTGACTCAGAGGCAAGCCGCAAGGCGATGCTTCGGCTACGCTCAGCAACCCAGAGTGTGGCACACTGGCTCCGCCTGACGAGCGTGAGTCAACCCTGACAAACCGGACAGAACCAGGTAGAACGCTGCCCCTGGGTAATTTGCCGGATGGGCGTGCAACAAGTCGTGCAAGGCTGGTTAGCCCGGTCGTAAACCTTCAGCTCAAGCTGAAAGTACCCCGGCGTCCCGTCTTCACGTACAAAGTCGCGCAAGGTAGTTCCCCCGCGTTCAATGGCGTAGGCCAGAACCTGGCGGATGGCTTGCGCCAAGGCAAGATAGTGTTCGTGGGATACACACCCGGCAGCACGGCGTGGGTCGATGCCAGCCAGAAACAGGGCTTCATTGGCATAGATATTACCCACGCCGACAACGATGCGGGCATTCATGATGAATTCCTTTATGCTGACCGTGCGCGAGCGTGATTGCCGGAACAAGTAATCGCCATCAAACGCATCCTCCAGCGGTTCGGGGCCAAGACCACACAGCAGGCTGTGTTGCTGCGGATCATCTTCCGTCCACAGCAAAGCCCCGAAACGGCGCGGATCGTGGTAACGCACCGCCCTGCCATTTGCCAGCACCAGATCGAAATGATCGTGCTTGCGTGGCTCCATACCCGGTTCCACGATCCGCAAGCTGCCTGACATGCCCAGGTGGATCAGCGCCACACCCACTGGTGTATGCAACAGGATGTATTTGCCACGCCGGGAAAGCTGCTGCACAACCTGCCCAGCCAGACGCTGGATTTCTGCCGGTACAGGCCAGCGCAACCTGGGTTGGCGGACAATGACAGCCTGAATTTGCTGACCTTGCAGGAAAGGTTCAATTCCCCGCCGGGTGGTTTCTACTTCCGGCAATTCAGGCATAAATACCTTCCACTTCCACCATCAGCTCTGCACGGCAAACATCGCCTTGCAAATACAGCACTGCCGTGCAACTGCCTGCCAGATAGTTTTCCAAGTGTGACTGGATGACTGGCAGGCTTGCCTGATCATGGACATAGACTTTCAGTTGGGTGAGTGAGCGTACAACACGTATTGGCAAACCCAGCGTAGCATCCCCGTGTCCCAGCAATGCCTCCAGATTGCGCAAGGTTTCTTCCAGTTGCGCTGACGGGTCGCCAATGTGCAGGGTTTCATGTCCGACAATACTGGTTGTACCGGAAATATAAACATGTTTGCCCTGCCCCCAGTCTTTCACGGTAGCACGTGAAAATGCAGGGCTAACCGGGCCATACTGACGTGGGTAAAGGAAAGCGCTGGTCTGACGCGGGTTTTCCAGTTGCATTCCCGCTTGCTTGGCTGCGATGAAATACAGTTGCAGCCCTGCCTGTTGTGTACCGATGGCGGTTGCTGCTGGTGGGGCGTAAGCAAAATTGCCGTGAACATCCAAAGCATCCTGCCGCCCCAGACAAAATGTCTGGTAACGGTTCAGTTCACCCTGTTGCATGGTAATTGCCGGAAAGTAATTCCACATGCGCAGCAAACAAGAGTAGCCGGACACCTGCAACAACTCGAACACATGCCGATAGGCCGTTTCACTGGCAACACGCAAATCGGGAAAATCAGCCTCTTCCAGCAACAAGTGCCCAAACAGGACTGTACCGTTTTCGCTCCAAGTGATGCTGGCATGTTTGCCATACGTGACCGGAGTTAGGCTTGACCACAGCTCGGTATATTCATCCCCCGTCAGTAACGGCAAACCGACATTGAACACCGGGCGACACTCATCCAGCACACGGGCTTTGCTGGCAAAACCAATGGCAGCCAATACATTCAGCCCATCAGCAACATGAGCTGAATTCTTTTCCGCCAGTGTGGTGACAGAAAACGGTAGCAGGCTGGACTGGTTCAGAGCATTTCTCACGGACTTAACGAGCCAAAACTGAAAGCGCCCGATTATGGCATGTTTTCATGCCCAATGCCTTAAGCGAAATCAGACCGGCGTGCCAGACTCACTGACTTTGCTCAAGGCTTTCAATACATCCAGACGGGTAATGACACCGACCACCCGGTTGTCTTCTACCACCGGATAACGGCGATAGTGATCATTCATGAACATGTTGGCGACAGCCAGGATGCTGTCATCGGCATCCACGGTGCGGATGTCACGGGACATCCGGTCTGCCACTGTACCGCGCCAGCCTGAGTGATAACCGGAACGCAGGGCAACATCAATACAGTCTGTCACGGACAGGATACCCACCAGATTGCCCCGATTATCGACCACCGCCCCACCAAACAGGTTACGCTCGGTAAAAATTTTCACGGCTTCGCGGATGTCCTGGTTTTCCCGCAACGTTGCCAGACGGTTAGACATATGATCACGGACAGATAATGATACTTCAGACATGTTGGGACTCCTCCTTCGGCGATTGTTCGGCAGCGGCAGTGCGCTCTCTCAGTGCGGCTTCTTCTGCCATTTTCTGTTTGCGCTTTTCACAGGGATTAGAACAGGAACACTGACTTTTTTCCATGCCCGGAATGGATGCCAGACCGCCACAGCTTCCTTTTAGGCTGCGGTTATTAAACAACCATCCCACAGCCAATCCCAACACTGCCAACAGGAAGATACAAAAAGTTAATAGAAAGAGTTTCATAAATACCTGCCGTTAGTCCCGGAAAATAACAAGATCATTATGCTGCGATGCAAAAAATGTTTCGCCCCACCTATTTTTGGGCTACTATTGCAATGGGTCAGGCAACTGGCCCTTTTTCCTCCTAGCGGTTTGGGGCGGCTTTTTCCGCCCCACTTTTTTACTAGGATTCAACAGCTTGCAAGAAAAAGCCACTAACCGCCAAAATCATCCAGCAAAATATTGTCACGCTCAACACCAATGTCCAATAACATGCGCACAACCGCCGCATTCATCATCGGTGGCCCACACAAATAATACTCGCACTCTTCCGGTGCAGGGTGATCCTTTAAATAGTTTTTATAAAGGACATCGTGGATAAACCCGACATAGCCTGTCCAGTTATCCTCCGGTTGTGGCTCAGATAGACCCATGTGCCAGGTAAAGTTGGGATTTTCAGCCGCCAATGTGTCAAATTCGTCCACATAAAAGGCTTCCCGCAAACTGCGTGCCCCGTACCAGAATGACATTTTGCGCGAGCTTTTCAAACGGCGTAACTGGTCGTAGATGTGCGAACGCATCGGCGCCATCCCTGCACCACCACCAATGAACACCATTTCGTTCCCGGTTTTGCGGGCGAAAAACTCGCCGAATGGCCCGGAAACCGTCACCTTGTCACCCGGTTTCAGGTTAAAAATGTAAGAGGACATCTTGCCCGGCGGCACATCATCCCTACCCGGTGGTGGCGTAGCAATACGCACATTCAGCATGACAATCCCGTCTTCTTCAGGGTAATTGGCCATCGAATAGGCACGCAATACCGGCTCATCGACATGGGATTCCAGTTCCCACAGCTTATATTTGTCCCAGTCGTCCCGGAACTTGGGTGGAATGTCAAAACTGGAATACTTCACATCATATGGCGGGCACTCAATCTGGATGTAACCACCAGCACGAAAGTCGATCTTCTCGCCTTTGGGCAACTCCACCACCAGTTCCTTGATGAAGGTAGCCTTGTTGTCGTTGGAACGCACAGTACATTCCCACTTTTTCACCCCGAAAACATCTTCCGGCACTTCGATTTTCATGTCCTGCTTGACGGCAACCTGACAGGCAAGGCGTTCACCACAAGCGGCCTGACGACGGTTGATGTGGCTTTCTTCGGTAGGCAACAGCGTCCCGCCACCTTCCAGTACTTTCACCTTGCACTGCCCGCAAGTACCGCCGCCACCGCAAGCGGAGGAAACAAACAAGCCTTTGTCTGCCAATGCCCCCAGCAGCTTGCTGCCGGGTTTGACGACCAGATCTTTTTCGCCATTCACCAGCAAATGCACATCACCTTCCGCCACCAGTTTGGAACGGGCAAACAAAATGCCGTACACCAGCCCGATGATCATCAGGGTAAACAGGGCTACGCCCAAAATAACGGTTGTCATGACGTGCTACCCCTTACAACTGGATACCGGAAAAAGACATGAAGCCCAGTGACATCAGCCCTACGGTAATGAAAATGATCCCGAGACCTTGCAAACCGGCGGGGACATCGCTGTATTTGAGGCGCTCGCGCACCCCTGCCAATATTACGATCGCCAGCATCCAGCTAAAGCCGCTACCAAAACCGTACACCACACTTTCTGCGAAGGTGTAATCGCGTTCGACCATGAATAACGCCCCACCCAGAATCGCGCAGTTGACCGTAATCAGCGGCAAAAAGACCCCCAATGCCTGATAGAGTGCGGGTACGAATTTGTCCAGCACCATTTCCAATACCTGGACAATCGCCGCAATCACTGCGATGTAGCTGATCAAGCCCAGAAAACGCAAGTCCACACCCTGTAACAAGGCGCTGTCTTTCAACAAAAGATTAAGGATCAGGTTATTGGCAGGCACGGTAATGGCTTGCACAATTACCACCGCAATTCCCAGCCCCACGGCTGTTTCGATCTTTTTGGAAATAGCAATGAAGGTGCACATTCCCAAAAAGAAGGTCAGTGCCATGTTTTCAATGAACACGGCCTTGATAAACAGACTTAACATGGCTTCCATATCAGCGATTCCCCAGACCGTGTTGCTCATGAATCTTGAAGTCGTGGACTTCGCACTGTTCCGGGTATTTGGTACGGATTACCCAAATCAACATGCCGATGATAAAGAATGCACTCGGCGGCAACAGCATCAAGCCGTTGGGTTCGTACCAGCCACCATTCTTGACCAGTGTGAAAATTTCATACCCCAGCAGTGAGCCGGAACCGGACAATTCGCGGATGACCGCCACCACAATCAGTATCAGGCTGTAACCCAGACCATTGCCAATGCCATCGAGGAAGCTCATCCCCGGTGGGTTTTGCATGGCATAGGCTTCTGCCCGTCCCATGACGATACAGTTGGTGATGATCAGGCCGACAAATACCGACAATTGCTTGGCAGTGCTGAAAGCATAGGCTTTCATCAACTGATCCACCACGATGACCAGTGAGGCGATGATGGTCATCTGCACGATAATGCGGATACTGCTGGGAATGTGGTTGCGGATAGCACTAATGGATGCATTGGAAAACGCCGTCACCGTGGTCAGTGCGACTGCCATCAACAACGCCGTTTTCAGCGAGCTGGTAACAGCCAGTGCAGAACAAATACCGAGAATTTGTAAAGTAATCGGGTTATTGGCGACCAACGGGGTCGTAATCACCTTGCTGGTTTCAGGCTTCATGCGCCACCTCCCTTGCGGAATTGTTGCAGGTATGGGCCAAAACCATCCGCACCCATCCAGAATTTGACGAGGTTGTTGACACCATTGCTGGTCAGAGTTGCACCGGAAAGCGCGTCGATTTCGTGCGCGGCTTTTTCGCCTTCGGTCGCTGCCATCTTGGTGACACGGATGGCGAGGTTGCCACTGGCATCAAATACCTGCTTGCCCGGCCATTTTTCTTTCCATTGCGGGTTATCAACTTCGCCCCCCAACCCCGGTGTTTCAGCGTGCTCGTAGAAACCCAGACCCACCACCGTATTCGCATCGCCTTGCAGGGCAATGAAGCCGTGCAAGGTTGACCACAAACCGTAGCCGTGGATCGGCAGGATAATTTTCTGCACCTGGCCTTGCGGGTTTTTCACCAGATACACCGTGGCGTATTTGGCGCGGCGTTTGATGGAAGCAATATCTTGCTCCTTGGTCAGCACCACGTTTTGTTTGGGGTCAATGGCGGCGGCACGCGCATCGAAGGTATTGGCATCAATCCCCTCCACATAAGCACCGGTTTGCAAGTCAACCACTCTGGCTTCCACCTGTTTGAAGGCTTCTTCCACCGATTGCCCCGGTTTGACTAACCCGGCGATTTGCAGGATGTTCTTTTTCTTGTCCAGCAACTTGTTTTCATCCTGTACCGGCTTTAATGCCACGGCAGCGGCTGACACCGCGACCGAACACACCAGGCACAACAACAAGGCAACGCCGAAAGTTTTTGCCTTGCTGTCATTGGGCAATGCCAGAAACTTGCGTAACAGACTCATGGTTTCACCCCCGCTGCCTGCCGCTTGATGCGGCGTTTGATGTTGGCTTTCATCACCCCATAGTCGATCAGGGGTGCAAACATGTTGGCAAACAGGATGGCTAGCATCATGCCTTCCGGGAAGGCCGGGTTGACGACACGGATCAGTACCACCATGACTCCGATCAGCACCCCAAACCACCAGCGCCCGGTATCAGTATGTGCCGCCGTCACCGGGTCGGTCGCCATGAACATCATGCCAAATGCAAACCCACCCGTGACCAAATGCCAGTACCAGGGCATGGCAAACATCGGATTGGTCTCACTGCCGATGGTATTCAGCAGGATCGCGGTCATGATCATGCCAAACATGACCCCGGAGACAATGCGCCAGTTGGCGATTTTGGTGAACAGCAGGAATGCACCACCGATCAGGACTGCTAGCGTGGACGTTTCCCCCAGTGAACCGGGTTCCAGCCCGATGAAAGCGTCCCACCAGCTTACCGTCACTGCCGACATCCCGCCTGCGGCTGCCTGCGACAAGGTGGTTGCACCGGAATAACCATCCACCGCAACCCACGCCGTATCACCGGACATGAACGCCGGGTAAGCAAAAAACAGGAATGCCCGCCCCGCCAGCGCCGGGTTAATGAAGTTTTTACCCGTACCGCCAAACACTTCCTTGGCAATAATGACCCCGAACAGGATGCCCAGCCCTACCATCCACAATGGAATATCCGGTGGCAGGGTCAGCGTGTACAGGATGGATGTAACGAAAAAACCCTCATTAACCTCGTGCCCACGCACCAGTGCAAACACCACTTCTGCCAACCCACCCACAATGAACGTGGTCATGTAGATGGGCAAAAAATACAGAAAACCGTGGAAAAAGTTGTCAAAGAAGCTGTCAGGATCATAGCCAATCATGTCCATGATCACGCCACGCCAGCCTTCGGCGTGTTCCAACCCCAAGGATTGCATGGCCAAGTTGGCCTGATAGCCAGTGTTGAAACATGCCATGAACATCACCGGGAAGGTCGCCAGCCACACATAACCCATCACCCGTTTCAGGTCGAGGGCATCACGCACATGTGGCGCACCAATGGTGCGGTTGGGCGGGCTGTACAGCAGGGTATCGACCATTTCAAACAGGCCGTAATACTTGTGGTACTTGCCGCCTTTGGCAAATTTCGGCTCAATTTTGTCGAGCCAGCCGCGTAATTTATCGCTCATCGCTTATTCCCCCCGTTCCAGCATCCGCAAGCATTCGCGCAATGCCGGGCCGTATTCGTACTTGCTGTGGCACACAAACGTACACAGCGCGAGGTCATCCTCATCCAGCTCCAGTGCACCGAGTTGCTGCGCCATTACCGTGTCACGTACCAGCAGGGAACGCAGCAACGGAGTGGCTAGGATGTCCAGCGGCATCACTTCCTCATAATTACCTATGGGAACCATCGCACGGTGGCTGCCGTGCTGGGTAGTGGTCATGGCGAATACCTGCTTGCGCATGGCCGGGCGCAGGAACACATTCAGCACCGAAAACTGTTGCAGCCACGGGTTCAGCCAGTGCAGGAAAGTACGTGGCTGCCCTTCTGCCACCACTGCCACTTGCACCGTGTAACGCCCAAGGAAAGCGCTCCAACCGGCAGCACGAAAACCTGCCAGCAGTGAACCGGCAATAACCCGGCAGTACTCGCCGTTCAATTGCCCATCCACGATGTCATCGGTACTGGCTCCCACACGGGTACGCAGCAAACGTGGCTGGAGAACCGTAGGCCCTGCCAATGAGATCACCCGTTCCACGTACAGCTTGCCGGTCGTAAACAGCTTGCCAATGGCAATCACATCCTGATAACCGATATGCCACACTGTCTTGTGTTCACCCACCGGATCAAGGAAATGGATATGAGTACCAGGCAAACCCGCCGGATGCACCCCTGACCACTCGTGGTAGCTGATGTTGGTAGCGGTGGCTTTGGGGATGGCAATGCCTTCCTGGTGATTGACGAATACCTTGGGGGCAAGTTTGGCAATCAGCAGCAAGCCTTGCAGGAATGCCTCTGCTTGTTCAGCAATGATCAGCGCCGGATCAGCCGCCATCGCGTAGGTATCAAGCGCCGTAACAAAGATGGAGCTGGGAGTGCTGTCCACTTTGGGAATTTTGCTGTAAGGGCGGGTACGGAATGCCACCCACTGCCCAGAATCCAGCAATTGCTGACGGATGCTTTCAGCATCCAACGTGGGCAATTGATCAGGCGCATAAGCCGTAAAACTGATGTCTTCCTCAGCATCATCCAGTGCGATGACCACCGAGTTCAGTACCCGCTTCGCCCCCCGGTTGATGGACTTGACCACGCCGCCCCCCGGGGAAGTAAAGTTCACTCCCGGATTCTTGCGGTCGGTAAACAGAACCTGCCCGCGTTTTACCCTATCGCCTTCCTGTACCTGCATTGCCGGGCGCAAGTCGTGGAAATCACGCCCTAGCACGGCAACGCTCTGCGGTTTAGGATGCGCATAAATCGTCTGTTCCGGTTTGCCGGTAATGGGCAAATCCAGACCTTTAGTGATTTTCATGTGCTGCACCAACGCTCTAATGGGGGAGGTGCGCCTACCGCAAAAGCAGGCGCTAAACGTTGTGAATTATCGGGAAATGTCGACAATGTTGCAAGCGCACATGTAAAAATTTCGTAAAAATCGTCTTTTTCGAGAGTATTCATCAACAAAGTGTCGGCATCTTGGCAAAACAGCACAGATCCCCCACCAGGAGCAGATAAACTTGCGATTCCTTAACGCCCCCTACTCGGGCATAATTGCGCTTGCTTGTTCTGGAGATGTTTCTGTCCGCATGTCACCCACCACGCGCCTTTATAAAGGGTTAGGATTTCTCAGGCGGACACTGATCAGTTTCCGCGCCAATCAGGGCATCCTGCTTGCGGGAGCGATTGCTTATTACACCTTGTTATCCCTGATCCCTTTGCTGACACTACTGATTGTGGGTCTATCGCACCTGATAGATGAGCGTGAGCTGCTGCATATTATACAAAACAACCTGAGCCTGATTTTTGGCAATCAGGCATCGGAAGTCACCAACCAGATGCATATTTTTCTGGAAAACCGCCATACTGTGGGGAGTATCGGCTTGGGCGTACTGGTATTTTTCAGTTCAATGGCGTTCACGGTACTGGAAAATGCCATGTCGGTGATTTTTTTCCACCGGGTCAAAATCCACCGGCGACATTTCCTGATTTCAGCCATCATTCCTTATTTATACATTCTGTCCATAGGCGCTGGCATTCTGATCATCACCGTGGTGAGCGGTGCTCTCAGCATTCTGCAAGGACAAGTAGTAACCGTTTTCTTCTGGACACTGGAACTGGATAGCGTTACCCGAGGCATCCTCTACCTGTTTGGCGTGGTTGGTCTGACCCTGCTGCTGACTTCGTTTTACATGGTTATGCCAGTGGGGAAAATCTCTTTACGCCATGCCGTGTTGGGCAGCTTTTGCGTCACCGTCATGTGGGAAGTCACCCGGCACATACTGGTCTGGTATTTTTCTACCCTGTCGATGGTCAACATCATTTATGGCTCATTGACCACCGTCATTCTGGCACTGGTTTTTCTGGAAGTGGCAGCCATCATCCTGTTGCTCGGGGCGCAAGCCATCGCCGAATGCGAACGAGCCGAACATGAGGAAGCTGATCAAGAGATGCGTACCTGACACTTTGCCGCTATAGTTGCCAGTCAGACTGACTCAAGGGGATAACGCCCATGCAAAATTCCAATTTCTGGATCGGTAACGGCTTGCTGGCTGTGGCGATGATCATGTTGTTGTTCATGGATTCGCTGTCGCAGATGCTGGGGCTTGGCGCTGTATTTTTGTGGATGATCGCAGCCGCCGCTGGTGTGTATTTCATCATGAAAAGCTGATTGCCGCAGGCATGGCGACTACCCACCAAAGGTAGCCGCCATACTGCTGTCAGCGCGGGGCTGACAGTTTTCTTTCCAACTCTGCCATCCCGCTAGGCAGATCAATATCCGCACCCGCTGCCCGCATACTAGAACCCAGTGAGTGCAGGGTGCGGAACAGGTTGTGGGCACGGCTTTGTTCCCCCATCTGCCCGATACGCAGGATATTGAGGCCAAATGCCCCGGAAATTTCCACCTTGTGTACCTTGGACATGTGGGCACGGACGGCATCAGCAGATACATGATCAGGCACAACAATCCCCACCACGGAATTCAAGCGGTGCGGTTTTTCCACCAGCAAGCCCAGCCCCATGGTTTCAATCCCGGCTTGCAAGGCTTCGGAGCAGCGCTGATGGCGTTCAAAACGCTGCGGCAGGGTTTCCTCGCACACCAGACGCAAGGCTTCATGCAAGGCGAGGATACCGGAAACCGGTGCTGTGTAATGGTAGGATTTCTGGTTCCAGAACTTGTCTGCCAGTTGCGCGTCCAGACACCAGTGGAACGGCAGCTCTTCCCGACGGGCGATTTTCTTTGCCCAGGCTTCTTCGGAAAAAGCCAACAAGGAAACGCCAGGAATGGATGACAAGCCTTTTTGCCCGCCCGTAATGATGGCATCCACCTGCCAGTTATCCATTTCCAGCGGCATGGTGCTGAGGGTACAAACCGCATCCACGATCACCATACAGCCGTAACGCTTGGCAGTACGGGCAATCTGGTCAAGGCTGGTGTTACACACGGTATTGGAGGTTTCGCCCTGCACCAGCGTCACCACATCGTATTGCCCACGCTGAAGCTCGCGCTCCACCATTTCCACCGACATGCGTTCGTTGCGAGGTGCTTCCAGAATGGTTGGCTCTGCCCTGACTCGCCGCGCCATTTCCGCCAGACGCTGGCTGAAATAACCGTTGGTAATGCACAGCACCCGCGAACCAGGCGTGACCAGATTGGCAATCGCCATTTCCATTGCCGCCGACCCCGGCCCACTGACGCCCATCACATGGCTGGAAGAAGTCTGGAACACATAGCGGCTCATGTCTTTGACCTGTTCAATCACCCGGTTCATGGTTTCGCCGAGATGGTTGATAACGATCGAGTTGGCAGCCGCGACTTTTTGCGGAATGGGCACTGGCCCCGCGCCCATCATCAGTAACGGTTCATCCGGCAGGATGTGTTCAAGCGGCACGATACTGGGTGCAGGAAATGCTTCGATCATGGATACGTTGTCCTTCAAGTTCTAAGTCTGTCAAAAGGGCGCATACGTTAGCGCCAAGCGCCCCGCAAGGGAAGCCTTATAGCTGTACACCGATGGTCACACCGGTACGCGGAAACCAGGGGGAATTGAACCCATCGTAGCTGTTACGCTGGTTGTTGCGCTGTACCTGACGCGACTGGCAAATGCGGAAACCATCTTCCCAACCCAGCTTGTATTGGGGGTTGTTGGCATTTTGCAAATTCTTGGCGTACTGGAATGTCGTGTTGCCACCTGCCGACAAGCCACTCTGGCAACCATCACGGTAGCCATTGACGAACATCGGCGGTTGACTGGATACCCCCGCTATTTCCCTTTCCAGCACTGCCCCCGGTGGGGTACTGGCACAGGCTGACAGCAACATGACCGAAAGACAGGACAATAGGTACTTGCTTGCCATGACGTATATCCTTGTGCATACGCACGCTGTTAATTTCTTAAAGGAATATTACAGGGAAATACCTTAACACATGCCAAGGAATTCCCGATGTAACTGTTTTGTGCATTTCATTGCCCCACAGGTTCATTGTTTGCGGGCAGCTTCCAACAAGGCATCCTGCCGTTCGTAGGCTTCTACCTCCAAGGGTGCGGTGTCATAACCCAGCACTTCCAGCTCGGTCAGGTAGCGGCGCATGAAGGTTTCGCGCCCCATGCGGTCATGCTGGGCAATATGCACCAGTTCGTGGGCGATCACGCCAGGATCTTCGTGCAGGTAAGGTTTCAAGAGAATGGCATAACCCATCGTGCGGGCATCTTCCTTGCCCATGCCACTGGCTTCAGCCTCAGCTCGTAATTCGACGTTATCCGGCAAGGGAAATGTTTCCAAGACCACAATCCGCACTTTGTCGGGCTGCCGGATATGCAGGGCACGGGCAATATGCAATTCCAGCCGACTGAGCGGGCGACCTTGTGCTACCAGCCCGGTTTCGGCTTTGGCGTACCAGTCCAAGAGCAGGGGGAGGAAATGTTCAATTTCCTGTGTCACTTCAGATGCAGGTGATGCCAATACCTGTTGCTGGGCAGCACTCAACTCGGCAGCATCAGCCTGGCCTCCCAACAGCAGGCAATACACCCCTATGGACAGAATAACGGCTCGCATGAATTCCACACTCATTGCCCTAAAAATGGCTTTCATAACCTGAAAGTGCCAGCACGCAGGAATGGTTTCAGATTAGCGGTACCCCTGTTTTATCGAAAGAAGATGCCTCATGAAGATTTTTAAACCACGCTACCTACGCTATGCTTGATAACAACCCCATAACCCCCATCAAAAGGACTTGAGCCATGCCCAACGGCTACACCGCCCGTATCAGACAGGCGCTGCTGGTATTGACTGTAATCCCGGCACTGTTTACCAGCCATACCTTTGCTGCTCCCACTGCCACGCTCGATATTGCGCAGATTGCCGCCACCATCAAGGCTGCCCGTCCCAAGGTCAGTGACCCGCAAGGCTGGGCGAATGACATTCTGGAAGCACTCCGTGCCAACAACCTGCCCCGTACCCCGGAAAATATTTGTTCGGTAGTTGCTGTCACCGATCAGGAATCCGCATTCGCTGCCAACCCCGCTGTCCCCAATCTGGGCAAGCTGTCACAAAAAGCCGTGATTAGCCGCCTCAACCAGTACCCGTTACTGGGCGGCAAAGCTGAAACCCTGATGTACCAGCTTCCCAACCCGCGCCAAAACTTCATGACACGCATCCGTCAGGCCAAAACCGAGCGCGACCTCGACTGGGCATACCGTGATCTGATCGCCAGCATCGCCCAGGCATACAAGATCAGTTTCCTCATGAACAGCGACATGGCACGGGATTTTATTGAAAGTCGCAACGAAATCAGCACACTGGGAGCCATGCAGGTGGATGTAGGGTTTGCCGTGCAGCAGGAAACTGCCCGCCGTGGACGCGCCTTGTCGCTGCAAGAGATTTACCAGTTACGTGATGCGCTTTATACCCGCAAAGTCGGCTTGTATTACGGGGTCGCCCGTCTGCTGGGCTATGAAACCGGCTACGGTCAGAAACAGTACCGCTTTGCCGACTATAACGCTGGGCGTTACGCCAGCCGCAATGCAGCTTTCCAGACTGTCGTAGCCAGCTTGGCGAAACAGCCACTGGCAACTGACGGGGATTTGCTGATTTATGACCGAAACGGGGCAGCCACAGCCACCATCAGCAACACCGAACAAATGGTAAGGCTGGTAGCCGACAAATACGGCCTGATCTTGCCCGAATCACGCATCCGTAGCGATTTGTTGCAGGAAAAAACTTACGCTTTCAACCAGACATCCACCTACCATACCGTGATGGAAGCCTACCGACTGGTGAAAAAATCTGCCCCACCCTATGCAGTCGTGCCACGCATTGGCCTGCGCAGCAGCAAGACCTCGCGTTTGCTCACCACCGAACGCTACGCCAACATGGTCAGCAAGCGTTACCAGCGTTGCATGGCACAACCTGCCCGTACCACGACCACCACCACAAGCGTGCAACAGCCACAGCAGATCAAGCCCCCGCCAGCACCAGTGGCAACTGATCCACGTCCAGCCCCTTCATTTCTGCAAGACTGGGTAAATCGTCAAGCGATTTGAGGTTGAAATAATCAAGGAACTGACGGGTTGTACCGAGCATTTCCGGCCTGCCGGGCAGTTCCTTGTGCCCGATCACCCGCACCCAGTCGCGTTCCAGCAAGGTTTTGATAATGCTGGCATTGACCGCTACCCCCCGAATTTCCTCAATCTCGGCGCGGGTGATCGGTTGTCGCCAAGCAATCAGCGCCAGCGTTTCCAGAAAAGCCCGTGAATACTTTGACGGCTTTTCCTCATGGTGGCGTTGTACCCAGCTTTGGAACGCTACACGGGTTTGCAGACGGAAACCGCTGGCTGTTTCCACCAGTTCAAAACTCTGCCCGTCACAACTGCCCTGTAACTCCTGCAAGGCGGAACGGATGGCGGAACGGGCAATATGCTCTTCCGGGGCGAAATACCCTTCCAGTTGCTCCAGCGACAGGGGCTTGTCAGCCGTCAGCAGGATAGCCTGCAAAATGGTTGCCAGTTTCATATTCCAGCCCCCTCCAACACAGCCCCTACCGGTCGCACATACAACGGTGCATACGCTCCCTCACTTTGCGTCACATCAATCAGGTGCGCCTTGAGCAATTCCAACACTGCCATCAATGTCACCACCACCCCACGCCTGCCCTCTTCCAGACGGAACAGGCTTTCAAACGGCACAAAGGCTTTGCCCTGCAACAAGGCCAGCACATGGGTCATGCGTTCACGGATGGAGAGGTGTTCACGGCGGATTTGGTGGTGGCTGAACATGTCTGCCCGTTTGAGCACATCCTGAAACGCCAGCAACAGCTCTTGCAGGGAAACCTGTGGTTGTGGACGGGGTAGTCTGGGGAAATCGGCGGCAGTTTGTGCTAGCCAGTGGTCGCGTTCCAGACGCGGCAAGGTATCCAACTCACCAGCAGCCTGCTTGCACTGCTCGTATTCTTGCAACTGGCGCATCAATTGGGCACGTGGATCTTCTTCCTCATCTACCATGGCCTGGCGTGGCAACAACAGACGCGACTTGATTTCTGCCAACATCGCTGCCATCAACAGGTACTCGGCGGCAAGATCAAGGTTGAATTCTTTCATCAACTCGACGTAGGCAACGTATTGCTCGGTGATGTGCGCAATCGGGATGTCACAGATGTCGAAATTCTGCCGCCGGATCAGGTACAGCAGCAAATCCAGCGGCCCCTCAAAGGCTTCCAGAAATACTTCCAGCGCATCAGGCGGGATGTACAAATCCTCCGGCATGGCGACGATTTTCTCGCCGCGCACCACCGCAAACGGCATTTCGGTCTGTACCCCCATCCCCCCTTGCGGAGGAAGAACTGGGGATGGGGTGAAACCCGTCTCCATCATTAATAATGGGTAAACCGTGCCGCTGACATCACTTCTGCCATGGTTGCAGCCGCCACCTTGCGGGCAGCTTCCGCCCCTTCCCTCAAGATGTCTCGTACCCGCGTGCGATCGGCTTCAAACTCGGCAGCTCGTTGCTGGATAGGAGCCAGTTCAGCTTGTACAGCAGCAATCACTGGCTGCTTGCAATCAATGCAACCGATACCAGCACTGCGACAACCTTCCTGTACCCACTGTTTGGTTTTGTCATCGGAATAGACCTCGTGGAACTGCCAGACAGGGCAACGTGCCGGATCACCGGGATCCGTGCGGCGCACCCGATTGGTGTCGGTTGGCATAGTGCGGATTTTCTTTTCCACATTTGCTGGTGTTTCCCGCAACGACAGCGTGTTGTTGTAGGATTTGGACATCTTCTGCCCATCCAGCCCCGGCATTCTGGAGGCTTTGGTCAGAGCTGCCTGTGGTTCAGGCAGAATGATCTTGCCGGAACCTTCCAGATAACCCAACAAGCGTTCACGATCGTCTGCACTGACATTATGCTGCGCTTCCAGCAACGCATGACCTGCCGCCAGGGCTTCTGCATCGCCTTTTTCCTGATATTGGCGACGCAAGTCACGGTAGCGTTTCGCATCTTTCTTGCCCATTTTACTGATGGCCTGTTCCGCCTTCTCCTCAAAGCCTGTCTCGCGCCCGTATAAGTGGTTAAAACGGCGGGCAACTTCGCGGGTTAACTCAATATGTGCCACTTGGTCTTCGCCAACAGGGACTAAATCCGCCTTGTAAATCAGAATATCTGCCGATTGCAACAAGGGGTAGCCAAGAAAACCGTAAGTTGCCAGATCGCGTTCTTTCAGTTTTTCCTGCTGATCCTTGTAGGTCGGCACACGTTCCAGCCAGCCCAGCGGGGTAATCATCGACAGTAACAGATGCAGCTCAGCATGTTGTGGCACGTGTGACTGGGTAAATACGGTAGCAAGTTTGGGGTCAATTCCTGCTGCCAGCCAATCAATTGCCATGTCTTCCACATGCAGGGAAATGTTATCGGGCGTTTCATAATGGGTGGTGAGGGCGTGCCAATCTGCCACGAAAAAGAAACACTCGTAGTTGTGCTGCATTTCCACCCAGTTTTTCAGAACACCATGATAATGCCCCAGATGCAGCAAACCGGTCGGACGCATCCCGGACAGGACACGCTGTTTATGCGAAGGCGTATTACTCACGTGGCTACCTTTCTATAAATCAAACAATAATATCTATCAACAGGCTGTAAAGGACATCAATAACAGGCCACATGACCCGATCAAGTACCCCCAGCAGCATCAGGCCAATCAGGATCGGGAAACCATACGGCTCAATCCTGTCCAGCAAATCAGCCACCGAACGTGGAACCAGACCTGCCAATACCCGTCCCCCATCCAACGGCGGGATCGGCAACAGGTTCAGTACCAGTAGTACCAGATTGAAAACCAGCCCGATCCTTGCCATGGTGATGAAACCGTCACCGATATTTTCATCGGGAATGGCATAGGCAAATACCGCCAGCATCAGCACCCAGAAAACCGCCATGAGGAAATTGGCCAACGGCCCGGCAATCGCCACGATAGCCATGTCCCGGCGTGGCTGACGCAGGTTGCGGGTATTGACCGGAATCGGCTTTGCCCAACCAAACGCGAACGGTTGCCCAATTGTCAGCATGGAAAACACCAGCATCCCCAGCGGCAAGGCAACCGTACCCACCGGGTCAATATGCCGCAACGGGTTGACCGTCAGCCGTCCCAACATTTTCGCAGTACTGTCACCCAGCTTGTGCGCAACCCAGCCATGCGCTACCTCATGCAAGGTAATCGCAAACAGCACAGGAATTGCCCCCGCCGCAATCAGGCGGATCAGATAACCAATGTCGATTTCATCCATGTCTTAATGCTCCACCAACCAATCGATGCTGCCCTTGCCCTCCCTGCGGACTACCGGACGGTCTTCCAGCAAATCCACCACCGTGGTTGGTTCATACCCGCAGAAACCGCCGTCGATGATCAGGTCGACCTGATGTTCCAGCGACAGGCGGATCTGGTAAGGGTCAACCATTGGCAACTCATCACCGGGCAAAATCAGGGTACTGGACATCAACGGCTCGTTCAGTTCCTGTAAAAGTGCCTGAGTGACAATATGATCCGGCAAACGGATACCGATTGTCTTGCGCTTGGGGTTTTGCAAACGGCGCGGCACTTCACGGGTCGCTGACAGAATGAAGGTATACGGCCCTGGTGTCAGCGACTTGATCAAGCGGTAATTGATGTTGTCGATGATGGCGTAAGTGGAAATTTCCGACAAATCACGGCAAACCAAAGTGAAATTGTGCTTGTTGTCAAGACGGCGGATACGCTGGATACGTTCCATCGCAGCTTTGTCCCCCAGATGGCAGCCAATGGCGTAACTGGAATCCGTGGGGAATACCACAACGCCACCCTCACGGATGATCTGTACCGCCTGACGCACCAAACGTACCTGGGGGTTTTCGGGGTGAATTTGAAAATACTGACTCATTGTCCAATTATCGTTTAGAATGCTTAACTTTAACCGATTATACCAACTAGCATGAAGTTTCTGTTCGACTTTTTCCCGGTTGTGCTTTTCTTTCTGGTGTACAAGTTCTTCGGCGACCTGCCGCCTGCCTGGATCGGGATAGCCAATCAGTTTCCTTTCATGTCACTTAACCAGAACGAACCCAAAGATGCCATCCTGTTGGCGACATTGGTCATCATTCTGGCGACCATCCTGCAAAACGTGCTGTACTTTGCCATGCATCGCCGCTTCGAGCGTATGCACCTGATCACCTTGGGCATCCTGCTGGCATTCGGCACACTGACCCTGTTCCTGAAAGACCCGCTATTCATCAAATGGAAAGTGAGCATCATCAACTGGGCATTTGCCATTGCCTTCATTGCCAGCCAATACATTGGTACGCGCAAAACACTGGTGGAGCGCATGATGTCGCAAGCCATCCAAACCACACCTGACGTATGGAAGCGGGTCAACCTGATGTGGGCGGTGTTCTTTGTCGCCGTTGGCATCCTGAACCTGATCGTTGCCTACGGCTTCAGTGAGGATGCCTGGGTTGACTTCAAACTATTTGGGGTATTGGGACTGACATTTGTCTTTGTCATTGCCCAAGCCATCTACCTGCAAAAGCACGCCACAGAAAGTGGTCAATAGTTACTAAATTGTAAGGATCATCATTCATGTTATATGTCATTATCGGCGAAGATGTGGACGGCAGCCTGGAACAGCGGCTGGCAGCACGCCCCGCGCATCTGGAACGCCTGTTTGCACTACGCGATGCAGGCCGCCTGTTCGTGGCAGGCCCCAACCCGGCGATTGACAACAACGATCCTGGTGCGGCTGGTTTCACAGGCAGCATCATCATTGCAGAATTTGATTCACTGGACGCAGCACAAGCCTGGGCAGATGCTGACCCCTACAAGGCAGCAGACGTATACCGGCAAGTGACCGTCAAACCCTTTAAGAAAGTACTACCTTAAAAACACGAGGAAAACCAACAAAATGAAAGCTAACAAAATCATCGCAACAGGACTCGTTGGGCTAAGCCTGCTGGCAGGTTCCCTGTACGCCGAAGACGCTAAAGTGGTGGCAACTGTCAACGGCACCAACATTGACAAGGCAACACTGGATAGCGTGAAAGAAATGGTACGTCGCTCCACCCAAGGCGACCAAGTTGACAGCAAAGGCATTCTGGATGACCTGATCATCACCGAACTGGCACGTCAGGAAGCCAACAAATCCGGTCTTGCCGAACGGGAAGATGTCAAAAACAAGGTCAAGGATTTCACCGACAAACTGGTGCTGAATGCCTGGACTCAAGAAAAAGCAGCGTCATTCAAACCGTCTGATGATGAACTGAAAAAGCTCTATGAAGAACGTACCAGCACTGACAAACAGGAATACAAGGCTCGCCACATCCTGATGAAAACCAAGGAAGAAGCTCAAGGCATCATCAAGGATCTGGAAAACAAGGTGGATTTCGCGGATCTGGCCAAAAAATCTTCTGACGGCCCATCTGCTGCTATGGGTGGCGACTTGGGCTGGTTCAAGCTCAGCACCATGGTGAAACCGTTTGGCGATGCCGTTGCCAAAATGGAACCCGGCACTATCACCAAGGAACCCGTTCAAACTGAATTCGGCTGGCACGTCATCAAACTGGAAGAACGCCGCGACGTAAAACCACCTGAATTCGATGCCCTCAAACCGCAACTGGAACGCGAATACCAGCAGAAGAAAATGCTGGCGTATATGGAAGAACTGCGCTCCAAAGCTGATGTGAAAGTCATGCTGCCAGAAGAAAAACCGGAAGAAAAGAAGGCAGAGGAGCCAAAAGCAGACACCAAACCTGCTGAAGCCAAGCCAGAAGAGAAGAAGTAAAACCCTCACCACCCCAGCCCCTCTCCTTCTTCAAAGCGAGAGGGGCTTTAAGGCTTCTCGACATCATCTGCAACAAGCATTATCTTTCCAGCAAAGCCCACCACAATCAAACACAGCAAGGGAGCATCCATGAAGCCTGAATGGAAAAATTTTCTGATTGATTTCGGCGCAGAATTTGAGGGTGATTCACTCGTTTCTTTCGGCAACCCCGAACGGGAACGTCGTATCCCCCCACAAGGTGCCATCCTCTGTGATCTGTCACATTTCGGCCTGATCAGTGTCAGTGGCGCAGATGCCGAAGCCTTTTTGCAAGGCCAGTTGACCAATGACATCAAACAGGTGACAGACAGCCTTTCCCAGCTCAGTGCCTATTGCACGCCGAAAGGCCGCGCACTGGCAACCTTCTTTGTCACCAAACGCCAGGGCGTGTATTACCTGAGCGTGGCGCGGGATCTGCTGGAACCGATCCTCAAACGCCTGCGCATGTATGTGCTGCGCTCAAAAGTCGTGCTGGAAGATGCCAGTGCCAGTCTGGTGCATTTTGGCTATGCCGCGCCCGATGGCGACCAGCAATTGCTGGAAATCCTTGGCAAAGCCCCTGCCCACGCCTACGACACCGTACAGGTCGGCAACCTGACCATCATGCGCCAGCCTGCACCTATCCCGCGCTTCAAGATTCTGGGCGAACTGGATGAAGCCATGAAGCTGTGGCAACGCCTCAACGTCAATACCGCCTGCGTAGGCCGCAGTAGCTGGGAATATTTCAACGTGATGTCGGGCGTACCGATGGTGACACTTGCCAGCAGCGAAGCCTGGGTTCCGCAAATGATGAACATGCACCTGATCAACGGCGTCAGTTTCACCAAAGGCTGTTTCCCTGGTCAGGAAATCGTTGCCCGCCTCAAATACCTGGGCAAGAGCAAACGGCAGATGTACCGCATCGGTATCCCGCATTGCGTAAAAACACCGGCGGTGGGAACCAACATCACCAGCAGCACTGACCCGGAAGCCGGAACTATCCTCAACGCCACCCTCAACCCGGATGGTTATGTGGAAGCCTTAGCCGTGATGAAAATTGCGGAAGCGGCAAACCCGCTGCATCTGGGGGAATATGCGGTGAAAGTGCTGGAGTTGCCTTACGAGCTGGAAGCAGAATAATCCCCCCATCCCCGACCCTTCCCCCGCAAGGGGTGAAGGGAGCAAGAGGGAAGGAGGGTTTGTTTTAGCCGTTACGGACTACGGGCGTCCAGCTCCGCAGCCGTAAAGCCCGACATCCGCGCTGCCATGATCGCATTGGTGAAGGTGGCACTCGGGCGCATCACCGCTTTGGTCTTGGCAGAATCAGCGAAGAAATAGCCACCGATATCAACAGGATGCCCTTGGGCGTTCTTCATCTCGGCGAGGATGGTTTCTTCATTGTCTGTCAGGATTTGCGCCAGCTTGCCGAAATGTTCCGCCATTTCCGGCTCTTCGGTTTGTTTGGCGAGTGCTTGCGCCCAATACATCGCCAGATAGAAATGATTGCCGCGCGTATCCAGCTCACCCGTTCTCGGTTTCGGTGACTTGTCATTCAACAATACATTACCGATGGCTTCATCCAGTGTTTCAGACAGCACTTTGGCTTTATTGCTGCCATATTGTCTCGCCACCTGTTCAAAGGAAACCGTCAATGCCAGAAACTCACCCAGCGAATCCCAGCTCAGGTGGTTCTCTTCCAGCAATTGCTTGACCAGCACTGGCGCAGTACCACCTGCACCCGTTTCATACAAGCCGCCGCCCTTCATTAACGGTACAACCGACAGCATTTTGGCACTCGTGCCCACTTCCATGATTGGGAACAGGTCGGTCAGGTAGTCGCGCAGAATATTGCCGGTCACAGAAATGGTGCTCTTGCCACGGATAATACGCTCCAGGGTGAAACGCATCCCGCGCAGTGGCGACATAATGCAAATATCAACATCCGTCAGGTCGTAATCCTTCAAGTAGGTTTTGACCTTTTTGATCAGCTCGGCTTCGTGCGGACGGTACTCATCCAGCCAGAACACCGCAGGCAATTGCGATTCACGCGCCCGTCTGACAGCCAGCCCCACCCAGTCACGTATCGGCAGGTCTTTAGTCTGGCACATGCGCCAGATGTCGCCAGCTTCCACGTTTTGTTCAATCAGGACATTGCCCTGATCATCAACAATACGCGCCACGCCGTCTTCGGGAATTTCAAAGGTCTTGTCATGCGAACCGTATTCTTCGGCTTTTTGTGCCATCAGCCCGACATTCGGCACTGTACCGAGTGTGCGCGGGTCGAAGGAACCGTGGGTTTTACAGAAATTGATAATTTCCTGGTAAATACGCGCAAAGGTACTCTCCGGCATCACCGCCTTGGTATCTTTCAAACGACCATCCGGGCCGTACATTTTGCCACCATTGCGGATCATCGCTGGCATGGAAGCATCGACAATCACATGGTTCGGGGAATGCAGGTTGGAAATGCCTTTGGCGGAATCCACCATCGCCAGTTCTGGGCGGTGTTCGTAGCAGGCATGAATATCGCGCTCAATTTCTTCGCGCAACGAGGTTGGCAACATGGCAATCTTTTCATACACACTGCTCATGCCGTTGTTCGGATTGACACCGATCTCTTTGAACAAGTCACCGTGCTTGTCGAATAGCTCTTTATAGAAAATCTTGACGCAGTGACCAAACACAATCGGGTGCGACACTTTCATCATGGTAGCTTTGACGTGCAGCGAGAACATCACGCCGGTTTTCTGTGCATCATCGATCTGCTTCTCGTAGAACTCGCACAGCGCCTTTTTGCTCATGAACATGCTGTCAATGATTTCACCTTCCAGCAGGGAAACCTTGGGCTTGAGCACGATGGTGTTACCGCTTTTCGTCACCAGATCCATGCGAACATCGCAGGCGCGATCCAAGGTCAGGCATTTTTCACTGCTATAGAAGTCGCCGCCATGCATGTGTGAAACGTGGGTGCGCGACGCTTGGCTCCACTCCTTCATTTCGTGCGGGTAGGTTTGGGCGTAACGCTTGACCGCAGCAGGTACGCGACGGTCGGAGTTACCTTCACGCAGTACAGGGTTGACTGCACTGCCCAGCACTTTGGAATAACGGCGCAGAAGAGCTTTTTCTTCTTCAGTTTGCGGGTCTTCGGGGTAATCCGGCAGTGGGTAGCCTGCGGCTTGCAGTTCCCTGACTGTTGCTATCAGTTGCGGTACAGAGGCACTGATATTGGGCAGCTTGATGATATTGCTATCCGGCTCCTGCGTCAGTTGAGCCAGCACCCCCAGATCGTCAGAAATCTGTTGCTCTGCTGTCAGGTAGTCAGAGAACTCTGCCAAGGTACGGGCAGGCAGGGACAAATCGTTTTTGATGATCTTGATGCCAGCACCTGAAGCAAAGGTGCGGATGATGGGTAGCAAGGAACAAGTTGCCAGCAGTGGCGCCTCATCCGTCAGCGTATAAATGACCTTTGGTGTTTCATTATTCATATGCGCTCCTTCCTAGCGGCGGTATTGTAAGACAATTTTACATATAACACCCAACAATCGCTACAAAATCCGCGTAAAAAACACAAATTGTCGACATTTTAAGGTGATGATGGGTGTGACCGGAAGTGATGCT
>DILV01000016.1 GCA_002425225.1 Thiothrix sp. UBA5583
GGCTGGCGACAAGGTCAAACTCGCATGGACTGACAACAAGGGCGAGAAAGATTCCGCCGAAACTGATGCTGCCTAATCGGGCAAGCTAGCCGGAAGCGGTAAATGGCGGGTCTGGTTCCCGCCATTTTTCCGTAAAAACGCTTCATCATCAGAAAGCAGCGGAAAATTGTTTTATAAGCGGCTAAACTTGTGGGCAGGTTATTGAGACCTATAGAACCAGCTACAGGAGTTAAGATGGCTTTCGGCAAACTGACAATTGACTGGCGCAGCACCATTGCTGCCGTATGGCGTTCCAACCGGCATTTTCTTAAGCCCATTCTGAACGTTGATCTGGTCAATCCTGATACCCTGCTTGGCATTGACGAGCAGAAGGAAGCCATTTTCCGCAATACGGAGCATTTCCTGCGTGGCAAACCTGCCAGCCATGCGCTGTTGTGGGGTGCTCGCGGAGTCGGCAAATCCTCACTGATCAAGGCGGTGCTGACCCGTTATCACACCTATGGCTTACGCATGATCCAGATTTCCAAGGATGACCTGCATGTGCTGGTCGATATCACCGACGAAATCATGGATTCACATCACCGTTTCATCATTTACTGCGATGACCTGACTTTCGAGGAAGGCCAGAGCGAATACAGGATGTTAAAGAGCACCATGGAAGGAACGCTGGAAAAGCCACCAGCCAACGTACTCATTTACGCCACTTCCAACCGCCGCCACATGATGCCCGAGCGCATGTCGGAAAACCTCGCCACCAGCATGGTTGACGGGGAAATCCACCCTGCTGAGGCCATTGAAGACAAGTTGTCACTGGCAGACCGGTTCGGCTTGTCCCTGTCCTTCCGCCCAATGGGCAAGGATACCTACCTGAACATCGTCGATACGCTGTTCAAAGGGCGGGTACAGGATAGCGAACTGCTGCATCAGGAAGCACTTGCGTTTGCCATTACCCGTGGCGGACAAAGCGGACGGACAGCGCGGCATTTCTTTAACCACTGTTATTCCGCGTAACACCGGGGAATACGGACTAGCGACAATCATAGATATAAGCATGGTTCGCACAATTCGGAGCATTGACATGCATACCCACTCTTTCCGTCTGTTGTTGACAGGCGTGCTGGTTATTGGCGTCAGCACAACCGCCCTAGCCGATGATGACCTATTCGGCACTACCAGCACCCCGACAGCACCTGTTGCGGTCGCTCCCGCAATAGCCGCACCGACCGTAGCACCAGTCCTGTCCTCAGGCTCTGATGGCCTGCCAGGCTCGTTTTCACTGGGCGGAGTTGTTTCTGGCGTACCTAGCGTCCCGGTTCCCGAGGCTGTCTATATGCCTGACCCAACTATTGCCCCTCCTGCCGAAGCAGGGAATGCCGCCCCTGCGGTGGTTCAGCCGGAAGCCCCCCCGATGTCACAGGCAGAAATGGATACCCGCATGTGGGATGCCGCCCGTGCCGGGGATACCGCCACGGTAGCCAACATGCTCCAGCAGGGAGCCAACATCCACCATACCAGCCGTGTCGGTGAAAGCGCCATGCACGCGGCAACCGCAGCCGGTTCGCTGCAAACCGTGATTTATCTGGTCAACGCTGGAGCCAATATCAACGCAACCACCGCCAATGGCTGGACACCCCTGCACCACGCAGCCCGCTTTGGTCGTGCCGACATTGCCAACTTCCTCAAAGGCAAGGGCGCAAACCTGAATGCCACCACCACTGAAAATCCCCCAAAAACACCCGTGCAGATGGCATTGGACAAAGGGGACTTGCGTACTGCCCGCATTCTTGGCTTCTAATTGATTGAACTGACAAGGAAAAATGCATGAAACCCTTAATCACCCTGTTGTCCCTCGCCCTGTTGGTTGGCCTGAGTGCCTGCACCCAGGAAACCCAGAACAAGATCGGGCGCGAAATCAACAACTGGACGGGCGTCAACGGCGTACTGGAAGTGTATGCCGGTGACAAGCTGGTCAGACGCTTCATCAAGATCGACAAACTGACAACAGCCGCTGGAACCAGCAATGGCAGCGACCGCCCTTACCGCTTTGGTTACGGCATACTGGATGCCAATCTGAACGGCGTGGTCGATGCCGGTGAGAAAAAAGTGTATTTTGAGGTGAGTGATTACTCAACGCCTTACGTATTCTTTGAGAATCCATCCTGACAAACATCAAACAGCAGGCTAGTGTTTGCCACACCAAGGGAGGGAGAGCAATGTTTAGGAAGAATCTGGGAGCAGGAGTTGTCGGTCTGGTATTGTTGCTGGGTGGTTGTGACAACAGTAGTGGCGACAAGCCATCCGCATCAGCGCAGCAGAACGCAAACAGCCGTTACCTGATCAGCAGTACCGCTGCCGGGGCAGTACAACTGGGCATGAACCTCAATGAAGTGCTGATTGCCCTGCCGAATGCCACCAGCAGCAATGAGCAGGATGGCGAAGGCATTACTTGGGCAGCTATCACTGTCCACGGTGAAATCATCATGCGCTTGATGCTGGATGATGCTGACCATACTGTTAACCTGATCCGGGTATTCAGCCCTGAATACAAAACGGAACAAGGGGTGCATGTCGGTGAAAACCTGCAAAGCGTTGCTGACAAACTGGGTGGGCTAACTGAGATCCAGGCGACCGAAATCGAATCGCGAGAATTTGCCACTTTCAAGAATTCGCCGCAAAACGTGGAATTTCAGGTAGTGGGTCGCGACGGTTCTGCTGGCGTTTACGCCAACAGCGGCACATCTACCAGCATCGCATCTCCATCTGCCACCATCCATTCCGTCTGGATCATGGAAGACTGATCACTTCTTTCTGGCGCGTGGATGAGCCTTGTCATACACGCTCGCCAGATGCTGAAAATCCAAGTGCGTATAGATTTGGGTGGTGCTGATGTCGGCATGACCCAGCATTTCCTGCACCGCCCGCAAATCCCCGGATGATTCCAGCACATGGCTGGCAAACGAATGGCGCAACTTGTGTGGATGCACGTGCTGATCTAACCCCTGTTGCAAGCGCCAGTGATTGAGACGGTACTGGATGCTACGCGGATGCAAACGGGTTCCCAGTTTGCTGACAAACAGAGCGGTTTCCCCATGTGCTGCCAGTGCTCCGCGCTGATACAGCCACTCCTGCAAGGCTGACAGTGCCACCCTGCCAACCGGCACGTAACGTTCCTTGTTACCCTTGCCGATGACTCTGACCTGTTGCTGACGACGATCCAGATCCCGCACATCCAGCCCCACCAGTTCCGACAGACGCAAGCCGGACGAGTACAGCAGCTCCATCAGGGCACGGTCACGTACCGCCAGCACATCATCCGGCTCAATGTCGAGCAAGCGGTCTAGGGTCTCTGCATCCAGCGTATCCGGCAGTTTGCGGGCATGTTTGGGGGATTGCACATCCACCACCGGGTTATGCTCGATCAGGTTTTCGCGCAGCAGGAAACGGTAAAAGCGGCGGATGGAAGACAACTTGCGTTGCAAACTCTTGCCGGACAAGCCCTTGCGGTGCAACTGGCTGATCCACTGGCGCACTTGCCAGGTTTGCACTACTAGCGGGGAAACCACCTGTTCAGGGGATTGCTGCACCAGCCAGCCGAGAAATGCCTGCAAATCGGTTTCGTAACTGCTGACCGTGCGTGGGGAATAGCGCCGTTCACTGGCGAGGTGGTGATGATAACGGTTTAACAGGCTGTCGGTAGCACTGTCCAAACTCAGGAACCCGACTCGGCAGTTTGCAGGGGCGTATCCAGATAACGCACCAGTGCCCGAGCCACCAGGTCACCCAGTTGCCCGATGAACAAAGTACCCATGCCGGGATAGAAACGGCCTTCGTTTTCACTGCCCAGTGCCAGCACCCCGATTTCACGTGCTTCATACAGCGGAATCAGTACTGCTGACTTGATGGCGACACCTTCCTCACCAAACAGGAACATCTGCTGACGCGGACGCAAGCGCCCACACACAGGCTGACGCTTGCGGAACAAGGCAGCAAGCTGTTTGAGAGCCTTGTCTTCCGGGCTGATGAAATGCAAACCATCGCGGGGTTTGCCGTGCCCGATCAGGCGCAACACCACGCTGTCCGCCTTGAAATCACCGCGCAACAGGCTGTTGCAGGTTGCCACCACATCATCCAGGCTGTCGCAAGTCATCAGTTCCAGCGCCATGTTGTGCAGGCGGTTGATTACATGCTCACTGTCACGGGCAGCCCGCAGCATGTCATGCTGGCGTTGTTCCAACTCCTGATAACGGTTGCGCTGGCGTTGTACCAGCCGTTCCAGCAGGGAAACCGCATCACCGGTATGTGGGTGGGGAATACTCAGGCAATCCAGTAAATCTTCGTGCTCACGGAAAAAATCCGGGTGTTGCTGCAACCATGCCGCCACCTGTTCCGCGCTGATGCTGTTGCCATCCTGTCCGCCTTGCGTGCTCATACTGTGAGTGTACCCCTGAATACTGTTTCTGCCGGGCCGGTCATCCATACCGGCTGCCCTTCACCTTGCCACTGAACCTGCAATTGCCCGCCGGGTAATGCCACACTGACCTGTGCATCCAGCAAACCTTGTAGCCGACCTGCCACCACAGCGGCGCACGCACCTGTGCCACATGCCAAGGTTTCACCAGAACCGCGCTCAAATACCCGCAAGCGGATACGGTCACGCCCAACCACCTGCATGAAACCTACATTGACACGTCGGGGAAATGCCGGATGTCTTTCCAGTTGTGGCCCCAGCATTTCAACCTGCGCAGTATCCACATCGGCAACTTGCAGCACTGCGTGCGGATTTCCCATCGAAACAGCGGCAAATGTGCATAATTCGCCCGCCACTTCCAGATTATAGAGCGTTTGCCGCTGTTCGGAAATGAAAGGGATGCGGGTTGGCTCCAGTTCAGGCACACCCATGTTGACTGTCACCTGCCCATCTGAACGGATTTCAAGCACAATCCGCCCCGCAGCCGTCATTACCGGAATGGTGGTTTTGTGCGTCAAGCCCTGATCGTACACAAAACGCGCAAAGCAGCGTGCACCGTTACCGCATTGTTCCACTTCGCCACCATCCGCATTGAAAATTCGGTAGCGAAAATCGGCATCGTCACCCGCATACGCCTCCACCAGCAACAACTGGTCACAGCCCACCCCGAAATGCCGGTCAGCAATGCGCCGAATTTGCGCCGCATCCAGCCTGACTTGCTGGTTGATACAATCCAGCACCACGAAATCGTTGCCAATACCGTGCATTTTGCTGAAATGAAGTTGTGTACCTGTCATGGCTGATTTCCTGCTACCTAAAACGGCAAGTATACGGAGATATGGCGATACGGCAATTTTGGTGATATGTTACAAAGCCTAAATTTTGGATCGCAATCACATCAATCTGAGATCAGGAGAGGAAACATGTCTGATTTTAAACAGGAACTTGACGCACGCGGCCTGAACTGCCCACTGCCTATCCTTCGTACCAAGAAGGCTATCAATGGTCTGGCTTCCGGGGAAGTGCTGAAGGTCATCGCTACCGACCCAGGTTCTGTCAAGGATATGGAAGCATTCTGCAAGCAAACCGGCAACGAAATGGTTAGCAGCAGCGAAGCTGGCGGCGAATACACTTTCATGATCAAGAAAGCGTAATCACGCTCACGGGGGTGGAGAGGCAGCCACCCCCGAACTTTCCCCCTCGCTCATAAAACCCAATGACAAACGATCCCAAATTTGACCGACTCCACTCCGAACTGATCGCCCGCCACGACCGCCACCTTTACCGCCGTACCCGCACGACTGATTCCGCCCAGCAACCGCACATGCATATCGACGGTAAACCCATGCTAGTGTTTTGCAGCAATGATTATCTGGGGCTGGCAAATCACCCGGATGTGATCCACGCCATGCAGGTCGCAGCCAATACGTATGGGGTCGGCAGTGGTGCAGCCCATCTTGTCAGCGGGCACTCACGTCCCCACCAACAACTGGAAGAAGCCCTCGCTGCCTTTACCGGGCGGGAACGTGCTTTGCTGTTTTCCACTGGCTACATGGCAAACCTAGGAGTAGCGAATGCCCTGCTCAGCAGCCGCAACGACGTAGTGTATGCCGACCGTCTCAACCATGCTTCGCTAGTGGATGCTGGGTTGCTGTCTGGGGCGAAACTGATACGTTACCCGCACAATGACACATCCTCACTGGGCAAACGCCTGCTGGCACAGGAAGAAGACAACAATGTCACCCAACTGATCCTCACGGATGGTGTGTTCAGCATGGATGGCGATGTTGCCCCGGTCGGCAAGCTGGCAGTTATGGCGCGGGAACACGATGCCTGGCTGATGGTGGATGACGCCCACGGTATTGGCGTACTGGGGAAAAACGGTGCTGGTCTGCTGGAAGCGGAAGGTCTGGGTCAAAGCGATGTCCCCATCCTGATGGGTACATTGGGCAAAGCACTGGGAACTGCGGGTGCGTTTGTAGCTGGTAGCCACGAGCTGATCGAATACCTGATCCAGACCGCCCGTACCTGGATTTACACCACTGCCCAACCGCCCGCCATTGCCGCTGCCACACTCACCAGCCTGCAACTGGCACAAACCGAACACTGGCGGCGCGAACACTTGCAGGCACTCATCCGGCAATTCCGCCTGGGTGCAAGTCAGCTTGGTTTACCGCTGATGCCTTCCGACACGCCCATCCAGCCGATCTTGATCGGTAGCAGCGAACAGGCATTGCTACTAAGCCAGCAATTGGCAGAGGCTGGTATTCTGGTGACAGCCATCCGCCCGCCTACCGTGCCCGTCGATACCGCCCGCTTGCGGGTTACATTTTCAGCAGCCCACAGCAGTGCCGATGTGGACACCTTGCTGGCTGCACTGGAAACACACTTCCGCCCCTGACTAACCCGGCCTTACTCGCGCCCGCAAGCCACCCGCAACCGCGCTTCCACCCGCCAGGCTGTCATGCGCTGGGGGTCAGCGACTGCCGGATACAGATGGAAACACCTATCCATTTCCACCACATGCTGGCTTGCCATCTGTTCCAACCGGTCTCGGGCTGAATGAGAAAGCCCCTGCAAAACCAGCAATTGTGGGGCAAGCCGTTGCAGGTAGCGGTCGCACAAATCCTGTGCCGTGTTGTTAGGCCAGTCTTCGCGCAACAACAGTTCGGGAAAGGCACTGGCAGGCAAGAGGGCGCAATCACCACCCGTCTGGCTGCTTTCCTGCCCGGAACCATCAGGATTACGCCGATACCAGCGGGCTAGCGGATTTTGCCCGGCTCTGGCCTTGACCTGGACTTCCAGCCGGTAAGCAACGGGCGGCATTCCCCGGCGGGTTTCTTCTCCTGTGTAGCTGATGGCTAGTTGGGCGGCACTGACGGCTTTCCAACAAGGTTGGCGCGGAGTCAGTTCCGCCATTTCCGCAGCCGTGCGGCAACTGGCAAGCAAAGCCAGCGGCTGGGCATTTTGCTCATCCAGCAACCAGTATTCGTAAACATCATCCTGCGGCAGGGGAGCATGGACATTACCCAACGCTGCAACTACTGCACCGTAATGCTGCTCTACCTCGGCACGATCCAGTACCGGGTCAAGCGGATAGGGCTGAAACCCGCGCTGGGTATCCCACTGACCGATGCGGGCATACTGGAAACGCGGCACGGACTTCCGCAGCGCAGGCTTAAGCTGATGCATATCGCACAGAAACTGGAGTTCCCAATAACGCCCGTCGAAACTGAGGGCACGTACCTGAGTGGTCGCAACCACCTGCAACAGGCCTCGAAACGGGTTGTTCAAACGTTTGGCATAGGTTTCCATGCCGCCGCCAAGCCGGAATCAGCCCAGCGCCCGATAACGATCCATCAGTGCATCCGTGACTTTCGTTACCATCGGCTGCATTTCCGGATCCAGCAATTCATGGATGAAATCCAGCTCATCTAGCACCCGGTCGATCTTGTCACGAGTATCGTAGCTGTCAATCTCGGCAGAAATCTTTTGCAAATGCCGGTAAGGATTGTTGGCAATGTGGGAAATACCTTTCATGCTTTCACTGAGAATACCGTCTTGCATGGCTGCCTCCTTATTGGTGTTTGTAACGTCATCATCAGGTTAATTGAATAGCTGAATATAACAGTTCCGGCAATTACTGCCGAGGTTCGTGTGGTATTTTGGAGACTCCCCGATATTTGTCTGCCGATTCATACCGCTGATGGATGTATGAAACCACACATTCATAAAATAATCCTATTGTTACAAGCATCAATCAACAACAACATAACGGAGAGAGTGTCATGCAAAAAAAGCAACAACCATTATCTTTAAAAACAATCAGCTTCATCATTTTGTCCAGTTTTGCCACCGGGGCATATGCCGCTCCCCCTGCTGATCTGGCACTGACCTTCCCGGTCGCCCCAACCAGCACGATCACATCCAGCAATACCCATTACGAAGCCCGCATCACCAATATTGCCACCAACAGCACTTCTGCCAGCACCACTGCCACCTTCACCTTGCCAACCAATGTCACACAGGTACAAGCTCCCGGTTGCAATGTCAACGGCAACAGCCTGAGTTGTGCGATTCCTGCTCTTGCCAGTAATGCTTCTAGGGTTTTGCCCATTGACATCATGACACCAGCAACCGCCACCACCCTGCAAATCAGCGGCAGCGTCGCACCGGTACGCCGCGAGAACAATACCGCGAACAACAGTGCCACCGTTACTACCACCGTCAGCGCCCCTGCCATCCCGCCGGAACTGGTGATGGATTTCCCGATCGCCCCCGTCACTGCCCGTGCTACCACCACTACCCGCTATGAAGCACGGGTGCGCAATACCGTGCAAAACAGTGTGGCTGCTAGCACCACCGCCACCATTACCCTGCCAGCCAATGTCACCCTGGTACAAGCACCCAACTGTACGGCAAACGGCAACGTCCTGAACTGTGCGATTCCTTCCCTGCCGAATTATGGCTACAAGGTTTTGCCGTTTGATGTCATTACCCCGGCAACGGACAGCAGCATCCAGTTCAGCGCGGCTGTTGTCCCGGTCAGCGGGGAAGCCAACCCGAACAACAACAGCAAGACCGTCACAACCGTGGTTAGTGCCCCCATTCCGGTCGGGCCGGATATTGTGGTAACACCACCGGCAACCCTGAATTTCACCAACTGCTGGTACAACATGAATATTTCGCAGTGTCCGCCGGAATTGCAGGATCCAGCCACCCTGACCCTCAACCCCAACAACAGCATTGATACGGGCGGCAGTGCCACTACTGGCATCTGGTCACAACCTGACCCACAGCACCTGACCATGGAATATTTCGACCAGAACGGTGCTCGTCTGAGCAGCTTTACCGGGGCAAGCAACCTGTATGAACCCAACTGCTTTGAAGGCACGTTTGAGTTTTATCAGGCCGTACATAGCAGTACCTGGCGCGGTTGCATCGTGCCATAAGCATTTACAAGGCTTGCAAGCGAGCCTGTAACACCGACGCTGCTTCGGCAGCACCCGTGGGGGAAACTGCTGGCTTCCCCCATGGCGTTTCCAGCAAGGTCATGATCTGTTCCCCGAAGCTACACACCTGTATCTGCTGCCAGTCGGTGAACAACACTTCACCGTGTTGGGCGTGCCAATCCGGCAGGTTGGGTTCCTCCGGCCAGTCACCCCGGCGGATACACAAGGCCGGAACCTGATTCACCACCGCTTCCGTTTGCGTGCCATAGCCGGTTTTGGTGATGACAGCATCACAGGATGCCAGCAAATCCAGATAGCTCAAACCAAACAGCGATTCCGGCAGGAAATCCTCACGTTGCCGCCACAAGGCCGCATCCGGGAATATCCAGCACACACCCGGCAAAACAGGCCAGTTTGCCAACGGGTATTCCACCCCGATTCCGCCCAGAGCTGCCAGCACGAAACGGGTGGTATCCGGTTGCCGCGCTTTTGCCCGCAACAACTCAGGCTGGCGTTGTCCGATGGCAGCAATGGGGGCAATAGCGCGGGTACGCAAGTCGTGATGCATCACCATTGATGGCACAGGTTGCAGGAAAACCTCCGCCTGCGTATAGGCGTGGCGAATTTCAGCATAAATTTTTTCGGCTCCTGCCAGTTTGCTGCAATAAGCATGGAACACGTCTGCCCAGTTGAGCGAACACAGCGCCACTGCCGGAATAGCACATTCCCCCGCAGCATCCAGACTCAGGTAGGGAATATTGGCAAACAGCAGATCAGGCTGAAGCCGTTCCAGTTCGCGGGCAGCCTGCGCCTTGCGTTCGCAATAGTTGGCGTGGAAGGTTGCGTACCAGTGCATACTGGCAGGCACATCCACCCGCAGCGCGTCATGCATCAGCATACCGTTATCCTGCTGCCAGGGAATCAGGGTGAAAGGATGGCGGATACGGCGACGCAACACGCTTTCCGGTGTCATGGAGCGGATGGTCAGACGCAAATGGGCGCAGTCGAGCGCATTCAGGACAGCGGAAGTCTGCGCCACGTGCCCGAGGCCGTGGGCGGAAATGTCGACGAGGAGGTGTTGCATGAATACCAGTATTGCCGATCAGGCGATTGAATGCCACCGGGATAAAAGATACCAGACACGAATACCCGCCCCCTTGCTGTGTTACTGGATGGGTGAAACCGAATTGCACAACGGAACAGCATGAACCAAGCCGCGTTAAACGCTACAATCCCTGCATGAATACAACCTCCCCCATCCTCGCCCCCCTGAACCCGCAGCAGCAACTGGCCGTGTCTGCGCCGCCCAAGCCTATTCTTGTCCTTGCCGGGGCAGGCAGCGGCAAGACCCGTGTGCTGGTACACCGCATTGCCTGGCTGATCGAAGTCGAAAATGCTTCGCCCTTCAGCATCCTCGCTGTTACCTTCACCAACAAGGCGGCGGCGGAAATGCGCGGGCGCATCCAGGAACTGCTGCAAGTACCGACCGGTGGTATGTGGGTGGGAACATTCCACGGCATCGCCCACCGCCTGCTGCGCCTGCACTGGCAACTGGCGAAACTGCCGCAGACCTTCCAGATTCTCGATTCCGAAGACCAGATCCGCATGGTCAAGCGCATCCTCAAGTCGCTGGAACTGGATGAAACCCGTTACCCGCCGCGTCAGGTGGCTGGTTTCATCAATGCCCGCAAGGATGAAGGTTCGCGCCCACAGCACATCGAAGACCGGGGTGATTTCGCCCAGCGGCAAATGGTGCGGATTTACACCGTCTACGAGGAAGCCTGCCAGCGCAACGGCGTGGTCGATTTCGCCGAACTGCTGCTGCGCTCGTTGGAACTGCTGCGCGACAACCCCGACCTGCAACAGCATTACCGCAACCGTTTCCGCCACATTCTGGTGGATGAGTTCCAAGATACCAACGCACTGCAATATGCGTGGCTGCGGCTGATTGCCGGGGACAACAACCCAGTGTTTGCAGTCGGCGATGACGACCAGTCGATTTACGGCTGGCGTGGGGCGAAGATCGAAAACATCCGCAATTTCACCAAACATTTCCCCAACTGCGAAACCATCCGGCTGGAGCAGAATTACCGTTCCACCGCCAATATTCTCACCGCCGCGAACACGCTTATCAGCAACAACCGGGGGCGGCTGGGCAAAAACCTGTGGACAGATGGCAAGGAGGGCGAACGCCTGCAACTCTACGCCGCCTTCAACGAACTGGATGAAGCGCGTTTCGTTGCCGGGCGCATCCAGAAATGGGTGAAACAGGGCGGCGTGCGCCGCGACGTGGCGGTGCTGTACCGTTCCAACGCGCAATCACGGGTGTTTGAAACCACCTTCAACGAAAACCGCATCCCCTATCGCGTGTATGGCGGCTTGCGCTTCTTCGAGCGGGCGGAAATCAAGGATGCGCTAGCGTATTTGCGCCTGAGCGTGAATCGCCAAGATGATGCGTCGTTTGAACGCATCGTCAACCATCCACCACGCGGCATCGGCGAACGCACCGTCGACATCCTGCGTATCCACGCCCGCACTGCCAATATTTCCTTGTGGGAAGCCGCCAACCAAGCCGCCGAGATTGGTGATTTCACCCCACGGGCGGCTAACGGTGTGCTGCATTTCGTGCATCTCATCAACCGCATGGCAAGCGACATCAACACCTTACCCCTTGCCGAACAGGTGGAAATCATCATTGACCTTGCGGGACTAAAACCGCATTTCCTCGCCAAAGAAAAAGGGGAAGCAGGGCAAGCACGGGTGGATAACTTGGGCGAATTGGTGACAGCGGCACGGGGCTACACCTACGTCAGAACGGACGATATGCCGGAAATGGACGAGCTTTCCGCTTTCCTCTCCCACGCTGCCCTCGAAGCGGGTGAAGGGCAAGGTGAAGCAGGCGAAGACTGTGTGCAAATGATGACCCTGCATTCGGCGAAGGGGCTGGAATTCCCGCTGGTGTTCCTGTGTGGGCTGGAAGAAGGCTTGTTCCCGCACCAGATGTCTGCCGATGACCCGGCACGGATGGAGGAAGAACGCCGCCTGTGCTACGTCGGCATTACCCGCGCCGAACAGGAACTGGTGATGAGCTACGCCGAACAACGCCAGTTGCACGGGCGCACCCAGTTCAACCCGCCGTCACGTTTCCTGCGTGAACTGCCGGAGGAACTGGTGGAAGAAGTACGCCCGAAAGTGAAGACCTACCAGACTACCCGTTACACCGATGGCGGCGGCTATCGCCCATCCGCCCCGCCACCGCCGGTACGTACCCCGAACAAATACGCCGAAGCCGAAACCGGCTACCGTATCGGGCAACGGGTGCGCCACGCCAAATTCGGCGAAGGGGTGATCACCAATGCGGAAGGTTCCGGGGCGCATTCCCGCGTACAGGTCAATTTCAAGACTGCGGGGGTAAAGTGGCTGGTGCTGGGTTATGCCAATCTGGAAAAGCTGTAAGGCGGCTTACACGTAGATGCCTTGCTGGAGCATCAGCAGGGCATTCATGATGGTGGCAGCCAGCACACCGCCGCCACGGGTTCCTGCCAGCACAATGCATTCCACCCCCAGGTCGGCATGTTGCTCCCACAATATGCGCTTGGCAGCTTCTGCATTCACGAAACCACGCGAGGTTGTCACAATCAGGGCGGGTTTGGGTGCACCCTCCTTGAGGATTTCCAGCAAACGTAGCGAAGCAGTGGCTGATTCACCGATCAGGATGATGGAACCCGCCATGTAGGGCTTCCAGTAATCCACCGCTGTCATGGCACGGGTTTGCTTGCTGGCCTTGGCATGGGAAATGACGGCGGCCTTGCCGAGAAAGCTAAGCGGCTCTTGGTACAACAGGGTTGTATCCAGTGTATGCCGTACCAGTTCGACATCATAGAGGATGTTGTTGCGTTTTTTGATGGTTTTCAGGGCAACATCAATGGCGTGCTGGCTGAACAGGATGTGTTGTGCCAGTAACGGGTCGCCGTAAGCCCGCACCAGATGGATAACCACCTGTTGCTGTGCAGGGGTGAAGGCATCCAGCGTGAGTTGTTCCCGGATGTTGGCGTAATTTTGCTGGAGAATACGTTCCGGGTCACGCAGGTATTGCATTGCCTGTTTACTTGGCGAGTGCTGCCAGCGGGCTGCTGGTGCTTATCAGGCTGCGGATGTCTTCGTAGTGTACCGTGAAATCCGTCGGCCCAAGGGCATAGGGCGCGACCTCGTAAGGATTGAACGTGAACAGCAAGCCGTCAGCCATGACCCCGAAATTGGTGTTGACCTTGAAGGCATTGTTCTCAAACCAGAAACCTTCCGACTCCAGATTTGCATCCGGGGCTATTTCGCGTGCCTGACGGAAGGCTTTTTCGCCTGCAACATTCAGTTGGCTTTCGTAACCGGAAGCCAGCAGGTCAGACAGGGTAAGTTGCTGCCCGTTGCCGGTAGCCAGCACAAAATGGCGCTGTCCACTGAATGGGTGCGCCCCACCGGTATAGCCACTTTCACTATAACTGAGGGTTAGCAGTTGTTCCGTGCCGAAAGCCACCGCGATGTGGCGCTCCATTTCCCAGGCTCCCACCGGGTCTTGCAAGTATTCACCGATGAAGGTGTTGGCAAGTTCATCCAGGGTGGCAGGCTGTTTGCCTTGCTCATCTTCGCCATATTCCAGCAATTGGGTCCGAATAAACTGGTTGATGGTTTCAGCCACTGCCGGGTTGCCAGGGTCTTGCACCTTGGGGTAGGAAATCCTGACGCTGGCACACTGCTGGTTATCAGGTGTGACGCCCGGAGTACCTGGGCATTGCGGGCCACCGTTGCGCTGGAATTCGACAGTTTCAATCTTCAGGGTTCCAGAAGATACCGGGGCATTGCTGCCTGCCAACGGATTATCCGTGTTGCACGCTGCCAGCAACAACAAACCACTCACAATTACAATACTACGCACAGACATCCTGCCACCCTCTTAGAGCCAACGGGGAACCCGCTTTGTGTATGCACGATACCTTTCACCAAATTTTTCTGCCAGCATTTTTTCTTCGGGAATGATCTGCTGCACCGTCAGGGTCAGCACAAATAATGGCAACAGCAGGAAGGGGCCAAGACTTCCAAGATAAATGCCCCAGCCAGAAAGGATAATCAGCATCCCCAGATACATGGGATTACGGGTATAACGGTAAGAGCCATCTGTCACCAGTTCGCGAGTGCGCTCGGGATGGATGGGATTGAACGTGGTATGGGCGCGGAAAAACAGCCCAAGCGACCAGAAATCTACCACTAAAGCCAGTACGATCAGCACCAGCCCCAGCTTGTTCCACGGTGCAGCCAGCCACTGCCATAGCGGCAGTTGTGCATCCAGCAGCCACATCATTCCGGCAAAAGCCAGCAGGTAAACCGGCGGCGGTATTTTCAGTTGCAAAGTATTCACGGTGCCAGCCTCACAATTTCCCAACCGGTTTCAGTACGGCGATATTCAAAGCGGTCATGCAGGCGGCTGGGGCGTCCCTGCCAGAATTCGATGGTTTCCGGGACGATACGGTAGCCGCCCCAGAAATCGGGCAGCGGGATTTCCCCGGCACTGAACTTGCGTTTCATTTCATCCAGCTTCATTTCCAGCAACGTGCGTGAGGTAATAATGGAACTCTGTGCCGATACCCATGCCCCCAACTGGCTGCCACGCGGGCGGGTCGTGAAATAGCGCAGGGATTCCAGGGTGGAAACCTTTTCTGCCCTGCCAATAATTTCCACCTGCCGCTCCAGCTCTTTCCAGAACAACAGCAGGGCTACTTGCGGATTTTCGTTGATCTGCTGGGCTTTCTGGCTATGGTAGTTGGTGAAAAACACAAATCCCTGTTCATCATAGGATTTGAGCAACACCGTGCGCAAGGAAGGCTTGCCGTTGGCAGCCACGGTCGCAATCTGCATGGCATTGGGTTCCAACACTTCCGCCGTGACCGCTTGCTGAAACCACAGACTGAATTGCTGGAAAGGGTTATCAGCCAGCGTGGCGCGTTCCAGACCTGCCTGGGTGTATTCCCGGCGTAATGCACCGATGTCCATATCAGGATCTCCTTGAAGAATTCGGATTGATACCAGCGCGAGTGTACAACGAAAAAAAGCCAGACCCGAAATAAAGGGTCTGGCTAAAAGGACACAAAGGAAGGGCTAAGACCTTTGTGTCGAAGTGGAGTCCGTGTGGACCCCAGGGGCTAACAATAGGTTGGTCAACAGGCTATCTTAATGAATAGTGTTGAGCGATGTAATTCTGTTCAGCGGCTGACACCACCGGAGCCGAAACCCGCAAAGTACGCCCGGTATAACCGTGCTGCAAGCGGTATGACGAACCTCGCTCCGTATAAGACCGAGAAGGCATGGTGGCACTCATGAAGGGAACAGCGCCCGATGCTGGAACCGGCATCCCGTAAGCGCTATAGGCTTTTTCCTGCCATGCACTGTAGACGGGGTGATTTTGTACGCTTGCACAGCCAAACAATGGCAACAGGGCAAGGATTGACAATAACACACTGTTTTTTCTTGTTTTCATGGTGTCGTTTTGTGTTTTCGGCTTGTGTATGGGCATATCCTTACAGAAAAAAATGCAAATGTGCAGCGTTATGTGACAGACGGAAATAACCGCAGACAAGAGGACAATAAAGACAGATGATCGGTTAATTTTTGGACTGATCGTGCCTGCCAATTGCCCAGTCGATGTGTTCCTGCACCAGCGAACTGCTGACTGCCTGCCGCCGGAATTGCAGCAGACGCAGGGTGGATGGATTGGCTGGCATATTCCCCAGTGCCACCGCGATATTACGTAACCAGCGTTCGTAGCCGATACGACGAATAGCGGAACCTTCCAGTTTACGCAGGAATTCCGCCTCACTCCACTGGAACAGCTCGCTCAGGCTGGCACAATCCAGCCGCTGACGCACGGCAAAATCCGCTTCCAGAGAGGTTTGCGCAAACCGGTTCCACGGGCATATCAACTGGCAATCATCACAACCGTAAATGCGGTTGCCCAGCAAGGGACGCAGTGCTACTGGAATACTACCCTGATGCTCGATAGTCAGGTAGGAAATGCACCGGCGTGCATCCAGCACATAAGGGGCAAGAATCGCCTGGGTCGGGCAGACATCAATGCACGCCGTGCATTGCCCACAATGCCCGCTGACCTGCCCAGTTTCCGGCAGCGGCAAATCGGTATAGATTTCACCCAGAAAAAACCAGGAACCAGCTTCACGGCTGAGGATGTTGGTGTGTTTGCCCATCCAGCCCAACCCGGCTTTGAGCGCAATCGGCTTTTCCAACACCGGGGCGCTGTCGGTAAAAACCCGGTAGCCAAATGCACCGATGTCAGCCTGTAGCTGTTGTGCCAGCTTTTCCAGTCGCTGGCGCAATAGCTTGTGATAGTCACGCCCCAGCGCGTAACGGGAAATGTAGGCACGTTGCGGGTGATTGAGCAGCATGGCCGCATCGGTACTGGCGGGCGGGAAATAATCCATGCGCACACTGATGATGCTGAGCGTACCGGGAACCAGCTCAGCCGGGCGGCTACGTTTGCTGCCGTGGCGTTGCATCCACTCCATGTCACCGTGGTAGCCGTGTGCCAGCCAGTCAAGCAGGCGTTGTTCGGCATGGGCAAGGTCAATATTGCTGATGCCAATGGCAGAAAAACCGAGAACTTTGCCCAGGGTTTGCAACCTGTCGACCAATGGGGCGCAATCCTTAATGGGCTTCATCCCAGTTATTCCCGATACCGCTATCCACCACCAACGGCACTGCCAGTTGTACTGCATTCGTCATCAGCTCAGTAACCCGCACCTGCACGGTTGCCAGCTCGTGTTCCGGCACTTCAAACACCAGTTCGTCATGCACCTGCATGATCATTCTGGTTTGCAGGCCGCTGTCACGTAACCACCCATCCACCGCAATCATCGCTTTCTTGATGATGTCGGCAGCCGTGCCCTGCATTGGCGCATTGATGGCAGTGCGTTCCGCATACTGGCGGGTGGCGGCATTCTTCGACTTGATGTCGGGCAGGAACAGGCGGCGACCGAACAGCGTTTCAACGTAGCCTTGCGCCCTTGCCTGTTCGCGGGTGTCATCCATGTACTGTTTTACGCCGGGGTAGCGGGCGAAATACAGGTTGACGTAATCCTGCGCATCCTTGCGGTCTACCCCCAGTTGCTTGGCGAGGCCGAAGGCGGACATACCGTAAATCAGGCCGAAATTGATCGCCTTGGCGGCACGGCGTTGCTCCGTGCTCACTTGCGCCAGCGGTGTGCCAAACACTTCGGCGGCAGTGGCACGGTGTACATCCTTGCCGCTGGCAAACGCTTCCAGCAAACCCTTGTCACCCGACAAATGCGCCATGATGCGCAGTTCAATCTGCGAATAATCCGCCGCCAGCAGCTTGCAGCCAGGTTCGGCGATAAACGCCTGACGGATACGCCGCCCTTCCTCGGTACGCACTGGAATGTTCTGCAAATTCGGGTCGGTGGATGACAAGCGCCCGGTAGAAGCGACTGCCTGATGGTAGGAAGTATGTACCCGCCCGGTACGCGGGTTGATCTGTTCGGGCAGTTTGTCGGTGTAGGTAGATTTGAGCTTTGCCAAACCGCGATGTTCGAGGATCAGACTGGGTAATTCATGCCCCTGTGCTGCCAGATCCTCCAGCACATCCTCGGCAGTGGACGGTTGCCCTTTGGGGGTTTTACGCGGGGCAGTCAGGCCAAGTTTGGTGTAGAGGATTTCCCCCAGTTGCTTGGGTGAGGCAAGGTTGAATTCCTGTCCTGCTGCTGCATAAGCCTCCAGCATCACCTTGTGCATACGCGCGTCCAGTTCCTTGCTTTGTCTGGCAAGCATAGTGGCATCGACTTTGACACCATTGCGCTCAATCGTGGAAAGCACGCTCAGCAACGGTATTTCCACCGTTTCGTACAGCTTGCGTTGCGCGTCGAGTGCCTGCAACTGCGGCGCGAAATGCTGGTGCAGGCGCAGGGTGTAATCGGCATCTTCGGCAGCGTAGGGGGTGGCCTGTTCCAGCGCGACCTGATTGAACGTGATCTGGTGTTTGCCCTTGCCCGCAATATCGGCAAAGCTGATGGTGGTGTGGTTGAGGTGCTTGGCGCACAAGGTATCGAAATCGTGGCGGCTGGCGGTGGAATCCAGCACGTAGGATTCGAGCATGGTGTCGTGGGCAATGCCGCGCAATTCGATGCCGTGGTTGAGCAGCACGCTGCGGTCGTATTTGAGGTTTTGACCGATTTTGCGGATGGCTGGGTCTTCCAGCAACGGCTTGAGTTGGGCGAACACGGCCTCACGGTTGAGTTGCGGCGGTGCGCCGAGGTAGTCGTGTGCCAGCGGCAGGTAGGCGGCTTCACCGGGAACAATGGCAAAGGAGACGCCAACGATTTCGGCATCCATGTAGTTGAGGCTGGTGGTTTCGGTGTCGAAGGAAAATTCGCCTGCTTGCTGTAGGCGCTGGAGCCAGCGGTCGAGGTCTGCTTGTGAGAGGATGGTGGCATAAGCGTCGTTACCGACGCTATCCCCCCCATCCCCAGCCCTTCCCCCGCTGGGGGGGAAGGGAGTGAAGAGGTCGCCAGTACTGCCTTCTTGTTCCTTCCCTCCTTGCGGGGGAAGGTTAGGATGGGTGGTAACAGCGGAGCTGTTCAACGCCGCCAACCGTGTCCGAAACTCATAGCGCTCATACAGTTCCCTCAACCTATCCACATCCTGCGGGTTAAACGCCAACGTTTCCGGGGTAATGTCCAATTCCACATCGCACTTGATCGTCACCAGCTCATACGACAGCGGCAGGTGTGCCAGCGCTTCGCGCAGGTTGTCACCGATCTTGCCCTTGAACTCGGCAGCGTGCGCGATGATATTGTCCAAAGAGCCGTACTCTTCCAGCCATTTGACTGCCGTTTTCGGCCCGACCTTGTTGACACCGGGTACGTTATCCACGGTGTCGCCGATCAGGGCAAGGTAGTCGCGGATGCGTTCCGGGGTGACACCAAACTTTTCTACTACCCCCGCCGGGTCGGAATACAGCCCGCTCATGGTATTGATCAGGTGGACACGTTGATCCACCAATTGCGCCATGTCCTTGTCACCGGTGGAAATGATTACCTTGCCGTCGTACTGCGCTGCCAGCGTACCGATCACGTCGTCGGCTTCCACGTCGGGGATAATCAACAACGGGTAGCCTTGTGCGCGGATAATATCCAGCAGTGGCTCAATCTGGCAGCGCAAATCCTCCGGCATCGGCGGACGGTTGGCTTTGTATTGCGGGTACATACCATCACGGAAGGTCTTGCCGGGGGCGTCGAAAATCACCGCCATGTGTTCCGGGGCGTAATCCTTACGCAGCTTATCAAGCATATTGAGCACGCCGTGCATCGCGCCAGTCGGTTCGCCATGCGAATTGGTCAGCGGCGGCAGGGCGTGGAAAGCGCGGAACAAGTAGGAAGAACCGTCCACGAGGACAAGCGGCTTGGTGTTGGGCTGGGACATGTGGCTTTGCAAGGCTAATTACAAAGCCACAGTATACTCCATTTAAGCTAGGCGACTGTCGAAATGCTGGATGTTCAGGGCTTTTCCGGGGTGGGTGAGGTGTTACCTGGACTGGGTTGTTCATGACTACTATCTGTAGCCTGATAAGCCGTCAGAAACTCATGCGGATTCACGTAAAAAACCCGATCTAGCCCGAACGGCTTGTCCGGTTCCCACTCGGAAACCTGTGGGGGCAAACTGCGGATGGAATAATACAGGTTGGCAGGGCGCGGCTTGGCACTGACAGGTGTGCCTACCGTGCCAATCTGTTCCCCGGTTTTCACCCAAGAGGCTGGTTGGACGTTTACACTGTCCATATTGGCGTAGTGGTGCAAGCGCCATTTTGCCCCCAGCACCCACACGGAATTGTCACCTTCCGGGTCATTTTCGCGGTAAATAACCCAGCCGCCCGTAGTCGCTTCCACGGGTGTTCCCTTACTGGCGAAAATATTGATTCCTTTTTGCGCGTTCAGACCGCCCACGTACCAGAATGAGGCTGGGTTCCAGTCGTATGGTTTGGCGCCTTCTACCGGAACATGACGGTCTTCAGGAATCCAGTAGCCCATCATGAAAATCGTCAGTGCACCGAGTAACAGCATTGGTTTGTTCATGGCGTGTTCCCCGTGAATGTATTTTTGTTATATTTATTGATAAAAGTCACACTGAAAAGTTCAGCGTCTAGCCACTATCATAATAGAGTTTTTTTACTGCGGCTAAAACCTGTTTCTGAAGAATGGTTTATGCAGAGTTCTTCAACAGCAGCTTGCGGATTTCCCTGACCGGGGCTTGCAGGTTGGGGGGCGCGTTTTGTTCCCAGTCATGCAGGTACTTTTGCAGGGATTTGTCTCCCCTGTCATCCCCTAGATTCAAGTAATTGATAGCCATCCAATTTTCCGGGTTTGCATTGAAAACAGGCAGCAACTGGTTGGCTACCAGCTCATTCAGGTCACGATCTCTGGCGATAGGGTCATCACTGAGAAGCTGGTGGTATTCCTGATACCAGGTTGGCAGTTTCATACCGAGCGGCAAGCGACGGTGTGTCTGCATCATGTTGTCTTGCAGGTATTCGGTGAAGCGTGGTGCGTAATCCTTCCAGCCGGGGTAAGGCGGGTGTTCTGCCCAGTATGCTGCCATCCGCTCCAGCGTAAACAGGCTGAAGGCTTCGCACAAGGCTTCCTCAAACCATTGCTGGCGGGAAATATTGTTGGGAGCCAGATCGTAATTGCTCATCAGGTGACACATTTCATGGGAAAACTGGTAAGCAAGCTGTGACCAGTGCCGCCCCTGTACATTGAGCATGATGATGTATTCACCATTAACGCCTTTCTCATACAGGGAAATGGGAGCAGCATTGCTTTTGCGCACAATGATCGTGCCGAACTTGCGCCCAGCAGTATAGGGAGCGATCACTTCAATGACTGATTGCAAGGCAGCCTGAATATCCTGCGGATTGGCATCGCCCCAGTTGTTCTGACTCTCCAACGTGATCTGAGCGGGAGCGACGAATGCGGAAGGAATCGCAGGCACACAGGCCAATAGGCACAACAGCAAGATTTTCAGGTAACGCATGGTTCACCACCCCAACAAACTTTTCCTGCTGCTTATTCTGGTTTTCTGTGCGGGGGAAGGAGACGGGCAACCTGTTGACCGGTATCAGGAAGACGATAATCGTGGGGAATGGTTACGACCCTTGCGTTCGGGTTCGGACTTTTCCAGCGGCAGTTCCAGCACGAATTCTGCGCCCTGGCTGGCTTCGCCCAGACGGATGTTGCCGCCGTAAGCCTTGAGGATGGAGGCAATGATTTCCAGCCCGAGGCCGGTTCCACCCTTGCTGCGCTTGGTGGTGAAAAAGGGAGTGAAAATCTTGTCACGGTTGGCAGGGGAAATGCCTTCGCCATTGTCATGCAGGCGCACTTGCAGGGTTCCTACCCAGTAGCGGGTGTGGATGTCTACCCGGTGCGCCCCGTGTTGCAGACTGTTGTCCAGCAGGTTGTTGAAAATGGCTTCGAGGGCATCAGGGGCAATCGCCAAGGGCGTGGTCGGCAGGGCATTGCCGAAATGCAGTTCCAGCCCGCGATCCTGATAGCGGCTTTTAAGTGACTTACAAATGTCAGGCAGGGTGCTGGTTTCCTTGCTGGGTTCGAGGGCATCAGCACGTGCCAGTTCCAGCAGGCGGTTGACCAGTTGCTTGAGACGCTGGGTATCCGCCAGTAGGTTCTGGATGAATTTTTCGGAACGTGCCGGTGGCATGGTATCCAGATGGTCATGCAGCAGTTCCAGCGCACCCTGCATGGCGGTCAGCGGGGTTTTGAATTCGTGGGACACATGGGTAGCGAAGCGGCGGATGTAATCCGAACGTTCCGCCAGTGCGTGCGACATGCCTGCGAAACTTTCTGACAGTTGCGCCACTTCTTGAGTGACAGGGTTCTGGATGGGTTCTACCGCAAGCTGTTCCCCTTGCCTTACCCGTTCTGTCTGGCGCAACAGCTCGCGGATCGGGCGGGAAATGGTTGAGGAAACAAACAGTACCAGCAACACTGCCAGTGCCAACAAACTCAGGGTGGCAAGGAACACCATGCCCCGGTTTTCATACAGGTGTTTGATGATGTTGGTGGGGGTGCGGGAAAGATACATCACCCCTTGCAAACGCTCGTTTTCGATAATGGGGAAGGCAATGAAGATACGGATATGCGTTCCCCGGCTGATCGAATACAGCGGTGGGGGCGGCTCATCGGAAACCCGCTGGCGGATGATGCTGGCATACTGGCCTTGCAATGCCTGTTTTACTTCAGGGATGTGTGCCAATGACAGGCCGACTTCTTCACGCCCGGCAATGACCGTGCCGTTGGCATCCAGCACGCGGATACCGGTCAGGGTAATCTGCTGGGTATCCCGCAGGATTTGCATCATGTGTTCGCCGAGTTTGCGAGCCAGCGGATCAACCGCTTCGGTACTGGGGCGGGCTTCAGGGCGCGGCGGGGCAATCGGATCAATCAGGTTTACCCTCGGTATGACGGGAGTGTAAAACGAATCACCGGCTTGCACCCTTGCGGCATAGGGTGCATACGGCTGGGTCAGAGAGGAAGAAAACTGGATGTAGCCGAAATCGTTTTCGCGCTGCTGATCCCGCACTAGTTGGCGAAAGGTGGCTGATAAGGCTGCCGACTGAGCAATCAGTTCCAGCTCGGTCTGTTGTACCAGTTCATTTTCATAAATGCGGAAAAAATACAAACCGCCCAAAGGCAAAGCCAACACTGCCAGCATTACGACCAGCAGAATGCTGCGCAAGCGGAACAGCGTTTTGCGTGGCAGCGGCAGGCGGGCATTTATTGGCATGTGGCGAGTTTGTAACCTACTCCATGGACGGTTTCGATGACGTTTTCACAGCCTATATCGGCAAATTTCTGGCGGATATGACGGATATGGCTGTCGATGGTGCGGTCACTGACATACACATTGCCATCATACGCACTGTTCATGATGCTGTCGCGGCTGAACACGCGGGTAGGCTGACGGGTAAACATTTGCAGCATGGCAAACTCGGTAGCAGTCAAGCTGAGGGGCTGGTTGTTCCAGCTTGCGGCGTGTTGCTCTGGCAAGATGTTGAGTTTGCCATATTGCAGGATGCCGGGCTGGGTTTCAGTTGCCGGTGGTCTGCTTGGCTGGGTGCGCTTGAGGATGACATTGATCCTTGCCACCAGTTCGCGTGGGCTGAACGGTTTGGTGACGTAATCATCCCCGCCGATTTCCAAACCGAGGATACGGTCGATTTCATCATCGCGGGATGACAGGAACAGGATGGGCACGTCAGAAAATTTGCGGATTTCACGGCAGACTTCCAGCCCGTCGAGTTCCGGCATATTGATGTCCAGCACAATCAGGTCGGCGGACTGGCTACGGAATGTTTCCAGTGCCTGTCGGCCTTCTTCGGCCTGTGTGACCTGCATACCCGCTTTTTCCAGCGCGAAACTGATGACATCGCGGATATGGGGGTCGTCGTCTGCAATGAGTATGCGTTTGTTCATGCCTGACCCTCTAATGCCCTAAACCCAAGAAATTACCATAAAAAATCTATTGTAGTACCGGAAAGACAAAGAATGCCGACCAACGGGTGTCGCACCGCTGACCGGCATTCGGAGGGGTCTCCGGGTTTGTCAAACCCACCAGCAAAACAGACTCTAAGGCTATGCGGCTTATTGTTATTCATGAGCCAGTCGCCGGTTCAGTGAGTAGTGTCAGGAATGCATGGTACGGATCAGTTGTGCAGGTATTGTCCTGTTAATGTGGAGATACCGCAGAAATGTTTTGCAGATTTTGTGCAGGATTACTGTTTGTTATGCACTCTTGCCACTGGCGAAATTGCCGAACAGGTTTATCCAGTGCTTCATGGCATCAGCATTGTTGACGATGCTGGATTTAAAAATACCCGTAGGATCAAAGCCCTCTGCGCCTTCTTGCATTTTTTGCAGCATTTGCTCCATGACTTTCTGGTTGAATTCCTGCACATCCGGCAAGCCCATCAGGCGGCGCAGTTCTTCCGGGGTCATGTCGACGTTGATTTGCACATTCATGGTAATACTCTCTTTGTTACTGTTACATACGCCTATCTTGCCATAAAACGTGCAACATTTTGCCTATACTCCGGTGTAAACCTCGCTACGGGCCACAACCATGACTGAACACAGCACCCCTACCGAAATACCTGCCCTCACGGCAGAGACCCGCTGGGGAAAATGGCGGGAACGCCTGCACAACTGGGGAATCCATTCACTCGACGTGATGCGCCTGCTGACGGAGAGGCTGATGGGGTTTTTACGCCTGTTTGCTACCTTAGGGCTGTTCCTGATCGTGGCTTTTGTGGTCTGGAAAGCCTACCAAAGCTCGCAACTGGTGCTGGTCAAGCCGTTTTCCGTGCCCAAATCCCTGGCTGACAGCCATGCCGACAGTGGGCGCATCATCGCCAACCTGCTCAAACGCGAACTGCTGGATGCGGAAAACTCCATCTATACCACCGTCAAACGCACCAGCAATGATGAAAACATCAACATCGGCGCTGTCACCGGCAATTCCGAAGATTACCTGCTGGGTTCCAGCATCAAGCTGCCGGAAACCGGTATTTCCATCACTGATGTGGTGGAATTCATTTCCAGCATTTTCGGGCGGCACAACATTGTTGGCTCGGTGTATCAGGATCAGGGCAAGCTGTTCCTGCAAGTGGAACTGGAAGGGCGCATGTTCATTTTCCAGCGTGAACTGGGCAGCCGCAGCGACAAGGCGCTGAACATGGATCTGATCATCGAGATGCTGCGGGAAAGCCGTATCCGTCTGCTGAACGTCGCTTCCGCCAGCCACAACCTGTATTACTACTGTTCGGGTGAAACCGATGTGATTGAACATCCTGACAGCGCCTTACAGTCCTGGTTTGACCACTGTTCCCAACTGAAAAGCAGCGACATTACCCCCGCCAGTCTGGATACCTTGTTGAAACGCCTGAAATCAGCCGAATGGAAAGGGCTAACCAGCGACAATGATACCTTGCGCCACATCCTCAACCAAACCCTGAGTACTGCGCGGGACAAAACCAGATTGCTGTGCCCGGATTACCCCCAGACCCAGGTCTGCAAGGAAATGGCAGTAACGGAAATCCCGCAGGTTGCGATCCGCATTCCGAACTTTATCCCGCCCGTGATAGCGCCTGCACCCGCGCCTAAAATGATGTTGCCTGACCTGCTGGATGCAAGTGCATTCGAGCCGCAGGAAATGCCTACCAGCGTCATTACGCTCGCACCACAGGCAGAAAGCGGTACTGCCACCGCAGCAGGCACTGCCCCCCTGATTGAATTACCCAGTGTGCGGGAATTGCTAGAAAAATGTGATGATCCGCAACGCCCGCTGCCCAGTGGGCAGGCAAAACTGGCATCCAACCAGTTAGATGGGGATGGCAAAATATTATTCAATAATCACCAACCCATTCCAGCTATGGAAAAATATGTACAGGCACTCGACCTGAACTGCAATAATGCTTTCGCCTGGGCAAACATGGGGGTTTTGCTGCTTGCGCCGGGCACACTGCAAAGCGCGACTGAAGCAGAACTGGCGCTGGTGCGTGCCACCAAAATCAACACCAAAGCCGACTGGATGCCGAACAGCCTGTGCATTGCCCGTGCGTATGCCGCTCCGCTGGATGGTATGGAGACACTGATCAATGACGAAAGCTGCCTTGCCGCCCGCAGCATTAACCCCGCCAACAAGGTAGGGCTGGATAAGCAGTTTTATATCGCCGTGGCTGACCGTTATTTTGCCGCAGGCCAGTACGAGCAGGCATTCCGCGTCTACCAGTCAGCACTGGCGGTGGACAGAAAAAGGGATTGCGCCACCAGTGACGTGATCGGGCAGCTTTACCGCATGGAAACGGAACACCAGTTCAAGGGTGCCTGGCAGGTTGCGTGTGACATTCTGGCGGATGCTGTGCCGCTACCCGACAACAAACCCAGCCGGTGTGAGGAACAGTTGACTGCGTTTAAATGCCCGTAATAGAAAAAGACGAGTTGCCTCGCCTTTTTCTTTGCCTAAACCGCGTTCAGTTTAGTGTTTTTTCTTCGGCGGAATCAGGTCGGTAATCGAGCCTTCAAACATTTCCGCTGCCATTGCCACCGTTTCGGACAGTGTGGGGTGCGGATGCACCGTCAAGCCGATGTCGGTGGCATTCGCGCCCATTTCGATTGCCAGCGCGACTTCGGCAATCAAATCGCCTGCGTTCGTGCCGACAATGCCCGCACCGATCACGCGGTCGGTTTCCGCGTCGAAAATCAGCTTGGTCATGCCTTCGTCGCGCCCCAAGGATAGCGAACGTCCGCTGGCTGCCCACGGGAACACGCCTTTGCCGATGTTCATGCCTTTGGCTTTGGCTTCTTCTTCGGTCACGCCGACCCAGGCGATTTCAGGGTCAGTGTAGGCAACGGATGGAATCACCCGTGCGTCGAAGTGGCTTGCCATGCCAGCGGCAGCTTCGGCAGCGGTTTTGCCTTCGTGAACCGCTTTGTGCGCCAGCATCGGTTGCCCAATGATGTCGCCAATCGCGAAGATGTGTGGCTGGGTAGTGCGCATTTGCGTGTCGACCACTTGCACAAAGCCGCGTTCGTCCACCGCCACACCCGCTTTTTCCGCACCGATGCGCTTGCCGTTCGGCGTGCGCCCAACTGCGACCAATACGCGGTCATACAATTGCGGTTCGGCGGGCGCTTGTTTGCCTTCAAGGGTGACTTTCATGCCTGCCGCTGTGGCTTCGACTTTGGTCACACGGGTTTCTAACCAGATGTTTTCATAACGCTTTTTAATGCGGGTGAAATACGGTTTCACCACGTCTTTGTCCGCGCCCGCGATAATGCCGGGCAGCATTTCGACTACGGTGATTTTAGAACCGAGGGCGGCGTAAACCGTTGCCATTTCCAGCCCGATAATACCGCCGCCGATGACCAGCATGTGTTCCGGCACGCTCGCCAATTCCAGCGCACCCGTGGAGTCGATCACGCGCGGATCATCTGGAATGAAGGGCAATTTCACCGCTTCCGAACCCGCCGCAATCACGGCTTTTTCAAAACGCACCACGGTTTTTTTGCCGTCGTTGCCGATGACTTCAACGTGGTTGGGGTCGAGGAATGTCCCCACGCCATTCACCACCTGCACTTTGCGCTGTTTTGCCAAGCCCGACAGACCGCCGGTTAAGCGGTTGACGATCTTTTCTTTCCAGCCGCGCAGTTTGTCGATGTCGACTTTGGGCGGGGCAAATTCAATGCCGCAATCGGCGACTTCGTGCGCTTCGTCCAGCACTTTTGCCGCGTGCAGCAAGGCTTTGGACGGAATGCAGCCGACGTTCAAACACACACCACCCAAGGTGCTCCAGCGTTCCACCAGCACGGTTTGCAGCCCCAGATCGGCAGCACGGAAGGCAGCGGTGTAACCGCCGGGGCCTGCACCCAACACCAGCATCTGGCAGGAAATATCTGCTTTCAAGTTACTCATGATTCAACTCCCCGCATTACAGGATCAGGTTACGCACGTCGGACAACACAAACGCGATATGGCTGACGAAACGTGCCGCATACGCGCCATCAATCACGCGATGGTCGTAAGACACCGCCAGTGGTTGCAGCAGACGGTCGACAATTTCGCCATTCACGCGCTTGAGGCGCTCTTGCGCACGGGTCAGGCCGAGAATGCCGACTTCCGGTGCGTTGACAATCGGGGTGAAGTTCGTGCCACCAATCCCGCCAAGGCTGGAAATGGTGAAACAGCCACCCTGCATGTCCGCCGCCTTCAGCTTGCCATCGCGGGCTTTTTTCGACACTTCGCCGAGTTCGCGTGCCAGTTCAAACAAGCCTTTGCGGTCGACATCGCGGATGACGGGCACAACCAGGCCATCCGGCGTATCCACCGCAATGCCGATGTTATAAAACTTGCGCTGGATCAGGTTTTCGCCATCGTCCGCCAGTGCCGAATTGAATTTCGGGTATTCCTTGAGAGCGGCGACCACCGCTTTCAGCATGAACACCAGCGGGGTGAAGTTGAAGCCCATTGCCTTGGCCTTGTCTTTCAAACTGTTGCGGTAGGCTTCCAGTTCAGTGATGTCGGCTTCGTCGAAATGGGTCACTTGCGGCACGTTTAGCCATGCGCGGTGCAAATGCTTGGCGGAAAGTTTGCCAATCCGCGACATCGGCACAGTTTCGATTGCACCAAACTGACTCCAATCGGGTTGGGTAATCAGCGGAATACCCATTTCACCGCCAGCAGGTGCGGCAGGTTTTGCTGCTGGTGCAGGTGTAGCAGCTTGTGCGACCACAGCACTGCCACCTTTGCCAAAGTTGCGCACATCGGCTTCGGTAATGCGCCCGTGTGAGCCTGAGCCTGCCACTTGCGTCAGGTCAACGCCCAGTTCACGCGCAATGCGCCGCACTGACGGGCTGGCGTGGGCGCGGCGGAAACTTTCCGCATCCACCGCCGGGGCATTGGTCGCCGGGGAAACAAAAAGGGAAGCGGCAGGCATGGCGGCTGCAACCGGAGCAGCCTCTGAGGATGATGCGCCTGCCACTTCCAAAACCAGAATCAGGCTGCCTTCGGAAACCTTGTCACCGACCGCAATCCTGATCTCCTTGACCTTGCCCGCTTTGGGCGAGGGAATTTCCATCGATGCCTTGTCGGATTCGAGCGTAATCAGCGAGTCTTCCGCTGCCACCACGTCCCCGACCTGCACCAACACTTCAATCACGTCGACATCCTTGAAGTTGCCGATGTCCGGCACGCAGATGTCTTCCAGACCGGTCGGCGTGACCACCGTGACCGGCACGGCAGCGGCAGCACCACCGGAGACTTTCGGCTGGGCGGCAGCCGAAGCCACGTTGACGCTGGCTTCACCGGCATCAGCCAGCAACAGGATCAGGGAGCCTTCGGAAACCTTGTCGCCCACAGCGATGTTGATTGCCTTGATCACCCCACCACGCGGGGCGGGAATATCCATTGATGCTTTGTCGGATTCGAGCGTAATCAGCGCATCGTCAATCGCAACGGTATCGCCAACCTTCACCAACACATCAATCACATCGACATCAGCGAAATTGCCAATGTCGGGAACACGAATTTCAATACTCATAAAATCAACTCCAGATCAGGCGTACAGCGGGTTGGGTTTTTCAGGGTCGATGCCGTATTTCGCCAGTGCTTCCAGCACGGTTTTCACCGTGATGTTGCCGTTGGCTTGGCTGGTTTTTTGCTGGTCGGCCAGTGCTTTCAGCGCCGCTACGGTGACGTAATAACGGTCTACCTCGAAATGTGAGCGCAACGCATCACGGCTATCGGAACGCCCGAAACCGTCTGTGCCTAACACGTGGTAATCCCCCGGCACATACGCACGGATTTGCTCGGCAAAGCTGCGGATGTAATCAGTGGAAGCAATAACAGGGCCTTGCTGACCTTCCAAGCATTGCGTGACCCACGGCTTGCGCTCTTCCTGATCAGGATGCAGCAAATTCCACCGCGCACACGCTGCGCCATCCCGTGCCAATTCGTTCAGACTTGGCGTTGCCCAAATGTCGGCTGCCACGCCCCAATCGGCTTGCAACAACTCGGCAGCAGCCATCACTTCGCGCAGGATTGAGCCGCAACCCAGCAATTGCACCCGGTTTGCCGCCTTGCCTGCCGCCGTTTGCAAGCGGTACATGCCCCGGATGATGCCTGCTTCTGCGCCTTCCGGCATGGCGGGCATGGCATAGTTTTCGTTCAGGGTAGTGAGGTAATAGAACACGTTTTCACCGTCCTGATACATGCGCTTCATGCCGTCATGCACAATCACCGCCACTTCATAGGCGAAGGTCGGGTCATAGGACTTGCAGTTGGGGATGAAACCGGCAAACAACTGGCTGTGACCGTCCTGATGTTGCAAACCTTCGCCGTTAAGCGTGGTACGCCCTGACGTGCCGCCGACCAAGAAACCGCGTGCCAGCATGTCGCCCGCTGCCCACGCCAGGTCACCAACCCGCTGGAAACCGAACATGGAATAAAAAATATAAAACGGAATCATCATCTTGTGGTTGTTGGCATACGAGGTGGAAGCCGCAATCCACGAGGACATAGCGCCGTCTTCGTTAATGCCTTCCTCCAGCAACTGCCCCTTGCTGGATTCCTTGTAAGGCATGATGTCGTTGGCATCTTCCGGCTCGTATTTCTGCCCTTCCGGGGAGTAAATGCCGACCTGGCGAAACATGCCTTCCATACCGAAAGTCCGCGCTTCATCCGGCACAATCGGCACTAAACGCGGCCCCAATTCCTTGTGACGTGCAATCGCTACCATCACCCGCACCATCGCCATCGTGGTGGACATGGTGCGTTCGCCAGTGTCTTTCAACAGCGCATCAAAGATAGATAGATCAGGAATTGGCAATGTCTCGAAATTTTGCGGACGGTTCGGTAAATAACCACCCAAGGCTTGACGACGTTCATGCAAATACTGCATTTCCGGCGAATCAGCGGCGGGCTTGTAGAATTCCGCGCCTTCAACTTGTTGTTCTGAAACCGGAATATTAAAGCGGTCACGCAGTTTCAGTAATTGGTCGGAACTGAGCTTTTTCTGCTGATGGCTGATATTCATGCCTTCGCCCGCTTCGCCCATGCCGTAACCTTTGACGGTGTGCATGAGGATGACGGTCGGGCGACCCACGGTCGTCACCGCATTGTGGTACGCCGCGTAGACTTTTTCCTGATCGTGACCGCCACGCATCAGATCGTAGTAAATCTGCTCGTCGGTCATATCGGCAACCATCGCTTTCAGCTCTGGGTATTTGCCGAAGAAGCGTTCACGGATGTACGCACCGCCCTTGTTCTTGAAGTTCTGGTATTCGCCGTCGATGCATTCCATCATCAGCTTGCGCAGTAACTGACCGTATTGCGGGTCATCCAGCAGACGATCCCAGCCGGAACCCCACAGCACCTTGATCACATTCCAGCCCGCGCCCCGGAAATTGCCTTCCAGTTCTTGCACGATTTTGCTGTTGCCGCGTACCGGGCCATCCAAGCGTTGCAGGTTACAGTTAACCACGAACACCAGATTGTCGAGTTTTTCGCGGGAAGCCAGCGCAATCGCGCCTTGGGATTGCGGTTCATCCATTTCACCGTCGCCCAAGAACGCCCAAACCTTACGTCCTTCCGCATGATTTTCAGATTTCTTGGTTAACTCTCTGTTTTCCAAATATTTTAAAAAACGTGCCTGGTAGATAGCCATGATAGGCCCCAAGCCCATTGAAACGGTGGAGAACTGCCAGAAATTGGGCATCAAATACGGATGTGGATACGACGAAATGCCCTTGCCACCGGCTTCAATACGGAAGTTTTCTAACTGCTCTTCGGTGATCCGCCCTTCGACGAAAGCGCGCGCATACGTACCAGGTGCGGTATGTCCCTGAATAAACAACATATCGCTGCCATTCGGATGATCATGCCCTTTCCAGAAGTGGTTATAACCGACTTCGTACATAATCGCGGAAGATTGGAATGAGGCAATGTGACCGCCGGGGGAAGCAGGTTTGCGGTTAGCACGTACCACCATCGCAGTGGCATTCCAGCGCAATGCCCGCAAAATGTGGCGTTCCAGCTCTAAATTTCCCGGATAAACAGGCTGTTGCGCGACAGGAATGGTGTTGACGTAAGGCGTGTGCATATCGGGTGGCTCAATGCCAGACTCGAATGCTTTCTCAATGGTTTTTTGCAGCAAGTGGCGGGCGCGTTCTGCACCGACGCGCTCAACCACGACATCAATGGCTTCTTGCCATTCCGCCGTTTCTTGCGGGTCAAGATCGACATACTCCATACTCATGATGGTTCCTCCTAGCTATAGATTGATGGTCAAAATGTTTATTTTTTGTTCTTTCTAGCCAAAAGGGATATATACAGCAGCACCCCCTATCCCTTTCGGAGCGGATACTACTATAGAAATACACAGAAGGATTTAGAAATAATGATTGTATTTTTTAATTATTATAATGAAAAAATAGTTGTTTATTTATCAATAATTTATAAATATAAAATTCATGAAAAATGAAGGGTTACGGTAAGCGTCCCATATCTACCGCCAAAGTTTCACGTGCTCCCCGCCGCAAAACCCCTAGTTCCTGACGGCTGCCAGGGCTGGAGGCCGCCACCCGGTTGCGGAAATCGCCCACATCCACCACCGGCTGACCGGCAAAACTGATAATCACATCATCGACTTGCACACCCGCCCGCGCAGCAGGTGAACCGGGTTGTACCCCTGTCACCAGAATACCGCCCTGCCCACGCTCCAGTTGCAGACGTTGAGCCACGTCACGGGTCAGCGGCTGGAGCATCACCCCGATCTGCCCGCGCACGACCGTACCCTGCTGGATAAGCTGATCCGCCACGCTTTTGACGAAATTGACCGGAATGGCGAAACCAATCCCCATGTAACCACCACTGCTACTGAAAATGGCGGTATTCATACCCACCACTTGCCCATCCAGATTGACCAGCGGGCCGCCGGAATTGCCAGGGTTGATGGCAGCATCGGTTTGGATGAAATCCTCGTAATCGTTGATACCCAGTTCTGTGCGCCCCTTGGCACTGACTACCCCCACTGTCAGGGTGTGTTGCAAGCCGAACGGGTTGCCGATTGCCAGCACCCATTCCCCCACATCCAGTTGCGTCGAATTGCCCAGCGGCAGGGGCGGCACATCCACCGCAGGCATTTCCAGCAACGCAATGTCGGAATGGGAATCCACGCCCTTGACGGTGGCATCCAGTTCCTGACCGTTCAACAACACCACCCGCACCTTGCTGGCATTTTCCACCAGATGGTTGGTCGTGAGGACGTAGGTGCGCCCGCCTTCTGTCCTGAATACAAACCCTGACCCCTGGGCAACATCAAACACATCCTCGGGCGGCAGATTGTCTCGCGGTTTAGGCAACTCGCCGAAATAGCGCCTGAGGAAATCCTGCTCGACAGGCGACAGTTGCAGGGAGGCAGGGTCAATGGGGAATTCCGACTGTACCGACACCACCGACGGTGAAACCTGACGGGTGACGGCAGCGAAAGCCTTGCCGGATTCGCGCGGGTTGAGCAAGGCATCGTACTGCCCTTGCACCAGCGAACAGCCGGACAAAAAGATACCGATAAAACAGGCGGATAGAATTCTTGTCATTGCAGTGCCAAGGGGTCGTGAATGGTTATGACACTTATACCTGCTTTACAGGATGAACGCCAATAGGTCGGCTTTGTGGACAACCCCAAGCGCAGCGTTTACTGGTCGGTCGGTATCAACACCAGGGGGGATCAGCTTTTCCAGCTTTTCTGGATAGCCTGTTTATCCAGCAACACATACACCCATTCCCGACCTTCTTTCTGCTTGCGGAATAATCCCAGGTCTACCAAGCCATTGAGTGCCGCCGCTGCCGTGTTGTAGGAGCACCTCAGGTTGTTTTCCACACCGCGCACCGTAAAGTGTTGGTTGCTATCGTCCTTGGCAATATTGAACAGCATCCGTTGCTTATCATTCAGTTGGCGATACAGTCCGCTATCCCATAACCAACGGTCAAACGCCTCAATGTCGCGGCGTATTTTCTGGTAGGTATCAAGGAATCCCCGAATCGCCCGCACAATAATCCTGCATTGATAATCAATGAAATAGGTTAAATCCATGCCATCCGTTTCGGTGTAAAGGTAAGACTTGCCGTACTGGATCGGGGCTTTTTTCAATAAGGTACTAATGGCGATATAACGAAACGCGGTGTAGTCATGCTTAAACATGAACCAGTAAAACAGACCACGAGCAACCCGCCCATTGCCATCGCGGAACGGGTGTTCATACCCGATGGTAAAGTGCAGGGTAATCGCCTTGATCAGTGTATGGATGTAGGCATTGCTTTCTGCATCATCGTGGCAAGTATTGATCCAGTCAGCGAAGCGCCGCAAGCGTTCCTTCAAGGCGGTTGCTGGTGGAGGCTGATGCACGATCTCGTCATCTTTGCCAACGACGACCACATCATCGGTGCGCCGAAAACGTCCCGGTGTGTATTTGGCATCATCAATTCCCTCAACGCCAATGCGGTGCAGGTCGGCGATGAATTCAATACTGAGCGGCTGGTGACGTTGTTCCCACGCAAACTGCATCATCCTGAAATTGCCCAGAATCATTTTTTCATCCGAGGTGCGCGGTTTGCGTTTACGTTTCAGCATCTCTTTGGCTACCAGCGTCGTGGTCGCTGCCCCTTCGAGCTGGCTGCTGCTGATCGCTTCGTCCTCAATCAGGTCATTGATGAGGTAGTGATTCAGTTGGGTCTTTTCACCGATTTTGCTGCTCATCAAATCGAGAGCGGAGGCACTGGTGTACCGATCCACCATCGACAGTGCCTGCTGGATAGTGGGTGTTTGCAGGTATTGGCAGATAACAGCAGGGTCGCCCAAGGCTACCAAGGGCGTTAATTGTCTGTCACGCGAATAACGTAGTGCCGCCCACACCCACTCGGCATTCAGCTCAGGCTTTACCCGATAACGCATTTCATCGAAGTGAAGGTAACGCCCTTTCTCATCCACTGGGCGCTGGAAAGCCATGTATTCCATCAGCTTTTCAGGACAACGCTGGTTGATTTCAACAAACACCTCTGCGAATGCAGCAGTAGGGGTTTGATCCTTGAAGGGTGGATGCTTAATCACAATTATCTCAAAAATAAAGGTAATTGAAATCATTATAGCCAAAATTTCGTATTTGTTTCAAAATATATGAAATTTGAGATAAAGAGATTAGCCAGTACGTATGAGCAGCCACATCCAGTCACTCCAGCAAAAAAAGCTCCTGCCCAGCCCGCCGGATTTTCTCAGCAGTGCCGTGCAGTACGAAGTCATCATGGGTTCGGTGGCGTATGGGGTCAGCAACGACAGTTCGGACATGGACATCTACGCCTTCGCCATTCCGCCCAAAACCATGATGTTCCCGCATTTGCGCGGCGAAATTCCGGGTTTTGATAACTACTCGGTACAATTCGAGCAATACCAGCAGCACCATATCCGCGATGCGGCAGCCTTGGGTGGCAAGGGGCGGGTGTATGACGTGACGGTGTTTGCGATTGCCAAGTATTTCCGCCTGCTGGCTGACAATAACCCCAACATTATCGACAGCCTGTATGTGCCGGAAAATTGCGTGCTGTATGCCTCGCCCATCGGCAAGCTGGTGCGCGAGCGGCGGCAACTGTTTTTGCACAAAGGCTGCTGGGCGAAGTTCAAGGGCTATGCCTACGGGCAGATGCACAAAATCCGAACCAAACAGCCGGAGGGCAAGCGCAAGGAATTGACGGAGCAATTCGGTTATGACGTGAAATTCGCCTACCACGTGGTGCGTTTGTTGGGTGAGGTTGAGCAATTGCTGATGCATCAGGACATGGATTTGCAGCGCGATGCCGAACAGATGAAAGCGATCCGCCGGGGTGAATGGACGCTGCCGCAACTGGAAGATTACTTTGCCCGCAAGGAAGCCGATCTGGAACGGGTATATCTCGCCAGCCGCTTGCCGGATGCGCCGGATACGGATGCCATCCGCCAGTTGCTGACCGATTGTCTGGAACAGCATTTCGGCTCGATCAGCGAGGCAGTGAGCTGTCCGCACGCGGCGGAGCGGGCGTTGGAGGAGATTGGGCAGGTGTTGCAACGTTATCAGGGGAAGGTGTAAATGCAGGAACTGATTAATACCAGCATCCGCACGGAAGTGTTGGGCAAGCTGGAGGAGCTGGCTCGCCAGCATCAGGTGACGATTATTAGCGCGATTGAAAGCGGCAGCCGTTCGTGGGGCTTTCCGTCGCCGGATAGTGATTACGACGTGCGCTTTGTGTATGCCCATGCGCCAGAGTGGTACATCCAGCTTGACCCGGAACGCGATGTGATCGAACTGCCTGTCAACGCGGTGCTGGATATTGGCGGCTGGGATGTGCGCAAGGCGATGACACTCGCTAACAGCGGCAACAGCGTGATTCAGGAATGGCTGATTTCACCGCTGGTTTACCGCGAAGACCCGCAACGGGCGGCGCTGCTGCGTGAGATGGTGGTGCGTACCTTCAACGCCAAGGCGACATTCCACCATTACAGCGCGATGGCGCACAATATGATTGCCGCGCTGGATGCGCCGGACATCAAGCTGAAGCGGTTCTTTTACATCAGCCGCGCCACCCTGAGTGCGTTGTGGGTGATGCGCGAACACACGATGCCTACCGTGGTGTTCCCGGATTTGTTGCAGGCATTGACGGATGATGTGGCGGTGCTGGAGGCGTTTCAGCGGCAGATTCGGGATAAAGCGACCAAAACCGAGGCGGAAACGGGGGCGGTTGCTCCGCTGTGCATGGCGTTTGTGCGGGCGGCGTATCGGGAGGTGATGGCGGCAGATGTGGATAAGTTGCCACCGCGTCGGGGGGCGTTGGGGAATGGGGATTTGCGGGCGTTTTTGGGATTCAACGTTCAGTAATTTCGGCAAACATCATTTCTAAATATTGTCGGTGAGGGAAAGCCACACGGTTTTGTCTTGCAGGCGGACTTCGAGGCGGGTTTGATCGTCAGGGGGTAGAGAAAGGGTCACTCCAGTGAATTGTCTACTAATAATTGATTAGAAACCCTTAAAGAATCTTCTATATTTTCCATTTAATCATGAGGTAGCATCATCCGGCGCATAAGCACCGGATTTGTCTATTTTTGACCAATAAAGCATCATCGGTTCATGATATTCATGATTTACCAAGGAAAAGACAATTGCCCCGGATAGCTACGGCAGTGCTGGCGCACAAACTCCCACTGTCCAAAGCGAAAACGGTGATATGCACGCACAAACACCGCTCTAGGGTAGTGACACATACTCATGTCAGTATCCTCTTTGCTATTGAGCGAATTGGACATACCCTATTTTCAGAACTATACTCAGCACGCCAATACAAAGTGGTTCTGCAAATATAGAAAGTGTGGTGCGCTCTGTTCACCTTCTTTCTGTAGGCTACTTAAAAAACTAAGGCTCTGTGTTCCCGCATAGAGCCTTATCTATCTTAGTATCCCTTCTCTTTTCAATGCATTAAATGTTACCTGTGCTGCTTGTCCGGTAATGCCAAATTTTTTAGCCATTAATTCGGGAGTTGAGTATGGGTCAAGATGACGAACATCAACCAAAAGCTCTTGAGCAAACTTGTTGGCTTGCCATTCTGAGTCTTCAATAGTTTGGTGTTTGGTAACTGATTGATTCCTTGCAAAGGCTGGCTCATTTCGATGTAAAAATAAATGTCCTAATTCATGTGCCATAGTAAAACGCCCAAATCCTCCTTTACTTACAGCATCCTCATATACATCTTCTCTTATTTGGATAAGATTTTTCCTCGGAAATGTTAAGCCGTAATCATGAGGCATTTCATTTTCAGCAAGAATCATGAATTCTATAGCCTCATTTGCAGCTAGTTTCTCAACCAGTTCTACAATAGGAAACCATGCTTTTGGGAGATCAAATTCTTGCCTTATCAAATGACTTAGATCTCTTATATCTTTAATATATCGCGGCTTAACCTTGCGTCCTTTATTCATCAATAAAACCACCCTGTTATAATTTACCTAAAAAATCCAGCAAGTCTCCTTGCTGATTTGGGGAAAGATCTCGTACTTTCCTTGCAAATGAACTAACCAACATACGCTCCATTTCTGGAGAATCTTGTAAGTCAAATTTTACTGATGTTTGTGAGTTTGCAGCAGCTTCTCGCAGTTCTACTGTTGCTTTCTCATCCAAAGAGAAATAATCAATCACACCGATAAGTAGTTGATCAGTAACATTCTTTTTCCCATTCTCAACAGCAGACAAATACGCACTTGACAAGCCTAACGCTGCTGCCATATCCCCTAATACTTTGCCTCGATCAATCCTGAGTTTACGTACAAATTTTCCAAATGTAGTTGCCATTGCCGCCTAGCCTCCCAGTTAAGTTAAATTATAATGCCATTTTAGGAGAAACTTGTAAACCAAAAAAGGTTAAATAAAGAATTGCACGGTTTGCGTCTGATGTCAACAGTTGCAACTTCATGTGAGTCATTGTTTTTTAGCTGTACATATCCCCAACGCCAGCATCGCATTCTTCACCCCATACAACGCCAACACATCCCGCAACCACAACCGACACCCTTTATCCTTAACCCTATGATCCGCCGAGCAATCGACCTGCCATTGCCGCAACACATACCCCGCCATCGCCGCCCGCAGTTTCAGATGCAGCACACCATCAACCATACCGTAATCGCGTTCGGTGATTTCAGGATGCGGACGGTCAGGGTGCGGCACGATGTCGAGTTCGACAATGCGGTTCCACTGGATGTCTTGCGCGGGGAGTTCGTGTTTGGCGGGGTTGCCATCCAGCAGTTCGGTGGATTCCATGCGCGTAAACACAAAGTCGCGGAATTCCCCGGATTTGCGGTCAAAAGCACGGACATGCCAGCGCAACCCATCATTTGCCAGCGCGAATGGCACAATTTCCCGCTCCGACACCCCGCTGGAATGCGAGAAATAACGCATCCGCACCGCTTTGCGCTGATAAATTGCCCGCGTCACTGGCGCAAGGATGTCAACCGCAGGGCGGTTCAACATCGGCGGCAGTTCACACGGCAACAACGCATCCTGCATCTGGCTGATCCCATCGCCAAACCCTTGCGACAACATCATCAATACGCGCTCGACATTGTGCGCAAACGCAGGTCGAAAGCCACCGCCCAGCACATACGCCTTGCTGCTGCCATCCAGACTGAGGTTATCGGGGCAAAGCTCGCGGTATTGCGCAAAATCGCGGGTCGCAGCGGCGGGGGCAATACCAAAACGCTCCATCAAATCCTGACGGCGCACATCGCCCAGAAAAAACAGGCGGAACTCAATGTACGCCAGCCGTTCGCGCTGCGATAGGCTCAGGGAGGCGAGGGTATCGGAAGAGGTTGTCATAGTGTCGGTTTGTTTCATAGCGCATATTATGATTGTTACTATTCTTAAATTCAATAAAATGAGCTACTATACATAACCAATATGATGATAATTTTGAGTGATACGGAGACAAGCCATGAAAAAGGAATTGGTTCACACCCTGACTTCCACCTTTGAAGCACACGCACAACACACGGAAGGCGGCGTGGAATTCTGGCTTGCCCGCGATTTACAACATCTATTGGGCTACACCGAATGGCGTAACTTCATGCTTGCCATCAACAAAGCCAAGACGGCTTGTGAAATTTCTGACCACGCTATCGCAGACCATTTTGTTGATGTCAACAAAATGGTGGAACTCGGTTCTGGTAGTAAACGCGAAGTGGAAGACATCATGTTGACCCGCTACGCCTGCTATTTGATTGCCCAGAATGGCGACCCACGCAAACAGCAAATCGCCTTTGCGCAAACCTACTTCGCCATGCAAACACGCAAGGCAGAACTGATTGAGCAACGTTTACTGGCAGCAGAACGGGTTTTTGCCCGTCAAAAACTGGCGGAAACCGAGAAAGAACTTTCCCAAGTCATCTACGAACAAACAGGTGAAAACAAGAACTTTGCCCTGATCCGCAGCAAAGGCGATACCGCACTGTTCGGCAAACCAACCCAATCCATGAAAGCCCAATGGAACGTGCCTGACAATCGCCCACTGGCGGATTTCGCCCCAACCATCATCCTCAAAGCCAAAGACTTCGCCACGGAAATCACCATCTTTAACGCCCGCGAACACAAAATGAAAACGGAAGCCGCCATTTCCAGCGAACACATCACCAACAATCAAGCCGTGCGTAAAACGCTATTGGAACGCGGCATTCGCCCGGAAAACCTGCCACCCGCTGAGGATGTGAAAAAAGTGGAACGCCGTTTGGCATCCGAAGAGAAAAAAGTGTTACGGAAACCAGACGTGCTGGATAAGGAGTGAATGGCGCGGTTTGCCTTGCCTTTCCGACCTATCTTGTAAACAACCCAAGATACTCCCTAAACACAAACAACCGATTACGCCGCTGCCCGGTGATCTCCGCCAACACCCCATAACTAACCAAATCATCAACCAACGACCCCGCCGTTTTTTGCGTGGTTTCCAACAGCGCCGTAACCGTTTTCACATCAACAACCGGCTTCCGGTAGAGGTAGCGCATGAGCTGTTGCGCATTCTCCTGCCGACGTACACCGAAGCGTGGCAATACATCCCTGTCGATACGCTCCTTGAGCAACAATATGCTTTTGAAGACAGCAATGGAGGATTGCGCCGTTTCTGCCACGCCATGCAAAAAGAACAGCAGCCATTCACGCAAGTGGTTGCCTTGCCTGACTGCCATCAGGTGATCGACATAAGCCGTCTTGTTGCGCTCGAAATAATCCGACAAATACAACGCGGGTTTGGCAAGAATCTGTTCAGAAGCCAGATACAGTGGAACCAATAACCGCCCCAGCCGCCCATTGCCATCCAAAAACGGGTGAATCGTTTCAAACTGGTAATGCGCAATCGCAATCTTGAGCAGCGGAGAAACATAGTGCGTGTCGTCGTGCAGGAATTTTTCCAGATCACTCATTAACTCGCCAACCCGCTCATGGTGCGGGGGAACAAACACCGCGTTTTTCAGGCTAACGCCAATCCAGTTCTGGCTGGTGCGGAATTCACCAGGCTGTTTGCCTGCCCCCCTGACACCTTGCAACAGGGTGGCGTGCGCCTCCCGCAACAAACGGTTGGAGAGAGGCAGGGTTTCCAGTCGCGCCACCGCATGATTCAGCGCCTGAATGTAGTTCTGCACTTCCGCCCAGTCGTCACGTTTCTCTGGCGCGACATCAGCAGCATCCTTGAAAGCGTCTTCGACATTCGTTTGCGTGCCTTCAATACGGCTTGAATACGTCGCTTCCTTGGCAACATACATCTGGATGAAAAAGTCGACATCCGGCACTAATTGCGAAAACGCATTCAGCTCACCCAGCGCACGGTCAGCCTGACTCAGTAGTTGCAACAGGGCAGGATCAGCGATTACCCAAGGATGATTGATCAGGGATGGCAGAAAGCTCTGGTACTCATATTGAGCTTCATAATGACCAGATTGGTACTCAGATAGATTCATATTTTAGAAAGTGGCATGGTTTCTATAATAAGAAAAACTATAATGGAGATTCTTGCTGTAGCCAAGTTCTTATTAGAGAAAACCACCTTGCCCGCACCAGCGATAACCCCATCTTTATCTGGAAATAGATGCCGATTGCTGCCTGCGGGACTAAACTGGTGTTAGATACCAACAACAAATCTACTGCATCAGCAAGGAGCCATTCATGACTGAATTTGCCATCGCCGTTCTGGTCTTTATCGCCGCACTCATCTTCATGGGTGTGAAAATGGTACCGCAAGGCTACAACTACACCGTCGAGCGCTTTGGGCGTTACGTTTACACCCTGCAACCGGGGCTTGGTTTGCTGGTTCCGGTCATCTATCAGGTTGGGCGCAAGGTCAACATGATGGAACAGGTGCTCGACATCCTGCCGCAACAGGTCATTACTGCCGACAACGCCAACGTCAATATCGACGGCGTAGTGTTCTATCAGGTATTTGATCCAGCCAAGGCATCGTATGAAGTCGCCAACCTGAACAACGCCATCCTCAATCTGGTGATGACCAACCTGCGTTCCGTGTGCGGTTCGCTGGAACTCGACCATTTGCTCAGCAAGCGGGATGAAATCGGTGCGCGAGTGCTGGCAATTGTCGACGAAGCCACCAACGCCTGGGGCGTGAAAGTACTGCGTGTCGAAATCAAGGACATTGAGCCACCCGCCGAACTGGTACGCGCCATGAACCTGCAAATGACTGCCGAACGCCAGAAACGCGCCCAGATCACCGAAGCACAAGGTAAAAAGGAAGCACAAATCCTCGAAGCTGAAGGCGCGAAAACCGCCGCCTTCCTGCGTTCCGAAGCCCGCGAACGTGAAGCCCTCGCCGAAGCCAAAGCTACCCAGATGGTTTCCAAAGCGGTAGCAGAAGGGGATGTGCAAGCCCTCAACTACTTCGTCGCGCAAAAATACGTGGAAGCCCTGGGCAAGTTTGCCGACTCCAACCAGCAGAAAACCATTTTCATGCCGATGGACACCAGCGGTCTGATGGGTTCCATTGGCAGCATCAATGAGTTGTGGAAAGCCATGAAGGATGCCAAGTCATGAATGTAACCGTCAGTATTGAATTCTGGCACTGGCTGATTTTCGGAACACTGCTAATGGCGCTGGAAGTGCTGGCTCCGGCTATGGTGCTGATGTGGTTCGGGTTCGGCGCGATGGTAGCCGGTATTGCCCTGTGGGTTTTTCCTGCCATGCCTCTGGGTTTGCAAATTCTGATCTTTGCGCTGGTGTCATTGGTCAGTGTATTTGGCTGGCGCAAGTCACGTTTCCGTGAGGAAAACGTGGCATCTGATAGCCCCGACCTCAACAACCGCCTGCATAGCCACATCGGCAAGGAATACGTGCTGACCGAAGCCATCATCAATGGGCGGGGAGCCATGCGCGTGGGCGATACTGCCTGGCGGGTACGCGGCGCTGACCTGCCTGCCGGAACACGGGTTCGCGTCACCGGCGTGGATGGGGTCATCTTTACGGTGGAAAAATCCGCTTAGCCCCGGCGCATTTTGGCAAAATCCAGCATCCGTTGTGTGGAGCGCAAGGCTTGCACGCGGATGCTTTCCTCCACGAAAATCTCGTTATTGCCGGTTTCCAGCACCTTGAGCAGGTTGTGCAGACCATTCATCGCCATCCACGGGCAATGGGCGCAACTCCGGCAGGTTGCACCTTCCCCCATAGTGGGGGCGGCAATGAATTCCTTGCCGGGGGCAGCCTGTTGCATCTTGTAGAAAATCCCGCTGTCGGTTGCCACGATGAAACGCTGGTGCGGCAAGGTCTGGGCAGCCTTGATCAGTTGGGAAGTGGAACCGACCGCATCCGCCAGTTTGATGATTTCCTGCGGTGATTCGGGGTGTACCAGCACACCGGCATCGGGGTATTTTTCAATCATGTCCCCCAAAGCACGAAACTTGAACTCATCATGCACCACACAGGCTGCTTGCCATAACAGCATGTCTGCACCCGTGATGCGCTGGATGTAATTGCCCAGATGCTTGTCCGGTGCCCAGAGGATTTTCTTGCCCTGTTCATCCAGCCATGTGACCAGTTCCACCGCAATGCTGGACGTGACCACGTAATCGGCACGGGCTTTGACTTCGGCACTGGTGTTGGAATACACCACCACGGTACGGTCAGGGTTGGCATCACAAAACGGGATGAATTCGGCAGCAGGGCATTCCAGATCCAGCGAGCATTCGGCTTCCAGCGTTGGCATCAGCACGCGCTTTTCCGGGTTGAGGATTTTGGCGGTTTCGCCCATGAAACGCACACCCGCCACAATCAGGGTTTTCGCCGGGTGTTCGTTGCCGAATTTCGCCATGTCGAGCGAGTCGGAGACGTAACCGCCGGTTTCTTCCGCCAGTTCCTGCAAGTCGCGTTCAACATAGTAGTGCGCTACCAGCACCGCATCCTGCTCTTTCAGCAACTGTTTGATTCTGGCTTTGACTTCGGCTTTCTGTTCCGGGCTGTAGTGCGGGTTGAGGGATTCGATGTAAGCCGTGCGCGGGGCTTTGATCAAGGGGATGGCGGGTGTTTTGGCGGTCATGCTTGTTACCTGTTATGTCATGGCAGGTGTCAAGCATGGGGGAGAACGGGGCGGGATTCAAGCAGGACACACCAACAAAATTGCCGCACGACCAACGGGGGTTGACAGACAAGTCGCAACAGCGTTTACTTTGAGCATTCCCGGATAGACCGGGGACAACGTTCGCAGTAAGGAGCTTACTGACATGTTCAAACCTGATTTCGATTTTCTGGTCTTCATTGGCCGGTTTCAGCCATTTCATGCAGGCCACCAGGTCGTGGTGGAAACCGCGTTGCAGCGTGCCGAGCGCGTCATTGTGCTGGTCGGCTCGAGTTGCCAGCCACGTACCTTGCGTAACCCGTGGACATTTGCCGAACGCGAGCAGTTTATCCGTGCCGCTTTCCCTGAAGCAGGCGACCGCTTGATCCTTGCACCATTGCTGGACGACACCTACAACGAGCAAGGCTGGATTACCCGCGTGCAACAAAGCGTGCATGGCATCGCTTGCCGTTTCCCCCCCAAAGTAGGCAGTGCAGCACCACGTATCGGCTTGATCGGACACAGCAAAGACCACAGTTCCTATTACCTGTCGATGTTCCCGCAATGGCAATCAGTCGCGGTGGATAACGTGCGTGGCTTGTCGTCGACACCGTTGCGCGAACAGTATTTCCAGCACGGTACAACCAGCGGAGACATGCCACCTGCGATGCAAACCTGGCTGGCAACCTTCCGCGAATCCGACACCTTTCGGCACATCGCCAGTGAGTGGGAATTCATCAGTCAGTACCGCAAGGGTTGGGAAGCCGCGCCTTACGCACCAACGTTTGTGACCGTGGATGCGGTGGTGGTACAAGCTGGGCACATCTTGCTGATCGAACGCAAAGCCCGCCCCGGCAAAGGGCAATGGGCATTACCCGGTGGTTTCCTTGACCCGCACGAAAAGCTGCGCGATGCGGTGATTCGTGAATTGCGTGAAGAAACCCGCATCAAAGTACCAGCACCCGTGTTGGCAGGGTCGATTGTGAAAGAGCAGGTATTTGACGACCCCTACCGTTCGGCACGTGGGCGCACCATTACCCATGCGTTCCTGATTGAACTCAAGCCGGATGCACACGGTTTGCCGAAAGTGAAAGGCGGTGATGATGCGCAACACGCTTTCTGGGTTCCGCTCGGCGATCTCGATCCTGAACGGCTGTTTGAAGACCATTTTCAGATTATTAAGACGATGATTGGGTAAAACCCCTCACCCCCTCTCCCTCAAGGGGCGAGGGGTAAAACAGTGGCAGATAGACTGCCACTCATGTAACAACACAGGAGGATTTCCTATGTTCACTAACTTGATTCTCAACACCGACAGCTACAAAGCCAGCCACTTTTTGCAATACCCAGCAGGGACGCAAGTGGTGTCATCCTACATCGAGTCACGCGGCGGGCAATTTCCGCACACGCTATTCTTTGGCTTGCAGGCGTTTATCAAGGAATACCTGCTCAAGCCTGTCACCACAGCGGATATTGATGAGGCAGAGGCAGTGTTTGCCGCGCACGGCGTACCGTTTTTCCGTGAAGGCTGGGAACAGATTGTGCAGCAACACGGCGGTTTCTTGCCCATTGAAATCGAAGCCTTGCCCGAAGGCATGATTGTCCCCACCGGCAATGCGTTGGTACAAATCCGCAATACTGACCCGCAAGCGTTTTGGCTGACCTCGTATCTGGAAACCGCATTGCTGCGGGCGGTGTGGTATCCCACCACCGTTGCCACGCTGTCATGGCAGGTGAAGCAAAGCATTCGCCAAGCCCTCGAAGCGACTTGCGACAATCCAATGGTGGAGTTGCCGTTCAAGCTGCATGATTTCGGCGCACGCGGGGTGTCTTCGCACGAATCCGCCGCCCTCGGTGGCATGGCGCATTTGGTCAATTTCATGGGTAGCGATACGGTCGTGGCATTGCTGGCTGCACGCAAGTATTACGGCGCGGACATGGCGGGCTTTTCGATCCCGGCGGCAGAACATTCCACCATCACCGCATGGGGACGTGAAGGCGAAACCGATGCTTACGCCAATATGCTGCAACAATTCGGGCAGGCGGGGAAAATACTCGCGGTGGTATCCGATTCCTACGACATTTACCACGCCGTTTCTGAGATTTGGGGCAAGCAATTGCGGGCGCAGGTGGAACGCAGCGGTGCTACCGTGGTGATCCGCCCCGATTCCGGTGTGCCAGAAGACATCGTGCCGGAGGTATTGGAACGTTTGTATGCGGAATTCGGCGGGCGCGTAAACAGCAAGGGCTACAAAGTGTTGAGCGATTGCGTGCGGGTGATTCAGGGCGATGGGGTGGATGTGGATTCCATCGGCGTGATTTTGCAACGCATCCAACAGGCAGGCTTTTCCACCGAAAACGTGGCGTTTGGCATGGGCGGCGGGCTACTACAGAAAGTCAACCGCGATACCTTGCGCTTTGCGATGAAGGCTTCCGCGATGCAAATCAATGGCGCGTGGCGCGATGTGTATAAACAGCCCATTACCGATTCCGGCAAAAACTCCAAACGCGGACGGCTGGCGGTGATTAAGGATGCGGGCGTAATCAAGACTGTCCGCGAGGATGCGCTGTCGTGGGAAAGCAACTGCTTACGCCCGGTATTCCGCAACGGCGAGTTGTTGGTGGATGACGATTTTGACGTGATTCGCACACGGAGTAACCAAGCATGAAACACACCCATACCCTCAAAAACTACCAAGGCAGCCCGGAACAATTAGCCGAGGAAATCGGTGATTTGTTTTACGATTCACTCGCAGATTTACTGCAACTACTGAGTGAGAAACTCCAGCGGGATGCGAATGCCGACCTTGCGCGGCAACGCTTCAAACTGGGCGGGCATTTGCAGGAATGTAGCCTGCACCTGGAACGTGCCTCTCATGAGATTCAACGGGCATGGCACATTTGTGAACCGCATGTTCCCCAGGAATACCGGCGTGCACAGGAATGAAAAAGGGTCTACTTGCCGATACAGAAAGAACTGAAGATTTCCCCCAGTAAATCATCCGGCGTGAACCTACCCGTAATCTGACCCAGTGCATCCTGCGCCAGTCGCAGTTCCTCCGCCATCAGTTCCCCGGCGTTGAACTCGCGCAACTGGAATTCGGCACGCTCGACGGCAGTCTGGGTGTCTTCCAGTGCCTGGAGGTGGCGGCGGCGGGCAATGAATGTGTCTTCCGCCTCACCTTGATAGCCCATGCGGGTTTTCAGTTCGGTACGCAATGCATCCATACCTTGGGCATGTTTGGCGGAAATGTAGATATGTTCGCCCTGCTTGCCGGGCTGCTTGCCGCTCAAGTCCACTTTGTTATGCACGGTAATGCGCGGCAGGTGCGGGGGCAGGCGAGCCAGTATGACTGCATTTTCCGGTTCGTCATGACGGGTATCGTCCACCAGCAGCAGGATCAGGTCAGCTTTGGTGATTTCTGCCCAGGCGCGTTCAATACCGATCTTTTCCACCGGGTCATCGCTATCACGCAAACCGGCAGTATCCACGATATGCAACGGCATTCCATCCAGATTGATACGCTCGCGCAACACATCGCGGGTGGTTCCGGCAATATCGGTGACAATGGCGGTTTCCTGCCCGGCGAGTGCATTCAGCAGGCTGGATTTGCCCGCATTCGGTCTGCCAACAATGACCAGATGCATCCCGTCGCGCAACAGGCTGCCTTGGCGGGCTTTCTGGAAAATGATTTGTAACTGCTGCCTGATGCTTTCCAGCCGTCGAGTCACTTCATTATCCGCGAGGAAATCAATTTCCTCATCGGGGAAATCGAGAGCGGCTTCCACATACACGCGCAATTCAATCAGGCTGGTGAGCAGGGTATTGACTGCGCTGGAAAACTCACCCTGCAAGGAACGCAGGGCAGAACGTGCTGCCTGTTCCGACCCCGAATCAATCAGGTCGGCAATCGCTTCCGCCTGTGCCAGATCCAGCTTGTCATTGAGGAAGGCACGCTCGGAAAATTCACCGGGACGAGCCAAGCGTGCACCCAATTCCACACAGCGCTTGAGCAACATGTCGAGCACCACCGTGCCGCCATGCCCTTGCAGCTCCAACACATCTTCGCCGGTAAAGGAATGCGGAGCAGGGAAATACAGTGCGATACCATCATCCAGTGACGTGCCATCCGCCGCCTTGAACAAGCGGTGTACAGCTTGACGCGGGGAGGGAAGTGATCCGAGGATGGCAGCCGCGAGTTCAGGGACGCGCTGCCCGGAAATACGGATAATCCCGACCCCACCCCGCCCCGGCGGCGTAGCTACGGCTGCGATGGTGTCGGAATTGTTCCACATGAAACATGCTCTCTTACCCCCTCTCCCCTTGAGGGAGAGGGTTGGGGTGAGGGGTACTTAGGCGTGCCCGACGATTTTCTTGTTGATGTACCACTGCTGAGCCATCGACAGAATATTATTCACCACCCAGTACAGCACCAGACCAGCAGGGAACCACAGGAACATCACGGTGAAAATGACCGGCATGAACTGGAAGATTTTCTGCTGCATCGGGTCAACCTGCGGCGGGTTGAGCAGTTGCTGGAAGTACATGGATGCCCCCATGATGACCGGCAGCACGAAATAAGGATCCATGATGGACAAGTCCTTGTACCACAACAGCCACGGAGCCTGACGCAATTCCACGCTTTCCAGCAGCACCCAGTACAAACCCATGAAGACCGGAATCTGGATCAGGATCGGCAGGCAGCCACCCAGCGGATTGATTTTTTCCTTGCGATAAATTTCCATCATCGCCTTTTGCTTGCCTTGCGGGTCATCAGCAAAACGTTCGTTGATTTCTTTCAGCTTGGGGGAAACCGCCTTCATCTTCGCCATCGACTTGTAACTCATGGCGGAAGGGTAGAAGAACAACAGCTTGATGATGATGGTCAGGAAAATGATCGTCCAACCCCAGTTACCCACCACTTTGTGGATCATTTGCATCAGCCAGAAAATCGGCTTGGAAATGAACGCAAAAATCCCGTAATCCACTGTCAGGTCAAGAGCATCGGCAATACCTGCCAGCGTATCCTGATCCTTCGGCCCAACGTAAAAACCGCTTTTAAACACACCGGTTGCACCGGGAGCAACCTGCTGTACCGGGCTGCGCATTCCCAGCACGTATCCTTTGGTTCCTTGGTTCTGCGTCACCATGCTGTAGTACTGGCCTTGCTGGTCACGCGGGGGAATCCAAGCACTCAAAAAATAGTGCTCCTGCATCGCCACCCAGCCACCTGTGATGGTTTCATCCAGCTTCTTTTCATCCATATCGCTGAAAGACAGCTTCGCGTATGCCCCCTCATGGTAATAGGCAGCACCGGTATAAGCATACACACCAAACAGGCTACTGCCTTCGGCTACATGACCATGTTTGAGCTGACGGTACTCGGTAGCACTCCAGACATTGCCGGAACCGTTTTTGACCTCGTGTTCTACATCCACCAGGAAGCTGCCACGCTTGAATACGAAGCGCTTGGTGACGGTCACGCCGTTTGCCCCTTGCCAGGTCAGTGGCACAACCAGTTCATTCTGCCCATCCGCCAGCTTGTATTCATTCTGGGCTGCGGTATAGGTTGCCAGATGGTCAGGTGCAAGGGTTTTGGCATCCTGACCTTCCACCGCCAGATGTTGCAGACCGGATTGTGCCACGTAGTTACGCCCGTTCATGTCAAGAATCCTGACTGGCTTATCAGCCTGTTCCAGACTGACCGGGTAAGTTGGCAAATCGGCTTCCAGCACTTCACCACCACGGGTGTTGATGCGCAGCACCAGTGTATCGGTACGCACAGTCACCACCTGACCACCACCGCTTTCACCGGAAACCGGCACGGCAGCATTCCCCGGCAGAGCAGGGACACTTCCCTGTACCGGTACATCCTGGGCAGCATTTGCCCCCGCCGCTGGTGCAGCACCGCTGGTTGCGACAGTCGGTTCAGGTTTGGGAGCATGATCCTGTTGCCATGTCGTCCAAATCAGGAACAGCATGAATAACAGGGTGAGGTACAGGAAAGGACGTTGCGAATCCATGGGTAATGCAATCCGGTTATTGGCAGTTAGGGGAGGGCAGGGTCTTGGGTCTGCCCGGACCCGGCAGAGTATAGCTTGTGCAAGCGCAACCATAAACCTTCCAGTTGCTGGAAAAGTTCGGAATTGCTCATGGTCAGAACATCAGAACGGCACATGACCACCAGATCGACCGCAGGCAATTGGGACAAATGCTGGCGGAAACTTTCCCGTATCAGCCGACGGATACGGTTGCGTTCATGGGCGCGACGCAGAGCTTTCTTGGCAATGGCCATGCCCAAACGGGGGAACCCCAGTGAATTGGCAGCGGCGCGCGCATTCAGCCCATTGGCGTGTAGGCGTTTGCCGTGCTGGAAAACCCGCTGGAATTCAACCCCACGGGTCAGGCGTACACAACGCGGAAACCCGCCAGCCGCTAGCTTGCCTGCCTCCAAAATCTTACGGGATCAGGCGGGCACGGCCTTTGGCACGGCGGGCACTCAGGACTTTACGCCCATCAGCAGTGGCCATACGGGCGCGAAAACCGTGGGTACGGGCACGATGCAGATTGCTTGGTTGGAAGGTTCTTTTCATGACAAATCACCAATTAATTCAGAAAATCGTTCGTTGGTCGCCCCGAAAAAAAGTTTTGCAATCGCGGGCAGCCAAAAAGGTGAGGCAGGATAAGGAATTGCAGCGTTTTTGTCAACACGGTGATCAACTCCTGTGGCTAGCTTGTGCTTGTGGATAACTCTGACGGACGTCTATAATCAAGGTTTCCAAACGCACCCATTCACCCGTTTCAACCACCTTGGAACCGCCTTTTTATGCTCTGGCAACAATGCTTACAACAATTGGAACAGGAAGTCCCTGACCACGAAATCAGTACCTGGCTGCGCTCCCTGCACGCCATCGAAAAACGCAACGCCATGTATTTGCTGGCTCCCAACACCATTGTCCTGCAACAGGTGCATGAAAATTACCTGCCACGCATCCTGTTTCACGCCCGCATCATCAGCGGTGACAACGCCTTTGATGTCCTGCTGCAAATTGGCTCATCCAGCCAGATGCAACCACAGGCACAACAGGAAGCTCCCAAACCGCCAATACTCAACAATCAACTGCACACCTTTGTACCTACGCCTGCCCCAGCCAGCGAGCGGTTTGCCAATGCACTCAACCCGCGCATGACCTTTGCCAATTTCGTGGAAGGCAAATCCAACTCACTGGCCTGTGCGGCTGCCCAGCAGGTCGGCGATAACCCGGATACCAGTTACAACCCGTTATTCATCTACGGTGGTGTTGGGCTGGGTAAAACCCATCTGATGCACGCTATCGGCAATCGTGTGCTAGAACACAACCCGAATGCACGGGTCATTTATGTTTATGCGGAACGTTTCGTCAACGACATGATTTCAGCCATCCGCAGCAACCGTATGGAAGAATTCAAGCTGCATTACCGCAGCGCTGATGCCTTGCTGATTGATGACATCCAGTTCTTTGCGGGCAAAGACCGTTCCATGGAAGAATTCTTCCACACCTTCAATGCCCTGCTGGAAGGACAAAAGCGCATCATCCTCGCCAGTGACAAATTCCCCAAGGATCTTGAAGGTATCGAAGACCGCCTCAAGACCCGTTTCAACTGGGGTTTGACCGTACAGATCGAATCGCCGGATCTGGAAACCCGTGTCGCCATCCTGCGCAAAAAAGCCGAGGACGCCGGGTTGCGCTTGCCCAACGATGTGAGCTTTTTCATCGGCAAGCGTTTTCATTCCAATATCCGCGATCTGGAAGGGGCTTTGCAGCGAGTTATCGCCAGTATGCGCCTCAAATGCATTACCCAGGTGACGATGGATTTCGTGCAGGATGCCCTGCGTGACCAGTTGGCCAGCCAAGACAAACTGGTGTCGATTGCCAATATAAAAAAAGCGGTAGCTCAGTACTACAATATCCGGGTTAACGACCTGGATTCCAAAAGCCGTACCCGCTCACTGGCGCGTCCACGTCAAATTGCGATGGCACTGACCAAGGAACTGACCAACCACAGCCTGCCAGAGATTGGAGAGGAATTTGGGGGGCGCGACCATACCACTGTCCTGCACGCTTGCCGCAAAGTGGTGGAATTGCGGGAATCCACCCCCAAGCTGGACGAGGAGTACCGTATCCTGCTACGTACTCTAACAAGCTGAGGATAAGCACCCTGACAAGTCCTGGGGCATCCTGTGGATAATCTGTTTATGGAAATTCATCCACAGGATACTGACAGGAAAAGTGCTATCCGAGACACAGGTTTATGCTTGTGGATAATATTACTAAAAACCTGAAAAATCATATAGATGGTCATGTTATCCACAATCAGGCAATCCTCTTATTACGATTACTATTTTTTAAATATACAAGATAGATAAAGATATGAAGCTGACTCAAACCCGTGAACACCTGCTTGAATCCCTACAAGCCACTCTGGGAGCCATTGAAAAACGGCACACAGCTCCGATTCTGGAAAATGTATTGCTACGAATTGAAGGCAACCAGTCCTTTTGGCGTGGAACGGATCTTGAACTGGAAATAGCCACCCAGACACCAGTGATGGATGGCTCCAATGGTGCAATTACCCTACCCGCCCGCAAGTTGGCAGACATTTGCAAATCCCTGCCTGCCGAAAGCATTGTCAACATTGAAATACAGGACGACAAACGCGCCCGTATCACCTCAGGTCGTAGCCGCTTTGAACTCGCTACCCTGCCCGCCAGTGAATTTCCTGAACTAGAAGACATTGGTGAAATGCACAGTTTTACCTTGCCGGAAAAGCAGCTTAAACACCTGCTGGATGGCACAGCATTCGCCATGGCCAATCAGGATGTGCGCTATTACCTCAATGGCATGTTGTTGGATGTAACTCCAGACGGTGTGCGTACCGTGGCTACGGATGGGCATCGCCTAGCACTGGCATTTCACAATGAAACCATGGATGGGGTGGAACAGTCCCGCCAACTGATCATTCCGCGCAAGGGGGTTCTGGAGTTGTCACGTTTGCTGCGGGGTGACTCACAAGTACCCGTACAGGTACAGGCCAGTCAGAACCATCTGCGGGTACAACTTGATAATCTGCGTTTTACTACCAAGTTGGTGGATGGGCGTTACCCTGACTACCGTGCGGCCGTTCCCGGCGGTGGGCAAATCCAGGTGGATCTTGACCGCAAATCTTTCAAGGACATGCTCAACCGGGTGGCGATCCTGTCCAATGAAAAATTCCGAGGGGTACGTTTGTCACTGAGCGAAAACCTGTTACAGGTACAGGCACACAACCCGGAACAGGAAGTAGCTACGGATGAACTGGATGTGGCTTATACCGGCAATGATTTCAGCATCGGTTTCAACGTCACTTACCTGCTGGATGCGGTTAATCATCTGGAAGGCGAGACCCTGCGTTTGTTCTGCAATTCACCGGAAACTAGTGCCTTGCTGACAGATCCGGTCGATGACAGTTTGCGCAATGTCATTATGCCCATCCGCCTGTAAGCACAGGAACCCACCCACGTGTGGTTGAGCAGGCTATCGGTCAGTAATTGCCGCATTGTTGCTGATACCGGGTTGGAACTGGCACAACATGCCAATGTCCTGTTCGGAGACAATGCTTCCGGCAAATCCAGCTTGCTGGAGGCACTGGCGGTATTGTCGCGTGGGCGTTCCTTCCGCACTCCGCGCATTGCCGATCTGATCCGGCGCGGAGCAAGCGAGCTGACCGTCAGTGCCAAAGTGGAAAACGGCATTGCCGGAGATAGTTACCCGATTGGTATCAGCAAAACCAGTCAAGACACCCGTATTCGTATCAACCACGCTGATGTACAGCAACAGGCTGAACTCAGCAGCCACTTGCCCCTGACTCTGATTCACCCCGGTTCGGTGGAACTGGTCACAGGCAGCCCTGCCCTGCGACGTGCTTTCCTCGATTGGATCGCCTTTTACCGTTTTGCTGATTTTAATCAGGCATGGCGCAACTATCAGCGTATACTCAGGCAGCGCAATGCCTGCCTGCGTGATCCGGGACAACGCTACGCTCTACCGCAGTGGACGGAACAACTGCTTGCCTTGCAACCTGTACTGTACCGGTACAGGGTACAGGCCTTGCAAGCACTACAAGCTGACCTGCAAATCAGTGTGGCTTTGCTGGAGGGGGCAGGAATGCCGCACTTGCAACTGGGCAGTGGTTTCCCAGGGAGTGTGGATGCAGAAGATGTGGAATCCCTGCGGCATTTTTTCCACGACAAGCGGGAGCAGGAACTCAAACAGGGTTTCAGCCTGTACGGAGCACATCGTGCCGATTTGCACATCTTACTGGAAGGTATTCCGGCAACACGGGTGGCTTCACGCGGACAACTAAAACTGCTGGCAGTCAGCCTGTTGCTGGCACAGAGTCATGCGGCTGCCGAGACGGACACAAAACGCGGTATAATCGCCATCGACGACCTGGCTTCAGAACTGGATGAGACAAACCTGCAAGCGTTATACAATACGTTGCGCATGACACAGCAACAACTGATCATTACCGGCACTCACCCCGACCCACTACGGCAACGGTTTGCTGATGCCCGTTTGTTTCACGTGAAACACGGGCAGGCTAGCCAGCAGTGAGGCCGTTTTTCATTTTAGGAATGGATACGACATGACGGATAACAACACCTACGATTCCTCGAACATCAAGGTTCTCAAAGGGCTGGAAGCGGTACGCAAACGCCCCGGTATGTATATCGGCGACACCGATGATGGTACTGGTTTGCACCACATGGTCTTCGAGGTGGTGGATAATGCCATCGACGAAGCCCTCGCTGGTTACTGCTCGGAAGTCAAAGTGGAACTATTCAGTGATGGCTCGGTGAAGGTATCCGATGACGGGCGTGGTATTCCGGTCGACATCCATCCTGAAGAAGGACGCTCGGCGGCGGAGGTTATCATGACCATCCTGCACGCAGGCGGCAAGTTTGATGACAACTCGTACAAAGTATCCGGCGGCTTGCACGGGGTTGGGGTATCGGTGGTGAATGCTCTTTCCGACGAACTGGAATTGACCATCCGCCGCAATGGCAAGCTCTACCGGCAGGTTTACCATCTGGGCGAACCGGAAGCGCCACTGGCTGAAATCGGTGACAGCACGGGTACGGGAACAGCAGTACGCTTTCACCCTAGCCCCACGATCTTCACCCAGACCGAATTCCACTACGACATCCTCGCCAAGCGCTTGCGCGAGCTGTCGTTCCTCAACTCCGGGGTACGCATCCACCTGATTGACCGCCGGGGTGAAGGCCGCGAAGACGTGTTTGAGTACGAAGGTGGCATCAAGGCGTTCGTGCAGCACCTCAACCGCAACAAGAACCCAATCCACACCAACATCATCTATTTCAGCACCGAACAGGATGGCATGGGGGTGGAAGTCGCCCTGCAATGGAACGACTCCTATCAGGAAAACGTGTTCTGTTACACCAACAATATCCCGCAGCGCGATGGTGGTACGCATTTGTCCGGTTTCCGCGCTGCCCTCACCCGTACCCTCAACAGCTACATCGAGGAGGCGGGTCTGGCGAAAAAGGAAAAAGTCAGCCCGACGGGTGACGACTCCCGCGAAGGTTTGACTGCCGTGTTGTCGGTGAAAGTACCCGACCCCAAGTTCTCCTCCCAGACCAAGGACAAACTGGTATCTTCCGAAGTCAAGGGCGTGGTCGAAGCGGCCATGAACGACAAACTGGCCGAATTCCTGCTGGAAAACCCCGGCGAGGCCAAACTGGTGGCAGGCAAGATGATCGAAGCTGCCCGCGCCCGCGAAGCCGCCCGCAAGGCGCGTGAAATGACCCGCCGCAAAGGGGCTTTGGACATTGCTGGCCTGCCCGGCAAACTGGCGGATTGTCAGGAAAAAGACCCTGCCCTGTCCGAACTGTTTCTGGTGGAAGGGGACTCGGCGGGCGGTTCCGCCAAGCAAGGGCGTGATCGCCGCACCCAGGCGATCCTGCCGCTCAAGGGCAAGATCCTCAACGTCGAGAAGGCGCGTTTCGACAAGATGATCAGTTCGCAGGAAGTCGGCACGCTCATCACCGCCCTCGGCTGTGGCATCGGGCGCGAGGAATACAACCCCGACAAACTGCGTTACCACCGCATTATCATCATGACCGACGCCGATGTGGACGGCTCCCACATCCGTACCCTGCTGCTGACCTTTTTCTACCGGCAGATGCCGGAGCTGGTTGACCGTGGCTACATCTACATTGCTCAGCCACCGTTGTACAAGGTTAAGCGCGGCAAGCAAGAGCAATACGTCAAAGACGACAGCGAAATGGAACGCTACCTGTTGCAACTGGCACTGGATGAATCGCGCCTGCATCTCAACAGCGCCTCCCCCGCCATTAGCGGAGAAGCTCTGGAAACCCTGGTGCGCCAGTACAATGCCGTCAAACAGGTGATTGCCCGCCTGTCACGCCGCTATGACCGCAACTTGCTGGAAGCCATGCTGTTTGAATCGCTGCCCTCTGCGGAAGATGTCAACCACATCAGTGCCGAATCGTTTGCAAGCTGGGTAGCAACAGCCATTGCCACCCTGAATGCTGGGGCTACTGGCGCACGCACCTATTCCAGCGTATTAAACAAGGTGGATGACAGCGCGTGGACAGTGGAAGTCAATCGCCGCCAGCATGGACTGGATCACCGCATCGAACTCGACCGCGATTTCTTCCTGATGCCGGAAACCAAATTGCTGCTCAAAGCCAACCGCGAGCTGGATGGGCTACTCGGTGACGGAGCAATGATCATGCGTGGTGAACGTAAACAGGATGTGACCCGTTTCGACCAAGTGGTGGAGTGGTTGATGAAAGAAGCCAACCGTGGCTTGCAAATCAGCCGTTACAAAGGCTTGGGTGAAATGAACCCTGACCAGTTGTGGGAAACCACCCTCAATCCAGAAAGCCGTCGTTTGATGCAGGTCAGGATCGAAGATGCCATCGCCGCCGATGAAGTGTTTACCACTCTGATGGGTGATGAAGTTGAACCCCGCCGGGATTTCATCGAAAAGAACGCGCTGTCGGTTAGCAATCTGGACGTGTGAGGTTTCACGTGAAACAAGACAACCCCTTGCTGGATAACAGCAAACTGCCGCTATGGTCACAGATCAAGCCGGAGCACATCACCCCCGCGCTGGATGTGGTACTACAGGAAAACCGCGACTGGCTGCAACAAGCTCTTACAGTTGATACCCGTTTCACGTGGAACAATCTGGTAGCGCCGCTGAACGAAGCCAGCAACTGGCTAGAACGCACTTGGTCGCCCGTCAGTCACCTGAATGCGGTGGTCAACACCGATGAATTGCGCAAGGAATACAACAGCAACCTGCCACGCTTGAGTGATTATCACACCGAGATGGGGCAAAACGCCGCTTTGTATGCTGCTATCCGCAGCATCCGTGCACAGGATGACACCTTGGACAGTGCCCAACAAAAAAGCCTTGATGATAGTCTGCTGGGTTTCAAACTTTCTGGTGTCGCCCTACCCGAAGCACAGAAAGAACGCTTCCGCGAGATCAGCCAGCAGTTGTCACAACTCAATTCGCGTTTCTCCGACAATGTGCTGGATGCCACCAATGCGTGGGTCAAGCAGATTACCGATGTGACGGAACTGGCAGGTTTGCCAGAGTCGGCACTGGAGATGGCAGCGCAAACTGCCAAGCAACGCGACATGCAAGGCTGGGTACTGACCCTGCAATTCCCTTCCTATTTCCCGGTGCTGACCTATGCCGATAACCGCGCACTGCGGGCGGAAATGTACCGTGCCTACACTACTCGTGCCTCTGAGTTGGGGGCCAACCCGGACTGGGACAACACGGCAGTGATGCGCGACATCCTGCGCTTGCGCCAGGAAGAAGCTGCCCTGCTCGGCTACGCCAATTACGCCGAACTGTCACTGGCGACCAAGATGGCGGAAAGCCCGCAGCAGGTGCTGGAGTTCCTTGCCGACCTCGCCCACAAGGCCAAGCCGTTTGCCGAACAGGAATTTGCCGAAGTCGGCGAATTTGCCCGTACTCTCGGCATTGACGAGGTAGAGGCGTGGGATGTGGCCTATGTCTCGGAAAAGATGAAACAGGCACGCTTCGATTTCAGCGAAGAAGACTTGAAGCCCTACTTCTCTGCTGACCGCGTGATCAGTGGTTTGTTTACACTGGTGGAAAAGCTGTTTGGGGTACGCATTGAGCAGCAACAGGCGCATATTGACCTGTGGCACAGTGATGTGCGTTTCTATCTGGTGTATGACCGTACCGGTACGGTGCAAGCGTGTTTCTACCTGGATTTGTATGCCCGCCAACACAAGCGCGGTGGGGCGTGGATGAGCGATTTCTGCGGGCGTTTCCGCCGTCAGGATGGCCTGCAAATCCCGGTGGCGTTCATGACCTGCAATGGTAGCCCGCCGGTGGGTGACAAACCTGCACTGTTTACCCACGATGAAGTCGTCACCCTGTTCCATGAATTCGGGCATGGCCTGCACCACATGCTGACGCAAGTGGATTACCCTGACATCGCTGGGATCAACGGGGTGGAATGGGATGCAGTCGAGTTGCCCAGCCAGTTCATGGAAAACTGGTGCTGGGAACGCAGCGTGCTGGACATGATTGCCGCCCACTGGCAAACGGGTGAACCGTTACCGGAAAATCTCTACCAAAAAATGCAGGCCGCCCGCCATTTCCAGACCGCGATGGCCACCGTGCGCCAACTGGAGTTTGCCCTGTTCGACATGCGTTTGCACCTTGACCCGCAGGCAGCAGAACCGGGCAGGCTGGAAGCAATCCGCGCCGAGGTGCAGCAACAAGTGGCGGTGATCAAGCCCCCCGTTTTCAACCGGATGCCACACAGCTTCACCCATGTATTCGCGGGCGGCTACGCTGCCGGTTACTACAGCTACAAATGGGCGGAAGTGCTGTCCGCCGATGCTTTTGCCCGTTTCGAGGAGGAAGGCTTGTTTAATGCCGGGGTCGGTGAGGCCTTCCTTAACGAAGTGTTGGCGGTGGGTGGTTCACGCAAGGCGATGGAATCATTCGTCGCGTTCCGGGGGCGCAAGCCCAGTGTCGATGCCCTGCTGCGCCATAACGGGCTGGCGGTATGAAGATTGCTACCTGGAATGTCAATTCCCTGCGGGTACGCCTGCCGCATGTGCTGCAATGGCTGGCGGCAGCGCAACCGGATGTGCTGGCTATTCAGGAAACCAAAACGGTTGACGAACAGTTCCCGTTGGCAGAGATTGAGGCCGCAGGTTACCAAGCCGTCTTTGCCGGGCAGAAGACCTATAACGGGGTGGCCATCCTCAGCAAATCCCCCGCTACTGAGATTGTCACCGATATTCCGGGACTGGATGACCCGCAACGTCGTATCCTCGCCGCCACCATTGACGGTATCCGCGTGGTGGATTTGTACGTGGTCAACGGTTCCGAAGTCGGTTCCGACAAGTACGCCTACAAGCTCGACTGGCTGGCGAAAGTGACCGCATGGTTGCAACAGCAAGCGGTGCAGTACCCGAAGCTGGTGGTGCTGGGTGATTTCAATATTGCCCCGGAAGACCGTGACGTGCATGACCCGGCGGCGTGGGCGGGGCAAATCCTCTGTTCCGCACCGGAGCGCACGGCCCTGCAAGCCATTCAGGCTCTGGGGCTGAGTGATGTATTCCGCCAGTTTGAACAGGCGGAGAACAGTTTTAGCTGGTGGGATTACCGTGCGGCTGGTTTTCGTCGTAACCTGGGCTTGCGCATTGACCTGATCCTTGCCAGCCAGACGCTAGCAGATGCCTGCACAAGTTGTGTGATTGACCGTGAACCACGTACCTGGGAAAAGCCTTCCGATCATACTCCCGTGATAGCGGAGTTTGTCGGGTGAAACCGTATCTGTTGCTGGGTGGGGGGCTGTTTGTGCTGGCGTTTGCCATTGGTGTATTCGTGCAGCGACCTGCTCCACCAGACGCTTTGCCCACACTTGCCCTGAAGCTGCAACAGCCGTGCAACCTGCGACAGGCAGCTTGTGAGGCAAGTAATAGCACCGGGCAACGTGTCCGTTTCCGCATCAACCCCAATACCATCCCGGTCATGCAGGAACTGCATGTGGAAGTGGCAACGGAGGGGATGACCAATATCCGTTCGGCCCGTATGACCGTGGAAGGGGTAAACATGTTCATGGGCTATCAGTTGGTTGATTTACAGGCAATTGCCGAAAATTTATTATCAGGCAAGCTGATTCTACCTATTTGTACTCAGGAAAAAATGCAATGGAAGGCATTGCTTGAAATAAATACAGATACCACCCGTCTGCTGGCTAGCTTCCCCTTTGAGTCTGCAAAAGACTGATTCCATTGTTTCCCGTCAACTTTTTCTTCATTCGCGCGTTAGTCGGCATTAGCTTGATCCGTCAGGCGTAAAAAACCTTTGGCTCGTCGGTTTCAGATTGTTATTGCGCCCATAATATCATTCCATTGGGAATGTGTCAGAACGCGGTATAGATTCAACATGAACGGGCATAACAACAGCGAACCGTCGCGCACGTATACGGTAATTAGCCTATTTTTTAAAAAAAACAGACAGGGGTATGGGGATCAGCCCCCGCAATGCGCTGAGCAAGGATTGCTTTTATGATCACCAAAACACCGTTGGCGAAAGTGGCAAGCCCGTTGTTGTTGCTTGCCATGAGTCTGGTCAGCACGTCAGTGCTGGCACTTTCCAGTGATTACGAACATACCGGTACAAACCAACAGGCGAGTGGTTTGTGGGGAGGCTTGTCCGCATGGGTGGGTGAATGGTTGCCGGAAGTTGATGCCAGTCGCCCCGGTTTCCGCTGGATTGAAACCACCCAGGTGCAACAGGATGCCCGTCAGACAGGTAAACCACCAGCGCTGGATGTGTACGCAGGATTGATACCTTATCAGCGTGTGGTTGCGCCTGGTGGTATGTTCCGCCGCTTTGAACATGGGCCTGCCGCCTCTTTCAATGGTGGACAGGCACACAGCCCGGACAAGCCTTACCTGCCGACAGACCAGAACCTGTCATTGCAGGCAAATATTCCTGACGACCTGTTCGTTCCCGATAGCGAAATCGTGTGGCTGATCCGCCCGTTGCAGGGCGGTGTCGAGCGTGAATTGTTCGGGCGGAATTTGCATTTGTCCTTGCCGGATGGTGTCTACGAGGTGCTGTTGCGGATAGGGGCATATGAAGAACGCGCCCGTGTGGAGGTTGACCGGGGGCGTATGGCCACCCCCTATTTTGCTACTAATATCGGGCGTTTGCGGGTCAGCAGCGCTGCGCCTGCCAACTGGGACGTTTTCCTTATGCAAGGAGCAGCGCCCACGCACCGGGTGCTGGGGCGCACTGATAGCCAGCAGATCAACCGGATTGTGCCCGCAGGCGAGTTTGAGGTGGTAGCTACTATCAATGATGCCAGCCAGCGGGTACGCATCCGGGTCGGGCGTGGGGCAACTTCTGATGCTAGCCTGAGTGTACCTACCGGGCGGATCAATCTAGTGGCAACACTGGGTAATGTGCCTGCCATGCGCCCTATGCAGTGGCGGTTGTTCCGCTTGGATGGCGGGCGGCGGGAAGTCGCTTCGCCCACCCGTCACAGCGCCACTCTGGTAGTAGCACCGGGGCATTACGAAGCCATTGCCAGTCTGAATGGGCGGGAACGGCGACGTGAATTCACCGTCCGGCAGGGTTCTGATAATAGCGTTGTGCTGGCAATGGATTAGGCGATGTCAGCAGTGCGTTGCGCGACCTTAGCGTAATAACTGGCGGAATAACTGAAATAGGCACGTTCCTTGTCCGTAAGCGGACGTGCTTGTTTCACCGGGTTTCCCACATACAGATAGCCACTTTCCAGCCGTTTGCCGGGGGGAACTAGGCTACCCGCGCCGATCATCACTTCATCCTCTACTACTGCCCCATCCAGCACGATTGCGCCCATGCCGATCAGACAGCGATTGCCGATGGTACAGGCGTGCAATACCGCGCGATGCCCGATGGTCACTTCATCCCCAATGAGCAGTGGGCGGCCTTCCGGGGTGGAATAGATGCCGCCATGCGTGACATGCAGCACTGAGCCATCCTGCACATTGGTCAGCTTGCCAATGCGGATGTGGTTGATGTCGCCGCGTACTACGGCTGTCGGCCATACCGAAGAGCCTTCGCCCAGCGTGGTTTGCCCGCTCACATAGGCCATCGGGTCAACGTAGGCAGTCGGGTGGATGTCAGGGGTATGGTTTTCAAAGTTCTTGATGGTCATGGCGCACTATCCAAAGGTAAACGTTTCATCAGGTAACACAGGCAATCCTGGCGGATGATGATCTCATCCAAGGTCAGCATCGCGGGCATCAGTGCCTGTTTGAGCCGGATGCTGCTGTGGTCGCGGGTGAAGAAATGTTCCCCGACTTCCACGTTTTCATCATCCCAGGCGTGCAGACGCGCTGTCGGGTGGGTGGTGCTGGCAAATGCCGTTCCGGCGGGCAGTTCCGAGAAATTATACTGGTCGAGTGCAGGCAACAGGTGAATGTCGGCTGCCGGGTCGTTGAAACTGAAGGTATGGTTTTCCGGCAAGGTGACTCGTGCCACAGTCTGGTAAATGTTGATGTCGTGTGCGGGCAGCGGGTGGTCGGGCAATTCCTGCAAATGCAAGGCAGCGTCGAGGAATTCCAGCACATGCTCTACCCCGTGTGCCACGCCCGGTTTGCCGCATTCGATGGTAATTGCCGGGCAATGTTGCGCCATTGCCATCGACTGTACCCCGCGCGGGGTTTCAAAATAGACCACGATGTTGGCGAATAGCCGTGCCAGTTGCAGCGAACGGTTATCCAGCACATTGACGCAGCCGTAATGCGGGTTTTTGCCGGTGTTATTGTGTACGTCGATGCTAGCAAACATGCCTTTGCTTGCCATGATGTCGGTCACTTGCTGCATCAGGTGGGTTTCTTCGCAGTCTTCCAGCTCGGTGCTCGGCCACACCCGGTTATAGTCGGGCTGACCTTCCAGTCGCCGCAGCCCGAACGTCGCTGCTTCAATATTGCCGAAAAATACCGACAGGGAACGTGGCAACGGTTGGCTCTGGTACTTGTGCAGCAATTGCTGGATGGCGAAAAAGCCGGTGTCTTCATTGCCATGCAGCAGCACTGAAATGAACAGGCGCGGTTCCCGCCTGCCTTCCAGATGTAGCAGCGTCGGGTTCGGCAGCAGGGTATGCAGTTCACGCGGGTTTTTCAGCGCGAAAAAGCCTTCCGGCAGGCTTTCCAGTTCGGTCAGTTGCAACATGGTGGTGTGTCTCAGGTATCCAGTGCCCAGGTGTGGACAGGGGTGTGAGTATGCTGCAAATGGGCGTAATCCAGCAACAGGCGTTCCACATTGCCTTGCACCTGTTGCAGATGGCGTTGCTGCCATACTGCCCCGGTTTGCCCGCTTTCGATACGGGCAGCAATGATGCTCAGGTAATGGCGGATGTCGGCATTGTCGATCCCCAATTGTTCCAGCCCTTCTGCTGCCAGTGGCAACAACTCATCCAGCATCAGGTGTTGTACCGACCATGCTTGCCGGTTCCAGCGCAGGTTTGCCCCCAGCCCCACCCGTGCGGCGTTGTAGAAATTTTCCCGCGCAGTGGCAAAGGCCATCGGTAACGGTTCCCCGGCACACAGTTGCGCTCCCAGGTATTGGGTCAGACCGTAGAACAGTGCGGCATTGGCAAGCATGTCGGGAACACTCGGGCCTGCGGGCAGGCTGCGGTGCTCGATGCGGATGTGGGGCTTACCATCCGGGTCGAAACCCACCAGCGGGCGGTTCCAGCGCCAGGTAACACCGTTGTGCAGGCGCAAATGGGCAAAGCGGCTGGCAGGCTTGTCCTGCACCATCGGTAACAGCACCGGGTAAATTGCCAGATTTTCCTCGAAACATTCCGCAATGCTCTTGTCGGCAAAACCGGAACCGAAACTGACCCGCGCCGGGTATTCACGCCCGGCATCCACCGCTTGCTCGAACACCGGAATGCGGGTTTCCTGCCACAAGGAACGCCCGAACAGGAACGGTGAATTGCCTGATACTGCCAGCACGGGTGCAGAGGCAATGATGGCAGCGTTGTAGAAATGGTGTGCCGTTTCCGCCGCCACTTGCATGTGTAGCTGGAACGAGGTGGTAGCCGCTTCCAGCATCACGCTGTCGTGGTGGATATGCAGGGATTCCTGCCCATCAATTTCCAGACGAATAGGCCGCCCGTGGCGTGACTTGAGGATTTCGGCATTCAGCGCATGGTAGCGGTTGGAATCGCTCATGCTCGCCAGGCAGAAATCGTCCTGCACACAACTGGGCAGGATGCCGATCAGTAATAGCCTGGCCTTGAGTTGTGCAGCGGTGGTGGTTGCCTGATCCAGCAAGCCGGTCAATGCCTGTTCAAATTCGCGCAGGGCAACACTGCCCAGTGGGCGTGGCGGGGTATTGAGTTCGATGTTGAAACGTGCCAGCTCGACCGTTGCCAGCGGGTTAGCCAGCGTTTGCAGAAACGCCTGGTTGCAGGCCAGCGGGCGGTAATGCGGGTCGGTCAGCCAGCCCTCCAACTCGAACCCGCCGACCGCAGAGGCACTGGAAAACTCGCCATTTTCCAACATCCGCCGCAACAGCCAAGTTTCAGCCTTCAGCCGTACTGCATATTCACGCCAGTCTTCAGGACTAAAATGATCGTGTGCAATCTCCTGCCCCATCGCTTACCTCCCGTAGCTTTCCTCTCATTATGCCACGTTCGGTTGCCGGGTGGCTTGATGCTAATCAGCCGACAGGTCTTCGTTCGGCGGTAATTGCAGGAAGAAACCGTTTTCGCGGATCACCCGCATGACTTCGCTGGCTTCCGCCTTGAGCATTAGGTTGCGTTCCGGGGTCAGGTCAAATTCAAAGGAGAATTCCGGTTCACCGAAGATTTTCAGCAAGCTGGCGGGGATGCGGGTAAACACCCCCTTTTCCGGCAACAACAGGAAGGAGCCGGGTTTGCGACGACTGCGGTAGACATGACATTGCATGGCTTATTCCCCCCCCTGCTTGCGGGTCATGATGGATGCTTCGCGGATGTCTGCCGTCTTGATGTCGAGTGTGACCAGACCGCCATCCTTGCGCTCTTCTAGGGTGATGTCTGTGCCAGAAGCGGCATTGATCTTGCCTTCGCGCTTGCGCCCGTCTTTTTGTACCAGCCGTATATATTTGCCATTGCTGTTGGCAAGCTGGCTAACTTCAATGGATTTGAACACCACATGGTACAAGGCACTGGCAGGTAAATCCTGGGCATCTGCCAATGGTGTGGCGGGTGTCGTGGCGACGGGGGCTGCCTGGGCTGGTGCTGCCGTTACAGCTACACTAGCGGCAGGCGCAGCCGGTTTGCTGGCAGCAGCGGGGGGTAATTCCAGCGGGGTGCTTGCCACCGCAGGGGCTGCTGGAACCGGAACTGCTGCCGGAGCCGGTTTGGCTCGTGCTTCCGCCGGGATGTCAATGGTATGGGTAACGCTGGCTGCTGGTGCTACTGGTGTGGCACTGGCTGTTTCCGGCGGGGTAATCTGCACGCCCAGTGATTGCGCCTGCTGGTAAAGTTGCTCGTTTGCCCCACCAAACCATGCCCCTGCTGCTAGCAAGACGCCGACAAAACCGCTGATCACCCAGCCGGAAACCTTGTGCCACAAGGATGGCAGGGTAAGGATATTGATTCCCGGCAACAAGGCAATCAGCCCTGTCAGGGGGTGGCGCTGGAAACCGGTAACAACCACCATCAGCCAGCCAATGACAAACAGCAGAATCCCCAACCCCAATGCGCCAAGCAGTACGTATTGCATCTGATTTCCTGATAAATACTGAGAACTAATCTTCCAGATAAGTATAACCGATCAAACCGGCTTCAATTTCACGCAGCAGCATTTTTTGCCGTTCGCTATCATCCACCGCTGCCGCCAGTTTGCGCCGACATTGTGCCAGCAAATCCTTTGGCTCGAAATGGATATAGCGCAACAATTCGTCGATCGTATCGCCGCGTTCCGGTTCGCTCAAGCGATAGCTGCCATCCGCCAGCAGTTCCACATTGATGGAATCGGTGTCGCCGAACAGGTTGTGCAAATCGCCGAGGATTTCCTGATACGCACCGAGCATGAAGATGCCCAGCAAATAGGGGATGCCCGGTTTGAGTGAATGTAACGGCAGGGTGCTTTCCAGCCGCCCGCTTTCCACGTAATGCGATACCGTGCCGTCGGAATCGCAGGTCAGGTCTTGTAGGGTGGCGCGGCGGTCAGGCGTTTCGTGCAGATGGTGTAGCGGCATGATCGGGAAAATCTGCTCGATGGCCCAGGCATCCGGCATCGACTGGAACAGCGAGAAATTGCAGAAATACTTGTCTGCCAGTTTTTCCTGTAAGCCGGTCTGGATTTCCGGGTCGAGTTCGGCAAACTGTCTGCTGCTGGTCAGCAACTTGCGGCAAATGGCGCGGTGGAATTCCTCCGCCTTCGCGCGCTGCTCCAGATTGATCGAGCCGTGGGCATACATGCCGTGGGCTTCGTCCAGCCAGTAGGCGGCGTCGTGGTAGATTTCCGACGGTGGCAGCTTGCGTGGGTTGGCGTACAGGCGGAACAGGTTGTGCAGGATGGCTGGGTCATCCTCCTGCGGCTCGTGCAAGGCAGGTTCGGTTTCCGGCTGTGGTGGGTCGGTGTCGATCACATTGGTGATCAGCACGGCATGATGCGCACTCAAACCACGCCCGGATTCGCTGATGAAATCGGGGAACGGCAGGCTGTATTCCTCGCAAATGTCCAGCACGCTGCGCACGATGGTGTTGGCGTATTCCTGCAAGCTGTAATTGATGGAACAGTCATTGCGTGAACGCGAACCGTCGTAATCCACCCCCAGCCCCCCGCCCACGTCCACCACGCGGATGTTGGCGCCCAGGCGGTGCAATTCGGCGAAATAGCGGCTGGCTTCGCGCATTCCGCGCTGGATGTCGCGGATATTGGCAATCTGTGAACCCATGTGGAAATGCAACAGTTCCAGGCAATCCAGCTTGCCGTACTGTTGCAGTTGCTCGATCAGGTGCAGGGCTTGCGCGGCGGAAAGACCAAACTTGGATTTTTCCCCGCCGGTGTTTTGCCATTTGCCCTTGCCGAGTGAATACAGGCGCACGCGGATGCCGAGCAGCGGCTCGATGCCGAGTTTTGCTGCTTCTTCCAGTGTTTCCAGCAGTTCGGAAGGTTTTTCCACCACGATGTAGATGCGGTGTCCCATTTGCTTGCCGATCAGGGCAAGACGCAGGTATTCCCGATCCTTGTAGCCGTTGCAGATGATGGTGCAACCCTGCGGGGCAGTACCCAGCACTGCCATCAGTTCCGGCTTGCTGCCTGCTTCCAGCCCGACCTGTGTGCCGCCACCCTTGAGGATTTCCTGCACCACGCTGCGCTGCTGATTGACCTTGATCGGGTAAATGGCAGTGTAACGGCTGTGTTGCCCGCAATCGGCAATTGCGTGGTTAAAGGCGGCTTGCAGACGTTGCACCCGGTCGTGCAACACGTTGGTGAAACGCACCAGTAGCGGGAAGCGCATTCCGTCCTCGTTGTGGACGCGCATGGCAAGCTGGTGCAGGTCAATCTGCTGCTGACCACCCGGCAGTTGCATCGCCACGTTACCAGCGGTGTTGATGTCGAAATAGCCATCACCCCAGTGCTGGATGTTGTACAGGCGGCGGGCGGCATCGAGGTTCCAGGTTGGATGGTTAACGGTGTTCGTCATGGTATTCCTGCTGCGTGTGGAGGCGCGGTTTCAAGGTGTGCAGGATACTAGGTATGGGGGGGCTTGAGAATGGCAATATTTTTGGTAATCCGCCACTAACGTCAGCACCTCATCAAGCTGCGCTTGTGGCGTATGAAAATGTGGCGACAAACGGATACCACCACCACGCGGCGCACAAAACACTTTGTTGGTCTGCAAATACCGGAACAGTGTCTCCACATCCTTGCCTGCCGGGCGGAAGGTAATGATCCCGGAACGGCGTTCTGCACGTACATCACTGAGAATTTCGATTCCCGCTATCGCTTGCAAGCCTGTCAGCAAATGGTCGATATGCCCGGCAAGCTGTTGCCAGACTGTTTCCATGCCTACTTCCAGCAACAAGCCAAGGCTGGTATTGAGCGCATGGATGCCCAGCATGTTGGGGCTGCCGCATTCAAAACGGCGTGCGTGTGGATAAGGCTCGCAATGTTCCACGCTGTAATCGTTCATGCCCGCTGCCATGTGCCAACCGTACTGGGTCAGGCTGAGGGTTGCCGCCAGTTCACGGCGCACGTACAGCAAACCCAGCCCTTCCGGTGCTAGCATCCATTTGTGCCCATCGGCAGTGGCGAAATCGGCGTTAATGGCTTGTACGTCGAAAGGCATTGCCCCCAGTTGCTGGATGGCATCAACACAGAACAGGATGCCGTGCTGGCGGCAAAAACTGCCTATTTTCGCCAGATCCATACGCAAGCCGTCAGCGTATTGCACCGCACTGATGCTCAGCAGACGGGTGCGGGCATCACATAAAGCCAGCAGCGCATCTTCCGGCTCACCGCTACAGGCGGTCAGGTCAAGCTGGCGGAATTCCACCCCCTTGCTTGCCAGCGACGACCAGACAAAACGGTTGGAAGGAAACTCCTGACGGATGCCGACCACATTGTCCCCTGCCCGCCAGTCCAGCCCGTAGGCGACGAAGGACAAGCCTTCCGAGGTGTTTTTCACCAGGGCAATGTCATCAGCAGCAGGTGCGTTGAACAGGTGCTGGGCTTTGTCGCGCAATTGCTGTTCCACAGCCAGCCATTGCGGGTAATGCAGCGAACCGTAGCGGGCGTTTTCGGCAGCGAAAGCGCTGACGGCATCCTGTGTTACTTGTGGCCAAGGGGCAACCGCTGCGTGGTTCAGGTGGATCAGGTGGTGGTGTACGGGGAACTGTTGGCTGAGGTCGAGCATGGGGCGTGTCCGGGGCAAGGTAACAGGTTGCCAGTCTAGCGCCTTGTGCCCTGCGTGAACCAGCCCTGTTAGCCAGTGCAGCTTGCCCATTTCCCATGCCCTAATTCGGGGCATATAATGGCTGGCAAACCATCCAAAGCGAGAATAATCATGCCAACCAACGATGCCATCCTCAGCAACAGCCCCTACCTGCAATTCCAGTTCGGGCGGCACCCGGCATGGCAAGCTGCGAATGAAACCAGCCAGCCCTATGCTGACGGCGAACTGGTGGCAAACATCGTGGCAGAAATCCTCGCCCAGTCTGATTACGACAGCGTATTGCGCAGCGCCCGCATGATCCGCAACCGTGAAATGGTGCGTATTGCCCAGCGCGACCTGACCGGTATGGCGGAACTTACCGAAACCTTGCGTACCACCTCAGACCTTGCTGATGGTCTGGTGGAAGCGGCCTACCAGTGGAGCTACGCCGAACTCAGCGCCAAACACGGCATCCCGCGCAGCCGCAGCGGTGAACAGCAGCAGATGGTGATCATCGGCATGGGCAAGCTGGGTGGGCAGGAACTCAACTTTTCCTCTGACATCGACATGATTTTCGCCTTCCCCGAGGCGGGTGCGACGGATGGCAAGCGTGATCTCGACAATCAGACTTTTTTCACCCGCGTCGGGCAACGCATGATTGCCATTCTCGGGCAAACAACCGCCGACGGCATTGTGTACCGGGTGGATATGCGCTTGCGTCCTTTCGGTGAAGTCGGTGCACTGGCACTGTCATTTGATGCGATGGAACACTACTACGAAACCCACGGGCGCGAATGGGAGCGCTACGCCCTGATCAAGGCGCGGGTGATGGCAGGCGACAAAACCAACGGTGCGGAACTGATGACGCGGTTGCGCCCGTTCGTGTTTCGTCGTTACCTCGACTACGGTTCGGTCGAACAGTTGCGCGACATGAAAGCGATGATCAACCGCGAAGCCGAACGCAGGGGCAAGTATCAGGATGTGAAACTCGGCACGGGTGGTATCCGCGAAATCGAATTCACGGCACAACTATTTCAGCTCATGCGCGGTGGGCGCATCCCCGAACTGCGTTGTCGCAGCCTGTTACCGACGCTGGATGTATTGCTGGCACAGCAACTGCTCAGTGCGGAAGAATTCGCGTTATTACGCAGCGCCTACCATTTCCTGCGTCGCACTGAAAACCGCCTGCAAATGTGGAATGACGAACAAACCCATTCCCTGCCCGTCACGCCGGAACGTCAGCTTTATCTGGCGCAATCACTGGGTTTTGCCGACTGGGAGAGTTTCTACGCGGAACTCAACCGTCATCAGATGGGGGTGGCAGACATTTTCCAGCGCATGTTCGCCCTCGATACCCATAGCAAGGGCAGCCAGCCGCTGCCGGAACACCCCGCGATTCAGGAATTGCTCAACAGCCGCCTTTACAACACCCTTACCGATACCGGGCGCAGCCGCCTCAACCGCTTGCTGCCTGCGCTGCTGGATGCCTGCAATGCGCTGGCAGATACCGAACAGGCGCTGCAACGCTGCCTGCGGATTGTGCAGAAAATTGCCCCGCGTTCCGGTTACATTGCCATGCTTGCTGATAACCCCGGTGCGCTGGAACAATTCGTGCGGCTGGTAAATGACAGCCTGTGGGTTACTACCCAGTTGACCGACCACCCCATCCTGCTCGACCAGTTGCTGGATGCTCGCCAGCTCTACACCCCGCTGGATCGCCAGCAACTCGGTGATGCCCTGCGGCTGGAACTGGAACGGGTCGACCAAGGCGATACCGAACAGGTGATGGAACGCTTGCGCCAGTTCAAGCAGGCGCAAGTGTTGCGGGTGGCGGCTGCCGACATTACGGGCGTGTTGCCGCTGATGAAGGTTTCTGACCAGTTGACCTGGATTGCCGAAGCGGTGCTGGAAGAAACCCAGCGGCATGTGTGGGACACGATGGCGCTGCAAACCGGCGTACCAACTTATCTTGCCCCCCCTCCTGCTCCCCTTGCAGGCGAAGGGCTGGTGATGGGGGGAAATGACGAAGCCATTCTGCAAGAGGCCGGTTTTGCCATCATCGGCTACGGCAAACTGGGCGGGCTGGAACTCGGCTATGGCTCGGATCTGGACATCATCTTCCTGCACGACAGCCACGGGCAGGCGCAACAAACCAACGGCAAAAAAGTGCTGGAAAATGCGGTGTTCTACGCGCGTTTTGCCCAGAAAATCATTCACACCCTGACCACCTTTACCTCGGCAGGGCGTTTATACGAAACCGACACGCGCCTGCGCCCAAGCGGTGCATCCGGCTTGCTGGTCAGCAGCCTGAATGCCTTCCGCACTTATCAGCAGGAAAAAGCCTGGGTGTGGGAACATCAGGCGTTGCTGCGGGCGCGGGTCATTACCGGCTCAGCGGCGTTACGCGCTGGTTTCGATGCCATCCGCCGCGAAGTGCTGTGCCGCCCGCGTGATACCGCCGAATTGCGCAAGGAAGTCATCACCATGCGCCAGAAAATGTGGGAAAGCCTCGGCAGCAAAAGCGAATCTGTTTTCAATCTGAAAAAAGACCCCGGCGGCATTACCGATATTGAATTCATGGTGCAGTTCCTGATCCTTGCCCATGCCCATGAACACCCGGAACTGGTGGTGTGGAGCGACAATATCCGCCAACTGGAATCCTTGCAGCAAGTGGGTATCCTCAGTGTTGAACAGGCGGATACGCTGGCAGATGCTTATCGCACCTTGCGTGACCGCATCCACGAACTTTCCTTGCAGGAACAGGATGCCAAGGTGGAAGCCAGCCAGTTTGCCCGCGAGCGCGAGTATGTGCGGCAAATGTGGGTGGAACTGGTGGAAAGCGGCAAATAGCCGCCGCTTGTCCTGCAACTTGCTGACCAGACAGCCTTTTTCAGTAGAATTGCAGGCATTGACCCAACTTCGTGAAACGGTATGCGTATTGGTGTATTTCTGTTGTTATGTGTATGCGGCTTCGCCATGTTGCCTGCCAGTGCGGAAATTTACCGCTGGGTAGATGCCGAAGGGCGAGTGATGTATGGCGATGAGCCGCCCGCCAAAAGCAAGGCCAAGCCCATTACCCTGCCAACCCTGACAGTAGCAGATGGTTTCGTGCCGCAAAAACCCGCGCAAACCGAACCAGCCAAACAGGATGACGCTGCCTACAGTGATTTCAGGATCGAATCGCCTGCCAGCGGTGAAACCATCCGTGCCAATGACGGCAACCTGACCGTCAGCATTGCCCTGAAACCGAAACTCAAGGAAGGCGACAGCGTTGCGCTGTATGTGGACAGCAAACAAACCGCTGCTGGTTCTAGCCTGAGCTTTCCGCTGAGCGAACTTGAGCGGGGGGAACACACCGTGTTCGCTGTGTTGAGCGATGCCAAGGGCAATATTATCCAGAATACCGAAACGGTTACGTTCAACCTGCAAAAAGGTTCGCAGGAAACCGGCGATAGCAAGGAACTCAGCAACACCGATACCCAGAAAAACCTGCAAGACAACATGTACGGTAGTTCTACCAAAGCGATGCCATCCACCTTTACTTTCCCCAGCTTGCCCAAGCCGTAAGGGTGCTGCTAACGTCGGTGCGGCTTAACAGTTAGCCTGAAGGCGACGAATTTCCCGGATAAAATGATCCAGCGTCATCAGCCCCCCTTGTTGTGCTGGTGTGTAAGTTGCGTGAATGGCTTGCGGGATAACCAGTTGCAACTGATGGGAACGCATTTCCTCGGTCTGGGCAAGGCTGATGGCGGGTTCAAGCGTGACCAGATGCTTGACGGAAATCCGTGCTGCTTCTGACAATACCTGCCGCCAGCGGTCTTTGCAGGTGGTTTTTGCACCAAGAATACGCAGGTTTTGTGTCGGGAAAACCGGGTTGTGGTAACTGCCGAAGTCCGGGAACAGAAAATCGGGTTTTGCGTTGTTTTCCGTCACCCTCCCTTTGCCGCGTCCTTGTTCAAAGTGCAAACCATGCAGGCGGAACAGCGTATCCAGATGCCCTTCAAACGCATGGCCTACCCGTGATTTGCGGCGGTTCTGCACGCTCAGGGAAAAAGCGATGAAAGCATCCACGTCATCGCCATGCTCGCCGAAACCTTCCCGCAGGCGTTGCTGGACAAAATAACGCTCAAAAATACGGAACAGTTTTTCTTCGCGCTCCATCCATGCCAGCAGGGTTGCATCAGCTTCTGCAACCGCATCCACCTCGTTTTCCAGTGACTGGCGGGCAAACGCAGAAAACCGGGCAGTCGCGGGGAAACCGTTGTACCCAAACGCTGCCAGCAACCTTGCCAGCCATTCATCATCATCCGGTTCTGCCCGGAACGCTTCGATCCCCAGATCTTCCAGCAACAGGCGCAGTGGTAACAACAGCCCGGATTTGCTGATGTTACCGGCATTGAAGCCTTTTTCCCTGACGTTATCAATGCCAAACAGGGCGCGAAGCTGCAATTCCAGGCTACTGTTTGCCGGGGTAAACGCCAGCAGCAGGGAGTTGTCCCGCAGTTTGGCAATCAGGAAAAAGTCACCCGGATTCAGCAGTTCAGTCACCGGGTTGGACTTGTAGTAAAGGCGGTATTCAGGGCTGCGGTGAGGCTGGTTTTCGCGGCAGTCATACCATGTCACTGCATCCTCAAACATTTCCGGGGTGTCATGTTCGTCTTTCAGGTAAACCATCCGGGCATTGAACACCCGTTTCTCCAATTTTGCGGGTTCACCCAGATACTGCTTGAAGCCGACGGATGGCAGCCCACCGATCTCATGCTGGTTGGAGCGCTTGGGGTCGGCATCCACCGCACTGAGGTACTTGGCGGCAACCCCTTCACAATAATCGCTGACTTGTTTAGCTGGCATTTGGCTTTAAACCCTGAAATTTCATATACGAACAAACGATTAACTTTTATACTCTGCTATGAAGAGGCAACAAAAAGGAAGAAGCATGGCAGGGCAATCACAGGCTGATCAAACTCTTGATCTGGTTTTTGATCAACTTGGTTTACAAGGCAGACCGCCACATGAAAAATATGCTGCCATCGAAAATATTATCTTGCAGTTACAGCAAATTAACCAAGAAACACCTATCAACATAAAAACAACAGGTAGCATCAGCGAAAAATTGTGCAAGTTTGGCATTCCATCTTCGCTGGAAGAACAGCAACGTGCATTTGGCAAAAATTGGGAATGGGTGGGGGACATGCTATTACCTGGACATCCCTATGATATTGCGGTTTCAGTAAAGAGCTTCAAAGCCAAGGAGAGGCTTCTTGCAAGCGGTACAGGCAGCTTGCTTACTCCGACTATTGGATGGGGGCTGTTTGATGATCCATCCGAATGGTCTGAAGTACGGACAAGAGCATATTTGTATCGAGGATTTATTGCCATTTATATGCCACAAAGAACTTTGGAGGTTGTTTCAAGAAATTCCATTACTGTCAAAAATATCAACGACAGAGCCTTGTTACGTAGTTTGGCGGACTTTCCATCTGATCTTGAGAATGCCATTTTTTCCGATCAGCGTCTGTCAGGAAGGCTGGATGTCAGGAAGTTGTAGATGTAGGTACTTCCATAAAACATCTTCCAGAGAGAATCCAGTCTGACAGGCAGTCAATCAACACATTAATGATGTCAGAACGTCTATAGCGGACGGAACATTCCCAAATAATTCCTACTCGCCACCCAGACTCTTCCAGTTGAGTCCTAACTTGTTTGTCTCGCAACCGGTTTCCCTCAATTTTGTTGAGCCAGAACTCCGTTCTGGTCTGTGGAACCTTGAAGTATTTGCACCCTTCATGACCGTGCCAGAAACAGCCGTGGATGAAGACAACCGCCTTGTACTTCGGGAAAACCAGATCAGGCTTGCCGGGAAGGTCTTTGGCATGAAGCCGGTAGCGGAAGCCCCGCTTGTGCAGGGCTTTACGGATCAGCATTTCGGGTTTGGTATCCTTGCCCCGGATGCCAGACATCATCCGGCTGCGGGTGGCAGGATCAACAATATCCGTCATTCAGTGCTGCCGAACCCACTCATCCTTGTCTTCATCCCATGTATATCCCTGATAGTTAAACCAAGCTGTTATGCCGATGTCATAGGTTTCTGATTCGCCAATGCTGTTGAACATGTCTTCGTAAATGGCTGAAACCTTGGCGCAGGCCGTATCATCCAGCGCCCGTTGCCCAGTTCCGGCCTCTACCTGATCTGCCGGATTATCTTCTGGGTGAATGTAGAACCCCAGCTCCAGCATGGCATCCCACCATGCCCGTACACCGGTTGCTGTTTTAGCCGTAAATTCGGGAATCATCTCTGCTGACAACATATTCTGCTTCCTTTCCAATATAGGTGAAATTGTCATCCTGATTTGTCCACATATCGGCAATCAGGGGCTTGTTGGTTTGTTGCATTATCCAGGGTTTCATGATGCGGGCAACCTCGAGGAAGACAGGCATCACCACTGAGTTGCCGAACTGCTTGTATGCCCGCGTATCCGACACCGGAATGCGGAAATCGTCCGGGTAGCCCATCAGCCGCGCACACTCTCGCGGAGTCAGGCGGCGCGGGTTTTTGCCGTTGCCCTGCCAGACCAGTATTTCCGAACCATCCTTGTAATAGCGTGCGGAAAGCGTGCGGGCTACGCTGTCGGTATATACCAGCCCGAAACCAAAACCGTTGCCTTTGGCCTTGTGCTTGTCGGCGTAGTCTTGCAGGTATTTCCACAGGTTGGGGGTTAAGGTGTACTTGTCCTGCACCTTGCGGTTGGCGTGGTCGAAATAGCGGCCTTCATCGTGTTCCAGCACGGGTTCGCTGCCATCCACACGATGCAGGATGTTGCCCATCGTGATGCGACCCTTGCCCGGCAGTTGTAGCGCATCCCAGCTAAAGCCGGTGGGTTCGCGGAATCCGACAATGACCGTGCGTTCGCGGTGCTGGGGTGTCCAGTGCTGCCCGTCAATGGTTGTCCAGTGAACCTGATAACCCAGTTCCTCGCGCAATGTATGCAGGATCACCCGAAAGGTCTGCCCCTTGTCATGCGATTGCAGGTTCTTGACGTTTTCCAGCAAGAATGCACCGGGGCGTTTAGCCTTGATGATGCGTGCCACGTCGAAAAACAGCGTTCCCTGCGTTTCGTCCTCGAAACCGTGCGCTCGTCCGAGGGCATTTTTCTTGGAAACACCCGCAATTGAAAATGGCTGGCAGGGGAAACCAGCAAGCAAAACATCATGTGCCGGAATGTCGTCAGCCGAGACAGCGGTAATATCCCCGGCGATGTGTTGCCCGTCGGCAAAATTGGCATGATAGGTACGCTGGGCATAAGCATCCCATTCACTGGTGAACACGCAGCGCCCACCATTCAGTTCAAATGCCTTGCGGATGCCGCCAATCCCGGCAAACAGGTCAATGAAGGTGAAATCTCCTTGCCCAGCCTGTTTGCCAAACGGCATCAGCATCTGTTGCAGGCCGTGCAAAACATAAGGTTTGGGTTCTGTTTCACCCTTTGCCCAGCGCCCAATCGTGCTGGGGTTCACACCCAGTTCCTTGGCTATCTCGGAATGCGTGAAATACTGTTCTGCTTCTTCAAGACACCTTAAAACAGCAGACTTCCTTGTATCGTACATGAGACTCTCCACGGGAAACTTTTTTGCATTTTATGATTATAGTTTCCCTTTGACAATCCATTATTCGTTTTTTGTTCGTTACTTGCTGATGTCAGGCAAACTTGAATGTTTGTTGCACTGGCATTCCAGCCGGTAACACTTCATTTCCGCTACACAGTCGGTTCAGAAAATCCACCACTGACAAACCCAGTTCATAGGCCATGTTGGCAGGCACAGCATTACCAATCTGTTTGTATTGCGAAGTCAATGCGCCTTTGAATTGCCAGTCATCCGGGAAGGTCTGGATACGGGCATATTCGCGCACAGTGAACGGGCGGGTTTCTTCCGGGTGGCAGCGTTCGGTCTGTTTTTGTGCGGGTGCGCAGGTCAGGGTTAGGCAGGGTTCGTCCCAATGCATCCGCCGTGCCATCCCGGTTTTGCCGCCGCCCAAATAGAAACTTTGCAGCATGTAAGCCTTTTGCACATCTTCCGGTAGGTCGCGCCAGTAGCCACCGGGCGGCACTTGTGCCATGACAGCAGCTTTTTTGGCAGGGTAGGTTTGCCCGGCTGAAACAGGCGCATCGCAGGGGAACAGTTCACCAGCTTTCAGGGCATCTTGCAGTGTGTAGATTTTCTGGTAGGGACGAGGCCAGCGGAATTGCACTTTTTCGGCAAGATCATTGCGGATGCCAACCAGCAGCAGGCGTTCACGTTTTTGTGGTACGCGGTAGAAAATAGCTTTCATCAGGTGTGGCTCAATCAGTGTGTAGCCTAATTCGTCGATGACGGAACGGATATTTTCCAGCGTTTTGCCGTCGTCATGATTGAGTAATCCGCGCACGTTTTCTGCCATGAACAGCTTGGGGTTGGTTTCCTTGACAGCGCGGGCGAACTCGAAAAACAGTGTGCCACGGGCATCTTCAAAGCCCATTTTTTTGCCTGCATAACTGAATGCCTGACAAGGAAAACCACCTGTCACCACATCAATTTGGTCATGGTATGGAGTGAAGTCCAGCTTGCCAATATCACCACATTGCACATTCCAGTGGGGGCGGTTGGCTTTTAGGGTGGCGCAGGCATCCTTGTCAATCTCGTTGAGCAGCACCGTTTCCAGCCCTGCTTTTTCCAGCCCGATAGCCAAGCCACCCGCACCTGCGAACAGTTCGATGGTTTTGTAAGTGTGGTCAGGGGTGATATGGGGGCGGTTGGAATCATCGAAGATGAAGTGCAGTTCCTCAAACTGTCGCAGTTGCTCTTTCTGGTAATAGCGATAGTTGTTCATGGGGTTGCGGGTTGGGCGCAGCTTCCCACTGTTGTCCCAGCGACGTAGCGTTTCTTTGGATACACCCAGCATATCGGCAACTTGGGCAACAGAGTACATATATAACCTTCTATAACCTTACACATGGTTACTGATTATAGGTAAGATAGGGCAAGTTTGGCTATAACACAGGTAAAAGGTGCTGGTTTACGCTGACAGAAGGATCTGCATGGTTGAGCATATCGACAAGGAAATCTGTTCGCGCACGAAGTTGCTCCCCATAGTCAGGCACAGAGGGAGTGTTGGGAGAGTGGGAAGACAACTGGTCAGCCAAATGCCTTCTGAAAGAACTTCGAGGCAAATGTCCGGTCAGTGAAGCGGTATGCCGAACAGTTTTCTATCACATCAGGCAATGCAGCAAACAACTGACCCAAGGCGTCAGGCACACCTGTTGCCAACGCATAGAATTTGTAGCCATCAATCTGGCGAATCAGTTCATTTGCAGCGCGAGGCTGTCCGGTCTGGTTGTCGGGCGGCGTGAAAGGTTTGTCATAACGGGCGGTTGATTTGGGGATAACTTCAACGTAATAACCTGTAAACCCTTTGTATTGATGGCCTTTGGTCATGACTGACCGCTCCATCAGATCGTAAACTTTGACTTTATCCGAACCTTTAACGGTGTTGTGCTTGTTTTTGATTTCGGCAATGATTTTTCTGTCAGGACAAACGACATCCACTACTCCACCCGTACCTAAATCCTCCCAGCCGGAAATATTGCCAATAATGGTTTGATGGAAAGTACCAACATGATTTTGCAGCGTTTTCTGGGCTTGCCGGTTTTTCTCACCTACCAGCCATGCTTGTTCGTCTACTTGGAACCCTGACATTTCAAACAGTACCGCGAATGGGTCAATGACATTGCGGTTGAAGCCTTTATCCGCTTTCTTGCGTGCATCAACCGCTACATCCAGCAGGTTTTTGACGGCATTGGTTAGAACTTCATCGGAAATAAAACTGAGTATGGGCATAAACGATTACCTGTATCAAATGTAATCTGAATTTATCACAAGTATGCAATATGGTCGTGAACTCCAGCAGTAAAAGTTGTACTCAATGCCGCGTCCCAAAAATCGCCGTACCAATCCTCACCAGTGTTGCCCCTTCCGCTATCGCTGCTTCCATATCATCGGTCATGCCCATTGACAGCGTATCCAGCGCAAAGCCTTGTGTAATCAGTTGTTCCTGCAATTCCCTGACCTGGGCAAACACGGCACGTTGCCGCCCAAAGTCGTGCTCCGGGGCAGGAATTGCCATCAGCCCGCGCAAGCGCAGCCCCGGCAATGCCGCCACTTGTTCTGCCAGTTCCGCCAATTCGTGTGGGGCAACGCCGGACTTGTTGTTTTCGTTGCTGATGTTGACCTGCAAACACAGGTTGATGTCGGGAGTATTGTCAGGTTTTTGTTCGCTGAGGCGCTGGGCGATTTTGAAACGGTCAACCGAATGTACCCAGCGGGCAGTAGCTGCAATCTGGCGGGTTTTGTTGGACTGGATCGGGCCGATGAAATGCCATTCGATGCCATACCCCAGCAGTTCGTGGGCTTTTTCCACCATTTCCTGCACGTAATTTTCGCCGAATAAAATCTGCCCGCCAGCCAGAGCCTGACGGATGGCACTGGCAGGATGCATCTTGCTGACAGCCAGCAGTTGCACACTGCCTGCGGGACGCTGGAAACGTTGCTCGGCAGTGCGGATACGTTCACCGATTGTCAGGAGATTTTCACGGATTGTCATGGTGTGTGCTAATTTTCCGGGTAATACAAAAATTATAACCCCTAAACGCGAACAACCGACAATGGACATTACCCAACTGCTGGCCTTTGGCGTGAAAAACAATGCTTCCGACCTGCATCTGTCGGGCGGGATGCCGCCGATGATCCGGGTGGATGGCGAAATGCGCAAGATCAACCTGCCGGTGCTGGAACACAAACAGGTTCACGCACTGGTTTACGACATCATGAACGACTACCAGCGCAAGCAGTATGAGGAATACTGGGAATGCGACTTTTCGTTTGAAATCCCCGGTGTGGCGCGGTTTCGTGTGAATGCTTTCAACCAGAACCGGGGTGCGGGTGCGGTGTTCCGTACCATTCCCAGCAAGGTGTTGACGCTGGAACAGCTCAATGCCCCCAATATTTTCCGCCAGATTGCCGAACAGCCACGCGGGCTGGTGTTGGTGACAGGGCCGACTGGCTCCGGCAAATCCACCACACTGGCGGCGATGATCGACTACAAGAATGACACCGATTACGGGCATATCCTCACCATCGAAGACCCGATCGAATTCGTCCACCAAAGCAAGAAAAGCCTGGTCAACCAACGTGAAGTCCACCGGGATACCCGAGGGTTTGAGGCTGCGTTGCGTTCCGCCCTGCGTGAAGACCCGGATACCATTCTGGTTGGGGAAATGCGTGACCTGGAAACTATCCGTCTCGCCCTGACGGCGGCTGAAACCGGGCATCTGGTGTTTGGCACGCTGCACACCACTTCCGCCCCGAAAACCATCGACCGTATCGTCGACGTGTTCCCGGCAGCGGAAAAGGAAATGGTGCGGGCGATGCTGTCCGAATCGTTGCAGGCGGTCATTTCCCAGACCCTGCTGAAAAAGAAAGGCGGCGGACGGGTCGCCGCGCACGAAATCCTGATTGGAACCCGCGCTATCCGCAACCTGATCCGCGAAAACAAGATTGCACAGATGCGTTCCGCCATGCAGACCGGGCAGACGGAAGGCATGATGACCCTCGACCAGTCACTGAAAACACTGGTGGTGAAAGGGCTGGTCGACCGCAATGATGCCCGCCGCAAAGCCGATAACCCGGATTCCATTTAACAGGAAGGTGACCCATGGATCGTGATTCTGCCGTCAGCTATGTCCACAAACTGCTGGCGACCATGTTGGAAAAGAAAGCATCCGACCTGTACATCACCGCTGATGCTGCCCCTTCCGCCAAGGTTGACAGCGAAGTCGTGCCATTAACCACCCAACCCCTCAACGAAATCAACGCGCGGATGCTGGTACGTTCCATCATGAACGACCGCCAGTTGAGGCAGTTTGAGGAGGACATGGAATGCAACTTTTCCATCAGTTTGCCGGGCAAGGCACGATTCCGGGTGAATGCCTTTACCCAGCGCGGTTGTTCGGGCATGGTGCTGCGCCATATTCCGACCGAGATTCCCGATTTCAAAAGCCTGTATCTGCCGCCGATCTTGCGGGACATTGCCATGACCAAGCGTGGGTTGGTGATCATTGTCGGGGCAACCGGCTCGGGCAAATCCACCACACTGGCGTCGATGGTGGATTACCGCAACCAGCATTCCAAAGGGCATATTGTCACCATCGAAGACCCGATTGAATTTGTCCACCAGCACAAGGGCTGCCTGATTACCCAGCGAGAAATCGGTGTGGATACCGCCAGTTATGAAATCGCCATGAAAAATACCCTGCGGCAAGCACCCGACGTGATCCTGCTGGGGGAAATCCGCGACCGCGCCGCGATGGATTACGCGATTGCCTATGCGGAAACCGGGCATTTGTGCCTGTCGACCTTACACGCCAACAGCACCAACCAGGCGCTGGATCGCATCATCAACTTTTTCCCGGAAGAGCGCCGCCACCAGTTACTGATGGATTTATCCCTCAACCTCAAGTCGGTGGTGTCCCAGCGCTTGGTGCGCAAGGCCAAGGGTGAGGGGCGTTTGCCTGCGGTGGAAGTGATGATCAACACCCCGCTGATGGCAGACCTGATCCTCAAAGGCGATGTACCGGGCATCAAGGATTTGACCTCCAAATCACGCGAGCATGGCATGAGGACATTCGACCAGGCGCTGTTCGACCTGATCGAAGCCCGTCAGATCACAGTACACGAAGGCTTGCGCCATGCCGATTCACAAAACGATTTGCGCCTCAAACTCAAGCTGCAAAGCCGTTTCGCCAAAGACAACGACTTTTTCAAAGGGTTGGACAACATGGCAATCGAACCGATGGAGAATGGTAAATGACGGCACTGACCGAAGCAGACCTGCGCATTACCCCGCTGCTGCACATGATGGTGAAACAGGGGGCATCCGACCTGTATCTGACGACTGGGGCGCACGCTTCCATCAAGGTACGCGGGCAATTGCGTCGCATCAGCCGCGAGCCGATGAAGCCGGGCAATATCCGCCAGCTTGCTGAAGAGATTCTGACGCGCTCGGAAATCGAAGCCTTTTTCGCCAACCGTGAACTGAACAAGGGATTTTCCCTGAAAGGCGTGGGGCGCTTCCGCATGAATTTCTATTTTCAGCGCGGGGAAGTGTCGATGGTGATCCGCCATATCCGTTCCGACATCCGCGCCCCGCATGAGCTGAACCTGCCGGAAGTGCTCAAGGATCTGGTGATGCGCAAGGAAGGCTTGCTGCTGTTTGTGGGTTCTACCGGCTCGGGCAAATCCACCTCGATGGCGTCCCTGATCCAATTCCGCAACGAACGCCATTGCGGGCATATCCTCACCATTGAAGACCCGATCGAATACACCTTCCGCCACGGGCAATCCATCGTCGGGCAGCGTGAAATCGGCTTCGATACCTTGAGTTACGCCAATGCCATGCGCGAAGCCATGCGCGAAGCCCCTGACATGATCATGGTCGGGGAAATCCGCGATACCGAAACCATGAATGCGGCACTGGGCTTTGCCGACACCGGGCATCTGGTGCTCTCGACCCTGCACGCCACCAACGTTATCCAAGCGCTGGAACGTATCCTCTACCTGTTCCCGAATGAGGACAAAAACCGCATCCTGATGGATTTGTCCCTCAACCTGCGCGGTATCGTTGCCCAACGGCTGATCCCTGATGAACAGGATGGCTTGCATCTGGCTGCCGAAGTGCTGATCAACACCCCGTATGTGTCGGAACTGATCCGCAAGGGGCAGTTCAGCGACCTCAAGGATGTGGTCGTCAAAGGGGTTAGTGACGGGATGCAAACGTTCGATCAGGCGCTTTACCAGCTCTATACTGACAACAGGATCAGCCGTGCCATTGCGCTGGAATACGCCAGTTCACGCAATGACCTGGAATGGCAAATCAATTTTGGTGCAGGTGATAACCTGCAAATCGCTCAGGAAATGCCACCGATTACCGAAACAGCGGCGGTTGCCGAAGCGGTGGCGGCTTAAAGCTGCAACAGGGGAATACTGCATCGTTCCCGCAAGTCGGCAAGGTTATCCATGCCAGCAGGTACGCTGGCTTGCTGGCGGTTAAGGATGATGCCTGCCACTGTCAGGTTGCGCCGCTGGGCTGCCTCAATGGTGAGTAATACATGGTTGAGGCAACCTACTCTGTCTTCTGTTACCAGTATCACTGGCAAGCCCAGCCATTCCGCCAGATCGGCATTCAGCCCGTCTTCTGCCAGCGGTGAATAGAAACCCCCTGCGCCTTCCACGAACAGAAATTGCCCTGCTTGCACATGGGCAAGACAGGCTGCTGCCAGACCGCCCAGCGTCAGGGTCTTGCCTGCCAGTCGGGCAGCACGTGGCGGGGCAAGCGCTGCCTGCAAGCGGTTAGCGCATACCTGTTGCGGGTCAGCACCGGCTGCTTGCGCCAGTTGCCAGGTGTCGGTTTGGGTAACGTCTTCTGCCCAGCCGGATTCGGCAGGTTTACGCGGCGCTATTTCCAGCCCGTGTTGACGCAAGACCTGGATCAGGCGGATTCCCACCCAGGTTTTGCCAACGCCGGTATCCGTGCCGGTCATGAACAGGCCGGGAGCTTGCAACAAGCCGGTTTGTGTAAGCCATGCACCCCATTCCAGGCAAAGTGTCTGCATTCAAGCCTCCATCCCTTGTTTCGCCACATAATGTGCCACCCACATCAGGATTCCGCCAGTCACCGTGATAGCTGACGCCAGCATGAGGGGCAGGTTGAAATTGCCCTGTTGTTCCGCCATCCAGCCCGCTACCGCCGGGCCGATGATTTGCGCCACCCCGAAACAGGCGGTCAGCAAACCCATCAGGCGGGTAGGTCGGGAACCTCCCAGTTTACCGCCATACATCAGAACCATCGACACAATCCCCATGAATGTTCCGCCAAACAGTAATGCCCCCAGCATGGCAGCTACTTCCGAGGTGCTGATCACCGGCAGGACAACACCTACTGCCTGTACCAGATAGGCAAGGGTCAGGGCGCGGAATTCTCCGATCCGCTGCGCCAGTTGCGCCCATAACCAGCAGGAAGGGGCTGCCGCCAACCCGACCACTACCCAGGCGTAATCCCCCAGATGTGGAAGCAGTGTTCCCTTGTGCAGGATAGACACCAGAAAAGTGGCGCTGATGACATAACCGACACCCTCACAAAAATACGCCAGCGCAATCAGGCTGATCAACCACTTGAAAGCCTTGTGCGGTACGGCAGTGTCAATCGCTACTTGCTTGTGCGGATGCAGTTGCCACGGTGAAAACAGCAAGCCCGGCAAACCCAGCAACAGGATCAGGATGCCACTGCTGATCCACAGACCCTGCCAGCTCTGAAAGTGCTGCAAGCCCAGTACCCACAAGGCTCCCAGCACAATGCCCAGCCCGATCCCCGCAAAATGGATGCTCAGCGCAGTGGAACTGTGGCGTGGGTTAATTGCCAGCATCATCAGCCCGGAACCGATTACCATGCCCCCTGCACTTGCCAGACCACTGAAAAAACGCAGAAATAATTGCGTGGTATCATGCAGGCTGATACCCATACCGATATTGCTCAAAGCTGCGAGTAATATCGCCAACCGGAACAGTCTGCGCTTGGTATCAATGGTGTGAATGAACATGGCAATTAGTGCGCCGCACAAATAGCCCACGTAATTGGCGGATGCCAGCAAACCGGCCCAATCCTCACCAAACCCAAGCTGGGTCTGCATCAGCGGCAACAGGGGGGTGTATATGAAACGTGCAATGCCAAAGGTTGAGATCAGACCCAACATGCCAACTGCCAATGCCCAGCGTTCCTGTTTGTTCAGCGTCATGTATACCTCGTTGCATTAGGGTTAACCCTTAAAAAACAAGCACAAATAATTAAAAAATATATAAGTCATGTTACTTACCGACCCAAAAAGATAATGATAAATTCATTTTATTGATATGAACCTTCGGTTAATCAATTGCGACCCACGATGAGCACCAAGGGTTTGGGGCGGTAACAACAAGATAATCTCAAGACTTGCCTGGTAATAACAACGATGAATATGAAAAAAACAACACTGACTTCCAGTGTTGGTGGGGGCTTTCTCCTCTGGACAGCACTGACATTTGCGCAAGACTGCCAGCTCAATCAACCTGCAACCACGCCTGATCAGCGTTTTGTTGATCATCGCAATGGTACTGTCAGCGACACCCAAACGGGTCTCATGTGGAAAAAATGTCTCGAAGGCCAACAGGCGATTGCCTGCTATGGCAGACCGAGCCAGATGTCGTGGGAATCCGCCGCACAACAGGCGCAACTGGTTAGTGCTCAGCGTTTTGCAGCCCAGGACGGCTGGCGGCTTCCTACTGTAAATGAGCTTGGCAGCCTGATTGAAAAGACGTGCAGCAACCCTTCCATCAACCTGAATATCTTCCCCAATACACCTGCCCTCAGCGTCTGGACGATGGAGCAGTCTGGTGCCAACGCCTGGAGTGTGGACTTCAGCAATGGTCGCCCGTTCCAGAGTCTGCTGGCGGGGGGCAAGTATGTCCGTCTGGTGCGTGACGCGCGGTAAGCGCCTGCACCTGACCACCTGATACTGGTCGCTGGTTTCGGTGACATCCCGCATCCCCTGTGGATAAGTCGAAGCCAGCGCCAGTATACCCTTAACGGCAAGGCCCTCACCTTGCCGTTATCTTTACGCCTATCGACAAGGTGATGGCGGCGCAGAGCGGTCTGGTGGAGATAAAGCAATATGTATTACGTTAGGATAGATTATTATCTTTAGGGATAGTAATGTCTGAAAGGTACGTTCTGCGATATTCGGAAAAACCAAGTTTTATTTGTTATCTATCAGTTAGATAGCTGGTGACAGATAACGCTGGCACACCCCTTGCAATATATTAAGCATCACTAACGACAAGCAAGGAACACACCATGAGCACTACCGCTACTTCCTACGAAGTCCTCCATGAAGCTGGTCACGCGCCTGTTAAGGCGTGGACAAAAGGCGTGCCTTTCGACGACAACTCCAAAAAACAATTGCTGAACATTGCCAAGATGCCGTTTATTCACCAGTGGGTGGCGGCGATGCCGGATGTGCATCTGGGCAAAGGTGCGACGATTGGCAGCGTGATTCCAACCGTGGGGGCGATTATTCCGGCGGCGGTGGGGGTGGATTTGGGCTGCGGGATGATGGCGGCGAAAACCACCCTGACCGCCGCCGATTTGCCCGATTCCTTGGAGGCAATGCGCAGCAAGATTGAGCAAGTGGTTCCGCATGGGCGCGTGGCGACTCGCGGTCAGCGCGATACCGGCAGTTGGGGTGATCCGCCGGACGATGTGCTGGAAAAATGGCTGGGTTTGAGCGCGGGTTTCCAGCGCTTGTGCGAGAAACATCCGTTCCTGAAAAACACCAATAACCTGAAGCACTTGGGGACGCTGGGGACGGGCAACCATTTCATCGAGGTGTGTCTGGATGAAACCCAAACCGTGTGGGTGATGTTGCACAGCGGGTCACGCGGGGTCGGCAATGCCATCGGTACGCACTTTATCGAGCAGGCGAAAAAGGACATGGAACGCTATTTCATCAACCTGCCGGATAAGGATTTGGCGTACATCCCCGAAGGTAGCCCGCATTTCCGCGACTACGTAGAGGCAGTGGCGTGGGCGCAGGATTTCGCGCAAGCCAACCGCGAGCTGATGATGGCGCGTACTTTGCAGGCGATCCGCGAGGTGTTGCCGACCCCGTTCACGGCGGACGTGGAGGCGGTGAATTGCCACCACAACTACATCAGCCGCGAACACCATTACGGCAAGGATGTGTGGGTGACGCGCAAAGGCGCGGTGAGTGCGCAACAAGGTCAGCTTGGGATTATTCCGGGCAGCATGGGGGCGAAATCGTTCATCGTGCGCGGGCTGGGTAATGCCGAAAGTTTTTGCAGTTGCAGCCACGGCGCGGGGCGCGTGATGTCACGTACTGAGGCCAAACGCCGCGTGTCGCTGGATGAGCATAAGCTCGCCGTTGCCGGGGTGGAATGCCGCGTGGATGAAGCGGTGATTGATGAAACGCCATCGGCTTACAAGCCGATTGATAAAGTGATGGCGGCGCAGAGTGATTTGGTGGAGGTGCTGCATACGTTGAAGCAGGTGGTGTGTGTGAAGGGGTGAGGAATGCAGTCGTTTTTTTGATCTAAAAAACTTACAATAAGCATGTTTGTCGTGGATATAAGTGGTGCTTTTATGGATAGGCAAGGATGGTTGGCAAGGTTTCTTCTACGGGTGCGTGCAACTCAACCTGATGGGCGACCACTGTATGCTTACCAGTGCTCTGACAAGAAATATAACGAACTAACCACGCTAATCCAGCAAGAAATTTTGCCTACTTGCAGGAACAATAATTCAAAACTCCAATCATTTGCTGCCCTGTTTTGCCTATATGCAGCCGAAACTTTTCGTCGAAAGCATACTGACGGGGCGTGGACTTGGGAAACGGTATTCACCCCTCTTGACATTGATTCCCGTCACTGTGACCGCAACATGGATACTTGGGCGAGAATTTGGGTAGAACAGGGGCTGAAAACATGGAAAAGGCCATTAATACGCTATCAAGAGGGCAAGGGCAATCGAGCCTTCCTTGTCACCATTGCCTGTGAAGGTGGTTTGCCCCTTAACTTGCTGCACAAACAGAACGCCAACCTAACCCAGTTTTTCCGTTCCGTGCTGGAGCAGTATCATGCGCGAAGGTTTGGCGGGGTGGATGTGGCAGAACAGATTGCCAATCAGCGTTCGTTCTTGCTGCCGAGCAGTTTGCGGCAGGATGTTGTGTTCCGGTTGGCAGGTGAATTGATTGCCCAAGTGACAGCCTTACAACAACGGGTGGGTGATGCACCTGACCCCATTGTAGCGTTAGACCACTTGAATGGAGAATGGCGTAAACAACTACCGCTCAGTTTGGAGAATGACGCTGCCAAAGTCCTGCTGACCGGGTTAGTCCGCCAGTCTGGTGAGCTTGTCAGGAATGCTACTGCCCGTGTGTTGTGGCGGGGTTGCTTACAGGAATCCTTACAGGGTTGGCAGGTGTGGAAGCTGCTGGATTTTCCCGAAAGGCTGAGTGATGAACAGATGGCTTCTTTGTTGGCATCTACGGAATCATCATCTGCACCACGTTTCAGGATGGTGCTACAAACGCCAGAAGGCAGTGACACAGTGGCATTACTGACCTTGCACCAACAACATGAACGTAACTTTTATCGCCGTGAGTGGTTACACCGTGCCGGGACTGTCAGGTTGGATAGTGGTCGGGTTGGTTTACCCCACAAGATTCTGTTAAGTGCTGCGAATGTCAGTTATTCAGTTCCTGTCCATAATGATGAGCCGTGGGGAGATCTGCCGTGGGTATTTGTTGGTGGGGAAACCGACGGCAAATGGGAATGGCTGACCGAAGGTTCCGCCAAAACCAAGCAGGAAATTGCCTTGGTGGCTGTGACTGGCGGTTTTTCCCCGGCAGTGGTAAATGGCGGGGAAGCCTTGATAGTTGGTTCCATCCCGTCAATTGGACGTACTTTATACAGAGTGACAGGTGAAGCCAGGTTCCATTCGTCAACAGGTGATAGTTATTTTGTCCGTTGCCGAGCTGAAACAGACTCGGATGAGAGTTACAGGCTGGACGGCAATACAGTCTTTGAAGCATTGAATGAGCAGCTTATATTCCAAGGGCTTCCCCGCATCAAAGCAACCACACAAACACAACCGATATACGAACCCAAAGGCAAAGTGCAATGGCGTCCTTTTTATGAGGCTGGTACGTGGCGCACGGGTGAGGCAGGTTGCTGTGGTAGGGTTTGGCTTCGCTTTATAGATGAATCAGGCGCGGAGCGCCTCCGGCGGCAAGCAGACATTGTGCCTCGTGCGTTCCATATCACACGCACAGTAGGATCGAATCTTGCCGCAGGCAGCTATCGGCTTCGCAGTGTTGATCATGCCCATGTTTTAAGTCCAGCCAAGCCTGTTATAGAAGTCCAGCCTATGGGTGATGGCATCCAGTTGTCTTGTCCTTTCATCCACGATGCCAGCCTTGAACCTATCCGTTTGCGTTTGGCGTGGTCGGGGGCGGAACCATTTGAAATGATGTTGCCCTATCCACAGCGTGGTGCAGTATTTACGTTTGACGGCAAAATCCTGCCTGACCATTCCGTAGTGCCATTGGGGCGTTTGGGTGGTCTGCAATTGCTCATTCAAGACCAAACTGATAGCGGCAGATTTGCCTTGGATGTTGCTTTGGAAGGCAGCACCCTTGGGTTCAAACAAAAGTTGCCACCACTGCAACGCGGCAGTTTACAATTTTTGCTGGATAGTGAACGTGACAGGCTTACCTCATTGCTGGCAAGCACTCATACGAAAGATATATCAGTAAAAATTCAGGTCATGTCGGGTGGAAGTTGCCTTGCAACCGTCGTCGTAGCCCGCTTTGATGTGGCGATGCAGCCAGACCGGAAGCAATGTCTTGTAAGCATCAGCGATAAATCTCTGCAACGGCTGGGTGATGGTTGGCAATCCCGCATCCGCATGGAAATGATTCCCTTGTGGAATCCCGGCAGTGAACCCATTTCTCTCACAACTATTGAAGGAAATGATGCAGTTTGGGGGATTCCTTCCGATTTGTCGCCTGGGCCTTGGTGGATTATCGGAAGGGATGGCAATTGGGCACGGTTTCGTCCGTTGCTGTGGACTGCCAGAAATGTTGAGGAAGGAACAGATATTGCTGCGGAGGAAGATGCACCATCCCTTGAGGCAATTATTAAAATTGTGGATGAACAACAGCGTAAACAACACCTCCATAATTTAATGCAGGCTTTGGGCGGCAATCCTGAACATCCAGACTGGGAATTGATCACCATCTATATAGGGCTTTCCAGCGAATTTCCACCTAGTACGTTGGATGTATTGACCCATTTGGTGGAGCATCCCGCAACCTTGGTTTTATTGCTACTGAAATCCAATGAGGATGACTTTAATAGAATTTGGTCACTGTCAGAGCAAATGCCTTTCTCATGGAGCTTAATTTCAGCAAAGACATGGGCAGACACAGCCCATTTGTACTACAGCTCGCTGCGAAATTCGTTGGCGGCATTTGATTGGGGTGAACAAACGGTTGAGGATAGCTTCAAGCAGTTCTATCGGCAGATGACCGAACAGCGTCCGTCATGGCTACCTTTGGGTGACTGGCTTCAGGAACAGTTATTTCCTAAAGCCCCCGTCAATGGAACTAGCTTGCTTTGGCAGGCAAGGTTAAGGGGTGATGTCCAGCTAAAAGAGATCATTAGGCAAAACGAAGAAGGCTTGCAGGGACGACACAATGCTGATGAGCAATGGCCTGTCAGTAACGAAGTGATGAAATTGGTTAACCATTTAGAAGAATTTCATCGCTACCAGCGCCTAAACAATCATTTGCGCCCAGTCCGTTGCGCCCCCTTCGTGGCGGCATACATCTGCCTCAATGGAATTGAACCGTCCTCTCTATTGGTTTACGAACTAAGGCTTATACGTGCCTTTGATCCAGAATGGTTCTTTGAAACTTACCGCATTGCCATGGCACTAGGATTGGCTAACTATCTAAAGGAGAAGCGTTGAGTGACTACCCCCAAACTTTTCTATGCCACTTTGGCAGAGCAATTGACCAACCGGGCTAGCCGCTCTGTTTTGGGTTTGACCGGATTCCGTAACGATGCCCTACGTAACTACCTTGATGAACAATTCAGGCAGAAGCCGGGTATGGCAGGTGCTTTGCTAGCCGATCCAGTGTTTGAAGCCACTTTTGGTTGGAAACAATCCGCACAACAAATGCGGGACTTGGGAGGAACACTGCTTAATTCCCAATTATTGGCAGCACTGGACAAACCAGAAAAGAAGCATACAACGGAAGACTACGCTTTCCCGCTGGAAAGGCATCCTTACCAACACCAGTTGGAGGCGTGGAGCAATTTGCTACAGGAAAACCCACGACGTTCCGTTTTAGTGAGCAGCGGAACAGGCTCAGGTAAAACGGAATGCTTTCTTGTGCCAATCCTCAACGACTTGGTGAATGAAGTCGAGCAAAAGAAAAACGCCTCTTTGACAGGGATTCGGGCGTTGTTCCTCTACCCACTGAATGCGCTCATCAAAAGCCAAAAAGACCGCTTGGTGGCATGGTCAGAACCCTTCGGTGGTAAGCTGAGATTTTGCCTCTACAACGGCGATACACCAGAAAATAACAAAAAGAATGACTGGAAATGCGAGGTTGCCACCCGTGACACCTTGCGCAACAACCCGCCACCTATTCTGGTAACAAACACCACTATGCTGGAATACATGTTAGTTCGGGATAAAGATCGACTTATCATCGAACAATCACAAGGTAAACTGCGCTGGATTGTTATTGACGAAGCTCACACGTATCTAGGTTCTCAGGCCGCAGAGTTGACCTTGTTATTACGCCGTGTTCTTCATGCCTTTGGATGCAAACCGACCGATGTACATTTTGTTGCAACTTCTGCAACCTTGGGCGATAACAGCGAGGCATCCAAACAACACCTTGCCAAATTCCTAGCTGATATTGCTGGAGCCTCAGTCTCCCAAATCTCAGTAGTCACTGGTGAGCGTGAAGTGCCAGAACTGCCTGACAATCTACTGAATCAGAAGGAACAGCGTCCTTCTTTGCAAAAACTCTGGGAGATGTCGGCTGCTGACAAATTTGATGCTTTAGCAAAAGACCCCGTTACTCGTAAATTACGTACCCAGTTGATAGGCGGGGCTAACAAGCTAAGTACCTTGACGGAATCCTTGTACGGTAACAGCCCCGCCGAAAATGATTGGCGCACGACACTGGCATTAATCGACTGTTGCACTCAGGCCAATAAAAAAATCGACACAGAATCCACCCCATTTTTACCGTTGCGGGGACATTTCTTCCAGCGCACGTTGAATGGCATTTGGGCTTGCTCTAACAATCATTGCCAAGGTCGCTCAGGTACACAGTTGGACAGTGATAAGTGGTCATTTGGGGCAATCTTTTTGGAGCGTAGGCAACACTGCCCTCACTGCGAAAGTCCTGTTTTTGAACTGGTGCAATGTGGTGAATGTGGTTCCGAATACTTGGCAGCCGATGAAAAGCATGAAGATGGTAAAGAATGGTTGCGGCCTCGCCAATCCTTTCAGGATGAAGATGAATTTCAACAAGAATTAGAAGTCCCGGAAGATGAAGATACTGAGCTAGCTTCAACATCACCTAGGCATTCGGCTCAACTAAAACGTTTGCTGACCAGCAGTGCGCTATCAACAAGTAGTACGTCATCAATAAGAACCATATCGTTATCCTCGGCAGGTCAGGTGGATGGGACAGATATTAAAAAATTCACCGTCTATTTGACTGATGATGATAATGAATGCCCTTTTTGTCATGCCAAAAAAGAACTTCACGATACCCCATTATGTCGCTCCGTTCGAGTTGGTGCGCCATTTATGTTAAGTACAGCGATTCCAACATTGCTTGAACCGCTCTCTCCGATGAAAGGTAGTGAGCCACGCCCGCTAGATGGCAGGAGGTTGATTACTTTTACCGATAGTCGCCAAGGTACAGCCCGTTTTGCAGCCAAATTGCAGCAGGATAGCGAACGGGATTATGTACGGAGTCTCATTTATCATTATTTGGCTGATAGTGCGAATACAACTACGGCATCTGCTTCTGATAAAGATGACTTACTGAAGCGAATAGAAGAATTGGAGAAAATTGTAAAATCAAGTCCAATTCTAAAACCCACACTAGAAGCAGAAAAATCAAAATATGAGGCTCTTAACAAGAACTCATTGGGGCAACTAGCATGGCAAAAAATGGAGGAAAAATTACTGCTAACTGACGATGTTGATCGTTGGTTGCTAAGTGATCTTAAAAAACTGACTTTTGAACAATTTTCCAAGGATAGGGAATATGCAAGATTATGCTTGTTACGGGAGTTTTTTGCGCGGCCTAAGCGGCAACTGTCGCTAGAAGGACTGGGACTAACTCAGTTGATCTATCCCAAACTATTCAAATCAGAGCCTAGTACACTTTTCAAAAGTCTAAATGTCAATAAGGCAGAATGGCAAACATTGTTACAGGTGGCAGTTGATTATTTATTAAGAACTGGTGGTTCTACGATTAATGTCACACGTGAATATGCCCGCTGGCTAGGTTATCCTGCTCGTCCAATGTTTATTCTTAAACCGGGCGAACAAAGAAAATCTCCTAAAATTCAGCGTTATTGGCCATCTAGTAAGCAGATTTTATTCTATAGAAACCGTTTGGCAAGGTTGCTGGCCTATGCTTTCAAACTGGACTTTGAACAGAAAGAGCATGTCGCACGACTGGATGAAATGCTATCAGACATCTGGAATGGCATCTTTGTTATATTGAGCAAATCTGCTGATGGTTATTATCTAGACCTTGATGAACAAGCCGAACTATCCCAAGTCAACGAGGCTTGGTTATGTCCCGTAACCCGCCGCGTACTCCCGGTGGCCTTTCGTGGCATTACACCTTACTTGCCATTTAATCCCAAAGATGCAGAATTAGTTATCTGTCAGAAAGTCACTATTCCTATTGTTCCCTCTGCATTCCCGAATGATGTGGCATCCATCAACGACTGGCTTGAAAATAATCCCGACATAATCAAGTTGAGACAGCTAGGCATTTGGTCTGATGTAAATGATCGTATTGTTAAATTTAGTCGCTACTGGCGAGCAGCAGAGCATTCGGCGCAAATTTCAGGCAATGATTTGACCCGACGTACCGATAGTTTCAAAGAAGGTAAAATCAATCTTCTGAGTTGCTCTACAACCATGGAAATGGGGGTGGACATTGGTGGTTTGAGTGCTGTTGCGATGAATAATGTACCACCTCACCCCGCTAATTTTTTACAGCGTGCGGGGCGTGCTGGACGAAGAGGGGAAACGGCAGCGGTCAGCTTTACTTTGTGTAAAGCAACTCCACACGGAGAGGCGATTTTCCATAACCCACTCTGGCCTTTTACAACACAATTGGCTATGCCAAAAGTTGCTCTGCAAAGCGAACCCATCGTACAACGTCACATCAACTCTTTGGTGTTATCCGAGTTCCTGGCTGAACGTACTAACGATACTGTAAATAGGCTAACACTAACTAGTGGGTGGTTTTTTGAATCAGCATCTGAAGAAAACTCTGCTTTATACGAGGTATTTAAGAATTGGTGTCTACAGGAAGCGCATAAGAAACCTTCCATTAATGAGGGATTGGTCAGCTTGACTAAGCATTCTATCCTGCAAGGTCGTGAGGTAGCCTATTTGCTGGAGCGTTCCTGTGAAATGCTAGATAGAACTGCTGCCCGCTGGCTGGTTGATCTCAATGCGTTGATTGAACAGCGAGAACTAGTCAAAACCAGCAAAGGCAATAGCAAACCTGAACAGGCACTGGATTTGCAACTGGATCGGTTGCGCGGCGAATATTTGCTGGGTGTGTTAGCCACACTCGGCTTCTTGCCGGGTTATGGTTTTCCGACAAATGTTGTCCCTTTCATTACCACAACAGCAGAGGACTTGGAGCACAAGAAAAAAGCAAAGAATGAACGCGAGGACAATCGGGCAAAACGGGCTGGTTATCCAAGTCGTAACCTTGCCGTCGCCATCCGTGACTACGCACCGGGTACAGATACCGTGCTGGATGGGCGTGTATACCGCAGTCAAGGCGTAACTCTGAACTGGCAATTGCCTGCCGAAGTGGAAACTGCCCCTAAAATCCAAGCATTGAGATATGTCTGGCGGTGTGATTCTTGTGGCAATAATGGGATACGTCCAGTTAAACCCGACTCTTGCCCGCACTGTGGAGAAACCAATACGAGCAAAATAACCACTAGCCAGTTTCTACAACCTGCCGGATTTGCCGTCGGAATACGGCATAAAGTGCATAATAACGTTACCACTCCTCAATACATCCCTGTACGCGATCCGATGATTTCGTTACGTCACGCTGACTGGATGGCATTACCAAATCCACAATTTGGGCGTTACCGCAGCAGTAACCAAGGGCATCTTTTCCATCACTCTGATGGTCTGCATGGGAAAGGTTATTCTGTGTGTCTGGTTTGTGGCTGGGCTGATTCCGTGACCGTTGAGGGTGAAGAAATAAAACGTGCTGCCAGCTTAGAGAACCACCGCCGATTACGAGGTGGTAAAAACGATGATAGGGAAACAGCCTGTCCCGGCAATGACCGTGATTGGGCGATTAAAGATGGGTTGCTGCTGGGTGTATCAACACAAACTGAAGTATTTGAACTCCAATTGTGGGATGAGCAAGGCAAAGGCATTAATCAAGTCGTTGCTCATACTTTGGCTGTGGCGTTCAGGCGTGCATTATGTATGGAACTGGGTATTGAGGAGTCAGAAGTCGGTGCATTCGCATCCCAACGCAGGGATCAAGGGAGATTACCTACTTACTCCATTTACCTGTACGACACGGCAACAGGTGGTGCAGGTTATTCCACCCAAGCGGTAGCATTGCTTGATACGCTGTTTAAACGTGTTCATGAAAGTGTCTTACCATGTCCAAAAGAATGCGATAGTGCTTGCCAAGCCTGCCTGCTGACCTATGATACTCAGCACCATGTTGATCATTTGAACCGTCATGAGGCAAACACCTTGTTGGAAAGTGGTTTGCTCCATTCAATGGTTTTACCGGAGGCATTAAGGGTATTTGGTGCAGCAACGAAATTTGAACTGGAGCCGCTGGCGTTAGCCCTAAACCGTGAATGGCAACACCATGACTTCAAGGAGGTCAGGATTTACTTCGGGGGGGATGTTTCCTTATGGGAACCTCTGGCTTGGCGGTTAAGACATGACCTAATTCGTTTGCGGGAAACTGGGACACTCGTGCGATTTGTATTAACTTCATCCATGCTCCAGCAACTGGAGGCTAGCCAAAAGAGTGAGCTTAATGCCCTCATTACCTTTATCGGTGCAGAGGTGTATATGGGGGAAATAGGTAGCACACCCAATACTCCCGTTGTAATGGAAACTGGTGGTCAGGATGAGAGCATCCGTTGGGCTGCTAGCCATCCAGATGCACTTGCCCCGACTCCTGCGTGGGGTGTTACAGGTTATGCAGGCAGCCAATTTGTCAGGACTCATCTTACTACTGCATTACCTGCCATCCATTCAAGTTGGCAAAAGGTTGAACCTACCGCATTGCATCCAAGCATTCCCGCTGGTACTACCGAACTTGTCATCACGGATCAGTTCAACGGCGCATCCACTTTGTTTGGCAAGCAGGCATGGCAGGCGGTTTGTGACAACATACCAGCATTGGCAAAGCAGCTTGCCAGTGGTGCACCATTAGTGGAGGTACGATATTCTGATAGGTATTTGCGCTCCCCTTTGATGTTGCTGCTACTCAATAGTTTGTTGCAAGGTTTAGGGCAATATACTGGCGGTTTGGTGAAAGCAACCTGCGTTACAGTCGTAACCTCACAACTTAATGACAACAGGAGCGGATACCCTAGACTGCTGCATCATGATTGGCTGGAAGATGGGGAACGCCGCCAAGTTGCCGAACGCTTGTTTAAGATCAACTTGCCTCATTTTGAATGGTTATCGAAAGAAAATAAGCAACTGCCCCACGCTCGTGAATTGGAATTGGTATGGAAAGATACCCGCTGGCTTGTCCGTTTAGATCAAGGTGTTGGTTATTGGGGATTACAACGTTACGTGCGTTCAGATTTTCCATTTGACCAAGCTGTTCAGGAACAAGTCAAATTCTTGCACAGCCGAGGTTTCCAAGTTGAACAAATGGATAAACGACATCCGACTTATTGGTACTTCAGGCAGCAATAAAAAATGGGAGCATGATGGCGGCGTGGAGAGACTTGGTGGAAGTGCTGCATATGCTAAAGCAAGAGGTGTGTAGAAAGGCTAAAAATCATTCTCCTGCCAAGCGTAGCGCCTCAGTTACCACCACGTCGCTGAGATACAGATTTGCCTGTTGGATAATCATCGCATAGGGCTTGATTGCCGAAATCAGCCCTTTTTCCTTGGCACGTAATAATAGTCCTAAGCTGCCGATAGCTTTAATGGCATTGAGTAATGCTACTTTTTTGGCGCGTTGATCATCAATCAACAAGTGCTGGGCATTCAGGCGCTTGTACAAAGCCATTGCTTGTAATTCGCCCGCACCAAGCCCGTTAGCGGTGATGACTAAAGCAGACAAATCAACATCTACCGTTTTGTCACTCAGGTAGGCTCGCAGTTTTTCAGCGGCGGGCTTGCCTGCAATAACACATTCTTCAAACACCGCACGCGGCACACGGACTTGTTGATAAAGCGCGTCCAACAAGTGCAATCCATTGCATACTGCCAATGCAACCAAGGCAGAACTATCCGCTACAATAATCATAAATCGCGCAATGCCTCCAACTCCGCTTCGAGTTCACCGGGTTCGTAGTGGATGACAGGGATTTTGTGTTTGGCGCATTCTTCGTAAAAGCGGTAGCGGTCTACGCCTGCAAACTCACAGGCAAATCCAGCGGATATTTTCCCCACCTGAAACATGGCGAGAGCCGCGTACAGCTTGATTTGCTTGGCAAGTTCGGGAAGCGTGTAGTCCAACCCGAATTGTTCAGGGACATCGAGTGTAACCTGCATTTCTAACACCTCGGTTAGCGTTTTTCATGAACTCATCATAGCGGTTCAGGCTCGGATTCCGCAATGTGGTTAGGTGCACACGGATACAGCGTGATATACATACCCATCCCCAAAGCGGTCATGCGACTCAGCGTTGCATGGGTTAGCTCATTCCTGACACGCGCCCCATCACCACATTGATAGCCAATGTCCAATGTTTTGCTCATGCAAGCGTCCCAAATGGCACGGGCTGAAGCATCCAGTGCTTCGATAGCATTGAGCATGGCTACAATGGTCAGTTCAGGTTCGCGCAGGTGCAATGCCTCGTCAGCCGCCTCATTGACTTCCAACGTTGCATACCATTTGCCGTCATCGCCAACCCCAGCGTGCAATGAATAAAAGCCACTGGTTTCCAATGCCTGCACCAGAAGCGTCAAATCCTGCTCGGCAATCAGGTCAAGGTCGGTGTTGAGATAGTGGGTTGTTTCTTTCATGAAAATAGATTCCTATCTTTATAGATACACAGGTTCATCATCTGGTTTTCTCTTTAAAAACCAATTACCCATATAAACCCAATAATTTTAATAGTTTAAAAAACAACAACCAACTTGGCACACCCCTTGCATTACCATTCACGACTTTCGTTACTCGTGGAGCAGGTTCAAATACCTGCCTGACGCGCCCACCACTGGTGTACCCGCGTATCTGTTTCAGAAGTCCCCAACGCAGCTATAGCTCAGTGGTAGAGCAACCGCAAGGTGGTCATGGGTTCGAGCCCCATTAGCTGCTCCTTACCATAGCTCATTTGGTAGAGCACTTGATTTGATCAAGCTGTAGTGGGTTCGACTCCCACTGGTAAAACTACCCTTTTACGGTAGCCTAGCCCGCAAGGGCAAACAACGGCAAACCACCACGGTCAACGCCCGACGGCAGTACGTGTTTCGGCACGGATTACCCGACAGCGACGACCAACACCCGCGCCGCCTTGACGGTGGGTCTGCGGGGTGCGAAACCGCCACTGCTTCGGCTCACGCGGCTTTCCCACCTCGCACAAATCGTCAAGCCTGCACGGGTGTGGGGGAATGCCACCCAATTTTTACAGGACAACGCCATGTTATTCAAAACCAAAATCATTGTTCCAGAAACACATCGCGGGCTGTTGTTCAAAGACGAACAGTTCGTTGAAATCCTGCCTGCGGGTGTCCACACCTTTTACGGCTGGAAAAACCAGTATCGCGTCCAGCAATTCGCCGTTACTGGCAGTGCGCAAACCTTTGTGCCGGATGATGTCGTCAGCCTTGCTGATTTGCACCCTGAAAAATTCGCGGCGCAAATCCAACGCTGGGAAACCAGCGAACAGGAAGTCGGCTTGCTGTACCAAGACAATGTACTGAAAGACATCAAGCCGCCCGCGCAACGAGGCGCGTACTGGCAAGGTCAGCGCAGCATCGAAATCCGCAAGCTCGACATCAGCACCGATTTCAAGCTGCCAAAAGCCTTGGCAAGCCAATTGCTGGCAGCCAAAGACCCCATATTACGGGCGGCGGTGCTCAACGCGATGGCTATTGCCATCATCCCGGAAGGCCATAGCGGTTTTCTGGAAGTTGACGGCGAACAGCACGCCATGCTGACAGCGGGTACGCACGTTTGGTGGAGGTTCAACCACACCATCGAAGCAACCCAGTTGGATTGCCGCTTGCAAAACATGGAAGTCAACGGTCAGGAAATCCTCACTAAAGACCGCGTAGGCTTGCGTATCAACCTTTCCGCCATGTGGCAGATTGTTGACCCGCAGCAAGTCAAAACGGCACTGGCAGACCACAAGGACTACTTGTACCGCGAACTGCAACTGGCGTTACGCGCCGTGGTTTCCACCCAAACGCTGGACGAATTGCTGGCAGACAAAAACCTGCTGAACCAATCCATCCAGCAAATAGTTGCGGAAAAAGCGGCCGCTTACGGCATCGACCTGAAAACCGTCGGGGCGCGTGACATCGTATTGCCCGGTGATATGAAGGCGATTTTGGCGCAAGTCGTCGAAGCCGAAAAACGCGCCGAAGCCAACCTGATTCGCCGCCGCGAAGAAACGCAGGAAACCCGTTCCCTGCACAACACCGCCAAGGTCATGGAAGGCAACCCGGTCTTGCTGCGCCTGAAAGAGCTGGAAATCCTCGAAAAGATCACCGGACGCATCAGCACCCTGAATGTCTACGGCGGTCTGGATGGTGTCATGAACGATCTGGTCAAGCTGACCGACAAGGGCAAAGCCGCGTAACATTGCTAGGGGCGAAACATTTTTCGCCCTATAGCCATTGCTGGCAATGGCAAACCAGTACGGGCTGAAACTGCCGCGTTAGTGTTGGCTACTGTTGCCATCCAACAGTCAGGCGGTACTTGAGTCGGACGGGTAAAACCATTAGAAAGGCGCATCAATCAAACGCGGGGTAAGGATGGTTCGTTGGCTGTTGCTGATGAATCTGGTGACAATACTGGCAGGTTGTGCGCAGACACCACCAGCAAGCACGGTATCTAGCAACACCAGTACGAATGTCTGTATGCAGCAGGTGCAGGATTTGCAGCGGATTCCGCCTGCGCCCACCAGCCCCACGGATGGTTTTCGCCGTAACCAGTTGTGTATTGCCGAGCGGGTTTGCAGGCAGCGGGCGGAATTCACCGATCCACGCTGGCTGGATCAGGTGATGCAAGATTTCATCACGGCTTACACCCGCAAAACCCTGCACTGGGAGCAATTGCTGGCAAACTGCCAGCAGCGTTCGCCCCTGAATCCGTTACGCAAGCTGCTATGCCAACGCGAGATGGCGCGTTACCATATTTTCACCGATTTGCGGGCAGCGCTGGATCAGGCCGGATGCGGCACGGATGCTGATTGGCAACGGCTGGAAGGTCATATCACTGCCTGTATCGCTGATGCAGGTTATGCCCCGTTGCTGTCGGATTACATCCAGCACCGAGTGGTGAATTACCGCAATCAGGTACGCTGGGCGTGCCAGCACCACCAGTAAGCTACTCGCGGAACTGCCCGCGCTCCAGCCCGTATTTCTTCATCTTGTCCGTCAGTGTTTTGCGCGGCAAATCCAGCGCTTCCATCACCTCGCGGGTATTGCCCTTGTGGTGGTTGAGCGCCTGTTCGATCAGGGTTTTCTCGAAACACGCCACCTGTTCTGCTAATGACAGCCCTTCCGGTTTCTCGCTCGACTGCATCAGTGCGGCAAGGTCGAAATTGTAAGCCTCCCCCAGCAACACATAGCGCTCGGCAATATTGCGCAATTCACGGATATTGCCCGGCCAGTCATGCCCCAGCAACACATGCAGCGCCTGGCTGTTGAGTGGCGGCACTTCGGTTTCGCACCGCGCTGCCGCCACCAGCACAAAATGTTGGAACAGCAAGGGAATGTCTTCGCGCCGCGCCCGCAATGGCGGCACTTCCAGCGTCACCACATTCAGGCGGTAATACAAATCTTTGCGGAATTCTGCCCGTTCCGCCGCTTCCTTTAAATCCACCTTGGTGGCAGCAATCACGCGAATGTCGAGTGGGATCAGCTTGTTGGAACCCAGCCGCTCAATCTTGCGCTCCTGCAACACCCGCAGCAGCGGCGCTTGTGTCGATAGCGGCATCCCCTCGATTTCGTCCAGAAACAGCGTGCCGCCGTTGGCATGTTCAAACTTGCCGATACGCTTGGTTTTCGCCCCGGTGAAAGCCCCCGCCTCATGCCCGAACAGCTCGCTATCGAGCAGGCTTTCAGGAATTGCCGCGCAATTGATTGCCACGTAATTATGGTCGCGGCGCTTGCTCTGCTCGTGGATGGAACGCGCCACCAGTTCCTTGCCCGTGCCAGTTTCGCCCCACACCAGCACATCGGCGTTGACGTTGGCAATGCGGGTAATCATCTTGCGCAGGTTCATGATGGCTGGGGTTTGCCCAATGATGCGCGGGCCGGGGCGGGTCTGGTTTTCCAGCGCCTCTTTCAGGGCGCGGTTCTCCAGTGTCAGGCGGCGTTTGTCGCTGGCGCGTTTCACCACTTCCACCAGTTGGGTGTTGGAAAACGGCTTTTCCAGCAGGTCATAACCGCCCTTGCGGATCGCTGCCACCGCCGTTGCCACATCGGCATGTCCGCTGATCAGGATCACCGGCAGGTCGCGGTCGATTTTCAGCACCCGTTGCAGTAATTCCAGCCCATCCATCCCCGGCATTCGGATGTCGGAAATGACCACACCCTCGAATTCGGGGGTGATTTTCGCCAAGGCTTCCGTGGCTGTTGCAAAGGTTTCCACCTCGTAACCTGCCAGCAACAGCGATTGCGCAGTAGCATCACGTACTGCCTTTTCGTCATCCACCAGAATGATGTTCGCCGTAGTCATGGCTGGCCTCCCTCGCTGGCCTGTTGCAGGGTCAGGGTGAAAATCGCCCCACCTTGCGGGGCATTGCGCACGCTCAGATTACCCTGCATGTCTTTGGCAAGTCGATAGGAAATCGACAGGCCCAGCCCCAGCCCTTTGCCGATGGTCTTGGTGGTGAAGAAGGCTTCAAACACATGCGGCATGGCGGCCTCACTGATACCAGAACCGTTATCACGCACGCTCACCGCCACCTGCCCATCGGCTTGTTGCAGGGCAATCCAGATGCGCTGTTCGGGCTGTTCCTGTACTGCGTCGGCAGCATTGCTCAGCAGGTTGACCAGAATCTGTTCCAGCCACACCAGATCGGCTTGCACGTAACGGGTGTTCTCGGCACGCAACTGTTCCAGCACGATCGGCGTTTGCACCAGTTTGGGCTGCACAATGCTGAGGGCAGAATCCAGCGCCCGGTGCAGGTCACAGGTTTCAATCTGCCCGGCACTTTTGCGCGAAAAGGTCTTGAGCTGGCGGGTAATCGCTGCCATGCGCTCGGTCAAGGCAACGATTTCAGTCAGGTTGCTGCGGGCAATCTCCGGCTTGCCGATGTCGAGGAATTGTGCGGCATTGTCGGCATAGGCGCGGATCGCGGTCAGCGGGTTGTTGAGTTCGTGGTTGATGCCAGCGGAAAGCTGCCCTAGTGCTGCCATTTTTGCCGCTTGCACCAGTTCTTCCTGGGTACGGCGCAGTTCATGGGTGCGCTTTTCGACCTTGGCTTCCAGTTCCTCGCGGATATGTTGCTCGTAATCGCGGCGCTGGCGCTGGTTTTTCCACACCGTATACACCAGCAGCAAGGTCAGCAACAGGATGAAGGCCGCCAGCAAGGTGCTGACCAGGGCTGTACGGCTAACATGGCTCCAGTCGGTCAGGACGTAGACATCCCAGCCCATCAGATTCATGCTGTGCCGTTGCGCCCAGTAGCTGTTTTCTCCGTAACCGACCCGCTGGGTTTCCAGGCTTGGGTCAATGCGCAAATAATCTGGCAGCAAACCAATCGGCAGGCGGTCATAACGCTGGTTGGCGTGCAATTCCGCCAGCACTTCCTCGGACAGGGGAAACAGGGATTTCTGCAACCAGTCGCTGTTGCTGGACATGAAGACCACGCCGTCATTCCCTACCACCATGAAACTGGCATTTTCCTGCCGCCAGGCACTTTCCTGATTGTTGATGTCGACTTTGGCAACCATGGCCCCTAGAGCCTTGTGATGCTCATCCGTCACGGCATGTGCAAAATAGTAGCCGCGCTTTTTGGAAGTCGTGCCAAGAGCAAAATAGCGCCCGATTTCCCCGCGCATCGCTTGCTGGAAATACGGGCGGAAGGCAAAGTTCTTGCCGATGAAAGACGCTTGGGTATTCCAGTTACTGGCTGCGATGGTCAGGCCGTCGGCACGCATCAGGTACAGGTCGGAGGTATGCGCAATCCGGTTGGCGGTTGCCAGTAATTGGTTGAGCTGTTGTAGCGTGGCAGAATCCGGGTTGCGGGTAGTAAGCACTGCACGGGTTTGCGGGTCTTGTGCCAGCAGTTCCGGCAGGTAGCTGTGTTTTTCCAGCTCAGCGTTGAGTTGTCCAACCAGTTGCTGGGTGAGGTACTGGGTTTGTTGCTGCAAACGCTGGGCTGCGCTTTGTTGCACAGTTTGATAAACGACTAGCAAGGTCAGCCCGGCAAACAGAGCAAACAACCACACCACCGCTGTCCGACTGGGCGGTAAACGTTTTCCCGGCAAAGCAGATGCGGGGGGCTGGTTGGCTTTCATCGTCAGGGGTCATGCTCTTTATCAGTGCAGGCGTTGTAGAGCATACCACCCGTTGCAAGGTAATGCTTCAGGACTGTTACTGCATCATCACGCAACACATCGGTCAGCACCTCAATGCCGCGTGCGGTCAGGGTTTGTTGCCAGTGGGCAGGTTTGCTGCCTTCATCAAAGCCGATGGCGCGGGCATCGGCATCACGTGCGCCGCACACTACCCGTTTCACGCCCGACCAAGGGATTGCCCCCAGACACATGGCGCAAGGTTCGCAGGAAGTGACGAGTTCGTGGGTAGGCAAGCCGGGGCTGGCGAGATCGTGGGTTTCCAGTCGTTGTTGAGCCAGTGCCAGTGCCACCATTTCAGCATGGGCATGGGAACAGTGGCTGGCTACCACGGCGTTGACCCCGACGGCTACCAGCACACCGGAATCACGCTCGAAGACAGCAGCGCCAAACGGACCACCGCTGCCTTCCGCCACATTGCGGCTGGTAAGGCGGATGACAAATGCCATGCGTGCGGTGACATCCGGGAAACAACTTGCCTCGTGGTGCAGGAAATCCCCTATCCACGCAGGCAGCAGGGTGTGCAGGTCAAAGATGCTCATACCCGGAGGGTAGCAGAGCTACCGGCTTATTCCAGTATTTCCACTTTGACCTTGGCAGTACCGGAACCCAACATGCCGATTTCCCGTGCGGCGGCTTTGGATAAGTCAATCACGCGCCCGTATTTGTGGAAAGCGCCCCGGTCATTGACCTTGACTTCCACTGAGCGGTTATTGCGCACATTGGTGACACGCAAACGGCAACCAAACGGCAGGCTGCCGTGGGCGCACGTCAGGTCATCCTGGTCGAAACGCTCACCACTGGCGGTGCGTTTGCCGTGGAAACCCGTCCCGTAGTAAGAGGCAGTGCCTACCTGAAACGGTTTGCCTGCCTTGACCGGGTGTTGCACAAGATCGTCAGCGGCAATGGCTACTGGCTGCTCTTCAGGTTCCTGTGTGGCTTCCGTCCCGTTTGCCAGTGAGTCTGGCATGACGTAATAGTCTTGGGGATTTTCACGGGAGGGATGCCAGACGTACTGTTCCTGAACGGCGTTACGTTCGGTGGCTTTGCGGCGGGTAGTGCGGGTGGGGTGTTTGTCCCGGTCGGTGCTGGCTGAAACTGCGGTTTTGCTGGTTTTGGACTTTTTGCCCGGTTTGTCCTTGTTTTGCTTGTCTTTACTGGCTAGTTTGCCGTGTTTGTCTGATTTTTCTTCTGCCTTGCCTTTGCGGCTCAGCTTTTTTTCTTCCTGTTTGTCTTTGCGGGTCAAGGTTTTTTCTGCTTTTTTGCCTGTGTCCTTGGCTTGTTTTGCTTCCTTCTTGCTTTCCTGCTTGGCAGCGACCTGTTTTTTGCTGTTTTTTCGTTCCTTCTGGTCAGCTATTTTTGAGGTTTTCTTCGACTCGGCTTGTTTGTTGGTTGTTTTTTTATCTGCTTTCTTGGTGCTGACGGTGGACTTTTCAGGGTGTTTGCCTTTGGCTTCGGCAAGGTCAGGCAGTGCTGCCATACTGACCGATAACCCCAACAAAACCCCTAAACTCCAGCGTTGTACAGAACTTGCGAAAACATTCGCGGACGGTTTCATCCCTATATCTCCAAGTAATAAATACAAGTGAAGGCAAAGCATAACACGATTGATGACAATGTCGAACAAGTCGGCTAATCTGTAAGTCAAGATGTGTAGGGAAACTTTTTTCCAAAATTAAGTCTATGTTTAAGAGCTATCTGCTAATTTGGGTAGATGGCTAAAGGGCTTTGAGCTTGAGTTTTGGGGCGTCAGCCTCTAGGCTGGACGTAAATCTTTGTGTGAAATCACTGTGAGGACATCACTATGCTGACTTGGCGCATTGCCGCAGCCGTTGCTTTATCCATTTCCATTTCAGCGTGCAGTTCACAACCGGCAGGAACAGCGGAAGAGGGCTCAACACCGCAGGTTAGCAGGGCTTATGCCAAAGCTGATGTTGCCCAGCATCAAGCACGCGCAACAGCACAGTACCGGGCATCTGCCGGTAATCCTGCCAGTATCCAGCCAACCCAGTTAAGCGCTGCGGGTGGAGACAAAACCTACCGTGGCCCCGGCAGGCTAGCGCGTTTGCCAGACAGCATTGCAGGCAGTATGCGTCAAAGTGGTTTATCGGAACAGAATATGGGCGCGTATGTACGCGCTGCCAATGGTGGGCAGCCGTTACTGACCGCGAATGCGGATATACCCCGCAACCCCGCTTCTACCATGAAGCTGGTGACAACTTATTCGGCCTTGGGTGTACTGGGGCCGGATTACCGCTTCCCGACTGAAATCTACACGACTGGCAATCTGGCGGGCGACACCCTGCAGGGTGATGTTGTCATCAAGGGTTATGGCAACCCGGATTTTCGTGAAGGTGACTTCCGCCAATTGCTGCAAGCCTTGCGGGCGCGTGGTATCCGCAATGTGGCGGGCAATTTCATCATCGACAAGACCTATTTCAGTGTCGGCAATCAGGCACCGATTGATGAAAATGTCAATGCGGCTTACAACGCCCAGCCAGAAGCCCTGCTCTACAACGAACGTGGCAGTTGTTATGAAATCAATCGCGCAGGCCAGATTCAGCGGATTTGTCCGGTTGCCCCGCGCAATGCCAATGACCTGAATGCGAACCTGTTTGGTGATTTCTGGAAAATCTGGGTGGGTGAAATGGGCGGTCATCTGAATGGTGGCCTGCAAATCGGCCCAACACCGGGTGGGGCGCAACTGGTGCATACCCATCATTCCCAGCCGTTGCGCAACATCATTGTCGAGATCAACAAGGACAGCAACAACGTCATGGCGCGTCAGTTGCTGTTGAGCATGGGGGCGAAACAGCACGGCGCACCCGGCACAACCCAGAAAGGAGCTGCTGCCGTTGGTCAATGGCTGGAAAGCCGTGGTCTGCGCTTCTCCAACCTGCGCATTGAAAACGGTTCCGGCCTCAGCCGCTCCGAGCGCATTTCCGCCCGTGAAATGGGTGAAATGCTGGTCGACATCTACAACAGCCCTTACCGTGATGAACTGATGGGTTCGATGGCGGTACTGGGGGTGGATGGCACGGTGAAAAACCGTTTGAAGAATCTGGCAGGGCGCGGCAAGTTCAAGACTGGAACCTTGCGTGATGTGCGGGCACTGGCGGGTTACATTACCGCCGCCAATGGTCAGCCGTATGTGGTTGCCATCCTGCACAACGATGCCAGCGTGCGTGCGGCTGGCAAGGCCGTGCATGACGATCTGGTGGAATGGGTGTATTTCGGCGGACAGAATGTCGCCAGCGCCTGGTAAGCCAGCCCAAGGTTAACGGTGGAGACAAGCTCATGTACAAGCAAACTGCGATGCCTGACGCTAGCACTGCCTTACCGGGGCGACCCACTGCCATGCCGGTGGAAAACCGGCATTTCGTCCATGCGACTCCGCTCCAGCCCCCGTTTCCCGAGGGGCTGGAGCAAGCCCTGTTCGGGCTGGGCTGTTTCTGGGGGGCGGAACGCAAATTCTGGCAACTACCCGGCGTTTACACCACAGCGGTAGGCTATGCTGCCGGTTTCACCCCCAACCCGACCTACCGTGAGGTTTGCACCGGCATGACCGGGCACAATGAGGTGGTACTGGTGGTGTTTGACCCACAACAGGTCAGCTATGCCGGTTTGCTGAAAGTGTTCTGGGAAGCGCATAACCCGACCCAGGGAATGCGTCAGGGTAATGATGTGGGCACGCAGTACCGTTCCGGCATTTACACTTTTTCGACACAGCAGCAAAGCGAGGCGGAAGCCAGTTTTGCCCGTTATCAGGTTGCGCTGGCTGCTGCCGGTTATGCGCCGATTACCACCGAAATTCTCAGTGCCCCGCCCTTTTACTACGCAGAAGATTACCACCAGCAGTATCTGGCGAAAAATCCCGGTGGTTATTGTGGGCTGGGTGGAACCGGCGTGACCTGCGGGTAAGTTACCGGTTTTGCTAGAATGCCTGCCAGTACCTGTCCATCCGTGATTCCCATGAAATGGTCGCCAGTGACAGGCCATACTTCTGAACGCCCGTGCAGGGCATACACATTGTTCATGTTTTGGCTGTAACGCGGCACAAAAAAGTCAAAACGGTCAGGGCGTGGTTCGTTGTCACGTACTACCGAAGCATAACGGATAGCCGGGTGTGGCTGGTGGTTCAGCCAGTAGAGGAAATGTCCCGGTTGTTCACGGCGCAGGTCACGGTAAAGGTCTTCGGCATCATCCATCCACTTGCCGAAGCCTGTCTCACTGGCAAGCATTCCCATCGGTGTATCATTGGCAAGGCAGGCCATGTCGGCTGCCAGCGTACCCACATGCGGGGATGCCACTGTTACCAGTGTATCCACGGGTACACTGGCAAAACGGGTCAGCCAGCCACGTGCTACCAGCCCTCCAGCAGAATGCCCAACCAGCGTCAGTGGTTCCTGGCGTTCGGCATAAATGCGTTGCAGGTAAGCATCCAGCATTTGTGCTTGCAACATCACGGGTGCACGCGGTGGCAGGTCAAGGGTGTAGAACACCTTGGTGGGGCGTTGCCTGAGCTGGTAGGTATTGACCGCACCTTGTCGGGTCATGAGGAAATTGCCGCCATCCACCCAGCCATGTTGCTGCAAGCCCGGTGTGACACCTGCCATGCGCCAGTCCATGCCCTTGCCTTGCAAGCCATGGATTAGCACTGCTGTTTGCGCCCACAAAGAGGCGGGGAATAGCAATATGACCAATAGCGGGGCTATCCAATAACGGGCTTTCATGTCAACCTCCCTTGTAATCAGACTAGTATGTTAGTAGGTTCTAATATTGATATTACTGCATCAGGTTCAACCATGACAATCCGTTGTATTGCATTCGATCTTGACGATACCTTGTGGGCTTGCAAGCCGGTCATTGTGCAAGCCGAGCAACGCTTTTATGAATGGCTGGCACAGCATTATCCGCGCATTACCGACAACTATTCCCCAGCGGAACTGGTGCAAGACCGGGTGGCTTACATGCGGCAACACCCGAAGTTGCACCACAATCTGACCCATCTGCGCAAACAATGGATAGCAACACTGGCGCAGGCGCACGCTTACCCGGAGTCCTTGGTGGATGCAGGGTTTGAAGTCTTTTGGCTGGCTCGCAATGAAGTCACCCTGTTTGATGGGGTGCGGGAGGTGCTGGATTCTCTGGCAGGCCGTTTTGTCACCGGGGTGATCAGCAATGGCAATGCCAGTGTTCACCACATCGGCATCGGGCATTTGTTTGACTTTGTACATAGCGCGGAAGCAGCCGGGGTTTCCAAACCAGACCCGGAAATTTTCCATCAGGCACTCGCCAAGGCCGGGGTGGAGGCACATCAGGCGGTGTATGTGGGGGATGATCCCGTGCGGGATGTGATGGGAGCCGCACATGCCGGTTGGCGTACTGTCTGGTACAATCCGTCAGGAGAGGAGTGGACAGGTGATGGCAAGCCGGATGCAACGATCAACCATCTTGCTGAACTGGAGTCCATTGTTACAAAATGGTGAAAAACCGCATCAATAATCATAAGGGCTGAATACAGGGTCGTGATAACGACATTTTACATTCGACCATACCGCTATCAAGGACGAAGGCAAAAGAGGAAACGACGCTGACATGCAACATAGTCAGATTGCCAATACCGGATCCCGTACCCGTCAGGCATGGGTTGAACGTTTCTGGGTATCCGAAGACGAGAAAGACCTCTACTTGCTGGGAGAGGTCATTGATTCCATTCTGAAATTTCCACCGGCTGAGGATGCCTTGCAGCCATCCTGCCTGGATGTGGCGGAAATCCTGCGTCATCTGGATTCCGATCAGTCTACCCTGTTGGCGGCCTTGCTTGCAGACAACCGCTTCAACGCGCTGTTGACGCTGGCTGAAGTGGAAAAGCATTACGGCAGCACTACCCGCCAGTTGCTGGAAAGCGTGCGCCAGTTGCAAGCCTTCCGTGATTGTATTGATGGTATTGATCCAACCCCGCACGAACGTGCCGAACAGTTGCGGCAAATGATCCGTGCGGTGATCGGCAACCCGCGTGCGGTACTGATCAAGCTGGCTTGGAACCTGCAAGTGTTGCGCCTGCTGTCACGTCAGGAAATCAGCGAAATGCACCGCTGCGTCGCCCGCCTGACGATGGAATCCTACGCGCCCTGGGCCAACCGTTTGGGTGTTAGCCAGATCAAATGGGAACTGGAAGACCTTGCCTTCCGTTTCCTGCAACCGGATACCTACAAGGCCATCGCCAAGTCGCTGTCTGACAAGCGTATCGAACGCGAGCAGTACATCGCCGATTTCACCGACACCTTGCGGGATTTACTCAAGGAACACAGCATCAAGGCCGAGGTGTACGGTCGCCCCAAACACATTTACAGCATCTGGAAGAAAAAGCACCGCAAACAAGTGGAAATCAGCGAGTTGTACGATCTGCGGGCGGTACGGGTGATGGTGGACGACATCAACACCTGCTACAACGTGCTGGGGCTGGTGCATGACCGTTGGGTGCATATCCCCGACGAATACGACGATTATATCGCCAACCGCAAACCCAACGGCTACCAGTCGATCCACACTGTGGTGCTGGGGCCGCAGGGCAAGTATGTGGAAATCCAGATCCGTACCCGTGAAATGCACCGTTTCGCCGAACTGGGGATCGCAGCTCACTGGCGTTATAAGGAAGGCGGCAAGTACAACCAGGCAATTGAACGCGCCATCAACAGTTCCCGGCGGATGCTGGAATCCGGCGAATCCGACACCGACCTGCTGGAGGATTTCCGTACCGAAAACCTTGAGGCACGCATTTTCGTCGTTACCCCCAAAGGGCAGATGTTTGATTTGCCGGAAGGCGCAACGCCGATTGACTTTGCTTACCATGTCCACACCAGTGTGGGACATCGCTGCCGGGGAGCCAAGGTCAACGGCAGTATCGTGCCGCTGAATAGTCCACTGTTCAATGGGGCGCAGGTTGAAATCATTACCGGCAAGGAAGAGCGCCCACGTCAGGACTGGTTGGTCAAGGAACTGGGTTACATCAAGTCTGGCAGTACCCGCCAGAAAATCCGCCAGTGGTTCAGTCAGCAGAACCACGAACAGAACTGCAAGGATGGCGAACGCCTGTTGGAAAAAGAGCGTCACCTGCTCAACCTCAACAAGCTGGATTACGCCGCGCTGGCGAAACATTTCAACCGTAACAGCGAGCGTGAATTCCTGATTGCGGTAGGCAAAAATGACATTTCCACCACCCAAGTGCGCCAGTTGCTGGTACGCTCACATGAGCCGGAACTGAAGTTCCGCAAATCCAAAGCGGCGGAGTCGGGGGCGGGTGATGTCGAAGTACGCGGTGTCAAAAAGCTGTTTACGCAAATGGCAAAGTGCTGCCACCCGGTCAACGGCGACCCGATTGTGGGCTATTTGTCACAAGGGCGCGGGGTGATTGTACACCGGGCAGATTGTGCTGAACTGATCAATCTGCGCAAGGAACGGGAAGAACGCATCATTGACGTGACCTGGGGGAGTCATGCCACCGCTTATATTGCTGATGTGCGCATTTCCACCTTCAACAAGTCCGGGGTACTGGGAGAGGTTGCCAGCCTGCTGGCGAAAGAAAAGGTCAATATCCAGAGCTTACACACCCGCGATACCAATGACCCCTGTTTCGCCATCATGGACATCGCTCTGGAAATCAAGGATGTGGATCAACTGGGGGATATTCTGGAAAAGCTGCTGCAACTGTCTTCCGTGCTGGATGTGCAGCGCAAGGGCGCAGGGAATTGAGGTTCCCCGCCTGTTTTAGAATGACAATGGCAGGGTAATTTGCTGTCCGCCACGGGTAATGCCGAGTGTCACCTGGGAAGCGCTCGCTGCCCCTTGCAAAGCCTGCATTCCGGCGGCAGGGCTATCCAGTACGGAACCATTCACCGTGGTGACAATATCCCCCGGCTGTAAGCCCAATTGGTTGAACAGGGCAGTGTTGCTGCCCGGCATCAGGCGGAAACCGGCAAATTTGCCATCCACTTCGTGAGGCTGTGGGCTGGCGACTTCCAGCAGGCGCATGTTGTTGTTCAGGACAGCCTGACGGAATTCACCGAGGTTGGCGGCATCCGAAGACGGTGGTGCAGGTGGTGGCGGTACGATTCCCGGATCTACCACGGGTTGACCGTCAGGCACAGGGGGTTCTTCTGCCTCAGGGGGGGGCATACCGGGGTGCCCATCCATGACAGGTACTTCAACAGTTGGCGGAATGTCCATCATGGGGGGGGCATCAGGTATCCCACCACCTGCACTATTACCACCAGTCTGTTCGATTTTGGGCAGTTCCAGTTTTTCCAGTTTGTCATTGCGTCGCAAGGTAACATGGGTGGAGAAGATTTCTTCGAGTACCGCTCCCGAGTTGCCGATGGTTTTGCCAATGGTGTAGGCTTTTTGTTCACTCCCTTCCTCAATCACCGCATAACCCCGTTTGTCCGGCAAGGCATATACACCTTGAAGCTTCAGGGCAAGTTGGGTGTTCTGGATGGGTTCGGCAGGTGCTGCTGCTGTTTTGGCAGCCTGCTCACCGAACAGGTGCAGATCCGCAATCTTTGCTCCCAGATCCTGCATGACTTCCGTGGCATCTGTGACTGGAGGAGGTGCATCCAGACGGGTGACAGGGGCTTGCGCGGGAAAAAACATCCAAAGCAGCCGAGCCAGCAGGAAGCCACACAGGATGACCAGCAAGAAGCTGACGTAATCCGGGGAATGATTGACGACACGCTCCAACAAGCGTGACTGCCGGGTTGCTTGCATGGTTAATTCCTGCACATAAGGTTAAACCTGATAATAATCCCGATACCATTCGACAAAGCGGCGCGTGCCTTCCTCCACCGACATGCTGGGGCGATAACCGACATCCTGCACCAGTGCTTCCACATCGGCGTAGGTATCCGGCACATCGCCAGGTTGCAGCGGCAGCAGGTTCAGTTCGGCCTTCATGCCCAGTGCCTTTTCAATCGCGCTGATGTAATCCATCAACTCTACCGGGTTCTGGTTGCCGATATTGTAAATCCGCCACGGGGCTTTGCTGGTTCCGGGGTCGGGCGCAGTGCCTCGCCAGTCCGGGTTGGGGCTGGCAGTATGGTCGAGGGTGCGGATCACGCCTTCCACAATATCGTCGATATAGGTGAAATCGCGGCGGTGCTTGCCGTAGTTGAATACATCAATCGGCTTGCCCGCCAGGATCGCTTTGGTGAACTTGAACATCGCCATGTCCGGGCGGCTCCACGGCCCATACACGGTGAAGAAACGCAGCCCGGTGGTCGGCAAGCCGTACAAATGCGAATAGGTATGCGCCATCAGCTCGTTGGCTTTCTTGGAAGCGGCATATAGCGACAACGGGTGATCCACATTGTCATGCACCGAAAACGGCATAGACTCATTCGCCCCGTACACCGAACTGGAAGACGCATACACCAGATGCTTGACCCCGTTGTGGCGACAACCTTCCAGAATGTGCGCAAACCCCAGCAGGTTACTGTCGACGTAAGCCAGCGGGTTGTCGATGGAATAGCGTACCCCGGCTTGTGCGGCCAGATTCACCACCGCATCCAGCCCTTGTTCGGCAAACAGTTTCGCCATGCCGTCACGGTCAGCCAGGTCGAGGCGGAAGAAGGTGAACTTGCCCTCACCGGCAGCATCGACCACCCGCTGCAAACGGCGCTCTTTCAGGCTGACATCGTAGTAATCGTTGAAATTGTCGATGCCGACCACTTCATCGCCGCGTTCCAGTAGTTTCAGGGCTAGGTGCATCCCGATAAAACCGGCTGCGCCTGTTATTAGTACTCGCATAGATTCTCCTGTAAGAAATCTCTCCCGGCCTCCTCTGACAAGGGGAGGTTAGGAGGGGTTTCTTCTCTCATTTCATCAGTAAATCCGCCACTTCCCGGTATTTGGCAGCAGTTTTTTCCCGAATTGCGGTCGGCAATTCCGGGCCGGGTGCGGTTTTGCCCCAGTCCAGCGTTTCTAAATAATCGCGCACAAACTGTTTGTCAAACGATGGCGGACTAATGCCCGGTTGGTACTGATCAGCAGGCCAGAAGCGTGAGGAATCGGGGGTGAGGATTTCGTCGATCAACACCAGTTTGCCATCCGCATCCAGCCCGAACTCGAATTTTGTATCGGCAATGATGATGCCACGCTGAAGGGCATAGGCCGCCGCACGGTTATACAGTTCCAGACTGACGCTACGGATTTGTTCAGCTAATTCCGTGCCGATTTTGTCCTGCATTTCGGCAAAGCTGATATTGATGTCGTGCGTGCCGACATCGGCCTTGGTGGATGGGGTGAAAATCGGCGCGGGCAAGCGGTCTGCCATTTGCAAACCCGCTGGCAGGCTGATGCCGCAGACTGCGCCGGTTTGCTGATAATCCTTCCAGCCGGAACCAATCAGGTAGCCGCGTACAATGGCTTCTACCGGTAAGGCTTTCATGCGCTTGACGATAATGCTGCGCCCGTGCAATTGGGTTTTTTCCGCTGCTGTCAGGGGCAGATCATCCAGCGTTTTGTCGCTCAAATGGTTGGGAATCACGTCGCTGAGCAGGGCAAACCAGAAATTTGCTACCTGGGTGAGAATGACGCCTTTCTGTGGAATCGGGTCGGGCATGATGACATCAAACGCAGAGAGCCGATCCGTGGTGACGATCAGCATGTGCTGCGCATCCACCGCGTAAATATCTCGCACTTTGCCACGTGCGATCAGGGGAAGGGAGGTAATTTGCGTCTCGAAAACAGTCGCAGGGGTATCAGTGCTTGCCATTGTTGTGTATTGCCATTATCAAAATAGTGCGAAAGTAAACATCGCGGTATAATATCAGATTTTGCAGGAAATAAGGGTAGCAGTATGACCCAGCCCGGTTCAGTAGTCGTCGGTGTTGTCATGGGCAGTAACAGCGACTGGAATGTGATGTCCAAAGCGGTCGAACAGCTTGAAAAGTTTGGCATTGCCCATGAATACCGGGTGGTTTCTGCCCACCGCACCCCTGATTTGCTGTTTGAATATGCCGAAACCGCGCGTAGTCGTGGCCTCCAGTGTATCATCGCGGGTGCAGGTGGCGCGGCGCATTTGCCCGGTATGCTGGCGGCGAAAACTACCGTGCCGGTGTTGGGTGTGCCCGTCACAACCCGTGCCTTGAGCGGGGTCGATTCCCTCTATTCCATCGTGCAGATGCCCAAGGGTGTGCCAGTGGCGACGTTTGCGATTGGTGAAGCGGGTGCTGCGAATGCAGCCTTGTTTGCGATTGCGATGCTGGCAAATGCAGACCCTGTGCTTGCCGAAAAGCTGGCACAATTCCGTGAAGAACAACGGCAACACGCGATGAATATGCCGCTCCCCCCTGAATAACCCTGATCAGTTTTTGGTTTTTATGACACTACTTCCCGGATCAACCATCGGTATGCTCGGCGGCGGGCAGCTTGGGCGCATGTTTACTGTTGCAGCCCGCACTCTCGGCTATCACGTGATCGTGCTGGAACCCGACCCGCACAGCCCCGCAGGTCAGCTTGCCGATGAACACATCACCGCACCTTACGATGATACGACTGCCCTGACCCTGTTTGGCAAGGCGTGCGATGTCATCACCACCGAATTTGAAAACATTCCTGCCACAACCCTGGAATTCCTTGCCCAGTATTGTCCGGTACGCCCGTCTGCCCGTGCGGTGGAAATGGCGCAAGACCGGATTGTCGAAAAGGAGTTCGTGCGTGCCTGCGGTTTGTCGCCGGTTCCGTTTGCCGCGATTCGCCAGGCGGAGGATATTGCTGCCGCGCAAGGTTTGGTCAGTTACCCCGCCATTCTCAAAACCGCCCGACTGGGTTACGACGGTAAAGGGCAGATGACGGTCAATTCCGCCGCAGAAGCCGAAACTGCGTTTGCCGAACTGGGCAAGGTAGCGTGTGTGCTGGAACAACGGGTGGCGCTGGAACGCGAGATTTCCGTCATACTCGCTCGTAATACCCTGGGTGAAGTGCGCTGTTTCCCGGTGGCAGAAAACGAGCATCGCAATGGCATTCTGCATCAGACCATCGTCCCGGCGCGGATTAGCCCGGAACTGGCACAAGCTGCACAGGCTGCGGCTGCCCGCATGGCTGAGCAACTGGCTTTTGTCGGGGTAATGGCGGTGGAATTTTTTATCACCACACAGGGCGAGCTGCTGGTCAACGAAATGGCTCCGCGTACCCACAATAGTGGGCATTACACCCTGGATGCCTGTCTGACTTCGCAATTTGAGCAGCAGGTACGCATGGTGTGTGATCTGCCGTTTGGCGATACTCGTCTGCTTTCTCCGGTGGTGATGGTCAACCTGCTTGGCGATGTCTGGCATGATGCGCAGCCCGACTGGCTGGCACTGCTGCAAAGCCCGAGTACCAAACTACACCTGTACGGCAAACGCGAAGCCCGCCCCGGACGCAAAATGGGGCATTACTGCACCCTGGCAGCCCAGACGGAAGATGCTATTAGCGAGGCGGGGCAGATTTTCCAACAATTGCAAAGGTAAGCACCACATGGACACTCATACAATGATTCTGAAAGTACACGTCATCATCGCCTTGTTGTCGGTGGCGGTTTATGTCATCCGGGGTTTCTGGATGCTGACCAACAACCCGGCAGTGGCTGGCAAGTCGGCGCTGGTTAGTTCTTCCCTTTCCATGCTGATCCTGCTGGGAACCGGTTTGTGGATGACGTTTGTCAGTACCACGCATGGCATTGACAGTTTCACCATCACCAAGGCGCTTGGGCTGGTGGCTTACGTGATTCTGGGGGTAGTGGCGCTGAAACCCGGTCTGGGCAAGCCTGTCGCGATCGTCTTGTGGCTGGCTGGGCTGGGTGCATTTGCCTACACCTTCCTGTTTGCCAAACAAATGATTCCGGCGCTGCTCTGATGGCTGATATTCCCTACACTGGCAAGCTGCGCGAAGACCTCCGTTTTGACACGGAGCTTTGCGGGCACACGTTCACCTTTCTGTCTACGTGGGGGATTTTTTCCCCGCGTGAAATTGATGATGGCACTGATCTGCTGTTGAAATACCTGCACATCAACCTGACAGACGACTGTTTCGATCTTGGTTGTGGCTACGGCCCAGTGGGTCTGGCAATGGCGAAACTCGCCCCACAAGGCCAGACCCTGATGGTGGACAAGGATTTCATGGCGGTGGAATACGCCAACCGTAATGCCGCTTTGAACCAATTACCGAATGCCAAAGCCATGTTGAGCAACGGGTTCCAGCACATCGACAAGGATTTGCGCTTTGATGTGATTGCATCCAACATCCCCGCGAAAGTCGGCAAGGAAATGATGAGTATCCTGCTGCACGACATGAAAAAGCACCTCAAGCCGGGCGGGCGGGTTTACCTTGTCACCATCAACGGCTTGCGTGAATACATGAAGCGCAACCTCAAAGAAACCTTCGGCAACTTCGACAAGTTGAAACAAGGTCAGGCTTATACCGTGTCCTATGCAGAGAAAAACAAATGAAAACAGGAATTTTGCCGGTCGTATTGCTGGCTGGTTTGCTAGCAGCCTGTGGCGAAGACAAAACGGTTGAAAAGCCAGCCGAACCTGCGTTAGCCAGCAGTGCGTCTACACCCTCCAGCGCTTTGCCTGCCAATGCGCCTGCTGTCGGCACGCCGATTGCCGAGGTTGCCAAAACGGATGGCAAGCCCAAACAGGATGGTGAATTCACTGAAATCGAGTGGGAATCGCTGGAATTACCGGGGCAAGGGCTGGCTGACATCATGCGTAAATACCAGTCGCAAATTGATGCCATTCCTGAAGGCGATCCGGCGGAAGATGCGGTGCTGGAAAAAATGCAGGCTGAAATGAATTCCGCCCCTGTCAATCCGGCACTCAACGGCAAGAAAATCAAAATCCCCGGTTTCATTTCCCCGCTGGAAGTAGATGATGGCAAGGGGATGGTGAAGGAATTTCTGCTCGTGCCGTATTTCGGTGCTTGCATCCACGTACCGCCGCCACCGCTCAACCAGACCTTGCTGGTCAAGCCACAAGAGGGCAAGAGCATCGGTATGGAACGCATGTATGAGCCAGTCTGGGTGTATGGCACGATTGTGACCGAGCAAATTCACACCGATCTGGCTGAAGCGGGCTACCAGATCAGGGATGCGCGCGTAGAAATTTACGACATTGCAGCAGATTCACAGCCTGCGGGCAGCAACAAGCCGTAGTTTCAGCCTTGCGGATGCGGGATCATGCGTTGCAAGACCTGTTTCCACAACAGCCAGTACAGCAGCACCCCGATGGCATCCGCCACGAAATCGGCGACGGAAAACGAGCGCCAGGGGGTGAGGGCTTGCGCTATCTCAATGAAAGCTCCATAAGAGAGTAGTAAAGGTACTTTCCAGTGCCAGAAGCTGCGCAGGCTTGCCAGATCCAGCAGGGCTGCAAAGCCAAAAAACGACAGGATGTGCATCACCTTGTCGGCGTTGTGGGTTTCCAGTCCGCTGATAGGGAGCAAAGCAACCACCGTGCCTGCCAGCAACAGGGCAATATACAGTCGTTTCAACAGGGGTCGGGTTTGCGACAAACTCGATTGCAAGCGTGAGAGGATAGCTTCCATGGATATTCCTGCTAGTGTTTTCAACGAAGACTGGTTACTGGTCGCCGGTTTCGTGCTGTTTTTGTTGCTGCTGCGGGCGGGGCGCAGTGCGCCGTGGGCCTATGTGCGTGAGCATGTGCATGTTTACCTGGGAGCCATTGTGTTTGCAAGTCTGATCTGGATGTTGCGGGCAGGTATCGGTAGCCATCTCACGTTCCATTTTCTGGGTGCGGTGGTCATGACCCTGATGTTTGGCTGGGAACTGGCACTGCTGGCATTGACCGTGGTGGTGACAATCACCTTCTGGCGACTGGATGCCGGTTTGCTGGCAGTACCGCTCAACACGCTGGTAATGGGCGGAATCCCGATCCTGATCACGCATTTCCTGCTGCGCTGGAGCCAGCGGCGGCTGCCGACCAATATTTTCGTATTTGTATTCGTCAATGCTTTTCTGGCGGGGATACTCGGCACGATTGCCGTGGTGGGAGCGGGAAGCCTGTTGCTGTGGCTGACGGAAACTTTTTCTGCCAGTTACCTGCAATCTTATTATTTGCCGTTCATTCCGCTGCTGATGCTACCGGAAGGCGTAATCAACGGTATGTTGACGGCGATTGTGGTGGTGTACAGGCCACAGTTGATTCCGGTGTTTGATGATGCACTCTACTTGCGCAAGCGCGGGGAGTAGCCAGTGGTAGCGGCAGGCAATCCATCATACCCGCTGTGAATATTGACACCCGCACCCCATTTATCATTTCATTGGCAATACTTGATTAAATTACTAAGGCAATTTGAGGAGATGAAACTATGAGCATTGAACTGCCAGCCCGTGATGGCGACGGTTACTTGTTGAGCATGGAAGACTGGACACCCGAAATCGGTCAAGCCATGGCGGATGCCGATGGGGTGGAGCTGACGGAGGCCAAGTGGGAGCAGATCATGAAAGCCCGTGAATATTACGATGATCAGGCTGTGGTTCCACCTATCCGCAAGTTTTCCAAGTACATCAACATGGATCAGAAAGAACTGTTCGCCATGTGGAAAACCGGCCCAATGAAACCGATCACCAAATACGGTGGTTTGCCCAAGCCAACCGGTTGCGTGTAATTTCTTGCAGGGGCGGTTTGTGAGCCGCCCCTGTCATCACACGCACTGCCCCGCACACCACCCAGATGCCCAGGCCCACTGAAAGTTATACCCTCCCAACCAGCCGGTCACATCCACGGTTTCCCCGATAAAATACAGCCCCGGCACTTTGCGTGCTTCCATTGTTCTGGAAGATAGCTCGCGGGTATCGACCCCACCCAGGCACACTTCCGCCGTGCGCATCCCTTCCGTACCTGTCGGGGTCAATTGCCATGCCTGCAATTGCTGGGCAATAGCCTGCAATGCTTTGCCGCCATACTGCCCCAGCGGGCGGTTGGGGAACAATGTTTCACACAAACGCTGTGCCAAACGGCTGGGCAATACTTCCGCCAGTGCAGTTTTCAGTTCGGCTTTGGGGCGTTGTTTTTGCAGGGCTTGTAGCCACGCCAGTGCATCCCGCCCCGGCAGCAGGTTAATTTCCACCGCCTCACCCTTGTTCCAGTAGGACGAAATTTGCAGCATTGCCGGGCCACTCAGCCCCCGGTGGGTAAACAGCAGGTTTTCGCGGAACTGACCTGAGCCACAACTGGCTGCCACTTCCGTACTGATGCCTGCCAGCCCTGCAAACAAGCCATCCAGCATCTCTTGGCTAAAGGTAAACGGAACCAGTGCGGGTGAAAACGGGATGTTTTTCAGCTCAAACTGTTTGGCAACCCGGATGCCAAAATCGGTAGAACCCATACGCGGAATGGAAGGCCCTCCCGTGGCAATGACCAGCGCAGTGGCAGTTTGTGCTCCCTGTGAGGTTTGCACCTGAAAGTGGTTGTCAGTGTGGCTAATGTCAGACACATCCGTATTCAGGCGCAGCGCAACACCAGCTTCGCAGCATTCGGCCCACAACATGTTCACCACAGCGGGAGCTTTCTGCTCACAAAACAGTTGCCCCAGTGTCTTTTCTGTCCAACTCAGGTGGTGCTTGCGCATCAGCTCAAGGAAATCCTGCGGTGTAAAACGCGCTAGTGCCGATTTGCAGAAGTGAGGATTTTGCGACAGGTATGCCGCCGGGTTGGTATACAGGTTGGTAAAATTGCAACGCCCACCGCCAGAAATCAGGATTTTCTTGCCAACCTTGTCGGCTTTGTCGAGCAGTAGTACCTGTCGCCCACGTTTGCCTGCTTCGGCAGCACACATTAGGCCAGCCGCGCCTGCGCCGATGATGATAACGTCGTAATGGGGTGTGGATGTTTGCATGGGGCGCATCATAAGCCTTGCCCCTGAAATAAAAAAGCCCGCTGGTTAGCGGGCTTGGGTCAGTCCTTCAATCGCTCCTGTCACTACCAGTGAATGGTGACTTTACGGCGTCCCCACTGTTTGGCTGCATGGCGATCCTTACCCATGAAAATGTCGATCTTTTTGCGCCAGCGGGAGTTCATTTTGTCCAGTACCACGTATTCACCATCGAGTCCCTTGATACGGACTTTATCCCCACGGCTCAAGCCGTGGTGTCTGAGTAGGTCTCTGGAAATAGCGATAGCTTTCATGCCAGGTGAAAGGCGGTCGCCCCATGCGGCGAGGTCTGGAGTACCATCCGTTTGTGACGGAAGCGAGTTATAAGCGGTTGCGGTAACCTGAAGGCTGTTTGACAGCTCTTTTCCTGCGGAAGCAGTGCCGACCATACCAATGGCGAGCGCAACCACGACCAGAAAACGAGGAACAGTAAACATGATTATATTACCTAAATAATTGATATATGAGGATTAAAATTGAATATTTAAGAGGATGATTGAAGGATGGAAACGAAAGTTAGCATATTCTTATATGCTAATGGAAGCTTTTGTTGGTAACTCTGACGAGTGGTCAGGTTGATTGAGTTTCTATTTTTTACAATTTTCATAAACATTTAATGCATTTCTCCACGGGAACGGCTACCTGCCTGACGGAAATGCGCATCCTTTCGCTTCCCGCTTGCAGTAGTTTGAATGCGTTTTTATATAAAAATCAATATATTAACGTAAACAAACAACAACATACGATGAGGGGAGTTTAGTCCATCACATGGCAAATGTCATTTTTCCATAAGATTTTTTTCGACCAAGGGTATCAGGAGTTTGGCCCTATTTTATTAAAATTCCTTATTAATCAGTAATTTGTGTTGTTTTTGTGAGACTGGATATTTTTGTGTTGTTTTTTTGCAAAGTCCTTGTGAAAATTAAGGTAAATACGTTTCTGCAACAAGCAAGCCCTGATTCTTGCTAGAATCCCCGCCATGCAATCCGACATCATCCTTGCCACCCTGAATGCCCGTTACACCCATGCTTCGCTGGGGCTGCGTTACCTGTATGCCAATCTGGGTGAATTACAGGCACGCACGCAGATCATGGAATTCACCATTGCCATGCGTCCGCTGGATATTGCCGAGCAACTGCTGGCAGCCAAGCCACGCATCATTGGTCTTGGCATCTATATTTGGAATATCACCGAAACTACTGCCCTGGTCGAACTGCTCAAAAGTCTCGCTCCTGACCTCTGCATTATTTTGGGGGGGCCGGAAGTCAGTCATGAAACCGGACAGCAGGCGATTAGCGCATGGGCTGACTATGTGATTACGGGGCCGGGGGATGTCAGCCTGCGCCGCTTGTGCGAACAGTTGCTGGCAGGGCAAGCACCGCAGCACAAGATCATTGCGGGAGAACAGGTTCCCCTGACACAACTGGTCTTGCCTTACCGTTATTACACAGATGAAGATTTGCGCACCCGTGCCATTTATGTGGAAGCCTCACGGGGCTGCCCATTCAAGTGCGAATTTTGCCTGTCGGCGCTCGACAAAACGGCTTACCCGTTTGAATTACAGCGCTTTCTGGCAGAAATGGATGGGTTGTGGCAACGCGGTCTGCGCCAGTTCCGTTTTGTTGACCGTACCTTCAACCTGAAAATCCAGACCACTATTGCCATCCTGGATTTTTTTCTGGCACGGCTGGATGCGGAAACCTTCCTGCATTTCGAGCTGATCCCCGACCATCTGCCGGAAGCCCTCAAGGAACGCATCAGCCGCTTCCCTCCCGGCTCCCTGCAATTTGAAATCGGTATCCAGACTTTCAACCCGGAGGTGCAAACACTGATCAGCCGCAAACAGGACAACGGCAAATCGGCTGAAAATATCCGCTGGTTACGCCAACATTCCGAGGCACATCTGCACACTGACCTGATTTTTGGTTTGCCGGGGGAAGATTTGTACAGCTTCGGCGCGGGTTTCGACCGGCTGATTGCCTTGAATCCGCATGAAATTCAGGTGGGTATCCTCAAGCGTCTGCGGGGCACACCCATTATCCGCCATACACAAGCGTTTGGCATGGTGTACAACCCGCAGCCACCCTACAACATCCTGCAAACTGACCGGGCTGATTTTCAGACTACTCAGCAAATGGGGCGCTTTGCCCGCTATTGGGACATGATTGGTAATTCCGGGCGTTTTGAACAGACCTTGCCGTTGTTGCTGGGCACACAACCCTTCAGCCGCTTTTGGGCATTATCGGCATGGATTTACCAGCAGGCGCAGCAAACGCACCAGATTGCCCTGCCACGTCTGTTTGTGCTGGTGCATCAGGGCGGGCAGGAAGTGCTGGATATTCCGCAAGCGTCTCTGGAAAGTGCTTTGCTGGACGATTATGCCCGCACCGGGCAGAAAGGGCAGGTGCCGTTCCTCTCGGAATTTCGCCGTAACAGCCAGCCGGAACGCGCCCTCAACGCCAACCGGCGGCAACAGCGTCATTTGTAATCAGGGCTTGCTGCACGTTTCTTTGGCGAAGGTTTCATACATGACAGGCTGTCCGTTCAGGCAAGTCTCGGTACAGTGACGGTTGAAAGCAGCCGCATCAAAGCCGGGGTAATCCGCCATGCCCGCTACCCCACGCATCAGATAGTCTGCGAAATCAGCCTGCGGGTCGGTACATTGAGGATCCACATCGCGGTATTCGGCGCAGGCAGTCAAACCATCGGTATGCAGCCACTGGCAGTTTTCATCACCCAGAAATTCCTTGGGAGCCGCTTCCAGTACAATGTTCAGCTCGTTGCCCAGCAAGACGGCAGTCTTGCGTTTGCCAGCAGCGAAGCCCAGATCCATGATTAGGCTCTTGCCGTCTGCCCTGATCTTAAGATCTTCAGGGTAGGCGGAGAAAGCATCCTGGGTAATGGTTTGGGGGGCTTTATCCTTTTCCAGCGACAGCAGGTGAAACTGGTCGGTCGGGCAACCCGTACCGCCACAGTTGGAACCGAACAACACCAGATCGCGCTGATCCTGGGTAATGTACTGATGCAGGGAAAGGTAAAACGCCTCTTCCTGAAAGACCTGTTTGCCATCCAGCAACAGCGTGTCGGGCGGCATGTCTGGGGTGCTGCGGGTAATTTCCAGTCGGCCGTAACGGGTTTGTACGGTATCGTCTGCCACGTCCAGTGGCTTGATCTGGGTTTCCAGCACTTCCACCGGTTTATCAGTTTGTTGCTGAGCCTGTTCCCAGCAACCCGACAAAAGCAACAGCGCGGCGCAACAGCCCAGCCATGCCAGTGTTTTCAATCTGTCCATAACCAATCCTCATTCAGAATCTTTGCCCATAATGGCAGCTATTCCTTGCTGCCAGACGGCTTGCATACGTGTACCAATTGCAACAAAGGCAGGATTTTCCTGCTGGTATGCCTGCAATTCAGGTAAGGTGGCCTCCAGCCCGTGCGCTACCCATTCCAGCAAACGGTTGGCACGCCGTTCATGGATGTTGCAAAACTGGCGGGCAAACAGCAACAGCGCCTTGCGTTCCGGGAATGCCTTGCTGCCACCAAACAACAGAGCCAGCGTGTCATTGGGAATATACGGTGTGGTGGAAACAATGTCGAAGGCTGGCGCAAGCCGTACCTCACTTTCCGGGTCATCGTACAGTACCCCAAAGTTTTTCAGGTGGGCATCACCGTTGCGCACTGCACAGGTTAATGCCAGAGACAGGAAAAACTGTTCCAGCGCCTCGTGTACCCGATGGGGTGAGACAAACTGGCGGATGCGGGTGGCAATATCCTGATAACTGCCCACGTATTTGTCATCAGTTGCCAGCCCATTGAGTACGCAAAAGTCCTCGAAACCAAGGTAGCCGCCTTTGCCATCCAGATCAAAGCGTTTGACGATTAGCAGGTGTCCTTGGGCGGCAAGCTCCACTTCCGGGGTTTCCAGCCCGGCCTTGCGGGCAGCCTGCATACAGAAATATTCGTTGGCAGCCAGTTGTGGGAAACGCTCCGGGTTCCATGCCTTGACGATATGGGTGGCATCGCGGTAACTGACTTGCTCCAGTTGCGCGGTGGCTGCTACGGTTTCCGCATCCCTTACCAGTACTTTGGGTTGTACCCCGGAAATGCCCGAATAGTTGGCGTAACGCTGCATCAGCTCGGTAAACAAACCTTCTGCCCCTGCATAGGTACGCAGTTCTTGCATGTTCTGGAGTGGCATAGCATCCGGTTCGCTGCCCGCTGGTGCAATGCGAATACGCCCAATCTGGGAATGCCCGACAATGCCCAGCAAGGCGAGGTCGTCGAAGTTTTGCACGGCTTTCTGGAAACGGTTACGCAGCAGCTCACGCAATTCCCCTTCCGGCAGGTTCATCTGGAAAATGGGGTGTACGCCTTGCTGGTAGCCGTACTGGTCGGGCATGACCGGCATGGTCAGGGAAACGGCCTGTTGCGGGCGGGCATCGGGCTGGTAGCCAAACACATAGGTATGGGCGCGGATGGCACTACGCCCCAGCGTACCGGTACGCTTGCCCTGCACGAAAATGTCCAGTCTGCCGTCATCGGTTTGCGGGTGTTTGCTCATGGCTTGCCTCCGATCCTGCGCTGGGTGGCTTCATCCACCAGGGTATGCAAGGTGGGGCGGCGGGTAGCCAGCGCTTGGGTGGTCAGTTCAAGCCCGAGTACCGAACACAATGCCATGACTTTGCGTATGCCTATTTCGTTGATGGTGCCATTTTCAATGCCTGACAGGGTGGCACGGCTCATGCCGACCTGTACGCACAGATCGGCTTGGGTCAGGTGACGTTGTTTGCGGGCTGCACGTATGCTTGCGCCCAGTGTTTGCATTGTCATGCACTATATATAATGCACGGATGGCGAATATGCAAAATATGTTTTCTATACAATGCATAAATTGCAGGGGTTAGCGGCTGGTACGCCTTGCCAACCATACACCCAGCATAGTCAAACCCATTCCCAGCCACTGTTGCAATGTCAACCGTTCATCAAACAGTAGCCATGCAATCAAAGTGGTGACAGCAGGTGTCAGGTAAAACAAGCTGGTGATGTTGACCGCACCGTGATGGCGGATTAGCAGGTTCAGTAAACTGATGGCTCCCAATGACAGCACAATAACCAGCCAGCCCAGCGCAAAGATGAAATCCCCCGTCCACTCAATACGCCATTCACCCATGACCGGCACGAACAGGGCCGTTACCAGCAGGGAGGGTACAAACTGTGCGACGGAGCCGGTACGCAAATCAAAATGGGGGCAAAAGCATTTCTGGTACAAGGTGCCGAAGGTAATGCCAAACAAGGCCGTGATCGCCGGGATCAGGGCTTGCCAGCCGAAGTTGTGGGTGACACCGACACCAGCTTTTTCCGCCAAGACCAGTACTACGCCACACAAGCCAAGCATAATTCCGCTCCACTGATAGCGGCTGACACTTTCCCCTAGCAACAGACCTGCCATGAATGCCGTCAGCAGTGGCTGCAAACCCACGATCAGGCTGGTCAAACCGGCAGGCAAGCCGTGGCTGATAGCGACAAACACACCGCCCAGATAAGTGGCTTGCAACAGCAAACCGGCAACAGCCAGATGCAACCACTGTTTGGGGTCGGTTTCCCACACGGCTTTGCCTGCCCATGCCAATAACGACAGAGCAATAATCACCAGCACATAACGGGCAGATAGAAACGCAAGTGGGTCGGCATACGGTAAGCCGTATTTCGCGCCGATGAAGCCGGTACTCCACAGCAGCACGAAAACTGCCGGGAGTACCCGCAACCAGTGAGGGGGTAAGGTCACAAAACCTTACAGTACGGAAAGGTCAGCCACCCGCAGGAACAGCCCACGCAAGCGGTTCAACAGTGCTAGGCGGTTGTTTTTCAGGGCTGCATCATCAGCCATGACCATCACGTCATCGAAGAACTTGTCGACCGGCTCACGCAGTTCTGCCAGTGACAGCAGGGCAGCTTCGTATTCACCGGCAGCAAACAGCGGCATGACCTTGTTGTCCTGATACTGCACGGCAGCCGCCAGTGCCTGTTCGGCCTCAAGCTGCAACAAACCCGGATGGATACTGTCCGGCAGTTCGCCTTCGACTTTTTTCAGGATATTGCTGATACGCTTGTTAGCCGCAGCAAGGCTTTCGGCAGCCATTAACTGGCGGAACGCTGCTACCGCTTTCACCCGGCGGTCGAAATCCAGCGGCTGGGTAGGCTTGAGGGAAGCCACCGCCTCCACCAATTCCGCACCAATGCCTTGTTCTTGATAGTAGGCACGCAGACGTTCGAGGATGTAATCGAGCGCTTCCTGAGTCTCCGGTTTCTTGCCGAGTTGCGTGGTCAGACCATCAGCGGCTTTATCCAGCAAGTCAGCCAGATCCAGCGGCAGTTGCAGTTCGATCAGGATGCGCAGCACACCGAGGGCAGCACGGCGTAGGGCAAACGGGTCTTTCGCGCCGGTCGGTTTTTGACCGATGCCGAAAATGCCTGCCAGTGTGTCAAGACGTTCCGCCAGCGCCAGAATGCGTCCGGTGGCAGTGGCAGGTAATTCATCGCCAGCAAAGCGCGGCATGTACTGCTCTTCCATTGCGGTAGCGACTTCGGCTGCTTCACCGTCGTGTTGCGCATAGTAGCGCCCCATCGTGCCTTGCAGTTCGGTGAATTCAAACACCATGCTGGTTACGAGGTCGCATTTGCCGAGTTCTGCCGCCCGCACCGCCAGTGCTTCATCCGCACCCAGTTGCTGGGCAATATAGGACGCCAGTTGTGCCACCCGCCCGGACTTGTCGTACAGTGTGCCCAGTTTTTGCTGGAACACCATTTTCTTCAGTGGTTCGCGGCGACTTGCCAGCGTTTGCTTCTTGTCCTGGTTCCAGAAGAATTCGGCATCGCTGAAACGCGGGCGGATCACGCGCTCGTTACCGGAGGAAATTTGGCTGACATCGCGGCTGTCAATATTGGCAACGGTGATGAAATTGGGCATCAGCTTGCCATTGGCATCGACCAGCGCAAAGTATTTCTGGTTGTCCTGCATGGTGGAAATCAGCGCTTCCTGCGGCACGTCGAGGAAGCACTCCTCGAAACGCCCGGCGACTGGTACAGGCCATTCAACCAGTGCGGTCACTTCATCCAGCAGGTCTTCCGGCATGATCGCCTTGCCGCCGAGTTCAGCCGCCAATGCTTCCACCTTGCTCTTGATCAGGTCGCGGCGGGCTTCAAAACGGGCAATCACGCAGGCTTCGCCCAGTTTGACGGCGTAGTCGTCCGGGGTGTTGATGGTGATGGCAGCCGGGGCGTGGAAACGGTGTCCGCGAGACTGGTTGCCGGTTTTGATGCCAAGGATTTCTGCATCAATTACTTGGTTGCCTGCCAGCATCACAATCCAGTGCACCGGGCGCACGAATTCAGCCGTGCCACTGCCCCAGCGCATCCGTTTGGGGATTGGTAGGGCGGCGAGGGATTTTTCCACGATGGCGGGGAATAGTGCAGCGGTTTGCTGACCCTCCTGTTGCTGGCGGAACACCAGCCATGCGCCCTTGTCGGTTTCCACCTGCTGCAATGCTGAGAATTCCACACTGCAAGAACGGGCGAAACCTTCTGCTGCCTTGCTGGGGTTGCCTTCCTTGTCGAAGGCGGCAGCCACCGCCGGGCCTTTGCGTTCGATAATCTGGTCTGCCTGCTGCACCGGTACGCCTTGCAGCCAGACCGCCAGACGGCGTGGGGCAGCGTAGGGGAGGACGGCTTCGGCAGCCACCCCGGCGTCTTTCAGGCCAGCGATAATGCCGTCGGTGAAAGCGTCAGACAGTTTCTTCAGGGCTTTGGGTGGCAGTTCTTCGGTGCCAATTTCTACCAGTAAATCTTGTAACATAATCTGTATCTCTCTGTATTACCCCTCACCCCAACCCCTCTCCCTCAAGGGGAGAGGGGCTAAGAGGCGGTTTTTCTTCCCCCTCGCCCCTTGAGGGAGAGGGGGCTAGGGGGTGAGGGGTTCTTCAATTTTGCAGCATCGGGAAGCCGAGGGCTTCACGCGCATTGTAGTAAGCCTCGGCAATCGCCCGTGACAGCGTGCGCACCCGCAGGATGAAACGCTGGCGTTCGGTGACGGAAATGGCCTTGCGGGCATCCAGCAGGTTGAAGGTGTGCGAGGCTTTCAGCATCTGTTCGTAGGCGGGCAGCGGCAAACCGGCTTCGATCAGACGCTGGCTTTCGCGTTCGCACACGTCGAAGCTGTGGAACAGGTCGTCGATGCTGGCGTGCTCGAAGTTGTAGGTGGATTGCTCGACTTCGTTCTGGTGGTAGACGTCGCCGTAAGTGACCACGCCTTGCGGCCCCTTAGTCCACACCAGATCGTAAACACTTTGCACGTTCTGCATGTACATGGCGAGGCGTTCCAGACCGTAGGTGATTTCACCGCTGACCGGGCGGCAATCCAGCCCGCCGACCTGTTGGAAGTAGGTGAACTGGGTCACTTCCATGCCATTCAGCCACACTTCCCAACCCAGACCCCATGCGCCCAGCGTCGGTGATTCCCAGTTGTCTTCCACAAAGCGGATGTCATGCACCAGCGGGTCGAAACCGAGCATTTGCAGCGAACCGAGGTACAGTTCCTGGATATTGTCTGGCGACGGTTTCATCAGCACCTGAAACTGGTAATAGTGTTGCAGGCGGTTGGGGTTTTCGCCGTAACGCCCGTCAGTGGGGCGGCGTGACGGCTGCACATAGGCGGCACGCCACGGCTCCGGGCCAATTGCCCGCAGGAAGGTCGCCGGGTGGAAGGTTCCCGCGCCCATTTCCATGTCATACGGTTGCATGATGACACAGCCGTGCTGCGCCCAGTAATCTTGCAGTGCCTGGATCAGCCCCTGAAAGGTGGATAAGTCGTAGTTCGCCATTGCTGCTTGTTTTGTGTGCTTTAAGAAAGGCATGAGTATACTGCAAGGCGTTGGCGCATTCAGCATTTCTACGAGCAATCACTGACAGACGCTTGCAAGTCAGGGATAGCCGCTGCCCATTGCCTGCTTTTGGCGGGGATTAATGGATAGGTAGCGCTAGTATTACCCCTTGGCGTTTTAATTTGTTCATATAATTATTTTAAGGCACAGTATAGGGACTTGTGGAAGGGGACTTACATGCAACTGGTAAAGCAGGATCGAGTGTTCGACGGGCTTGCGCAATGCTTTCAAAGCAAGATTTACGATGACCCGCGAGGAGCCATTCGGCTCGCCATTTTACAGGATGACCTTGCCGGGCTGATTACACCCGCAGTAACCAGTGCGCGGCCTTTGCAGATTCTGGATGCCGGTGGTGGATTGGGGCAGATGTCCATCTGGATGGCGCAACAGGGGCATCAGGTGGTACTGGCTGAGCCTTCCGCCGAAATGCTGCAACGTGCGGAAGCGGATATTGAACGTGCGGGGTTGGAAGACTCCATCCATCTGGTGCAGGCCAGCGTGCAGGAACTGGCAGGGCGCGGCTGCGGCCCTTTCGACCTGATCACATTCCATGCCGTACTGGAATGGTTGGCAAACCCGCGTGAAGTGCTGGAGCAACTGCTGTGTTGTTTGCGTCCGGGCGGCTGGCTTTCCCTGATGTTTTTCAATTACCACTCTACGGTCATGCGCCGCCTGATTGCCGGTGATCTGGAAACCGTGCGGCAGGGTAACATTGCCAGTAACGGGCGGCGGGGCTTGGCTCCCATTTCCCCGCTCAAACCGGAAGATGTGCTGGTTTGGTTGCAGGAGCTGGATTTGCAAGTGGAAACCTGGTCAGGTATCCGCTGTTTTTACGATTACATGCGTCAGGAAATCCGCAAACAGGCTGATCTGGATGAGGTTTTGCCGCTGGAGCGGCGTTTTTCCCGACAGGAGCCTTGGCGTTCGCTGGCGCGTTACCAGCACATGTTGTGCGTCAAGGTTTGATCTGGCAGCGCCTATAGGTTTAGTGGTCGGCTTCTAATTCCGCCAATCTCACGCGCAGGGTGGGTTGCAAAACCCACCTGCCTCGATTCAAGCACTCACACCCCATCCGTCACTAGCACCCATGCGATCAAATGCTGGTAAGGTGTCACTCAACTGCCCTTGCCCCCCTCACTCCCCCTTATCAGCATAGGCATCTAAGGGGGTAGGCATTCTGGTAAAAATCATTTACTGGTCGAGCCACCACCACAGAAAAAGCCTCCACCAACGATAGGCTTACCATCAAACCCTACAGCGCTGGGATGGTAGCCGATGGCTTTGCGATACAATGCTTTCTGACAAGTAGCATCACCTGCTGCCTGCAATTCCTTTGGCACAGGCCCAAAAGCACTTGGGCGATCCCACCCCAAATTCATAAGCCGCCCGTCTTCCCACGCTCGTGCCTCAACGGGTTTTTCACCAGACTTGGGAGCGGCCAAATTAACTAGCTTGGGTGGAATAGCATCAGCAGACAAACCGACAGGGGATACGCTACAAGCAGTCAAATGCGCCAATGCCAACAGCGGCAGAAATAATGAACGATATTTGCTCATAAATAATATTCTCCTTATTTAATATTGGCTTCTTCATTACAGCCAACTATTGGTCGACAAGGATTAAATAATGGTTCAAGCATAAAATAATTATCTTAATTAATATTATGTATTGAAATATTATTGTTACATGTGTTTATTATTTTTACGCATCAACCCTAAGCGGGATTAAGTAACGTTGCAGTTTTCAGCTTTATCGTCCTGTCACAAACCTGTAAGATAAGCGCACTCTCATTTGTCCAAAATATAAGCGAGTGATGCATGTTGAATGCTCATCTTTCTCCAGGGCCGTTACCATCCCGGATGCAACTGACAGCGGATGGCAAACTGAAGCATTTCCTGACCATCGAAGGGCTTCCGCCGCTATTGCTGGAAGAAATCCTTGATCGTGCCGAACAGTTCGTCACCCTGCCCAACAAGCAGCAGAAAAAAGCCCCCTTACTGCGCGGCAAAACGGTAATGAACCTGTTTTTCGAGAATTCCACCCGTACCCGCGTCACCTTTGAAATTGCCGCCCAACGATTGGGCGCGGACGTGACCAACCTCGACATCCGCACTTCCTCGGCCTCCAAGGGTGAAACCTTGCTGGATACGGTGCGCAACCTGGAAGCGATGAACGCCGATATGTTCGTGGTGCGACATGAACACGCTGGGGCAGCGCATTTCATCGCCCGTTATTGCGCCCCCCACATCAGCGTGCTGAACGCAGGTGACGGTCGCCATTCGCACCCTACCCAAGCGATGCTGGACATGTTCACCATTCGCCAGAAAAAGGGTAGTTTCCAGCCACTCAAGGTCGCCATTGTCGGCGATGTGCTGCACTCACGGGTGGCGCGTTCGCAAATCCACGCCCTGACGACGCTGGCTACCGGCGAAGTGCGGGTGGTCGCACCCAAGACACTGGTTCCGGCGGGTATAGAGAAAATGGGGGTCAACGTCTTCCACAAACTGGATGAAGGCATTGCGGATGTTGACGTGGTGATCATGCTGCGTCTGCAACGCGAGCGGATGCAAACCGCGCTGCTGCCTTCCGAACGCGAATTTTTCAAACTGTACGGCCTGACCGAGGAACGTTTGCAACTTGCCAAACCCGATGCCATTGTCATGCACCCCGGCCCGATCAACCGTGGGGTGGAAATCGACTCGCGGGTGGCGGACGGTAACCAGTCAGTCATTCTGGAACAAGTAACCAACGGTATTGCCGTGCGCATGGCAATCATGGCCATGATCATGGGGCCGCAAACCGGAGGTGTTGCATGAGCCTGCTAATCCGTAACGCCCGTGCCATTGACCCCGCCAGCGGTCTGGATGGGCAACGTAACCTGCTGCTGCACAATGGGCGCATTGTCGCTATCGCAGAGGCTTCCGCTAATTTCAGTGCTGATGAGGAGATTGATGCCAGTGGTCTGTGGCTGTTCCCCGGTGGTATTGACCTGTCCGCCTGGTTGCGTGAACCCGGCCTCGACCACAAAGCCACCCTGCGCAATGAAACCCGCGCCGCAGCAGCCAGCGGCCTGACCACGCTCTGCTACCAGCCGGAACCGGGTGCCAATTTCGACACTGCTGCGCAAGTCAAACTGGTTATCGACCTCAGCCAGCGCAAAGCCGTCACCAATGTGCTGGTGGTCGGCAACCTGACCCAAGGTTTGAAAGGCGAACAGCTTAGCAATATGGGTAGCCTCAAGAAAGCCGGTTGCGTTGCCGTCACCAATGGCTGGCAGCCATTCAAGAGCCTGCAAACTCTGCGTCGGGCGATGGAATATGCCGCCACCCACGACCTGACCGTATTTGTTTACCCGGTGGAACACGCGCTAGCCAGCGGTGGCTACATGCATGAGGGTGAAGTTTCAGCGCGTCTCGGTTTCCCTGCCATTCCGTCTGCCGCAGAAACAGTGGCGGTGGCGCAAACCTTGGCTTTGGCTAGCCATACTGGCGCACGGGTGCATTTCTGTCGTTTGTCCACCAAGCTGAGCGTAAAACTAATCAAGCAAGGCAAGGAAAGCGGTCTGGACATCACAGCCGACGTAGCCGCGCACCAGTTGTTCCTAACCGAAATGGATGTCGCAGATTTTAACCCGCTGTGCCATGTGATGCCGCCGCTGCGTTCCAGCCGTGATCAGGATGCGCTGCGCGAAGGGCTGAAAGACGGCACCATCGACGCTATCTGTTCCGACCATCAACCGCACGAGTTGGATGCCAAACTCGCCCCCTTCCAGCAGACCGAACCGGGCATTTCCGCGCTGGAAACTCTGTTGCCACTGACCCTGCGACTGGTGGAAGAAGGTGTGCTGGATTTGCAGACTGCCTTGCAAAAAGTCACCAGCAACCCTGCCCGCATCATTGGCAGCGAAGCTGGACACATCCAGGTAGGCGCACCGGCTGATCTGGTGCTGTTTGACCCTGATACCCTGTGGGAACTGGATCTGAACCGCATGATCAGCGATGGCAAAAATACCCCGTTTGCAGGCTGGAGTTTCAACGGGACAGTCAAGCGTACCTTGCTGGCAGGGAAGAGCGTATTCAGTGTTTGAGATTGCCCTGTATCAACCGGAAATTCCACCAAATACTGGTAACATCATGCGCCTGTGTGCTAATACCGGCTGCCGTTTGCACCTGATCCACCCGCTGGGCTTTTCGCTGGATGAAAAGCAGGTGCGGCGGGCTGGGATGGATTACCGTGATCTGGCGGTGGTACAGGAACATGAAAGTTTCGCCGCCTTCGCCAATGTTATGCAGAATCGGCGGGTATTTGCCCTCAGTACCAAGGCTCGCAGCACCTACAGCGAAACCGTTTTCCAGCCGGGCGATGTATTGCTATTCGGCCCTGAAACCCGTGGCTTGCCGGAAGCGTTGTTGCTCAGCCTCCCGGAAGAGTTGAAATTGCGCGTACCGATGCTGCCCGACAGCCGCAGCCTGAACCTGTCGAATACAGTAGCTGTGGTGGTTTATGAAGCCTTGCGCCAGCACGCTTTCCCGGAATTGCGGTAAACTCCAGGCATGAAACTGATACACCGCATTTCCCCCGCTTCACCTTCCGACCTTGGTTGCGTTGCCACCATCGGCAACTTTGATGGTTTGCACAAAGGCCACCAGGCAGTGATTCAGCATGTCGAATGGAAAGCGCAGGCTATGGGCTTGCCTGCCACCGTGATCAGCTTCGAGCCATTACCGATCGAGTTTTTCCGTTCCCCGCCCCCACCGCGCATTTATGCCCTGCGCGACAAGCTGCGCCTGTTGCAGGAGATGAATATCGACCACTTCGCCTGCCTGCATTTCAACCGACAACTGGCGAACATGGAAGCAGAAGATTTCGTGCAAACTATCCTGCTGGATGGCCTGAAAGTCCGTTATCTGGTGGTCGGCGATGATTTCCGCTTTGGCAAGGGGCGGCGTGGTGATTACCACCTGCTGCAACAGATGGGCGCAGCACATGGAATGCAGGTAGTCGATACCCCGACCTTCCTACACGACGACGAACGTGTCAGCAGCACCCGTATCCGGCTCGCCTTGAGCACAGCGGAGCTGGAACTGGCAGCGGAATTGCTGGGTAAGCCTTACCGCATTTCCGGGCGGGTACGCCACGGCGACAAGCGCGGGCGCACCATCGGTTTCCCGACCCTCAACATGCGTGTCCCGCAATATGTGGCCTTGCGCAAGGGTGTGTATGCAGTGAAAGTCGCAGGGCTGGGTGATGAAGTGGTCTACGGCGTTGCCAATCTTGGTGCACGCCCAACCGTACATGGGCTGGAAAACCGTCTGGAAGCTCACCTGTTCGATTTCAACCAGCAGGTTTACGGCAAGCACATTTGTGTTGAACCAGTCACTTTCCTGCGCGATGAAATGAAATTCGTCTCCTTTGATGCCCTCAAAATGCAAATCGCCCGCGATGCAGTACATGCGCGGGCGATCCTCAACATTTAGCGCCCTTCATCCCCTGCGGAGAAAGGGTTGGAGAGGGGGCTAATCGTGCGTTATTACACTTCGTTGTGATACCCGGTCACGAGTTCTACCTCATTGCGTGAACCCATAACCACCGGCACACGTTGATGCAAGTCCGTTGGCTGGATTTCCATGATACGCTTGTAGGCAGTGGTAGCCATGCCGCCAGCCTGCTCGACGATGAAACCCATCGGGTTGGCTTCATACATCAGGCGCAGCTTGCCGGTTTTGCCTGCCGCTTTCATCTTGCTATCCAGCGGATAAATGAAAATACCACCACGGGTCAGGATGCGGTGAATCTCAGCCACCATCGAAGCTACCCAGCGCATGTTGAAATCCTTGCCTCGCGGGCCATCCTTGCCTGCCAGACATTCACCGATGTAACGTTGCATCGGCGCTTCCCAATAACGTTGGTTGGAAACATTAATGGCGAATTCCTTGGTGTCAGCAGGAATTTTTACGTCTTCGCGGGTCAGCAGGAATTCGCCGCAATCCTTGTCCAGGGTAAACATGCTGACGCCATTGCCAGTGGTCAGCACCATAATGGCAGAAGGCCCGTACAGGCAATAACCGGCTGCTACCTGTTTGGTTCCTGGCTGCATGAAATCGGCCTTGCTAGGATTTTCCACGCCTTCCGGTGCTTTCATGATGGAAAAGATGGTACCGACGGAAACGTTAACATCCATGTTGGAGGAGCCATCCAGCGGGTCGAACGTCACCAGGTAGTGACCACGTGGCACACTGGCTGGCAGGTTGTACACTTCATCCATTTCCTCGGAAGCCAGCGCCGCCGTGTGACCGCGTGACAAGGCTTCGATCATCACATCGTTGGTGATGATGTCCATTTTCTTTTGTTCTTCACCCTGCACATTTTCAGAACCAGCAGATCCCAGTACACCGATCAGTGCGCCTTTGCTGGTCAGGGCTGCAATTTTCTTGCAAGCCAGTGCGATGTCGTTGAGAACGCAACTGAATTCGCCAGTTGCACCGCTGTGCTTACGTTGCTCTTCAAGGATGTATTGTGTCAGTGTGGTGCCAATTTGGTACATAACCCGGATTCCATAAAATAACTGTTATCAAATCAATATAAGTCTATAATAATATTCTGATGCTCAAGGGCTTGTAAACAAAAAAAAGGCGAACCCAAAGGTTCGCCAGACTTGCGAGGGAGTATATAACTTTTAAGATTTACTATGTGTGTAGTGTGTCAGTACCGGTTGGTCGCTATAATCCTTTCTCTGGTTCAAACAAAAATTGAAAAATTTTTCAAGGCCAGCCAATCTTCTGATTTTTATTTTTATTTCAGAGAGTTACATACTGGCGGTATATCCTTCGTACACCATAAGACGATATTTTTCCAAAAATACAGAATTGATTAGAACCAAATGAACGGTGAGAGCGACACAGAAATGGAAGGCTATCCACAAAGCAATCCGTACCACGCCACACCACCCAGCAAATTGCCGGATGAAGTGTTACTGGAACGGATCAGTGCAGGCGACCAGCAGGCTTTCAGCCAGTTGTACCTGCGCTACCAGCCAAAACTGGTCAGATACTGCGCAAGAGTATTACGCGATGATTTGGCACAAGCAGCCGATCTTGTGGATGAAGCCCTGTTTGATGTTTGGCGGTCGGCTGACAACTTTGCAGGCAGGTCGAAACCCTCGACGTGGATTTATTCCATTGCCCGCAACAAGGTGATTTCATGGTTACGTAAGACTTCGGAGGTCACTCTGGAGGATGAGTCCGTACTTGATGCCCTAATTGACCCAACCGCCAACCCTCACGAGGAATTGGCAATGGATGACATGAAGCAGCACTTGCTGCGGATGATGGATCAACTGACGGATGAACACCGGGAAGTACTGAGGCTGACCTATTTTGAGGATAAATCCGTCAAGGAGGTCGCTGATATACTGGAAATTTCCGAAAACACAGTCAAGACAAGAATGTTTTACGCCCGCAAAAGAATGGCGCAACTGCTTGAAAAAGCGGGAATTGCGGGTTTTGATCTATAACAGCATGTAGCGAGAACAATGTTTATGAGTCGATACCAGCAGGGTGATCCTGTGGAAGAAGCAAGGCTGTTGCTTCCCTGGTATATCACCGGAAAACTGAACGAACCGGAACGCACGCTGGTGGAGGACATGTTGCAGCAACATCCTGCCCTGAAGGAAGATTACCTGCGGGAACTGAGGATGGTTGACCTGATCCGTGCCAATGCGAGCTTGCTGGAACTGACAACAGTCGATAGCACCCAGCAGCGTCTGGACAAACTGATGAAACGCATCCAGCGTGAGGAAAATGCCTCCCCCCATGTCGCATCTCCCCCGTTACCGCACGCACCTGAGACCCGCCCCCACAACACCTCAATAAAACCTAGCGGATTCATGGAAACCTTGCGCAAGTTTATACCTACCTTTGAGTGGCTGACACCGACCAATGCTGTGTTTGCCAGTCTGTTGCTGATCCAGGCAGGATTGGTAGGCTGGTTTGCCCATTCATCCATGGGAAAACAGCAGGAGGGCATTTACCTCAGTGCCTCCGATGTCAGCAGCGAGGTTGCCGTGCCCGCAGTCAAAGGCATGGTGCTGCTGGTGGATTTCAACGAGCAGGCTTCCATTGGGCAGGTACGTGACTTCCTCAATAAATGGAACGCTCGCATCATGGATGGCCCTGATGCCAACAATCTGTTCAAACTGGAAATCAGGAATGTCGCCCCCACCGACCCACGTGCTGATGCGGTCTTGCAGCAAATGCAGCAAGACCCTGCACTCGTGCTGTTTGCAGGACGGGGATACTGATAGCCGCCTGACGTTTTGAGCGGGATGCAGGTATACTGCGTTTGTCTTTTTATACTAAGAACGTTGATTGCTATGCATTTTATTCTCTTCCGCCATTTGTTGCCGTTACTTGCCCTTCCTCTACTGGCTGCGTGCAGTTTCACGCCAGCCGAATACAAGGTAATTGGCAAAACCACCAACAACACCACTTGCCAGGTTAGCCCCCACCTGTGTATCGAGACCCACGTTTTCCAGCGTGTGGACTACGAAAAGGATGAAATGCTCATCACCTACGACAGCGACAAGCCTGCGGAAGTCGCTGATGCCGTCCTGAAAAAATACCGGCTGCGAGCCAAGCGCAGTGATGATCTGGGTGCGATCAAAACCACCATGATTACGGCTGCCACCAACGGTCAGGATCCGCAAGACCTGATGAAATCCATCAAGAAAAATGAAACCGAAGTGGATGCAGCCACCAGCAATTTCTATGCGACGGCTGCGGGTGCTCCTCTTGGGGTGGTGGGCTCCATGTACCCGCTGAGCCTGACTGGTATTGGTGCTGCCCGCCAGCATACCAGCGGTAACGGGGTTGTCATTGGCATGATTGACACCCCGGTGGATATTGACCATGAATCCCTGCATTCTGCCATTGAACGGATTGACCTGATTCCTGCTGGTGATGAAGCCAACCGCCTGCACGGTACAGAAATTGCTGGTGTCATGATCAGCCGTAATCCACGCATTGGTATTGCCCCGGATGCCCGTCTGGTTGCCATCAGTGCGTTCAGCACCAATCCGCAAAACCCGCAGGAACGCCGCAGCAACTCCGGTCTGGTGGCAAAAGCATTGCAGATTGCGATGGACAGGGGCGTCAACGTCCTTAACCTGAGTTTTGCAGGCAAACCTGATCCGGTGGTAGACCGATTGGTGGAAGCCGCCATGCAGCGCGGCATTACCGTGGTTGCTTCTGCCGGAAATGGCGGGCCACACGCACCAGCAGCTTACCCCGCAGCCATTCCCGGCGTTATTGCTGTCACCGCTGTGGATAAAGGCGAACAGGTATTCAACAACGCCAACCGAGGAGATTACATTGACCTGGCTGCACCGGGCGTGGGCATCCTCACCACCGCACCACGTGGGTCTTTCCATGTGTCTAGCGGCACATCACTGGCAACAGCCCATGTCAGCGGCGCGATTGCCCTGCTGAAATCCATGAATGCCGCTTTCAACCCGACGACCCTGAACCAAACTGCCATCGACTTGGGCAAGCCGGGCTATGACCCTGAGTATGGTTATGGGTTGATTAATCTTGAACGCAGCATGGCAATGACCGGGCGTTGAACAATCCCGTAAAAAGTTGATCTGTAGCAAGAAATGCCGGGATTACCCGGCATTTTTGATTTCGCTCAAAGCTACTCTGCAAAGCTGTCACTAGGATTGCCCCATGTCTCATTTTCAGGAGCAATCCCATGTCTCACTTCTTTACCAGCCTTGAAGGCATCGTGTTCATGTCAGGTTTTACCATTGTGTTCATCCTCGGCTTTCTTGGCTATCTGTTCTGGAAATTCATGAAACTTTCCAACCACAAGCCACAAGCAGGCGAAAAAACCTGGTAAACAGCTCAGGTTTCTGCCAGCCAATCGCGGTGGCGCAGGAAATCGGTATACAGGCGGGCTTCATCGCTGCCCGCCGTTGGTTGCCAGTTGTAGCGCCATTTGACCAATGGCGGCAGTGACATGAGGATGGATTCGGTGCGCCCGCCGGATTGCAGACCGAACAAGGTTCCCCGGTCATACACGAGGTTGAACTCAACGTAGCGCCCGCGCCGGTAAAGCTGGAAATCACGTTGGGTTTCGGTAAACGGCAAGTGTTTGCGCTTGGCGAGGATAGGCCGGTAAGCCTTGATGTAGTGGTCGCCCACACTGCGCATGAACGCAAAGGTTTGCTCAAATCCCCAGGCATTCAGGTCATCAAAAAACAGGCCGCCCACCCCGCGTGGCTCATTGCGGTGTTTGAGGAAGAAATAGTCGTCGCACCACTGCTTGTAACGGGCATAGACATCTTCGCCGAATGGGTCGCAAGCAGCCTTGGCGGTGCGATGCCATGCCACACAGTCTTCCTCGAAACCGTAATAGGGTGTCAGGTCAAAACCGCCGCCAAACCACCAGACCGGCTCTTCACCCGCCTTTTCTGCCACGAAAAAGCGCACATTGGCATGGGAGGTGGGAACCAGCGGGTTGTTGGGGTGAATCACCAGCGATACACCCATGGCCTGAAAGCTGCGGCCTGCCAGTTCCGGGCGTTGTGCCGTGGCTGAGGGCGGCAGTTTGTCACCAAATACATGCGAGAAATTGACCCCGCCCTGTTCCAGAATCGCTCCATCGGCAATCACACGGGTGCGCCCACCACCACCGGCTGGGCGTTCCCAGGCATCTTCCACAAAGCTGGCTCTGCCATCCTCGCTTTCCAGTTGCTGGCAAATGTCATCCTGCAATGCCAGCAGGTATGCCTTGACGGCGGCAATATCCACTTGTGACACGATTTCGCCCCTTGATCCGCTGAAAAACGCCCATTGTAGCGGGAAAAATGTGCCTGCCTAGAGGTTAATACGGTTTTTCACCCACCCAGTTGCCGGGCGGGTTGTAATTGCAGACCCAAAGCTGTGCCTGATTGCCGCAAACCGTCATGCCGCACCCGACCTCCGTGGTGCTACGCCATACCATCTGGGTGTAATGCCCACATTGCGCACCGGGACGGCAGGTATTGCCCGCATAGTTGTAATCAGCCTGTTCGCTTGCCCAGTCTTGTGCCACGCGGGTAGGCGAGATTTGTTGCACTTCGATACGCCCATCCGACCAGCGCAATGGACTGGCCCAGTACAGGTTTTCCCCAACCTTGAGCAGGTCGGCATTGGCATGGGTGCGGTGCTGCATTTCGCAACCGTTATGACGAGCCAGATGTTCTGCCCATTGCTGGGCATAGGCTGCCATTTGCCCCGACCAGCGCAGTGGTGCTATGCCTAGGCTCGCACGTACCTGGTTGTGGGCAGCTAACATTCCCTGCATGTTGGCAGGTTCGATGTCGGCAAACGGCGGGGGAGGAGTGACGGGTGCGGGCATGGGCATTCCGTTGGCAAGACAGGCTGTACACAACAGCCCGGCGGCAAGCGTGGCAATACGGCGCATGGGAGCCTCAACTAGCGGATGTAAGGGTTATGGCGGCGCTCCATGCCAATGTCGGTGTTGGGGCCATGCCCCGGTACGACTGTAACATCGTCACCCAGCGTCCATAGCTGCTGTTTGATAGAGTCCAGTAGTTGTTGATGGTTCCCGCCGGGGAAATCGGTACGCCCGATCGAACCCTGAAACAGCACATCCCCGGCAAACAAGACCTTGCTGGCGCGATGGAAAAACACCACATGCCCCGGCGTGTGACCGGGTGTGTGCAGCACTTCCAGTTGTTGCTGCCCAAACGTCAGGGTATCACCGTGTTGCAGCCAGCGTTCCGGCACAAAGGCAGCGCAATGTGACAAACCGAAACGTTGCGCCTGTACTGGCAGCGCATCCAGCCAGTATTTGTCTGCTTCATGTGGCCCGCTGACCGGAATCCGGTAATACTTTGCCAATTCCAGCGTGCCGCCCACATGATCCAGATGCGCATGGGTAAGGAATACACCAACGGGCTTGAGCTGGTGCTGTTGCACCGCCGCCATCAGTTCTGTCGCATCACCACCCGGATCGACGAACGCACATTCCCTGGTCGCTTCACACCAGACAACACTGCAATTCTGCGCAAAAGCAGTAACAGGAATGGTTAGATATTGCATACACTTGCCCCAAATCCGACATTATTCAAACAGGAGATTATACGTGGAATGGTATTTGTTGCTGGCCTTTCTGGCTCTGGGTGCGGTGGTGGGAATCGCCGCAGGGCTGCTGGGGATTGGTGGCGGTGCCATCATGGTTCCGGTACTGACCAGCCTGTTCATGGTGCAAGGCTTTGCCCCGGAACAGGTCATGCATGTGGCGCTGGGCACGTCGATGGCAGCGATTGTACCGACTTCTTTTGCCAGTATGCGGGCACACCATGCCAAGGGCGCGGTGTACTGGTCAGTGGTGCGGAACATCACACCGGGCATTCTGCTGGGAACATTCAGTGCCACGTTTCTGGCAACTTACCTGCCAACCGTGGTGCTAGCGGTATTTTTCGCCTGTTTCATGGCTTATGTGGCCTTGCAGATGTGGCTGGACATCAAGCCACAGGCGCATCGGGAAATACCAGGCATGGCGGGTTTGTCACTGACAGGGCTGGTAATTGGCAGCATTTCGGCACTGGCAGCCATCGGCGGCGGCACACTTTCCGTACCGTTCCTGATGTGGTGTAACGTCAATATCCGTCAGGCGATTGCCACTTCCGCCGGGATTGGTTTCCCGATTGCTTTGGCAGGTACGCTCGGCTACGTATTCAATGGCTGGGGGCAAGCCGGTTTGCCAGAATACACCATCGGTTTTGTGTACTGGCCTGCGGTGCTGCTGATTGCATCCGCAAGTTTTTTCACCACCAGGATTGGGGCACAATTGGCGCATTCCCTGCCCGTAGCTACCCTGAAAAAGCTGTTTGCGGTGCTGGTATTGCTGTTGAGTGCCAAGATGCTGGCTTCCCTGTTGTGATTTTCATTGAATAAACCGAACATCATGTTAGAAACAATCTGCTTTTAATCCAGTGTCTGCCTGTCTATACTGCAACGCACAAGATCAATTTTCTAGATCGTTTGAGATAAATCAATTCAAGGAGACTACCCATGTTTGCAAACAAAGAAGGCCAGCGCGTCCCTAACGTCACGTTCCGTACCCGCCAGAACCATGAGTGGGTCGATGTCAGCACCGACGACGTATTCAAGAGCAAGACCGTGATCGTGTTCTCGCTGCCGGGTGCGTTCACCCCGACCTGCTCTTCTACCCACGTGCCGCGTTACAACCAGTTGGCGGATACCTTCAAGAAGCTGGGGGTGGATGAAATCGTGTGCATGTCGGTCAACGACACCTTCGTCATGAACGAGTGGAAAGTTGACCAGAAAGCCGACAAAATCACCTTCATCCCGGATGGCAACGGCGATTTCACCGACGGTATGGGTTTGCTGGTGGACAAGAACGACCTCGGTTTCGGCAAGCGTTCCTGGCGTTATTCCATGCTGGTGAAAGACGGCGTGGTGGAAAAAATGTTCGTTGAACCCAACAAGCCGGGCGACCCGTTTGAAGTCTCCGACGCTGACACCATGCTGGCTTACATCGGCCCGAACACCCCAGCCCCACTGGATGTGACCGTGTTCACCCGCCCTGGCTGCCCGTTCTGCGCCAAGGCCAAAGGCATGTTGCACGACGCCGAAATCGACTTCGACGAGCTGGTGCTGAACCAGGACTACACCAACCGCAGTTTGCGTGCAGTAGCCGGTGTTGATATGGTTCCGCAAGTATTCATCAACGGTCAGTTGATCGGTGGTTCGGACAAACTGGAAGCGTGGTTGAACGCAAGATAAGAAGGAGCAGGGCATGAGCCAACATTACGATTTGATCGCCATTGGTGCAGGCAGCGGCGGCCTGTCAGTGGTAGAAAAAGCAGCCAAACACGGCGCGAAATGCGCGGTAGTGGAAGTCAACGACGATTTGGGCGGTACGTGCGTCAACCGTGGCTGCGTCCCCAAGAAAGTGATGTGGTTTGCCGCCAATCTGGCTCATGCCCAACACCACGCGCAGGATTACGGTTTCGCCACCACCCCCGGCAAACTCGACTGGGGCAAGCTGGTCAGCAAGCGCGACAATATGATCGGCGGGATCACCGACTGGTACATGGACAGCTTCCTCGCCGAACTGGGTGTTGACTTGTTGCAAGGCCACGCCCGTTTCGTCGCTGCCAACACGCTGGAGGTCGATGGCGAAACTTACACCGCTGACCACATTGTCATTGCCACTGGCGGTCGCCCGATCGTGCCGAACACTATTCCCGGTGCGGAACACGGCATCACCTCCGACGGCTTTTTCGAGTTGGACGCACAGCCGCAGAAAGTTGCGGTCGTGGGTGGCGGCTACATCGCGTTGGAACTGGCCGGTGTGCTGAATGCGCTGGGTTCGGAAACGCACATGCTGCATCAGGGTTTCCCGGTACTGATCGGTTTCGACAGCCTGATGCAGAAAACCCTGCGTGCGCAAATGGAAGCCGACGGCATCCAGTTCAATGATGACGGCAAGATTGCCAGCGTTGAAAAGCAGGCGGATGGCACGCTGACCATCCACTACGCGGACGGCACGACGCTGGATGGGCTGGATCAATTGCTGTGGGCGATTGGGCGTGTTCCCAACACCGACACCATCGGGCTGGAAAACATCGGCCTGAGCCTCGCCCCCGGCGGTTTCATCGACGTGAACGACTATCAGGAAACCAGCATTCCCGGTGTGTATGCGATTGGTGACATCATCAACAAGCGCGGCGTGCAACTGACCCCGGTAGCCATTGCCGCAGGCCGTCGTCTGGGTGATCGCCTGTTCGGTGGTATGAAAGACCGTAAGCTGGATTACAGCCTGATCCCGACGGTGATGTTCACCCATCCACCGATCGGCACGATTGGCTTGTCGGAAGAAGCCGCGCGGGAACAGTACGGCGATGCGGTCAAGGTGTACAGCACCGAATTCACCCCAATGTATTACGCCTTCGTTAAGCTCAAGGCCAAAACCGCGATGAAGCTGGTGGTGGTCGGTGCGGAAGAAAAGATCGTCGGCTGCCACGCCATCGGTCTGGGGGTGGACGAGATGATGCAAGGGTTCGCGGTTGCCATCCGCATGGGCGCGACCAAGCAGGACTTTGATGACACCATCGCCATTCACCCGGTCAGTGCGGAAGAAATGGTAACGATGAAGTAGAAATTGTCACATGACACTCCCGTCCCGTCGGGCGGTTCGTGCTTCCACCCTCGCAGGCTGGACACTTCTGCCAGCTTGATGGGTGGCTTTCCCCCTTCGCATCAGCCTGTCTTTTTTGATGACAAGCTGCCCGCTGCGCCTCTGGTGGCGGGCAGTCCGGTTTTATCCTCCAGTCAGTTACCTGCTTTCGTCGGCTGGGCTTTCGTCACTACTATCGGGTCATCAGCCACCTCACACGCCATAACCTTTCTTGAGTCAAGTCTTGAAAGGTTGTGCCTTGATGTGAATTGGATTATCTTCCACCCGGTTGGGGTGATGCCTGTTACCGCAGACTAGGAGAAACACAGCTTACGGCTTCAGCAACTGATAGCCCTGTGCCTGCAAACGCCCGGCTTCCGCCACCCCTGAGGGAATCACATCTTCCGGTTTGGCATCGAACAATTCATCGAACTTGATCTTGCGTCCTGTCAGGGTGTTGTAGCACACCTGAAATTTCACGCCCTTTTCCTTCAGTTCCGCAATTTTGCCGGGCAGCTTGGCGTCGGCATTCATTTCCACTTCCTTGGCGACTTTCAGCAAGCCTAGCCCGTCACCGTTCATGACAATGATAGCGTCGGTTTTCTTGCCGGTGGCATCCAGTGCTTTCATGTAATTGCTGACGTTGCCCAACACGCCGAGGTATTTTTTCTCGTCGCCTTCCATGGTGACATGCACGATCACTTTTTCTGCACCCGCATAATAGTCATCAGCGATTTTAGGGGCGGGAACGCCAGGGTCGAATTTGGCTTCTGCTGGGGCAGCAGCTTCCGCAGGTTTGGCGGCATCGGCGGCTGGGGCAGCAGCAGTCTCGGCTTTCTTCGCTTCTTCAGCAACAGCCAAGCCAGTCAGGCTGGCGGCCAGTAACATACCCATCATGATTGTTCTTGACATGGGTTTCTCCTCCTTGGGTTGGTAAAGCAGTTATACGGTTAGCATGGCTCGCGGATGAATGCCTCGCGTAGGGTTACGGATGGGGCAGCCCGGCAAAATATTCCATGTTTTCGGGCTTTTTTGCCAATCGGATTATCTTCCCCCCGGTCGGGGTGATGCCTGCTTCCGCAGGCGGGGTTTGCCCACTATGCCGGACAAAAAAAAGCCCCGCCAGTTTCCTAGCAGGGCTTTTTGTTCAGTAGCAGCGCGAGAATTACTTCGCAGCGTCTGCCGCTTTCTTGCGTTCAGCAGCTTCCTTGATAACCTGATCGGAAACGTTCTTCGGACAGGCCGCATAGTGCGAGAATTCCATCGAGAACTGACCGCGACCGGAAGTCATGGTACGCAGGTCGCCGATGTAGCCGAACATTTCGGACAGCGGTACGTCAGCCTTGATACGGTTGCCGATTGGCGCGGTATCTTGCGACTTGATCATCGCACGGCGGCGGTTCAGGTCGCCGATTACGTCACCGGTGTAGTCGCTAGGTACGAATACGTCGACTTTCATGATCGGTTCGAGGATTTGTGGGCCAGCCTTGGGCATGGTCTGACGATAGCCGCCTTTGGCTGCAATTTCAAACGCAATGGCGGAGGAGTCAACCGCGTGGAAGCCACCTTCGCGCAGGGTTACTTTCACGTCAACCACCGGGTAGCCAGCCAATGGGCCTTTGCTCATGCTTTCGCGGAAGCCCTTGTCGATGGCAGGCCAGAATTCACGTGGTACGGAACCACCGACGACCACAGATTCAAACCCGTAACCAGCGCCGGTTTCGTTCGGTTCGATGGTGTAGTCGATTTTACCGTACTGACCGGAACCACCAGACTGCTTCTTGTGGGTATAGCTGTCTTCGATACGTTGGGTGATGGATTCGCGGTAAGCTACCTGCGGCTTGCCCACGACCACTTCGATCTTGTGGGTACGCTTGAGGATGTCGACCTTGATATCGAGGTGCAGTTCGCCCATGCCCTTGAGGATGGTTTCGCCGGTTTCCTGGTCAGTTTCAACGCGGAAAGAAGGGTCTTCCTGCACCATTTTGTTCAACGCCATGCCCATCTTTTCAGCAGAGCCTTTGTCTTTGGGTGCGATGGCGATGGAGATGACCGGATCAGGGAATACCATTGGTTCGAGCGTTGCAGGCTTGTCAGGATCTGCCAGAGTATGCCCCGTCTGAACGTTTTTCAGGCCGATCAAGGCAACGATGTCACCAGCTTGTGCGGTGTCGATCTCTGAACGGTCGTTGGCGTGCATTTCCACCATGCGCCCAATACGTTCGGTTTTGCCAGTGTAGGTATTGAGCAGAGTGTCACCTTTTTTCAGGCGACCGGAGTAGATACGCACGAAGTTCAATGCACCGAAACGGTCGTCCATGATCTTGAACACCAGCGCACGCAGTGGGCGGTCTGGGTCAACCACTGCGAATTCACCCGTCGGGTTGCCTTCGATGTCGGTTTCAGGTTGTGGCTGCACTTCGGTCGGGTTCGGCAGGTAATCAACCACGCCATCCAGTACCAGTTGCACGCCCTTGTTCTTGAAAGAAGAGCCAGGGAAGGTCGGGAAGAAGTCGAGGGCAATAGTACCCTTGCGGATGCAACGCTTGATGTCGTCAATCGGCGGCTCTTCACCACCAAGGTACATTTCCATCATCTCATCGTCTTGCTCAACCGCAGTTTCGATCAGCTTTTCACGCCATTCTTCAACCTTGGCTTCCATATCGGCAGGAACGTCCTGAAGCGTGTACTTCAGTGGATCACCGGATTCATCCCATACCCATGCCTTGCGGGTCAACAGGTCAATCACACCGACGAAGCTGTCTTCAAAGCCGATTGGCAGCGCCATAACGACAGGTCTTGCACCCAAAACGTCCTGGACTTGCTGTACGACACGGTAGAAATCGGCACCAATACGGTCGAGCTTGTTAACGTAAATAACACGCGCAACCTTGGAATCATTGGCATAACGCCAGTTGGTTTCAGACTGAGGTTCAACACCACCAGAACCGCAGAATACCCCAACGCCACCATCCAGAACTTTCAGTGAACGGTAAACTTCGATAGTGAAGTCAACGTGCCCTGGGGTATCAATGATGTTGAAGCGATGACCTTTCCAGTAAGCAGTGGTTGCTGCGGACTGGATGGTAATGCCGCGCTCGGCTTCCTGCTCCATGAAGTCCATGGTGGATTCGCCTTCATGCACTTCACCGATTTTGTGAATTTTGCCGGTGAGCTTGAGGATACGTTCGGTGGTGGTCGTTTTGCCCGCGTCAACGTGGGCGAAAATGCCGATATTCCGGTAAAGTGTTAAGTCAGTCATTTGTCCAAATCTCAAAGAAAAACGCAGGAACTGCGGATAAGGGGGCGATTGTAATCCATCTTGGAGCATGGAGTAAGAGGAAATTCAAGCGCAAATCAGCCTATTCAGTGATTTTTTCGTGACGGTGGGCTTACAACACCCACTCGTCAGGAATCTCGCCTGCAAGCGGAGGAACATTGATCTCACGGAAATCCTCCCCCGGTCGAGCCACTTTGCATACCACTTCAGCTTCTTGCCTGCCCTTGCTGTAGCGGGCGGAAATCTGTGCTGCCAAGGCAATATCCTCATCCGTCACGTTATCGCCATCTAGGATGGTCAGTGGCCCTGCGTGGCTGGCCGTCTTGATCCAGATGAACTGGTTTTTGTAGCCTTCCAGAAAGTTGGTTTCACCCTCTTCGCGTGACATGATCAGTTTGAAGTGCGGGCGTGGGCGTAAATGCCGCCCGATTTTCAGCAGCATGATGTCGTCAAGTTCGTAGTCACGGCTGGGGCGATGCGCCCACAAATCTTTCAGCTTGCCGGTGTAATGCGCGTCGGTCAGAAAACAGCAGCCACCAGCGGGTTGGGCGTATTCCTTGATGCCCCATTGTTCTGCCAGCGCAAATTGAGGCTTGCGGCTACGTCCGCTGAAACCGAACAGCTTTTCACGGTCAACCCAACCCTCGCGTTCCGGCTTGCTGGGCGGCAGGTTATGCGCAGACAGCGGGCGTAACAACAAATCTTCCGCCCCGGATTCGCGCGCGACCACCGGCATGGTTGCAGCACGTTGCGACATGGGGCGTTGCCCGACCACTTCGCCGGTAATGATGAAATCGAAACCGTGTTGCTGAATCCACTCGTGTGCTTTTTTTACCATGAAGATTTTGCAGTCGAGGCAAGGGTTCATGTTCGCGCCGTAACCGTGTTTCGGGTTCAGCACCACATCCTTGTACGGCTCTACAATGTCAACGATATGTAACTTGATGCCCAGTTGTTCGGCTACCCACAAGGAATTGTTGCGCTTGGGTTTGTCACTGTGTTGCTTGCGGATGGCATGGGTATGACCTTCCACGCAAAAGCCGGTGAAAAAATTGATGCCTTCCACATGCACACCCTGTTCCAGCACGGCCTTGGTTGCCAGCATGGAATCAAGGCCGCCGGAAATCAGCGAAACGGCGCGGTATTGTCGAGTCATTGGCTCATTTGCTCCAGTTCTTCCCAGCGAGCGAAAGCCTGTTCGAGTTCGGCTTCCAGTTTCGCCAGTTCGGCTTGTTTGGCGGTAATGGTAGCACTGTCCTGCTGGTAAAAGGCCGCTGTGCCCATCAATGCCTGTAAAGTACTCATGTCGGCTTCCAGTTGTTCCAGACGGGCTGGCAGTTGTTCCAGCTCACGCTGTTCCTTGAAACTGAGTTTTTTCTTGCCCGCAGGCTTGGCATCAGCTTTGGGTTTTTCCGCTGGTTTTTCGGGTTTGGCGGCAGACTTTTCCACTACAGGTTCGGGGCGTTGCAACAGCCAGTCGTCATAGCCACCGGCATATTCGCCGATGCTGTCGTTTTCAAACACGATGCTGCGCGTCACCACCGAATTGAGGAAACTCCGGTCATGCGAAATCAGCAACAAGGTTCCCTGATACTCGATCAGCAGTTCTTCCAGCAATTCCAGAGTTTCGGCGTCGAGGTCGTTGGTGGGTTCGTCCAGTACCAGCAGATTGGAAGGCTGGGCAAACAGCCGCGCCAGCAGCAAGCGGTTGCGTTCGCCGCCAGACAGCACCTTTACCGGCTTCTGGATTTGTAGCGGGGTAAACAGGAAATCCTGCAAATAGCTGATGATGTGCCGCTTCTGCCCGTTGATTTCGACAAAATCCGACCCCGGCGCCAGATTGTCCCGCAAGTTCTTTTCGCCATCGAACTGGGCGCGGTGCTGGTCAAAATAGGCGGTTTGCAAGCGTGTACCCAATTCCAGTTTGCCAGAGTCGGGCTGGATCTGCCCCAACAGCAGCTTGATCAGGGTGGTTTTACCCACACCGTTCGCGCCGATGATGCCGATTTTGTCGCCACGCATCACGGTAGTGCTGAAGTGCTGGATCAACGGTTGTTTGCTTGCCCACGCATAACACAGGTCGGTGGCAGCAATCACCACCTTGCCGGAAGCATCCGCCTGCCCGATTTGTGCCTGTACTTTGCCTTGCAGGTTGCGGCGTTGGCGGAATTCCTCACGCATGGCCTCCAGACGGCGTACCCGGCCTTCGTTGCGGGTGCGGCGAGCCTTGATGCCTTGCCGTATCCACACTTCTTCCTCTGCCAGACGCTTGTCGAACAGGGCGGCTTGCTGGGCTTCGGCTTCCAGTGCCGCCTGTTTGCGTTCCTGATATTGCTGGAAGGTTCCCAGCCAACTGGTCAGCCTGCCGCGATCCAGTTCGATGATGCGGGTGGCAAGTTTCTGCACGAAAGCACGGTCATGCGACACGAACAGCAGGGTTCCCTTGTAGCCGAGCAGGAAGTTTTCCAGCCATTCAATCGCGGGAATGTCGAGGTGGTTGGTTGGCTCGTCCAGCAACAGCAGATCGGGTTCGGCAACCAGCGCACGTGCCAGCAGGGCGCGACGTTTCCAGCCACCGGATAGGCTTTCAAACGTGGCTTCGCCATCGAGTTGCAGGCGTGACAGCACCGTATCGACTTTCCATTGCACTTGCCAGGCATCTTCGGGGTGCAAGTCAGTCAAACCCTGCGCCACAATGTCAAACACACGGACATCGGTTCCGTGCGGTACATCTTGCTGCAAGCGGGCAATTTTCAGGTCGGGGGAATGGATAAGTTCACCGTCGTCCGCGCTCACTTCGCGGCACAGTAATTTCATCAGGGTGGATTTGCCCGTGCCGTTGCGACCGACCAGACATAAACGCTCGCCCGGCTCAATGCTCAGGTCAATGCTGTCGAAAAGACGGTTGTCACCGTTTTCGAGATGGATATTGCGTAAGGTTAAGATTGCCATAGGCGCGGATTATCCCAAGAGCACGCAGACTTGACCAGACAAGGCACAACTTAAATTCTCAAGGCATCACGCACTTCCGGGGCATCAGTACACGCAAGCTGTACGGAAAGTGTTTGATCCATGTAGCACTCAATAGGCGATGATGATGTTGTCGATGTAAGTGCCACCACCATTCGGGAAGCGGATATGCACACCATCAAAACTGTCAGCACCGGCAGCTTCACTGTAATGCACTTTCACCTCGGTATCGTTGGCAGAGGAAGCACTGGCATCATGTACTTCCAGATCCAGCAACAGGATACGCGGGTTAAATCCCTGCGGAGCCGCCCGTACCAGTTTCACCAGCGTATCCCCATTGGGCACTGTCACCGTGCCACTGACATGCAGAGTGGATGGCCCTGGCGGCATGGCATTGATCCAAGCGTGCCAGTCGTGGGAATGGTCAGGTGGAATTTGTGCATTTTCCTCACCCAAAGCGTGCAATACCAGCGCTTTTACGGGTGTGAAATTGCCGTCATCTCCCCGGTTGAAAAACGTCACTACATAAGCACCAGGGTCGAGCACGCCGAGATTGACCGACTCGTTCAGCCGGTGCGGTTTCTGTTCCTTGACCCGCTCCGGGCGTATGTGGGTAACAAAAATGCTGACATGGTGGCCTTCAATACTGTGCGACGTTTCCAGCACATGCCCCACACCAACAACATTCACATGAAAATTGACCTGACATTGTGGCGGCATGGATTCCAGCAGGCTAACCCCGTCCACGATCAAGGGTGATGCTGCCAGTGAATAACCCGTGGTATTGCTCATGATCCAACTCCCTTGCTGCTTGTGCTCTTGCCTTTAAGCATAGTGGAAGCCAGCCTGTTTTGCCGTTTACAGGTCAATGCCTTTTTGTGCCTGGATGCCTGCGCGGAAAGCGTGTTTTTCATCCTCGATTACCGACACGGTATCTGCCAGTTCGCGCAACGGCAAGCTGGCAGCTCGCCCGGTAACAACCACATGCTGCATGGGCGGGCGCTGGGCAATATCCGCCAGCACATGTTCCGCATCCAGATAGCTGTAATTCAGCAAGTAGGTCAGCTCATCCAGTACCACTAGCGCATAATCCGGGTCAGCCAGCATCCGCCGGGCAATGTCCCAGCCGCGCCGGGAAGTGGCAATATCCTGTTCCCGGTCTTGCGTATCCCAAGTAAAACCATCACCGAGCACATGCCACTCGCAGTTGGCCTGTTTGCCGAAAAAGGCTTCCTCGCCGGTATCGGTGCGACTTTTGATGAACTGGCAAACACCCACCTTCATGCCATGCCCCAGCGCCCGCCCGACCATGCCAAAAGCGGAGCTGGACTTGCCCTTGCCATTGCCGGTCAGCACCAGCAGCAAGCCTTTGTCGGTACTCGCACGCGCAATGCTGGCGTCGATTACGGCTTTTTTGCGTTCCATACGTTGCTGGTGACGCTGGTTCTGATCCTGCTTTGACATGGCTGCGCCCTTAACCCCGCACAGGTTGCACGCGGCTGGCAGCTTCGGCAGCACGAGCGCGAGCTTCATCCGTGTCATTGCCGCGTGCCAAGGCTACCCCCATGCGGCGACGCTCGAAAGACACCGGTTTGCCGAACAGGCGGATGTCGCTTTCCGGCACTTGCAGGGCATGTTCCACCCCATCAAAAGCAATGCCTTCCGCCTCCATCCCGCCATAAATCACCGCACTCGCACCAATGGAATGCATGGCGGTATTCACCGGCAAACCGAGGATAGCACGGGCGTGCAACTCGAATTCGTTCTGGAACTGGGTTGCCATAGTCACCATGCCGGTGTCATGTGGGCGCGGGCTGACTTCTGAGAACCAGACCTCATCACCCTTGATGAACAGTTCCACCCCGAACAGGCCGCGTCCGCCGAGGTTAGTGGTAACTTTCTCGGCAATATCCTGCGCTTTGGCAAGGGCAACATCGCTCATCGGTTGTGCTTGCCAGCTCTCCACGTAATCGCCCTTGACCTGCCGATGCCCGATCGGAGCGCAAAAATGGGTCTCGATCTCGCCGTTTGCCCCCAGCGCCCGCACTGTCAGCAGGGTGATTTCATAATCAAACTGGATGCCTTCTTCCACAATCACCCGACCGTGGTTGACGCGGCCTGCATCCAGTGCGTATTGCCAGGCAGCCGCAACTTCATCTGCGCTGTTGAGCATGGATTGACCTTTGCCAGAGGAAGACATCACCGGCTTGATGAAACAGGGGTAGCCCACATCATCGGCAGCAGCCTGCATTTCCGCCAAGCTGGAAGAGAAATGGTAACGCGAAGTCGGCAAGCCCAGCTCTTCCGCTGCCATGCGACGGATACCTTCGCGGTTCATGGTCAACTGGGTGGCGCGGGCAGTGGGAATGACTTCCGCCAGCCCGTCTGCATCGATGCGCCCCAGTTCATCGGTGGCAATGGCTTCGATTTCCGGCACGATGATATGCGGTTGTTCCTGTTCCACCAGCGCCCGCAGTGCTTGCGGGTCAGCCATATTGATGGCATGGAAACGATGCGCGACCTGATGCCCCGGTGCATTGGCATAGCGGTCAACAGCAATGACTTCCACACCCAGACGTTGCAGGGCAATGATCACTTCCTTGCCAAGTTCACCACTGCCTAGCAGCATGACACGGGTGGCAGAGGGGGAAAGCGGGGTTCCGATACGCATGGGTTATCCTCCTGATGGGGTGTGGAAAGCGAGCCGTTATTCCAGCCCTTGACTGGACAGGTATTCGTCGTAAGTGCCGCGATAATCGACAATCGTGCCGTCGCCTTTCACATCGAAAATACGGGTAGCCAGTGAGCCGACGAACACCCGGTCATGCGAGACGAACAGCAGTGTGCCGTCGTAGCGGTCGAGCGCACCGTTGAGCGATTCGATGGATTCCATGTCCAGATGGTTGGTCGGTTCGTCCATCAGCATCACGTTGGTGCGGGAGAGCATCATGCGCCCGAAAATCATGCGACCTTTTTCCCCACCCGACAGGACTTTCACCGGTTTTTTCACAGTGTCACCCCCGAACAGCAGACGACCCAGCGTGCCACGGATTTGGGTTTCGGCGTCTTCGCCTTCGTAGCCTTCCTTGCGCACGTATTCAGCGATCCACTCGGTCAATGGGCGGTCGCTCTTGAATTCGTCTTCGTGATCCTGATCGTAGGTACAGAAACGGGCTTTTTCTGCCCACTTGATGTTGCCTTTTTGCGGCTGGAGCCTGCCTTCCAGCAGTTTGACCAGCGTGGTTTTACCGACACCGTTTTCACCGATAATGGCAATTTTTTCACCTGCTTCCACCGCAAAACTGAAGTTTTTGATCAGTGGTTTCTCCATGCCCTCGTAGGCGAAGGTGAGGTTTTCCACTTCCACGGCGAAACGGTGCAGGCGCTCTTTTTCGTCATACTCGAAACGAATCCACGGGTATTGGCGGCTGGATGGTTTGACATCTTCCGGTTTGAGCTTGTCGATCAGCTTGCGGCGGCTGGTAGCCTGCTTGGCTTTGGATTTGTTGGCGGAAAAGCGGCGCACGAAATCCTGCAATTCGGCGATACGTTCCTTGGCTTTGGCGTTGGCGCTGGCCTGACGTTCACGCGCTTGGGTGGCTGCTTCCATGAAATCATCATAGTTGCCGGGGTAAACCTGAATCTTGCCGTAGTCCAGATCCGCTGTATGGGTACAAACCTGATTCAAAAAGTGGCGGTCATGCGAGATGATGATCATGGTGGATTCGCGGTTGTTGAGCGTTTCCTCCAGCCAGCGGATGGTGTTGATGTCGAGGTTGTTGGTTGGTTCGTCCAGCAACAAAATGTCAGGGTTGGCGAACAGTGCCTGACACAACAGTACCCGCAGTTTCCAGCCGGGGGCAACCTGACTCATCGGGCCATTGTGTTGTTCGGTGGGAATACCGACCGCCAGCAGCAGTTCACCCGCCCGCGCTTCGGCAGTGTAACCGCCCAGCTCGGCAAAATGACCTTCCAGTTCCGCCGCCTTCATGTAATCGTCTTCGGTCGCTTCCGGGTTCATGTAGATGGCATCCTTTTCTGCCATCACCTTCCACATTTCCTCGTGCCCCATCAGTACCACGTCCAGCACGCGCACGTCCTCAAAGCCGAACTGATCCTGTCGCAGGTAGGCCATGCGTTCAATCGCATCCTTGGATACGTTGCCGTGAGTCGGGTCTTGTAACCCGCAGAGGATTTTCATGAAGGTGGACTTGCCCGCGCCGTTCGCCCCGATCAGGCCGTAGCGGTTGCCGTCCCCGAATTTGACGGAAACGTTGTCAAACAGCGGCTTGGCGCCGAATTGCATGGTGATGTTGGCAGCGACTAACATGAAAAAATCCTTTTGGGCAAACGACTCAGCGAAAAGAGGCGCTACTTTAGCATTTTCAGGTTGGTTCTCCCAGTAATCGCCCGCAGTGGCAGCAGAAACTTGCGTAAACACATCATCGTGAAACCACCCGGCAGGATGCGTATAATCCCCCCTTCATATAACGATGCAATCAAGGAATTTTCATGAGGCCCAGCAAACGCACCCCTGACCAGATGCGGACTGTCAAGTTTACCCGCAACTACACCTGCCATGCCGAGGGTTCGGTACTAGTGGAATTCGGCAACACCAAAGTGCTGTGCACCGCGACCGTAGAAGACAAATTACCGGGCTGGTTGAAAGGCAAGGGGCAAGGCTGGGTGACGGCTGAATACGGCATGTTGCCACGTTCCACCGGAACCCGTACCGCACGCGAAGCCGCTCGAGGCAAGCAGGGTGGGCGCACCATGGAAATCCAGCGCCTGATCGGGCGAGCCTTGCGTGCAGTAGTCGATCTGGAAGCCCTCGGTGAATTCCAGATTACTATCGACTGCGATGTCATCCAGGCGGATGGCGGCACACGCACCGCTTCCATCAGTGGTGGCTACGTGGCTCTGTGCGATGCGATTACCTGGCTGCAAAAGAACCGCCGCCTGAAGAAAAACCCGTTACACGGGCAAATCGCCTCCATTTCCGTCGGTATTTTCAACGGCTTGCCGGTACTGGATCTGGACTACGCCGAAGATTCCAGCGCCGAAACCGACATGAATGTGGTCATGAATGAAGCGGGTCAGTTCATCGAGTTGCAGGGTACTGCCGAAGGTCACGCTTTCCGCCGTGACGAACTCGATGCCCTGCTGGTACTGGCGGAAAAAGGCATCCGTGAAATCATGCAGGCGCAACAGGAGGCGTTAGCGGCATGAGCAAGCAAATTGTTCTGGCCTCCGGCAACGCCGGTAAACTGCGTGAATTCAACGCCATGATGGCGGATCTTGGGCTGGAATTCGTCCGCCAGAGCGAATTCGGTGTGCAGGATGCAGAAGAAACCGGCCTGACTTTCGTCGAAAATGCCCTGCTCAAAGCCCGCCATGCCGCCAAGGCCACCGGAATGCCCGCAATGGCCGACGATTCCGGTATTGTGGTCGATGCACTCGGCGGCGCACCCGGTCTGTATTCCGCCCGCTATTCCGGTGCAGGTGATGAGGCCAACAACGCCAAGTTGCTGGAAGAAATGAAAAATGTGCCAGACGAGCAACGCACCGCGCGTTTCTACTGCTGCATTGTTTACCTGCGCCATGCAAATGACCAGTTGCCGATCATTGCCGAAGCCAGTTGGGAAGGCCGCATTCTGCACAGCCTGAGCGGGGCGAACGGCTTCGGTTACGATCCGCTGTTCTTCGTCCCCACCCACGGCTGCTCCTCTGCCGAACTACCACCGGAAGAGAAAAATCGCATCAGCCATCGCGGGCAAGCCTTGCGCAAGCTGCATCAGTTGCTGGAAGAACCCTCACCCCCTAACCCCCTCTCCCGCCGAACGGGCGAGGGGGAACAAGAGACAGGGAACGGGACTCTTGTTCCCTCTCCCCTTGAGGGAGAGGGCTAGGGTGAGGGGTTCGCTCATCATCCTCGACCGTGACGGTGTAATCAACGAAGACTCGGATGCCTACATCAAATCACTGGCGGAATGGATTCCTATCCCCGGCAGCATTGAGGCAATGGCAAAGCTAAGCCAGGCCGGTTACACCCTGACGGTAGCCACCAACCAGTCCGGCATCGGGCGCGGTTACTACGACGTGGCTACACTGGAAGCCATGCATACCCGTCTGCGTGAGCTGTTGGCAGAACAGGGCGGCAAGGTCGATTACATTGCCTATTGCCCACACGTGAATGCCGATAACTGCCACTGCCGCAAGCCCAAACCGGGTCTGTTGCAGGAAATTGCCGAGCATTTTGATGCCGACTTAAGGCAAGCCATTGTGGTGGGGGACTCCCTGCGTGACTGGCAGGCTGCCGCTGTGGTCGGGGCGGCTTACGTGCAGGTACGTACCGGCAAAGGCGAGCGCACCCTGACAGATGGCAAACTGCCTGCCGATATACCTGTTTTCAACAATCTGGCAGACTATGCTGCTTCACTCCTTGGACGCATACCCGCATGAATGCACTGAATACCTTGTGGTTGGGCGCTCGCGCCACCCTGTTCTGGATCGGCTCCATCCCCAGTACCCTGCTGGCAGGGCTGCTGGTTCCGCTGGCCTGGTTTTTCCCGCTCAAATACCGTTACCCTGCCACCACACTGTGGAACTGTTTCAACCGATGGTGGCTGGAAGTGACCTGTGGGGTGAAATACCAGGTCATCGGGCGCGAAAACATCCCCACGGATACCGCTTTCATCGTCATGTCCAACCACCAGTCCACCTGGGAAACGTTTGCCTTGCCCTGCATTTTTCCACAACACCTGAGCTGGGTACTCAAGCAGGAATTGCTGAAAATCCCGTTTTTTGGCTGGGGTTTGCGTCTGCTGCGCCCGATTGCGATTGACCGCAGTGCAGGCAAGGCAGCCGTCAAACAGATTTCGCAGCAGGGTAAAGCCTTGCTGGCAGAAGGCATCAGTATCGTAATTTTCCCGGAAGGCACACGGGTATCACCGGATGAAACCGTACCTTTCAAGATTGGTGGAGCCATCCTTGCTTCCTATTCAGGCTATCCAGTTGTACCAGTAGCACACAATGCAGGCAAAAGCTGGCGGCGTCATGCCTGGATCAAGTTGCCGGGAACCATTACCGTCAGCATTGGTCAGCCCATTGATACCAAGGGCATGAAAACCGATGCCATCAACCAGCAGGTGCAAGCGTGGATCGAAGCCGAAAAACAGCGTTTGCCACCCATCCGTTAAACGACTTAAATGACAACCAGCACAGGATGTAAACCATGTTACAGAAAGCCCTGTTAGGTAGTGTGTTGATTCTGGCAGGTTTGGCTCATGCCAGCCCCGATGCCCCGGAAGAGAGCGTGCGGCAGTTCTATGCGGCAGCCACCAGCAAGAATTGTGCCTTGGCCATCAAACTGCGCCCCGGTTTTACCCAGGATCGCTGTGAAAAACTGGAGACAGCCACCATCCGCAGCCTGACAGTGGTCAGCAATGATGGCAACAAAGCTGTCGTGGCGGCAGATCTTGGGCTGGAATCAGGTGGTAAACCGCAGGATTTCAAGGGTTCCATCCACCTGCAAAAACAGCAGGGCGAATGGGTACTGACCGAATACGAGGCAGAAACAAGCACCAACGCACCCCCGCAGCAACAGGCAGCTCCGACAACGGATGTGATTGGCGATAACCCGGCAGAAACCCTGGCAATGTTGCGTGAGCGCTTCCCCCGCTATGCCCAAGGCAAGATTGTATTGGTTGACGTAGACAAGCAACGCATGAGCATTTACCAGGGTCAGGAAAAACTGGGTGAATTCCCGGTGTCCACTGCCACCAAGGGCGTTGGCAGTGCCGAAGGCAGTGACAAAACCCCACTGGGCGCTCACCGCATCAGCCAGAAATTTGGGGATGATGCCCGCAAAGGCACGATTTTCAAGGCACGTCAGGATACCGGCACGCTGGCAGACATCATCACCGAACCCAAAGATGTGCCCACCGATTACGTAACCACCCGCATCCTGTGGCTGGATGGGCTGGAACCGGGCAAGAACAAGGGTGGTAGTGTCGACTCTCAAGACCGATTCATCTATATCCACGGTACACCGGAAGAAGGCTTGATCGGCAAACCGGCATCCCACGGTTGCATCCGCATGAAAAATGACGATGTGATCCGGGCATACCAGTTGCTGGATTCCGATACGTTGGTATATATCGGTCAGTAAATCAAAAAAGCCGGATACCAATCCAATGTATCCGGTTAATAATGACAGGCTTAAAAGTTGTAATTCAGACCAATCGAAAGCGTATCAATATCTTCTTTCAGCGTACTGGCAGCACCACCCGTGATCAGGGCATTATCCTTGCCGACGCTGAAGAAACGATCCCAGCCACCACGCACTGTCCATTTGTCGTTGATGCCATATTCCAGCCCCAGCCCTACGGTAGGAGAAGTACCGGAATCTTCCGCATTACCAACCGTGGATTTGGTTTCACTGTTCCATAGGTAAGCACCAACCTTGCCATACACGTTTGTTTTGCCTGACAATGCCTTTCTGCCCACCAGATTTAGAGCAATACCATCCGTTTTCTGTTCGGCCTGTCTGCCACCGCTGTCCTTTGCCTTGGCAACATAAACCAGATTGGTATAACCGCCTTCTAGGGCGATATTCGGCCTGATGGGGTAGCCACCGTAAAATTGCCACGCATCATCCGCATTGCCAAGATCGCTACACGTAACCCCGCCTGTGCCGCAGTTAGCTGCCAGTTTGTCGGCGTCAACCTCGGTATTGATGCCATAGGTAACACCCACATAAGGACGTGCAGCATCAGCGTGAACCAAACCGGCTACGCTGAATACCGCGAGACCCATTACCATCTTGTGCATTGTTTTCATTATGCAAAGTTCCTTTTCGTTTTTAATATTCATTAATTTAGCTGGAAAAATATGAATTTTTTATTTTTATTTCTTATGGAACTTTCTGGAAACTTATAATTAAAAGCAAGTGATTGAAATCAATAGATTTAAAAAAGCCGGATTATCAAGGCGATGAACAGCAACCGATAAGCGGTACTTTTATTTGGATAGCTGAAAATACGCACTAGCCTACCCGGTTACGCATGTGATCAGCCGTATTGGCGAATGAGGATTTGAGCTGCATTTTCAGCAGTTCATCTTCCACCTGTTCATCCAGCGCGATATTCATGCACAACAGCCACTGGTCGCGTGCCAGTATATCTACTGGAAATGGCATGTGGCGCATCCGCAGGCGGGGATGTCCGTATTCCGCCTCATACAAACCGGGGCCACCCAACCAGCCGGACAAAAACTTGAACAGCTTGTCGCGGGAACCCTGTAAATCCTGCGGGTGCAGCTTGCGCAGTTCCCACGCCTCCGGCAATTCATCCATCAGGTCATAGAAACGGTCAACCAGACGGCGCACACCTGCTTCCCCGCCCAGCATGTTGTAATGGCTTGCAATCGGTAATTCCATGCATCACTCCGCTTTCATACGAAAAAAGCGCGAGTTTAAGGGGTTTTTACAGCCGTCAACACGCAATTTCGCAAATTCATTAGAAAATTAACATATTGTCAGTATAATCGCGCCTTCACGAATTCATGAGTACCTCGCTGTGATCCAGAACCTGCGAAATATCGCCATCATCGCCCACGTTGACCACGGAAAAACCACCCTGGTTGACAAACTGTTACAACAATCCGGCACCTTGGGCGAACGCGCCGAAGTATCCGAACGCATGATGGACTCCAACGCGCTGGAAAAAGAGCGCGGCATCACCATCTTGGCGAAAAACACCGCCCTGCGCTGGACTAACCCTGCCGATGGCATCGAATACCGCATCAATATCGTCGACACCCCAGGGCACGCGGACTTCGGCGGTGAAGTTGAGCGCGTATTGTCGATGGTTGACTCCGTATTATTGCTGGTTGACGCGGTGGATGGCCCCATGCCACAGACCCGCTTCGTCACCCAGAAAGCCTTTGCCCATGGTCTGAAACCGATTCTGGTTGTCAACAAGATCGACCGCCCCGGTGCAAACCCGCACCGCGTGATGGATCAAGTATTTGAACTGTTCGACAATCTCGGCGCGACAGACGAGCAACTCGATTTCCCGGTGGTGTACGCTTCTGCCCTGAACGGTTTTGCCGGTCTGGAAGAAACCGTCAGCGAAGGTGACATGACCCCGCTGTTCCAGACCATCATCAATAGTGTTGCCGCACCGGATGTGGATGTGGATGCGCCATTCCAGTTGCAGATCAGCCAGTTGGACTACAACTCCTACCTCGGCATTATCGGTATCGGGCGTATCAAGCAAGGCCGCGTCAAAACCAATACCCAGGTAAAAGTCATTGACAACGAGGGCAATATCCGCAGTGGGCGCGTACTGAAAATCCTCGGTTTCAATGGTCTGGATCGTGTCGAAGTCAACGAAGCGCAAGCCGGTGACATCATCGCTTTCTCCGGGATGGATGAACTGCATATTTCCGACACCGTGTGCGACCCGGATAACGTGGTAGCCCTGCCGCCACTGAGTGTTGATGAGCCGACCGTGACCATGACTTTCCAGGTCAACACCTCGCCATTTGCAGGCAAGGAAGTCAAAACCGGCACATCTTCACGCCGCCTCAACGAACGTTTGAAGCAGGAATTGCTGCATAACGTCGCCCTGCGCGTCGAAGACACCGATGACCCGGAGAAATTCAAGGTTTCCGGGCGTGGCGAATTGCATCTGGGCATCCTGATCGAAAACATGCGCCGCGAAGGTTACGAACTCGCTGTTTCCCGCCCGGAAGTCATTATCCGTGAAGTTGACGGCGAAAAAATGGAACCGTATGAAAGTGTTACGGTAGACATCGAAGAAACCAGCCAGGGTAAAGTCATGGAAGCGCTGGGCGAACGCAAAGCCGAGCTGAAAGACATGGCGCCGGATGGCAAAGGCCGCGTGCGTCTGGAATACATCATGCCGTCACGCGGTCTGATCGGCTTCCAGACCGACTTCATGACCATGACCTCCGGTACTGGCCTGATTTACCACACCTTTGAAAATTATGCGCCGGTCAAGCCGGGTTCAATCGGTCAGCGCCACAATGGTGTATTGATTTCCAACGCCACCGGCAAGGCACTGGCTTACGCGATTTTCAACCTGCAAGAACGTGGGCGTATGTTCATCGGTCATGCCGAGGAAGTGTACGAAGGGCAAGTCATCGGCATTCACAGCCGCGACAACGATCTGGTGGTCAACCCGCTGAAAGCCAAGCAGTTGACCAATATCCGTGCTGCTGGTACGGATGAAAACCTGATCCTGGTTCCACCGATCCGCATGACGCTGGAACAGGCGATGGAATTCATCGACGATGACGAGCTGGTGGAAATCACCCCGAAAAGCATCCGCATCCGCAAAAGGTTCTTGCTGGAGCACGAACGCAAACGCGCCTCCAAGTAAAAATAACCTGACGCGAGCAGGGGGCATGGAATACCATACCCCTGCTCGTTGTTTCCTCAGAAGCCTTTGCCTCCCAACCGCAGAGCGCAGCGTGTAACACAGCGCCTTATCATGGTGCAAGCCAATCCGCACAGCCCTGTTTCATCAGGGGCAACAGTTCAAAGGTAGTTGGATACCAGACACTCATGCGGTACTTGCCATGGGCGATGGTTTCATCGGTGCGGCAAGCCCCACCCATGCCCGTGTGGCTGCAAGGCTGATCTGACCATTTGCCACCACCCGCGTTGCAACCTTCGCCAACGCTTTTAATAGTGGCTGACAGGTTAAGCCCCTGCACATCGGCAAACTCCTGACACCAACCGTTTTTCAGCAAGCAACTGCCGACAATGCCCCCCATGCTTTCCTGTGTGTCTGTACCATTCAGTAGACCGGGTTGGTCGGTATAAACCTTCGCCAGTTTGCCTGCCATGACTTTGAGGCTGTCGTCGCTGAGGGCATCCTTGCTACCGGGTCGCCAGCCAGCGGCAAGAACCAGTTGGTAATCGCCATGAGGGTGGGTCAACATCAGCATCTTGCCAATAAAACCGTCTTCCGGTTTACGTTTGCTTGCCAACAGACCTTTCCAGCCTTCAATCTCAATGGGGCTGCTATCCGTGTTGGCAGGATTGCCATCATCCCCGGCGGCATCTTGCGGGTTTTCCTTGCCAACTCCAATGTTCAGATGCACCGTAGCACCCAGCATTCCGGTATTGTTGAAGAAAGAGCAGCCGCCTCCTGAATCGACATCGCTGACTTCATCCAACATACATACCGGAGTAGCCTTGAAGGGGTCGGTTGGCACCACGGCGCGGGTCTGTTCCTGAAAGGCTTTCAGGTCAAGGGCAGCGGCTGGTGTAGACAGTAAGGCAATAACGCAGGCCAAGGCGAGTTTTTTCATGTTCATGGCTGTGTTGCTCCAATCTGGATCGGCAGTTCCGCCATCACTTTTTTGTCGGGTTTGGCTTCAAACTTGAAGACATAAGCACCCGGCACTTCCGGCAGGGTAAACTTCATGGGCTTGTAGTTTTCAATGGCATCTTCGCGCACATACCCTATCCCCACCGACTTTTCCCCGTTTTGTGGGTAAAGGCGCACCTCACCTTTCAGCCCCAGCGGCGCATCCAGTTTCACTTCGATTTTACTGCCCGGTGCGGCTTGGGCGGGAGCGAGCAGCCTGATTTCCGCTTCGATGACCTTCACAGCAGCTTCAGCAACCCTTTCGCGGTGGTCGCCTTTTGCCAACCGCACGACAAAATCCCCGGTTACGTTAGGCATACGGAACTTGGCAGGCTTATAACCGCCGGATTTTTTATCTTGATACAAATATTGATGGTTTACCGCCACATCCTTGCCTGCCATAAACAGCTCGATGTGCATATCGGCATTCTTTGCCATATCAGCGTCGCCTTCCACCTTCACTTCAATTTCTGCACCTTTGATGGTTTCAGTCGGGGTAACAGTCAAGGTAGCTTTGGGTAAGGCGGGCGGCTCAGGCTTTTTCTCAGATACTGGTCGGGGTTCTGGTTCAGGGGCTTTGGCGGTTTGTTCCAGTGCGGTTTTGAGTTCGCCTGCATTAGCAGCGGAAATGAATTTCCCACCGGTATTTTCTGCCAGACAGCGCAAACCTTTTTGATCCTCAACCTTGTTTACATCAAAACCGATGACGTGGGCGGTGAAATCCACCCCGAGCTTTTCCAGTTCTGTCCCCAATGCGCAAGGGTCGAGGTTACAGGTTTCCACCCCATCGCTGATGAGGATAACAGTGGCTTTTTCTTCAGTATATTTGAGGGCTTCAGCAGCGTGTTTGACGGCGGCGGAAAGCGGGGTTTTGCCTTTGGGGGTTAAACCATCAACGATTTTGCCGGTCTTGGCGGCATCCACTGCACCCGCCGAAAGCAGGGTTTCAATGTCGTTGCAGTCGTCCTTTTGCCGATGCCCGTAGGCCACCAGCCCCACCGAACGGTTTGCAGGCCAGTCTGCCACCAGCGTTTTAAGGGCTTCGCGGGCAATGTCGATTTTGGCTTTACCTTCGATTTGCCCCCACATGCTGCCGGAGGCATCCAGCACCAGCATGGCGCGTTCTTCAGCCTGCACCAGAGGAGCTGAACAGAGTAACAAAACTGCTAGTAGTATTTTTTTGTTCATGGGGATTCCGCCGTAAGTCACATGTATTCTCCATGTACTGTACGCTTAAAAATCCACTCCAGAACTGACGCAAATCAAAAATAATAAGTTAGCCGCAGAAAATAAGTGTCATGAATGAACGGTATGGCGCGGTCAAAACAAGGCCAGCACCAGCAATACAATTCCCACCAGCAGCAACAGCAACACGAACAACAGCGACAACACACCCATGATCAGTGATAACGGATTTGCCAGTGTGCCAATGCTGATGTAGGAGCCGAGCAATTCACGCGCTTCACCAGCCAGCGAGCCGACTGACCAGAGCTTTTTCACCGAACCCAGCAAGCCGATCTTTTGCCGGTCGCCTGCGCGGATGCCTTGCACTGTCGTAGTGAACTCTTCTTTTGCATCACCCACCATGTCACCCACAATCTCCGGCAAGCCTTTCAGCTCCTCCAGTGCCCACCAGAAACGCAGGATGATCAATAGCGGCAAACTGGCTACTCCCGCCACGACCGCTGCTGTCGTGAGTGAAAAACCCTTGAGGAAAAACAGCCAGACGAAAATCCACCCCACAAGGATAACGCCGAGTATCAGGGCAAGACGCAGCTTGTCCGCCATGCTATCCACCAGCGGCAAGAGTTTCTGGAAAATGTCCAACGCCCTGGCTTGCAGGTTGGCAGATTGCTCAGATGGTGGTGTTACTTCTGACATACCAGTCCTTTCAAATAATAACCTTCAGGAAACGCCAGCCGGGTCGGGTGATCGGTGGCCTGATCCAGTTTGCGCAGGATTCGTGCATCACAACCGGCATCTACCGCAGCATCTGCCACGATTTTCTGGAACAGGCTGCTTTCCATCAACCCGGAACAGGAAAACGTGAACAGCAAGCCACCCGGTTTGAGCAGCTTGAAGCCCAGCAAGTTGATGTCCTTGTAACCACGGGCGGCTTTTTCCAGTTGGTTGCGGTTTTCAGCAAACTTGGGCGGGTCGAGTACCACGATGTCGAACTGGCGGCCTTCGTTGCGGTAATCACGCAGCAGCTTGAACACATCACCACAGATATTTTCCATGCGCTCAGGGACAAAACCGTTCAGGGCGGCTGTCTGGGCGGCAATATCCAGTGCTGGTTGCGAGGCATCAATGTTGATGGCTTGTTCTGCTCCTCCCTGCAAGGCAGCAATGGCAAAACCACCCGTGTAGGAAAAGCAGTTCAGCACGGTTTTGTCCGCAGCATGGTGTTGCAGCACACTGCGGTTGTCGCGCTGATCGAGGTAAAAGCCGGTCTTGTGCCCATGCAGGACATCCACCCGGTAGTGGCGGTTTTCTTCCTCAATGTCGATCTGTGCCGGTGGCATTGCGCCCTTGAGGCTGCCTACCGTGGTTTCCAGCCCTTCCTTTTTGCGAACATCCACATCGGAGCGTTCGTACACGCCTTGGGCAGGCATGACTTCCAGCAAGGCAGCGGCGATGGTGTGTTTCCAGTATTCTGCACCGGCAGTCAGAGCTTGCATGACCAGCCAGTCACCAAACACATCCACCACCACACCGGGTAAACCGTCGGATTCGGCATTGAGCAGGCGGTAGCCGGAATTGCGTTGCGGAATGCCCAGTTGCTGGCGGTAAGCCAATGCCTGGCGGATGCGCTCGACAAAAAAGTCACGATCAATCCGCGCATCGGCAAACGTCCACAGGCGCACCTGGATTTGCGAGGCTGGCGACCATGCCCCCAACCCCAGCAAATCGCCATTGGCGGCACGCACTTCCACCGTCTCACCGGATTGCGGCTTGCCCTTGACGTGCTGGACAGCACCGGAAAAAACCCAGGGATGATGCGCACGCACATTTTTGTCGCGCCCTGTCTTGAGAATGACTTGACCGTTGACCACGGGATGTTTGCCTTTGCTGTCGGATGAGGAAAAGGCGATTATAGCCCGTTGGTCGTGCGTTGGGCATCCGGCTTTAGTGGGCGAAGGTTTAAGGTTAGAATGCGCCAGCCATCCGGCATAACCTGGCTCAAGCGAGGAACCCTGTCATGTTACGCTTATTCAACATAGACAATGGCCTGCTGCTGCGGCAGCTTGCAACCGACGATACCCACCTGAATGCCCAGCTTGCCAGTGTCAACTGGGTAGATATGTGTGACCCGGAAGATGCCGAACATTCCCTGCTGGAATCCTTGCTACGCACTGACCTGCCCGAATCCGACGATGTGGAAGAAATCGAATCTTCCGCCCGCTGCTTTGTGGATCAGGCCGGGCTGCATGTCCACTCGCTGTTCATGTATCAGGAAGAAGGTCGCCATCATACCGCTTCCGTGGCCTTCATCCTGCAAGCTGCACGGCTAATCACCATCCGCGAGGAAAAGCTGCCAGATTTCCGCCTGTTCCGTTTGCGAGCCAGACGCGGGCAAATCACTTGCCGTGATGCGACCGAATTGCTGGTGACGATTCTTGAACACAAGGTCGAAAACCATGCCGACTATCTGGAAGACATCCATCACGAACTGGAGGAAGTCAGCCACCGGGTACTGGAAGAGGAAGATGCTGATCTGGAAGATGCCATCAGTGAACTGGCAAGGCTGGAAGACAGCAACGGTAAAATCCGTCTGTGCCTGATGGATACCCAGCGGGGTATTTCTTTCCTGTTGCGCCATTTGCGTGATCAGCCGGAACACGTCGAAACCTTGCGCGAGGTGATGCGCGACATCGAAGGGCTGATGTCGCACACCACTTTCCTGTTCGACAAGATCAACTTCCTGATGTCATCCACCCAAGGGTTCATCAATATCAAGCAGAACCAGATCATCAAGATTTTCTCGATTGCGGCAGTGGTGTTCCTGCCCCCCACATTGGTTGCCAGCCTGTACGGCATGAATTTCAAACACATGCCGGAACTGGAATGGGTGTTCGGCTACCCGTGGGCGATTGGTCTGATGATTGTGGCGGGGGTAGCACCTTACTTGCTGTTCAAGCACAAGGGCTGGTTATAGGTTCGTCTCAGAAACTCCAGCTCGCCAGATAACGCCGCCCGACCCAGCCGCGTTTGCCCTGATAATCCACCGGACACCAAGAGGTATTGCATTCGCCCGTACCCTGCAAGCCGGTTTCCAGCGGTGGAATCGTGCCAACTACCCTGGCGCTCGTGCTGGGCGATTTGCGGATATTGAGCCGGTCACTGTAACCGTGGGTAGCGTAGTAACGGTTGCCATCTGATTCGGTTAGGTGTTGGCAGCCTGCCCAGCCACTGGTTGTGCCGTATTTGACCTTGCACCAACCACCGCTGCGAGTTCCGAGGTTTTGTACCCGCACCGTATTGAACGGAATGTTGCCAATCACCCGCCCATTACTGGACGGCAGGCTGCGGATGAACAGGGTATCCGTGCCGTTCACGCGGGTAACGGCGTAATAATCAGGGCCATCGGCAGTGGCATGAGCAGGGGATGCGCCCGCGCCGAACAATAATGCCAGTGTCAGGGCAGAAAAACGGACAGAAAAACGGGTTTGCATGACTTACTCCTTGTATTGCAGTCCTCGTTATATTGGACTGCAATACACTAGGAAGATTCCAGCAAAACCTGCCAGACAATCAACGGCAAGGGCGGAATGCACCATTAGGCCAGCACGGTGCGGAAATGGCTTCACCCAGATTCGCCGCCCGCAGGCGCTCACGCACTTCCAGTAGGCGGCTGACCAACCCTTCTTCCACCGCCGCGTAAGCCTCCGAATCGACCTGGCGTTTCACCACAATCCCCAGCAATTCGGTAATGGCATTGCCCACCGAGTTCTGCGAAATCGTTACTACCAGCCGCCCCTGATCATCGCGGAACAGGATTTGCTTGTAAGCCGGACGCCAGCGGATGTCATTGGCAAACTGCGGGTCCTGAATGACTTTTTCGCGCAAATCCCGTGCTACTCGCAGGAAGCGCTGGTTGCCCAGCAGCACATCATCAATCTGGCTGGCGAAATTGGCCTGTTCCGGCACACGCGCCTCCCCGGTAGCCACCAGCGAAAAGAAGGTCTGGTAGAAATCGAGGAAACCACGCAGCACTTGTTCATATTCATGCCAGAAATACTGGTCTTTGAGGCGTTCCGCCCCACCGATGACCTCCCAGCACGGCAAGCCTTGCGGGTAGCCGGTCAGACTCAGTGCGGCCTCTTCGGTGGGCAACAGGCGCAGGATTTGCAGATCCAGCACTTCCAGAAACTTGCGGTAAGCCTCGCTCAACTGGCGTAAAAACAGGGTATTGTGACCGCTATCCGTCAGGTTAGGGTTGTTGGCATCAGCCTCTTTGGCTTCACGTAACAACGCCAGCGGAAACACCATGAAATGGTTGTGGATCATGCGAATGCTGGGCACGCCCGGCTTGTTCAGCGGCCAAGTGGAATCCAGACTGGCTTCCCCACACAAAATCAGGTGTTCGCTAGGGTCGGGGTATTTCTCAAACATGTAATCGCAAATGATTTGGGTCATCTTCGACCAGACTTTTTTCTCCTGACGTTTCATCTGGTCGCGGCGTACCGGGCGACCTAACGGGTCAAGGATACGGCGTGAGGTGTCGAGAATGATGGAAGTGTCAAATTCCACGCTATGCCCGACCAGCTTGCGGTACATCAGCAGGTCTTCGGGCGTGCGGAACAGGCCGTTTTCTTCTGCCAGATTCTTCAGGTTGGCAGGGCTGTTAAAAAACTCCACCTGGGTCATGCCTTGTGGGACATTCAGGCTCATTTGTGGGCAAGGTGTGGCGATTTCACGCGGTGCTGTTTTCATGGTTTTCCTCTCTGTGGCTGGGGCTAATCAAACATAGCCAGCCAGTAGCGTCAAGCCCCCGCAAGCGGTAGAGAAGCACTCACCCCCCCATAGAGGTATTCGGTGGTATTTGAAAAATTAGTATGCTCACTGCCCAATCGCACACCTATGCCCTTGCTGTACACACTGGGCTGACCAACGGGTGATTCAGTACCAAAGGATTCCCAAAATATAGTCCTGACGGAGGAGCCTCAATGACGGCTGTCGTTGCAACCAACCAGACCATTATCGTCGTCGGCGGCGGTATCAGCGGCATGACCGCTGCACTCGAAGCTGCCGAAACCGGTAAGCAGGTCATCCTGCTGGAAAAACGCCCTTACCTCGGCGGTCGTGTCACCCAGCTTTACAAGTACTTCCCTAAAATGTGCCATCCCACCTGCGGTCAGGAAATCAACCAGCGCCGCATCAAGATGAACAAGAACCTGACGGTCATTACGCAGGCGGAAGTGTCCAACATCAGTGGCGGCAAGGGCGATTACACGGTATCCGTGACCCTGACCCCGCGTTACGTCAACAGCAACTGTACCGCTTGCGGCGATTGTGCCAAGGCTGCTACCACTGAGTTTGACGACGAGTTCAACTACAACCTCGGCAAGCGCAAGGGTGTTTACCTGCCCAACGCGATGGCTTTCCCGCAGCAATATGTCATTGACGCACGTTTGATCGGTACGCCGGAAGCAGACGCAGCCAAAGCCGCTTGTAAATACGGCGCGATTGATCTGGACGAAAAAGAAGAAACCATCGAGCTGAAAGCCGGTGCGGTGGTGTTTGCAACGGGTTGGAAGCCTTACGACGCCAACAAGATCCAGCCTTACGGCTATGACCGTTTTGCCAACGTCATCAACAACGTGGAATTTGAACGCCTGATGGATCCGCACGGCCCAACGGGCGGCAAGCTGCTGCGCCCTTCCGACGGCAAGGAAGCGAAAAACATCGCTTTCATCCAGTGCGCGGGTTCGCGTGACCGCAACTACCTCAAGCACTGCTCACGTTTCTGCTGCATGGCTTCCCTGAAGCAAACCCAGTACGTAACGGAAAAATACGGTACTGACGGCAAATCTACCATCTATTACATCGACATCCGTTCGATTGACCGTTTTGAAGACTTCTACCGCAATGTGCAAGCCGACCCCAGCGTTAGCTTCATCAAGTCGAAAGTCGCCAAGGTCGAGCAGGACAAAGACGGCAACCCGGTATTGCACGGTGTAAATACCGAAGGCTACCACCGTTACGCCAACACCCACGATCTGGTGGTGCTGGCAACGGGGATGGAACCGAGCGTCGATTTCAAAGGCTTGCCGATCAAGATCGCGGTCAACGAGGAAGGCTTCATTGAGCACGACGAAGCCAATGGTGGCATTTTCGCTGCCGGGGTTGCTGCCGACGCGATGGACGTGAACCGCGCCGTGCAACACGCCACTGCCGCTGCCTTGCGTGCAGTGCAGGTCGTCAACCAGGTAGCAGGAGCATAAGATGAAAATTGGTGGTTATCTGTGTACAGGTTGCGGCATTGGCGACCGTCTCGACACTAAATCCCTGGAAACCGTCGCTGTCCGTGAAGGCCGCATCGGTTTCTGCAAAACCCACGACTTCCTGTGCAGCCAAGCCGGTGTGGACATGATTAACGCCGACTTGGCTGCGGAAGGCGATGACAAAGTAACCAAGCTGGTGATTATGGCGTGTTCGCGCCGCGCCAAGACCGAAGCGTTCAATTTCGGTGCTGTACCGACTGCCCGCGTCAACCTGCGTGAAGGCGTGATCTGGATTCGCCCGGAAGGCAGCGAACACGAAGAAACAACCCAGGAAATGGCGGCTGACTACATCCGCATGGGTTGCGCTGAAGTCAAAGCCATGCACCAGGCTGATGCCAGCGGTGAGCAAGGCAAAAACAACCACATTATGATCGTCGGTGGTGGTGTCACGGGTATGACTGCCGCTTTGGAAGCCTCCAAAGCCGGGTATTACGCCAGCATTATCGAAAAATCTGACCGTCTCGGCGGTGTGATGGGGCAACTCCACAAGCGTCACCCGCTGCGTTCCCCTTACCAGCATCCGCAAGATACGGGTGTGGCGGCGATGATTGCGGCGGTGGAAGCGGACGACAAAATCACTGTTTACCTGAATTCCAAGGTTGCTAGCACCAGCGGCGCACCGGGGCGTTTCAACGTCACCATCGCTTCCAGCGTGGGCGCAGGCACTCAGGCGGAGTTTGGCGCAATTGTGCAAGCCACCGGCTTCACCCCTTACGATGCCAACAACCTGCCAGAGTTCAGCTACGGCAAATCCGCCAACGTTGTTACCCAGCTTGAACTGGAAGCGATGGCGCAAGCAGCGGGCGACGGTGCGATCAAACGTGCCGACGGTAAAGAAGTCAAAAACGTGGTGTTCGTGCAATGCGCGGGTCAGCGCAGTGAGAAAGAAGGGCATCTGTCATGGTGTTCTGGTCACTGTTGCTCCACCAGCGTCAAGCAGGCGATGTATTTCAAGGACAGCAACCCTGAGATTGAAACCACCATCCTGTTCGACGACTTGCGCACACCGGGTGCTGGCGGTGAAAACTTCTACCGCAGTGCACAGGACAAAATGGTCACGTTCCGCAAGGGCAAAGTCTCCACCGTGGAAGCGGCTGGCAGCGACCTGAAGGTGAACTTCAAGGATTTGATCCTGAACGAAGACACCCACATGGAAGCCGACCTTGTGGTGCTGGCAACCGGCATGATGCCGAATGCCGGGGTTAATATCGACGCGCCGAAAGATGATGCTGCTAACGGCGAAGTCAAAGTGCCAGTGGAATCCATCCTCAACCTGCAATACCGCCAAGGGCCGGATGTGCCGCAACTGGTGAATGGTTTTGCCGATTCGCATTTCATCTGCTTCCCGTATGAAACCCGCCGCACTGGCATCTACACCGCCGGGCCGGTACGCCGCCCAATGGACGGTGGTCAGGCGCAAACCGACGCGATGGGCGCGGTGATGAAAGCGATTCAGGCGATTGAAAACTCTGCCATCGGTCGTGCTGCCCACCCACGCTCTGGTGATTTGAGCTTCCCGTCATTCCGTAAGGAAGGTTGTACCCAGTGCAAACGCTGTACGGTGGAATGCCCGTTCGGTGCGATCAACGAAGACGAAAAAGGCTATCCGCAATACAACGAAGCGCGTTGCCGCCGTTGCGGTACGTGCATGGGTGCTTGCCCGGTACAGGTCATTTCCTTCAAAAACTACTCCATCGAAACGGTAGGCGCACAGCTCAAGGCGGTGGAAGTACCGGACGAATACTCCGAAAAGCCACGTATTCTGGTGCTGGCTTGCGAAAACGACGCTTACCCGGCACTCGACATGGCAGCGATGAAACGCAATGAGTCCAGCGCGTTTATCCGCGTCATCCCGGTACGTTGCCTCGGCTCCACCAACACCATCTGGATCAAGGATGCGCTGGGCAGCGGTTACGACGGCGTGGTGATGATGGGCTGCAAAAAAGGCGTAGATTATCAGTGCCATTTTGTCAAAGGCTCGGAAATGGCGCATGTTCGCATGGCTAAGATCGGTGACACCTTGTCCACCATGAACCTCGAATCCGAACGGGTAGCGGTGCATGAAGTGGCGATTACCGACATTGACCGCGCCCCGAAACTGCTCGACGAAATGGTCGAAGTCATCAACCGCGTCGGCATGAGCCCGTTCAAGTTCTAAGGAGGAGGCTGCAATGAGTACTGCTGTCAATCAGGCGATGGTTGAAAAATACAAGGGCAACTTCCTCAAAGAAGTGACGGAAAACGTCGAGGAAGGCAACTGGGTCAAGATGTGTATGCAGTGTGGCGTATGCTCCGGCTCATGCCCGCTGGGCCCGCACTGGGATCACCCGCCGCAAGAAATTTTCATGATGATCCGCGCCAACAAGCGTGAGGAAGTGCTGTCCTCCACCTCGATGTGGATGTGTACCTCCTGCTACAACTGTATCGCCCGCTGCCCGCGTGGCCTGCCGATTACGCACATCATGCACGGTCTGGCACACTACAGTAAGCGTATCGGCTTGAAACCAAAGAACCAGCCAACTGAAAAGTTCGGACAAATGTTCTGGGATAACCTGACCAAGAAAGGCCGTGTCAACGAGTTGAAACTGGGTTTGGGCTTGTACTTCAAGGACGGTTTCGCCGAAGGCGTGAAAGTCGCCATGAGCAAGCAGAAACTGGGCATGAACATGATGAAAGCCAAGCGCATGTCACCGATGGAAATGCTCGGTGGCCACGGCGTCAGCGATCTTGCTGGTTTCCATGCCATGCTGAAAAAGGCAGAGGAACTGGAAGCGGCACGTGTCGGTGAAAACACCGACAAGAAATGAGGAGGATGAGGTAACATGGCTAAAGAATATTCTTACTACCCCGGCTGTTCTTCCCAGAAGGGGGCGTCTTCCTCCAACCTGGAAAAGTCGGTAGAAACTCTGTGCGAAGAGCTGGACATCAAGCTGAATCCAATCCCCGATTGGAACTGCTGCGGTGCTTCCATCGGTTATGCGGGCGGTGGTGAATTGCCACGCATGACACTTTCGGCGCGTAACATTGCGCTGTCAGAAAAGCACCACCCGGATCAGGACATCGTGGCAACTTGCGCTGCTTGCTGGTTGAACACCCGTGAGGTCAACGAGCGTCTGTTGCACAACCCGAAGCTGAAGGAAGAGACCAACATTGCCCTGCAAGCGGTCAAGCTGGAATTCAGCGGTAAGAAAAAAGTCCGCCACATGGTGGAAGTGCTGATCGAAGACGTGGGTTACGATGCGCTGGCTGCCAAGGTAAAAAAACCACTGGAAGGTTTGAAAATTGCCGGTTACGTCGGTTGCCAAACCAACCGCCCGTTCGGTATCGACGGTGAATCTTTCGAGAACCCGATGTATCTGGACAAAATGGTGGAAACCCTCGGTGGCGAAGCCCTCACCAAGTACGAGAAGAAAGTGGCCTGCTGTAGCGGTGCGCTGATGTTCTCCGAACCGGAAAAGGGTCAGGCGCTGGTCAAAGACATCATTGAATCCGCCTACGACAACGGCGCGAACATGATCGTCACCCCATGCCCACTGTGCCAAGCCAACGTCGAAATCTACCAGGATGACATCAACGCGCGTTACAAGACCAATTTCAATATGCCGGTCATGTACTACAGCCAGTTGATGGATGTGGCGTTCGGGCGCAACGCCAAAGACGCAGCACTCGACGGCAATATTATCCAGTCAATGGAATTGCGCAAGATTGCCGACAAGTAAGCAATTACGCATTACATGAGACTACAGAAGGGGCTTCGTGCCCCTTCTTCTTTGGCATAACAACATCATGCCAAAGTGTTTACCGGGTAAATTCGCCACCTGTCGCACATGCGCATATAATCCTGGCCTTGATGTAACCAAGCGGATGTTGCCCAATGAAACGCCCTGAACTGCTCGCCCCGGCGGGAACCCTCAAAGCCATGCGCCACGCTTTTGCCTATGGGGCAGATGCAGTCTATGCCGGGCAGCCGCGCTATTCCCTGCGGGTACGCAACAACGAGTTCAAAAACGACAATCTCGCCATTGGCATTGCCGAAGCCCATGCGTTGGGCAAGCAGTTTTTTGTAGCGGTCAACATTTCCCCACACAACAGCAAAATCAAAACCTTCCTTGCCGACCTTGAACCTGTCATCGCCATGAACCCCGATGCGCTGATCATGGCAGATCCCGGTCTGATCATGCTGGTACGGGAACGCTGGCCGGACATGCCGGTGCACCTTTCCGTACAAGCCAATACCGTCAATTATGCCACGGTGAAATTCTGGCAAAACCTTGGTCTGACCCGTGTGATCCTTTCCCGCGAACTGTCGCTGGAGGAAATCGCCGAAATCCGCCAGCAATGCCCTGAGATGGAACTGGAAGTGTTTGTCCACGGTGCTTTGTGCATTGCCTATTCCGGGCGTTGCCTGCTGTCGGGCTATTTTAACCACCGCGACCCCAATCAGGGCACTTGCACCAATGCTTGCCGTTGGGAATACAAAACGACGGCAGCAACGGAAGCCGCCGAAGGCAAATTTGTCCCCAAAGAAGCCATCTTGCCGATGGATGCCTTGCGCCCTTCACCTCTTGCGGAAGAAGGTTTGGGGATGGGCGGACAACAGCGCCACCCACTGGCTGATCAGGTGTATTTTCTGGAAGAAGCCAACCGCCCCGGCGAGCTGATGCCCGTGTTTGAGGATGAACATGGCACGTACATCATGAATTCCAAGGATTTACGTGCTATTGAACACGTGCAGAAACTCACTGAAATCGGCGTGGATTGCCTGAAAATCGAAGGGCGTACCAAATCACACTATTATGTTGCTCGCACGGCGCAAGCCTACAAACAGGCGATTGATGACACGCTGGCAGGGCGGCCTTTCGACCCCAAACTGCTAGGCATCCTGGAAAATCTGGCTAATCGTGGCTACACCGACGGATTCTACGAACGTCACCATACCCACGAATACCAGAACTACATCCAGGGCGCGTCGATGGGACATCAGCAGCAATTTGTTGCCGAAGCCATGCGCGTTGACCGGGAAAATGCATGGGTGGAACTGGATGTGAAAAACCGTTTCAGTGTAGGCGACCGCTTGGAGTTTGTCCTGCCAGATGGCAACAACCGTGAGTTGATATTGGACTCGATGCAAAACCTGCAAGGTGAGGAAATCCCTGTTGCGCCCGGTAGTGGCCACAAAGTACGCATTCCATTACCACCAGGCGTAGATAGTGACATGATTTTAATCAGTCGCTTTCTTTGAGTGCGTGCACAAGCTAACAGCACTTTTTTGGGGCAAAACTTGATGACTTTGCCTACATGAAACGCATATTTTGTCCTATACTGTCCCCGTCGATGTCGACTTTTTAATAATGGACATAAAAAAATGCAATACAATAATTACGCTAGCGGAAGGAATCTCGCCGCACCCAAGGCTGTTACTTTGAACCCGGTTCGTACAGAACCTCGGAACACGGATACCAACATTGTCACATTGCGCAGTGTGCCGCAGTATCATGCAGACATTCCGCGCATTGAAGACCCGGATATTCACCGGGTGGCTGTGCTGGGTTACGACTAACCAACCGCATATCCCTGAGGCATTCACGCCTCAGGGGCTAATATTGTTCAATCGTTGTACCTTCGTCACTATCCAGTTGCACCTGCTCCAGTGCCTGACCCCGTAAAATAGCCCGCCCACGTCGCCGTTCCACACCTTCAATACTGAATTCAAATCCGTAAATCCGGCGCAGCACCAGATGCCCTTGGCGGTTACGGGCCGGTTTCATGCTCTCCAGCACTACCGTCTGATCCAAAAACTGCACATTGATTTCCCGGCAAGCCCGTAAAGCCGCCGCCACAGCACGCTCCCGCGCATTCATCGAATCCAGCCAGAACCATACACCCAGACCGATAACCCCGATTAACAGCAGATTTTCCATTCTTGCCCTTGAAAATAGTAGAATGCGCCTATTATTACGGAAACCCGATAACAGACACAAAGCAAAGCGTGAATATGGACACACCCAAACTGGCACAAAAACCCACGACCATTACCTTCATCGGCGCAGGCAACATGGCGCGAAGCCTGATTGTTGGTCTCTTGCAAGATCAAGCCAATGTCAGCCTGCGCGTGGCAGACCCTGACCAGAACCAACTGGATGCCATCCGCCGCCACTGGCCTGATGTACTCGCCACCACCGACAATCAGCAAGCCATGCTGGATGCGGATGTGGTAGTACTTGCCGTCAAGCCGCAAGTCATGTGCGAAGTGGCAGAAAGCCTGCGTGATATTGCCCAGCGTGGTCGCCCGCTGTTCGTTTCCATCGCTGCGGGCATCCGCGAAGAAGCTCTCAACCGCTGGCTGGGTGGCAACCTACCCATCGTGCGCTGTATGCCGAATACTCCCGCACTGGTACAAGCCGGAGCCACTGGGTTGTTTGCCAATGAACACACCAGCGAGGAACAGCGTAGTTTGGCAGAAAGTATTCTGCGTGCCGTGGGCATTACCCTCTGGTTTGAAGAGGAAAGCAAACTGGATGCCGTCACCGCCATTTCCGGCAGTGGCCCTGCCTATTTCTTTCTGGTGATGGAAGCCATGCAAGCCGCTGCCGAAAAGCTGGGATTGAAGGCAGAAGATGCCCATTTACTGATCGTACAAACCGCTTTGGGGGCAGCACGGCTGGCGCTGGAAAGTAATGACCCACCGGCAGAATTGCGCCGCAAAGTGACATCCAAGGGAGGCACAACGGCCGCCGCCTTGCAGGTACTGAATGATGGAGGGCTGGTCGAGCTGTTTGACCAGGCATTAAAAGCCGCAGAAAACCGTTCACGCGAACTGGCAGCCGCCAATAGTTAAGCCAAACAGGGGTATTTGATGGACGCATTACAAAACGTCGGGGTGTTTCTGGTAGAAACACTGTTCTCACTGTATATAGGCGCAGTGATTATCCGCTTCCTGCTGGCGTTGTCACGCGCCAATTTCTACAACCCGCTGTCACAGTTTCTGGTCAAAATTACCAACCCGGTACTGATACCGATGCGGCGTTTCATCCCTGCTGTTGGCAAGCTGGATAGCGCCGCAGTGGTATTGGCTCTGGGTTTGATGATCATCAAGGTATTCCTGTTGCTGAGCATGACTGGCGGAGATGCCAGCCTGCCGCTGGTCGCGGTTTACTCAGTGCTGGAACTGCTGCGTACCGTGATCCACATCTACATTTTCGCCCTGATTGTGCAAGCAGTGCTAAGCTGGGTGGGAAACAGTTACGGCAACCCAATGGCGGATATATTGCACAGCCTGACTGACCCGATCCTGCGCCCTATCCGTAATCTCATACCAACCATTGGCATGGTAGATTTATCACCGATGATTGCCATTCTGTTGTTGTACATCGTCCTGATTGTGTTGCGGTCTTACGGGCTGTAAGGATGACTGAATTTTATTATTGGGAAGGCGAAACCCTGCACCTGTTGCTACGGGTGCAGCCCAAAGCCAGCAAAGATGAATGGGCAGAAATACAGGGAGACCGCATCCGCTTGCGGATTACTGCGCCGCCGGTGGAGGGCAAAGCCAACAAACACCTGATCAGGCTGCTCGCAAAGGAATTTGGCATCGCCAAATCAGGCGTGCATATCAGATCGGGCGAAACCGGGCGCAACAAACACATCTGCATTGAAGCACCGCTCAACCTGCCCGCAGGCATCATAAAAAAGGGCTGACGGTTGCCCGGTCAGCCCCTTGGGTGTATCAGAATTCGCGTCTGCGGAAACCGCCACCATCACGATCACCACCGCGACCGCCGCGATCACCACCGTCACGGCCACCGCCACCGCCGAAACCACCGCGACCACGATCACCACCGTCACGACCACCACCGAAGCCACCGCGACCACCGTCACGACCGCCACCACCAGTGCGTGGACGATCTTCACGAGGCTTGGCTTCGTTGACCTTAATATTGCGACCCTGAACTGCTTGCTCGTTCAGGCCATTGATAGCTGCTGTAGCTTCTGCGGCATTGGGCATGTCAACAAAACCGAAGCCCTTGGATTGCCCCGTCATTTTGTCTTTGATCATGCTGACACTGGAAACATCGCCGTATTGGGCGAACAGTTCACGCAAGTCGTTTTCGGTAATTTTATAGGGCAGGTTGCCAACGTAGATATTCACTGTTTGTCATCTCATAAAATCATGTGCTGTTTGGGAATTTACGTTAGAGGCAACCAGTCACACGAATCACCTGATAACGATCGGCCACGTGGCCAATAAGTTATGCACTATGAAACCTGCAAGTCGAAACGTGGCAAGCGAACAAACACAGCGCACGGAACTCTCAAGTATCAGGCAAGTATTCTGGAGTGTAACCCAGTTTCTTGCCGCTGGTAACTAAAATCGGATGATTGTGGTGTTAATTTTTCGTGATTTCCTGAGTGCCCGCAAAATAATCCGCCAAGAAAGCCGCAAAGTCAGGCGCAGCCCTGCTTTCGATGGCTTGCTGCTGTGCCAGCGATGCCTGCGCCCGCTGCCGGAACGTCTGTACCTGCTCGTCAGGCAAGTGCCGATTGAGGAAATATTCACGGTGTTCCAGTGACTTGCGCTGGGCAAAATCGAAGAAACTTTCCTTGTTATGGTGCATTTCTTCCAGCATTCGTGCTGATGGAGTGATGCCTGAATTCCACGCCAACTGAATTTGGCTATCGAGACAGTCGGTGTAACAGTCTTCGCCATGTACCGCATTGAGCAATTCCGCCACCGGGCGCATGGCTTGCAGCAACTCACGCGCCTTGTCGCGCAACAACACGTTTTCCCCCAGACACATCAGGCGCACATCCGGGTCACGCCCACGATGGGCGGTGAGCATCTGATTGTGGTTGATGGCATGGAATTCGTCGGCTGTTACCCAAGGGCTTTCCTGCAACAGGCAGAAATGCATGAAAACTTCGAGGAAAAACAGTTGCCGCCGGGTCATGCCTGCCGGGTGGAAGGCATTCACGTCGATGGAACGCAATTCCACGTAGGCGATCCCACGCCGATCCAGCGCATCGGTGGGTTTCTCAAAACCGTCCAGCGGCTGCTTGGGGCGTACTGTACTGTAGTATTCGTTTTCGATTTGCAGGATGTTGGCATTGAGCTGGCGGTATTCGCCATCGACCTTCACCCCCAGCTCTGCGTATTCCGGGCAAGGGGTATTGATAGCGCGGCGCAGACTGCTGACATAGCTGTCCAACGTGTTGTAACAGACATTGACCCCGGTCTTGTTTTCCTTGCTGTTGGTATAGCCGATGTTGCCCATACGCAGCGATGTGCCGAACGGCTCGTACAGGGTGTGCTGGTTGAGGGTTTCCATGCCTTCCGGGGGTGTCCTGCCGCCGAGGAAACTTTTACAAATGGCAGGTGAGGTGCCGAACAGGTAAATGATCAGCCAGCCGTAACGTTGCAGGTTGCGCACCAGTGCCATGTATTGCGCATCGCGGAATTGGCGCAGGCTGTCGGTATTGCCCTGCACGCTTTGCCATGGTTGCCAAAAGACTTCGTCAAACGAATAGTTGAAATGGATTCCGGCAATCACCTGCATGGCTTTGCCGTAGCGCAAAGCCAACCCTTGGCGATAGATGTGTTTCATGCGCCCGGCGTTGGATGTGCCGTATTCTGCGATACGGATGTCATCTTCCCCTGTCAGTACGCAAGGCATACTGGTTGTCCACAGCAATTCGTCACCCAGTTGCTGGTAAACAAAGGTTTCGATGTCGAGCAGGAAATCCAGGGCTTGCGTGGCACGTTGCTGGGGTGGGGTAATCAGTTCCAGTAGGGATTCGGCGTAATCGGTGGTAATCCACGGATGGGTGAGAGCAGAACCCAGCACCTTGGGGTGATCAAGTTGGGAAAGACGTCCGGCAGTGTTGACGCGCAGGCTTTCCTTTTCCAGCCCGGTGCGGGCGTTGCGCAAATAAGGTTGGAGTTGGTGGGTAACGATGGATTGCAGGTTTTGTTCCAGCACGCGGTACACAGAGGACTCCAGATCAGGGATAAAGACAAATTAGAGCATAGCCGGGGGGGATTACAAAATCTCTTGCTCAGGGCGAGTGTATGCGAATACCCAGACAGACAGGCCAACAGTGGGGCAGACAGGAGTGTCTGCCCCTTAAGCAACGTTAAGCTGTTGGCTTTTTAGGTTTGGCTGACTTTTTTGCCGCAGCTTTTTTTGGGGCTGGCGCGGCTACTGCTTCCGGTTCAGCGGCGGCAACAGATTCTGGCGCGGCTACTGCTTCCGGTTCAGCGGCGGCAACAGGTTCTGGCGCGGCTACTGCTTCCGGCTCAGCGGCGGCAACAGGTTCTGGTGCGGCTACTACTTCTGGCAATTGCGTGACTTCCAGACGCGGGGCTGGTTCACCCAGACGGCATTTGACGTAAGTACCCGGTGCATCTTCAATGGCTTTCAGCTTGCCCATGCCTGGTTGACGGGCATCCACTTGCGCATCACCCAATGTGCGCACCCAGCCATCCCACTCGGGCCACCAGGAACCGGCATTGACCTGGGTGTTTGCCAGCCAAGTATCAGCGCTTTCTGGCAGGTCATCACTGACACGGTAGTTGTACTTTTTAGCAGCCGGTGGGTTAATGATCCCGGCAATGTGACCCGAGCCTCCCAGAATGAAGCGCACATCACCACCAAACAGGCGAGCGCCCGAGTAGGTGGATTTCCACGGAGCAATGTGGTCTTCGATCGCGGAAATAAAGCAGGCAGGCGTATCAATCGTGCCGATGTCCAGTTCCACGCCATCAATGCTGAGGGCTTTGGGCTGGCAGAGTTTGTTGTCCTTGTAAAGGTTGCGCAGATACCACGAGTGCATTTTCGCAGGCATCCGGGTGGAATCGGAGTTCCAGTACAACAAGTCGAATGGGCGCGGGTCATTACCCATCAGGTAGTTGTTGACGTAGAATGACCAGATCAAATCATTGGCACGCAACAGGTTGAATGCACCCGCCATCAGGCTGCCATCCATGTAACCCTGCTCGTTCATTTGTGCTTCCAGACCGCTGATTTGCACTTCGTCGATAAACAGACCCAACTCACCCGGTTCGGCGAAATTCAACATGGTGGTGAAGAACGTGGCGCTCTTGATGCGGTTATCGCCTTTGGCTTTCAGGTAAGCCAGGGTGGAAGTCAGCAATGTGCCACCGATGCAGTAGCCAATCGCGTTCATCTCGGCTTCGCCGGTATCGTACTGCACCGCATCCATCGCCTGGACAACAGCGTGGACGTAATCTTCAAAGCCAACCTCGGCATAGGTTTCGTCAGGGTTGATCCAGGAAATGACAAAGACGGTGTGCCCTTGATCCACCAGCCATTTGAGCATGGAGTTCTTGGGTTGCAAATCCATGATGTAAAACTTGTTGATCCACGGTGGCACGATCAGTAGCGGGCGCTTCAGGACTTTTTCCGTGCTGGGCGTGTACTGGATCAACTGGAACATGCGGTTCTGGAACACCACCTTGCCGGGTGTTGCCGCCACGTTTTCCCCCAGTTTGAAGGCTTTGGTGTCAGTCATGCGGATGCGCAATTGCCCATTGCCTGCTTCCAGATCTTCCAGCATGTTTTTCAGGCCGTGAACCAGATTCGCGCCTTTGGTATTGCGGATTTTTTCAATCACTGCCGGGTTGGTCAGGGCAAAATTGGTGGGCGACATCGCATCAAGGTTACGTTCGGTGAAAAACTTGACGCGCTCGGCGGTGTGTGCGTCCAGACCTTCAGCAGAGGCAACCACTTTGCGTGTCCAGTCGGAAACCAGCAGGTAAGATTGCTTGATCACATCAAAGATCGGTTTGGTTTCCCAGTCTTCGTGGCTGAAACGCCGGTCAGATTTTGGGGCTTCGATCACTTTGCCAGCCGGTTGCCCGGTCAGGAAACTCTGCATGGCATGTTGGGTCAATTCCATCGACTTTTGCCAAAAAGCCATGTTGGCTTCAATGAGCTTTTCCGGGTTTTTGGCGATGGCTTCCATCCAGTCGCTGTAGGCTTGCTTGAGATTGAAAGGGTCGAGTTTCAGGCTTTCATAGGATTTGCTGAAACCCGCCATGATCTCTTCGACCTGCTTGAAATTTTCGCCCATTTCCTTGGCAACAGAGGCGAAACCCAAGGTATTGATAGCGGCTTGGGAATCGCCCGGTTGAGTGTTGTCCGACATGACTGTCTCCTTTGGTGATGATTCTGGTGTCACTGTGGGTGCGATTGTACCGTTATCGTTGAATGCCCGGATACTGGATATGTATCCGGCACATTGTAATCGTCAATCAGGCGGGAACACAGCACCCAAAACTGTTTTTGTTGGCATGGTGCGCTACAAATTCATTGTTTTAGCACAGGTTCATGGGTGCTCCCCCTGATCGCCTGCTGGAATTCGGCTTCGGTAAGGATGGGCGTCTGCGCGGGCAAGCGTTCGGGAAACAGGATGCCATCAAGATGGTCGCATTCGTGCTGGATGATGCGGGCGATGAAACCGTCAAAAGCTGCTTCCACCACTGCGCCCTGCCGGTCGAGGTAACGCATGTGCAAGCGGGTGGCACGGATAACCTGGGCGCGGGCATCGGGTACGCTCAGACAACCTTCCCAACCCGTACACGTGGCGGCGGATTGCCAGAGGATTTCCGGGTTGAGCATGGCAAGCGGCTGCATCAGCGGCGCATCAGGGTAACGCGGGTTGGGGCGCGAGGCGACAATGATGATGCGCAAACTGACAAACACCTGCGGGGCGGCAATACCGACACCACTGGAGGCTTCCAGCGTCAACAACAGGTCGTCCAGCAAGGCTTGTACCGCAGGATCGTGAATATCCGCAACAGGTTGCGCCCGCTGTTGCAGGATGGGGTCGCCACGCTTGGCGATGGGCAGGATGCGGGGCATGACGCGACTATTTAAAGACAACGGTTTTATTGCCATCCACAAACACGCGCCGCTCAATGTGCAGGCGCACGGCACGGGCAAGGGCATTGTTTTCCAGATCGCGCCCCAGTGCTGCCAAGGCTTCGGGCAGGAACGTGTGGTCGACACGCTCCACTGATTGCTCAATGATCGGGCCTTCGTCAAGGTCGGATGTGACGTAATGCGCCGTTGCCCCAATCAGCTTTACCCCCCGGTCAAATGCCTGATGGTAAGGGCGAGCACCCTTGAATCCCGGCAGGAATGAGTGGTGGATATTGATACACATCCCTGCCAACTTGCGGCAGGTATCATTGGAAAGGATTTGCATGTAACGCGCCAGCACCACCAGTTCTGCTTCGGTTTCGCTCACGATGTCCAGCATCCTTGCTTCCTGTTCGGCTTTGTTGCCCTTGCCGACGGGCAGACAGACAAAGCGGATACCTTCGCGTTCCACAATCGAACGTAAATCCATGTGGTTGGAAATGACACACACCACCTGCATATTCAGATCACCCTTGTGCTTGCGGTACAGCAGATCAACCAGGCAATGGTCGGCTTTCGACACCATCAGGATCACGCGGGTCGGGCGGGCGGCATTGGTGATACGCCATTGCATGTCAAAACGGCTGGCTACCGTGGCAAACTGGCTACGCAGGTCAGCTATGGAGGGGGATAACTCCGTATCGGGGCGGAACATGATACGGCAAAAGAATTTCTGGGTCATTTCATCGTCATACTGCGCCATTTCGTTAATGTAGCAGCGGGACTCTGCCAAAAAGCCGGTAACAGCAGCAACAATCCCGGTAGTGGCTGGACAGGTGACGGTGAGGATATAGTTTTCTGGTTCAGTCATGGGATATGTTTCTCGCGGAATGCCTCAGGATTCGCGCCATTCTAGGGGGATTTGCGGATCATGGGAAATCCGGGGTGATACAGCCTGTTTTCAGGCAGGAAATTCCTTATGCTAAAAATTTACACGAAGTTTCGCACTAATTTGGTGCAATTGGGAAATTGTCGACAATATGTAGGATTATCCTGCCATTTCACCGCCTGAACACCCCTAAACGACCGACAAGAATCCACAAATTGTTGGCTGATCCACGGTTTTTATAATTTCAGCAATTTACATGTTGTTTACATTCACGCTAAACTCATCGCGTTTGTGCAACAACGGAGGAGTCTAAACTATGTTGGATAAATCAGCACAGGCGTACTGGGCGGCGAATGTCCGTCTGCTTAGTATGTGCCTGGTCATTTGGTTCATTGTGTCATTCGGTTTTGGTATTTTGCTGGTTGAACCACTCAATGCCATTCACTTGGGTGGTTATAAACTTGGCTTCTGGTTCGCCCAGCAAGGCTCAATTTACGTCTTTATCGGCCTGATCTTCTTCTATGCATGGCGCATGGGTCAGATCGACCGTCAATTTGACGTTCACGAATAAGGGGGGAATCGTATGTCAGAACTTCAAGTCTGGACTTATATTGTCGTCGGTCTGAGCTTTGCGCTGTACTTCGGTATTGCGTTTTGGGCGCGTGCTGGTTCTACCAGTGAATTCTACGTGGCGGGTGGTGGCATCGGCCCTATCCAGAACGGTATGGCTACAGCGGCGGACTGGATGTCTGCGGCGTCTTTCATCTCCATGGCGGGCTTGCTCGCGTTTGGTGGTTATGACAACTCTGCCTACCTGATGGGTTGGACAGGCGGTTACGTACTGATGGCGATGCTGCTGGCGCCTTACCTGCGCAAGTTTGGCAAGTTTACCGTTCCCGAGTTCATCGGCGACCGTTATTACTCACAAACGGCACGTATCGTGGGCGTTATCTGTTTGATCATCATCTCCGTGACTTATGTAATCGGTCAGATGCGTGGTGTAGGCGTTACCTTCTCCCGCTTCCTCGAAGTATCGGTTGATACAGGTCTGTACGTCGGTATGGGTATCGTGTTCGTTTACGCGGTATTGGGCGGCATGAAAGGTATCACCTATACCCAGATCGCACAGTATGTGGTTCTGATCCTGGCTTACACGGTTCCTGCGGTCTTCATTTCCTTCAACCTGACTGGCAACCCTATCCCGCAACTGGGTCTGGGTGCACAAATGGCTGATGGCGTTTACCTGCTGGATAAACTGGATCAGGTCGTTACTGATCTGGGCTTCAAGGCTTACACGGTTCAGCAAGGCAGCACTATCAACCTGTTTATGCTGACCATGACCCTGATGATCGGTACTGCGGGTCTGCCTCACGTTATCATCCGTTTCTTCACCGTACCTAAAGTCTCTGATGCACGTTTGTCTGCTGGCTGGGCGCTGATCTTCATCGCTGGCCTGTACACCACCGCGCCTGCGGTTGGGGCAATGGCTCGCCTGAACCTGATGAACACCGTGCAAACCGGTGCTGTTGGCTCACCGGATGGCAACTTGGCTTTCGACCAGCGTCCAGAATGGATGAAAACCTGGGAAAAAACCAAGCTGCTGGAAATGGCTGACAAAAACGGCGATGGCAAGATCCAGTACTACAACGACGGTGGTCTGTCTGATGCAACAGCGGCACTGGCCAAAGCACAGAAAGATGGTGGTGATGTAGCCGCAGCCCAGAAGAAACTGGACGAGGTGAAAGCCAAGCACGATGAAAAGTGGGGCAAATTTGGCTGGAATGGTAACGAAGTCACCAAGGTTGACCGCGACATCATGGTTCTGGCCAACCCTGAAATTGCCAAACTGCCTAACTGGGTTATTGCTTTGGTAGCCGCAGGTGCTATCGCAGCGGCACTGTCTACTGCGGCAGGTCTGTTGCTGGCGATTTCTTCTGCGATTTCGCATGACCTGATCAAGAGCGTGATCAACCCGAACATTTCCGAGAAGAGTGAACTGCTGGCTTCACGTATTGCCATGGCATTCGCTATCGTGATCGCAGGCTGGATGGGTCTCAACCCGCCGGGCTTTGCGGCTGAGGTAGTAGCCCTGGCGTTCGGTCTGGCAGCGGCTTCCATCTTCCCTGTGCTGATGATGGGTATCTTCTCCAAGCGCATGAACACCCAAGGTGCTGTAGCCGGTATGTTGGCGGGTATTCTCGTTACTGTCGTCTACATCTTCTGGTTCAAGGGCTGGTTCTTCGTCAAGGGTACTGAAATGGCAGCAAGCAAGCCTGAAAACTGGTTGTTTGGCATTTCCCCTGAAGCGTTTGGTACGATTGGTGCGTTGGTGAACTTTGCGGTTGCGTTTATCGTTTCCCGCATAACTCCACCACCACCGGAGCATATCCAACACTTGGTCGAAGACGTGCGTATCCCTCGCGGGGCAGGCGCGGCGACTGGTCACTAAACCGAATCTCCACATCGGTAGAAAAAAGGCTCCTGCGGGAGCCTTTTTCTTAAACAGACCACTTTGATCATTTTCGCCAGCGTATCGGGCTGGCACAATCCAGGTGTTATTCAACACAGAGAGGCGACTGATGAAACCTAATGATCCCCTAGCGTGGCTGGTCGGGCTGCTTGCCTTGTTCTTCCCCATACTAAGTTTCGCCGGAGGTGGCGGTGGTGCAGGTGAAGTACTAAACCTCACTGCCACCGGGCTTGGCCTGACCGCCCTCATCCTGTTTGTATTCGCTTACGCACTAGTGATTGGTGAAGAACATTTGCACATGCGCAAATCCAAGCCGGTGATGGTGGCAGCGGGCATCATCTGGGTACTGGTCGCGCTTGCCTATGCTGGTGCTGGCAAACAGGAGCAAATGAGTGAAATCCTCAACCATAACCTGCTGGAATACGGGCAATTGTTCCTGTTCCTGCTGGCGGCGATGACCTACATCAATACGCTGGATGAGCGCAACATGTTCGCAGCCTTACGCGCTTGGCTGGTTTCCAAAGGCTTTTCCCTGTACTGGATTTTCTGGATTACCGGTGTACTGGCATTTTTCATTTCTCCGGTAGCCGATAACCTGACCACCGCGTTGCTGATGGCAGCGGTACTGGTTGCGGTTGCATCCGACAGACCCAAATTTGTAGCGATGGGCTGTATCAATATTGTGGTGGCAGCCAATGCCGGTGGGGCATGGAGCCCGTTTGGAGACATCACCACCCTGATGGTGTGGCAGGCTGGTCTAGTCAAATTTCAGGAATTCTTTGCCCTGTTCATTCCTTCTGTCCTGAACTGGTTTATTCCCGCGCTGATCATGTCGTTCTTCATCGAGAAAGGCCATCCTGCCCCCCTGAAAGACGTGGTGGCAATCAAGCGGGGCGGTTTTGTGGTACTGGGTTTGTTCATTGCCACCATTGCCACCGCTGTCATGTTCCATAACTCGCTGCACCTGCCGCCAGTTCTGGGGATGATGACCGGGCTGGGTATCCTGAAACTGTATGGCTGGTATCTGAAAGTGTCTGACCACGACCCGCGCAATGACACAGAAGAGGAGAGTGTGGGGCGTTTTGACATCTTTACCCAGTTGCAGCGTTCCGAGTGGGATACCCTGATGTTTTTCTACGGCGTCATCCTGTGTGTAGGTGGTTTGGGTGCGTTTGGTTATCTGGCGCTGGTTTCCGAGCTGCTGTATACCGACATGGGCGCTACCTGGGCCAACGTGATGATCGGCTTGCTTTCCGCCGTGATCGACAACATTCCGGTGATGTTTGCGGTCATTACCATGCACCCGGACATGTCCCACGGGCAATGGCTGCTGGTGACGCTGACTGCCGGGGTGGGTGGCTCACTACTTTCCATCGGTTCTGCGGCGGGTGTGGCGTTGATGGGGCAGGCTCGCGGTATCTACACCTTCATGTCACACCTGAAATGGACGTGGGCAGTGGCACTGGGGTATGTCGTCAGTATCTGGGCGCATCTGTGGATCAATGCATCCCTCATGTAAATGCAGTTTCAGGTATGCTACCCGCACCTGTTTTCCCTGGAGTATTGTATGTTTTTGAAATGGTTTCTGGGTTTGCCCCTGAACTTGCGGATTGCCATCATCGTTGCCCCCCTGCTGACCATTGGTGGTTGGGGCATGATGGATTTGTGGGTCACGAAAGACCAGCCGAAACAACAAACGCCCATTGCGATGGAAGCCTTGCAGCTCGCAGGTGAATGCTGGCTGGCAACCAACCAGTGCACCTTGCAGAACGCCCGCATGAAGGTGGCACTGGTTCGCAAGGAAGCCGAGAAACCCGGTCTGGTGCGGCTGGAAATCCTGCCCGATACCAATCTGCGCGGTGTTGAAATGTCACTGGTGCAATCCGGCGAAGAACAGTTGATTCTGGTTAACCCCAGCCCGGCGGGTGATGTCTGGTTTGCGGAATTCCCCGCAAAGTTGATCAACCCTTCCCCCACCGTGTTGCGTATTGCCTTGGCAAAATTCGGCTCAGTGTCCTACATCGAAATCCAGCAACCCCATTTCTAAAGGCTCAGGGGTTAAACCGATACCCCACCCCGGTTTCTGTCAGTAAATGACGGGGGTGGGTCGGATCGGTTTCCAGCTTCTGGCGCAGCCTGCCAATGTAAATGCGGATGTAATGCCCGTCTTCGGCGTGCCCCGTTCCCCACACTTCCCGCAACAGTTGCCGCTGGGTAAGGATTTTGCCCGGCTGTGCCAGCAACACCGTCAACAGGTGATATTCACGCGGGGTCAGGTGGACAACTTCCCCACTGCGGGTAATCGCACGGTTGGCACGGTCAACCACCACCTCACCAAAACGGATCACGGCGAAATCATCAGTAGGGCGCTTTTCACGCCGCCGCCGCAGGGCGCGTAACCGCGCTAGCAATTCTGTCACCCCAAAAGGTTTGGCAAGGTAATCGTCTGCCCCCACATCGAGTGCTGCCACCTTGTCACTTTCCATGTTGCGGGCAGACAGCACCAGTACCGGCACATCCGACCAACTGCGTAAAATGCGGATAAACTCGATACCATCCGCATCCGGCAACCCAAGGTCAAGCACCACCAGCCCAGGCCGGTATTCGCCCGCCAGCCCCAGGCCGCCTGTCACGGTAGGGGCTTCCAACACCTTGAAGCCCTCTGTTTCCAGCGCGGTACGCAGAAACTGGCGGATACGCGGTTCATCTTCAACGATCAATACGGAATTATTGTTCATGTGGGTTTCTCTTCAGGTTCATCGTCCATGACGGGAGGTGTACTGAACGGTAGGGTAAAACAGGCACAGATTCCTCCCCCTTTATGCTGTTGCAGGTATAACGTACCGCCGTGTACCTTCAAAATGGCTTCACAAATTGCCAAGCCCAAACCCGTGTTTTTTTCCGGTGCAGCCACGCGGTTGGCAGCAATGCCGGATGTCATCAGGGTATTGAACAGGGTTTCGCTGCCCCGGTCACAAATGCGCATTTCAACCTGACGGCTGTTAAGCACGGCAGCAATGGTGATGGGCGTTCCCGCTGGCGTGTACTTGCAGGCATTGTCCAGCAGGTTGCTGATAACCCGCTCAATCAGGACGGCATCAAATTCCACCAAGGGAAAGTTACCGGGAATCTCCACCGTAAGCGGGTGTTTTGCCAAGGCATGGCTTAACAACGCCAGCGCAGCACCCGTCACATCGGCAAGGGAATTCCATTCCTTGTTGATGGTAACTTTACCAGCAGACAACCGCGCCAGATCCAGCAGTTTTGCCACCATCCCTGCCAACCGCACCGATTGCTCGTGTACTGCATCCACCATGTTGCTTTGGGAAGGGGAAAGGTTGGCATTGTCCAGTTGCAGGACCTCGGTCAGTCCGACCAGTGCCGTCAAAGGGGTTCGCAGGTCATGTGACAGTGAGGACAGGATAGCATTGCGCAAACGTTCGGATTCCACCTGTACGTGCTGAGTCTCCAGCATGTCGGCGTAATGCAGGCGTTCTTGGGCAATGGATAGCAGGGAGCTGGCAGCAGCACTCGCCGGGTAACGCTGGGCAATTTCTTCCACTTGTTGCGCACTGCTTGCCCCTGCCAATTCGCGTGCCATCCGGTAAAGGGAACTGGTCAGTGCTTCGCTGGCCTGCAATTCACGATTCTGCGCCAGCAGGACAGACGCCATTTGCCCGGTCAGCAAGGCAATCAGCAACATCACCACCATCATGACAATGTGTTCGACACTGGTCGTCAATAGTGCAAACTGGGGTGGGACAAAAAAGAAATCAAACAGCAGTACCGACGCAATCGCTGCCAGCAAGGATGGACCTTGCCCCAGCCAAATGGCGCACAGAAACACCTCCAGCAGGAACAGCATGATGATGTTGGCGATGTCCATGTGCAGGGACAATGGATAAGAAATAACCGCAACCAGCACGGAAAACAGGAAGGCCAGGACATACGATTCCTTCCCGTAAGGGTTATCCAGATTCAGGCGGGAAAACCAGATACTGCTGACAGACATGGGGCTTGTCTCTCAATAATATTCTTCAAAATGGTGACTATCCCCTGATTTTCAGACCCCGGCAAGAAAAACCCCCGCACAAGGCGGGGGCTTTCTTTAGAGGGAGGAAACCTCTTAGTGGGCTTGTGCACCTTCGGCGTTGATACCGGTGTTCTGACGCACATACAGCTCGTCCCACATCTCGTCAGAGCGACGGTCACGAGTGAACAGTGAAACCAGAATGGTGACAAGGAAGCCCAGCGGGATAGAGATCAAGCCAGGGTTCTTCAACTGGAACCAAGGCTTTTCCAGACCCATCATGCTGGTAGTCTGACCTTCAAATTTCTTCAGGTCGTCTTCCGCAGCCTTGATGGCTTTTTCCAGACCAGCAATTTCCTTCTGCTTGGCAGCTTTGGCTGCTTCATCAGCCAGGGCAGCCAGATCAGTCTGGGCTTTCGCCAGCTTCTCTTTAGCACCTGGAACGGCTGGTTTTTCAGGAGATGCTTTCACTTCCTTCTTGCAATCTGCACTGGCGAACAGTTCGCAAGAGAAGCCCCATTGTGCTGCTGCTGCTTCTTTGGCTGGTGTTGCTGGTGTACCTTCCAGAACTTTCTTCGCATCAGCAATTTTTGCCAATGGGTAAGTCATGTTCGGGGAAACCATTACCAGATAAATTGCAGAGAACGCACCAACCAACATACCGGCAACCACACCATAAGTGTTGGTCTTTTTCCAGTACAGGGTCAGGAACACCGCAGGCAGGTTGGAAGATGCAGCAACCGCAAATGCCAGTGCCACCAGATGCGCAACGTTCTGGCCTTTGGCAGCGATACCGACATAGATAGCCAATGCACCCACGATAACGGTAGCAACACGGGCAGCAGTGATTTGCTCTTGTGCAGTGGCGTGGTCACCACGAACAACACCAACGTACAGGTCATGGGACATGGCAGAAGCCGCCGCCAATACCAGACCGGCAACAACCGCAACGATAGTGGCAAACGCAACCGCTGCAACAAACGCCAGGAAGAAGTTACCCAGCAGCGAGTCAGGGCCACCACCGACGAACTGAGCCAGCAATGGAGCAGCCATGTTACCGCCCTTGTCCAGACCGACAATTGTCGCAGGTGTTACGTTGATGGCAGCACCCATACCCAGGAACAGGGTCAGGACGTAGAAACCACCGATGATGCCCATCGCCCAGATAACAGATTTACGTGCGTCTTGTGCCGTTGGAACCGTGAAGAAGCGCATCAGGATGTGTGGCAGACCGGCAGTACCCAAAACCAGTGCCATACCCAGAGAGATCTGGTCAATCGGGTTCTTCAGGAACAGGCCAGGTTCAAGGAAGCGTTGACCCAGTTGCTCAGGTGTCATGTTGGTAGCAGCGTCACCCAGCAGTTTGGCAACTTGCTTTTGTACGTCAGCATTGCCAACGACCGCATCCAGGAAGCCAGGGAAGGAGAAGCCATACTGACCCCAAGTGAACAATACCAGCAGGATGGAAGCAGTCACCAGCAGGATCGCCTTGATGATCTGTACCCAGGTAGTGGCTTTCATGCCGCCGAATACGACGTAGGTCAGCATCAGGATGCCTACTGCGATAACGGAGATTTCATAGTCAATACCGATCAGGGTTTTAACCAGAACGCCACCGCCTACCATTTGAGCCGTCAGGTAGAAAGTGGAAACGGTAACGGTAGAAATCGCTGCAACGGTCTTGGAGGCTTTCGGGTTATTACGGAACGCCAGAATGTCGCCCAGTGTGTACTTGCCGATGTTACGGCAAGGTTCCGCAATCACCAGCAATACGGTGATATAAGCAACCAGCCAGCCTACGGAGTACATGAAACCGTCATAACCGTACAGGGAGATCAAACCAGCAATACCCAGGAAAGAGGCAGCAGACAGGTAGTCACCCGCAATCGCCCAACCGTTTTGTACACCGGTAACGGAACGACCAGCAGCGTAGAAGTCAGCCGCAGAAGAGGTTTGCTTCGCAGCGCGGTAAGTTACATACATGGTCAGGCCGATAATCGCACCGAAAACCACAAACGTTAGCCACTTGTATTGGTCAGCTACCGCACCACCTTCAGCAAAGGCAGCTTGGCAAGCGAACAATGACAGCAGCAGGGCAGAACCTGCCCACAAAGATTTCTTCATGTGTCTCTCCCTTACTTGATCAGGCAACGTCACGGACAATTTCAGCCGCCATCGCGTCGAAATCACGGTTGGCACGACGGGCATAAACAGCCGCGATAGTCCAGGCGACCACGAATTCAGACAAAGCGAACAGGATGCCAACGTTCATTGGCCCCCAGACTTTGATTTTGAACAGGTCAGGGTAGTACGCTGCGCCAATGGGCAGCAGGAAATAGTAGACAGTTGAAATGATCATCAGGCTCCACAAGAAGGTGGTTTTCTTCTTGTGCAACGCCTGAAAGCGCGGATCGCTGTCGATCGCCGCCCAGTTGATGTTTGACGCCATTAAATGACTCCTCCGTTTGCTGAAAAAACCTCTCGAAAATGCATTCGACCCATGTCCCCATCTTGTTTGAAAGAGCACATGAGCCAGTCATTTTCATGATATTGTCGACAATTCTGAATTTGACAGACCTACACACCCCGCCAAACCGTCAAGCCTCTCTTTCCTGATGGGAAACTTGTCGATCATCGCAATAATGTCATCGGTCATGTAAAAAAGCTGTAAACAGGTGGGAGTAACTACTTCAAAAAACGGCGGAAGCTGAACAATAAAGACACGAATTTGCATGAAAAACAGAAAAAAGTGCCCAGAAAATGCAAGGAACAAGCGCAATGTTGCTCAACATTGCCATTTATTGATATAGGGCGGTTTGCGAGAATTTGTTTATTATTGCTTATATTATGAGCATGGCAAGCAAGCATGATAACCAGTAAAGCAGATGCACAAATGCCATTTGCCGATAGCGCCCCGCCAGTTTCTCAGGGGGAATATTGGTAATCAGGAACAATTGTCCAGCCTTTGCCCCATCCATCACATGCGTACCCGGTGCACGCTGTTGTTCCCGCAAATCATCAGTAACCCAGCGTTGGGCGGCTACCAATACCTGCTGCCATTCATCCGGGTCAATCTGCCCGTTGCCATCCACATCAAAACAGCGACGTAACTGTAACGGGTTGCTTTTCCATTCTGCCAATAACGCCGCCAACCGTTCTCGCTGTTCATCTGAATCACCAACGCTGCGTAAGGTATGTAACTCCCCCAAAGCATACAAGGTTTGTCCGGGGTAAATGGCATTCAGCCAGGAATAATGACTGTCACCAGGGCAAGCAATGATTTCAGCACCACGCGGATAAAGCAGGCAACGCCCCTTGCCATCATCCAGCACAAACGGCTCATCTTCCACATAACCCGGCAACCACACGGTAACAGGCAGATGCGGTAAACCACGGAAACCCACCCCATCGGGCAGGGCGGCTTTACCTTGCAATTCCACATAACCCTGCGCACCACTGCTGAGTGTTGAGGTTGGGGTATCGGCAATCAGGCGATAACGGCGAAACAAACCTAGTGAAAACAGCAGACTGCACGTTGCAAGCAACAGCAGCCACGGCTTGAGCGCGTAATAAAACAATCCCAGACAGGCAATACCCCACAACAACACAAAGCTGGGGGCTGCCGCCAGATTCATCAAACCACCGCGCCGCAAAACAGCAATGCGCTGGTTATCCATCACCTGCAACCAGTCCAGCCCACCCCTATCACCCAGCGGCGGGTTGCCTGTCCCACCCAGTTCAGGCAGTAAAGTGCGCAGCCACGTCCACATCACTGGTTTCCTCGGCACTGAAACTCATCAGGCGGAATGGCTTGAAACTGAATGCTTTGGCAATGACCACATCCGGGAACTGTTCGATACGGGTATTGTTGATGGCAGCAGAATCATTATAAAACTCGCGCCGATCGGCAATGCTGTCTTCCAGCCCGGTGATGCGCTCACGCAAATGCCGGAAGGAATCGCTGGCCTTCAACTCGGGGTACGCCTCCGCAACCGCAAACAGATTCCCCAGACCGATACGCAATGCACCTTCCGCTGCCCCCAAAGCCCCCATATCGCCGGATTGCATGGCACTGGCAACCCGGTTGCGGGCTTCCATCACCTTTTGCAGGGTTGCCTGTTCGTATTGCATGTGTTCCTTGCACACAGCGACCAGCTTGGGTAATTCGGCATTGCGCTGCTTGAGCAATACGTCGATGTTGCTCCAGGCTTTGGCAGTATTGTTTTTCAGGGCAACCAACTGGTTGTAGAGCAGGATTGCCCACAACACAAGACCACCCAACAGGGAAAGAAAGATGATGAGTCCGGTATTCATGGTTTGTTTTTATGACTGGTTGATCGGATCAGGTTCCAGTCTAGCAGAGTACACCCCGACCACAGTTACGATCCGATAACCGGCGACCATTCAGGCAAGGAATGATACCGATAATATCTTTTTAGCCTTACATTCTGAGATTTGTTTCCTATACTTTATCCCAGACAGGCAAGCAACCCTGTCGATTAACGCCACAACCGGAATGACAAGAATGTCGAACCTAAAAGCAACAACTCAAGCGGCATGGATGCAACCAGTCATAGTCAAGGGAACACAAAAAGCGTTTCGGCAAGGCGAATGAAATAACACATCTCAAGCTCTCCTCTCTCTCAACCCCGTAGCCCCCTGCGGGGTTTTTGTTTTCTATGGCTGAAAATTGTTGAAAGTGATATAGATAGCCGTACTGTCACAGTCAACAAAGAGGAGATAGGCCATGCGTACCCTGTTGAAATTCTGTCTAGCACTGTTGTGCCTGTTACCTGCTGTCAGCCTGGCAACTGACAACTTTCCTGCCCAGCAAACCTTTGCCGGACAAAACCTGACCCTCAATGGCAAGGGCATCCGCACCAAGGCCATTTTCAACCTGTATACCGCAGGCTTGTATTTGCAGGCAAAAAGTACAGATGCCGCCGCCATCCTCACTTCCACCCAGCCCAGCACCATGCGCCTGGAAATCACATCCGGCATGATTACCAGCGAAAACATGGAAGAGGCCGTGCGCTCTGGCTTCAAGCAATCCAGCACTGATCCAAGCCTGCAACCCCGCATTGAGCAACTGATTGCCGTATTCAAGGAAGAAATCAAGGAAGGAGATATTTACGATTTCGCCTTCAACGCCGACAAACTTGCCATCATCAAGAATGGCAAGAATGCCGCAAGCATTGCCGGGGCGGATTTCAAACAGGCATTTTTCGGCATATGGCTGGGCGAAAAACCCGTACAAGCCCCACTGAAAAAAGCCTTGCTGGGGCAATAAGCCTCAGTAATTGCCGCCAGCGCCTTGCCCCGCCGGTAACTCTTCCAGCAGCAGAGTCTTGCCTTTCATGCCTTCCGGTTTAGGCAAACCCATCAGATGCAGGACAGTCGGGGCAAGGTTGCTGAGACCGCCTTCCGTGGACAAACGCCAGTTGGATTTGTCGACAATCAGGCAAGGAACCGGGTAAACCGTGTGCTGGGTGTTGGGTTCACCACTCAGCGGGTCGATGTATTCATCACAATTGCCGTGGTCAGCCGTCAGGATGGCAGAATAGTTATGCTTGACGATCGCATCCAGCACCCGCCCGACTTCACGATCCAGCGTTTCCACTGCCTTGATGACCGCACCCGGTACAGCCGTGTGGCCTACCATGTCACCGTTGGCGAAATTCGCCACGATGAAGCAGTACTGGTTGCTTTCAATGGCGTTGATGACGGTATCTGCCACTTCCGCAGCACTCATTTCCGGCTGCAAATCATAGGTTTCCACCTTGGGAGATGGAATCACAATGCGGTCTTCACCCGCATAGGTACGCTCACGCCCACCGTTGAAGAAAAAGGTCACGTGGGCATACTTTTCCGTTTCTGCGCAATGCAACTGCTTCAGGCCAGCCAGGCTGATGGTCTGTGCCAGATTGGTGGCGGGGCGCTCGGGTGGGAACAGCACCGGAGCCAGCAAGCGCTTGTCGTATTCCGTCATGGTGGTGAGGGAGACCACCTCAAAACTCCCCCGGTCAAAGCCGTCAAAGTTTTCATCCGCCAAGGCTTTGGCTGTCTGGCGAGGGCGGTCATTGCGGAAGTTGAAAAACAACACGGTATCGTTGCTCTGGATGCGTTCTGCTCCCGGCATGATACGCGGCTTGATGAATTCGTCAGTTTCCCCGGCGGCGTAAGCATCTTCGACGGCCTGCAAGGGGTCACTGGCTGGTGTGCCGATGCCGTGTACCATCGCGTCCCAGGCCACTTTGGTGCGTTCCCAGCGGTTGTCACGATCCATCGCATAAAAACGCCCCGTGACAGTGGCAATTTCACCGCCGGTCATTTCCATGATGTTCATGACGTGCCTGATGAACTGTTTTGCAACCTTGGGAGCGGTATCACGCCCGTCGGTAATGGCGTGCAGTACCGGTTTGACACCGTGTTCCATGCAGGCACGCAGCAAGGCAGTCAGGTGGGTCATGTGGCTGTGGACACCGCCATCCGATACCAGCCCCAACAAATGCAGCGGGCGTTTGTCGGCTTTGGCAGCATTCAGGGCATTCAGCAGGGAATGGTTTTTGAAAAAACTGCCATCATCAATGGCATCATCAATTCGCACCAGATCTTGCTTGAGGATCGTGCCGCAACCGATGGTCATGTGCCCGACTTCGGAATTGCCCATTTGCCCATCCGGTAAGCCAACCGCCCGCCCGGAGGCTTGCAGGGTCGTATGTGGGTACTTACCGAAGTATTCATCCAGCCGGGGAGTATCGGCTTCGTAAACAGCGTTGTATTTTTTGCTGGGGTTTACACCAAAACCATCCAGAATCAGCATGACGGTTTTGCGGCGGGGAACAGTTGACGGTCTCACAGTGAACCTCGTTGCTATGCAGTCTTTCACGAAGCGGGGCATTGTAGCAGGTAATTACTTAATTTGCGCTGCACAATTGACTTTTCAAGTCTTTTACGCTACCAAGTGAAACTTGTTACCAGATTCATTCATCAATAACTATTACAAGATTTCCACGGTAAAAGGGCTACACCATGAAGATACAGTTGGTTGCATTGCGACAGTGCTTCGTCTGGCTGGGTGCAGGCTGGTACGCCTTCAAATCCAATCTTGGGGCGTGGTTGGCACTGTCCATCATTTTTCTTTTGCTCCTGATGCTGTTGGGCATGTTGCCGTTTGTTGGTATTTTCCTGATCGCATTCATCATGCCCTTCCTGCTGACCGGCTTGTTGGTTACAGCCCACAAGTCACTGGTAGGGGCGCTGGCACAGGTGGAAGACATCCTGATTGGTTTCCATGATCCGCGTTTCCGCAAACCTTTGTTAGTGTTGGGTGGGGCAATGGTGGTAGGTGCGCTCTTGCTGTTTGTGTCCCTCTATCCGCTGACCGGAACCATCCTGCAAGCGCTGTATATGCCCCAGAGCGAAGCCAATGTCGCTGAAACACTGGCTGCCATGTCGGAAGGCTCCCCGGTCAGCCTGATGTTGCAAGGTGGTGTCATGTTGGTAGTGCTGATGGCGTTTTTCTTTGCCACACCACTGGTGGTGTTTGAGAATCAGGAACCGCTGGATGCCATCACCACCAGCCTGCTGGCTTGCCTGAAGAACATTATCCCGCTAGTACTGTTTGCGGTTGCCATCCTGTTGCTGGCGCTGCTGGGGTCTGTTGCCTTTGGGCTGGGTTATCTGGTGCTGATCCCGGTGCTGGCAGGTGCTAGCTATGCCAGCTTCCGCGACATTTTCGACCCGGCGGATGAAGCCAGGCCGAAAGTGCCAGACGTTGCCTGAGGCAGGTCACTCTGTTTTAGGCGGATCGTTTTCTTCCCGACGGAAACCTTCTTCCATACGCTTGAACTCCTCATCCAGCTTTGCCAGCTCAGCTTCCATTTCCTCGTCAGTCAGAGGACGGAATTCCTCGTCATCTGTCGACTGGGTAGCAACGGTTTCCTCGAAAATATGGGTATCATCTTCCCAAGCAGTAGCGGTAGCAGTTGCCACACTGGTGGCTGTTGCAACACCTGCCGCAGCCATTGTGTTGCTAGTTGTCGGGTTAGCAGGTGCGTTGATTTCGCCCTGATATTCAAGTTTCTCACGGGCTTCCCGCTCCGCACTGGCTTGCGCCACATTCTTGTCGAACAAGCGGCTGGCAAGCAAGCCGACCTCAAACAACAACCACATCGGCACTGCCAGCATTACCTGCGACAGCACATCAGGCGGGGTCAACAACATGCCGATGGTGAACGCTGCCACAATCACATAAGGGCGCGACTGTTCTAGGGTTTCACGACTGGCGATGCCGGTGCTGATCAGCAAAATCGTGGCAACCGGCATTTCAAAACCAATACCAAATGCCATGAACATCATCATCACGAAGTCAAGGTATTCGGCAATGTCTGGCGAGACATTAACATTCGTTGGGGCAAAACTGGGTAAAATGCTGAAAACCATCGGCAGAACGAAAAAATACGCAAATGCCATGCCCAAATAGAACAAAATCACACTGGAAAGCAGCAGTGGCGTAACAATTTTTTTCTCATGCTGATACAACCCAGGCGCAACAAAGCCCCAAACCTGATACAACACATAAGGCAACGCCAACACAAACGCCACCATGAGAGCCAGTTTGTAGGGAATGAAAAACGGTGAAGCCACTCCCACTGCAATCAGTTTTTGCCCTTCGGGTAAATGCCGTACCAATGGATCAGACAATAGGTTGTACAAATCCTGCGCAAACGGCATCAGGATCAGAAACACAATGCCAATGGCCATCACCATACGCAGCAGGCGGTCACGCAGCTCGATCAGGTGTTGCAGGAATCCAAGTTCCTCACCCTCTGTGGGCGGTTTAGCTTTTTGGGTCATGGGGTGGCTTGGTGGCAGCGTCGATACTGTGGCGTACTTCGTCGGTATTTTGCTGCATCAGATTGCGTAACTCGCGGATTTCCTCTTCCTGACGGCTGAGCATGGAGCGCATTTCTTCGGTGCGCAACTCACGTTCAATGTCAGAACGGGTAGTGGCGATGAAAGCTCGTGCCTTGCCGAGTAGTCGCCCTGCTTTGCGAGCCAGCCCCGGTAAACGTTCAGGACCAATGACCAGCAAGGCAATGATACCAACCACCAGCATTTCGAGGAAACTGGATTCAAACATGAGGTGTTACCTTGAAAAGTGAGGTAATCAAACCTTGTCTTTGACCTTGGCTTCCGAGTCGATCACATTGCCATGTACGGGAGGCTGTTGCTGATTGACCTGTTGTGTGGGGGTATTGGTTTGTTCCTCTTCACCGGTTTTCATGGCATTGCGGAAGTTTTTGAAGGTCTCACCTAAATCACTACCCATGTTGCGCAGGCGTTTGGTGCCGAACAGCAGCAGGATAATGACCAGAATCAGTAACAATGACCAGGGGCTGATACCACCTAAACCCATTTCCTTAATCTCCTTGAGTTAATATTTACGGTTGGCTTTTTCCACCAGACCTGACATGCCGAAACGTCGTGCCAGTTCATTCAGCACATCGTCGGGGTGCAGGTTCTGCTGTGCCAGTAATACCAGCGTATGAAACCACAAATCCGCGACTTCATAAACAATCTTTTCCTTGTCGCCATCTTTGGCTGCCATCACGGTTTCGGTGGCTTCCTCACCAACCTTTTTCAGGATGGCATCCAGCCCCTTGGCATAGAGCTTGGCAACATAGGAACTGTCGGGTGCAGCCTGTTTGCGGCTTTCCAGCACCTCGGCGAGTTGGGTCAATACAGTATCATTCATGGGCGGCATTATAGCGCTTAGTTTGTCAGGTTAGGCAAGGCTTGTTGCAGCAGTTGGTCGTAAGGCGCAACGTGCAAATAGCCCTCTTCTTTCACCACTGCCACCACATGGTGACGTGCCGCCAATTCGGCAACCGTTTGGGTTTCCAGACTGCCGGATTGTGCCAGGGCATCACCCAGTGCCAGCAGCAGTTGGCGGTGTTGTGCCAGCAATTCACGGGTTTCGCTGGCAAGCCGCATCATCATTTTTTCGGCATCAATATCGGTCACAGCCTGATGCATCTTGTAGGCGTGATCTTCCAGAATGTAACAAGCCTGGAATTCTGCATCGAAACCGAAACGGCGCACATAATCCAGCGCCAGCATGGTGGCTTGCTCGCGGTCGTATTCGCGCCCGGTAGTGGCATTGGGCGCACCAAACACCAGTTCCTCGGCAATCCCGCCCGCCAGATAGACCTTGATCATGTCCAGCATGGTACGGTGGGTGCGGTGAATCTGGTGCGGGAAGGTGAAACCACCCGCGTAAGCATTGGCAATCCGGCTTTTTAGCTGCAAGGGTGCAAGCCCGAACAATGCCATGTACACCACCGCATGACCGGCTTCATGGATGCTGATATTGGCAACCGTTGCCTGCTCGTTACTGGCACGAATATCATCAATACGCCCGACATAGGGGTAATACACTTTTTCATCGCCGACTTGTGCCTCAATTTGTTTGGCATCGCTCGCATAGCGCAGGGCAATGTGCTCGGCATCGTGGGTCAAGGCGTGGAACAACAGCTTGGACAAATTCACTTCCAGAATGTCAGTGACACTGGAAAACACCGGGCGCACCCCTTGTACCGGAAACACACCATTGCGGTAGATCAGGCTCACCATGCTGTGATCCACTGCCAGACGAATCCCGGTACGCTCGACGGTTTCCTGCTGGACACGCTCAATTTCACGCTCAATCAGACGGGTGAAATCCTGTTTGCGCAGGCTGGGATAAATCAAGTGTATATTGCCAAAACGCGCTACCTGTTCCGGGCGAAACTTACGCATCAGTGCCCCCTTGACATCCATCAGGGTCACTTTGGTGGTGAAAGCGTGGAAAATATCTGCGTCCACCTCACTTTCCGCCGCTTGGGTCGCCATCTGGAAAGCATCATCCAGATTGCCGGAAATCAAAATCAGGGTTTTGGCGTGATCAATCGGCTCGTAAATGGTTTTCTGGCGCTTGGCTTGCATGATCAGGTCAATCATGTCGTCTTCGCTGAGGCTTAATAGCTCCTCCATATCCATGTGCAGGTTGAGGGCTTTTTTCAGCGAAATTGCCTCCCACGAACTGAGGTAATAGACTGAATCGGAAACCTCTTCACCCGCCTGACGTTTGCGCTGGGCTTCCTGACGGCGCTGGTAATAGCTGAACAGGAAACTATCCAGATCGTCACGCTGCTTTTTTGACAAATGTCCGTCAGATAGCAGTTCCCAGAAATCCATGAATTTGGTTTGCGGCATGGGTTTGCCGAGTTCATCCAGTGTATTGAAACGCTGGATTTCATCGAACAGCACAATGCAAGGTTTGCCGTCATGGAACTCGTAGCTTTCCAGCACACTGGAAACCGAGGAATTCCATGAGGTCTGGTCAACATTGGAAAGCTCAATTTCAACAAAACGATCCTGAAAATGCAGATGCTTAACCAGCTTGCGCACCAGATCGGTTTTGCCCACGCCGGTCATGCCCCATAAATTGACAATCACCGGGCGCTTGAGCAATTCGGGCATCAGATACCAGACCTGAATGTAATCAATCAGGTCGTCGATGATTTTATCAATGCCAATAAAATGCTGTTTGAGCGCAAGTTTGGCATTTTCCAGGGACGTTTTGCGCTGGTGGATCAGCGCTTTATCGACAGTTAGCATTGATGTCCTTGTTCTACAGCCGCATTTCGATGCCTTGCGCTGCCATATAACGCTTGGCTTCACCGACCGTGTATTCGCCGAAGTGAAAAATGCTGGCAGCCAGCACGGCATCTGCACCGCCTTGCAGCACGCCATCCGCCAGATGTTGCAAATTACCAACGCCACCGGAAGCAATCAGCGGGATACCTACCCGGTCTGTAATGGCTTTGGTCAGGCCGAGGTCAAAACCGACTTTGGTTCCATCCCGATCCATACTGGTAACAAGCAACTCGCCTGCACCATAGGCAGCCATTTTTTCCGCCCATTCCACCGCATCAATCCCGGTACGCTTGCGCCCGCCGTGGGTAAACACCTCCCAACGGTCAGGTTCGCCCGGTTCATTCACACGTTTGGCATCAATAGCTACCACGATGCATTGCGAACCGAAATAATCCGTACATTCTCTAACCAGTTCGGGATTGAATACTGCCGCCGTATTGATGCCTACCTTGTCAGCACCGGCATTGAGCATCCTGCGCACGTCTTCCGGCTTGCGGATACCGCCGCCGACCGTCAGGGGAATGAATACCTGTGAAGCGACCGCCTCCACCACATGCACGATGGTGTCACGGTTGTCAGAACTGGCGGTGATGTCGAGGAAAGTGATTTCATCCGCACCTTCACGGTTGTAGCGGGCAGCGATTTCCACCGGGTCGCCTGCGTCGCGGATGTCAACGAAATTCACGCCTTTGACGACGCGCCCGTTGTCCACGTCGAGGCAGGGGATGATGCGTTTGGCTAAGCCCATAAAATTGGCCTGTTGTTAAAAGTTCAAGCCCGTATCCTATGCTGATTGACCGTTGGTAGGCAATGCTTTGGCGTTTATCTGACTTTCTGCTCTCTTTCGGCAAAAGCTAACCTAGTTTCAATGTTAATGGATGATGACAAGGATGTGACGATTCTGCTCTTCCAGATCCTGTTTTTGAACACATGAAAAAGGATTTAGTATCATGACATTCAATATTTCTGGTTTGGGTTCCAGTGGCTCAACGCCGATTTCTTCCACTTCTTTCTTAAGCGCACCCTGCAGTAGCTCCCGTGTAGGCAGCAGTTGTAATGGATCAAATCCTCAAGGCCCTGCCGAGGCTTGGGAAGGTATTGCAGGCAAGCAATGTGGTGAAATTGGCAGCGGCAAATCTGGCTCAGGTGGTAAAGCAGGTTCAGGCAAGCGTAGCGGCAAGTCTGGCTCAGGCAATAAAGCAGGTTCAGGCAAGCGTAGCGGCAAGTCTGGCTCAGGCAATAAAGCAGGTTCAGGCAAGAGCAGCGGCAAGTCTGGCTCAGGCAGTAAAGCAGGCTCAGGTAAGAACAGCGGCAAGTCTGGCTCAGGCAGTAAAGCAGGTTCAGGCAAGAGCAGCGGCAAGTCTGGCTCAGGCAGTAAAGCAGGTTCAGGCAAGAGCAGCGGCAAGTCTGGCTCAGGTAAAAGCGGTAAAAGCTGCGGTTGCTAATGTTGTTTGTCTGTGGAGCGGTGAGGAGAGCCTCCCGCTCTTTAGGGGGTATGCATGAGTGATTTCCCCACCCATTTTGGGGTGTATCTGGATGGTTGTTATGATGCCCCCGTGCAGTATTGGTCTGGTGCTTTGCCAGCCATATCTGATGCGCCAGAAATTTCCCCAGTATCAGCGGTTTTCTCTGGTTTTGCACCGATCAGAAACTGGCGGATTCGACCCTATTTTTGTGACAGTTTGGCGAGTGTGTGTGAGACCGCCTTAGGCGGTGTCATTGCTGATATTACGTTTCCGGGGGGGGAGGAACGTGGGGCTTGTCACGTTCTATGGGCAGATGGACGTACTGCCATTGCCACAGTGCGAACTGATTCAGGGCGAGCACTATTAGAAGAACGGGTGATGCGTCATTTGTATCAGCAAGCAGCAAAAGTCCCTAATGTGTTATTTTACAACGGTATTGTCCTGATACAGGAGGTGCTGGAAGGAGTTGGCCTGGCACGTGGCTTAGCTTCAGCGACCTCTCAACAATGCGGTGAATGGTTAGCTGAGGGTTTTAGGAGTCTGGTGACGATTCATCACGCGGCCTCCCGTGAGGGATTAGACCGTGCTGTGCCGTTTTTAGGTACAAGTGAAGCGTGGATTATGCGGCATATTCGCCAGGTTCACAAAACCGGGGATGCTCTCGCGCTGCCCGCGCCATCTTTGCCCAAGCAAGCCCTCCACGATATTTTATTGCCGATGAACCCCCGTTTTGTGAAATGGGATGCGCGTCCGGGAAATGCGATGCTGAGCACAACCGGGCAGGTGTCATGGTTTGATTGGGAAAATTGTGGGGCACGTAACCGTTTAGATGATTTGGTGTGGTTATTGTGTGATGAAAGTGTGCCATTCCATGCCGAAATCGAGCAGGCATTGCTAGAGGAATTTGTACCGTTATTTGCTGATGGTGCCTCTATTGCCGCCGCACACCGCTATGTGTGTATTGCGGGTGCATTGCATTGCAGTGCGCGATTGAGTTTGATCCTGCATAAAAAAGCTGACGGGCCTTGGTGGGATATAGAAGAGATTTTGTTGTATGACTACATTGGTGTCACGTTGACGCAAGCGCAGCGTTTGTGCCTGCGGGGAGCATTTTTAGCACAATGTGAACCCTTGATTGCTTCTCTTGTGCCTTGGTTTTTGGATTTAAATCAAAAACTTGAAACGTTATAGCAATAACAGCATCCGTTCACGACTGTTCGACGGGGGAGTATTACCACCTCCCCCCCTGTGTTGATCAGGCGCATTGGTCGACGTAGCGCTGGGCTTCTGCCAGATCAATCGTGCCTTCGTAGATCGAGCGACCGAGGATTGCACCCATAATGCCTTGGTCTTCCACCGCGCACAGGGCTTTGATGTCGTCCATATTGGTCACACCACCCGATGCAACGACCGGAATCTTGATGCTAGCTGCCAGTTTGGCGGTTTCTTCCACGTTCACGCCTTTCATCATGCCATCGCGGGCAATGTCGGTGTAAACAATCGCGCTGACACCGGCTTGCTCAAATTGTCTGGCAAGCTCAATCGCGGAAACGGAAGACACTTCCGCCCAGCCATCGGTGGCGACCATGCCGTTTTTCGCATCAATGCCAACGATAATGTGACCGGGGAATTGCTGGCACAGGTCGATAACGAATTGTGGTTCTTGCACTGCTTTCGTGCCGATAATGCAATATTGCACACCCGCATCCAGATACGCAGCAACTGTCGCCGCATCGCGGATACCACCGCCGATTTGCACCGGAATGTGGGGGAAACGCGCAGCAATGGCACGCACCACTTCGCCATTCACCGGTTTACCTTCAAATGCTCCGTTCAAATCCACCAGATGCAGGCGGCGTGCACCCTCATCCACCCAGCGTTGAGCCATCGTTACAGGGTCATTGGCGAATACAGTGGTGTCGTCCATCCGCCCCTGGCGCAGGCGCACACACTGACCGTCTTTCAAATCAATTGCGGGGATCAGCAGCATCGTTCAGTCCTTGGTTGTGAAGGCTGAATGCTACCGCAAAATGCCGGAAGCGTCTTCCTTGTGACGCTTGTCCGGCAAATATTTACATTGCCGGAAGCAACTTATAGGCTTTTCCCCAATAGCGCCCTACCCAGGCAGAATAATAAAAATGGATTCAGCTCATGTCAGACTCCCAGCAACTTTTTGATATTGTCGTTCTCGGGCATAACTCTCCCCAGTCGGTAGAACAACTGGTAAAAGACATCCTCAACCTGCTAGGTGACAACAGCCCCTACCTAGAATTCAAGCTCTCGGATGCGCTGCTGTTCAACAATGGCATGGTTTCAATTCGCGAAAACATTAGCTTTCAGGAAGCGCAGACCATGCGCCGCCAACTGGCAACGCTCGGCGTGGAATGCGAAATTCGCCCCACCCTCCAGCTCATTCCCAAGGAACAGGAAACTGCCGAAGCCGACACCGGCATTTACACCTGCCCTGCCTGCGGGCATCAACAACCCAAACGCAAAAGCTCCCAGCTTGATACCCGGCTCGACGCCTGTGAAGTGTGCGGCATCGTCGGCGAACGTTACCAGCGCAAGCAAAAGCTGGAACAAGCCATCGAAACCGAACGCCAGCGCCACGAAAACGACCGTTCCAAACGTATCCGCGAAGTGCTGGAACGTGCCAAACAGGAAGAAGAATCCCTGTTGCAGGCCGAAGCCCGCAAACGCCTGGGGCTGGCAGAAAAACCGGACAACATTGCCCTCAAGGTAGCAGCAGCCATTGCCGTTTTCTGCATCAGCATGGGGGGTGTTTATTACTACAATCAGCCCACCCCGGAAGAAATAGCCCAACAGGAAGAAGCCGCTCGTCTGGAAAAAGCCAAGAAGGAAGAAGAACGCGCCAAAACCATGAGTGCTGCGATGGAAAAGGCCAGTGACATAGCTTCAAAGCTGGAAAACCTGCCATCACCCGCTGGTGCAGCGGGCGCAATGGGTGCAGAGGAAAAGAACGCCGCCGAACAGGCCACAACCGGCAACAACACAGACAAAACACAGGCGCAGGAGCAGCAAGCCAAAATCACCGAGGCACTCAAAACCGATACCATCAAGCCAGCCACCCCGGAAGAAATTACCGAAGCAAAAGTCAAAACCGAAGCATCCACCAGCGCCGTGGCAGCCATCGAAGAACACAAGCTGACCCCACCACGCTTCCAAATCATGCTGGATGAACACACCGAAAACCGCCGCCGCATCCAGCAATTGCTCAAACTGGATGAAATTGACCTGATCGACATGGTGCTGGAAAAAGCCCAGGAACCCTACCCACGCACCTTGCTGCTGCTGGACATCGTGGAATGGCATCTGCAAAAACAGCAACCTGACAAAGCCAAGGAAACCATTGAACGTATCAGGCAGGAGCTGGCAGCCACACAGGACGTGACCCAGCAGGCGCTGATCCTCGGTTGCATCAGCAAAACCCACTTGTTGCAAAATGAATGGGAACCTGCCGGGCAAAGTCTGCAACAAGCACTGGAAAAAGCCCGCACGTTGCCACAGTTACCCGCACAGGTGGAATTGCTGGCGCGGCTAGCCAGTGAACAATCCCTGTTCGGCAACCAGATTGCATCCCGTCAGATTCTGGAAGAAGCCGGAAAACTGGCAGAAACCCTGCCAGAAGGGGTGGAACCCCGTGCCAGCGCATGGGTACGACTGGCATCTGGCTATGCCATGCTGACCGACTTCCCGGCGGCCAACAAACTGCTGGACAAAGTGAAAGACCCGGAAAAACGCCAGAAACTGGCAGAATTTATCGACAAGCTGCAACACCGAGTGGAACAGGTACGCGCCGAATACCAGCAAGCTGCCAGTACCCCGCACTAGGTCAACCCATCAGGCAGGTGTCAACCGATAGACTTTCTCCTCCAGCCGGGTCAGCCCGCGCTGGCGGAAGCCGGGGTTTTCAGCCAGCACATCGGTAACAAACAAACGTTCCAGCGCAAACGCTTGGGCGTAATACCCCTGAATCTCCTCTTCCCCTACCGCGAAAGGTGGCCCCTTCATTTCCTCTTGGGCGTATTCCAGTGTCACCAGCAGGGTTTGTGCATGGGTGGGCAGGATGGAGATGAAATGTTGCGCATAACGCAGGCGCATATCCGGGGGTAGGGCAATCAGGGAGGCACGGTCAAACACGGCGGAACAATCAGCCACATCTTCGGCTTGCAGATCGAAAAAGTCCCCCAGCAGGATGACCAATCCATCGCTTTCCCAACGCTCCAGTTTGCCTTGTGACGAAATGGTGACATCCAACCCATTTTCTGCAAAAAAGTCACGCACCGCAATCGGGCTGACTTCCACCCCTGTCACCATGAAGCCTTGCGCTCGCAACCACAGCATGTCACGGCTTTTGCCACACAAGGGCACAAATACCTGACCACCCGCAGGCACTGCCAGACCTGACCAAAAAGCCTGCAAATGGTTGTTGAACTCATCTTGATGGAAGCCAATCTGGTTTTGTTCCCAGCGTTCAAGCCAGAACTCTGCTTTCATTTTGATTCTCCAAGAGAAAACCGACTAACGGTATTAAAGTTTTGCTTATAGGGGCTAAAAAACTTTGTCTTATATTTACCACAACAATATGTGTACTATCCGAGGTGAGTATTGTCACCAAACAACCAACTTGGGGGTTCAACATGAGTGGCGCAAGTCTCTCTCATCTGCCCGGTAATGTGCGCGTCGCCAGTGTGCAATTCATGCAGCGGCGGGTTGATTCTTTTGACGACTTCATCAACCAGATTGGGCACTGGGCAGAAGTCGCCAGCGGACAAGACGCTGATTTTCTGGTCTTGCCGGAACTGTTCACACTGCAACTGCTAAGTCTGCAACACCGCAAACTGACGATCAATGAAGCCATTTCCATCCTCAACCATTATACATTGAAGGTGGAAAAAAACCTGCGCAGGCTGGCCTTACAACACGGCATCAATATCATTGGCGGTTCACATCTGGTCAGCAGCCCCAATGGACAAGTAGAAAACACCTGTCTGGTGGCATTGCGTGACGGCAAACTGCACCATCAGTCCAAAATCCTGATCCCTGCGCATGAAAACCAAACCTGGAGCACCTGTTCCGGCAATTTTGCTCATGCCATCGACACGGATTGCGGCATGATCGGTATCCTGATCGGGCAGGATGTGGAAAGCCCGGAACTGGCGAGACGACTGGTGGATCAGGGCGCCACCATGCTGTTTACCCCGTTCAACACTACCTTGCATGAGCAGTATCTGCGTATCCGCCATGCTGCACAGGCGCGGGTATTGGAAAACGAGGTATATAGCATCCTGTGCGGCAATGTTGGCTATTTGCCAAATGTGCCTGGCATGGGCAGCCAATATGCACAGAATGCGATGCTAAGTGCTTGCGATTTCGCCTACTCCCATGCAGGCATCATCAGTGAAGGCACGGCGAATGCTGAAATGCTGGTCATGGCTGATTTGCAGCCCGCCAAACTGGCAGAAATGCGCAAACCCAGCGCTCGTCCTGCTTGGTCACTGGAATTTACCTCAGTATTTGTGGATTACCAGAAACACCGCGCCAACCGACAAAATACGGAACGTTCACGTGAAACAGAAACAGTAGTCCCTGAGACAACCGCCCTGCAACGCCGTACCGGTTGAGGGTGTGTTAGCAATGCGATAGGCAAAGCGGAACCTGCTGAACACAGGTTCCGTTTTTTATTCATCCAGATAAACCTGCAACAAGACCAACGGCTCGGTTTCCAGTGCCTCAGCAAGCTGTACGAGGGTTGACAGACGGGTATCAAAAGCCTCACCGCTCTCCAGCCTGTACCAGGTTTGCCTGGAAATGCCGGAACGCCGGGCAGCTTCCGACTTGGAAAGTTGTAATTCGATCAGCCTGTCTTCCAGATAATGCGCCAATTTTTCTCCCGACATAAACACCTCTACTCAACACTCAGACATCCCCACATTGACAAATGGGGGCTTACTTGTCGGTTGGTCGCAACAAAATACAGAAACGTTCAAACTGAACGGCAAACAGGGCAAAACATAAACATTACCCTGCCTAGAGGATTTATCAGAAAGGCGAAATGGCTTACTGCAAGGTCACGTCATACTTTAGCGGCTCCTGCATACCGACACGTTCCACCAGTACACTCACCTGTTCACCCGGCTTATGGCGGCTCAATCCCTGCATCAGGTCAGCCATGCTGCCAATGGCAACGTCATTGAGACGGGTAATCCGGTCGCCTGCCCGCAAACCTGCCCGTTTCGCGGCACTTTTTTCCTGCAAGGTACCAATCTGTACACCGCCAGCCTCTGCCGATTTCAGCCACACCCCCAGCTTGCCAGTACGGGGCAACTCCAGCATCCGGGTGAGCAGGAAGTAATCCACCATGCCCGACTGGATGTCTTGCGGATCAGTGCTGACCACGGTTGCCAGCCGAATTCCCGGCATCTGCTGCTGAACGTCGTGCGGAATCCCGGCATTGAAACTGATGTGCCCGGAGCCGGAAAACACCAGCATCTGGTGCTGCGGATGCGCTTTCAGGTAACGCATCACGTTATGCGCCATGGTTTCATCCCAGATACGCTGCACCAGCAGGAAATTGTCAAACTGGCTGGCATCTTTGGAATGCTGGGTAAAAATCTGTTGCAGCCGTGCCTTGTAACCGTGGTCAGGCGGGTTGATTTCAGGCGGCAACTGCGCCCGTTCGCCCGGACTCAAGGCTTCCAGCCCGCCGCCAGATACCTTGCGGGTCAGCTCCACTGGCGCATTTAGGGCAATCACTGGCAAGCGGTTCGCTTTGGCATATTCCATGATCGGGCGCAACAAACGGTAATCGTAACGCCAGCGGTCAAAGTATTCACTGCGTTGCAACATCTCGGCTTCGCTGATGTTACCCGCCAGAAAATCATTCAAGACCGGTTGAAACGGCTGCTGAAACCATTCCACACCAATCGCAATGTTAGGGTTTCTCTGGTGTAATGCCTGCAACAAGGCAAGCTGATGCAAGTGGTGGTCGTAGCGGTCATGCACTTCGCCCACAAACACTACCCGGTTTGGCGTCAGCTCTTCTATCAGGGCAGAAAATGCCAATGGTTTGTCCTGACTGATGCCGGAGGGCAGATGCCCTGCAACGTAAGCCAGCGCATCCGGCAAAGTATGATGTTCCACAGTCCCGGCGACTACCGGCGAGGCTAACAGACTGAGCACAGCGAAACCCAACACCTGCCACTGGCGACTGCAAAAAGCGGAAAACTGTCCATGCACATATTGATACATATTATTGTCCTGATGTTTTTATCCCTGACCTTACCAGCAATGGCAGAAGGCTTGCCCGTGCTGCATCATGAGCTGCGGGTTACACCCAACCCCGCTAGCGGTGAGTTGCAGGTGGAGGATACTCTGAGCATACCGCAAAACCTGTTGCAGAATGGGCAATTTGTCTTCAGCCTTGCTACAAACTTCCACCTTGATATGTCCACTGTCCGACTGCTGGCAGCTCAGGAAGAACCTGCCGAGATCAAGCGCTATAGTATTCCACTTACAGCCGATGAACGAAAAATCACACTCAAATATCATGGCAAGCTCACCTCTACCCACGATTGTGCCTGGCTGGTGCAGACTTGCGTCCTGCTCGACCCACGCGGTTTGTATCTGGATGGCAACAGCCACTGGTACGCACAAGCGGGGGATGCCCTCCACACCTTCAGCGTACAAATCACTCTGCCACAAGGCTGGGTCAGCCTCAGCCAGGGCGCGGAAACTGCAACCGGCTGGCAGGAAACCCACCCGCAGGACAGCCTCTACCTGATCGCAGGTCCGTTCCATGTGTACCGGCAAGCAGGCAAACAGGCTGAAGCGCGTGTCTACCTGCAAACGGCTGACGAGGCACTGGCGCAGCGTTACCTGCAAACCAGCCAGCAGTATCTGGAAGAATATTCACGCCTGCTGGGTGATTACCCTTACGCCAAATTTGCCACCGTGGAAAGTTTCTGGGAAACGGGCTGGGGAATGCCATCCTTCACCTTGCTTGGGTCGCGTGTCATTCGTTTGCCGTTCATCCTGCACTCGTCATTGCCACACGAAATTTTACATAACTGGTGGGGTAACAGTGTCTATGTCGATGCCAGTCAGGGCAACTGGTCAGAGGGTCTGACGGCCTATCTGGCTGACCAGCGCATAAAAGAAATGAATGGCGAAGGCGCAGAATACCGCCGCAGCAGCTTGCAGAAATACGCCACCTTTGTGGGTGAGCGCGATGATTTCGCCTTACAAGACTTCCGCAGCCGCCACGATGAAGCCACCCAGGCAGTGGGCTATGGCAAATCCATGATGCTGTTCCACATGTTGCGCCAGCAGATGGGCGACGACCATTTTTTTGCTAGGCTCAGGCAGTTTTATCAGGCTTACCGTTTCCGCTCCGCCAACTTTCAGCAGTTACTGGATAGTTTGCAGGCAGATACCGGCTTCCGCCAATCCTGGCTGGAACATAAAGGTGCACCCAGACTGACCATCAAGCAGCACATCCTGACACCCGCAAGTCAAGGTTACAAACTGGAACTGACCCTGGCACAAACCCAGCCGGGTAAGGCATTTCCCTTGCGCATTCCGCTACGCATCCGCTTTGTCGGAAAGCAACAGGAACAACGTGACCATCTGCTGATGACCACAGCCAGCCAGACCTTCAGCCTGAACCTGCCAGCCAGACCGGAACAGGTGGCTGTTGACCCGGATTTTGACCTGTTCCGCCTGCCTGACCCGGCCGAATTGCCCGCCACCGTGGGAGCCTTGTACGGTACGGCAAGCAAGACCTATGTGCTGTCACGCCAGACGGATGAAGCCATGCAGATGGCGTGGGAAAGCTGGCTGGATACCTTGAAAACCCGCGACAAAAACCTGCGGATACAGTACGACGACGCACCCTTGCCCGATACCGGTACAGTCATCCTGCTGGGCGGCGACAACGCGGCTTTGCAAGGGTTGCTGGAGCGGGCAAAGGAACCGTTCCGCCTGACCGATGCTGCTTATACCCTCAACAGTGCCAATTACACCTGCGGCCTGCATACGCTCGCATTGGGCTTACGGGCAGGCAAGCAAAATATCGTGCTGCTGGATGCCACTTCAGCAGACGGGCTGGATAACATGCTTGGCAAACTGCCGCATTACAGCAAGTACAGCTATCTGGTATTCAACAGCACCACGGGAGAGAATGTGGCAAAAGGTCAGTGGGAAGTGGAAGATTCCCCGTTGAACATGACGTTTACACAACAATGATTAAAAATTTATCAAAATGAAACAACCAGCCATTCTTGTTCTGCAAAAATTCCTGAACGTGTTGCAGGAAATCCATCAGGAATCCGTCGACCGCGCCCCGCTGCGGCAACCTACCGGGCAATGGGACTCCCGCCCTGCCATTGCCCTGATGGTCATTGCCATCTGCCTACTGATGCTGCATTACCTGAAATTTGCCACCACCTATCAGGTAAGCCTGGCTGGGTGGTTTTCACTCACGGCGGACAATCCGCAACTGGCGTTACAGCAGTTTCGCAACCAGCCTTTCTTCTCGCTGCTAGGAGAAGCGTGGTGGTCTCTGTGGCATCTCGTCTGTTTCATCCTGATACCCGTGCTGGTTATCAAGCTGGTGTTCCGCGAATCACTGGCAAATTATGGGTTAGGGATCGGCAAACTGCGCCAACATTTCAAATGGTATCTGCTGCTGACCCTGCCCATCCTCTGTTTTGTGGTCATCGTGAGTTTTCGTGATGACTTTTCCAACCATTACCCTTTTTACCGGCTCGCCAACCGTAGCTGGGCTGATTTACTGGCGTGGGAACTGCTCTACCTGTCGCAATTCGTGTGCGTGGAATTCTTCTTCCGTGGCTTTATCCTCCAGGCTTGCCGACCAGCATTCGGTGTCAACGCAATCTTCGTGATGATCGTACCTTACTTGATGATCCATTTTTCCAAACCTTGGCTGGAAGCGACCGGTGCAATCCTGTTTGGCCTGTTTCTGGGTATACTGGCATTGCGTACCCGCAGCATCTGGGGCGGTGTACTGGTGCATGTGTCGATTGCTTTCAGCATGGACATGGCAGCTCTCCTGCAAACCAAAGGATTACCCCAACAATGGTGGCCATGACATTTTCCATGCAACGTTTCATGCTGTGGCTGACCTTTTTGCTACTCACTCTGGTGGTGGCGCTGAGTCTCAGTTGGCTAGTCTTGGCAAAGGTTGATTTTGCCTATCCCCTGTTGCATGACCATGCGGGCTTAGGCAAAAACATTGAACAATACGCACCGCGCAACCTGACCCGCCCCTATTTTGACCTGACGACACCTGCCGAACGGGCACGTTTGTTCCATGAAATCGTGACGGCCATCCATCACCAAGGTCACGGTTTGAGCGAGCTGCGTTACCACGACGACCAAGGTCGCCTGATTGCTACACTGCTGACACCAGCCGAGGTTGCGCATTTGCAGGATGTTGCCCATTTGCTGGATAAATTGAAGATCATGGCACTGCTTGCCTTGCCGTTGTGGGCAGGCATGTTTATGACACTGGTCTGGCTCAGGCAACCGTTACCCTCCACCAGGCACTTGTTACTGGGCTTGGCGGGGGTAGGCGCTGTCACGGCTGTCATCCTAGCTCTGGGTGCGGAGCGGGTATTTTATCAACTGCATGTCTGGGTTTTCCCCGCAGGACACCAGTGGTTTTTCTTCTATGAAGAATCCCTGATGAGCACCATGATGAAAGCACCCGACCTATTCGGGTATATCGCTGTAATGCTGGCAGTGCTGGCGCTGGGCATCAGCCTTGGCTTGCTCTGGCTTTACCAGCGGGTGGTACGCAACAGGCTGTCAGGCTGACCTCTGGCGGGTGTTGTCAGCCCGCTGCCAGCCTGTATTCCAGCGAATCCAGTACCGCATCCGCTTCTGTCAGTCGCCCTTGCAAGCGGATGCCGTCCTTGACGTTTGCCAGCAACTGTTCGATGGCACGGATGTGCTGGACACGCAAGGTCAGCAGTTCCACCCGCGAATGTAGCGGTGTCAGCAGAGTTTCGGCGACACCCGCGTTCTGGTGGATGTGTTCGCGGATTTGTTCAACGTGCTGGATCAGGGTATGGCAATCATCGGTCTGCACCATCAGTTTGTTGTTGCGCAGCTCGTCTTCTTCGTTGTCATCATCACCCAGGCTGTTTTCCGCAATCAGGGCACGGAGGCGGGTACGCAAGGCAGCAATCTGCACCCGCTGTTCACGCACCACGTTCTGGTTTTCCATCACCTTGGTGAGCAGGGTGTGATACGCCAGCCCGACCCGCACAAACAGGGGGCGTTCCGGGACTGGCTGGAGCACCTCCTCCACGGGAGGTGGCGGCACAATAGCAGCAGGTGCATCCACCACAGATGTATCAGTTGTCATCGGGTGTTCGGTTTCAGTGGGAAAATCGTTCACGTTGGCTTCCTTGGGTTGCTATCAGTAGAGATACCCTGATTTTTGAAGGTGCGTGAACGCGAAACAAGGAGCAAGCAGACAGGAGGCGGCAGGCTTTTGCCGAAGTCGCAAGGGCGCGGTCGACACCCTCGCCAGCAGGGGAGTCAGGGTTGCCAGTTGACAAAGTTTTCCAGCAGTTTCAGGCCATCATCAGCCGATTTCTCCGGGTGCGCCTGAATCGCAAACACATTGTCTCTGGCAATCGCCGACGCATAGCTGATGCCGTAATCGGTGGAACCGGCAATCAAGTCCGGTGTTTGTGGCTCCACGTAATAGCTATGGACGAAATAAAAGCGCGCCCCGTCATTGATACCATTCCACAGCGGATGCGGCATCTGCTGCCAAATCTGATTCCAACCCATTTGCGGAATCTTCAGCCGCACGTCGATTTCCTGATGTACAGCACCGAAATAGCGCACCTTACCCGCGTACAAACCTAGGCATTCGATGCCACCATTTTCTTCGGAATGTTGCATCAATACCTGCATCCCCATGCAAATGCCGAGGAATGGCTTGGTGCGGATAACTTCGCGTACCACTTCCGCCATGCCACGGGTCTCCAACTCGCGCATACAGTCACGCGCCGCACCTTGCCCCGGAAATACCACTCGGTCAGCCTGTCTGATCATGTCAGGGTCGGAAGTAATGGCAACCGTGGCGTGACCGCCTGCGGCGTGTACCACGGCACGTTCCACCGAGTGCAGGTTGCCCATGTTGTAGTCGATGATGGCGATTTTTTGCATTACAAACACCCCTTGGTAGAAGGCATCATCCCCGCCATGCGCGGGTCAAGTTCCAGTGCCATGCGCAGTGCCCGCCCAAAGGCTTTGAAAACGGTTTCGGCGATGTGGTGCGAGTTGCGCCCTTTCAAATTGTCGATATGCAACGTCACCAGCGCATGATTCACGAAGCCCTGAAAGAATTCATAAAACAGATCGGTTTCAAACGTGCCAATGTTGGAGCGAGGGTATTCCACCTGATGTTCCAGCCCTGGTCTGCCGGAAAAGTCGATCACCACGCGGGAAAGCGCCTCATCCAACGGCACATAGGCGTGCCCGTAACGGCGGATGCCTTTCTTGTCGCCCACCGCCTGGGCAAAGGCTTGCCCGAGGGTAATACCAATGTCTTCCACGCTGTGATGGTCGTCAATGTGACGGTCGCCCTTGCACTCAATATCAAGGTCGATCATGCCGTGGCGGGCAACCTGATCCAGCATGTGTTCCAGAAACGGAATGCCAGTATCAAAGTGGGCTTTGCCCGTGCCATCCAAATTGATGCTGACACGGATTTGGGTTTCGAGCGTGTTGCGTGCCACGCTGGCGGTGCGTTCGGTCATTCAATAACCACCTTCTGCTTGCTGATTCTGATGGAAGTCTTGCCAGATAATACCTGTCCAAACAGGTCGTTGACCAGCGCCCCGCGCCAGTCGTCAGACAGGGCAGTGCGGCCTTCTTCCAGCATTTTTTCGATTTGCTGGCGGGTAGCAATCATTTGCGCGGAAATGCCGTTTTCATTCGCCACTTGGTTGAGCAGGGCTGTCAACAGGTCGGCGACCACGCTCATGTTGTCATCCAGCTTGCGCCGCCGGGGCAGGTTGGGCCATGCGCTGTCCGGCAAGGCTTTGGCGCGTGCGATGCATTGCAACCACTCCGGGGCGTAGCGTTCCACCTGTTCCGCCGTAAGACCTCGGATTTGCTGCATGGAATCAGGGGTATCCAGCTTCATCCGCGCCAGATCAATCAGAATTTCATCCGACAATATCCAGCGGCGTGGAATGTCCTTGCGTAGGGCGCGTTCCTCCCGCCAGGCAGCCAGTTCACGCAGGATGGCAAGCTGGCGCGGTTTGAGGATTTGCACATTCTTGACACGCTCCCACACCATGCGCGGGTCAACTGCATAGGTAGCCGAGTCAACCAGTTTCTGGAAAGGCTTGTCCAGCCAGCGCAACCGTCCGAGTTTTTCCAGTTGTTGGCGCAGGGCAAGATAGACATCACGCAAATGGCGCACGTCGTCGATGGCGTACTCCAGTTGCTTGCTGCTCAAGGGGCGGCGTGCCCAGTCGGTGCGTGATTGGGATTTGTCCAGCGTAATCCCTAGCAACTGTTCAACCAGCCGTGCATACCCCAACTGGTCGCCCAATCCCAGTACTGCCGCCGCTATTTGCGTATCAAACACAGGTGCAGGCAGCTTGCCGCCCCCCAGATGATGGAAGATTTCCAGATCCTGCCAGGCAGCGTGCAGCACTTTCAGGCGTTGCGGTTGCGCCAGCCAGTCAAGAAAAGGTTGTAGATCATCAATCTGTAGCGGATCAATGCAGGCCAGCGTATCGGCACTGGCAATCTGGATCAGGCACAAGCGTGGGTAGTAGGTTTTTTCCCGGATGAATTCAGTATCAAGTGTCACCCATTCTGCCTTATCCAGCCGGACAAGCAGGTCAGCCAGTTTGGCAGCATTATCAATATAATCGAACATGGAACTGTGATGTCTCGTAAAAGTGAACAGGCAGGCAGCCTAACGCAGGTTTATACAGGCATAGCTGCCAGACTGACAAGTATCCTGATACCCAGAAATTTGTGCACTGCAAAGTTAGAGAATAATTATATATTTAAAATCAACCACTTGTTGACATGGGTCAAATTCTTCTGCATATTCATCATTACTGGAGTAATTTGCTAAAGATAGAAAAGTTTTTAACCGCTTGAAACCGCTAGAGAGGGTAGTCGCTGTGGCAGATATTGCTAGGTTTGCCACGGTTCATGGCGGGAAGCCCGGTAGTTTTACCGGGCTTTTTTTATGCCTGCCTTATTGGCTCAGCACTTCCACCAGATAGTTTTCCATTTGCGTGGCATTGGTTCGTACTGCTCCGCCCAGATCCAGCCCCTGCAACAAAGGCGCACCCCGCAAACCCAGCAAGTAACGGATCAGCAAACTGGCATCGGTTGCCGCATCCGTCGTGCCATCACCATCAATGTCCAGATAGGGTACAAGTGCCGCCAGTTTCGTTTCCAGCATTGCTGTATCCGTGTTGATGGTGGTCACGCCTTCCAACAAGGCATTGCCCCGGCTGCCTTGCAGATAACGCGCTACGATGATCCCTTCACGCAAGGCAACTGGTGGATAATTGCTGCCCAACAGGTGCAATGAAGGTGGTGAACCGGCGGTTGCCAACCAAGAACTGATATGTGCGAAAAACAGCTCAAAGCGACTGTATTCATCCGGTCCATCCGTATTGGCGCAATCCGACGAGCCCCCCAGCAACGAACCATTCAGGTAATGAACTCCACCATCCACTACCCAGACACCCGAACCGCTGCTGCCGGGAGCTGTAATGCCCTTGCTCCAGACAACCGCCGAAAAACTGCCGTTGCTATCAGGAATAACGGCATACCCTCCCGCTGAATTTTCAATCCGTACCCGTGTCTGAAAATTGCCTTCCGAATACTTTTTCGGCCCACCGGAGGCATGGTGGATGCCGGTAATGGCCTGATTGCTGCTCAGGGTCGTGGTTGTCCAGCCAGACAGAGTGACCCCAGCAGGCGGGTCATTATTCAGGCGTACCAGCGTGGAATCCAGCTCCGAACGGCTTGCCAGCAATTGTGCGCCAACACCGCCATGCGTCCAGCCTGCGCCGCTACCGCCACAGGTGGCATTCTGGTAATGCCAGAAAAAGTCCATGCTGCCTGCCGCCGTACTATTGCTAACACAATGCGCGGCAGTCAGAAAATAAGGCACTTGTGTATAAGTATCCTGATCAGACAGCAATGTCCCGGAACACAGGCGACTCAAGCCATCCGTATCGGTAAACACATACCGCGCCACTGCCTTGCCGGTTGCCTGCCAAGCACTGCTGGCACAGGCAATATCCACCTGACAGCTACTGTAATCAATCTTGTAGATGCTACTGTCACTTTTCAGACTACTGGCTGCCGGGTCGACGACCAGATGCGACAGTTGCGGAATAGCAAGCTGCACATCCTGCGGTTTGACACCTTCCGGCAGGAATAGCTCCAGTGCCAGTGTTTCCCCTTCCACCGTCGACGACCAGAATTGTGTATTGGCTTGGGTATACGGGCCAAATACCTGTGTAGTATCGGCAGGGTTGTATACCCGCAATTCCACCCCAACAGGCAATTGCCCACTGTGCAATTGCGCCCGCACCCGCAAAGCTCCGCTGGATGTCAGGTTGAAACGGGCAGCCTGACCGCCACTGACGGTTTGCCAGTTCCAGGCAGCTAAATCCATCCACTGGGCAAGGCTGGCGGGCAGGGTACGCCCCACCCCGACCTTGAGGGCTTTTTCCTTGCCGGAATGCTGCAACTGGCTGGTTTCCGCCGCATTCAGAGCTGGCAGGGTATGGCTGGCATCCGCCTTGGTGGAACGCTGAGCCGCAGTGCTGCCCTGTGCCAAACGTAAACCCGGTACAGCGCGTTTGAGGCTGCTGCCAAGAAAGGTTTCCGGTTCAGCCTTGACCGGCGGGTCAGCATAGCCCACAACCGGAAGTAACCAGGCAGTCGCCAGCAGCAGAGAAAGCAGTCGGCGGCTGATCATGGCAAGCTCCCACGCAAGATGTAATTGGTGCTGGTAGTGCTATTGCCAGGAGCCAGCAACACATTCCCCAGCAGAATATTGATTTCGTTGTTTGGTCCGGCAAATACGGTTTTGCCATCCAGATTCAGGTCAGTAGACAGATAGCCGGACAACTGGAAGTTGGTCTGGGCATCCGTATTTGCGGGGCTGGTCAGGACACTACCGAGAATCGCATTCTTGTCGGTATCCGGCCCATCGGCGATCAGCTTGCCGTCATTGTTGGCATCACCACTGGGCAACAGCCGGTATGTACCGGAATGCAGACGAATATCAGGCACGCCGTAAATCCCCGTACTGGCTGAAGTAAAATCCACCAGCAACGGCGTACCAGCAAACGTCAGCGGCAAAGCACTCATCACCCCCAAATGGTTACGATGGCGTAATGCCAGATAGTAACTGCCGGAAGCCACACCACTGAAATGCAATGTCGCACTGCCTGTATCCGCCGTCACCACATCACCATCCCGTTGCAGCAAGGCTGCCTTGCGAGCAACCACAGTTTGCGGTTTGCTGCTGTCGTGCAGTTCCAACAATATCCAGTCAACCGGCGCATCATTGCCAGTCGTCTCCAGCAAGTCTGTCGTGGTAGTTTCAGTACCTGCATACCCCTGCGCAGCAAACGGCTGCCCTAGTGGCAACAGGCTGCCTGCCCGCAGGTTATCCTGCATCTTGCCTTCCGCTGCCACAAATGCTCCTTGCAGCAAAGCCCGTACCTGTACACTGGGTTCCACCACCACACTCACGCTCATCGGGGTAGACTGGAAACTGGCATCATCCGCTGTGGCACTGGCACTGGTACGAATTTGGGTTGTACCAACAAACCCAGTTTTAGGCTGGAAAGTTGCCGTCAACAGGTTGAGCGGTGTTTCCCCCGTACCGGGCCAGCGAGCCGCAAGATCAACCCACGCCACCACCACATAGCTGTCCGTGTTTGGGTCAGCATCGAAATTTTCCGTATCTGCTGTCACCACCCCAACCGGTTGCAAACCATAGGCATACGTTCCGCTGACACCTTGCCATTGCAAGGCATCCGCATCAAAGTGGATACGTAACCCCAACCCGGTCAGAGTATTGGTTTGCGGACTGGTGACGGAATAGACCGGCGTAAACGCTACGGTTCCACCGTTGACGGTGACACTAGCATCGGCAGGCGTGATGACTTGGGCAGCATTCGCCGAGGTACTGGCAAGCAACCATCCCAGTACGAACCATCCTGTGCGGGTGAGGTATTTCATGAATCCCGTTTGCTCTGCGTTTATTGTTATGATGCGTATGCTCGGGACGCTAGCAGAATTCGGGATTCAGAACAAATCCAACTTACAAGCTGTCAACCCGTGAGTGCGTTACACGCCTGAGTCGCGTTAATCCCAGCAAGAGGAAGTGTCATGTCCCTCTCCAATCTGCACAGCCTATCCGGTTTTTTCATCCTGTTGTTGCTGGCCTGGCTGCTGAGTGAAAACCGCCGGATCATAGACTGGCGTTTCCTGCTGATAGGTTCCCTGTTGCAATTCGGGCTGGCGGCACTGCTGCTGAAAATGCCCTTCCTGCACCAGGCATTGTCCAGCTTGAACGATGCCGTGCTGGCACTGCAAGCAGCCACCGAACAGGGCACAACTTTTGTATTCGGCTATCTGGGCGGTGGCAATTTGCCCTTTGCGGAAACCGCACCGGGAGCCAGTTACATCCTGGCATTCCGCGCATTGCCATTGGTCATCGTGATCAGCGCCCTGACCGCTCTCCTCACCTACTGGCGTATCCTGCCGAAAATCATTCGGGCATTTTCCCTGTTGCTGGAAAAATCACTGGGCGTTTCCGGTAGTGTTGGTCTCAGTACTGCCGCCAATATTTTCGTCGGCATGGTGGAAGCGCCCCTGTTCATCCGCCCGTGGCTGGACAAGCTAACCCGCAGCGAGCTGTTCATCGTCATGAGCGCAGGCATGGCCAGCATTGCCGGAACCGTTCTGGTGCTTTACGCCACTTTTCTGGGCGATACTCTGCCGGATGCGGTCGGACACTTGCTGACAGCTTCCTTGATCAGTGCCCCGGCAGCCATCCTGATTGCTCGCCTGATGGTGCCTGAAACTGAACAGCCCCAAACCAGCCATGCCGATATTCCTCAAACCGCTCGCAGCAGCATGGATGCCCTGACCCAAGGAACCCAAAGCGGTCTGGAACTGTTCCTCAACATTACTGCGATGCTGATTGTGCTGGTGGCACTGGTGCATTTGCTGAATGCCATCCTTGGCGGCATCTTGCCGGAAGTGGGCGGGGAAGCGCTCACACTGGAACGCCTGCTAGGGTACGTGATGGCACCGGTTGTGTGGCTGATGGGCATTCCTTGGCAGGAAGCCCACACCGCTGGGGCACTGATGGGGGTCAAAACCGTTCTGAACGAATTCATTGCCTACCTGCAACTGGGGCAATTGCCGCCGGAAGCCCTCAGTCCGCGTTCCCGCCTGATCATGACCTATGCGCTGTGCGGCTTTGCCAATGTCGGCAGTCTCGGCATCATGATTGCTGGCCTGACCACCATGGCTCCCGACCGCCGGGCAGAAATTCTGTCACTGGGCTGGAAAAGCATTGTGTCCGGTACGCTGGCAACCTGCTGCACCGGTGCGGTAGTCGGTGCGCTGCATTGAGCGCTCAGAAAAACCCCTTATCCTGTTCCCACATCACGTTTTTTTGCCCGGCAATGGCGGCTTTCAGCAACTGGATCAGCGGATAAGCCCGCACGTTGACACTTACGGCTTTTTCTTCACTGCCGCCATGTGGTGGCTGTAGCTGTTGGCTTTCGGCAGCTTTGGCTTCTTCGGTTTGCAGGGCGGCTTCCAGTTGCTGCAAGGCAGCAGGAATATCCTCGGCACGGATCGCACTGGGAACCGTGCCACTCAACCCCATCATGCGGATCAGGGCTTTCGCATCCTTGTCAAACATCGAAACACTCGCCCCGGCAGGGCTGGTAAAACGGATCATGGGCTGACTCCTTGGCAAAACAGAATTAGGACAATCATAGGCATTGTCAGCATCGCCTGCCACAGATGTCACTTTTTTACAGTCAAACACCTGACACAAGCGTGACACACATGAACAAACAGCCCATGCTTCCAATAAAAATCAATATGTTATAGGATTCAAAGAAATTGGCACGGCGGTTGCATTGGAATAAACAAGAAAATGCCGAGTCAGAACGGCGGAACAGCAAGAAATTTATCAGCAAGCCCCAAGAGACAGAGAGCAGGCTTAAACATCAATAATAACAAGATGCCTCGCCATGTCTTGACTCCTTTATACCCCCTGTCGTTTGGCAGGGGTATTTATTTTCGACTAACGGTCATATTACGCCCATTGGCGCATGGTTTCGCCAATATCAGGCAACAGGTTCTGCCCACAAATCATGTTCATCCGCGTGGGTAATGCGCACTTTGGCAAACTCGCCTACCGGCAACTCCACCCCTTCCACAATCACCTGCCCATCAATCTCCGGTGCATCGCGGTGGCTGCGGGCAATACTTTGGTCATCCCCCGCTTCATCCACCAGTATCGTCATGGTTTTGCCGATCAGACGGCTGAGTTTGGCTGCACTGATTTCAGCCTGCATTTCCATGAAACGTTCCAGACGTTCTTCCTTGACCTCTTCGGGGACAGCACCAGGCAAGTCATTGGCAGGAGCGCCGTCAATTGCGGAATAGGTGAACGCCCCCACCCGGTCGAGTTCGGCTTCTTCGAGGAAATCCAGCAAGGTTTCAAAATCCTCTTCGGTTTCACCGGGGAAGCCAACGATGAAGGTGCTGCGGATCGCAATATCAGGGCAGGTTTGCCGCCAGTTGCGCAAACGATCCAGCACTTTTTCTGCATGTGCCGGGCGACGCATATCCTTGAGAACGCGCGGGCTGGCGTGCTGGAAAGGAATATCCAGATACGGCAGGATTTTGCCTTCCGCCATCAGCGGGATCAGGTTATCCACATGCGGGTAGGGGTAAACGTAATGCAAACGTACCCACACGCCCATCTCGCCAAGCGCCTCAGCAAGCTGCTGGGAATGGGTCTTGACCGGGCGGCCTTTCCAGAAGCCGGTGCGGTACTTGGTGTCGATGCCGTAGGCACTGGTATCCTGCGAAATCACCAGCAGCTCTTTCACCCCTGCATTCACCAGATTTTCGGCCTCTTGCAACACATCACCAATCGGGCGCGACACCAGATCGCCACGCAGAGCGGGAATGATGCAGAAGGAACAGCGATGGTTGCAGCCTTCAGAAATCTTCAGGTAAGCGTAGTGCTTGGGAGTCAGGCGTATGCCCTGTGGCGGAATCAGGTCGGTGTAAGGATCGTGCAAAGGTGGCAAGTGCGTATGCACCGATTGCATCACCGCTTCATACGCATGAGGGCCAGTCACAGCCAGTACATTGGGGTACTCTGCCAGTACTTTGTCGGCATTTGCCCCCAGACAACCGGTGACAATCACTTTGCCGTTTTCATCCAGCGCCTCCCCAATCGCATCCAGCGACTCGGCCACCGCCGAATCAATGAAACCACAGGTGTTGACTACCACCAGATCGGCATCATCGTAGCTGCTGCTGATTTCATAACCTTCGGCACGCAACTGGGTGAGAATGCGTTCGGAATCCACTAATGCCTTGGGGCAACCGAGGCTGACAAAACCGACGCGGGGCTGGGCTTGCTTCATAAACGGGTATCTGCACAGGTAACAGTAAAGCGGCTAATAATAGCTGATCATCACCCATTATGCCTCCTGTTACCGGGAAATCACCCCGCAACACTAGATATTGTGTCAAGGCATTTCTCCGTCCAAGGAAAGTTATGCACATTACCCTATATGTGGGAGTGGCCTGCACTGTACTTAGCAGAAAGACCCAGCAATGTGCATATATATTTATAAGATGTTGATTTTACTTGATTATTACATTGGTTATTTTTTATTCATTTTAATGATAAATGTTGAAAAACAAGGTCGAATAGCAACTACCCACAAAACTTTCCACACAGTTATCCACAGGCTCTGGGGATAAGCCGGTAAACGCCTGATTCCTGAGCGATAAAAAAGTATGGGGATCAAGGCAGGTTCACTATCAAAAAAGGCATATACAGGGCGGGGGGGGCTTTCGCTAGAATGTTGCCGGATTGCGCGTTTTCATATTGAGAGAGGAGAATCTCCATGTCCAGTAAACACCCAGTTATTGCCGTTACAGGCTCGTCAGGTGCGGGTACAACCTTCGTCAAGCGTGCCTTTGAGCACATTTTCTTTCGTGAAAAGATTACGGCTGCCGTCGTCGAAGGCGACAGTTTCCACAGTGTTACCCGCACCGATTTTAAAAAGCGTTCTGCGGTTGAACACAACTTCAGCCATTTCGGCCCTGAAGCCAACGATTTCCACGCGCTGGAAGCCCTGTTCAAGAGCTATGGCGAATGCGGCATGGGCAAAAAGCGTTACTACTTGCACAACGACCAGGAAGCCGCTTTCCACCAGAAACGGCTGGCGGATGCAGGCGTGACCTGTACTTCCGGTTCCGGCGAATTCACCCCGTGGGAAGATACTCCGGCAGGCACTGACATCCTGTTCTACGAAGGGCTGCACGGGCTGGTGAAAGACGAGACCGCAGACAAGCGTTACGGTGGCTATGACGTGGCACAATACGTTGACCTCGGCGTTGGTGTCGTACCAAGCATTAACCTGGAATGGATCCAGAAAATTTCCCGTGACCATGCCGAGCGCGGTTATTCACCTGAAGCGACTGTCGACACCATCCTGCGCCGGATGCCGGATTACATCCACCACATCACCCCGCAATTCTCGCGTACCCACATCAACTTCCAGCGTGTACCCACCGTGGATACCTCCAACCCGTTCATCGCTCGTGACATTCCATCACCGGATGAGAGCATGGTAGTTATCCGTTTTGCAGATCCGAAAAGCTTCAATGTGGATTTCCCTTACCTGCTGGCCATGATCCATGATTCCTTCATGTCACGCCGCAACAGCATTGTTGTACCGGGTGGCAAAATGGTGCTGGCGATGGAACTGATCCTGAACCCGATCATTCATGACATGATCGAAAAGCGTAACAAGGCATAAACACCTTGGTGAAACTTATCCGGTGTTACCGTAACACCGGATATGCGCCTCCAGCCGCTGTGCAAGTACAGGGCTGGCCTCACCCAGTGTTGCCAGAATCAGTTGCGCTTCCTGCCGGTAAGCTGCCACTTTTTCTACAGACCAGTGTGGCGGAATGTATTGCAGGTTGCTGATACGGTCGGCCAGTTTCACCAGCCATACTTCATGTGGCTGCTGGCGGATGCGTTGTAAGCTGTCAGCCATCTGTGCTGCCTTGGGCAGGCTGGTATCCTTGCTTAGGGCTTTCACCCCTTCCGCTACCGGCTGCCCGAAGATGTCCCGCAACTGGGTATAAGTAGTGGCAGTATCTTCCAGCGTGTCATGCAGCAGGGCACATTGCACCGCCACATCACCTTGATAGTCAGGGTGCTGCGCCAGTGCATGGATCACTTCCATTGCTACGGTAGCGGGATGGTTGATGTATTCGTAAAACACCCCGTCCGTTTCCCCTGTATAGGTTTGCCCGCGATGGGCAAGACAGGCGAAATCCCAGGCTTGTACGTATTTGTCTTGTGACCAGTTGGGGATCATGTGCGCAATGCCTCCTGCATGGAACGGATACGCTGTGCCGCAACTTCCGGCGCATAAGCCAACGCTGGAAACTTGCCCCACACGGGAGCAGGCCAGGCAGCATCCGTCTGGAAGCGGGCGATGTGATGGACATGCAGTTGCGCCACCATATTCCCCAATGCCGCCATGTTCAGCTTGTCCGGCTGAAACAGCGCCAGCAAGGCACGACTAAGCTGATCCGATTCCGCCCACAATTGCGCTCGCTCAGCAACATCCAACTCGTGGATTTCACGGAGGTCTGCCCGTCGGGGTACAAGAATGAACCACGGGTAACGTGATTCGTTCATCAGCAATACCCGGCATAAGGGCAGGTCGGTGACGAAATGGGTATCCTGTGCCAGTTGTGGATGCAGGCTGAAAGTAGCTGTTGCCATCAGGCTGGTTCCTGCATGGCCTTGAGGGTATCCGGGCTGAAGTCAAATGAATCGGAATACAGTTGCGCTTCCGGTAGCCCGTGGGCAAGGAAAGCGGTTTTGGCTGCATGGATCATCGGCGGTGGGCCACTCATGTAAACATCATGACCGGACAAGTCCGCAAAGTCGGCAACCACGGCTTCATGCACCCAGCCAGTACGCCCTTCCCAGTGATCATCCGCCTGCGGAGCAGACAACACAGGTATGTAAGTCAGTTGCGGATGGCGAGCAACCCAACTACGCACCACGCTATGCAGGTACAGATCAGCTTTGGCACGCACGCCCCAGTACAGGTACACCGGCTTGTCGAGTCCTTGCTCCATCAGTTGTTCCAGCATCCCTTTCAACGGGGCAAAGCCAGTTCCTCCCCCCATCAGGATCAATGGGCGGCTGGACTCATGGATATAAAAACTGCCCAGCGGCCCCTGAATGCGTAACAAGGCTTTTTCCTTCATCTCGTTAAACACATGCGAAGTGAACTGCCCACCCGGTACGTGACGCACATGCAGTTCCAGCATCTGATCATTGAATGGCGCATTCGCCAGCGAAAAGCCCCGCTGCTTGCCATCTTTCAGCAAGATGTTGATGTATTGTCCGGCACGGAAGCGCAGACGTTCGGAAGCGGGCAATTTCAGGGTCAGTTCCATTACGTCATCTGCCAGCTTGCGCATCTTTTCGACCCGTACCGGCAGGGTTTTAACTTCGATGTCGGGTTCTGCCCCGACTTGTGGGGAATCAAGTTCCAGATCGCTGAGCGCCCCTGCCATGCACAGGAAGGCTTTGCCACGTTCCTCGTCATACGGAGCAAGCCCTTGAGGCTCACCAAACGGGTAATGCACCTGACCGCTCAGTACAGTTGCCGCACAAGAACCACACACACCACCCCGGCAGCCATAGGGCAAGGCAACACCCTGACGCAAACCGGCATCGAGAATGGTTTCACTGGTTTCCACGTTGAAAGTGTGGCCGGAGGGTTGGATTGTTACCCGGTAAGTCATGCGCTATCCTGTCTGGTGGCTAGGGTTGTTGGTAGGTGGATTGTAGCCGGAGATAGGCTCAAGCAAAACGACCAGAAAGAAAACAGGGTTTTACCCCCAAAAAAAAAGCCGACCCAAATGGGTCGGCTGTCTAGTGCCAGTTAGGGTCAGTTGAGGGAGTCTGACTGGTCACATAGAAGCTTTGGATAAACTTTTTGCCCCCTGTTTGGCTTTTTTATCCCTACAAAGCCACTGTATATCTTTAATTCCCAGCCAATGTAGCAGATAATTTGTCAACAGCGGTTGACGAGAACAGCTTTTTTTTAAATTTTCTTGTAAAATGTCATGTGTCAGTTGTAACCATTGGGAGTCAGAAAAACATGTCAGCAGCAGATTTAGCTGGATATATACGTAAGCGTTTGAAATCTATAGGTCTTACGACAGTAGCAGCCGCAGAGCGGTCAGGCATTTCCCGCCAGACATGGCACAAATTGCTAAGGGCAGAGGTGGATGAAGCCAGGTTATCTACCCTGGTAAAAGTGGCGAATACGCTGGAAACTCCACCCTTGAACATGTTCCGTGTCTATTTTCATGGCAAGGAATTTGCGCGTAGCATCCCACTGCTTGAAAACCAGAAGACCTTTGCGCATGGCTCAGCCGCTAGTGTGACCTTCCCGGATAATGCCCCTGTGCAAGCAGGGCGTGAGTTTGAAAAAATCTGGGAAATCGTCAACCTGAGTAATGAGAGCTGGAAAAACTGGTCACTGCAATGTGAAGATCAGGCGGGTAGCGATGCCCCTCAATTGATGCCGCTGTATTTCAAGGCATCTTTGCCGGAAACCCTACCTGGCGAACACATCCGCATCCGCGTCAAGTTCCGTGCCCCGGAAACGACAGGTACAGTCGTTTCTCACTGGCAAATTGTCAGTGACAAGGGCGAAGCCATGTTTACCCAACAAAATGGCCTGACCTGCACGGTCAATGTAACCTGATAAAACTTATAGATAGCATTTCTATAACTCTGTCAAGGGGGTATTTGCCACCTTGGCAGATATTCTCCCTCAGGCAAACTGATGCTCAATGTCAGCATCACTTGAGGGAGTATTCAGACATGTCAGCCACTGATTTTGCCAGCTATCTGGAAAAACGCCTTGCAACCCTGCAATTGAAAGTCACGGAAGCCGCCAAACGTTCTGGCCTTTCCCGCCAATCTTGGTACAAATTGCTCAATGCCGAAGTGGAAGAAGCCAAAATTTCCACACTACGCAAGGTTGCCAACACCTTGCAAGTCCCCCCTGAACACCTGATGTACCTGTATTTTCAGGCTGGAACCAAATCCGGTTTGAATGCCAGGCAACACGCTGCATTAGATGCCGGATTGGGCGTGCACGGGTAAGCCCTGACAGGGATTTCACTCACGGCGACGCGCAAAACTTTACTTTTGCCTCGTTTCTGGGGATAAAATGCGGCCTTGTGATAAATCAGGATACAGGCCGCGACGCTTGTACGTATAAATAATGAGCGAAAATCTGGTAATCGTCGAGTCTCCGGCGAAGGGAAAAACCATCCAAAAGTACCTCGGCAAGGGGTTTGAAGTGCTAGCTTCCTATGGGCACGTGCGTGATCTTGTGCCCAAGGAAGGCGCTGTTGACCCTGCCAATGGTTACAACATGCGCTACGAAATCATTGACCGCAACCAGCGGCATGTAGACGCAATTGCGCGAGCCTTGAAAAAAGCCGATACCCTTTATCTGGCAACTGACCCGGATCGCGAAGGCGAAGCCATTTCCTGGCACTTGTACGAATTGCTCAAGGAGCGCGGTTCGCTGGAAGGCAAAAAAGTCCAGCGCGTCGTTTTCCACGAAATTACCCGCAAGGCGATTCAGGATGCGATACAGAACCCGCGCGGGCTGGCTCATGACCTGATTGATGCCCAGCAGGCACGCCGGGCGCTGGATTATCTGGTCGGTTTTAACCTGTCGCCGTTACTGTGGCGTAAGATCAAGCCCAGCCTGTCCGCCGGACGGGTGCAAAGCCCGGCGTTGCGCCTGATTGTCGAGCGCGAGGAAGAGATCGAGAATTTCGTGCGTCAGGAATACTGGACGATGACCGCCCAGAATGAAAAGGACGCACAGGCATTTACCGCCCGTTTGCATACGCTGGACAACCGCAAACTTGACCAGTTTGACCTCAACAATGAAACCCAGGCTAGTGCTGTGCGCGAGCGCCTGCTCAAGGCTGCCAACGGCAAATTGCTGGTCAGCAAGGTCGACAAGAAACAGCGCAAGCGTTACCCCGCGCCACCGTTCACCACCTCCACCCTGCAACAGGAGGCCGTGCGCAAGCTGCGTTTTTCCACCCAGCGGGCGATGCGTATCGCCCAACAATTGTATGAAGGCATTGATTTGGGCAGTGGCCCGGTTGGCCTGATTACCTACATGCGTACCGACTCGGTAAACCTCGCTAATGAAGCTATTGCCGAATTACGCAGCCTGATCGAGCAACGCTACGGCAACAACAAACTGCCGAACACACCCAATTTCTACAAAACCAAATCCAAGAACGCGCAGGAAGCCCACGAAGCGGTGCGCCCGACTTCTGCCTTGCGCACCCCGGAGCAGGTCAAACAGTACCTCAACGAAGAACAGTTCAAGCTGTATGAGCTGATCTGGAAACGTACTGTAGCTTGCCAGATGATTTACGCCACGCTTGATACCGTATCCGCCGACCTGAATGCAGAAGCGGGCAGTTTTTTCCGTGCATCCGGCTCCACCATTCGTGACCCCGGTTTCCTGCTGGTGTACGAAGAAGGGCTGGATGACCGCGCCAGTGAAAAGGAAAGCCCGTTGCCACCGCTGGAAGAGGGCGAACATGTCACCTTGCATGACATCAAGGCCGAGCAGCACTTTACCGAGCCACCGCCACGCTATTCCGAGGCATCATTGGTCAAGGCGCTGGAAGAATTTGGCATCGGGCGACCTTCCACCTATGCCAGCATTATTTCCACCCTGCTGTCGCGCGAATACGTGGAGCTAGACAACCGCCGCTTTATCCCGACCGACATCGGGCGGATTGTGACCCGTTTCCTGACGGAACATTTCACCCAATACGTCGATTATGACTTCACCGCCAATCTGGAAGACCAACTGGACGCCATTTCACGCGGCGAAAAAACCTGGGTTCCGGTGATGGACGATTTCTGGCAACCCTTCCACAAGCTGGTCGATGAAAAGATGGGCAGCGTCAACCGCAGTGACGTACTGCAATCGCGCGAACTGGGCACTGACCCTGCCAGTGGCAGACCGGTATCGGTACGCTTGGGGCGTTTCGGGCCGATGGTGCAAATCGGCACCAAGGATGATGAGGAAAAGCCAGTATTTGCCAGCCTGCGCCCTGGCATGAAGCTGGATACGGTCACACTGGAAGAAGCGCTGGAACTGTTCAAGTTGCCCCGTCATTTAGGTGAAACCGCCGATGGCAAGGCTATCAGCACCAATGTTGGTCGGTTTGGCCCATACGTGAAATACGGCGATCAGTTTGCTTCCCTGAAAAAAGATGACGACCCTTACACCATCACGCTGGAGCGGGCGCTGGAACTGATTGCCGAAAAACAGGTGAAAGATGCGGAAAAAATCCTGCGTGATTTCGGCAATGGCATCCAGATCCTCAAAGGCCGCTGGGGGCCGTACCTGCAACAGGTAGTTAAACGCACCAAGGTACAGGCACGTTTGCCCAAGGATCGTGAACCTGACAGTATGACGCTGGAAGAATGCCAGACATTGCTGAGCGCTGCTGCCGATGCCAAAAGCAGTAAAAAAGACGCGAAAAAGGAAGAAGCTGACAAAAACAAGGCAAGTGATGATGCCAGCAAGCCTGCCAGCAAAAAAGTAACGGCTGCTGCCAAGGGAACCAAGGCAAGCCCCAAAAAAGTAGCTACTGCCAAAACAGCCAGCAAACCTCAAACCCCTGCTGCCCGCAAAAAACCAGCCTAGAAGACTCACCAGCCCGGAACATTCAGCCTGCCAGCCGTTACCGACGGCTGGCGTATAGGTGTCTAGGATCATGCCGCTACTGTGAAGTCGCCACCCGGCAGGTCTTGAAAAACAAGGACGGCAGCGAAGGCATCCTCTATGAAGTCGTGCGGGTGGATACGTTGCGCGGTTGAGCGTGGGCGGCTTGGCACGAGGTAGGTGGGTTTTGCAACCCACCCTACGTCGTGGGGTGTGACCGGAAGAGATGCTCTTTTTGTGGCTTCCCCGGTAAGATTAGAAAAGGGGCGTGTTGGGAAAGAGTGGAGATTGCGGTGGTCGGCGCATCATTAAAAAAAAACCAAACA
>DILV01000028.1 GCA_002425225.1 Thiothrix sp. UBA5583
ATTATATTTTTACATATTATATAAAGAAGAAAACAGAGACAACGGGAGCAGGTGCACTGTGTCTTTCTTTTTTTTTTTTTCTTCCTCCCTCCACGAAAACCCCCCAAAAACACATAATGCGCCTTGATTTTTTGTAACTAGTTTTAAACTAAAGACCGAATGGTTTGTATAGAAGGCTCTCCCGCGAATTGTTCGAGTGTGTTTGCCGTCGATGTTTCCGCTATAATCTGCCCCTTTCCAACCATGTGCACAACCCGATACCATGACTGACCGCCTGCAAGAAACCGCCCGCCGCCGCACTTTCGCCATCATTTCCCACCCGGACGCGGGTAAGACCACCATGACCGAAAAGGTGCTGCTGTTCGGGGGGGCAATCCAGCTTGCGGGGACGGTCAAAGGCCGCAAGGCCGCCCGCCATGCCACCTCTGACTGGATGGCGATGGAAAAGGAGCGCGGGATTTCCGTCACCTCCTCGGTGATGCAGTTCCCCTACAACGGGCGCATCGTCAACCTGCTCGATACGCCGGGGCACGAGGATTTCTCGGAAGATACCTACCGCGTACTGACAGCGGTTGACTCCGCGCTGATGGTGATCGACGTAGCGAAAGGGGTCGAGGAACGCACCATCAACCTGATGGAAGTCTGCCGCCTGCGTGACACGCCGATCATGACCTTCATCAACAAGCTCGACCGCGAGGGCAAAGAGCCGATTGAACTGCTGGATGAGGTCGAAACCGTCCTCAAGATCAAATGCGCCCCGATCACCTGGCCGATTGGCATGGGCAAGCGCCTGAAAGGTATCTACCACCTGTATCAGGACAAGGTGATCCTCTACAAGCCGGACACCGAACGCCGTCAGGAATACGACGAAATCCACGGGCTGGACAACCCAGAACTGGATGAGAAACTCGGCACGCAGGCACAGGAATTACGCGACGAAATCGAGTTGGTACAAGGTGCCAGCCACGAATTCAACTTGCAGGAATACCTCGACGGTAAACTCACACCCGTCTATTTCGGCACAGCGTTAAACAGCTTCGGCATCCGCGAGTTGCTGGATGATTTCGTGGAAAATGCCCCCGCTCCGCAAGCTCGCCCGACTACCACTCGCAAGGTCGAAGCGGGTGAAGAAGCCTTTACCGGTTTCGTTTTCAAAATCCAGGCCAATATGGACCCGCAACACCGTGACCGTATGGCATTTATGCGCATCTGTTCCGGCAAGTTTGAAAAGGGTATGAAAGCCAAGCATGTGCGCATCGGCAAAGATGTGAAAATCCCTGACGCGCTTACCTTTATGGCATCCGACCGCGAACATGTGGAAGATGCTTACCCCGGCGACATTATCGGCATCCATAACCACGGCAGCATCCGCATTGGGGATACTTTCACCCAAGGCGAAAACCTGCAATTTACTGGCATCCCTAACTTCGCCCCGGAACTGTTCCGTCGGGCGCAACTGCGTGACCCGCTGAAAATGAAGCAGTTGCAAAAAGGTTTGGCAGAATTGTGTGAAGAAGGTGCAACCCAGTTGTTTAAACCGCTCAATAACAACGACTTGATCCTTGGTGCAGTCGGGGTGTTGCAGTTTGATGTGGTGGCACAGCGTCTGAAAGACGAATACAAGGTCGATGCCATTTTTGAAGGCGTGAATGTGCAGACGGCACGTTGGGTGACATCTGGCAACGAAAAAAAGCTGGAAGAGTTCAAGACCAAGGCAGCGCAGAATCTGGCTTACGATCATTCCGGTGAACTGGTTTATATCGCCCCGACCCGCATCAATCTGCAAATGGCGCAGGAAAAATGGCCGGACATCCAGTTCCATTCCACCCGTGAGCATGGCATCAATATTGCCTGAAAAGAAAAAGGCTACCCAGGGGAGCCGGATAGCCTGAACTTGCGAGGGTTAGTGTGATTTTTTAAGATTGACTATGTATTTATGGTAGTGTTGCGTGAATCACCATGAAGAATTGTAGTGCAACCTTGACGTAGCAGAGGGTATCTGTTTCCTGTTGTTTACCCTAGGCTTGTCAGGAGCTTTGAAATTCTGCCAGCAAGCCCCATATTGGTTGGGATGAAAAACAGCTTTGAGGACATCCCATGAGTAATCCGATCAATCTGGTGTGCCCGTCTTGTGGTGTCACCAACCGCGTGCCTGCCGAGCGGTCTGCCGAGGCCAAATGCGGCAAGTGCCACAGTCCCCTGTTCAATGCGCATCCTGTTGAACTGACGGGTGATAATTTCAGTAAACACCTCAGCCGCAATGACATCCCTGTCGTTGTGGATTTCTGGGCACCTTGGTGTGGGCCGTGCCGCATGATGGCTCCGGCATTTGCACAAGCGGCAGCGCAAATGGAACCGCAAGTGCGTTTCGCCAAGCTCAATACTGAAGACCATCAGATGATTGGGGCGCAGTACGGTATCCGCAGTATCCCTACCATGGCGGTATTCCGGGGTGGCAAGGAAATCGGGCGTATTTCCGGGGCAATGGGCGCGGCGGATATTGTGCGCTGGGTCAGCAGCCTGCTTTAGGTGGGTGTAATCTGTAGCGCCTTGTATATCAATACCAGCCCTGACAGTACTGCGGACAGCAGGAATATGTGCTTGAGGGGTTTGTTGCCTGCTTTGATACCTAGCGATGCACCCAAATAGGAACCTGTGACCGCGCCGAAGATCAGTCCTGGCGCAATTTCCCAGTGAATATGCCCCAAGGTTAGATGGGCAACCGCACCGATGGCATTCCAAACTAGCCCGTTGGCTGCCAGTGTCATGGCGGTGGAGTGCAACTGGTCGAAACGTAGCAGGTAGACATACAGCAGGGTAGTGAATACGCCGCTGGCTACCGAAATCCAGCCGGAATAAAATGCAATTGGGATCAGCAACAGGCTGCCAATGAGCACCTGCCTGCGCTGGATTTGTGGTGTGTGTTGCAGCCCGCTGGATTTTTTCAGCCATGAAACTGCCGCCATCAGCAGGATAAACACTCCTGCCAGCAATAGCATCAGGTTCTGGTCAAGTGCTGTCGCAAACAGCGTACCGGCTACCACGAATGGTGCACCCAGCAGCGCATTCCACCAGAAAACCTTCCAGTCGATCAGGTTTTCACGCGCATAGCGAAAAGTGCTGCCAATGCCGATGAAACCCACTGCCAGTTTGTGTGATGCCAGCGCGTTGATGAAGGGCAAACCGCTAAGGATCAGGATCGGCAGCAGGATCAAACCCGCCCCACCGCCTGCCAGTGCTGAAAAAAAGCACGCCACGAAACTGGCAATGGCACTGACTAGTATCACACCCCATGAAATGTCCAATATCCTGCTCCTGTCCATCAGATCGGGGCATATTGTGGCAGTTTGCCTGTCAAACGGACAAGCAATCAAATTTGTCGAAATATCTGCTAAAGTTAACAACATAAGTAGTGTTAGGGTTTGACAGATGCAGAATCATTCCGAGAGCAAGTGTTTGAATGTCCGCTGGGAAGGCAGGGCAAATTGCTTGCAATGTGCTATCCGCAAACAAACCCTGTTTGCCGATCTGAATGTGCAGGCAATGGAGCCATTGCTGCGCCCCATCCAGCAATACCGTTACCCGGCAGGCAAGCTGGTGTATGCCGAAGGTGTGGTGGCGCAACATGTTTTTGTGGTGCGTAAGGGCTTGCTCAAGCTGGAAGAAACCCTGCATGACGGCAACCTGCGGATTGTGCGGCTGGTCGAGCCGGGGCAGGTGGCCGGTATTGAAGCCCTGCTAGACCATTCCCACCGTTATGACCATAACGCAACAGCCTTGCAAGCGGCGGAAGTTTGCGAGATTCCCTATGTTATCTTGCACCGGTTGGCTGAACAGCATCCGGTATTTTTTGAAACACTGATGGAACACTGGCATCACCAGCTTCATGCAGCGGAGCAAGTGATCGTTGAGTTTTCAACCGGTACAGTACGGGAACGGGTCGCCAGAGCGTTACTCAAGCTGATTGCCTTGGCTGAAGCGGCAGGGGAGCAGCAAATACACTTACTGGGTGTGCGTGACATGTCGGCGCTGACAGGTGTTACCCGTGAATCCATCAGCCGGGTCATGGCAGAATTCAAGCGGACAAACATGCTGGTCAAACAGGATGATACTGGTATCAGCTATAACCGCGCAGGCTTGCAACGCTTTGCCTGGCAGGAAGACATTATCTGACTGATGATTTAATATTTTTATTAATTAATAATTTTAATTTACGAAATATATTTATCAGTATTATTTTCTGTAAATTCGCTGATAAGTGATAATTGTCAACATTGAATAATCTTGTTGCTATAAGCTGGTCTTGTTCTTAAGGGAAACGGATCAAGCGGTTTGGAAAGTGTTCCCCTGAAAGTGACGTACTAACACTACTTTAAGCAACTGACTAAGCAATGTTTAACAATAATCCCCATAGAACCCTCTGATCCGCCCTTTTCCAAGGGCGGATTTCTGTTTTTCAGGCTAAAACCTGATTTCTGTCAGGGAAAATGGATGGTGTAGCACGCAAAATGCCTGTACCAGCCAATATCGTAGAGGGTATTCAATGTCTGCACTGAAACGGATCTTTCATCCCACCGATTTGTCAGCCGCGAGCGAAACAGCGTTTTATCATGCTTTACGGATAGCCATGTCAGGGCACTCCGGCCTGACCATCATGCATGTGGCGGGTACTCATGGCAGTATCCACCGGGACGATTTTCCCAGTGTCAGTCACACCTTGGAGCAATGGGGCGTGATCCAGCCAGGTGGTGGGCGTGAGGCAGTCGACAAGCTGGATATGGCAGTCCGCAAGATTGTTTCACACAGCAAGAACCCGGCACATGCCTGCGAACATTATTTGCAATCCCATGCGGCTGATCTGGTGGTGCTGGCGGTGCATCAACATGCAGGTGTGATGCGCTGGCTGCATCACGCAGTGGGCACGCCGGTGGTCAGGAATTCCGGTGAGAAAGCCTTGATGATCCCGCATGGCATCAAGGGTTTTGTCAACCCGCAGGATGGCAGCATGGTATTGCGCAACATCCTGTTACCCATGACTCAGCATCCTCATCCGCAGGAAGCAGTTGGTGTGCTGCATTCCTTGCTGAACCAATTGGGGTTGGACGGTGGCACGGTGATATTGCTGCATGTCGGCAACGAGGCTGACGTACCCGTTGTGCACTTGCCTGCGGATAGCCGCTGGCAATGGCAGACGCAGGTCAGGCAGGGCAGTGTGGTCGACGTGATCCTGCAAACAGCCAGGGATACTGATTGTGATTTGCTGGTCATGCCAACTGAAGGGCGCAACGGCTTTCTGGATGCTTTGCGCGGTAGTACCACTGAGCAGGTTTTGCAAAAAACGGCATGTCCGTTGCTGACCGTACCTCTCTGATTTTCACTTTGCACAGCTAAACCGGGTATGATGTTGCTTTCAGAATAAAGACAGGAAGCCGCGTCGTGTCCAACACCACCCCCTACAGCAATACGCGCCAACGTTGGGCGTGGGCCTTTTATGACTGGGCCAATTCGGCGTTTGTGATGACGGTGATGGTGGTGTTTTTCCCTATCTTTTTCCGCGATTACTGGGCCAAGGGGCTGCCTTCCGAAGAAATTACCCTGAATCTGGGGATCGCAACTTCAGGGGCAAGCCTGCTGGTCATGTTGATGGCTCCCTTTCTGGGTGCGCTGGCGGATCAGGGCAACTTGAAAAGGCGTCTGCTGATAGGCTTTGCTACTTTGGGGATGCTGGCAACCTCCGGTTTGTACTGGCTGGCGGAAGGGCAATGGCAGTTGGCAATGCTGGTGTATGTGCTGGGTGCTATCGGTTTTCTGGGCGGGAACATTTTCTATGACTCGCTGCTGGTGGATGTGGCGAGTGAAAAGGAACTCAACCGTACTTCTGCGCTGGGCTACAGCCTGGGGTATTTGGGGGGCGGTTTGCTGTTTGCCCTGTGTGTTTGGATGACTTTGCAGCCAGAACTGTTCGGGTTGGCATCCAAGACGGATGCGGTGAAAGTGTCTTTCCTGCTGACAGCGTTATGGTGGGCACTGTTTGCCATTCCCTTGTGGTTATGGGTGGGGAAACAGCCGCAGAATGCCGTGCCACCAACGCGGGCGTTACCGTTGGGGCAACTGTTCCGCAATGCGCTGGCTGAGTTGCGCGATACCTTCCGGCATATCCGCCAGCAGCGGGTGGTGTGGTTGTTTTTGCTGGCCTACTGGTTCTACATCGACGGGGTGGATACGGTGGCTTTCATGGCGGTGGATTTTGGTAAGACGATGGGGTTTGATACTTCCAGCCTGATTACTGCTTTGCTGATTACCCAGTTTGTGTCTTTCCCGGCGGCGTTGGCCTTTGGCTGGATTGGCAACTGGCTGGGGGCAAAAAATGGCATTCTGTTGGCATTGGGCGGGTATGTGCTGATCATTGTTGGGGCAACTTTCATGCAGGATGTGGATGATTTTTACAAACTGGCACTGTCAGTTGGTCTGGTGCAGGGTGGGGTGCAGGCGTTGAGCCGTTCGCTGTATGCCAGCCTGATTCCGCCAGAACGTGCTGCCGAGTTTTTCGGTTTCTACAACATGCTGGGCAAGTTTGCGGCGGTGCTGGGGCCGTTGCTGGTCGGTTGGGTTGGCCTGATGACAGGATCGCCACGTATGGGGCTGTTGGCGATCCTGTTGCTGATCGGGCTTGGTGGTCTGCTGTTATGGCTGATGCCAAGCAGCAAACAGCCTAACCGGGCAGGGCAGTAACACTTTTGCCGTGCAGGAAGTTGCTCAGTGACCATACGGACGAGCTGAAAATTCTGCTGAACAGCTTAATCCTGACCCGCCAAGGTAAATCATTAAACAAAGTTGCCTTGCTCAGCAGCCAGCGTATTTCCAGCCCGCGCATCACTTTGTCAAACAGGCGTCTGTTGCTCATTTCCTTGACGTAGGTTGAGCCGCTATGTGAGCGGTAAATCTTGAGGGGAGGGGTTGGCAAGGTGGCAATGGAGCCTTTGGTTGCGACTTGTGCCAAAAAGGGGACTTCCAGATCAGCGACCATGTTTTTCCATGCCTTGGCCGGAAATTCGCAGCGTTTGGCAACATCGGTGCGGTACAGGCCGAAAATACAGTGATACAGGTGATTGGGGTCGCCGTAGTTAAAAAACAGCAGGCGGTTTTCCGCTTGTTTGCCCAGTACTTTGGGCAGGCGAATGGCATCCATACGGTCAACATGAATGACTTCCTGACGGTCGTTTATGGTTTTGACATCCGTCATGACCAATGCCAGTTCGGGGTTGGCTTCAAGGCATTCGACCATGCTGGCGATGAACTCGGGTTCACACAGGTCGTCAGAGGCTGTCCACATGAAATATGTGCCACGGGCTTCATCCTTGACGAAGCGGAAGTTACCGAAAACGCCCAGATTGCGTTGCTGGCGTATGTAACGGATGCGGGTATCCTTGCGGGCATATTCCTGGCAAATGGCTGCTGTGCCATCGGTGGAGCCGTTGTCTGAAATGATGATTTCAAAGTCTGTAAATGTTTGTGCCAACAGCGAATCCAGGGTTGTGGGGAGCAGTTTTTCGCGATTGTAAACAGGAAGGCCAATACTGACAGTTGGGTTCATGTTATTCCTCAACTTTGCGTAAAAGAGGATTTAAGATGGTCAGCCAAGCGTAAACACAAGGCTAACATGGTCATGGTTGGGTTTGCATAACCACCGGATGGAAAAACAGCGCTACTGGCAATGTAGCAGTTGTTAACGCCATGAATCTTACAATTGCTGTCAACCACCGAAGTGGTTGGATCATTGCCCATACGTGCGGTACCCATCAGGTGGTGGCAAGTGTGAGAGTAATAATTAAGTTTGTTGCCATTATGTTCATGGTAGGAATGAAATTCGCCAAAGCCTTGGGCTTGCAAACCTTCAACCAGCTTTTTTTCAGTCTTGATAATGGATTGGGTGTCTGTTTCATCCCAGTCCATATGCACGGCAATACGTGGCATACCCAGTGCATCCCGCGTATTGCTGAGCGTTACCCGGTTGGTCTTTTTGGGGCGTTGTTCTGCCAGCCCCATCAATTCAATAATCTGGTAACGTTTGTCCAGTTCTTTGGGGGAGAGCTTCGACCAGCCGCCAGTGGCAAGACCGGGCATTAGAACCATGCCATTGAAATACTTCTGGTAAGCGATGTGTATCAAATAAGGCAAGCCTTTGACAAGGTTAACCGTGTTTCGCCATAAAGAGTGTTCCATTGGTTTGGTTTGTTTTATTGCCCAGGCAAATTCCTGGACACTTTTGAAAGCGTTATAGTTCTTCTCATTGGGTTTGGGAAATAACATGGCTTCAAGGTTTTGCAGGTTTTCTTGCTTTTTCAATGCTTCAGGCAAGCCGATACTGCCAATAACCGATACGCCGTTAATGTCCCGCATGTCGTAAAATTTCAGTTTTTCATGCATATTGGGACTGATTTTGAAATAGCCGTGGAATATCAAACTATGGTCAATGTAGTAGCGCCCAACCACGTCGTTGTTGTTGCCAAGCCCGTCAGGATGGCACTGGCTTTTTGAATTAAGCAGGATTTGTGGTACGCCAAAGCCACTTGCGGCAAGGATGAACTGGTCAGCTTCAACGGTCATGGTATTGCCATTCGGCGCAAGTACTTTGGCGGCAAGCACGTTGCTGCCATCGGTACTGGTGATCAATTCACTGACTGTGGCGTTACGGTACAGGTGATGGGTAGGGCTGTTTTGCAGTTTGGCAGGAAATGTTTTGGTGAAATAATCTGTGCCGCAGAAAGAGAAAATACCGGAATTGATCGACTGATTGGTCAGGGTTGCTCCCTGGGTGTTGCCTTTCCATATAGCCAGATTGTCATAGGCGAAAGGGCCAAGGTTGAGCAGATGGTGCAAACGCTCGTAGTATGGATCAATTTCCTCTCTGGATAATGGCCAAGTGGCAAAATCCAGCGGTTGCAAGGGTACAAAACGGAAACCATTGGCATTGTTGCCTGCCATTTTGACGATCCAGTGATTGGCAGTTCCACCGACCTGTCTGGCTCTGACTTCGTGTGTTGCCTGATTCAACATGCCTGAAAGGAAACCTTTGTTCAGGTCATCGCCATAGCGGCTTGCCTTGTCATCGCCGCTTTCAAGCACAACAACACTTTGTTTGCCATCACTAAACTCATTGGCGAGTGTCATGCCTGCTGGGCCGCTACCAATAATGCATACGTTGGTTTTGATGATTTGGTTGTTGGTAACTGATTGCATATTGTAATGCATAAAATATAGACACCATATTTTTTAAATATTTTTAACGGATTATGGCGAATCGCTACAAATGAAAACGCTGGTCAGTGTTTCTATGATGCTCGCCCATCACTTACTGTGAAGTATAGTGGGTTACATGAGAAATGCAGCAACCGCTCATTCAATTTTACGGAAATTTTACGGGTTTTCTTGCTTGAAGTTAGCAACAGTGCAAATGTCGGTATGAATCAGCAGACGAGCGGTTGGCAGGGTATGTGTGACCGATGTAGTGAGGTTTTGTTTGTATTTTGCGCATAAAAAAGCCCGCTTTTCGCAGGCTTTTGATAATAATGGCGGAAAGGGAGGGATTCGAACCCTCGATACGTTGCCGTATACACACTTTCCAGGCGTGCTCCTTCGACCACTCGGACACCTTTCCGCAGAGACTTGCCATCAGGCAAAATCAAGGGCGCAATCGTAGCGCAGGAAACGTGGCTTGTAAACCGCTGCGTGACTTGACCGTCAGGAAATTTACACTTGGTCGGGTCAGGTTCGACAAAAGGTCAGTTGGTGCGCTAGTCTCACCAGTGGGCTTAACAATAAAAAAACACACACATGGCATTCATTCCAAAACTTCAAGCATTCATGCGCTGGTGGGGCGAGGGCTTATATGCCAGTCTGCCGGATGGCTTGCGTAAACTGTTCCGTCGGGATTTGCCGCGTCTGGTGTTGCACATGCAGGACGAGCAAAGTGCCCGCATTTTCTGGGAAGACGACGGCAAGCAACAAGAGCGTGGTGAGTGGTCGCTGGCTGATGCGGATCGTGCTTCCCTGTCAGGTTGGATCCCAGCCAAGGCAGCCCACAAGCCTTGGCAGATCGAGTTGCGTTTGTGCAAGGCACAAGTGTTGCGGATGCAGCGCCATTTCCCGGAAGCGGTCAAGGACAGCCTGCGTCAGGTTGTGGGCTACCAGCTTGACCGTCTGACCCCATTTGCCCCCGACAATGCCCTGTATGATGCGCGGGTGGTGCAACACGACAAGGTGCGCAAGGAATTGCTGGCAGATATTTATGTCGCACCACGCCATCTGGTCGAGCGTTTACTGCGGCAATTGGCAGACAGTGGCATTACCCAGGTTCACACGATTTCCACGGTAGATGCACCCGGTAAAGTCAATCTGGCGCATGAGCAGCAAGCCGGTGAAGCCAGTTCTTGGTCCATGATTCCGCTTTATCTGTTTCTGGGAGCGCTGGTGGTGTCTCTGTTGGCACCGCTGGCGTACAAATACCGCCGTCTGGAACAGATTGAAACTGCTGTGGCGGAGTTGCGCCAGTCTTCCGCCGAACAACTGGCGATCCGCGACAAGCTGACCCAAGCCGAAGAAGCCTTGCGCTTTCTGGAAGAAAAACGCCGTACTTCGCCTGTCGCACTGGATGTGGTGGAAAAAATTTCCGCTGACATTCCTGCCCACACCTGGCTGGAACGCCTGAGTCTGGATGGCAAAACGCTGGAAGTGCGGGGCGAATCCGAAAAGGCATTGACCCTGATTGATACGCTGGAAGAGGCGCAGGAATTTGCCAATGTGCGCTTCAAGTCGCCCGTCACCCGCAATAAAGATAACGGGCGTGACCGTTTCCACATCGAAGCCAGTGTGGAGGTCGCTCATGCTGAATAATCCTGCCCTGAAAAAACACCAGACCCTGTTGTCGTGGGGGATGCTGGTAGTCGTGCTGCTGGCGCTGGTTTTCCTGCTGGTCTTGCCAGTATTGCAACTATCGCTGGACTACGGGCAGCGGATTGAAACCGGCTACCAGCAGTTGTCCCGTTTCCGCCAGATTGCCAATGCCACCCCTGAATTCATGGCGGAATACGAGCGGGTACAGCAGCAAGGGCTGGACAAACTGTTTTATCCGGCAGGTATGACTTCAGCACAAGTGGCGAAAGAGTTGCAGAAACATCTGGCGACTGTCATTACCCGCGACAACGGGGTGTTGATCAGTTCCGAGGTAGTGGAAGAGCAGCCGCAAACGGAAGGGGAAGCCAGTTCGGTATACGAGCGGGTCATGGTCAAGGCGGTGTTTCAAGCTAGCCCGGCCTTGTTGCGCGAAGTTTTGCATCAGGCTTACCGGGCACGTCCGCTGATGTTTGTGGAAAGCCTCGACATCAAACCGCTGGAAGGCTTGGGGGCAGACAAGCAGGTAGTCAAGGCTGAAGTGCGAATTTCCACTTACTGGCGCGGTGGTGAGGTGAAACATGAAGAAACTGATTGATCCGCCCATTCAGGCATTCTTGTTGCTGACGGGCTTGTTATTGCTGGCAGCTACCGGCTGGAGCCTATTCAACCTGAAAATGCAGGATGAAAACCAGTCGGGTGCGGCTGGTGGGGTCAGCGTGCAGATTCCTGATGCCAGCGTGCTGGATGTGCCTGATTTGAATGCTTATCCGCAAATGGTGGCAACCCCGTTGTTCTGGGAAGCACGCAAAGCGCCCGAGGCGCCCAAGGTGGAGCTTGCCGAGCAGCCTGTTGCCCTACCGGTTGATACGGCTTTGCCGGAAGGTCGACTGATCGGCATTATTGATGTAGGCGACCATTTGTTTGGGGTTATGCAGAATGCCACCGGGGTCAGTAGCCATTTACGTAAGGGTGATATGTGGGGTGCGTGGAAGGTCAGTGGTATTGATCCCGACCGTTTGATCCTGAAGCTGGGTGATCAGGAGAAAGACCTGCCGCTGGTAGGAGACTTTACCGCACCGCAGGAAAACCCCAAGGTGGCGGAAGCACGGCAATTGCGTGAGCAACAGGCTGCCCAGCAAGCACAACAAGCCCAGCAGGCACGTCAGCAGCAACAGGCAGCAGTACCAGCAGTGCCGCTTGTACCTCCACCACAAACTATGCCAACAGGTGATCCGGCAGCGCAGAATGCAGGCTTGCCATTTCCGGCTGATACCAGCAAGCAACCTCCCGCCTTGTCGGTCAAGGATGCCCTGGAAGCCCGTCAGCGCCTGATGGCATCACGCTGGGGGGCATTGGGTGGCAATGAGGCAGAGGCAGTGCCTGCACCGGCAGGAAACACCGCTGGTCAGCAACGGTAAAGCGATTATCCGATAAACTGTACTTTTTATCGGCTGGTAAACCGATTAACATGATGAGTACCGAGCACTCCTGAACGCCAGTTCGGGATGCTGCAATAATAAAAACAAATGGGGTTAGCTTTGTGAATTACAGGGGCAGCATGATGGGGCTGGTCGGTGTTGCGGTGCTTATGTCCGCTTGCACGTCGATCAAAAACAGCCCAGGCTATCGTGACAACATGAAATCCGGCGGTTTTCAACGCAGCGCAGCCATCAAGGAACTCAACGATGGCGTTTACTCCTATCCAAAACTCAGACCTGCCAGCCACGTTACTACTGAGCAGCCAGCCAGTCAGCGTGAAGAAGGCGGTTCTACGCCTGCGTGGGATGCGATGAAGCCATCCGGCACGACGGCCGACAAGAAAACGGGTGATGTGGAACTGATTCTGGGCGATCGGGAATATTACCGCTCCGATGTCAAGCGCCCACAAATCGGCGGCAAAAGCACAGATGACGGGGTGGCACTGAATTTTGAACGTGCCAGCATTCGCGAAGTGGTGAAAGTGGTGCTGGGGGATATCCTCAAGCAAACCTATACTGTCGAGCCGGGGGTGGAGGGTGAAGTGACCATCAATTCCAGCGAACCCATTCCGCGTGATGCCCTGATTCCTACCCTGGAATCCCTGCTGCAAACGCAGGGAGCCGCGCTGTACAAGGATGATACCGGCAATTATCGGGTGGCGGCGCGAGCCAACCTCAAGGGGCGCGGTTTCATGCCATCTGCAGGCAAGATTGCGCCGGGATACGGTATCCAGGTTGTACCCTTGCGTTACATTCCAGCCGCCGAAATGCAAAAGATTCTGGAGCCACTGGCAAACCCGGAAGCCTTTGTGCGGGTTGATCCGAACCGTAACCTGCTGGTGCTGGCGGGAACCAGTTCCGAACTTGCTAACCTGATGGCGACCGTCAAGACGTTCGACGTGGATGTGCTGAAAGGCATGTCGGTAGGTTTGTACCGGGTCAAAAGCGTGGAAGCGGCTGTGGTAGCGAAAAATCTGGATGCCCTGTTCGGTGAAAGTGGCAACAGCCCGATGGCTGGTATGATCAAGATCATGCCCATCGAGCATATGAACAGCATCATGATCATTTCAGCCAACCCCGATTACCTCAAGGACATGAAGGACTGGGTTGACCGTTTTGATCAGGTCAGCCCGACCGCAGGCCAGCAACTGTTTGTTTACCATGTGCAAAACGGCTCTGCTGAACATCTGGCGGAAATGCTCAACCAGATTTTTGGTGGCAAGAAAAGCAGTGGCGGTAAAAGCGCATTGGCAGGCAGTAGCACTTCCAGCCTTGCCCCAGGTTTGCAACCGGCAACCGTAGGTGGGGATGGTCAGGCTGTCAAAACAGGCGTGGAATCTGCCAAAACCATGCTGGGCGATAGTGGTACGGGTGGTATGAACATTGACCCGGATGCTGAAGTGCGGATCGTGGCAGACAAGACCAACAACTCGTTGATGATCATGTCTACCAATGATACTTACCAGCAGATTCTGGAAGCGCTCAAGCGCATTGACGTGATGCCGATGCAGGTACAGGTGGAAGCCTCCATCATGGAAGTGACCCTGACCGACGGGCTGGAGTATGGCTTGCAGTGGTATTTCAAGAACAATGGCAATGCTTTTGGAGCCAAGGGACTGGGTGACTTGGCGACTGAACCGGGCGGTTTCTCGTTCTCAACCACGCTAGGGTCTGACCGCGTGCTGGGCGCCATCAATGCGCTGGCACGGGAATCGAAGGTGCGTGTTTTGTCGTCGCCCTCCATTCTGGTGCTGGATAATCAGACAGCTTCCATCCGGGTGGGCGATCAGCAACCCATTTTTACTGGCAAGTTGAATGATGCTAATGGTGGAACTTCCACCACCGTACAATACAAGGACACCGGGGTTTCCCTGCAAGTCACGCCACACGTGAATTCCAACGGGTTGGTGAAAATGGACATCCAGCAGGATATTACTGATGTGGGTGAAATTGACGCAGCGACCAACAACCGCAGCTTCCTGCAACGCAACATCAAGAGCAACGTGGCAGTCAAGAGTGGTGAAACCATCGTGCTGGGTGGCCTGATCCGCGATAACAGTTCGGAAGGCCGTAACGGTGTGCCGGGTCTTTCCAAGTTGCCAGTAGTCGGTGGTGTGTTCAGTGGCAGCAGCAGTGGCGGCAAACGCACCGAATTGCTGGTGCTGATTACGCCGACTGCTATCAAGGATCAGCGCGATCTGGTCAAGACTGGCGAGGAGATGCGTGATCGTATGCAACGTTTGATGGATGGGGACAAGTTCCTGCCGCAATTGAAGGGGCAATATGTTAACTAAGGTTCATGGTTATCTCTGGGGTGTTTACCTGTCAGTGTTGCTGGCAGGCTGTGGGGGCATGACGGCGGAAAAGGATGTGGCTGAGGCCGCGCAGAAACGCTGGGAATACCTGATTGCCGGAAATTTGGAACAGGCTTACCACTACTACACGGATGCTTTCAAACAGGCTACCCCTTACGAGCATTTCAGGAACAATGTGCGTGGAACAGGTTTGTGGAACAGGGCGACGGTGGAAACAGTGAAGTGTGATGATTCCGCCAGCCGTTGTACCGTGACGCTTGATGTGACGGTCAGCATGAAAATGCGTGGTTTGTCCAAGCCTGTCGAGAGCTCTGACCGCGTAGCAGAGGTTTGGGTGAAGGAAGGCTGGTTTTCAGACTGGCGGTATATAAAAGAGTAATGTCTGGTATAAGAACAATGGATAGACTGGCTTATAATGGACGCATAACGCTCTAGGGCCGGTTTGGGTTCAAGAACAAGAAAAACGATTTAAAAGATCAGTTTACACTCCGTCAATAATATAAAAGATAGAACGAGGAGGCACGCAAGTGTTCAAAAAGCATAAAATCGCCCTGGGCGTTTCGGCTGGTATCCTGGGGGTAGTGGGAGCCTTGACGAGCGCACAGGCAGTCCACTTGAACCCGGATGGCACAGGTCAGGTACTGCTTTTCCCTTACTTCAATGCCCAACAGGGTTATCAGACCAACATCAATCTGGTGAACTCCACTGACCAGACCAAGGCTGTCAAAATCCGTTTCCGTGAAGGCAAGTACAGTAATGACATTCTTGACTTCAATATCTACATGTCGCCAGAAGACGTGTGGGTGGGTACGGTCAAGGCCGGGGATGATGGCAAAGGCAATCTGATCGGTCATCTGCGCACGACCGACAAGTCGTGTACCCTGCCGATGGAGGCTGCGGCTGACTGTGATTCTACAGGGGCTGACGGGAAAAACCGCTGTGAGGCGGTCGTGCCGTTTACCGGGCACAACCTGTACAAAAATGTGACGGCTGATGATACCCGTGAAGGTTATATCGAAGTCATCGAAATGGGCGTGGTGGAAGATGCCGCTGTCCAGACCGGTGTGTTGCACAATAAGGGTAAGCCAAACGACTGTAAAACGGTTGAGGAAGCCTGGAAGAAAGGCAGCTTCACGCAGGGTGCTGGTTCAGCCGCCAAAGGGTTGAGTGCTCCAACGGGTGGCTTGTTTGGTTCCTCTGCAGTGCTTAACGTGTCTGCCGGTGCTGCCTTTACCCTGGATCCTGTCGCTATCGACAACTACAGTACCCAGGCTCAGCATTACCTCTCCCACGATCCTGACAAGTTCCTGTTGCCATCGCTGGCATCCGGTAACGTTGACAGCAGTAGCCTGATGGTCAAGAAGCCATCCGGTGAAGCCGAGCTGGTTGTCACCACCTGGAACCAGACACAGGATACCTGCCTGAATGACGGCGATGCCCTGACTCCGGCTTGCGGAACCAACCCGTATCCGATCGCGCATGTCTTGTTAGCGCCTCACCTGATGAACGAATACTACCTCGACCCGTCATTCGGGTATGACGGGCATACTGACTGGGTAGTGACCTTCCCGATGAAGAAACACGGTATCCACGCTACCAAGAAGGACGTGCTGGCGAACTTTGAAAAAGGCATTTATGACCGTGAAGAAGGGCGTGCCAACTGGACAGCGACACCGGGTGGTCAGGTCACTGACAGTTTCGGCTTCTCACCGCCGGTCGGTATCAATGCTACCGTGGATGATTCCAGTATGCTGTTGCGTGAAGTTAACGTCATCAGCTTCAAGTCTACGGATCTGTCTTACGATGCCAGCCGTACAGTATTGTCCAGCTCATCCAAGCAGACACTCAGTGTAGGGCCGTTTATCAGTGGTTGGGCGCGTTTGTCCTTCCCAGGGTATGACTTGTCCAGTGGCTTCAAGTCAGCAGCGGCCTACAGCGCGACCCCGAGTGCTTATGCGGCGACCAGTGGTATCTATAAAGGTGTGCCAGCCACAGGTGCATCCTTCATCGAAGGTACCACCGGGAAAGGTGGTCAACGTGTGGGTGATGCATTGCCACACAAAATCCAGCGTGATTAATTCCTGACTGGTGACAGGGGTGGTGTACCTCCACCCCTGTCTGTTTGTATTTGTTTTTGGCTTGCTAACTGGTAATGATGCTTATGCTGCGTAACGTTGTTTTAGCGCTGTTATGCGCATGTTCCCTGACGGCTTATGCCGCTGATACACCCTCGCCTGATACGTCTGTTCCGCCCGCTGAAAGTCTGTTTATCCGGGATGCTCTGGTGGAAAAAGGGCTGGCAACAGGGCTGGACAAAGACCCTGAACTTGCGCGTTTGGTGGAAGAATTCCGCAAGGAACAGCTTGCCCGTTTGGCATTGAATGCCATACTCACGGAAAACATGCCTGACTTTAATTCGCGGGCGGAAGAACTCTATCAGGTACGCAAGGACAAGGCTTATTCCCTGCCACTGCGTTTGCGTGTACGGGTACTGGAAATGGATGCCAATGGCGACAAGGAAGCCGCGACAATCAAGAAACTGGAAGAATTGCGCGAACAAATTGCTAGTGGCAAGCTGGATTTCAAGATTGCCGTCCTTCAGCACAGTGAAGCGGCTGACCGCAAACTGACCGAGGGTGACAGCCAGTGGTTTTACAAGGGGCAAAAGCCGGATGTTTTCTACGAAGCTGCCGAGCAATTGACGCCAGAGCAACCGCTCAGCAAGGTGGTCGTCCATCGTGGCAGTGCCTGGCTATTGTACTTGCTGGAACGCAAGGCTCCAGAAGTCCGCCCGCTGGATGAAGTCAAACCGGAAATCATTGCCGAGTTGCAGCGTGAATACCGTGAATCCCAGGAAAAAACCTTGCTGGATGGTTTGCGCGAACAGTTCCGGCAAAAAAATGCCAGTAATACGGCTCCTGATCCGGCCGCTGGCACAAACAGGTGAATCGGGCGAACCTGACACTGTTCCGACAACTGTTACAACGTGATCTGCGCGAACGTTATACCGGAACAGCACTGGGCGTATTCTGGTTACTGGCGCAACCATTATTCATGCTGTTGGTGTACGCTCTGGTATTTGGGGAAATCCTGCAAGTGCGTTCCGGCGGTCAGGCTATGGCATCGACCGCAACATTTGCCGCCTGGCTGTTTGCCGGGTTGGGTATGTTCAATGCACTGGCGGAAGTGTTGGTACGTTCGCCTGCCATCCTTGCCGAGCGGCGCGATATATTACTGAATTCCCCCTTGCCTGCCGGGCTGTTGCCGCTGTTGCCGGTTGGTGCTTCTGTTTGGCTGGAATTGCTGTCGGTAGGTTTGCTGCTGCTGTGGCTGTGCTTGCAAGGGCAGTGCTACTGGCAGGCGTTTTTCTGTTACCCGCCTTTCCTGTTGTTGCGTATCCTGTTGTCAGTGGCGCTGGCGTATGCACTGGCGGTATTGGGTGTGTTCCTGCGTGACTTGCGCCAAATGATGCCGCCTTTGCTGACGGTGTTGCTTTTGTTGTCCCCCATCGTTTATCCACTGGATGCCGTGCCGGAACGTTTCCACGGCTGGTTTGGGTGGAATCCGCTGGCACAACTGGTGCAAGGCTACCGTGCCGCTTTGCTGGAAGGTATCTTCCTGTGGGAAAGTTTTGCCTTGCTGTTGGTATGGGTAGTGATGTTGCTGCCATTGGCGCTGCTGTTGTTCCGGCAGTTGATGCCTCGGGCGAGGTATGTGCTATGAATCCGGGGCTGGCGATCAGGCTGGTGCAAGCGGGTATTGCTTACCGGCGTTATGCGCATCCGCGTGATGCCTTGCTGGAATGGCTGTTGCGCCGCCCGCGTCATGCCTGTTTCCATGCTTTGCAGGACATTAGCCTGGATGTAGCGGCTGGTGATTCGCTGGGCATTGTCGGTGACAATGGGGCAGGCAAGAGTACTTTTCTGAAAATGCTGGCGGGAAATTTGCCACCAACCAGTGGGAGCTGCGTCGTTCAGGGCAGGCGTTCCGCCTTGCTGGAACTGGGGAGCGGCTTGCACCCCGACTTCAGTGGTGTGGATAATGCCCGCATGGGGTTGGCACTGCGCGGGCTTACCCATGCTGACATCGAGCGCAAGCTGCCGGAGGTGCTGGCGTTTGCCGAACTGGGCGAATTTGTCCACCAGCCGGTCAAAACCTGGTCCAGCGGCATGGTGGTCAGGCTGGTATTTGCCATCGCTGCCGTGATTGAGCCGCAGGTGTTGATTGTGGATGAAGCCTTGTCGGTGGGCGACCAGTATTTCCAGAAAAAGTCACTCGACCGGATGCGGGCGATTCTGGAGGGGGGGGCGACGCTGGTATTCTGCTCCCACAACCTGTATCAGGTGCGGGAAATGTGCCGTCAGGCAATCTGGCTGGAACACGGCAGGGTACGGATGCAAGGCCCGGCACAAGCGGTGGTGGATGCCTATCAGGATGACGTGCGCGGAAGAACACTCCCTTCCCCCCTCGTGGGGGAAGGGTTGGGGATGGGGGGGAATCCCCGGCTTCTTTCCGTTACCCTCGAACGCAACACTTACCAAACCCTCGACCCTTTCACCATCACCATTCATGCCAGTCACGCTCAACACCCCCTGCACGACATCCACGTCGGTATTGTCATCCGCCGTAACGATGACATCCAGTGTTATGGCATCAGCACCGTGCACGATGGCGTGACCATGCAGCCGCTGGCTGAGGGTGTGGCTGCAACCAGGTTTGTGATTGATTCCCTGCCGTTGCTGTCGGGCGAATATTGTCTGGAAGTGTGGCTGATCGACGCCAGCGGCGTGCATGTGTACGACTCGCGCGAACGTTGTTGCCATTTCCGGGTACAACAGGCTTCGCAGGCGCAAGGCATTGGCATGGCATGGTTGCCACATCGCTGGGAAACGGTGGGGGTGGAAACCAATGCGCTGGCGGCCTGATACGTTTTCCTTGCGTTATAACCTGTTGTTTCCGGCTTATGCTCGCTTGCCACCGTCGCTGGGCTACCGGCTGGCTGCACAACAGGCATCTGTTTTCCGGCAACGCAGGCCGGAAGAGGAACAGGCCATCCGCACCCCGATGCAAGCCGCCTTTCCCCGTGCGAGTGCTGCGCAACTGTCCGGCTGGCTGGCTGATTACTACCGGATGGTGGAACAGGAAGCGCTGGACACCTGGTATCTGCATCAGCCGCCCATTCAGCAGGTGGTGGAGCTGCAAGGTTTTGCAGCGGTGGAACAGGCTCGCAGGCAAGGCAAACGGGTGTTGTTGACTGGTGGGCATTTCGGGCGCTTCTGGCTGGCTGGCCCGGCGATGCGTGCGGCGGGGCACACGACCGGCACGATTACCCGTGATGGCGGGCAGGAAAACAGCCACGGCCTGCATCCGGCAGAATACCGTTATCGCCTGTTCAAGCTGCAACGTTTGCAACAGGTACTGGGTGGGCCGTTTCTGGTGGAGGGTGATGACTTGCGCCCTTTGTATCGCGCACTGGATAAACACCTGATTGCGCTGATTTTTGATGTTCCTTACCCTCAAGTACACATGGGTAGCGTGACAGTTCCTTTCCTTGGGAGTAGGATAAGCCTACCTGCCGGTATTTATCGAATTGCAACAAAAACGAAGGCAGTGGTCGCGCCTTTTTTCATGCGCGATCTGGGGGATGGACGGGTAATCGCGGAATTTTCTGCGCTACTTGATCCGCCCGATTACGATGAATCAGCGATGATGAGCCAGCTCGCCAGCCAGCTTGAGGCAAGAATCACGGAAAGCCCCGGACACTGGTGGTTGTGGCCTGCATTGCCGCTGTTACAACGGGATAACAACTATGAATAAGGCCGCTTCCAAACTACCTTTGCATGACAACCATTCCCACAGCCAGATTGTGCGCCGTGTGCCGCGTTACGCGCATGTGCTGGAACTGGGCTGTGCCACCGGCAGCATGTCGAAACTGCTGAAAGAGCATTGCGATGCCACCATCATCGGCGTGGACAACAACCCGCGTACTGCTTGGCAGGCTCGTTGTTTCTGCGATTACGTTCTGACCGAGGATCTGGATGACCCGCACAGCCTGGATGCGCTGGAAGACGAGAAATTCGACGTCATTACCTTGGTCGATGTGCTGGAACATCTGCGAGATCCTGCCGGATTGTTACGCCGGGTCAAGCCCTTGTTGCTGGACGAAGGTCAGTTGTTACTGTCAGTGCCCAATATTGCCCATGCATCGGTACGGCTGGAATTGTTGCGCGGCAGTTTCCAGTATGAAGACAGCGGCATTCTGGACGCTTCCCACCTGAAATTTTTTACAGTTACCAGTCTGCAAGCCCTGCTGGCTGAAGCCGGTTTTGTGTTGCAAGCGCTGGAATACACCTGGCACGATCTGGCAGATGATGTCATCAGTGAATACCTGCAAGCCGCCGGTTTGGCAGTGACGCCGGAAGCCCTGGCAGCTTTCCACACGCCCGAAGCGATGGCTTACCAATTCATTGTGGCGGCTCAGCCAATGCAGGCTGCCACCCACCAGACCTTTGCCTTGCCATTGAAACCACTGACAGCCTCACAGGATACCTGGGCGGGCTTGCAGCAGGATTTGGCACAAACCCGGCAGGCGCTGGCAGATGCACAAGCAGAATTAGGCAGGGTGTACGCAACCCGTAGCTGGCAGATGCTGCGGCGAGGTGCGAATGCCTGGCGGGGTATTCAGTCGCGGTTCACGCACCATTGATACACTCGAAAACAGGCTAAATCGCAATAATAATAACAAGTTGGAGGGATGCGTGGAGCAGGCGACAGGTGGGGAAATCAAGGTCAGCGTTATCATGCCAGCCTTTAACCATGCCCGCTGGGTGCGTTCGGCCATCGAATCCGTGCTGGCACAGTCGCTGACTGCACTGGAGCTGATCGTGATTGATGATGCTTCCACGGATGCTAGCTGGGAAACCATCCAGGCGGTACGTACCGACCATGCCGATACCCGGCTGCAATGCCTGCGCCATGCCAGCAACCAGGGTGCGCCTGCCACCATTAATGAGGGTTTGCGCCATGCACAAGGCGAATACCTTGCCATTATCAATTCCGATGACATCTGGGAACCCAATCGGCTCGAACGCTTGCTGCATGTTGCCGAAACCACCCGGCAGGATTTTTTGTGCAGTGATGTATTTTTGCTGGATGCCGACTCCTTACCATGTGAAACCACAGAACATCACTGGGTAGCCTGGTTTGAAAACCTGAAACAGGATTACGCCAGCCATGCCGATGTGCTGGCAACTTTGCTGCGCGGCAATTTCCTGATTACCACCTCCAATTTCCTGTTTCACCGGCGGGTGTATGCACGGGTAGGGGAGTTTGCCGACCTGCGTTATGTGCATGATTACGACTATGCCTTGCGGGTACTGGTCGCCGGGTTCGGGATGCGTTTCCTGTCGGGGGAAAAACTGCTGGGCTATCGTTTGCACGGTTCCAATACCATCCGTGAGCAACCATTGGCAGCGATTGAGGAAAATACCCGCTTGTTGCTGGGCTGGTTGCCTTGCCTGCATGAGTGGCTGGATGAACAGCGTTTGCAGGGTCTACAGTTCCAGTTGCAAAGCCTGTACCGCTATACCGGGGAAGAGTGGCAAACCACTATCCATAACCGGCTGGTTGCCAAGGAACAGGAATTGTTCCCGCTGATTGCAGACCGTGACCGCTGGATTGCCGAGCGCGACCATAGTATTACCGGTTTGCAGCAACATTTACAGCAGCAACAGGGTTGGTTGGTTGAGCGTGACCAGTGGATCAGCGAACGTGACACGATCATCCGGCAGCAGGCACTGGCCTTGCAGGAACATGCCCACTGGGTGGCTGAACGTGACCTGTGGGTAGCACAGCGTGATGGCTGGATTGCCGAGCGTGACCAATGGATAGCTGAACGTGATGCCCTGATCCGGCAATTACAGCAACAACAACAACAACTACGCAACAGCCGTGCTTTCCGTTTGGGGGAAAGCCTGCTTGCACCGCTGCGCTATGTGCAGCAGCTTCTCAGGGGGAATGTGTTATGCCTGAAAAACTGATCCTGCGGGATTGGCAGAAAATCCGTACATGGCTGGAGCCGCGCATTCAGGCGGGGGAAATCCGGCTGATTTCACTGGATATTTTCGATACCTTGCTGGCGCGTTGTGTGGAGCCGCCGGAAATTGTCCAGCACGCGGTTTGTCGTGCTGTCGGTAAAAAAGTGGGTATTGCCCCCAGTCTGGTCTGGCAGGCTCGCCAGCAAGCGGAACAGACATTGCGGGTGGAAGCGGTGGCAGCCGGGTTTGACCATGAATGCCGTTACATCGACCTGTTGCCGCGCTGGATGGAAAATCTGTTCCAAGAGCAGGATCAGGCTCTGGGGCATTTCATGTGCCAGACCGAATTATCGCTGGAAGACGCCAGCTTGCACGTCAAGCCGGATGCACGGGTATTCATGGACTGGGTACGTGAGCAGGGCGTGAAAATGGTGGCAGTGTCTGACATGTACCTCAACCGTGACTTGCTGAGTGAGCTGTTGGGGCGCAAGGGGCTGCTGCATTACTTTGAGCATGTGTATGTCTCTGCCGATTATCAGGAAGGCAAATACAGTGGGCGCTTGTACCGCCGTATGTTGCAGCGCCAGTTGGTGACAGCAGGGCAGGTGGTGCATATCGGTGACAACCCGGTATCTGACCGGCGCATGGCCTGCAAGGAAGGTATCCAGGGGGTGTGGCTGTACGAGAAAAAGGAACTGCGCCGCCGTGAACGGTTGGCCTTGTCTGCCCGCATGTCACAGCGTGGCAGTATCTGGGTGGGGCGGCACTTTTTCGAGACCGTGCAAACCCGTATCCATCAGGATGACAGCCTGAACCCGCGCAATTTCTTCTTCCGTTATGGGCGTGATGTGCTGGGGCCTGCTTTCAGCGTATTCATGCAAGGTTTGCAGGAGCGTTTGCAGCGTCAGCAGCAACAGGGGCAGTCAGTGGAAAAGCTGCTGTTTGTGGCACGCGATGGCTTCCTGTTCGAGCGCATGTACCGCGATCTGGAAGAGCAGTTACCAGCAGAATACGTTTACCTGTCTCGCAAGGTGATTACTGCGGCATCAGTGGCGGATGGCTTGAGCCATGAGCAAGCCGTCGTTGCTTTCTATAACCCCAAACAACAGGGGCTGGAGTCAGTCTGCAAGGTCTACGGCTTGCCGGAAGCCGAGTTGCAACCGCTGGCGAAGGATCACGGTTTCGCCGATTTCACCGCGCCGATTCACAACTGGCAGGATACCCGTCTGCACAATTTTCTGCGTGACCACAAGGTACAGGCCATTGTCCGCCGGGTAGGCGGCAAGCATCGTGACTTGTTGCAACGCTATCTGCAACAGATCGGTTTCTTTGCCCACAAGCGAGTGGCATTGGTGGATATTGGCTGGAATGGCACAGTGCAGAAATTCCTCAAACAAGCCTTTGGCAAGCGGGCAGATTTTCCGGTGCTGCATGGCTATTACTTTGCCTTTGTCCCCAAGCTGTATGCCGATTTCGGTGACAACAATGTGTGTGAAGGCATTGTGCATGATTCACGGCGGGGCAATGCCTGTGAGCGCATTCCGGCAGAGTTTGAGGAAATTTTCGAGCAAGGGGCGCGTTCCTATGAGGCGACCACGATCGGCTACCGTGATTGTGAAGGCCGTATTGAACCCGTGCTGAAACCGGACAGTGCCCCAGACCGGCTGGCAGAATTGCGTTGCAATGCCTCTGTGGCGCGGATGCAGGAAGGTATCCTCTGCCACTGGCAGCATTATCAGGCAGTGCAACGCTTGACCGGTTACAGCAGCCAGCAGTTATTGCCCTATGTGCATGGCGTGCTGGAACGGGCGGTGGTGTATCCCACCCGTGAAGAAACCCGTGAGCTGACCCGGCTGGTGCATACCGAAGATTTCGGGCATGACCATGTGCTGGAGCTGGGCAAGCGGGCGCTGGGGCTGGGAGATTTGCTGCGCCCACGCAAGGTGTTGCAACACATGCGGGTAGCCGCATGGCGCTATGCCTTGCTGGACAAGATTCCGACCGGCTTGCCGAATTTCGCTTGCCGCATGATGTATTTACATACTGTGGAAAAATAAGGGGCAGGCAAGAATGGTCTTACATCCGGCAAAACTGTTTGTTTACGCGCTGGCGTTCCGCTTCTCTTCGGGGCGCGGGCGCTGTTTCAGCCCCGGTTTCAAGGCGTTGTCAGGCTGGTATGCCAGCCGTGTGCAGCAATGGCTGTTTGACCGCGCTGCTGCCAAATGGTGGCGGGCTTATCTGGAAAGGGATTGAACATGAGCGCAGTTCCCGTCCAGATTTTACTGTCTACCTGGAATGGGGAACACTGGCTGCCTGAATTGCTGGATTCGCTCGTCAAGCAGTCTTGTCAGGATTGGCAACTGCTGGTGAGGGATGACGGTTCTACCGACCAAACCTTGCGCATTCTGGTGGAATGGGAAATGCAGCACCCCGGCAAGCTGGCACAGTTACTGACAGATGGTACACGGCTGGGCAGCAAGCACAGTTTTAGCCGTCTGGTGGAAACCAGCACTGCACCGTATCTGCTGTTCTGTGATCAGGATGATGTCTGGTTCCCGGAAAAAGTGGAGCTGCAATATCAGGCGTTGCGGCGACTGGAAGGGGAATACGGGGCGGAAACTGCCTTGCTGGTGCATTCCGATCTGGCGGTGGTAGATCAGCAGCGCAACCTGTTGTCGGCTTCCTTGTGGGAACTCCGGGGTTTTGATGTGGAACAGCGCAAGCAGGCATACCTGTTGACCAATGTGGTGAGCGGCTGCGCTACCGCTTTCAACCGAGTCGCAGCACAACAGGCATTTCCCTTGCCACAGGATGCTATCGAACACGACCGCTGGCTGGCACTGGTGTGTGCCTGGTTTGGGCATATCCATACCTTGCCGCATCCCCTGTTGCTGTATCGGCAACATGCGGGCAATCAGATTGGGGCGGCAGCGGCGTATTCCCTGCGTTCGCTGGAGGGGCGTATCCAGGCATGGAGCAGGCAGGCTGAAGTTTTTCTGCACCGTTTCGGCGATGAGCTGAACGCTGAAGATTACCGGCTGGTGGCTGCATTGGCAGAATTACGGCACTTGCAGGGCTGGGCACGGCGTCAGCATATCCTGCGCCATCGCCTGTTCAAACAGGGTTTGTTAGGCAATTTGGCGTTGTTGCTGTTTGCCTGAATATTCACGGGGTTTGTATGCTGAAGAATAAAATCAACCGCACGGACGTGGCGGTCATTGTCCTGACCCTCAATGCAGGCAAGCTGTGGGTGGAATGGATTCAGGCCATCCAGCAGCAGACAGTGCTGGCCGGACGTTATCTGGTGATTGATTCCACTTCGGAAGACCACACGGCAGAACTCGCCAGTGCAGCGGGGCTAGATGTGTTGCGTATCAACCCGACAGAATTCAACCACGGTGGAACCCGCCAACTGGCAGCCGAGTTGTGCCCCGATGCCGACTTGCTGGTTTACCTGACCCAGGATGCCATCCTCAAACAGACCGATTCTCTGGAACGCATTCTCCGTTGGTTTGATGCTGACCCGCAGGTCGGGCTGGCTTACGGGAGGCACTTGCCAAGGGCTGAGGCCGATTTACTGGAATGTCATGCCCGCAGCTTTACTTACCCGGCGGAAAGTTCCATCCGTGACCGGCACAGTTTCCGGCAGATGGGTTATCGTGCTGCGTTTTCTTCTGATGTTTATGCGGTCTACCGGGCGCGGGCATTACGCAGCATTGGTGGTTTCCCACACAATATCATCGTCAGTGAAGATAGTTATGTGGCTGCCCGGTTGTTACTGGCAGGCTGGAAAACCGTTTATGCGGCTGATAGCACCGTGGAGCATTCCCACCATTATTCCTTGCGGCAAATCTTCCGGCGCTATTTCGATGTGGGTGTGTTTCATACCACGGAACAGGCACTGATGCAGACAGTGGGAGCGCCAGATCAGGAAGCAGGGACGTATGTCCGTTCCCTGATCGCTTATTTGGGGGCAAGGCGCAAGCGTCTGTTGCCACTGGCTGCCTTACAGACATTCATCAAACTGATCGGCTTTCGACTGGGTAGGCATTATCAACGCTTGCCACATGGGGCGTGCCGCCTGATCAGTGTGCAAAAGTCATACTGGCAACAGCCCATGTTTACGCCAAGCAGTCGTTGGCGCAGTTTTTCATCTGTTTCGCTGGCAGTGGCAGGCATATTGCCGGTTTTCTCGCCTTCTGCCGAAGTTGGCACGGATTTTGACAACTTGAAAGAAAATTTATTACAGGATGTTGACAGTAAAGAGTTAGAATATTAGAATAATCTCATATTGTTTGACACCGGACTAACACTCCTCCATCCTCCTTTGGTGGTAATTGCGCGACTCTTTAAGGGTCGCGTTTTTTTTGCCCACCATCCGGTATTCAGGTTTTTTCATGCGTCTGGCAAGAGTTATTGCCTTCCCTTGGTGGAAGGCATTTTTTTCTGCGCACCAGACGGAAAGACTTGAGAAAACGCGGTGTTTCCCCTAGAATCCCGCGTTTCTTTGTTCCCCCATCTTTCTCAAGACGGGGTGGATCGACAAAACAGACTATAGAAGTGGATTGAGCAAGATGAAAACATTCAGTGCAAAGCCAGCCGAGGTAAAACGCGACTGGTACGTCGTGGACGCTGAAGGCAAGGCGCTTGGCCGTCTGGCCACCGAAGTTGCCCGGCGTTTGCGTGGCAAGCACAAGCCGGAATACACCCCGCACGTTGATACGGGCGACTACATCGTCATCGTCAATGCTGACAAGGTTGCAGTTACCGGCAACAAGGCAAAAGACAAGACTTACTACCATCACACCGGCTACATCGGCAACATGCGTGCTTTCACGTTTGAAAAGATGCAGCAACGCGCCCCAGGCCGTGTCATCGAGATCGCAGTCAAGGGCATGTTGCCAAAAAATCCACTGGGTCGCGCCATGTTCCGCAAACTGAAAGTTTACGCAGGCGCAGAACACAACCACCACGCACAGCAGCCGCAGGCGCTGGAACTCTGATTGGGCAGGAACCAACATGGCTGAAACACAATACTACGGCACTGGTCGTCGCAAATCCTCATCTGCCCGCGTTTTCCTGCGTGCAGGTAGTGGCAATATCACGGTTAACGGCAAAGCACTGAACGAGTTCTTCGGTCGCGAAACCGGCAGCATGATCGTTCGCCAACCACTGAACACTGTTGACATGACTGAAAAGTTTGATGTGAATGTCACGGTAACAGGCGGTGGCATTACTGGTCAGGCTGGTGCTATCCGTTTGGGTATCGCCCGCGCATTGCTGCAATATGACGAGGGTCTGCGCGGCTCCCTGAAGTCTGAAGGCTTCCTGACCCGTGACGCCCGCGAAGTTGAACGTAAGAAAGTCGGTTTGCACAAAGCACGTCGCGCTACACAGTTCTCCAAGCGTTAATTTTCGCCCGAACTGTCTGCAAAAAGCCGCCCTGGTTTGCCGGGCGGCTTTTTGCGTTATACTCACTGCCAGGTAGTACCGCTATTCCAGTGGTTGTACGTTTGTTGGGAGTAGTGTGGTTATGGAAAATCTTTTTTTGGCTTCTCAGGTTCACTCTGTGGTCGATGTGGCTGGCATTGATGCAGATACCCGAAATGCGGCAGCGATGTTCCTTGGCAGGATTAGTCAGATGTTTCCGGTGGCGGCGGCATTCCTGTTTGGCAGTCGTGCGCGGCATACTCACCGGCTTGACAGTGACGCAGATATTGCTGTTGTGTTATCTGGTCAACGTGGCAAGCGGGTGGATGCAACCGTGGAGATGGCCGGAGTTGCTTTTGATGTGATGCTGGATACAGGGGTTCTGGTGCAGGCTTTACCACTCTGGGAAAGTGAACTGGAGCATCCTGAGATGTTCAGTAATCCAGAGCTGCTGGCTAATATTCGTCGTGAAGGCATTCCTCTCATGGGTCTGGCTGCATGACCTTTGATAATTATATGCAGAAGGCTGAGCGGGCGCTTTCGTCTGCAAACTTGCTGTTGACCAGTGGGGATGTGGAGGGGGCATGTAACCGTGCTTATTACGCCATGTATGATGCAGCTCACGCAGCCTTGCTGGCATCAGGTATTGATGTTTCGGGCAGTATTACAAAGACCCACCGTGGGTTGATTGGTGCATTCGGGTTGCACATTGTGCAAGGTGGTTATCTGCCCCGAGAGTTTGGTCGATTGCTTAATGAAGTTGAGCAGGTAAGGTTGTTGGCTGATTATACTGGGGAAGAGGTGAGTATTGATCGTGCAGTTTGGGTAGTTGAGCAGGCAACAGGATTTGTTGGCACAATTCGCCAAACGTTTGCACAGTGACTGACAATCTGCTTTCTGCAATACACCCGCTGCCCAGCATTTTGTCCGGTACAGTAATCCATTGAATTGCCTAATAGTTTGCCGTTCATCACTTTTTCATCATTCCGTCACTCAATCCATGTGGCATTTCCGCAACATCTGAGCTAAACTTTGTAGCGTATTTGCAAAAAAGCTGTTGCAAGACGCTGGCAAGGGATGTATAAATACATCCGTCAGATTGAACAAATCGAATTTCAACTTTAATGACAGGACAACCCTTAAATAGGAGTCGACTCATGAAAAAATTGCTCGTAATCGCAGTTGCTGCTGGCCTGATTGCCCCTGCTGCTGCTATGGCCGATACTACTCTGTACGGCAAACTGCACGCTTCCGTAGGTTCCGTTAAAAATGACAACGGTGCTGGTGTAACTAGTACTGAGACTGGCGTAGAAAGCCATTCTTCCCGTTTTGGCATTAAGGGTTCTACTGCTCTGGACAACGGTATGTCAGCCACTTACGGCTTGGAGTACGGCGTTGATCTGGATGGTGACAACGGTGGCTCTGCTATTGCTGGTGGTAACGTGGGTACTGCTGCAAGCAACCCTGGTTTAAGCTCTCGTAACCAGTTTGTTGGTTTGAAAGGTGGTTTTGGTGAAGTTCGTGTTGGTAAGCACGATACTCCAGCCAAGCTGGCTACTGCTGGTCAAGACATCTTCGCTGACAGCTATGCTGACATGGCAAACATCATTACTTCTGATGCCGACCGCGTAAACAACGCAGTTGCTTACATCAACAAGTTTGGCCCTGTAGGTGTTGCTGTTGCTCACTCAACTGGTATTACTGCGGGTGACATCGACGTTGCAGCGGGTGTTAATGCTGGTACTGTATCAGCAGCAGGTGTTGCTCAAGCCGGTGCAGCAGTTGTTTCTAAAGAAGCTAACACTGCAATGGTTAACTACAGCAATGGTCCTTGGTATGCTGGTTTGGGTCACACTGCTGTTTCCAAAACTGCTAAGAAAACCAACTTGGGCTTGGGCTGGAAAGCAGAAGCAGGTCATCAAGCTAACTTGGTTTATGAAAAAGTTGACTTTGCCAATACCCAAAATGACGGCACTAATGTGCTGTTGAATGGTGCTTACAAAATGGGCAACGTTACTTTGAAAGGTCAGGTTGGCGAAGCCAAGATTAAAAACGCAGGCAAAGAAAAGCTGACTTCTGTTGCGGCTGACTACAGCTTGGGCAAAAAGACATCTGTCTACTTGTTGCACTCTATCAACAAGAACCCAACAGCCGTTTTGAACGGTCAAGCTAAAAACACTGCTACTGCGGTTGGTTTGGTTACTGAATTCTAATCCTTCGGGTTTGGTTTACAGTTAAAGAAAAGGCTCCTTCGGGAGCCTTTTCTCGTTGTGGTATATGTTGAGTATTATAGCTAAGATAGCTACAATGCAACTGTTAATTATCTCATCGGCAGGGTATCGCTGTGAAAATGTTGGCTTCGCGTGAAGTACAAAACAGTTTTGGTCAAGTGGCAAACATGGTGTTGCGCGGGGAGGATGTGGTTGTTACCCAATATGGTCGACCTACGCTGGCTATCGTTCCCTATGACGTCTGGAAAGAAGCGATGCATCTGTATAAGGTTGCACAAATGAAGCAATACATGGATGCGCTCAAAACCAATCCAGAAGCGGAAAAATTGACACTTGATGACATCAATAAGCTCGTCCATGAACTTCGTCCGTAAGTTTGTTGTTTTCGATACCAGCACTATGATAGGGGTGTTCCTGAAGCCGCATCAGCTTCCCTATCAGGTCTTTTTCCACGCCGCTGAACATTACAAGCTGCTTGCATCCACAGAAACTGTGTCCTTATCAAGGCATTAGGGTTCTGACCGTCAGGCAGTATGCAGAAGAAAATGGGTTAGTCCTGCCCGGTAATGAGAGGTAATCCCGTTGAAACCTTCCCGCCAATGCCAACCTTGCACCGCTTGTTGCGATGGTTGGGTGCAAATGAATATCCGTGGTGCAGATGTGTACCCCGGTTGCCCTTGCCCGCATAGTACCGGTAAAGGTTGCAATGACTACGCTAACCGCCCGCTTGACCCCTGCGACAATTTCAACTGCGGCTGGATCATCCCCAACAGCCCCTTGCCGGACTGGATGAAACCAAACGAAGCCAAGGTGATGGTGCTGTTCAACAAGCTCCAGTGGCGCGGTCTGCCCGTTGATGTGGCTGTGCCGGTTGGCAAGCGGATTCCGCCCCGCGCCCTTAACTGGCTGAAACAGTTTGCCGAGCAGCAGGGCAGGCCGTTGTTGTACACAGAGCAGATGCTGGTCAATGGTAAATTGCAGCGGGAGCAGCAAACCATTGCTTACGGCCCGCCGGAATTCCAGCAGGAAGTTTCTGCCAAAATTGCCCAGAGCCGCAGGTTGTGGCGATAAGCCCGAAAACTTGACAGTTGCTTGTCAGTAATACACCAATGATTTAGCATAGGCTGTGGCATAGGCTTTGAGGGAATTTGTATGTTGGCAGAGCGTCATGTTCGTTTGTTTCGTAATGGGCGTAATCAGGCTATCCGTATTCCACGTGAATACGAGTTGCCAGGGAATGAAGTCATTATTCGTCGGGAAGGTAATTGTTTGGTGATTGAGCCGTTACAGCGCCTTTCCTTGCTGGCATTTTTAGCTGCTAGTTCACCGGCATCAGAAGATTTTCCACGTTTTGATGATCAGTTACCGATCGACGATGTGGTGTTTTGAGTATGACCAATTATCGTTACTTGCTGGACACCAATATCATTTCCAGTTTGTACCGTCAGCCACACGGTTCGGTATACCAGTATTTGCAGCAAGTAGGGGAAAGCGCCGTTTGTACGAGTATTGTGGTGGCTGCCGAATTGCGTTTCGGAGCTCAGAAAAAGAACTCGGCAAATTTAACGATGTGGGTAGAGCAAATTCTTGCCAGTCTCGATGTGTTGCCGCTGGATGCACCTGCTGACCATGCCTATGCAGAAGTACGTACCTGTCTTGAGCGTACAGGGCAGATGATTGGTGCTAATGACTTGTTGATTGCTGCTCATGCGCTGAGTCTTGGTTTGGTTATTGTGACGGATAACACGGGTGAGTTTGAGCGTGTGCCCGGTCTGTCTGTTGAAAACTGGTTGGCCTAATAATTCCCGTCTAATCCACTGGTTTTTTTCAATGCTGCACCGCGCTACACTACGCATCTTTGCAAAACCGTGTGAACGCGATGACTGCCATACACCCGATCCGGGAAATTCCTTACAACTACACCTCTTTCTCTGACAAGGAAATCGTCCAGCGCCTGTTGGGGACGCGGGCGTGGGAAATCCTGCAAACCCTGCGTGAAAAGCGCGAAACCGGCATTTCCTCACACATGCTGCTGGAAATCCTCGGCGATATGTGGATTGTGCAGCGCAACCCCTACATCCACGACGACCTGCTGGAAAACCGTGAACGTCGCCAGTCCTTGCTTGATACCCTCAACGGGCGGGTAGCAACGATCGAAGAACGTGCCAAAGGCAATGTCAACACGCTGGAAATGGTGCAGATTGCGCGTGCCGCCTTGGACAAGTTTTCTGCCGACTTCCGTGCCGAATACGATTTGCGCGAAAAAACCCGCAAGCGCTTGTGCAAAATTACCCGCAAGGACAATGTGCAGTTCGATGGCCTTGCCCGCGTCTCGCATGTCACCGATGCCACCGACTGGCGCGTGGAACTGCCGTTCGTGGTGTTGACCCCGGATACCGAAGAGGAAATGGCGGCACTGGTGGGTGAGTGTATCGCGCTCGGTCTGACCGTGATCCCACGCGGCGGCGGCACGGGCTATACTGGCGGCGCTGTCCCGCTGGATGCCCGCAGTGCTGTCATCAATACCGAAAAGCTCGAATTCATCAGCGAAGTCCAGTACCGTAACGATTTGCCGGGTGTCGACAAGACCGTGGCGGTGGTGCGAACTGGCGCAGGCGTGATTACCCGCCGCGTTTCGGATCTGGCAGGCAAGCACGGGCTGGTGTTTGCGGTCGACCCGACTTCGCAGGATGCTTCCACCATCGGCGGCAATATCGCCATGAATGCGGGTGGCAAGAAAGCGGTATTGTGGGGGACGACCCTCGACAACCTGCTGTCCTGGCGCATGGTCACGCCGGATGCCAACTGGTTGGAAGTTACCCGCCTCAACCACAACCTTGGCAAAATCCACGACCAGCCCACCGTGCAATTCTCGGTGCAACGTTTCCAGCCGGATGGCAAAACCCGCAAAGGTGAGGCGCAAGTCCTCAGCTTTGAAGGCCGCTATTTCCGCAAGGAAGGGCTGGGTAAGGATGTGACCAACAAGTTCCTCGGCGGCTTGCCGGGTGTACAAAAGGAAGGTTGCGATGGCTTGATCACCTCCGGCGAATTCATCCTGCACCGGATGCCCGACCAAATCCGCACCGTTTGCCTTGAATTCTATGGCACGGATTTGCACGAAGCTGTTCCCGCCATCGTCGAGGTGAAAAACTACCTCGACGGGCGCAATGACGTGCTGCTGTCTGGCCTTGAGCATCTCGACGAACGCTATGTCAAGGCGGTGAAATACACTCCGAAAGGCGCACGCGGCATGTTGCCGAAAATGGTGCTGATTGCTGATATTGTGAGCGATGACGAAAAGGCGGTGGCCGAATCGGCTGCCGAAGTGGTGCGGCTGGCCAATGCCCGCAATGCCGAAGGTTTCGTTGCCATCAGCCCGGAAGCGCGTCGCCAGTTCTGGGCTGACCGTTCGCGCACCGCCGCGATTGCTGCCCACACCAACGCCTTCAAGGTCAACGAAGACGTGGTAATCCCGCTGCATAACCTTGCCCGTTACACCGAAGGCATCGAAACCATCAATATCCGCCAGTCAATGCAGAACAAGCTGCGCATGATTGACGCCTTGCTGGAACATCTGGCGGGCGATTTGCCGGAATTACGCACGGTGGTGGATTACGAGGCCAGCGAGGAACGCAGCGCCATCCTCGCCAACAAGGTTGCCCACGCCACCGCGTTCCTGCGCCAGCGCAAAGCCCGCTGGGAACAGATTCTGGCGAATTTCAACGCGCCTGCTGCCGACCATCAGGATTTGCTGGATGACACCGCCAAAGCTGCCCAGCGCCCGACCGACCGGGTGATTGACCTGCTGTTGCGGCGTGAGTTGCGCATTTCCTACCGGGCGGAAATCCTCAAACCGTTGCAGGAAATGTTTGCCGGGCGCGAACTGGAACCGCTGATGCAGGCATTGGAAAAAGTCCACCGTCGTATCCGTACCAGCCGGTTGTTCGTGGCGCTGCACATGCACGCCGGTGACGGCAATGTGCATACCAACATCCCGGTCAACTCCAACGATTACCAGATGTTGCACGAAGCTGAGGGCATGGTGGATGAGATCATGCTGCTGGCACGCTCGCTGGATGGGGTGATTTCCGGTGAACACGGCATCGGCATTACCAAATACCAGTATCTGGATGAGCGCGAAATCAACGAGTTTGCCGATTACAAGCAGCAGGTTGACCCGCAGGGCAATTTCAACAAGGGCAAGCTGTTGCCCGGTTCCGGTTTGCAGAATGCCTACACCCCGTCGCTACGGCTGGTGGAACGCGAAGCCCTGCTGCTGGAACACAACGAACTCGGGGCGCTCAACAAGGACATCAAGGACTGCCTGCGCTGCGGCAAGTGCAAGCCGGTGTGTAATACGCACATCCCGCGTGCCAACCTGCTGTATTCGCCGCGCAACAAGATTCTGGCCACCGGCCTGATGATCGAGGCATTCCTGTACGAGGAACAGACCCGGCGCGGCATTTCCATCCGCCATTTCGACGAGATGAATGATGTGGCCGACCATTGCACCGTGTGCCACAAGTGCGTCAACCCTTGTCCGGTCAATATCGACTTCGGCGAGGTCAGCGTGCGGATGCGCAGCATCCTGCGCGAACGTGGCAAGAAAAAGACCAGCCCGGTGACGTGGGCGTCGATGCAGTTCCTCAACCTGAAAGACCCGACTCAGATCAACCTGATGCGTAAGGGCATGATCGAGTTCGGCTACAAGGCGCAACGTTTTGCCCACAAGCTGGCGAAAAATGCCGGGCTGGTGGGTAATGGCAAACCACCTGCCGCCACTTTGGGCAAGCCGCCGATCAAGGAACAGGTGATCCAGTTCGTCAAAAAGCCGCTGCCCAAGGGGCTTCCGGCCAAGACCACCCGCGCGATGCTGGGTCTGGAAGATAATCAGGTGATCCCGATTTTGCGTGATGCCAGCAAGGAGCGCGGTGATGCGGTGTTCTATTTCCCCGGCTGTGGTTCCGAACGCTTGTTCAGCCAGGTCGGGTTGGCAACGCTGGCGATGTTGTATGAAACCGGCGCGACCACCGTGTTGCCACCGGGCTATCTGTGCTGCGGCTACCCGCAGAATGCCGGGGGTGACTTGAAGAAGGGCACGCAGATTTCTACCGAAAACCGCGTGCTGTTCCATCGTGTTGCCAATGCCTTGAGTTACCTCGACATCAAGACCGTGATCGTGTCGTGTGGGACGTGCATGGATCAGTTGCTCAAATACGAATTCGAGCGTATTTTCCCCGGTTGCCGCTTGCTCGACATCCACGAATACTTGCTAGAAAAGGGCATGAAAATGGAAGGGGTTAGCGGTATCCAGTATGTTTATCATGACCCGTGCCATACGCCGATGAAGCAGGTCAACCCGTTGAAAGCTGTCAAAGAACTGACAGGTTCCAACGTGGTGCTGAGCGAACGCTGCTGTGGGGAGGCAGGTACATTTGCCATCAGCCGCCCTGACATCGCCAGCCAGTTACGCTTCCGCAAAACCGAAAGCCTTAAAATGGGTGTCAAGGAACTGACTGGTAGTGAGATGGCGCAGGATGGCAAGGTGAAAATCCTCACCTCCTGCCCGGCCTGCCAGCAGGGGCTGTCACGCTATGTGGATGATACTGGCATGGAAACCGATTACATTGTGGTGGAAATGACCAACCATTTGCTGGGTAAGGATTGGCAGCAAGGGTTTGTGGAAAAGGTGACACACGGGGGTATTGAGAAAGTGCTGTTGTAGGAACCCCTCACCCCAACCCCTCTCCCTCAAGGGGAGAAGGGCTATAAAGAATGATGAATGGGTTATTTTTTGTTCCCCCTCTCCCCTTGAGGGACGACGCCAAAGGTGGCTGGGTGCGGGGGGTAGGGGGTGAGGGGTTCTTCAACCGGTGGATGACCGTTCTTTTGCCGCAGCCAATTGGTTGCGTACAACACGCCCTTGCGGGTGATTACCCACTTTTCCAGCTCGAATTTGCCGGGGAAATTCATGATTCCCAGTCCCACCATGATGGTGAGCAGACCTTGCCCCGGCAAAACCAGCATGGCGATACCCGCCAGTACTACCGGTAGCCCCAGCAGGTTGCGAAGAATGGCATGGGGTTGCAGCAAGACATGCCAGCGATGCGGGTCACGCGGACGGGTGAAATAGTCGACTGGAACCTTGCCTAGTAGCCACGGTAATGCCAGCAGCGAAAACACAAAGGTTACGGCAGAGAATATACCCAACCAGACAAATAATTGTTCCAAAGAAAACCCCCGTGGGTGTGAATCACGGGGGTTGATTCTACGCAGATGTTTGAGGGGCTAAAAGAAACCTTGTTGATCAGGTATCCGGGTTGGCCTTGATCTTGTGGATGCTTAAATCCGCCCCGTTGTATTCCTCTTCCTGCGACAAACGTAGCCCCATCGTTGCCTTGAGGATGCCGTAAACAATAAAGCCTCCCGCTGTTGCAATGCCTACGCCAATCAGTGTGCCGACCAGTTGTGCCCCGAAGCTGACGCCACCGATGCCACCTAGCGCTTCCAGTCCGAAAATACCCGCAGCAATACCGCCCCATGCACCGCATAAGCCATGCAGTGGCCACACACCCAGCACATCGTCGATTTTCAATTTATTTTGGGTCATGGTGAAAGCCCATACGAACAGTGCCCCTGCGACTACGCCGACCGCCAGTGCACCCAGCGGGTGCATCAGGTCAGAGCCAGCACAGACCGCGACCAGACCTGCCAGTGGGCCGTTATGGACGAAACCAGGGTCATTTTTGCCTACGAACAGGGCTGCCAGGATGCCTCCGACCATTGCCATCAGCGAGTTGATCGCCACCAGCCCACTGATGCCACCGATTTTCTGTGCTGACATCACGTTAAAGCCAAACCAGCCGACTGCCAGAATCCACGCACCGATGGCTAAAAACGGGATGCTGGAAGGTGGGTGCGCCGACATCGGTTGTCCGTGCTTGTTGTAGCGGCCTTGCCGATGCCCCAGCAGGATCACTGCGCCCAGAGCCAGCCAGCCACCCATCGCGTGTACCACTACGGAACCGGCAAAGTCATGGAACGTGACACCAAACATGCTTTTGATCCAGCCTTGCACGCCTTGCGGATTGGCGGGGTCAACGTTCCAGATCATGCCTTCAAAGAAGGGGTAAATGAAAGCCACAATCACAAAAGTGGCAATCAGTTGCGGGTAAAACTTTGCCCGTTCTGCAATTCCGCCGGAAATGATGGCTGGAATTGCTGCTGCAAATGTCAACAGGAAGAAAAACTTGACCAGATCGTAACCGTTATTGGCAGCCAGTGTTCCGGCAGGCGAGAAGAAGCCGGTTTGATAAGCCACCATATAGCCGATAAAGAAATACGCGATGGTCGAAACGGCGAAATCGACAATAATCTTGACCAGTGCATTGACCTGGTTTTTATGGCGTACCGTGCCGACTTCCAGAAAGGCAAAGCCTGCGTGCATGGCTAATACCATGACTGCGCCCATCAGTACGAACAACGTATCCAGTGCGGGTACAAGTTCTTCCATTCCAGTGACCTCCAAAAACACAAACAAGGGGAAAGTGGCTCCATCATAAACACCCTTGAGAGGCTTTCCAGACGTAAAATGCACAAAGGTGGTGATTTCCAATGATTTTTTTGTACTATTGCCGATGTGATCATGAAAATTTCACAGTATTGGTGCAAAAGATTGTATTGGCTCTAAAATAGTGCATTGGCCGCACCAAAAATGGAATTTGCGCTTTATCATGCAGCTTGTACCGGCTGTTTCTATACTTGTTGGCTAAACGGCTTTTTAACGTAGAGACTGGATGCTCGCGAGGAACAGGAAATGGATGCAGTGTTATTGCGCATAATGAAACCGGGTTGGTTGTCTTTGCCGGAAGCAGGATTGTTTCTGGGTGGTTTGTTGTGGGTGTTGTCACTGACTCAGGTGGCATTTCATACCACACATGGGGTGGTGATGGGCTATTGGGTATTGACAACCGGTTGGATGGGTTTTGCTCTGTTCCAGTTTGGCTGGTATGCAAACTTGCTGGAATTGTTGGCAGTGTTGCTGATGTACCGTTACCCTAACCGGGCAATGGTGCTGGCAGTCATGGGGGTGTTATTGGCTGGGCAGTCCTTCTGGTTTGATGACATTCCCGGTGGTGAAACCGCTATGCATGTGGTGCAGTTGGGGGCGGGTTTCTGGCTGTGGTATGCCAGCATGGTGCTGGTGACGCTGGGCGTGGTGTTTGGAGCGGATGAAGGGAAGGTCGCTTCACCTTCATCCTGAGTCGGCTGCTTAGAAATCGCCTGCTGCACCGCGTTTCATGATGTCAGTGATGATGTCTTGCACTTTCTTGGCTTCGGCATGAAGATCAGGTGGCAGGGTTTTGCCGCCGTGGATCATCATATCCATATCCAGTGACATCAGCTTGTATTTGCCATCTTTGCCCTGAATCATGGCAATCCGGCAGGGCAGGTAAGCGGAGAATGCATCGCTGTATTCGACCATTTTCATCGCAGTCTGCGGGTTACAGAACTGATAGATTTTCAGGAAACGCTGGTCTTGCCCTGTTTCCAGCTTGACCTGTTCAGACAGCGGCAGTTCACCAACCGCTTTGATGTTGTGCTCATTGGCAACCATTTTCATGGTTTCTTCGGCGTCTTGCGGGGAAAGGCCATCAGCCAGCGGATAGCTGACAACAGTCGCATCTGCTGAGTTGCCGGTTTCCTTGAGCTTTTTCCACATGTTCATGTAGACATCTTTGGCTTTGGGGTCGAGCTGATCAAGGGCTGCTTTTTCGGCAGCAATGTCCATTTCGCCCATTTGTGCCATCATGCCGCTAAATTTGCTGTAGGCAAAGCCACCACCAATGATGGCGATCAGGCCGATGATGGCAAGAAGGTTACGGATCATGTTCATAAGGGTTCCTGCGGTTCTTTGTGTTAAAAAAGCCATCAATAGACGGCTTTTTATCAAGGATTATTCCATTAAAAAAGAAAGTTACTGGGTGTCGATCTTGGCCATCAAACCGAAAGATTTGATGAATGGGCCAGCCATCGCCGGATTCTTGATCATTGCACCGTAGTCACCAACCAGGAACTTCAGTTTTCCAAAGGTGTAGGCAGTGCCCAAACCGACCATGCCCAGCGGGTCTTTGGTCCATTTCAGCCAGTCCTTGCGATCAGCACGCATGTCCCAGTCTGGGGTTTCGCCGTTGTAGTCGCCAGCACGGACACATTCGCCGTCAACGACCACGAATACACCCAGTGGTTTAGCTTCACCCTTCAGGCCGCAGGTAATGACAGAATTAAAGCCAATGGCAGCCAGTTTGTCTTTGACATCGGGGTCTGCGTTCCACAGATCCTTGAGTTCGTTCATCCATTCAGCAGAAAACAATTGTGGCATGGTTCCTCTCCTAATGCGTATTTGTGAAGTAACTGTTGTTTAATATGAAAGTTGCAAAATCCTGTATATCCTGCATTCTTGCGTTGCGCAATCCACAAGAAGTGATAATTTGGTGCTTTGTGTCAATTTTTACATTGTACTGGCTGTTTGTGCACAGTTGAACAACTTGACAACGTAGCAGCAAACCACCGCATCTAGTGTAGCAGCAAGCCCGCTAAGTTTGAACGATAGTACGGCTTTACGGCTGGACTCCGTAGCAACTGCGGCGGCAGGGGGTGCTTCTTGTGGGTTGGATGCGGTATGATGTGGCGTACTGTGCGTGGCGTTAGTCTTGCCAGTTCAAAAATAAGCATTACATCGCAGTTGGCATCACTTGTTTTTAAGTAGTTATCCATGTGTTCACAGAGGTTTAGTGTAGACGTGGTTTTGTTATCCTGGGAGAAAAATGATGAGTAGAGATGTTGTTGTATTAAGTGCGGTGCGTTCTGCGATTGGTGCGTTCGGTGGTTCACTAGCGGATATGGATCCTTGCGATCTGGCTGGTTCCGTCATGAAGGAAGCCGTAACACGTTCTGGTGTTGACCCGGAAGCAATCAGCTATGTCACCGTCGGTAACTGTATTCCTACCGATTCCCGTTATGCTTACGTTTCGCGGGTTGCCTCGATTCAAGCCGGTTTGTCGAAAGAGTCCGTTGCGATGCAGCTCAATCGCCTGTGCTCATCTGGTTTGCAGGGAATTGTGACCACCGCGCAAAACATCATGCTGGGCGATGCTGACTACGGCGTCGGTGGTGGTGTGGAAGTGATGTCCAAAGGTGTCTACATGCTGCCAGCCCTGCGCTCAGGTGCACGCATGGGCGATACCAGTGCCATTGATGCGATGGTTGCCGTCCTGACTGACCCGTTCGGCGTGGGCCACATGGGCATTACGGCTGAAAATCTGGCGACCAAGTGGAATATCAGCCGTGAAGAGCAAGATGCGTTTGCGGTGGAATCCCAGCAGCGTGCAGCCGCAGCACAAGCTGATGGTCGTTTCAAATCGCAAATCGTACCCATTGTGAAAAAGACCCGTAAGGGCGACGTGGTATTCGATACCGACGAACACCTCAAGCCCGGCACAACGCTGGAATCTCTGGCCAAAATGCGCCCGGCTTTCAAGAAAGACGGCACAGTGACCGCCGGTAACGCTTCCGGTATCAACGACGGTGCAGCATTCTTTGTTCTGGCCGCCGCTGATGTTGCCCTGAATGCAGGCCACAAGCCGATGGCGCGTCTGGTGTCTTACGCCGTTGCTGGTGTAGGGAACGAAATCATGGGTGAAGGCCCAATTCCAGCTTCCAAACTGGCACTGAAAAAGGCGGGTTTGTCACTGGATCAGATGGATGTCATCGAATCCAACGAAGCCTTTGCTGCACAGGCTCTGGCTGTTGCTAAAGGTCTGGAACTGGATATGTGCAAAACCAACCCTAACGGTGGCGCGATTGCATTGGGTCATCCGGTAGGCTGTTCCGGTGCATTCATCGCGACCAAAGCACTGTATGAACTGCAACGTACCAACGGTAAGTACGCTTTGGTCACAATGTGTATCGGTGGCGGTCAAGGTATTGCTGCGATCTTCGAGCGTCTGTAAGCCTTAGCTACAAACGCAACAAGCCACAGGTGTTCACGCATCTGTGGCTTTTTTTATGGTGTTTAGCGGCAACTTATCCGCTGTGCATCCGCCCTCATTTTGCCCGCATCACGGAACAGGACGATGGAACGCTGTTGCTGCCCGTCTCTGGATGCTAGCACTGCCTGGCTTTCCAGTCCTGCTGCCCGTTTCAGTAAGCCTTGTCTGGCTTCTTCACAGCCCGCCCGATTGACGGGGGGAGGGCGGTTAGCGAACGTGTTAATTGTCGCCGGAGCAGGTGCAGGTTGACGTAACACTACAGGCGCACGCACGACTGCTGTCGGGGCGGGGCTGTTGTTGGTGCGAGCCGCCAGTTGTGCCCGATTGCGTTGACGCATGTGGTTGGCGTTGGGGGGCGGAATAGGTGGCGGTCGGGTTGCCGTATGTACGACACTGACAGCAGAGCTGCCATAACAGTAGAAGGAGCCTGTGCAGGTGTCAGCACTAACAGGCGTAACCAACGCCCCTGCTACCCATGTGGCGGCAAGCGCGGCAAGAGTTCTGTTTTGCATGTTTTTTTCCTGAAACACTCAAGTCGATATACCCTGAACGCTCAACGGGTTGTTATACATAAGGGTGTTAACAGGAGTGTAGCAGAGGTTGGATATTTTGCTGTTATCTGTATGATTTTTATGCCATAAACAAGAAAGCCCGCAACCTGCGGGCTTTCTGTTCTGTTTTGGCAGAGGGCGGAACTTACAGGGCAGCGAGGGCTGCGTCGTAGTTTGGCTCTTGCACGATTTCAGGTACTTGCTCGGTATAAGCAACCTTGCCGTCCTTGATGACCACGACAGCGCGGGACATCAGACCAGCCAGTGGGCCATTGGCGATGGTGACGCCATAATCCTTGCCGAAATCCGCACTGCGGAACGTGGACAGGGAAACCACGTTTTCCAGACCTTCTGCGCCACAGAAACGGCTGTGGGCAAATGGCAGGTCAGCCGAAACGCACAGAACGGCTACGTCAGGGTTGCTGCTGGCGACTTCGTTGAAACGGCGGGTGGATGCAGCACAGATACCGGTATCCACGCTGGGGTAAATGTTCAGAACGACAGTTCTGCCTGCGAAATCGCCCATACCCACTTCAGACAGGTCGGTTTTGACTAGGGTGAATGCCGGAGCGTCGCTGCCGACGGCTGGCAGGTTGCCAACGGTTTCAAAGGGGTTGCCTTGCAAGGTAATGGTTGCCATATTGTGTTTCCTTCCGTTTGTTGCTCAGTGAAATCAGTGATGGTGATGCCCGCAACCGCCAGCAGCGTGGACGTGTCCGTGGGCTATTTCATCCGCCGTGGCTGCACGTACATCCAGAATGGTCAGGTCAAAAGTCAGGGCAACACCTGCCAGCGGGTGGTTGGCGTCGATGGTGATAGTATCGCCATCCACCGCCGTGATGGTAATAACCTCAACACCGCCGTTGGTCTGAGCCTGGAACTGTGCGCCCGGAAACAGATGGTCAGTCGGGGTATCGCCGAACATGTGGCGGGGTACTTGCTGGGTCAGACGGTCATCACGTTCGCCATAAGCATCTTCTGGCGCGATGGTGACAATCATGCTGTCCTGTGCCTGTTTGCCGGTGAGGGCGTTTTCCAGACCGGGGATGATGTTTTCAGCGCCATGCAGGTAGGTTAAGGGATGGCTCGTATCGGCCTGATCCAGCACATTGCCCTGCCCGTCGGTCAGGGTGTAGGTCATGGTGACGACAGCATGGTCAGTTATTTGCATGATGATTCCTTGGAATAAAGTTCGTAACGGTTGCCGCCTTCCGGCAGATCCTTGAAGCGGCGGTGGGTCCACAAATATTGGGCGGGGAACTCGCGTACCTGTTGCTCAATGATCTGGTTGATGCGGAGGGTATCCGCCAAAAGGCTTTCGCCGGGGAAATCGTCCAGGGCAGGCAAAAAGCGCAGCAAATAGCCGCGTGCCGTGCGCACCGTGAAAAACGGTACAACCTGCGCTTTGCCCAGTTTCGCCAGACGGCTGGTTGCCGTGTTGGTGGCGGCTTCCACGCCGAAAAACGGGGCAAACAGGCTGTTTTTGCGGTTGAAATGCTGGTCTTGTGCATACCAGACTGCGTGCCCTTGTTGCAGGCTGCGCAGCATGTCACGGATGTTGTCGCGTGAAATCGCTTTACCGTAGCGTTCAGCGCGTAACCGGGTGGTACGCCATTCGATCAGCGGGTTCTGGTGGGGGCGGTAAACCACATGCAGGGGATGATATTGCGCCAGTAAACGCCCGCCCAGTTCCAGACTGGTGAAATGGGCGCTGAGCAAGACCACACCACCGTATTGCAGGGCAGCTTGCAGGTGTTCCATGCCTTCGATGCCGGTCTGGCGGTTAAGGCGTTCAAGGTTGCCCCACCAGCTCAAACCCAGTTCAAACACACCTTGCCCCAGCGATACGAAATGTTCGCGGTTGAGCCGGATGCGTTCCTCGTTGCTCAGGTGCGGGAATGCCAGTTCCAGATTGACGCAGCAGATGAAACGGCGGCGTGCCAACGTGTAAAACATCAGCAAACCAAACAGCTTGCCCAGCCACATCTGAGTGCGCCACGGCAGCTTGACCAGCAACCACAACAAGCCCAAACCCAACCAGGTTAGCCAATGGCGCGGATGTGCAAAATTTTTTCCTGACAGTTTTTCCACGTGTTGATTCGTACCCAGACAAGCCGCTTATGGTAAACTTTCCGACCTGATTTTGCCTGTTTTTCTGTGAAAATAACGATGAGCCTACAAATTCCTGCCTTTGAACGGGCGCGTGTACTGGTGGTTGGTGACGTGATGCTGGATCGTTACTGGTCTGGGCAGACTTCCCGCATTTCGCCTGAAGCACCTGTCCCGGTGGTGCATGTGAAAGCCAGCGAGGAACGCCCCGGTGGAGCTGCCAACGTGGCACTGAACATTGCCAGCCTTGGTGGGCAGGCTATCCTGCTGGGTTATGTTGGCAATGACGAAGCCGGTGTTTCACTGGAAAAAACCTTGCAGGCGCGTGGGGTGCAGACCCGTTTCGTGGCGCTGGATCATGCTCCGACCATTACCAAGCTGCGTGTTTTGAGCCGCCATCAGCAACTGATCCGGCTGGATTTCGAGGAAGGTTTTGCCGGGCAGGATCATGCCGGGTTGCTGGCCGCTTTCAGTACCTTGTTGGCGGAAGCGGATGTGGTGGTACTGTCCGATTACCGCAAGGGCACGCTGGAACGGGCGCAGGAACTGATCACGCTGGCACGAGCAGCAGGCAAGTCAGTGGTGGTTGATCCCAAGGCGCAGGATTTCGCCACTTATCAGGGGGCGACGGTCATTACCCCCAATCTGGCGGAGTTCCGTGACGCAGCGGGTGAGTGGATGGATGAGGCTGATCTGGTCAGACGCGGGCAGGCATTGCTGGCACGCTGTGAACTTGACAACCTGCTGATTACCCGCAGTGAACACGGCATGACGCTGTTACGACAGGAGCTGGAGCCTTTCAACCTGCCGACTCGCGCCCGCGAAGTCTATGATGTGACCGGGGCAGGGGATACGGTGGTGGCAGTGCTGGCTGCTTGCATGGCTGCCGGTTTGCCAGTCGAACAGGCGATGGCTCTTGCCAACCTCGCTGCCGGGATCGTGGTTGGCAAGGTCGGTACGGCCACCGTCAGCGTCCCCGAATTGCATAAAGCCTTGCAGCAGCATCATGCGCAGGTCAGGGGCGTGGTCAGCGAGGAACAATTGCTGGCAGCGGTGCAGGAAGCCCGCATCCACGGCGAAAGGATCGTCATGACCAACGGCTGCTTCGACATCCTGCACGTTGGGCATGTCACTTATTTGCAGGAAGCCCGCAAGCTCGGCGACCGCCTGATCGTGGCGGTCAATACCGATGCATCGGTGCGCGAACTCAAGGGGCCAACCCGACCGATCAATAGCATGGGCAACCGCATGAAAATGCTGGCAGCACTGTCCTGTGTTGATTGGGTGGTGGATTTCAGCGAAGACACCCCGGAACGGCTGATCTGCGCGGTCAAACCCGATTTGCTGGTCAAAGGTGGCGATAACGACCCGCAAAAAATTCCTGGCAACCGCTGCGTGTGGGAGAACGGCGGTGATGTGGTGGTACTGAGTTTTGTCGATGGGGTTTCCACCACCAACACCATTGCCAAAATCCAGAATATGGAAAAAGAGAGCCGATGAACGTTGATGTCCTGATCGTGGGTGGCGGAATTGCCGGTTTGTGGTTGCTGGCAGAATTGCGGGCGCAAGGCGTCAATGCCCTGCTGGTCAGTGATGAGCTGGGCAAGGGGCAAACCATTGCATCCCAGGGCATCATTCACGGTGGTACGAAATACGCCCTCACTGGCAAGCTGACCGGGGCAGCACTGGCGATTGGTGATATGCCGGGTATCTGGCGAGCAGCCCTCAACGGTACTGGTCTGGTGGATTTGCGGCAGGTCAGGGTGTTGGCGGAATCACAATTGTTGTGGACTTCCGGCGGCCTTGGCTCGCGCATGACCGGCTTTTTTGCTAGCAAGGCGATGAAAAGCCGTATGGATGCCGTGCCACATGAGCAATATCCATCCTTGTTCCTGCATTCACAATTTCATGGCGGCCTTTATCGGCTGGATGAACCAGTGCTGGATGTGCCTTCCCTGCTGGCCTGTTTGCAGGCGCAACTGGCGGGTGCGTTGATGCAGGTGGATGTACAACGTTCCGGCTTGCAACAGGCCGGGGATCGTTACCGTTACAATGCCGTGCTGGGCGATGGCAGGGAGCTGGAAATCATTGCCGGGCAAATCGTCCTGACTGCCGGGGCGGGGAATGAGGCGTTGCTGGCTGCTACGGGGCTTGATCAGCGGGAATGGCCTGCCATGCAGCGTCGCCCGCTCCAGATGGTAATGTTGCGCGGGAATTTGCCCATGCTGTATGCCCATGCCCTGGGCATGAGCGACAAACCTCGGGCAACCATTACTTCGCACCGGGATGCGCAAGGCCGGGTCGTCTGGTATATCGGCGGGCAACCCGCAGAGCAAGGTGTTGGTAAACCCGCTACCGAGGTTATTGCGGCTACCCGTCACGAACTGGCAGACTTGCTGCCTTGGATCGATTTTAGTCAGGTGGAATGGGCAACATGGAACGTTGACCGTGCGGAAGGTTGTCAGCCGGATGGTAGCCGCCCTGACCAGCCGGTGTTGTTCCGCAAGGCAAATGTGACCGTGGCCTGGCCCACCAAACTGGCATTTGCACCGATGTTGGCCAAGGCATTGCTGGAAACCTTGCCAGTGATGGAAAAATCCGGGCAGAATGCGCCGATGCCGGTTCGCACGTTATTACCACCTGTGACAACCCCGGTGTGGGAGCTGGCTGTATTCACAAAAAATTAAATAGTGCTCATTAATAAAAGCAAGTTTTGACATTCAAAGGAGATGGATTATGCAAATCAACACTATTCCGGCTGGTCGTGCGCTTGACTGGTTTAAACAGGGCTGGGCAATTTTTTCCAAAGACATGGTGACATGGGTGCTGATGACGCTGGTAATGGGGGTTGGGGCATTCATTTTGAATTTCTTGCCCATTATTGGGCAAATTGTGTTATGCCTGATCATGCCAGCCTTGCTGGGGGGGATGTTGTATGCAGCCCAGCAAGCGGACAAAGGTCAGCCCATCAAGCTGGAATACCTGTGGATGGTGTTGCTGGATGGGCAAAAGCGTATTCCGTTCATTGCCTTGGGTGGGATTCTGTTTGGTGCGGTGATTCTGGTGGGGGTCGTGAGCGTGGCTTTCATTGGTGACAGCCTGCTGCGTGGGGCGAACGCCGGGTTGCTGAGCTTTGGGCTGGGCGGGATGCTGTTCATGCTGATTGTTGGTTTCAGTGTCTTTGTGCTGTTCAACTATACCGCTGCCCTGATGATGTTGCGTGACATGCCGCTGGTGGATGCGCTCAAGGCATGTGCGGGTGTTGCCAGTACCCAGGTTGTGCCTTTGCTGGTGTTTTTCATTTTTTCTTTGTTTTTGACTATATTGATAAATGCACCAATTAGTCTCTTCTTTTCAATCCTTGATAACTTCACTAACGATGTTGAGTTGTCGTTTCTTTTTTTCGTTTTTAGTAGTTCTAGTTTGGTAAGTTCATTAGATAGTTTATTTGGTTTTTTTGGAGGTTTCATTTTGGTTCCCGTAACTATAGGTGCTGTTTTCATTAGTCAGCAGGAAGTGTTTGCTGCATGAAGCGCCGCTTGATTGCCCAAACCGGTATTGAAATCAGCCCGCTCGGACTTGGCACGGTCAAATTCGGGCGTAATCAGGGCGTCAAGTACCCGCAGGGGTTTGAATTGCCTGCCGACAAGGAAGTCCGCGAATTATTGGCGCTGGCGTTTGATCTGGGTATCAATCTGCTGGACACGGCTCCGGCTTATGGGTTGGCAGAGGAACGGTTGGGCAAATTGCTGCCCAATTCCCGCCACGACTGGGTGATTGAAACCAAGGTGGGCGAAAGTTTCCTCGATGGTGAATCCCGTTTTGATTTCACTGCCACCGGTACACGCAGGAGTGTGGAAAACAGCCTGCGTCTGCTAAAAACCGATTACCTCGATATGGTGTTGATTCATTCCGACGGGGATGATGTGCGGATTCTGCGTAAGGAAGCAGTGCTGGATACTCTATTACAGATGCAGCAGCAAGGCTGGGTACGGACGGTGGGCATTTCCTCCAAAACGGTGGAGGGCGGTTTGCTGGCCTTTGAGCTGGGTTGCGATGTGGTGATGGCCGCTTACAACCCGACGTATACGGATGAGTTACCGGTACTTGAAGCTGCGGCGCAGCAAAACAAGGCTGTACTGGTCAAGAAAGCCTTTGCCAGTGGTCATCTGGACAAGCTGGGCGGCGAGAATCCGGTGGAACAGGCGCTGGCGTTTGCTTTCGCCCAGCCGGGGGTGACGGGTGTAGTGCTGGGGACGATTAATCCCCGGCATTTGCGGGAGAATGTGGCGATTGCAAAGGGGATTCTGGTTTAACCGTCCCGATGTTCACGTAATCCGGTGTGTGCTTCTACCCTATCTGCTGACAGGATACTGGCGAGGCGTTGCTCGTTTTCCTTCAGTTTGCTGCGGTCGTTTTCGGGATGCCACAAATGCAGAACTGTTGTGGCAAAACGACCATCCTTACGCTTAATACCTGCTCTTAGCAAACGGATTGCCAAATCTGCATCTTCGTGTCCCCAGCCAGTATAGGTTTCATCGAAACCATTGATGGTTTGCAGGTCTTTCTTCCATACTCCCAGGTTGCAAGTACGGACACCTTGCCAGTTTTGGGATGCGTATTTACGCCAGAATTGTCCTGGAAACTGATGCAGCGCAAACGAACGACGGAAATCTTTTTGTCTGGCGGCTTGCTGATATTGGGGTAATGACCATAAATGTAGTGGTTCATGTACTGCCAGATAACGTTGTGTGGCTGACTCACTGATCAATACACGATTGCCTGCAACAAAATAACCTGTTTCTGCCAAAGTTTCATGTTGTGCAATGAAGTCTGGACGAGGGATGCAATCGCCATCCAGAAACACAATGTATTCCCCCTGACTTTGCAGGATGGCCTTGTTACGGATGGCTGCGGCACGGAACCCGTTGTCTTCGTGCCATACATGCGTCAATGTCAGGTTATGCTGGTATTGCTCAATAATGGCAGCAGTGGCAGAAGTTGAACCATCATCAGCAATAACGACTTCAAATGAGTGGTTTCGCTGTGCAGCCAGCCCCGTCAGGGCTGCTTGCAGGGCATCCGGGCGATTGTAGGTTGTAAGGATAACGGAAATCATGTTGATACCCACGATTTGTTGTCAGCCCATAATGCCACGCTCATCAGGGCATAGAAGTGCCCTTCAACATTGTCCATGATGGATGAATTCAGAAAACTGTGGAGAATGAATGCTATCAGGAAGCCGTAAGCAATGTATTGGTTGGGAATAGGCAGGTGCCGACTCGTTTTCCATTGGGTATATAACAGGTAACATAATAAAAATAGTCCACCAATTCCCAGTTCTACCCAGGTCAGCAGAAACTGTTGATGTGGATTTTTGCTTTCCGCCCCAGAAATACGTTTGTATTCATGCAGGAAACTGCCAGTACCAAAGCCTGTAAGCGGATTTTCCTGGATAATCAGTAATGCATTTTTCCATAATGTTGGTCTGAGGTGGTAATCTCCCATGTTGCTGTTAACTTCAGCCAGTTCGATTTCTTGAGTGGTTTCCTGAATGAGACGTTTCTTGAATGTGGGGGAATATTGATAAAGAAGACCAAATGCAAGTGTTGCAATGACAAGATATGCAATTAATCCCTTGCCTTTCCATTGAGTGATCATAAACGTTAATGCCAATAATGCCAGTACAAGAAAGCCTGTGCGTCCGGTATTGATGAATAACAGGTTGAACAACATGATTGCAGATAACAAGAAAAACAGGTTGCGTCTGGTTTTGTCATAGAATCCCAGAAACAAACAGGCATAGATCAGGAATGCCTCAAAGGTGGCAAAAGGTATGTGTGAATGAAAACCTGACGGCATCACACCTTTTGAGAGTGGTGCATAGCCTATCCATTGAAAATAAGATAGCAGCATCGCAATGATGTGACCGACAAGAAAACCATAAAAAACCCGTTTTCCCCATCCTTCGGTTAGCAAGCTAGCCATCAAGGGGAGGAGTAAAAGTTCACGGTATTTCCCAAAACCATTCCATGCTTCTTGCCATGTGGTTGATGACCATGACATGCCCAAGGCAATGGCAAACCACAGTAATAAAGATACCTTGGTAACGGGATTACCCCATATTTTCTTGAATAACTCACCGAAGTTGTGTCCTGTCAAACCGATCAGTAGCCAGACAACCAGAAATAATCCAGTGGTCAGGCTTAGCAATGGAGTTGGCAGGGAGATACTGGCTGAGCTGGCGACAATCAGCCATAAGGCTAGAGTTTGCAGCTTTCCTGTCTCATTTGCGGTGTTTGTTATTGAAGTGAGTGGCATAAATTTTATCAACGACTATAACGCAGTTTTCTGGGGAAAATGGCTAACCAGTATTTTCGGAAAAACTGTAAATTAGCTAGCCATGACAATTTGAAGTTTTCTTCTCGTCTTATATACCAACTATTCAACCCGGTACGCAATAATATTTGATACCCATGCGTGGTCAAGTGATTGTGCTTGAGGTGGTTGGTAACGTGGTCTTCGATTAAAATCAGGCGTGGTTTCCATCTTTCTAGGCTAAAACCTTTAAACATTTCCATTTCGTGGCCTTCAATGTCAATAGAAATGAAATCAAAGTTTGTGGGTACATTGTTTTCTTCGAGTACAGAGTCCAGTGTTTTACATTCAACTTCAATATATTCTGTGCTTTCTGTACCAACTGCAATAGGCGTGCTGTTGAGTGTTGAGTGTCCACCTGCGACTAGTAATTTTAGCTTTTTTTGGTGATTCTCGGGGCTGGAACAGGCTACTTGTATAACCTTGCCTTGGCGTTGTTTGTTCAGCATTGTGACAAATTCGGGTAAGGGCTCCAACATCAATCCAGTCCATCCCAACTGTTCCAGATGGTATGTTTGGGATTCATGGGTAGGGTGGTTTGCACCAACATCCACGTAGAAACCGTCTGGTTTGTTACTAAAAAACTCTCGTACCAGAGCTTGTTCGCCTTCAGGGCGGTTTTTGAAAAGCTTGATTGTTCTTTCTTTAAAATTAATAGGGTTCATAAGTTGCTCTGGAAAATTACTCTTTTTCAAAGACGATGATTAATGATCGACTGAAAAGAAGCTCCTTTTTAAAGAAAAAAGCCTCTTTCATGCTGCCTTCATTTTTTGTTGTCTTCGACCATAGATAACCAATACTAATAAAAGGGAGGAGAAACGGCAGTAAAGCTTTTCTTTTATATTTGTCACCTGATACGTGGATGACTCGTGCTCCAAAGTATTGGAATAAATACCGTAGTTGTGTGTAACTTAATGATGAAATGTGACCAAGGTCGATTTTTTCTTGTTTAACTTGAGGAGATGGAAGGATAGGGGGGAATTGATAAAAAGTCCCGGTGCACATAAATTGAAAGCGTGAATACATGTTTTGAATGTTAGGCAGGGAAATTATTATTCTTCCTCCTTGTTTGCAAACACGACACAATTCTGAAACAAGAGAAGATGGTTGAATCAAATGCTCCAGTCCTTCTAGACATGTAACTGTGTCGAACGTATTGTTTGCGAAGGGCAAATTTTCTGACATATCTGCATAAACAAAATCTGGTTTCTCACGGTTAATGTCAGCAGCAACTACATCGTGCCCAATACTGCGGAGTTTCTCAGCTAGTAATCCATTGCCTGCGGGGATGTCCAAGATTTTTTGTTTTTCTTTTTTAACAGTAATTAGATCGAAAACGACCTGCATATATCCGGTAAAATTGGCTACGTGACTGAATTTTCTGGTCATTTGTGATCCTTTGTTTCTGAGGTTATACCCAGCATCCATAAATCAGCATACTTGATGAAGGTGGTATATGCTCCCACGGTTGCTAAAACGAATCCCTGTGCTCCATCCAGAATGCCTGCCTTGAAAATATACATACGGATGAAACAGGCGATTGCATGTCCGATTCCTTGCAGCAAAGATGTTCGTTTACCGCGTGCATGTTGCTGTTGTGCCCATGAGGCTGTGTAACCAGCTACTTTTAATACATAGTGTTGCATATCCCGGTAAGGATAATGCAGCAAATCCCCTCTCAACCGCTGCACCTTCACCCCTTGCGGCACGAGTACCTTCTCATGCACCAGTGCTGCGTCATACCCGGTCAAACGGGTTGGATACAAACGCACTACGTAACCGGGATACCAGCCGGAGTGCCGGATAAATCGCCCAAACGCCCACGATAGACGCGGCATGGCGAACACGGTTTGGGTGGGGGGATCACGTAACAACGTCTGTATTTCGTCACGCAATTCCGCAGTTACCCGTTCGTCTGCATCCAGCCACAATACCCAGTCTGACTGGATGTAAGTTTGTGCAAGTTGGCGCTGTTTGCCAAAGCCAGGCCAGTTGATATTGCTGAATACCTTGGCGTTGAATGATTCGGCAATTGCTACGGTATCATCGGTACTGCCGGAATCCAGCACCACGATTTCGTCTACCCAGCCAGCAACGCTCGCTAGGCATTGGCGCAGGTTGTCGGCTTCATTCTTGACAATCAGGGCAGCAGCCAAGGTCGGCTTGTTCATACAGGTTCCGGTCAATGTCATTCAATCTGTCAGCGGATGGTAAGGATATGCCGATCACGTTACCATTTGCACGTAAATTTTCAGTTTCAGGACTCCTTGATGCATTACTTGCTGCCACTAACCCGCTGGATGCTGCGTTTTATCTACAATCTGGCGCTGTGTGTGCTGTTGCCGTTTGCCTTGTTCAAACTGCACAAAACGGGCGGTCAGGTGCTGGCAGAGCGTTGGCGGGAGCGTCTGGGTTGGGGGGAGTCCCTCCAACTTGCGCGTGTTGTCTGGCTTCACGCTGCCAGCGTTGGCGAAGTCATGCTTGCCAAACCCTTGATTCAGGAACTGAAAAGCTGTCACCAGGACATGACAATCCTTCTGACCACCACCACTGTGACGGGTGCAGAGCAAGCTGCTTCCCTAGGAAATCTGGTCATACACCGTTCCGCACCGCTGGATTGCCCGTCGATGGTAAGACGCTTTCTGGAACGCACCCGTCCGCAGGCGCTGCTGGTGATTGAGACGGAACGCTGGTTGAATTACATGCTGGCTTGCCAGCAACACAGCGTCCCCGTGGTGGTGGTCAACGGGCGTTTGTCGCCACGTTCTTTCCGTCGCTACCAATACTTCCGCAGTTTTTTTCGTTTGTGGGCAGAGCCGCTCAGCAAGTTGCTGGTGCAACATGAGGATGATGCCCAACGGTTTGCCGCGCTGGGCGTGGCGGCAGACAAGATGGTGATAACCGGTTCCATCAAGTTTGACATCACCTTCCCACCCAATGTGCAGGCGGGTGGGGAGACGTTGCGGGCAAGCTGGGGAAAGCGCCCGGTGTGGATCGCTGCCAGTACCCACAAGGGTGAGGACGAACAGGTATTACAGGCATTTCGGCAGGTGCTGAGCAGTGTGCCGGATGCCTTGCTGATGCTGGTTCCGCGTCATCCGCAGCGTTTTGATGCGGTGGCGGCCTTGTGTACCAGCGAGTTTGTGACGGTGCGACGCAGTAGCGGGGTTGACGTAACGCCGGATACGCAAGTGTACTTGGGTGACACCATGGGAGAATTGCCGTTGATGCTGGCGGCAGCGGATGTGGCATTCGTCGGTGGCAGTCTGGTGGAGATTGGTGGGCATAACCTGCTGGAACCCGCAGCCCTAGGCAAGCCCTGCCTAAGCGGGCCGCATTATTTCAATTTCGCCGATATTACCCGCCAACTGGTGGCTCAGGGGGGAGCGCAAGTGGTGCAGGATGCGCAGGAACTGGCAGCACTCGTCAGTGACCTGTTGCAGAATGAGGCAAAGCGTGCGCAGATGGGCAAAGCCGCCAATGCTGTGGTGCTTGCCAACCGGGGCGCATTGCAGAAAACCCTTCAGGAACTGGAGCCGTTCCTGTCATAGCCTGCCAGCAAGGCTTGCCAGTCGCTTGCCTGCCAGTGTAGTGCCGGATTCAAGCCGGTTTCCTTGCGGAACGAGCGTAACAGCCGGTCGAGATTGGCCTGTTTCCAGTCGCCATCTGCCTGTTGTTTGCCTTTGTCGAAATCAATCAGCCAGGCTTTGCCCGCAGCATCGAACAGGATGTTGTGGCTGTTCAGGTCGGCATGGTGGATATTGGCATCATGCAGTCGGCGGATGGTGTGCCCGATGGTATGCCATTCCTGCTCAGTCAAAGGGCGTGTTTGCAACAGGTGTATCAGGTCGTGGGCGTGGGGAATGCGTTCCAGCAGGATGTCAAAACGGTAAAAAAGACCGTGGCGGATCAGGCGCACGGCACAGGGTTGTGGTACGGGCAAATCCTGTTTGCGCATCATTTCCAGCAAACGAAATTCGGCCACCGCACGGCTGCGCAGGAAACCGTCGAACAAATAACGGTCGTGCAGCAAGCGCCCTAGCATTCCACCCCGGTAATAGTGGCGCAGTACCAGCTCCTGTGTATTCAGCCGCACGAACCATGTCACGCCACGTCCGTGTGATTGCCCGATAACCGCTTGTTGCTCCTGCCACCAGCGTGGCTCGAAATGTTCCGGCTGGAAACGGTTAGCATAAGCGGGATGGATACCGTAAGTGATATTGTTATCAGTGATAATGTCCATAATGGCTGGCGTAACTGCGAAGCGGTGAATTTTACAATCTTGTGACAGCTTTGCATAATGGCGGCTTCATGGTTATCCGGTGACAGTTTTGGCTTTGTTTTCTTCAGCTCCCCGCTCTCTGTGTGTGTTGCGTTTGTCAGCGATTGGTGATGTTTGCCATACCGTGGCAATGGTGCAGGCTATCCAGCGGCAATGGCCCACTACCCGCATTACCTGGATCATGGGTAAGGTGGAAGCCAGCCTGTTGGGGGATTTACCCGGTATTGAAACGCTAGTGTTCGATAAAAAGCAGGGCTGGCGGGCTTACCGGAACATTTGGCAGCAACTGCGCGGCAGGCAGTTTGATGCGCTGTTACACGTACAGGCGGCCTTGCGTGCCAGTATCCTGTCGTTGGGGATCAAGGCACAGTACAAGCTTGGCTTTGATCGTCAGCGAGCCAATGATGCGCAATGGCTGTTCACCAATGTCAAGGTTCCATCCCCGGCTGCCCCGCATGTGGTAGATGGCTTGATGGCATTCGCTGCTGCCTTGGGGGTGGAAGATGTAACCCCGCGCTGGGATGTGCCGATTGCTCCCGCTGATGTCGCATGGGCAGAGAAGGTGCTGGGCGGCAAGCCAACCCTGTTGATTGTGCCCGGTTCCAGCAAGCCTTACAAAAACTGGACAGCAGCAGGTTATACCGCCGTTGCTGACCACGCCTTGCAAACCGGTTTGCAGGTGGTGTTGTGTGGCAGCCCCACCCCGATGGAACAGGTGCTGGCAGCACAGGTGGTACAGGCTTGTCAGGGGGCTGTACTGAATCTGGCGGGCAAAACCAGTCTCAAACAGATGCTGGCGTTAATCCAGCAAGCGCAACTGCTGCTAGCCCCGGATTCCGGCCCGGTACACATGGCAACGCTGGTGGGTACACCCGTGATTGCCTTGTATGCTCATCACAATCCGGCACGGGTGGGACCTTACTTCAGTCAGGACAATGCCGTCAGCATTTACCAGACCCTGGCGGAAGCCGAACACGCCAAACCGCTGGACAACTTGCCGTGGCGCACGCGGGTCAAAGATCAGGCTGCAATGGAACTGATCAGCACTGGTATGGTGATCCAGGCGTTTGACCGCGTGTGGGAACGTTTGCAAGGGCAGGCAGCGTAGGATGTCAGCATTCAGCAAATCCTTGCGTCTGTTCCTGCTGGTACTGGCAGTATTTAGCCTGTTCCGGCTGGGGTTTGTGCTGGTTTACCCGGATTATTTTCTGGAAGCCGGTTTCGCCGATACGCTGTGGGCGTTGTTGCATGGAATCCGCTTCGATGCTTCGGTGGCAATGACTTTCCTGCTGCCATTCCTATTGTTGCTGAATTTGCCGTTCCGCTGGGTGACGAATCGCTGGTGGCAGCAAGCGTTGGGCTGGGGTATTTTCGCGGTGTTGCTGGTTTATGTCGGTATCCTGACCGGCGATCTGGTGTATTTCAATCACGTCAAACGGCATCTGGCGGGTGAGTTACTGTTATTGGGAAACGATTATACGCTGCTGTTCGACATGACTCTGACCTATTGGCGTTGGGTGTTGTTGGCGGGTGTGGTGGTCGTGTTGCTGGCTTGGTTCTGGCGGCAATGGGTGCGTCTGCCGGTAACGCCTAACCGTTATGGTTGGCTGGTGCTGTTGCTGGTGTTCCTGCTGGGGGCGGTGATTATCCGTGGTAGTTTCGAGCGCAAACCCATCAATCTGATTCATGCCTATACCAGTGGTAGTTCCAAAGTAGCGAATCTGACCCTCAATGGGGTGTTTACCGCTTGGCATTCCGGTAATCAGGGTGATAAATGGGCAAATTTCTTCAGCGATAAAGAAGCTCTGGCAATTCTTGGGTTGCCTGACCAGTCTTATCCTTTACGCAAAAGCTATCCGGCAACGGGTAACAGCCGTCCCAATGTAGTGTTTGTGCTGCTGGAAAGCTGGACACCCCAGTACATTGATGCCTTCGCAGGCAAAGGGTATGGGGTTACGCCCAACTTCGATGCATTGGCGCGTGATGGCATCATGTTCACCAACTTTTATGCGGCAGGGCAGCGCAGTATTGAGGGTATCCAGGCCACATTGACAGGCGTGCCACCGCTGAAAGGTTTGCCAACTCTGGGTTTTGGGCTGGAAGCCACCAATCTGACCCCTATTGGCAAGATTGCCCGCTCGCACGGCTACAACACCCTTTTTCTGCAAACCTCACGGCGCAACAGCTTCTACGTAGACAAGATTGCGCAGACGCTGGGGTTTGAACATTATTTCGGGGCGGAAGATACGCCGCCAGTGCTGGATTATCCTGATCTGAACGGAGCCAAGTTCGGCTGGGATTACGAGACTTACCTGAAGCTGTTTGACTCTATCCAGAATAGTGGAGGCAAGCCTTTTTTCGCGTACATGTTCACGGGGGCGACCCATGCGCCGTATGCCCGCTTGCCCCCCCGTTTTGAAAAATACCCGCCCTGTGAGGGTGAAAATGGTTTTTACAACTTGCTGTATTACGCTGACTGGGCGTTGGGTGAATTCATGCGCAAGGCGCGGGAACAAGCGTGGTTTGACAATACCGTGTTTGTATTCACGGCGGATCATGTGTTTGCCAATGAGCAAAGCGGTGAATTCCGGCGCAAGTTCAACACGCCAATGCTGATTTATGCGCCTGCCTTGTATGCGCCACGGGTGGAAACGCGGGTGTTTTCACAACTGGATGTGATGCCGACCCTGTTGGACATCATGGGGTTCGCTGAGCCGTTCCATACATTTGGTGACTCTGTTTTTCGCAAGACCACTCAGGAAGCCTTTGTCAATGAAGGCGGAATCGGTGGGGTGGTGACAGACAAGGGGTATCTGAAACATTCCTACAGTACCCGTTTGGAAGCAGAAGGCGAGCCAGCCGCGCTGGATGGGATGGAACGCAGGCTCAAGGCGCTGGCACAGGTGACAAGCCGGTTGGTACGGGAAAATAGGTGGGCAGAATAGCTTATGCTATAGTTTCGCACCGATTATTCACATCAGAGAGTTACGACCAATGAAAACAATGACAATGCTGCCTCTGGCGCTGATCTTTGCCCTGACAGCATGTGGTGAAAAACAAACCGGCACTGCTGCACCTGATGCTGCCCAGTCTGTGGCTCAAACAGCGGGTGCTGCTGCCCCTGCCGGGGATACCACCAAAGCGGCGGCCGATGGTCATCCTGGCAAGGTCGTCCACGATGCCAACTGCATCAGTTGCCATGATAGCGGTGTTTATACCCGTGCCGACCACAAGATGAAGGATTTCACCATGCTGTCCGGGCAGGTGCGCCGTTGTGATGCCAATCTGGGTAATCGTTTGTCAGATGATGAAATTACTAACGTGATTGATTATCTGAATTCAACCTATTACAAGTTTCCCAAGCAGTAAGCCAATGCGTTATACCGTCACCATCCAGAATACGCCGTACTCTTTTCAGGTAGAAAAGGGGGAAACTGTGTTACAGGCTGCCTTGCGACTGGATATTCCCGTGCCGTGGGGTTGCGGCGGTGGTGTTTGCGGGGTTTGTATGGGGCAAATCGTCAGTGGTGAACTGGTGTACCCGGATGGTGAGCCGCTGGCCTTGTTCGAGGAAGATGCTGCCAGCGGCAAAGGCTTGTTTTGTGTCGGGCATCCAGCGACCGATCTGGTGCTGGATGTGCCGGAAATGGGTCAAAACTGGGAGCCGTTTGCCTAATTCGGCGCTTTGACCGCTTCCTGCCAGGGCTGCCCGTCAATCAGCAGGTCACGGATAACCGCCGTACCCTGTGGGTCAACGGACAACACCAGCGTGCCACGTTTGTCCCGTACCTTGTTTTCCAGTATGGCGGCGTGTTCTTCCGGTATGTAAAAGCGTTCGATACCTGCGTTGAAGTTGGCACTGCTGTCACAATAACCCCGAATGAACAGTTTGCAATCCGCAGGAACGGTATCAGCCGGTGTTGCCAGCCGTTCGGGTTGTAGGCACACTGCTGTTGCCACATCCGTTGCCGCGCAAAGGTTTTCCAGACCGTAATCCACCTGATAGATCAGGTAATGCCCTGACAACAAGTCACGCGGGTCGAAGCCTTCAATGGGCAGGGCAACCTCTGCGCCACTGCTACGTTGTGTGCTTTTCATCCAGGCTGTTGCTGCCAGTGCCAGTATGGGCAGGGTTAGGGCGATTGCCAACAGGGTACGCTTGTTCATGCCTGCAACTCCTTGCTCCATGTCCGCAGCCGTTCACGTCCCTTGTACCACAGCCAGGCAATGCCCATGATCAGCCCGCCGGAAATGATCAACCCCACGCCGGTAGCTGCTAGCCCACCCATCGCTTGAAAATACAGGATGACGAAACGTGCTCCGATCAGGAATGTCACCAGATTGAAGGTGCGCTGATGCCCCACATTTCCGGCATGGATGGCGTACAGAAACAAAATCGCCAGCGTCAGCAAGGGGGCGCGGACATCATCTGCCTGCCAGAAGCTGACCGTTTCATGATCGTATGTGTCGAACAGGCTGTAGCGTTGCTCACCGGTAAACAGCAGGTCAGGGTAGTAATACAGCAACAGCAAGGCCAGTGCTGCCAGCAACAGCAGCTTGTTGGTCAGGCGGTATTGCTGCTGCAACAGGATACCTATTGCCAGCAAGGCAGCCACGATGTAAGCAGGCAAATACCGGGAAGCCTGATAATCCAGCAATTCCCCACCGGAACGGGCAATATCGGCAAACACTAGCGCGATAACCGCACCGACCTGAAACCAGAAAAACAGGCTGGAAGCAAACCCGTGCAGCCATTTGTTGCGCAGGGCAAGTTGGTACAACAATGCCGCCAGCAGCGGAGCCAGCAACAAGGCTGCCGGAAACTCATCCAGTGTATGCCGGAAATGTGTACCCACGCCTGCCACAATGCTCCAGACGAGGCCGGAAAGGAACAGTGTTACCCAGAAAAAGCGGGTAAACAGGCTATGGGCAAACAGACTGAGTAAAGCAGTGATCAGCGCCCAGAACAGCAGCGCGTGATACCAAGCCCCACCGGAATGGAATATTTGTGAAATCAGGCCGATGCTGGCAAGGCAGAGCAGCATGAAACCCACCACCAGTACTTCAAACCACACCCCTTGTGACTGGTTGGGGTATTGCCAGTAAATGCCTGCCGCCAGCAATGCCAACAGGGTAAAATTGGCAGCCAGTTTGACCGTATCAGGGATGTCTGCCCAGTTGGAGGCAATCAGGGAAATGACTCCCAGCCCGATGATGGCTGACCCCAGGATCATCAGGCTGTAAAGCCACCAGTTAGAACGCTGCGGGTGGCTGGTTTCAAAAGCGAGGATAGCCTCGTGCTGAGTCGGGCTGATCAGTCCAGCCTGTACCCAGCGTTGCAGTTTGTTTGCCATGATGCTCATGGATGCGTTGCCTGTTTGTTATTGGTCGGTTTGCCCAGGCAGATTCTGCCAGCTCGTGCGGATGAACTCGCCCAGCGCGATGAATTCACTTTCACGTGCACTGCCACGCCGCCAGGCCAAACCAATTTCACGAAAACTTTCCTCTGGTAGTGGCCATGTTTTCACTTCAGTGCCGCTTAGCAACGCTGAGCCTTTGACCATTTCCGGGAGGTAGGAAATGCCAAGGTCGGCATCAACCATTTGCACCAAGGTCAGCAGGCTGCTGGCGGTGAAACGGCTGATTTTGTCCATATCCTGCAAATGGCAGGCCGACAGGGTGTGGTCACGCAGGCAGTGACCATCTTCCAGCAACAGGATGCTTTCCGGGTTTAGCTCATCGAAAATGTAGCGGTTGGGACGGGTATGTTGGGTATCTTCCCGGCAAGCCAGCAGGAAACGGTCTTTGAATAACGATTGCACTTCCACACTGCGCAGGGCATAGGGCAGGGCGATGATGATGAGATCCAGCTCACCATTCATGAGTTTTTCGTAGACCCGCTGGGTAATGTCTTCCGTCAGGTACAGGCGCAATTGGGGAAACCTATTGCGCAAGGCGGGTAGTACATGCGGCAGCAAAAAGGGAGCAATGGTGGGAATCACGCCAACCCGCAATTCACCCGTCAGGGGAGCATGGTTGCTACGCGCCAGTTCCACCAGATTTTCCATGTCACGCAAACAACGGCGGGCTTCGGCAGCAATTTGTCGCCCGATGTGGGTGACGGTGACGTTTTTGTTGGTACGGTCAACCAGTTGCACCTCCAGCGTGGTTTCTAGCTCGCGGATGGCAGTACTAAAGGCGGATTGGGAAACAAAACAGGCTTCGGCTGCCTTGCCGAAATGTTCGTGGCTTTCCAGTGCTATGAAGTAGCGAAGCTGTTTGACGGTGGGCAAGTTCATGGCAACCTCAAGATTATCGTTTTTGAAGTTTACCACTTGGATAATATTCTGTTTTCTGTATGGTTGTAAAAAAACTTTTTCTTGTTACGGCAATGTCATCCTGGTTGTTGCAGTGAAATGCAGCGGCCCACCCCGGAATGGCGCAAACCCCATACCAAAAATCACACTGGCATCCACCAGATCGGCATCTTCCACAATACCTTGTTCCAAACAGATATGGGCTTCACGGATCATCGGTTCCATCAGGCGGGATTGCAGCGAAGTGTGGTTGCCGTTCCATGTGGCTTTTTCGGTTTTCATCATTTTGCCGTGCCGGTAACGGTAGAAACCTTCGCCGCTTTTTTTCCCCAGTTTGCCTGCCTTGGTTAGGTGGTAAATGCTCAGGGGCAGTTCCATCCCCAGTTTGCGTTGGAGGATTTCGCCAATTTGCTGGCAAACATCCAGCCCGATGACATCTGCCAGTTCCAGCGGCCCCATTGCCATACCACAATCGCGTGCGGTGGCATCAATGATGGTGGTAGGAATGCCTTGCTGTTGCAGGCGTATACCTTCCAGCAGGTAAGCCATGAGGATACGGTTGACCAGAAAACCGGCGGAGCTTTTGACTGGCAACGGCAGTTTGTCGATATGACGGACAAAGGCACAGGCACGCGCCAGTAGATCACTATCCTGCACGTCAGGCTCGTGGGCAATTTCCACCAGTGGCATTTGCCTGACCGGATTGAAAAACTGCAAACCAATCAGTCGCCGGGGTTCGCGCAGGCTGTTGTTGATGTCTTCCAGCGGGATGCAGGAGGTATTGGTGGCAAGGATAGCGTCGGCACGGGCTTTGCGTTCCAGTTCGGCGAAAAGCTGGCGTTTGGCTTGCGGGTTTTCGCTGATGGCTTCGATGATAACGTCTGCCTTGCTGACCTGTGCGCCGTGCGGGTCTATCAGCAGGGTATCCATATTGGCTTGCGGCATTTGTGCGGTGGCATTTGCCAGTGCCGCCGGGGCGCGGTCTTGCAGGCTGACACGTAAGCCGTGGTGTATACACCACGCGGCAATGGCAGTGCCCATTGTGCCTGCACCCACGATATGGACATGTCGGGGCTGGAACTGTCGCTTGTCGCCAAAGGCTTTCAGACGGTTTTGCAGGAAAAAGATTCGCACCAGATTGCGGGCTGTTGCACCCATCGCCAGTTGGGCGACAGACTGGGCTTCAGCCTGATACATATCCACAGGGTTGCCACCGTGTTTTTCCCACAGGTCAATCAGGGAGTAGGGTGCGGGGTAATGTTCCGGTCTGGCTTGTTCTGCAACCTGCTGGCGCAGTTTGATGGCAAGCAGTTTGCGCGAAGGGGCCAGTTTGCCGATGGCAGCGACATGCAGCGGTGCTTTGGCTTTGGCGGGCAGTGTCAGCAGGGTCTGGATGGCAGTTTCACGCAGGCGTTCCACAGGCACGCAGTTATCTACCAGCCCAAGCGCTTGTGCTTGCTGCGGGCGTAACAGTTTGCCGGTGAGCATGATGTCCATCGCATTCAGCACGCCAAGTTTGCTGATGGAACGCACCGTGCCACCAAAACCGGGGTGAATGCCGAGTTTGACTTCCGGCAAACCTAGCCGGGTGTCGGGTGTGGTGCTGCTGATGCGGTAATCCAGTGCCAGCGCCAGCTCCATGCCACCACCCAGACAAACGCCGTCAATCATGGCAAGGGTTGGGCAAGGCAAATCTTCAAACTGTTGGCAAACAGCCTGCCCCTGGCGGATGAATGCCAAAGCCTGTTCATTGCTGGTGAGGCTGGTAAAGTGCTTGATGTCAGCACCTGCGACGAAACTGCCGGGTTTGGCGGAACCAACCACCAGCCCACGCGGCTTAAGCGAGCGAATTTCAGTGCAGGCACGCGCAAGTTCGGCGAGTACGGCAGGTGTGAGCAGATTAGTCGATTCTCCCTGCACGTCCAGACTGAGCCACGCCAGACGTTGCTCGTCAACGGTTAGTTGCAGGTGTTGAAACCCGTTCACGCAAAAACCTCTCCCATCTCAGCAAATGCCCTTCTGTTTACCGATGCACCGATATTAACAAGGATTGATTGCTGTATGATTAACAATCTTGCAATTTCTGCACACTTTACCCGGTTTGTTGCTGCTCCTGTAAGGGTTCCATACCTGACTGGCGGAAATACTCCGCCGGGAAGTCATCCACCCGGATGGCATTCAGCACCGCCTTGCGGGCTGCCAGCAGTTTTTCCACACTGAATTTGTCCAGCAAGCCTTTGTCCCTGGCTTCGAGCATCGCCTCAGCCGCTGTATGGGCTGTCAGTTTGCCGTCTTTCATCAGTTTGCGTAGCTGCTTTTCAACATCTGCGGCTGCCAGCGTTTTATGCAGGGCATCTTCAATCCGCCCCATGCGGTCTGCCGGGTCGTTGGTGATGTAGACGCCTGCGGTCAGACGGTCGCGGGTGGCGGAAGGTTCCAGTGCCAGTTGCGCGACCCGGTGGATCAGCTTGTCATGTGGCGGGTGGAACGGTTTGCCATACGGGAACATCAGGGTACGCAAGGTTTTTGCCAGCCATGGTATCGGCAGGTTGTGGAAGGCTGCCAGCATTGCCTGTTGCGCCCGGTGGATGGTCAGGGTACAAGCGTATTCCATCAGCGGCAGATCCGCTTCCGGTTCTCCTTGGTCTTCAAAGTGCTTGAGGGTGGCGGAACACAGGTACAGGTTGGCAAGGATGTCCGCCATGCGCCCGGACAAACGTTCGCGCCGTTTCAGGTTACCACCCAGTGACAGGGCGGCATAATCCGCCAGCAGGGCAAACTGGCTACTCAGCCGGGTCAGATGCCGGTAATAACGGCGGGTATACGGCGTGCCGGAAACCACCAGCATGGCGTTGCTCAGCCCGTACCAGATGCTGCGCCCGAGATTGGCGAAAACATGCCTGATGTGCCCGGTGAACGCATGGTCGAAAGCCGCCAGATCGTCAGCCTGTACCGCCTGGATTTCCTTGAGCAACCACGGATGGCAGCGCATTGCACCCTGCCCGAACACGATCAGCGAGCGGGTCAGGATATTTGCACCTTCCACGGTAATGCCAATCGGAATCGACTGGTAAGCACGCGCCAGATAGTTGGATGGCCCCATGCAAATGCCAGCCCCGCCGGAAATATCCATCGCATCATTGATCAGCCGCCGCATCCGTTCGGTCAATTGGTATTTCAGCAAGGCGGTAATCACGGCCGGACGTTGTCCCTGGTCAATGGCGGTGGCAGTCAGGATACGCCCGGCATCCATCAGGTAGGTATTGCCGAGAATGCGGGCAAGCGGTTCTTCCACACCTTCAAAATAGCCGATGGGCATTCCGAATTGCTGGCGTACCCGTGCATACGCGCCGGTATAACGTGACGCCACTTTGGCAGCGCCGGTCGACAGGGCGGGCAGGGAAATGCCGCGCCCTTCGCCCAGGCATTCCACCAGCATTCGCCAGCCGTTGCCTGCTTGTGCTACCCCGCCAATCAGCCAGTCCATCGGCACAAACACATCACGCCCGCGTGTGGGGCCGTTCTGGAAAGGAATGTCGAGCGGGAAATGGCGTGTGCCGATTTCCACCCCTTTGTGGCTGGTAGGAATCAGCGCGACCGTAATGCCCATTTCCTCCTTGTCACCCAACAAATGATCCGGGTCGTAAAGCTGGAATGCCAGCCCCAGCAAGGTGGCAACCGGTGCTAGCGTTATGTAGCGCTTGTCCCAGTTGAGGCGGATGCCCAGCACACCTTGCTCACCGTTGAAATCCTGACGGCAGACGATTCCGCTATCGGGGATGGAACCGGCATCGCTGCCCGCTTCCGGCCCGGTCAGGGCGAAACAGGGGATGTCCCGCCCGTCTGCCAGTCGGGGTAGATAATGGTCTTTCTGGGCTTGAGTGCCGTACTTGATCAGCAGCTCGCCAGGACCAAGCGAGTTGGGAACCATCACGGTCACGGCAGTGGTTGCGCTGCGGCTGGACACTTTCATCACCACATCGGAATGGGCGCGGGCGGAAAACCCCAGCCCGCCGTATGCCTTGGGAATGATCATGCCGAAAAAACGGTGTTGTTTGAGGAAAGCCCAAATGGCGGGCGGCAGGTCGTAACGCTCGTGGGTAATGTGCCAGTCATCCAGCATCCGGCACAGTTCTTCCACCGGGCCGTCAATGAATGCCTGTTCTTCAGCGCTCAGTTTGCTGATGGACAGGTCGCGCAAATGCCGCCAGTCCGGTTTGCCGGAAAAAAGTTCGGAGTCCCACCAGACGTTGCCACTGTCCAGCGCCTCCTGTTCGGTTTTCGAGATGGGTGGCAGTTGCTGTTTCATCATCCGCATGATCGGGCGGGTGATGTACTGATGGCGGTAATTGGTTAGCCAGTTCATGAGTATCCTCCTTCTCCTGATGCCAGGGCAAGGTACGGTAGGCAGGTTCCTGCCCCGCATTCCACGCCGGGTATTTGATGACGGCAAAATAGGGTGAGTAGTCAAAATCACTGGGCGTAAACAAACGGAAATTACGCTCGTAAAACCTTACTTCGTCCTGTCGTCGGTTATGCACAATCGGCAGGATGGGGTAATGCACCTGCTGGAAACAGCGGGCAATCATGCTGGAACACACAATATGGGTCGGTTGCCCTGCATTGTGCTGGAACAGACTGGAACGCCAGCGGCGCGGCAAAATCGCATACGGGAACATGAAACGCGCCAGATCCAGCAACTGGCGCACGTCGTAACCCATGCCCAGATGTTCGATGGCAAAATTCACCACCTTGTCAGCATCCTGCCAGGTCAGGGATGCAGGGCGGCAGATGCGCAAATGCTCTTTGCGGTAATGACGCAGTGGGGTAACGATGGTTCCTTGCCCCAGCAGGGATTCAATCACCAAAGGTTCGCTCAGGTCGCCATCATAATGTGCGGCCAGCCGCGAACGTGCCCGTGGGTCACGGATGTCATTGAGACGCCCGACATACAGGGCAGCGTGTGTCCACGGCGACAGGACAACCGTCTGGATGACTTTGCTGACACGCGACTGACCGGCAAACAGGATAACATCGGCGGGGCGTACTTCACGTTCAAGAAACTCGAAATTGCACAGGGCGCTGAAGTCTTCTTCACGCGGGATGGTGTTTAACCAGCCAATACCCTGTTGCCACAACCAGTCGGTACAATGCGAAACAGAATGGCGGATTCCGGCAAGCATATCTCACTCCTACGGTGTCCGCAGGCGCAGGCTCGAAAGTCGCGCCTGCTGGAATACCTGATTATTTCTGTATGGTACTACTCAATGATTCTAGTGGATATAGACCCGCAAATCTGTGATTTAATTCCGTTTCAGACAGAAGGTGGGCAAAGCGGGGGCAAGCCGTAACGGGCGCGAGCCTGATCACAAACCGGGTTGTGCTGACCGTTTTCCCATGAGGCAGTGAATTCCCGGCAAGTGGAAGAGCGCAGCGGGTAAATGTTGCAACTGACTTGTTGCCCCGGTGTGCCTTGCAGGGCAATACAATGAGGTTGTGCCTGATGGGTTCCCAACATGGCAACGAGATGGGGGCTGATAGGCTGGGTCAGGTGGGCGGGCACAAGCCCGCCGGGGGCAGCATCGGTTTCACCCCAGTAAAACGATACACGGAAGCTGGCACAACAGGCTCCGCAGGTCATGCAGGGGCTAGGTTGCATACATCAGGCAAATGGCTTACACGCCAGTAGCATGTTGACAAAAGTGACAAACAATAGCGCCATGATGATCTTGTATTCGGCAGTCATTTTAATCGTATCCCCAACTATCTTGTTTTTATTTGAGATGGTATGTCGCAGACTTGGTAAACCAACACACTACATGGTGAAATGTACCAGTCCCGATCGTTTTTTTTGTTGATGTAGATCAAGGTATCACGAGCAAAGTGACTACAAAGTGAACAAGTGGAATGTATAGCAAACCAGCAACCCGTTCATGATTGTTGTACAGGGAAAAACTGGTCAGCAGCCTGGATAGCAGAATCCAGATAGTCCGCTCCATTGATCCACAGGGCAACCAATGCCTGTTTTCCGCCAGGAACCAGTAGCAGGTAATGGTCATTTACGGTCACAACGACATGCCTGAAATCACCGCAAGCAGCCAGTTCCAATGTGCGGATACCCAAGGTAAACAGTGCTGCACTCATCGCACTGATCTTGTCTTCGTCCACGCTGGTTGGCAGTGCTGAGGATAGGATAACGCCAGTGGTGGATATGATGGCAGAGGCTTCAATACCAGAAACCTCCGTATTGAAGACCGACAGCTTTTGACCTAGTGTGTCTGGAGTCATGTTTTCTTATCCCCATTAATTCCGAGTGAGAGGGTTGGTTTATTAGATTTTTCTAAAATTATTGCAAGTATAGTACGCATTAAATCCAATATGGGCATAGTGAATGATTCATCTAGAAAAACAACGGCAGGATGACAGCCTTTTCCTCCATTTGCAGGGCGAGTGGTGTTTTGAGCAGGCAGGGGAAATCCGTGACATGTTGGCTGCGCTTGTGCCAGAAGTGGCACATATTACCGTGCAGCTACAGGCGGTTTCCCGACTGGATATTACTGCGGCATGGTTGATTTACCGGCAAGCGCAGCAATGGCAACAGCAGGGCAAGCAGGTCTATTTCCACGATTTTCCAGCAGAATACCTCGACTATTTCGCCGCAGTCACAACAGATGTGGTAACGCCGCCGCGTCTCCGGCAACAGGCGGTGTCCTTGTTCCGTCAGCCCGTGCAGGGTCTGGGGGAGAAACTGCTTCACCTTGGGCAGGTGTGGCATTCCGGCATTACCTTTTTCGGGCACAGTCTGGAAGCCCTGTTTGTCAGCCTGTTGTCACCGCATTTGTTCCGTACCCGTGCTGTGTTTCATCACGTGTTTGCGACCGGAATCAGTGCCGTGCCGATTGTGGGGCTGATTGCCTGTCTGATCAGCATCGTCATTACCTATCAGGGCGGCGGGCAGTTGCGCGATCTGGGAGCGGAACTGTACACGGTGGATATGGTGGCTATTTCGGTGCTGCGTGAACTGGGCGTGCTGCTGACCGCCATCATGGTGGCGGGGCGTTCCGGTAGTGCGTTTGCAGCGGAAATTGGCCTGATGAAAACCAATCAGGAAGTGGATGCACTGCGGGTGATGGGCAGTGACCCGTTCCTGATTCTGGTGGTTCCCCGGCTGGTGGCGCTGGTGATTGCCTTGCCGTTGCTGACCATTATTGCCGATATAGTGGCGCTGGCAGCGGCAGCCCTGATTTCCTCCACCATTCTCGATATTTCGTTTGTACAGTTTTTCAACCGGATTGAAGCCAATATTGAATTCCGCACCTTCGCTGCCGGTTTGATCAAAGCGCCGTTTTTTGCAGTGGTGATTGCGTTGGTTGGTTGCTGGCAGGGAATGCGGGTGAGTGGTTCTTCCGAAAGTCTGGGCAAGCACACGACCCAGGCGGTGGTGGATGCCATCTTTCTGGTACTGGTGTTGGATGCACTGTTTTCCATCCTGTTCTACCGGTTGGGGTTTTAGGCATGGGTACACTGATCAGCATCCGCAACCTCACCAACCAGTTTGGCACGCAACGGGTACATGACGGGCTGAATCTGGACATCATGCAGGGAGAAGTACTGGGAATTGTGGGTGGTTCCGGTTCCGGCAAGTCGGTATTGCTGCGTACCATTCTGGGGTTGAACCGCCCGCATAGCGGTGAAATCCATTTCGGCGGGCAGGAACTGATGTCGATGCCGGACAAGGATTTTGCCTGCCTGAAACGCCGCTGGGGTGTCATGTTCCAGAAAGGGGCGCTGTTTTCATCCCTGACGGTGGCGGACAATATCCGGTTTCCATTGCGGGAGTTTTCCAGCCTGACAGAAACCGAAGCGCGAGAGCTGATGTATGTAAGGCTGGCAATGGTCGGGCTGGAACGTGACGTTGCCCGCAAGTATCCGGCGCAACTGTCAGGTGGTATGGTCAAGCGGGTATCACTAGCAAGGGCGCTGGTGCTTGACCCGGTAGTACTGTTTCTGGATGAGCCAACCTCTGGGCTTGACCCGGTATCGGCGGAGGAATTCGACCAGCTTATCGCCACTTTGCATCGCAACCTCGGCTTGACGGTTGTCATGGTGACGCACGATCTGGATAGTCTATTCTCAACCTGTGACCGTATCGCCATGCTGGTTGACAAACAGGTCATTGCAGGCAGTTTGCGGGAGCTGTTGGCAAACCCACACCCAGTCATTCAGCAATATTTCGGTGGCGGGCGTGCGCAAGTATTGCTAAGGGAGCATTAATGGAGCGGGATACCCACTATTTTGTGGTCGGGCTGTTCATCATCGTGACCAGTATGGCGGGTGCATTGTTCGCCGGGCTGTTTTACGACCGTCCTTCTGCTGCTACCCATGCCTATGCGGTGCATTTCGACATTCCGGTGGAAGGGTTGGAGGTCGGTAACGAAGTGCGTTTTATGGGAATCAAGAAAGGTGAAGTCACGCGGGTATTCCTGTTGCCGGACAACCCAGCCAAGGTCGGGGTTGAAATTGCCGTGGAACAGGATACCCCAGTGAACACGGCGACCGAAGTCGTCTTGCGCTTGCAGGGGTTGACCAGTGTGCCTTTCCTTAACCTTGAGCAAAAAATGGGGATAAAACCAGCCCCATTAGCGGCAAAAGCAGGCGAGTTGCTGGTTTTACCCACCAAGCTGACGGCGATGGATGCCCTGGTACAAAGCCTGCCCGATCTGGAAAAGGAGCTGGCGACCCTGATCCAGTCTGCCAATGCGGTGTTGAATGAAGAAAACCGCCAGCATTTCGCTGCCATCCTGCAAAATCTGGATACGGTTTCAGCCGGTTTGCCAGCACTGGCTAACAGCCTGCAAGCAAGCAGTGAGCAATTGCAAACCCTGATCAAACAGGTGAATGGCACGGTCAGCCGTTCGGAACAAGGTTTGGCAGTTAGCATGAAGGAGTTGCAGGCTACGCTGGTTGCCATCCGCACCACCTCACAACGGCTGGATACCCTGCTGCGGGATGTTGACCGCGTAGTAGTCAACAACGAAGGCAAGGTCAACGAACTGTTGGGTGAAGGTGGCGAAAACCTCAAGCAACTGCTCAATGAATCGCGCAAAACGGTTACTGCCATCCGCCAGTTGAGCGACCGGCTGGAACAGAACCCTTCACAAATCCTTTACCAGCCTGCCCCGCAGGGAACGGTGTTGCCGCCATGAAACTGTTTGCCTTATTGCTGCCTTTGTTGCTGACAGCCTGTTCGGTTCCCTTGAAAAGCGACCTGCCTGGGGAGCAAGTCTATCGCCTTGCCCCTCAGGTCAGTGTAGCCCCCCGGCGTTCTGCCATGCACCTGTATCTGCCGAAACTGGAGGTTGCCCCCGAACTGGATAACACTCGCATTGCCTTGGTCAAGGCTAATTTCCAGCAGGATTTCATTGCCAACAGCCGCTGGCCTGATGACTTGTCGGTTTATCTGCATGGGGTGTTGCTGGATGGCTTGTCACGCAGTGGGGCGTTCCAGTCCGTATCTGACCAGTTGCTGGGCAAGACGGGGAATTACAAGCTGTTGTTGCGGGTATCCCGGTTTCAGGCTGAATATCCGCCGCAAGGGCAGGGCAGTGCGGCGGTTGTATTGGGTATGGAAGCCATACAGGTGCGGGTGCAGGATCAGCAAGTGCTGATGCAGCACCGGTATGACATCCGCAAGGACAATATCCCGCTCAGTACCGGCAAGCTGGTTGAAGCCATGAATCTTGCCGTGAGCGGGATTATCCAGCAGTTGAGCCTTGACTTGACGGCTATGCAGCCGTAATCAATGCCAGCCGGTTGCGGGCGTACAGGTAGTACATCAATGGAATCAGCACCAGCGTCAGCACGGTGGATACCAGTATTCCGAAAATCAGTGACACTGCCAACCCGCCAAAGATCGGGTCATCAATGATGAAGAATGCTCCCACCATTGCTGCCAGTGCGGTCAGTGCAATTGGCTTGGCACGTACTGCACTGGAGTTGATCACGGCTTCTTTTAGCGCCATCCCGCCACGAACCTGTTCATTGATGAAATCCACCAGCAGGATCGAGTTGCGTACAATGATTCCCGCTAGGGCAATCATGCCGATCATGGACGTTGCGGTAAATTGTGCTCCCAGCAGGGCGTGGCCCGGCATGACCCCGATGATGGTCAACGGAATGGGCGACATGATTACCAGCGGAACCATGTAGGAGCGGAATTGCGCCACAATCAGCAGGTAGATCAAGATCATTCCCACTGCGTAAGCAATCCCCATGTCACGAAAGGTTTCATAAGTCACCTGCCATTCGCCGTCCCATTTCATGCCGTACAGGTAAGGGTCATCCGGCTGGGCAATGAAATGTTGCTTGATGTCATTGCCATAGACGGACAAATCCTTGATACCGGAGAAAATGCCGAACATGCCGTACAGGGGGCTATCGGTTGCCCCCGCCATGTCTCCCGTTACATAGACCACGGGCAGCAAGTCCTTGTGGTAGATGGAATGTTCACGGGTGGTTTCCTGCACCGTGACTAGTTCCGACATGGGCACAAGTTCGCCCGACTGGCTGCGTACCCGCACGGCGAGGACGGAATCCATTTTGTCCTTGAGGGCAACCGGGAATTCTACCCGGATGGGGACGGCATATTTGATGCCTTTGCCATGCAGGAACACTACATCCTCACCCCGCAGCACGGTATCCACGGCGGATGCAATCGCATCCTGTGACACGCCCAGCAACGCGGCTTTGCTGCGGTCAACCTGTACCACCAAGCGTTTTTGCGGGTATTCCACGCTGTCGTCGATGTCCACGATGTCGTCCGTTTGCTGGAATATGCCCCGGATTTGTTTGGCAACCTCGATTTGCCCGGCGTAATCCAGCCCGTAGACTTCCGCCACGATCGGTGACATGACCGGTGGGCCGGGTGGGACTTCCACCACTTTCACGTTGGCGTGGTATTTCTGGGCAATGGCCTGCAAGTGGGGGCGCACCTCCAGTGCAATCGCATGGCTTTGGCGGTTACGCCCGTGCGCATCGGTCAGGTTGACCTGAATATCACCCACGTTGGAACCTTCACGCAGGTAATACTGGCGTACCAGTCCGTTGAAATTGATCGGTGCGGCAGTCCCGGCATAAATCTGGTAATCGGTCACTTCCTCTATCTTGCCCAGATAATCTGCCATTTCATTGAGGACACGCGAGGTCTGTTCCAGGGAAGTACCTTCCGGCATGTCGAGGATCACCTGGAAGTCCGACTTGTTGTCGAATGGCAGCATTTTCAGTACCACCAGCTTGAAGCCAGCCAGTGATACCGACAGCACAATCAGCAAGGTAATCACCACAAACAGGGTGGTACGGCGTTTGCCTCCTTGTTGGTCATCCAGAAACGGTGACATGATGCGGCTGAAAAAGCCGTGCAGTTTGCTGTTGTCTTCATGGTGATGGCTGAAATCGACTTTCGCCAGCATTTTGCCAGTCATCCAGGGCGTTACCACATAGGCAACCGCTAGGGAAACCAGCATTCCCATGCTGGCATTGATTGGGATCGGTGACATGTACGGCCCCATCAGCCCGGATACAAATGCCATCGGCAACAAGGCGGCAATCACGGTAAAGGTCGCCAGAATGGTTGGACCACCCACTTCATCCACTGCCAGCGGAATCACTTCCAGCAGTTTCTTGCCGCCCTGCTGCATGTGCCGGTGGATGTTTTCCACCACCACGATGGCGTCATCCACCAGAATGCCGATCGAGAAAATCAGGGCAAACAGCGATACCCGGTTGAGGGTGAAACCGTATGCCCACGACGCAAACAGCGTAACGGCGAGGGTAATGACCACCGCAGCACCCACAATCAGTGCCTCACGCCAGCCCAGTGCCAGCCAGATCAGCAGGATGACGGCAATAGTCTCAATGATCAGCTTGCTGATCAGCTTTTCGGACTTGGCCTGGGCTGTTTCGCCATAGTTGCGGGTAACAGTGACATTGATACCATCCGGCACAAACGTGCCGCGCAGCTTCTCGAAACGGTCAATCACGTTGTTGGCAATGTCGACTGCGTTGGTTCCCGGTTGTTTGGCAACGGCAATCGTCACCGCCGGGGCGCGGATACCGTTGGGCAACGCCTTGTGTTCGGCTCCTGCACCCGTGCCGAAACTGACATAGGCTTCCGGTGTATCGGCGGTGCGTTTCACTTCTGCCACGTCATTGAGGAATACCGGTTTGCCATCGAATACGCCCACCATCAGTTCGCCAACTTCGGCAGCATCCATCAGGAATGTGCCAGCCTGTACTTGGATTTCCTCGTTGTTGTTGACGAGGGAAACCGCATCACGGGCAGAATTGCTGGCTTGCAGGGCATTGCGCAGGTCGGACAGGGAAATGCCGTGTCCAGCCAGTTTTTCTGCATCCAGCAAAACATGCACCACCTGTTGCGGGCCACCGATGGTGTAAATGTCACGTGAGTCGGGCACGCGCTTGAGTTCGGCTTCGATCGCGTGTGCCACCTGATTGAGTTCGTAAGCACCACGTTTATCATCTTCCGTCCACAAGGTCAGCGCTACAATCGGCACGTCATCAATACCCTTGGGTTTGACCAGTGGTGTGCCGACACCCAGATTGCGCGGCAGCCAGTCCTGATTGGAAGCAATCTTGTTATAAAGGCGCACCAGCGCCGCTGTCCGGTCTTCACCCACCTTGTATTGTACCGTCAGTACCGACATGCCCGGCATCGAGGTGGAATAAACGTGTTCCAGCCCTTCGATTTCTGACAACACCTGTTCGGCGGGGGTACTGACCAGGCTTTCCACCTGTTCGGCGCTTGCACCGGGGAAGGGCACAAACACGTTGGCGAAAGTCACGTTGATTTGCGGGTCTTCCTCGCGTGGTGTCACCATCACCGCAAATAGGCCAAGCAGCAAGCCGACCAGCGCCAGCAACGGGGTAATTTCCGTGGTCAGGAATTTTTTCGCAATTGCACCGGAAATGCCGAGTTTTGTTTCACTCATGTTGCACCCCGGTCACTTGCTGTTTGAGGGAAATGGCGGCTTGTACCGGGTCGAGCGCGATGGTTTCACCAGCTTCCAGCCCTGCCAGCACGCTGATGTTGATTTCATCCAGCTTTTTGCCTAAGCGGATCTGGCGCAAGGCAGGCTTGCCGTCAGCATTGATCACGTAAACGCCGATGACTTCGCTGCGGGTGACAACGGCACTTTCCGGTACGCTGACCACGCCTTCCTGTTCACCCAGCACGAATGCGACCTTGACGAACATGCCGGGAAACAAGTCCTGAATGCCGTCTTCCAGCTCGATGCGTACCTTGAATGCGTTGGTTTTTGGGTCGGCATAAGGAAAAAAGGTTAAATCCTTGACGGGCAAAGGCTGGTGGGATTCGTCACGAAACACCAGTGCGTGCTTTTCCTTGCGCACGGCTGTAATCAGACGTTGAGGTACTTCCACCGTGACCCGCATCTGGTTGAGGGAAATGCCCGACATGATGGGGGTGCCGGGGTTGACAGCTTCACCTAATTCCACGTGGCGCTTGGTGACAATGCCGCCGTAAGGGGCTATCAGGGTGGTATAACCCAGTTGTTCACCCGCTTGCGAGACTTGCGCTTTGGCAGCTTCCAGACGGGCTTCAGCGGCTTTCAAACCGGCTTCGGCAGCATCGTAATCGGCTTTGGGAACCAGCTTTTTGGCGTAAATATCACTGATACGTTTGAATTCAGCTTGTGCTTCCTTGTAACGGGCTTGAGCTTCGTCCAGTGATGCTTGTGCCTGTTGAACACCAGCCTGTTGGGTTTTGGATTTGATGCGGGCAATTACTTTGCCTTTTTCCACATAGTCGTCCACGTCGTAGAACAGTTGTTCGATAGTACCGCTGGTTTGGGCAGAAATTGTGCTTTGATTGACTGCCTCTACGTGCCCATCCAGATAATGTAACGCCTGTGAATTGGCGGCAGCTACCTGTGCCGTTTGCAGGTCTGCGCTCTGGCTGGCAGCAGGTTTGGCCTGTTCCGCCGTTGATTCCCCACAACCAGCGATAATGCCCAAACTGACAATCAGTACCCATGCTGAAAAAAATCTCATGGCAATACCCCTAAATCATAATCAGAATAAAGTTATATAAGCATATTCTTATATACGATATTCCCGTAGTACGCAATCAGGCACTACAAGTCTGGAGGAAATTGCACATTGTTTGTTCTGATACGGGATAAGTCAGGATCATTGTGATGGAAAACAAGGCAGTAAGTTTTTCCACATACGGCATTTCTGAAGGGTGGACAAACATAATGACCCTGGTTTGTGGAGCAAAACGCTGCAATGCACGCAAGGTCACATCCAGGTTGCATACATTGGCTCCAGCGTAGTTGTTGCCGTAGCCGTAGATGAATTCCCCCACCAGAAAGTCCGGTTTTTGCTGCTGCAAAGCCTTGTGCAACTTGCGGGCAGAGGTGAAGCGTTCTTCGTGGATGCCAAGCTGCTGGTACAGCGCACTGAAGTTGGGGTGAACAGGGGATTCGATCAGGGAAAATAGTGTTTTCATGGTGTGGTCAACTACAATCAGGTCACTGCCAATTGTCGCATGATCGGGCATAATGCCCCAATCCAGAACAACCGGAGAATAATAAATATGCAATACAGGTTGAGTGATCATGCCAGAAAACGCCTCCAGCAGCGGGGGATCAAGCTGGAGTGGATCAGCGCGGCTTTGGTGTTTCCTGATCAGACTGAAAATGATCCCGAAGATGGCTCGCTGGTTCACGCTCTGAAAGAAATTCCAGAGAAAGGTTTCAAGCGCTTGCGGGTCATTTATAATGAATCCATTGAGCCTGTTACGATCGTGACAGCCTACTTTGAATAGGTTAATACCATGAAAATTGAATTTGATCCAATGGCAGATGCCATGTACATCCAGCTTGCGGAAGGCGAAGTGGCGAAAACCGAAGAAGTCAAACCAGGCATGATGTTTGACTATGACGAGAATGGTAACGTGCTGGGCATCGAAGTTTTGTACGTCAGTAAACGTGCCGAATTACCCATGAAAAAGGCAGCATGACAACATGGCAAACACTCCAATCCCACGTCACCGTACTGTCCCTGTTAAAATCGGTAACATCACCGTCGGCGGCGATGCCCCCGTCGTGCTGCAATCCATGACCAACACCGATACGGCTGATGCGCTGCGTACTGCCATCCAGTGTGCAGAACTTGCCCGTGCTGGTTCCGAACTAGTGCGTATTACCGTCAACAGTATGGAAGCCGCGCAAGCAGTGCCCGTCATCCGTGAGCAACTCGACAAGATGGGCTGCGATGTGCCGCTGATTGGCGATTTCCATTTCAATGGTCACAAGTTGCTGACTGCCGTGCCGGAATGTGCGCAAGCTCTCGCCAAATACCGCATCAACCCCGGCAACGTCGGGCGCGGCAAGAAGCGCGACGAACAATTTGCGCAAATGATCGAATTTGCCTGCCGTTATGACAAGCCAGTACGTATCGGCGTCAACTGGGGGTCACTGGATCAGGAGCTGTTGGCGAAAAAACTCGACGAAAACAACCAGCTTGCCCAGCCACTGGAACTCTACGATGTGATGCATGAAGCGCTGATCGAATCGGCCCTGACTAGTGCCGCCAAGGCTGAGGAATACGGTTTGCCGCATGACCACATTATCCTTTCCTGCAAGCTCAGCGAAGTGCAAGGGCTGGTGCGTGCTTATCGTGATATGGCAAGCCGTTGCGATTATCCGCTGCACCTTGGTTTGACCGAAGCGGGTATGGGCAGCAAGGGGATTGTTTATTCCACTGCTGCGCTGTCGATCCTGTTGCAGGAGGGCATCGGTGATACTATCCGCATTTCCCTGACACCCGAGCCGCACGCCAAGCGCGAGAAAGAAGTCATCGTCGGTCAGGAAATCCTGCAAGCCTTGGGACTGCGTTCCTTCACGCCGCAAGTGGTGGCTTGCCCCGGCTGTGGGCGTACTTCCAGCGATTACTTCCAGCGGCTGGCTGAACAAATCCAGGGCTGGTTGCGTGAACAGATGCCGGTGTGGAAAGACCAGTATCCGGGGGTGGAAAGCATGTCGGTCGCTGTCATGGGTTGTGTGGTCAATGGGCCGGGCGAAAGCAAACACGCTAACATTGGTATCAGCCTGCCGGGCAGCGGTGAAACGCCGGTTGCGCCAGTCTATGAAGACGGGCAGAAAACCGTGACGCTGAAAGGCGACAATATTGCGCAGGAGTTCCAGGCTCTGGTGGAAACTTATGTGCAGCGAACTTACGCATAAAACCAAAGGAGAGTGTTAAATGAAGAAAGTATCCCTGTTGGCAATCGCTGGCTTGTCCCTGCTGGCAAGCAACGTGATGGCTGCCGTCAAAAGCGAAGCCGTATCCTATGAGCACGAAGGTACCAAATACACCGGCTACCTGTATTACGATGATGCCAAAACCGATAAGCGCCCCGGCGTGCTGGTGGTGCATGAATGGTGGGGGCTGAACGACTACGCCAAAAAACGTGCTGAAATGCTGGCGGAACTGGGTTACGTTGCGTTCGCTGCCGACATGTACGGCGATGGCAAAGTCACCGATAAGCCGGAACAGGCCAAGGAATGGATGACGGAAGTCACCTCCGACGTGGACGCATGGCGGGCTACTGCCAATGCCGGTCTGGAGCAACTCAAAAAGAGTGGTAAGGCCGATACGGAAAAGCTGGCGGCAATCGGTTATTGTTTCGGTGGTGGCACGATCCTGCAAATGGCTTACGGCGGCACGGATATTGATGGTGTGGTCAGCTTCCACGGTGCGCTGCCCTCAGCCCCGGATGGTTCGGAAATCAAAACCAAAATCCTCGCTTTCCACGGCAATGCCGATGCGATGGTTCCTCCTGCCACCGTCAACAAGTTCACTGAGCAACTGGATAAAACCAACGCTGATTGGCAGTTTGTCGGCTACGGGAGCGGGGTTCGCCACGGCTTCACCAACCCGGATGCAGGCAAATACGGTATCGACAACCTGAAATATGACGAAAAGGCGGACAAGCGTTCTTGGGCAGAAATGCAGGACTTTTTCGGCGAAATTTTCAAGTAAACCCTGACACTGTTAGCTGGGCGGGTTTTCCGCCCCTGACAGTTCTGCCTTGCGGCTTTCCAGCCACTGGTTGATTTCCGCTTCCGGCTCTAGGAAGTTTTGCAGCGACACAATCTTGTGCAGGAAAAAGTCGTGGAAGAGTTTTTCCTTGTCGCCTTCCATGCCTTTTTTGAACAGGGCATCAGCTTGGGCAAAATCCTTGTTGAAAGCATAATCCAGACTGGCGGCGAAATAGATCAGCAACCGCTGGTTGTCGAGGCCGGAACTCTGCACAAACCGCTTGATGGTTTCCTTGTCACCCGGTTTGAGCGGCATGAAACCGTACATCCACAAACCGGCAGATTTGAGGAATCGTTGCGTGCCTTCGGCATTCTTGTCGGCTTTTTCCAGATTGTACTGGCGGTAGGAAAGCGCATTGGCAAAGTCTTTCTGGTAGAGGTAAGTATCCGCCAGCCCGTAATAGGTGGCGAAATCGGGGGCAATGATGGTGGCGGCCTGCAAGTGCTGCATGGCTTTTGCAAAATTGCCGCTGTAAAGATAGGCGTAACCCAGATTGCTGTTGGCGGTTTCATTTTCCGGGTCTAGCTTGATGGCTTGCTGGAAGGAATTGATGGCACTTTCAAAATCGCCTTCCTGCTGTTGGATGTAGCCCATCGCGACATGGTTCCACGAGTAGTCGGGGTTTTGCTGCATGGATTTCTCGAACCACTGGCGAGCCTGCACCAGCTCGTGCTTGTCGACATAATAAGTCGCCCGCAGGTAGGAAAGCAGGTAGTCATCCGGGAAGTACTCCGACAGGTAATTCAGGCGGGTATTGACCACTTCTGGGAAATAGAACTTTTCCCCCTCCAGTGGCTGGAAAACCTGTGACTTGACCAGTCCATAGGCAGCTTGCATGTTGTTTTTGTCTATCTCTAGTGCTTGTTCATAGGCTTTCTGGGCGGCTTGCCATTCGGTCTTGCCCATGAATTCATCGCCCATTTTGCGGTGGAAATCCGACAGGTTACGGATTTCAGCAACACTGCGGTAATTTTCAAAGTAATCAATGTCAAACGTGTATTTCACGTAGATCATCACTACCACCGCGAACAGGAAGGAAAACAGTGTCCAGTAGGAGAGGAAGAATTTGGCGACATTCCTGACTTTTTCCAGCGGATGCCGGGTGCGAGCCTCCAGATTGTTTTTGAGTGAGGCAAGTTCGGCCTCCAGTTTGCTCATCCGCTCAACAATGTCGTTTTCCTGGCTCATGCGGGTTTCCTGTTCAGCGGTAGGCTTTGGCAAGGTTGTTGAACAGCACCCGACTCATGCCAGTAATGCGCAAGAATTTTTCCAGCTCTTCTGCCATTGAGGATGACTGATACGATTCCTGCATGATCAGCAGCGAGAATCCGGCAGCCGCATTCAGTGCTTGGATAGCCTTGATCAGCTTGTCTTGGTCGTTGCGGTAGGTTTCGCCAAAAATACGTGCCAGTTCCCCCTGAATCAGTGTCATGGCACCTGCCATGAATTCGACCGGCAGTTTGACTTTCACATGCACATCACCAACATGATACAGCTTGGAGGTATAGTCTACACCAAAGTCGCTGGTAAACAGCTCATGCAGCCAGGCAACGTGGGTTTTTTTCAGGGTGTCAATGCGGCCTTCCAGAAAGGGATGGGTTTTGGGGATTTCCTGCAAGCGAGCATAAAAGGTATCGGTGACTTCCTGTAGGCGCTCACTGACATCAGGGTAAACCTGACGCAAGATGTTAATTTTGTCGTCATTTATCCCGGCAAACTGGCGGGCGTAGTAACAGAGGTTTTGCATGCCGATGGGTTGCATGAGCGTCTACTCCTTGGTTGAAACTGTCCTTGTTACGTTATATCTGGGACTCTTCCCTGAATGGGGTATTACCTGAAACAAACAGCAATTTTGTTGTATTTTTGTGCTGTTCAGGTGAATTACTGGAGTTTAGCAGTAGCTGTGCAGAATGCAGATTAATTTCCGATAAAGTTGTGCAGTGTGCCTATGGAGCGGCAAGCAATAAAAAAGCCCAACCTGAGATTGGGCTTCGCGGGACGAGCAGGGATGGTGCTCAATGCTTGTTGATTTTGTCAGCCCATTCGTTGGTAACTCGTTTGGCAGCTTCGCGCCCACCCAAACCAAAGGCAAGTGCTGCGGCCACTGCTACGGAACCGAGGGTGAAACCAAACGCCATGTTGACGATGTTGTCTGCCAACCCCATGGCTTTCAGCCCCATCGCCAGCACCAGCCCCAGGATGGCTATGCGGGCAATGTTGGCGAGACTGCCACTGCTGTATTGTTGCAACTTGTTATAAGCCAGTGTGCTCAGGAAGTAGCCGATAACCAGAATGATGCCACCAATCAGGATGCCGCCGCCAAATTCCAGTACTTTGGCGAAAATAGTGGAAATGATGTCAATGCCCAGTGTATTGACCGCAGCCGTTGCCGCTGCCAGCATGGCAAAAAACATGATGACGCCACCGATCAGCTTGCGCGGGGTAAACGATGGTGTAAACAGCCCTGTCATGCCCAGTTTCTCTGGCAGGCTGTCAACCTGTAAGCCTGCCAGCACCCCATCTAGCAAGGCAATGGCAAACTTGGCAATAAACCAGGTGACAGTCAGGATGATGGCTGCGCCAATGATGTTGGGGATAGCTGCCCACAGTTTGTTGAGCATGTCGGAAGCCGGTTCGGTGATGGAGGGGATGTTCAATACCCCAAGGGCAGAAACCGCAATCGGAATCAGGATGGCAGCAAAGATGAACGCACTGCCCAGCTTAGCAGTTTTCAGGTTGGGGTTACTGGTTTTCAGGGCGATTTGCCGATCCAGCTTGTGCAAGCCCAATCCAGCCAGTTCGGAAACGATTTTGGCAATCATCCAGCCTGCGTAGGCAATGATGCCTGCACCAATGATGTTGGGAATGGCTGTCAGGAATTTGTTTAGCATGTCCTTGAGAGGTGCAAGTACATCGGTCAGGCCGAAGTGTTGCAGTACTGCCATCAGCACGAAAATGGTCAGCAATGCCTTGACCAAGGATGCCAGCGGCGTCGCCAGATGGGTGCGTTCCAGAAAACCGACGTGTCCCAGCAAGCGCTTGAACAGCCCTGCGACGAAACTCACCAGGATTAGACCAATGATCAGGATCAGCAGGCCAATCAGGGCGTGCCCCAGCTTGCCTGATGCAATGGGCCCCAATGCGCTGGTGAGGGGGGATAACAAACCTTCCATAGTGTTACTCCTGTCGATGAAGGGGGTTATTCGATGATGGAAATGTCGATGCGCCGGTTTTTCTGGCGACCTGCTTCGGTGGCATTGCTCTCCAGTGGCAGGGATGCGCCCATGCCCATGATACGGATGCGTTGCCGGTCTATGCCGAGATTGACGAGTGCCAGCCCCACGCTATTGGCACGTAGCAGGGATAGCTGGGCATTGTTGGCGGCTTGCCCTATGTCATCTGAGTGCCCGCGCAGCATGACCTTGATGTTGGGATTTTGATGCAGCAAGGCAGCAACAGCTTTTAATTGCTGTTCTGAGGAAGCGTGCAGGCTGGTCGAGCCGGAGTCGAACTGGATGTTGTCAAATACCAGCGGTGTATTGTGCACCTGTTGGCGTATGGTATCGCGCAGGGCTGGTTCAAAGCCGCTGGGGGCAAGTGTTACGCTGCTGCCGTCAGGCAGGGTATAACTGGGTGGGGCATTTGCCTGTTGCATTGCAGACTGGGTGTCGCTGGTTGCTGCTGCTTGTTGCTGGGCAATTTGCGCCATTTGTAGCCGTGCTGTTTCTGCCTGTTTGAGTACGGCATTTTCAGCTTGCAGTCGTTCGATTTCAGCCTGCATCAGGGCGGTGGGTTGCGTATCGACAGGTATCGCGGCTGGTGTTTCGACAGGTGTTGTACTGGTAACGGTTGTTGTGGTGTCTTCTGCGCCGCTCTGCCAGGAGGCTGACTGGGTTATTGCCGGGATAGTGTTGTTGGAAACAGGAGGTGCGGGCGAAATTAATCCAGTTTGAATACTGGATGTTTTATTGTCGCGCTCAGGTATCAGGCTTGTTTCGGACAGTTTTTGCGGTTGGAGAATATCAGCAGAAGTCGTGTTTTCCTGATTAAGGAACCAATAAAGCAGACTGAATAGCAGCAGGACAATACCGGCTATCGTATATTCCTGCACTGCGCTCAGATCATCTTGATCCATTGAATTTTCTGTCATATTCGCCGTTCCCTTGGCAATCTGTTTCTACCAAGTCTAGACAAATTTTCAGGGATTTTTTTGTTTATTAACTATTTAATTACTAATTATCTTCATTAGTTAATTTTGTCGCGAAACATGAAATAAACTGCCCCCAATAAACATAAACCAGCCCACAGATAATCCAGCTTGAGAGGCTCTTTCAGGTAAAGCAGGCTGAAAGGGACAAAGACACTCAAGGTAATGACTTCCTGAATGATTTTGAGTTGCCCAACACTCAGCACGGTATAACCAATACGGTTGGCGGGGACTTGCAGCAAATACTCAAACAGGGCAATACCCCAGCTTAGCAGGGCAGCAAACAGCCAGGGTTTGTGGTTGAGTTCCTTGAGGTGGGCATACCAGGCAAACGTCATGAAGACATTGCTGCATAACAGTAACAGGATGCTGGTGACAACAGGATGCATGGAACAGATACCTCCGGGACTGGAGGTGCGATTATGCCGTGATCGTCAGGCAACAAAAAGACCGGGTCACGAGTACCCGGCCTCAAGGTTGCAACTGTTTACTATTTGATGGTTACAGTGATTTTGGCAGTTGCTGTGTTACCTTTGCCATCGCTGATGGTGTAGGTAAGGGTTTCGCTACCTGTTTTCTTGCCCGCTTTGTATGAAACCTGTTTCTTGTCAGTCGTAATAGTGGCAGTGCCTTTGGTGGCACGGCTGATGGCAGTGACAGTCAGTGTGTCATTTTCAGGGTCAGAGTCGTTACTGAGAACCGGGATCAACACAGTGGTATTGCGCGTCACGGTAGCACTATCGGCAACGGCACGCGGTGGCTGGTTGACGACTGGTGCTGTGGCGGTGGTGGCAGATGCTGTTGCTGACGCTGCGGTTTCATTGCCGAATGCATCCCGTGCCTTGACCTGGTAGGTGTAGGTGGTGGCAGCCGCCAGACCTGTAGCAGTGAAGGATGGGTTGGCTACCCAGCCGCTGTCTGTACAGCCCGTACCACCGGAAACACAGTCAAAGTAATACTGTACGGATGACACGTCATCGGTAGCCGTCACCGCTGTCATGCTGATGCGCTGGTGGTCAAGGGCAGCAGGCAGACTGGCCCAGTCCATAGGGTTGGGAGTCGGTGGATTGGTGTCGGTATTTTGTGGCAAGGATCCGTTGATGCTGTATCGCCCGATACTGCCGTAATCGTTGTAGCCATAATCCGTGCCAACCGCAGCCCTGCCCACACCTTCCACCGCCAGATAATAGGAGCCTGCCCCGAGAGTAGTACTGATGGCTGCATGGGTATCATCAACAGGCTGGTCAGAGGTAATCAGGTTGCCGAACTGGTCATACAGGGAAAGCTGGATGTCCAGATTGCCGCCACGGGTATTGGCAGCTTCGCGTGCCGGGGTGGCTTGCAGGCTCACCAACCCGCCACTGGTGGAGAAGCTGAAAATATCCACGTCAGTACGTGTGCCGACGATACCTTTGTTGACAGCATTCAGGTTTGCAGGGTCATCCACCAGTGTGGTGGAAATGATGTTGCCACTGGCATCCACCACCAGCGGTGTAGCGGTGGAACGCTGGTCGGCATGGTCATCAACGCGCAGGCTGACCTTGCCAGCAATCAGGGAAATGTCATCCTGGCTCAGGTTGGCATCGGGATATTCCCCTTTGCTCCACTGGCTAACGTTGCGGTTGTAGCCGGTTCCCATGATCGGCCCCCAACTGGTGAAACCCGTACCGTGACCGTTGTAGTAGCCCAGTGTGCTGGTTCCATCATGTGACAGCCCCATGTTGTGCCCCATTTCGTGGGAAGCAGCTTCGGTCACGTAGTCGGCACGTCCACCCCCTAGGTTGTTGTAGTAGACCAGTGCAGGTGAATAGGTGGTGTGGTAATTGCTTTGTCCCCACACGCCCACATAGGCAACCCCGCCAGCAGTGGAGGATGGCATGGCCTGACCGTTGGCATCCACGTTATTGGTAATCAGGATGCGCCCAACCGTGGGGCCAAAGCTGGCAGGTTGTTCCGTGGTGACATCCACATCAAATGGGGCGTAGTCTTCTGCAATCCGCCGCCAGATTTCTGCAATGCGGGCAATTTCCGTATCGTTGAAACTGCCGGGGATATTATCCAGGTCATAGGGCAAGGCATTGAAAGTATTGCCGTTGCTGTTCCAGGCAGTACCGGTGATGGTGTGCCCGTCGAAGTCCAGGTAAATGATCTTGCTGGAGCCAGGTTTGCTGTGCAGCTTGAAAGCATCGGCAGCCGTAATGGCGGCAGTGCCTGCCGTGCCGGAAACACCCGTGATGTCGGCATCCCTGCTGGCTTGCGGCAGATAGGTGTCAGCGTAATAGATGCCACCATCCTTGTCAGCCCGCATGTAAGGGACATCGTGGGAGTGGAAATGAAGGCTGCCCAGTTTGCTCATGGCTGTGTCACGGGCTTGCGGGGGTAATGCCTTCAACTGGTTGCGTAACAGTCCAGGCGGGAGGTCATCCAGTTTGAAAGGGTTGCCAATACCATAAGTGCGTGACTGCGGAGCAGGAGCCGCATGGGTACTGGCGCTACTGATCAGGATGGTGGTAATACAAAGTCCTAACAGGATTTTGCGGTGGATTGAATAGTGCATGTTATCTCCCTTCGCATTTATTGGTAGATGGCGAGCCTGATTATGTTGTTTATCGTACTCTAGTATTGATTAATATTTAATCTGTTTTGACGAATGTTTTTCAGTGCATCAGGTGGTAATCGGCGGAAACCTTCTGCTTCCAGCCCCAGCAGTTTTTCGCCGACGATAATGGGCATCCGGCTGATGTCAATAGTGTGCTGAAGTCCGGTGATGGCGCTTTCCCTATCAGTAGTGGCAGTCGTGGTGGTTGCTGCCACCAGACTGGTGGATGTGCTTTTCCGGGGCTTGCCTCCGCCAGTTTTTTTGCCGCCAGTACTGCTGTTGGTTGTTGTTTTCAGCGGGGTGAAAGTGCTGAGGAAATAACTGTTGGTAATGGCACTGTTGTAGCCATTCAGCCCGGTATTGGGTAAACCGGAAAGGCTTGTTTCATTCAGTGCCCAGCTCAGTTCCTTGTTGGTATTGAACCAGGCAACTGCACGGATGGCTGGGTAGCTCGCTATGATGCGGTTATACATGTCTTGAACCCAAATATCCTTGCTTTGGCTGGCGTCGCTGTCGTTACCATCCTGCCCTTTGGACAGATCAGGCAAATCACCAGGTTCGGCTGAGGCTACTTCAGCGATGACCACGGGTTTGTCAGGGTAGTTGCTGATCAGTTTGACGTAGGTAGAGCTGAATGTTTCATCAAATGTTTTCCAGCGCGAAAATGAAAAGTTGCTGCCCCAGTTGTAACCGTCAATACCTGTCCAGTCGACAACATCGTTGCCGGGGTAATAACGGGTAATGTCGTTAAAGTCGTCTACGTTGACATTATTGGCGCACCAGACCCATTCCACACTGTTATTGACCCCGGCGGCGGTAAACAGGCCATGAATATGCCGCCATGCCGCCTTGAACGTTTCCGGGTCATTGCTCCAAGGATACCAGTTGCCATTGAACTCATGCCCGAAACGCAACAGGATGGTGGGGCGTGAGTCTGAGGGATAACTGTCCCGCCAGTTACGGAAACTGCTGATCCAGCTATTGATGTAGTTGTCTTCAGTGCCAGCAGCGATAGCTGTCAACATGGAGTTGTTGTTGTTACGGTAGGGCATGAGGGTGATCATAGGAGTGCCGCCCCGCGCTGCAATATTGGATGCCTGTATACTGAGGCTGTCCCAGTGATAATCAAAAGTAGTGAACAGGTTGACAACAGCAACGGGTTTTGCGGTAGTGCTGTTGAATTTGTCAATGTCGGATAACGACCAACCGTCATGGTTGATATAGGCTCCTAACATTGTACTGGCATGAGCTGGCAGGGTCAGGGTTGCAAGACAGCAGGCAAAAACAAGGCTTGCATGGTTATTGTTAGCCATTGGGGACAGCTCCTTGTGTTGGGACACTCGTGTTTTGGGATTATTGCGATTCGATCAATTGAAATTTGCCATTCATCATAATTTTTTATTATTTTGATTATGAGCTTATTGATTAGCTTTATGAAAACTGAATGCCGACGTTCGGTTGTTTATGGCAGATGAGTGGTTGGTGCTTGAGGCGATGAATGGCGTTTTTTTCAGGATAAAACGCCAGTTGCTCATGAACAGTGATCCTGCTTACGGTACAGTATCCGCCATTTTGCCTACATCATTCCCCATGCCGCCCACATTGCTGTTAAGGTGATGAAAGCGCTGGCTCATGGAACCCATATCCTGCCCCATAGAGCTGACCTGATGCTGCATGTTGCCCATATCTTGGGTCATGTCGCCCATGTCGGTGGACATGCTGGTAATGCGTACATTCATCAGTGCCATTTGCTCGCGCATCACCGGCATCAGGCGCATGTCCTGTTCCATTGACTGCATGTAAACAGCCATCGTGTCCATACGGTCGGCAACCCGCCCGAAATGTTCATACATGGCGACCATATCCTTGATGACCGTGCGGAATTCTGCGGTCAGCATGTACACGAATTGCAGGTTGGCAAGCACCATGCACCCCAGCAGGATCAACACCACTCGCATGGTGATGTTGGCCTTGTGGTGCTCACGGTCGATGTTTTCCTGTGCGGCTTGTACTTGTGTTTCCAGCGCATTGATGCTGGCGAAGGCTTGTTCAAGTTGGGCTTGCTCTTGCATGGGAAATCACCAGAATGGGTTGATGGAATTGAACATGCGCATGGGAGCCGACATATGGTGTACATCGCTGCGCATTTGCGTGACAGAACCATCCATCACCTGAAAGGAACGACTCATGTCGCTAACGTTATAAGCCATTGCATTCATGCGGTCATTGATTTGCGACACATGCCCGTTCATGCTGCTTACGTTGGTACTCATGGTTCCCATGTTGCCGTAAATGGCATCCATGTCATGCACAATGCCCGGCATCACCGCCACATTCTGGCGCATACTGTCCATGTTGCGGCGCATGGATTCCATGTCATTGGTGATATGGGAAAAATGGGTGTTCATCTGCCCGATGGCATCCGTCAGGCCGGGCAGGTGAAAGGCCAGCAAGGCCACCATCAGCGACATGCTGAACACCAGGGCGGCGAAAGCGATGAAAGAAATCCGGTACAGCAGATTGACCCGCTGCACGGTTTGTTGCTGGCGCTCCTGCTGCATCTGGATGGTTTGTTGCAGGTTAATCAGGGCTTGTGCCAGTTGGCTTTCCTGTTGTGGTGTCATGCAACCGGCTCCTTGGCACGAAACGGTTTGCCAAACACCACAAACAAAATAAAACCAAATAACAGCAATGCAAACACTGTCAAGGTAAGGTTTTCCGCAATGGAGCGGTTGGCGCCACCCAGTAGGTCATCTTCCGGGGCAACCACCAGCAGTTTCCAGCCGCTGGCTTGGTTGGGGAAATCCAGCAGCATGGGCAGGTATTTGTCACCCTGATATTTGAATTCTTGCCCCGGTTTTTCCGCCGTTTGTTCCCGCTGGTAGGCTTCCGTAACCCATGCCTGCGCAGGCATGATCATGGCAAGGGTCGGCAGGCTCTGTGCCGGGTTGGTTCCCGCATTCAGTTGCAGACGGGTGGGGTAGGCTACCAGTTCCTGCTTGCTATTCACAATCAGGGACAGGTCGTGATCACCGAATGCCTGCTCAGTCAGGAAGTCGCTCAAGCCTTGCAGGGTCATGTCAGCCGCCAGTACGCCCGCCAGTTTGCCTTGTGCGTCGAAAAACGGCGTGGAAGCTGTTACGCCAGTCCCTTTGCTGGAGGCAAACGTATAAATGTCTGACCAGTAAACAGCCCCAGCTTTGCCATTTTGTGCCTGACTGTACCAAGGGCGGGTACGGGGATCATACTGGGTGGCGGTTTCCGTATTGGCAAGCGGGGAATAATCCGTCTGACGGTAAATGACCTGTTCCACCGGTGAGCCGCTGCGCCGGTCAATGACTCGTGTGGCCCAGCGTGGCAAACGGTCAGCCTTGATGAAATTGCCCTGGGTGTCTGCAATATAAAGGGCACTGATGTAGGGGTTCAGTTCCAGTTGTTTCCAGAAGATTGGCAACCAGTAGGTGCTGGTATCCGGCAAGGCATTTTGTGCTACACCCCTTGTCAGGACAGCATTCGTTTTGATTTGTGACTCGGTAATGGTCAGCATGTGGGTCGTGCGTTGAGTCACTATCTGCCCGATACCCTCCATCATGCGGGATGCCACATTGGTAGTGGCTGCATCGGTGCGTTGATAAGCACCATTTAATGCAATAAACAGGGTCAGGGTTAATGCGCCTACAAATAGCCAGGCGACAACTTTCCGGGAAAATTTGGGAAATCTCATTGATTTTTGGCTCGCAAGTCAGACAAGCCAATGCTAATGGTTTGGTGGAAATATTCAACAACTTCATAAAAACTGGGCAGCCCAACAAGCTGCCCCAAGCGAGGTGAAATAGACTCAATCCCAAACTTGCAGAAATGACGGGTTAGAAAGCCCAGCCGCCCTTATCCTGCTTCTCTTGCATTTTCTGGCGACGATCTTCCATGCGTTCCTGACGTTGCTGTTGCATTGTCTGGAATTTGGTTGCTTGTTCAGGGGTCAGGATGGCCTGGATACGCTGGTGAGTTTCGTCACGTATGGCATCCATCTTGGCTTTTTGTTCCTGCATGATGGCGTCAACCTGTGTTACTTGGGTTTCATTCAAACCCAGCATTGTTTTCATGCGATCCATGCCCCTGCCACCGAAACCACCGTGGTCAGCGATAGCAGCGGATGCGCCCAATACAGCGATCAGTGAGGTGATGATCAATACTTTTTTCATGTCTGATACTCCTTCAAAGTATTCGTGGTTGTATGTGATGAAGCATTGTTTGCTTCCGACAGGAGTAAGATTACGTGCAGATTGCGCACGAAATTTGCTGCAATTGTGCAAACACTGTGGAAGTACGTGATAATCGCGGCACTACAGCATTACCAGACCACAAGGATCAGAATTTCATGCAAGCCCTGCTTATTGTTGCCCACGGCAGCCGCCGCGCCGAATCCAACGATGAAATCCGTACTCTCGCCAACAAAGTGGAAACCTTGTCGGCTGATGCCTATGGTTTTGTGGGTAGTGCATTTTTGGAGCTGGCGGAACCTTCCATTCCTGACGGTATCCAGCAATGCATTGAGCGGGGAGCGACGCTGGTCACGGTCATGCCGTTTTTCCTGTCAGCGGGGCGTCATGTGGTGACAGACGTGCCGGAAATGGTGCGGGAGAAGCAGCGGGAACATCCGAATGTGCAAATTCGGATGGCTCCCTATCTGGGTGTTTCCAGCCTGATGCCAGATTTGATCCTGCAATCCGCCGCTAGTGCTTGTCACTGTACGGGGGGGGATTGCACTTATCCTGCCTGTATCAGGGGCTGAGGTAACTCCAGCCTTTTTCCTGCAATTCCATCAACCGCGCAATCCCGGCGGGTACAGTTTCCACACCTTCCAGCAGGGTGGGGCGTTTGCCATCGGTACGTTCAATGGTATCCAGTGTATTGCCACAAGCGGTAAACACCACATTCTGCATCATCAGGCTTTCGATGCGGTCAGTGTATTTGCTTTTGTCGGTCAGCAGCCAAATACCAGGGCCATAAGCGATGACTTCAATCTCGATATTATCCATACCGAAGTGTTTTTGCAGGTTGACGATGTTGGAAAGGACATGGCTTTGCAGCTCTTCATCCTTTTTGTTGACCTGTATAACCAGACGACGCATCTCGTTTGTCGTGGTTTCAGCGGTTGGCTGTTTGGCTGCTTCTGTTGCATAAACAGGTGACAAACAGGTCGCAGACAACACTGTTGCCAACAGGGTGACGGGCAAAAAACGGCTATATTTCATGATTTAACTTCCTCCTTAACATCGGCAACTATAACAGGAGGAACAAACGACAGGCTTGAGAAAAAGCAAGCAACAAGCAATAAGGCAGGTGAATGATGAGCGGTGAAGAGGGGACACACTCCAGGAAGTCGTGGAAAACTTCGACCTTGAACCAGGGGTTCAAGTGGGTGCGTTGAAGGGTTTTCAGGCTTACCGTCTTGCGGTCATGCACACCAAACCATTACGAACGCTCCCGGGGTAAGAAATTAGGCTCAAGGATTTTACCCGCTTTCTCTCGAGTACCCCAGAGGTGCCCTTGGAATCCATACTATTACATTTACAGGCGCGGGGGAAGAATTGACAATCGGTCAGGCTTTGTGCTTCTCCAGCACGGCATCAATACGCCCCTGCAACGTTTGCAGTTGTTCCAGGGTATGGTTGTCGGAAGTGGCAGACTGACCGTTTTGCATCAGTTCATTGGCAAGGTTGAGTGCCACCATCACCGCGATACGGTCAGTACCCAGTACCTTGCCAGAATCACGCACCCTGCGCATCTCACGGTCAACCCGGCGGGCAGAGGCTAGCAAGGCTTCCTGTTCACCCTCTGGGCAAGCCACCATATAATCCTTGTCGAGAATGCGGACAGTTACGGGTCGAACGTTTTTATCCATCGCTGTCAAGCCCCTGTCGGTGGTTGTTGTTTGAGCCGCTGAATCAGGGCTTCAAGCTGGCTACCTGCTTTGGCATTGCGACTGCGCAAGTCATTGCACTCTTCCAGCAACGATTTTTCGCGCTTTTTCAGGTCGCCGTTTTCAATGCTTAGTTTTTCCACAAGCCCAAGCAGACGCTCCATCCGTTCTTCGATGGCAACAAGCTGGGTTGTCAGTGTGATGTCAGGGGTTTGTGCATTCATGCAATAATGGTAGTAAAGAGTGCGAAACAAGGTCAATCATCTCATAATAACCTTTTGTCATGGAGAGCAAAGTTTTGAACGACGAATTGCCCGATTATGCAGCCCTGGAGCGGGCGTTGGGACGTGTGGAAAATGATGTTTCCGCCGCTGAAATTCACGGCGTGTGTTGCGGGATGCTGGTGGTGGATCAGGCAAGCTCGCAAGATGTGTGGCTAGGGCATGTGTTGCAGGGCGATCCGCAGAATTTTCACTTTCAGGAAGTGCGTACATTGCTACGCCAGTTATTTATTGTTACCCGCCAGCAAATGAACGACAGCGGCATGGGCTTTGAGTTGTTCCTGCCCGATGATGACGATCTGGAAGCGCAAGTGGAAGCCATGCAGGAGTGGTGTCAGGGCTTTAGTTACGGTCTGGCTGCGGCTGGCATCCGTGATATGAAAAAACTGCCCACCGATTCGCGTGAATGGGCAGAGGATGTGGTTCGTATTGGCAGTTCCGGTGAGCTGGACTTGGACAACGAGGAAGAATCCGAAAATGCCCTTGCCGAAATTCTTGAATACCTGCGGGTCGGGGTGTTAATGATGGTGGAAGAAATGCAGCCGATGAAAGCAGCGCCACAAGTGCATTGAGGGTTGAACATGGAAAAACCGGTCATACCGAAAGAAGAATTCGCCGCCCGCCGTCGCCGTCTGCTGGATCGGTTGGGCAAGGATGCGATTGCCGTTGTGCCCTCTGGTGGGTTGAAAGTGCGTAACCGCGATGCGGAATACCCGTTCCGTCAGGATAGCGATTTCCATTACCTGACTGGCTTCAACGAGCCGGAAGCGGTCGCAGTGTTTGTGCCGGGGCGTGAGCAGGGCGAATACGTGCTGTTTTGCCGCGAAAAAGACCCGCAGGCAGAGCGCTGGTCAGGCTTGCGTGCCGGAACGGCAGGTGTGAAGCATTTGCACGGTGCAGACGATGCCCACCCGATCAGTGACCTCAACAAGCTGATGCCGCAACTGCTGACCGGGCGTGATCAGGTACATTACGATCTTGGTGCAAATGCCGGTTTTGACCAGCGCATGTTGGGCTGGATCAACCACTTGCGGGCAAAAGCGCGTGCCGGTATCCGCGCCCCGCACGTAATCGTGATGCTTGACCGCATCCTGCATGAGATGCGTCTGTTTAAGTCATCCGCAGAAATTGCTGTCATGCGTCATGCTGCACAGGTTTCCGCTCGTGCTCATACCCGCGCCATGCAGGTTTGTCAGCCGGGCAAATACGAGTACGAAATCGAAGCCGAATTCCTGCACGAATTCCGCCGCGAACGCATGGAGCTTGCCTACACCACCATCGTTGGGGGCGGCAAGAATGCCTGCATCCTGCATTACATCGAAAACAACGAGGAATTGCGCGACGGGGATCTGCTGCTGATTGACGCGGGTGCAGAATACGAATGCTATGCCGCCGATATTACCCGCACCTTCCCGGTCAGTGGCACATTCAGCCCGGAACAACGCGCTCTGTATCAAGTGGTGCTGGATGCGCAAAAAGCTGCCATAGATCAAGCCCGTCCCGGCAAAACGTGGGATGATCCGCATCAAGCGGCAGTAAAAGTGTTGGCGCAGGGTCTGCTGGATTTGGGCATTTTCACTGGCACACTCGAAGAGGTGCTGAAAAAGCCGGAAGTCACCGCCGGTGAACCGGAACAGGAAGAGCCTTACCGCCAGTTTTATATGCACAAGACTGGCCACTGGCTGGGGATGGATGTGCATGATGTGGGCGATTACAAGATTGGTGATGCGTGGCGCACGCTGGAACCGGGCATGGTGCTGACGGTTGAGCCGGGGCTGTACATTTCCCCCGCTGACAACGTTGACCCCAAATGGTGGAACATCGGCATCCGTATTGAGGATGATGTGCTGATTACCGCCGATGGTAACGAAGTGCTGACCCGTGATGTGGTGAAAGAGATTGCTGATATTGAGGCGTTGATGGCGCAATAATTGCGCAGTTTGCATCAAGATGGACTATGTTGGCGCATACTTTGTATTAAAGTGGGCTATTCTGGCGCAATAACCAGGTTGTTACTGTTTCTATGGGTAATCCATCCACTTTGCTGAGCGGGTCGGCAACGAGGATTAGCCCCGGTTTGTGCAGTTGTGTGCCGAAGTGTTCAAGTGCATGAAGTTCACGTTGGCGGGTTTTCGCGTCTTCCAGTGTGTAGCTCACCTGATATAGGGTTTGCCCGTCGAAGAAATCCACCTCACAAGTGTCACGTACATAGCTCAGGCTGGTGGGGGTGCGGCGGTTGAGTTCGATAAACACCAGATTTTCCAATGCCTGCCCCAGGTTGCGGGTGGGTTTGGTGGCGGTTTGCAGGAAGCCGTTGTCGAGTGCATAGAGCTTTTTTTGTGACTTGATGCGTTCCTTGGGTTTGTGGTGGAAACGGTCAATGCGTTTGAGCAGGAATGTTTCCTCGAAATAACCCAGATAGTCACGGATGGTTTTGTCACTGACGCCGAACGTCTGGCTCAATGTGGTGTAATTGATTTCGCGGGTGGCGTTGGTCATTAGGTAAAAAAACAGGTGTTCCAGCGTGGCAGCATTGCGTATCTGGTGGCGTGGCACGATGTCCTGATAGAGGATGTTTTGCGCATAACTGAGTGAAATCGCTTGGCGGATGGCGGGGGTGGGGGCGGTAAAGACTTCAAAGAATCCACCCCATTGCAGATAGTGATCAAAGGCTTGCAGGATGGCGATACGGTGCTGGCTGCGGCTGAGCTCGTCGTGATGGGGTATTTGCAGATAGCGCAGGTATTCGCTGAAAGAAAACGTATCCAGATGGATGTTCAAGCTGCGCCCGCTCAGCAAGGTATTGAGGCATCTCCTTATACACAAGTCGCCAAACTACTGTAAACTTAGCCATTTTTG
>DILV01000031.1:0-135480 GCA_002425225.1 Thiothrix sp. UBA5583
CTTCGCTACCTGCAATGCCGCTTAAAATTAGACAGCATCACCCTCCGAATTACCCCTCACCCCCTGCCCCCTCAAGGGGCGAGGGGGAGTAAGAAAGATGTTTTTTAGCCCCTCTCCCCTTGAGGGACGACCCCGCAGGGGGTTGGGTGCGGGGTTGGGGTGAGGGGTAAAACAAAGGACAAAACATGACACAAAACGAACAACGACAAAAACGCTGGCGCTTGATCCTCGGTGGTGGCGAAGCTGACGGCATCGGCTGCACCCTGAGCGGCATGGAACAAGGCATCGACAACTGCCTGACCGCCGTTTACGGTGATGGCGCCAACGGTGGCGGGCGGCGTGGCAGTCTGGGTGGTTCCGCTCCCAATGTCACCCGCTGGCTGGGCGACATCCGCCAGTATTTCCCGTCTTCGGTAGTGCGGGTGATCCAGCAGGACGCGATCGAACGGCTGGGTTTGCGCCAGTTGCTGCTGGAGCCGGAAGTGCTGCAAGCAGTGGAAGCTGATATACATCTGGTCGCCACCCTGATTTCCCTGAAAAACGTGATCCCCACTAAAACCAAGGATACCGCCCGGCAAGTGGTCAACAAGGTGGTGGAAGACCTGCTGCGCCGCCTGCAACAGCCGATGCAACAGGCTGTGAAAGGCGCACTCAACCGCGCCGTGCGTAATAACCGCCCGCGTTTGCAGGAAATCGACTGGAACCGCACTATCCGCGCCAACATCAAAAATTACCTGCCGGAATATAACACCATCGTGCCGGACAAACTGATCGGTTACGGGCGCAAGCGTTCCGCGCTGAAAGAGGTGGTGCTGTGCATTGACCAGAGTGGCTCAATGGCTCCGTCGGTGGTGTATTCAAGCATTTTCGCGGCGGTGATGGCGTCGATTCCGGCACTGAGCACCAAGATGGTGGTGTTCGATACCTCGATTGTCGATCTGACCGAAGAGTTGCACGACGACCCGGTGGATTTGCTGTTCGGCCTGCAACTGGGGGGCGGAACCGACATCAACCGTGCCATCGCTTACTGCCAAAGCCTGATTTCACGCCCGGACGACACCGTGTTCATCCTCATCAGTGACTTGTACGAAGGTGGCAATGCCAATGAAATGCTCAAACGCACCGCGCAACTGGTGGCATCCGGTGTGCAGGTGATTTCGCTGCTGGCGCTGAGTGATGAAGGTGCGCCGTTCTACGACCATGACATGGCAGCGAAATTTGCCACGTTGGGCGTGCCGACCTTTGCCTGTACCCCTGACCAGTTCCCGGAACTGATGGCGAATGCGCTGATGAAGCAGGATTTGGGGCAATGGGCGGCGAAACAGGGGATTGTGGTGCAGCAGGGCAGGTGATCCGCCCTGTTACGTACACCATTTGCCCAGTTCGGTAGCCAGTAGCCGGGAGTCCAGCGGTTTGCCGAGGTGACTGTTCATGCCCGCTTGCAGGCAGGCTTCAATGTCCGAATGCAGGGTGTTGGCGGTCAGGGCAATGATGGGGATGGTGGGGTTGCGCACGTTTGCCATGCCGTTGTAGACGGTCGTGCCACGGATATGGCGGCTGGCTTCCAGACCATCGCATTCCGGCATTTGCACATCCATCAGCACTAGGTCGTAGTCGTGATTGATCAGGTGCTGGATGGCCTGCTGGCCGTTTTCCACCGTATCGACTTGCGTTAGCCCCAGTGTTTCCAGCATGGCCTGGGCGATAAGCTGGTTGATGGCATTGTCTTCTGCCAGCAAGATCCGGCAAGACGGTTGCAAGGGGCTGTTTGGTGTTGCCGGGGGTGGTTGGGTTTGCAGTACAGGCGGTGCATTTGCCGTTTGATAGGGAAGCTCGAACCAGAAACAGGAACCCTTGCCTGCTGCGCTGTTGACACCAATTTCGCCGTGCATCAGGCTGACCAGTTGCCGGGAAATCGCTAGCCCCAGCCCGGTTCCGCCGTATTTGCGGGCGGTGGAAGATTCCATTTGCTGGAAACTGTTGAACAGTAGCTGTTGCTTGTCGGCAGGGATGCCAATGCCGGTATCCCTGACCTCGAGACGCAACCGCTGCCCGCCGTCAGCCAGCCGGATGCTGAGGGTGATGTTGCCCGCGTCGGTAAATTTGATGGCATTGCCAAGCAGGTTGAGCAGGATTTGCTGGATGCGGATTTCATCGCCCAGCAGGTAGGGGGCGATGGCATCGTCAAGGGTGGTGCTGAACACCAGCCCTTTCTCTTTGGCGCGGATGTCGAGCAGGTGATGCAAATGCGCCACCATGTCGCGGAGGGGGTAGGGGGCAGATTCCAGTTCCATCTTGCCTGCTTCAATCTTGGAAAAATCCAGCAGGTCGTTGAGCAAGGTCAGTAATGCCTTGCCGCTGCGGTTGATCAGGGTGACGTACTGCTGTTGCGCATCGGTCGTAACCAGTGGAACCAGCAGCTCGCTTGCCCCCAGAATGCCGTTCATTGGTGTGCGCAGTTCATGGCTCATATTGGCCAGAAAGCGGCTTTTGGCCTGGTTGGCAATTTCAGCGGCTTCCTTGGCGGCAACCAGCTTGGCAGCCTGTTGTTCCAGCAAGTCATTCTTGTACAGCAACTGGTAGTAATCGTGGTGGATGCTGCTGCCAAACAACAGGGTGAAAATGCCGAAGATGCACAGTGCCACCACCATGCTATAGGCCGAGGGGGAATCCATTTGCAGCAGCACAATGATGTACGGTATGAGCAGGATGCTGGTGTAAACAATGATCAGGTTGCGGCTGGGTGCATTGCTGGAGGAAGCACCAACGCTGAACATCAGGATGGGCAGCAGCATGATGATGCCCTGCGCTGTCAGGCCCAGATGTTTTAATCCCCAGGAGCTGAACAGCGACCAGGAAAGTGCGGCTGACAGCAAGCCAAACAGGAACACCGCGCGCCAGACAGTCGGGCTTTTTTTATAGATGACGGGAAAGTATTTGATGCCCGTGATCCTCAACAAGCTAAGCGTGAACAGGAACAGCCCCATGCCATAAACCAGTGTTGGCTGAATCCGGGCAATGTCTGTCCCCAGCATTACCACTATCCAGGCCAGCATATAGACAAATGCCCCACTGAGGGAGCGGTTGTTGAGGTCAAGCTCGCTTTGTGCGTGCATGGCGGCAGAAACCGGAATTTTGCCTGCCCAGCGTACAGGGTCTTGTTCGTGGCCAGACTGCCTGTCAGGCGGGCAGATGTCGGTTGCTGGGGTCACACTAACGTCCTGTTGTTGTTATGATTGGCAGCCTAGACGTTACAACATTATGCCGGAAGGTCAAGCCAAATCCGCCGGAAGGATTGTGCTGCCAAACGGGGGCGGGTAAGCTGGTTGCCTTCACACAATAACAGAGTGACGGCCATGCATTACCCCACCATTGAAGCCTTCATCGGCAATACCCCGCTGGTACGCCTGCAACGTTTGCCCGGCGATACCACCAACACCCTCCTTGTCAAACTCGAAGGCAACAACCCGGCAGGTTCGGTGAAAGACCGCCCAGCACTGTCAATGATCCAGCGTGCCGAAGAGCGCGGTGACATCCAGCCTGGTGACACCCTGATCGAAGCCACCAGTGGCAACACCGGCATTGCCTTGGCGATGGCTGCTGCGATCAAGGGCTACAAAATGGTGCTGATCATGCCGGAAACCATGAGCGCGGAACGCCGCGCTTCCATGAAAGCCTACGGTGCGGAACTGATCATTGTCAGCAAGCAAGCCAGTATGGAAGGGGCGCGTGACCTTGCCCTGCAAATGGAACGCGAAGGCAAGGGCAAGGTGCTGAACCAGTTTGCCAACGAAGACAATCCGCTGGCGCATTTCCATTCCACCGGCCCGGAAATCTGGCGCGATACCCACGGCACGGTGACGCACTTCGTCAGCAGCATGGGCACGACGGGAACGATCATGGGCACGGGGCGTTTTCTCAAGTCCAAGAATCCCGACATCCAGATTGTCGGGGTGCAACCGGCAACACAAACTGACCAGATTCCCGGCATCCGCCGTTGGACACAGGAATATTTGCCTGAAATTTTCCACCGTGACGAAGTTGACCGCGAAATCGACATGAGCCAGTCGGAGGCGGAAGACACCATGCGGCGCTTGGCATCCGAGGAAGGCATTTTCTGCGGGGTGTCGTCGGGTGGCGCGGTGGCGGCGGCGTTGCGGCTGTCCAAAGAGGTCGAGAATGCCACCATCGTTGCCATTATTTGCGACCGGGGCGACCGTTACATTTCCACTGGTGTATTTCCCGCATAAGCACCGATGGATTACTCAACCCTTGACTACCTGCGCAAGCATGACACCACTTGGCGCTTGCTGACTGCCAGCCATGCCCCGCTGATCGTCAGTTTCCTGTACGCTACTTTCATCAAGCCTAACGAGCGTTCGTTGCCGTTTGATCAGGTGAGTACCCAACTGGACGACTACCTGTTCCATTTGCGTGACAGCGAGGGGGAGGGGGCATTCCCCAAAACCGCACGGCAATATCTGGACGACTGGGCGAATGGCACCAGCCCCTACCTGCGCAAATATTACGTGCAAGGCCGCGACATCCCGCAACTGGATTTGACACCGGGGGCGGAAAAGGCGGTGGAATGGCTGCAAGGCTTGCAACCGCGCCAGTTTGTCGGTACCGAATCGCGTCTGATGACGCTCTACCGCCTGTTGCAGGAAATCGTCCAGGAAGCCGAGCAAGACCCCGCCCGCAAAATTGCCGAACTGGAAAAGCAACAGGCGGAATTGGAACGCCAGATTGCCCGCATCCGTTCCGGGTTGGTGGAGGCGGCAGACCCGACCCGCATCAAGGAACGCTGGTTTGAGGCCGAAGACACGGCGCGTAAATTGCTGGCAGATTTCCGTCAGGTCGAATACAACTTCCGCAGCCTTGATCAGGCCGTGCGTGAACTGATTGTCACCAGTGACAAGCGCAAGGGCGAGTTGCTGGACGAGATTTTCGAGCAGCAGGATTACATCCGCGATTCCGAACAGGGGCGCAGTTTCAATGCCTTCTGGGAATTCCTGATGTCGCCGCAACGCCAGCAGGCACTGGAAAACATGACCACCGCCGCCTTGCAGCAGACAGCCTTGCGTGAAGTGGATGACCGCCAGTTTTTGCCGCGCATTGGCTATTTCCTGCTGGAAGCGGGCGAAAAAGTGTTCCGCACCAATGCGCAACTCGCTGAGCAATTACGCAAATACCTGGCGGATCAGGCGTGGCTGGAGGACAAGCGCATCCTGCAACTGATCCGGGGTATTGAAAAGTCAGCGGTAGCCATGCGCAATAACCCACCGGAGACGGCTATTTTTCGCCAGTTTGCCACGCTGGATCAGCCACGGTTAGACATTGAGCTGGTAATGGAGCGCAGCCTGTTCGAGCCAAAAACCAAAGTGGTGCTGGCAACAGTGAAGCTGGAAGAAGCTGCGGAAGCCGTCGATGTACAGGCACTGTACAACCAGCATTGGGTGGATGAAGCCCGCTTGCGCGGCAATATCCGCCGTTTGTTGCACGCACATTCGCAGGTCAGCCTGATGGAAGTGCTGCAACACTACCCGCTGCAACAAGGTTTGGCGGAACTGGTCGCCTACCTGAACCTTGCCAGCAAGGATGCCAAAGCGGTGGTGGATGAGTCGGTCGAGGCGGTGCTGCCGTTGGGTGAGGCGGGGCGCACGGTGCGCTTGCCGCGCATCCTGTTTACCCGTTAGAGTGACACCATGACTGAACCCCAAGCCCCCAACCTTGCCCCTGTCCTGATCCAGCTATTCAAAGGTGTGGTCTACGCCGACCAGCACCCGCGCCTGTGGCAAACCCTGCTGGAATCGCAAGCTGCCGTGCGCGATTACATCCGCATCCTTGGCTTGACCCTCTACCTTGACGAAGCTGAAGGCTACGCTTTCCTGCGCCAGCAAGAGCCTGAAACCGAGGATGAAGACAGCCCCGACACCCCGCGTCTGGTCGCCAAACGCACCCTCACTTACCCGGTCAGCCTGTTGCTCGCCCTGTTGCGCAAACGCCTTGCCGAACAGGATGCCACGGGCGGTGACAGCCGCGTGGTGCTGGAACGTAGCCAAATCGTGGAAATGATGCGCGTGTTCATGCCCACCCACAGCAACGAGGCCAAAACCATTGAACAGATTGGCATTGCCATCAACAAGGTGATCGAATACGGCTTTTTGCGCACCCTCAAACAGCAGGACGACATGCTCGAAATCCGCCGTATCCTTAAAGCCTTCGTCGATGCGCAATGGCTGGGCGAACTGGACAGCAAACTCAAGACCTATCAGCAATACTCGAGTGCCACGGATGAATGACACCGCCGTTATGGGAGTAACCACATGATCACCCGTTTCTATATCGACAATTTCAAATCACTGGTGAACTTTGATCTGGAACTGTCCAAATTCACCTGCTTGATTGGGCTAAACGGTGCGGGTAAAAGTACCGTGCTACAAGCCTTGGATTTCGCCAGTGCCATCATGTCAGGTGAGGTGGAAAAGTGGTTAGAGAAACGGAATTGGAACATCAAAAGCCTAAATTCCAATCTAACTAACCGCAATACCATTAAAATTATTATTGAAATGGAAATCGTGTCTAAACATTATCGGTGGCACGCCATCTTTAACCGTGCGAAACAACAATGTACGTGGGAACGCTTAGGGTGTATGAATGATAATTCAGCACTGTTTGGCGTTGATGATGGTTCTTACAGATTGTACCAATCAATGCCGCATCAAAATCCTATTTTATTTCAATATACAGGTTCATTGTTATCGCAAATAAAACCAGATTTATTGAGTGATGAAATTCAAGAATTCAAAAAACGTCTTATTGCATTGCGTTCCCTAGATTTGTTGTCGCCTCATTTGTTACGCCAGAAGTCCCGCAAAAGTGATAAGGGTGACATTGGCATGGGAGGGGAGCAACTGTCAGCATTCATCCATCAACTAAAAAGTGATCAACACAACGAATTAGTCAGGCAGCTACGCACTTACTATCCCCAAGTCATAGATATTAAAACCACTGCCCTGCGTTCAGGTTGGATACAACTTGAAGTGATAGAGGAATACCCAAGCATCCGCTATGGGGTACAAGAAATTAGGGTGGAAGCCAAGCATATCAATGATGGCATGTTACGTTTACTGGCAATACTTGCGCAGCAATACAGCCCTTTGGAAACCCTGCTATTCGATGAAATCGAAAACGGCATTAACCCCGAAGCGATTGAAAAAGTTGTGGATGCCTTGGTTGCGTCCCCCAAGCAAATTATCGTCACCACCCATAGCCCGATGTTGCTGAACTACATGACGGACGAAGTTGCCAAAGAATCCGTCATGCTGATTTACAAACGTGCCGACGGTGCTACCCATGCCACCCGTTTCTTTGATGTACCATCCGCAGCCCATAAACTGGAAAGCCTGCCTCCCGGTTCGGCCATGCTGGATGTGTATTTGGATCAAGTTGCTCAGGAAGCGGAACGTCACCATGCTGCATAAGCTCGTTGTTGCCGGAGAAGGCGAAACAGACATGGGCGTGTGCGCCAACCAGCAATGGATTTGCACGGGGCAGGATTTCGCGCCCGGTGCTGTTGCCCTCCTGTTGTTCAAATTGATTCGCCAACATTTGCCAGACTGGAACAGTGACAACCTCACAGCCGAACCAGCGGCACATCTGACGTTCATTTACCGCGCATGGCTCAAGGAACAAAGTAAGGCGAACAAACGGCAAGTCTTTGTGGGTAAACAGGTTGTGAAAGGATTTGAGGTGTATTTTCGCCATGCCGTTGCGTTGGCAGAGTACGCGAAACAGCACGATCAGCAGATGGCAGCCTACTTTCACGATACGGACAAGCACGACTGGCAAACCTTACGGGATGCCATTAAGGCAGGCTTTCGGGCGGCGGAATTTGAACAGCAAGGCTTGGCAGTCGTTCCTAAACCAACATCAGAGGCATGGTTCATTTGCGGCGTAAAGGCTAACCCTTACCAACATTGCGCCCAGCTTGAAGCTGAACTTTCTGGCAATGACCGTTCCCCAGAACGTGCACCCAAAGCCAGATTGGGTGAGTGTTGGGATAATCCAGACTACAACCGCCAGGATTTGTGCGATCTGGTGGAAACGTTAGATGTTACCCGCATCGACATGCCCAGCTTCAACAATCTGCGTGATCAAGTAAAAATTGCCATCATCACCCTCTGTGGCGAATGTCGAGACTAAAATCATGAATGACCCGCAACCTCTTTCTCTCGATTTCGCCAGCGATGACACCCACACCGGCTTCCGCCTGCACCACCTCGAAGTCTACAACTGGGGAACCTTCGACCAGCACGTCTGGAAAATCGCCCCGCAAGGCCACAACGCACTGCTGACCGGCGATATTGGTTCCGGCAAATCGACCCTGGTGGACGCAATAACCACCTTGCTCGTCCCTACCCAGCGCATCACCTACAACAAGGCGGCGGGCGCGGAAGGCAAGGAACGTTCCCTCGGCTCTTACGTGCGCGGCGAATACAAAAGCGAAAAAAACGAATTGGGGCAGGGCGCAAAAGCCGTTGCCCTGCGCGATGAAAAGCACTACAGCGTATTGCTCGGCTGGTTCTACAACCCCGGCTTTGCCCAAGGCATGACGTTGGCACAAGTGTTCTGGCTTAAGGAAGGCAGCCGCCAGCCGGAACGCTTTTACGTCACCGCCGAGAACTTGCTCACTATCCGCGAACACTTTGCCAACTTCGGCAATGACATCAGCCAATTGCGCAAACGCTTGGCGAAACTGTCCGGCGTGACGGTCATCGACACCTTCAAGGAATACGCCGCCCGTTTCCGGCGTTATTTCGGCATCCAGTCCGAACAGGCACTCGACCTGTTTTACCAAACCGTGTCGATGAAATCGGTGGGCAATTTGACCGATTTCGTGCGTACCCACATGCTCGAAGACACAGGTGTAGAACAACAAATCCACAGCCTGTGCCGCGATTTCGACAACCTCAACCGCCTGCACGAAGCGGTGTTGAAAGCGCGGCGGCAAATCAGCCTGTTGCAACCGCTGGACGCAAACCTTGCCGATTACACCCAACTCAGCAGCAGCATCCACACTCTGCGTGCCGCCCGCGAAGCCTTGGGTTGCTGGTTTGCCGTGCAGGAAGTGGGCTTGCTCACCGAACGCCTGCAAGGCTTGCACCACGATGCCGAACGCCTCAGCCATCGGCGCACCCAGCTTGAAATCAGCATCCAGGTCTTGCGCACCCAAGAGGACGATTTGCACCGCAGCATCGAAGACCAAGGCGGACGACGCTTGCGTGAACTCGACAAGGAAATGGTGGCACTGGAAAAAGACCGCACCCGCTGCCAACGCCAGTCTGATCAGTGGCAGGCCAATATCACCCAACTCGGATTGATGGCTGAAGTGAGCGAAGACAACTTCTACCACAACCGCCAGCGTATTGAGGTGCTGGAAGCCGACATCCAGCAACAGGAACAACAACTGCAAGCCGAACGTGATGACCACGCCATCCGCTTCCGCCAGCAAAACGACCAGCAGCAGCAACTGCAAGCTGACATTGACTCGCTGCGCCAACGCAAGAGCAATATTCCGCGCCAAAACCTCGCCATGCGCCAAACCATGCTGGAGGTGCTGAACCTGCCCGAAGCAGACTTGCCGTTTGCAGGCGAATTGCTGCAAGTGGACGAAGCCGAACGGCTGTGGGAAGGGGCTGCCGAGCGCGTGCTGCACAATTTCGGCCTGAGCCTGTTAGTGCCGGAACGCCATTACGAGCGCGTCAGCCACTACGTTGAACAGACCCATTTGCACGGGCGGCTGGTGTATTACCGTGTACAAACCCCCAGCATGTCGCGCCGCAGCGAACTTGACCCGCAATCGCTGGTACGCAAGCTGCGCATCAAGGCCGACAGCGAATTTTACCCGTGGCTGGAACACGCGCTGCACGAACGCTTTGATTACCATTGCGCCACCGACATGGCCGATTTCCGCCGCCATCACCAAGCCCTGAGCCAGAATGGGCAGGTCAAAGGCGGAGGGCAACGCCACGAAAAAGACGACCGCCATAACTTGCACGACCGTTCCCGCTACGTGTTGGGCTGGAGCAACCGCGACAAATTGCAAGCGCTGGAAGCGCAAGCCGCTGCCCTGATCCTGCAAATCCAGCAAACGGCGGATGCACTGGCAAATGTCGACCGTCGCCAGAAACAGTTGCGCCAGCAGCAAAATGCACTGCGTGATGTGCAAAAGGTGCGCGATTTCAGCGAAATTGACTGGCACACCCCAGCACGCGCCATCCAGCAACTGCGTGAAGAACAACGGCGTATCGAAAACAGTTCCGACATTCTGCAAAGCCTGCAAACGCAATTGCAAACCAGCCGCCAGCAACGCGAAGAGGCCGACCGCAAGCACAGCGAGGTGTTGCTGGAACAAGGCACGCTGAACAATAAAATCACCAACGCAGAAGATGAACAGGCACGCGCTACCGAACAGGCCGCCTTGTTGCCAGCATCCGCCTTGGCGCAACATCAGCACTCGCTGGAACAGTGGCGGCAACAGGTGCTGGGCGACACGGTGTTCAACCTGCGCAGTCTGGCGCGGCAGCAAAGCGACATCCGCAGTGCGATGCAGGCGCAACTCGACAACGATGAAGGCAAAAACCGCCGCTTGTCGCAGAAAATTGTCCAGCAAATGCAGGATTACAAGCGCGATTACCCCGCCGACACCAGCGAAGTGGATGCCAGCCTCGAATCCGCAGGTGAATTCCAGCGCATGTTGGCGGTGCTGCAAAGCGAAGACTTGCCGCGCCACGAACAGAAATTCAAGGCGATGCTGAATGAGCAGACCATCCAGGGCATTGTGATGCTGCAAAACCAGTTGGAAAAGGAACGCCGCGCCATCGACGACAAGCTCGATGCGATCAACCGTTCCTTGCAGGGCATCGAATACAACGCGGGGACGTACATCCTGTTACTGGCAACCCAGACGCAAGACGCTGAAATCCGCGACTTCCGCGCCGACTTGCGCCAGTGCCTGAGCCACAGCCTCGACGATGACGCGATGTACACCGAAACCCGTTTCTTGCAAGTCAAGCACATCATTGACCGCCTCAACGGGCGCGAAGGCTTCAGCGAGCTTGACCGCAAGTGGATGCGCAAAGTCAGCGATGTGCGCAACTGGTATGTGTTTTCGGCCAGTGAACGCTGGCGCGAGGATGACACCGAACGCGAGTTTTACAGCGATTCCGCCGGGAAATCGGGCGGGCAGAAGGAAAAGCTGGCGTATACGGTGCTGGCTTCCGCGCTGGCCTACCAGTTCGGGCTGGAATGGGGGCAAGTGCGTTCGCGCTCGTTCCGCTTCGTGGTGATCGACGAAGCCTTTGGGCGCGGCTCGGACGAATCCACCCGCTACGGGCTGGAACTGTTCCGCAAGCTCAATCTGCAACTGCTGATCGTCACGCCCTTGCAAAAAATCCATGTGATTGAGGATTACATCAACTCGGTGCATTTCGTGCATAACGAAGCGGGGCAAAAGTCGTTGGTACGGAATTTGAGCATTGAGGAGTACCGGCGGGAGAAGCAAGCGGTACAAGGCTCGACATGATCACCCCCGCCGACATCCGCGCCAAAGCCCAAAAGCTGTGGGACAGCGGGCGCATCTTGCAAGACGCATGGGAAGCAGGCGAACTGTTCCCGTGGGAAATCCCCTTCCGCAAGCCCAATGCGGCGATGCAGGTGGAACAGTTTGCCCAGGTGCGCGAATGGATCACCGCCCTCAAACAAGCCAGCCGCGAAGTGAAAGGCTACGGCTACCGCATCGGCTACCGCGAAGTGCAGCACCGCCAACTTGGCACGCAACTGCTGCCCGACACGCTCAGCTTCGACACCCGCGATGATTTGCTGCGTTTTATCCAGAAAAAGCAGGTATTCCCCGCCCTGTACCAAACGGGGCTGGAAACCGCTGCCGAATTTCCGCTGCTGCGCCCGTGGTTGCTGAAATACCCCACCAAACTGATGGAACATGCAACGGTGTGGTCTGCCTTACTGGCGGTATGCCGCTATTTCCTGCACCAGCCGTGCCCAGAGCGTTACTTGCGCGAACTCGACATTCCCAGCGTGGACAGCAAATTCATCGGGCAACACAAAGCCATCTTAAGCGAATTGCTGGATGCGGTGTTGCCGGAAACTGCGATTGACCCCGACAGTAGCGGCTTGCGCCAATACGGTTTTGAGCGCCGTTATGGTCTGAAATACGACGAACCACTGCTGCGCCTGCGCTTGCTGGATGCCGCCCTCAGCCCGGTTGCGGGCATGACCGATATTAGCCTGCCAGTGTCACAATTGGCACAATGGGCAATCCCCTGCCAGTGCGTGTTTGTCACCGAAAATAAAACCAATGGTTTGAGCTTTCCTGCTACTGCGCAAGCCATCGTGATTTTTGGCCTGGGTTATGGGGTGGATACGCTGGCGGCAATCCCGTGGCTGCACACCCGGCAGGTCATTTACTGGGGCGACCTCGACACCCACGGCTTCTCGATCCTGTCGCGGATGCGCCGCCATTTTCCGCATACCCAATCCTTGCTGATGGATGCGCCCACCTTGCAGCAATACGCGCATTTATGCACCGAAGAGCCGGAAAACGCCCGCTGTGCTGATATACTCCAGCATTTGCAGCCGCCAGAGGCTGCCGTTTACCAGCAATTGCAGCAAACCCACCAGCGGCTGGAACAGGAACGGATTCCGATGGCCTACGTGCAGCAACAGTTGGCCAGATTTAACCATGACGATGATGTTTGACGAAAAAAAATTCCTCGCTTTACCCGAAAGCACCCAGAATTTGCTGGAGTTCATGTCCATCATTTACGCGCCAATGGCGGCGACACCGTTGTCGAAGCTCGCGCCTGTGAATCAGGATGTGAAACTGCTGCGCCCCGAACTGGACAGGCTCATTACTGCCGGTTGGCTGGTGTCAGTCCGCAACAGCTATTACGCCTGCGCCGAAGGTGTCCGTGATGAGTTGACTCGCCGCAGCTTGCAAGCAGGGCGTTTCCCTGAGTTGGCAAAAGTAGTGCTTGCCAACCTCAGCCCAGAAGCCCCCCGCCAAGGCTGGGGTTACAAAATCTGGCCGTTTGTGGAGGATGCCCTGCGGGATCTGCGCCTGAACGTGCTGCTGGGCGACGCCCAAAAAGCCAGTTGGGTCTTGCAACAGGCCAGCCAGCAATTTGCCAACAGCCCCAAATTTCAGCCGCACCCGTGGTTTACCTTGTGGGGCAAGCCACCCGATCCGGCGTGGATGCCGTTTTTCAGTGACTCCCTGTTTTTGCAACTGATCGCTCCTGTCTATATTCGTGTGGCAGATCATGAGGGGCAAAATGCCACTGCCTTGTGGCAACGCTGCCATAATCTGCTGACCACCACGACGGATACGGCGGCCTTGTGGACAAGCTTTGGTGGCTCATACTACTGGCAATTGTTCCAGCGCGGCTTATGGGATGATGTTCTTGCTGCTGAACCTGCCGCCACCAGTGGCACGCGGCTGGAATACTGGCATCTGTTCGCATCGGCACGGGCGCTTTCCCAAGGCAAACGCGATGAAGCCATCAACCTTTATCAGGCAGGATTAAAGCTGCTGCGCAAACGCCAAGGCAGCCGCAAGGCGCTATACGGTACACCGCTGGAAGCCCTGTATGTGCTGGCGTTATTGCTGGATGGTTCTGCCAAGTCGTTCAAGGAAATTCCGGCTTACTTTAAAGAGTTTGGCGCCCATAATGTCATTTACCAGGCACTCGCTTATTTTGCCAATTCACGCCTGACCGGCAAGGTAGAGGCACTCGATGATGACGTGGCGGGCTGGCAACAATCGCCCCTCGCTTTCCTGATTGCCCTGATGGTGCGCCATTGGCTGGAGCAAACCATCCCCACTGCTTGGTTGGATGCCGCCGCTACCTACTACCGGCAAATGGATGAAATCGGCTATAGCTGGTTAGCCAACGAATACGCGGCAGCACTGGCGCAAGTCTTGCCCGACAAGGACAAACGCAAGTCCCTCTACAGTGGGCTTGCCCAAACAGCCCACAACAAGGCAGGTACACAACCCCTGATCAGCTTTTACCAGCCGCAACCTGCCTGGGAACGCACCTTGCTGGCATTGCAACGCTTGGGTAGCAGCACTACACCTGCCAAAACCAACACCCCCAAAGAAGGTGCAGAACGGGTCATCTGGTCGCTAACCCGCTTCAAATACGGCTCTGGCACGGTTGAATACGGCATCACCCCGCGCCTGCAAAAGCACAGCAAAAAAGGCTGGTCGGAAGGCCGCAATATCGCCCTGAAACGCCTCGCACTGGAGCCGGAAAGTTTCACATCTCTCACCGACGAAGACCGCCGCATCTGCCAATCCATCAAGCTCTACAGCTACGGTTACTATGAAAAAAGCTACGAACTGCACATTCAGGACGTTTGGCAGCACCTGATCGGGCATCCGCGTGTTTACTGGGAAACAGCCCTGAACACCCCGCTCGACATCCAGCAAGGGCGCGAAGAGCTGCAAATCCTCAAGGAACGGGGCAAGCTGCGTATCAAGCTGTTCCCGGAACTGCCCTTGCATCATGAGTTCAAGCCTGACCAGTATTTCGTGGTGGAAGAAACCACCCTGCAACTCAAGCTCTACAAGCTGACATCGGCAGTATTGCAACTGCATGGCATCCTCGGCAAGGATGGCTTGCTTGTCCCCCCCGAAGCCGAAGCCAGTGTGCGCCAAACACTGGCGGCACTAGCACCGCTGATTACCATCCAGTCCGACATTGCCGGGATGGATAATGCGGAAACGGTGGAGGCCGACCCGCATTTGCACCTGCACCTGCTGCCGTGGAATGACGGTCTGCGCCTGCTGATGCGCGTACAACCCCTCGGCGCAGGCGGGCCGATCTTCCCGCCGGGCAACGGGCGCAGCAATGTCATGGCAGAAATCGACCGTAAGCTGCTCAAGGCCAGCCGCAACCTAAAACAGGAGCGCAAACAGGCCAACACGCTGATCCAGGATTGCCCGGCTCTAGCAAACTGGGAAGACCCCTGCGACGACCTACTACTGGAAGAACCCGAACAATGCCTCGAAGCCTTGCAACAACTGCACAACCTCGGCGACCGCGTAGTGCTGGCATGGCCGGAAGGCGAAAAGCTGCGTATCACTCAACAGGTCGGCAGTAACAACCTCTCCCTCAAGGTCAAGCAATCTGGCGACTGGTTCGACCTCGACGGCAAGCTGCATGTGGATGAAAACCTCGTCCTGACCCTGCGCCAATTGCTAGAACTCAGCCAGACCGCCACCGGGCGCTTCGTGCCGCTGGGCAACGGGCAATTCCTCATCCTGACCCGTCAGTTCCAAAAACGGCTGGAAGCCTTGCGGGCATATGCCGAAACCTCCGGCAAGAATGGCCTGAAAGTCGGCACGCTGGCGGGCATGGCGCTGGAAGAGTTCATCGATGAAGCCGGTGAACTGGAGGCTGACAAGCACTGGAAGGCGCAAGTCAGCAAGCTGAAACAAGTCCGCCAAAGCCAGCCAATAGTCCCCGCCAGCTTGCAGGCCGAATTGCGCGATTATCAGGAAGAGGGTTTTCGCTGGATGATGCGCCTTGCCGACTGGGGCGTGGGCGGCTGTCTGGCGGACGACATGGGTCTGGGCAAGACCGTGCAGACGCTGGGTTTGTTGCTGGCGCGTGCCGATCAGGGCGCGGCGCTGGTGGTTGCCCCAGTGTCGGTGTGCAACAACTGGTACAGCGAATGCCAACGTTTTGCCCCTTCCTTGCGCCCGGTGTTTTATCGCGGCAAAGACCGCCAAACCTTGCTGGACGGTTTGCAGCCGCGTGACCTGCTGATTGCCAGCTACGGGTTGTTGCAGCAGGATGTGGAAGCCTTCCAGCAACGCCAATGGCCAACCATCGTGCTGGACGAAGCACAAGCGATCAAGAACACCAACACCAAACGCACCCAGGCTGTGTACCAGTTGCAGGGCGATTTCCGGCTGGTCACGACTGGCACGCCGATTGAAAACCATCTGGGCGAACTGTGGAGTTTGTTCCGCTTCCTCAACCCCGGCCTGCTGTTCTCGCAGCAAAAGTTTGGCGAACGCTTCCAGACCCCGATTGAACGTGACAACGACGAACACGCCCGTCATGCGCTGAAAAAGCTGGTGCAGCCGTTCATGCTGCGGCGTACCAAAAATCAGGTGTTGCAGGAATTGCCGCCACGCACTGAAATCACCCTGACCGTCAGTCTTAGCGACGCCGAAATGGCCTTGTACGAAGCCCTGCGCCAGCAGGCGCTGGAGCGTTTCGCCCAGCCCGGCGACGAGGAGGGTAAGCACCTGGAAGTGCGGGCAGAAATTACCCGGCTGCGCCTTGCTGCCTGTCACCCGCAACTGGCGATGCCGGGCAGTGCGCTGCCTTCCAGCAAATTGCAGGCATTCGGCGATCTGGTGCTGGAATTGCGCGAAAACCAGCACAAGACGTTGGTGTTCAGTCAGTTCGTCAAACACTTGGACTTGATCCGCGCATGGCTGGACGGGCAGGGGATTGCTTACCAGTATCTGGACGGTTCCACGCCGATGGAGCAGCGCAAGCAGCGGGTGGATGCTTTCCAGCGTGGTGAAGGCGATATTTTCCTGATCAGCCTCAAGGCAGGTGGCTTCGGCCTTAACCTTACAGCGGCGGATTACGTCATCCACATGGATCCGTGGTGGAACCCGGCGGTGGAAGATCAGGCATCCGACCGTGCCCACCGCATCGGTCAGCAGCGTCCGGTCACGGTCTACCGGTTGGTGGCGGAAAACACCATCGAGGAAAAAATTGTCAAGCTGCACCAGCTCAAGCGTGACTTGGCAGACAGTTTGCTGGAAGGCAGCGATGTCAGCGGTAAGCTCTCGGCGGGGGATATGCTGGAGATGATCCGGGGCGGGGTGTGACGCATGGCATTTCGGCGACCATCAGTGTATATTGATGGTCTTTAATCTAGTTCGGTAATAAACCATGTTGTACCTGAACATCCACGAAGCCAAAACACATTTGTCGCAATACCTGCAACAAATTCTTGCCGGTGAACGGGTATTGCTGTGCAAACGCAATGTGCCAGTGGCAGAAATTCGTGCCTTGCCACAACGCTTGACTGCTCTGCGTCCTATCGGTTTGGCAAAGGGAGAGTTCAGCGTACCCGCCAGTTTTTTCGAGCCGTTGCCCGACGACGTGTTGAATGCCTTTGAAGGGCATTGATGATGCGCCTGTTGCTGGATACCTGCACGTTTCTGTGGCTGATTGCCGATGACGACAGTTTGAGTGAGTCAGCCCGCAACCTGTTCCGATCACCGCAAACCGAAGTGTTTCTGAGTGCCGTATCGTTGTGGGAAATCACCGTCAAGTACCAACTCGGCAAACTGCCCTTGCCGGAGCATCCGCGTTATTACATACCCCGCCAACGGCAAGCGCACCAGATTGAATCGTTGAGCCTGCACGAAGATGCTATCCAGCATCTGGCGAACTTGCCGGATGTCCACCGCGACCCGTTTGACCGTATGCTGGTCTGTCAGGCGATTCAGGAGGGGCTGGCCTTGCTGACCCCCGACCCGCTGATCCAGCAATACCCTGTAAAAGTAATATGGTGAAACCATGAACACCCTAGTCTTTGACATCGAAACCATCCCCGACATTGAAGGCGGGCGCAAACTCTATCACCTTGGCGACCTTGACGCAGACGGTATCGCCAAAGCCATGTACCACCTGCGTTTCCAGAAAACCGGCTCGGAATTCCTTGCTCATCACCTGCACCGTATCGCCGCCATTTCCGTCACCTTCCGGGGGCGCGGCGACGAATTCAAGGTGTGGACACTGGGTGATGAAGCTGCCGACGAGAAGGAAATCCTGCAACGTTTCTTCGACGGCATTGACCGCTACACCCCTACCATTGTGTCGTGGAACGGCAGCGGCTTTGACCTGCCGGTGATCCATTACCGAGCCATGCTGCACAAAATCTCCGCCCCACGCTATTGGGACATGGGCGAAGATGACCAGAGCTTCAAGTGGAACAACTACATCAGCCGTTACCACACCCGCCACACTGATCTGATGGATTTGCTAGCCCTGTACGGCGGGCGTGCCAATGCACCACTGGATGAACTCGCCACCCTGTACGGCTTCCCCGGCAAGATGGGCATGGATGGCTCGAAAGTGTGGGATGCCTACCAACAAGGCCGCATCGCCGACATCCGCAACTACTGTGAAACCGACGTGCTCAACACCTGGCTGGTCTACCTGCGCTTCCAACTTATGCGTGGACACATCACCCACGAAAAATACGACATCGAGTGCGCCCTGGTACGCAAACACCTGAAAGCCTCCGGCAAGGAACATTTACAAGCGTTTGAATCCGCATGGGAGGCGGGTGCATGAGCCGTAAACACAAACCCCGTGGTGTCAAAAACAGCCCTTTGATGGAAGCGACCATCGAATCCCTCACCCTCGAAGGCCAAGGTGTCGCCCATGTAGACGGCAAGATCGTCTTCATCGACGGCGCATTGCCGGGCGAACAGGTCACGTTCCGCTACACCTCGCACAAAGCCAAACACGACGAAGGCAAGGTTGAAACTGTCCTCACTCCTTCACTGGAACGGGTTGAACCCAAGTGCCAGCATTTCGGCGTTTGTGGCGCATGTAGTTGGCAACATATTGCCCTCGATGCGCAAATCAGCCACAAGCAGCAAGCCATGCTCGACCAGCTAAGACGTATTGGCAAGGTCGAGCCAGAAACCGTATTCGAGCCACTCACCGCTGAGGGTTGGGCTTACCGCCGCAAAGCCCGTTTGGGTGCACGTTGGGTACGCAAGAAAGAGAAAGTACTGGTCGGTTTCCGTGAAAAAGACGGCGGTTTTCTTGCCGAACTCAACCGCTGCGAAATCCTGCATCCCAGCATCGGCGAACACCTCACTGATTTTCAGGCACTGGTGGGTAGCATGGATGCGCGTGAATCCATCCCGCAAATCGAAGTGGCAGTGGGTGACAATGCCACCGCGCTGGTGGTGCGCCACATGGAACCGCTGTCCGAAGGCGACACCGGCAAGCTGCTCAATTTCGCCCGTGAATTTGGCTACCAGCTTTACCTGCAACCCAAAGGGCCGGAAACCGTCCATTGCCTTTACCCAGAAAACCCTGAGTTGTATTACGAACACCCGCAATTCAACACACGGGTAAACTTTGCGCCGCTGGATTTCTTCCAGGTCAACCAGCCGCTCAACCGCAAGATGGTCGCGCGTGCGCTGGAATTGCTTGCTCCTGAACCCACCGACACCGTGCTGGATTTGTTCTGCGGCCTAGGCAATTTCACCTTGCCACTGGCACGTCAGGCCGCGCAAGTCATTGGGGTGGAAGGCGACATGGCGATGGTGGAACGCGCCCGCGCAGCCGCGCACGCCAACGGCATCCACAACACCGACTACTACGTCTGCAATCTGATGGGCGAAGACCTGAACCGCGAACCGTGGCTGAAAAAGCATACCTACCACAAAATCCTGCTCGACCCGCCGCGTGCCGGGGCGAAAGAAATCATTGCCCATATTGGCAAACTCAAGGCTGGGCGGATTGTATACGTTTCCTGCGACCCGGCGACACTGGCGCGGGATGCGGGCGAACTGGTGCATACCCACGGCTACCGGCTGGTGGGATCGGGGGTGATGGACATGTTCCCGCATACCTCACACGTCGAGTCCATCGCGGTGTTTGAAAAATAAGAGAAAAATATGCAAGCGATAGAACAACAAATCGAAACCCTGCGCCAACAACTGCGTTACCACAACTACCGCTACTACGTGCTGGACGACCCGGCAATCCCTGACGTGGAATACGACCGGCTGTTCCGCGAGTTACAAAGCCTTGAGACTGCGCACCCAGAACTGATTACCCCCGATTCCCCCTCCCAACGTGTCGGTGCAGCACCGTTGACTGAGTTCGGCGAAGTCAAACACACCATTCCCATGTTGTCGTTAGGCAATGTGTTCAGCGATGAAGAATTATGGGCATTCGACAAGCGCATCCACGACCGCCTGAAAGCGGATGCAGAAACCGAATTCGTCGCCGAACCCAAGCTCGATGGCTTGGCAATCAGCCTGTTGTATGAAAATGGCGTATTCACTCGTGCTGCCACTCGTGGCGATGGTGAAACCGGCGAAGATGTCACCCTCAATGTGCGTACCATTGCCTCTGTTCCGCTGCGCTTGTTAGGCGAAGGCTACCCGTCAGTATTGGAGGTGCGCGGCGAAATCTACATGCCCAAAGCTGGGTTTGAAGCTTTCAATGCCAAAATGCGTGCCTTGGGTGAAAAGACCTTCGTCAACCCGCGTAATGCGGCGGCAGGCAGTTTGCGCCAGCTTGACCCACGTCTAACTGCACAACGCCCGCTGGATATTTTTTGCTACGCGGTCGGTTTGGTGGAAGGCGGGACAGTGCCGGATACGCATTACGCCATTCTGCAACAATTCCGTGAGTGGGGGCTGCGGGTTTGCCCTGACATTCGCGTGGTGCAGGGGGCGCAAGGCTGTTTGGACTACTTCCGTGAGATTGGCATCCGGCGTAACAGCTTGCCTTATGACATCGACGGTGTGGTGTATAAAGTCAATAGCATAGCCACCCAGCAGGAACTCGGTTTCATCAGCCGTGCGCCGCGTTGGGCAGTGGCACATAAATTCCCTGCGCAAGAAGAAATTACTGAACTCGAAGGCGTGGATTTTCAGGTTGGGCGCACCGGCGCACTTACCCCTGTAGCGCGTCTCAAACCGGTATTCGTCGGCGGCGTGACCGTCAGCAATGCCACGTTGCACAATATGGATGAAATCGAGCGCAAAGACGTGCGTATTGGCGATTATGTGATTGTGCGCAGGGCAGGAGACGTGATTCCCGAAGTCGCCAGCGTCATCCTTGAGCGCCGCCCTGACACAGCCGTACCGATTGTGATGCCCACACATTGTCCAGTGTGCGCCTCAGAGGTGCAACGCCCTGCCGGTGAAGCCGTTGCGCGTTGTACCGGTGGTTTGTATTGCCCCGCACAAGTCAAAGAAGCCATCAAACACTTCGCTTCCCGCAAAGCCATGAACATCGACGGGCTTGGCGACAAAATGGTGGAACAGTTATTTGATGCAGGTTTGATCCGCCACGTTGACGATCTTTACAGTCTGGATGTCGCAGCGGTTGCCGCGCTGGAACGCATGGGTAAAAAATCTGCCGAAAATCTCATCGCCGCTCTCGCAAGCAGTAAATCCACTACTCTGGAACGCTTTATTTACGCATTAGGCATCCGCAATGCTGGTGAAGGTACGGCTAAAGCCCTGGCTCGTCATTTTGGTTCACTGGAAATGATTCAGGCAGCCAATGAAGAAACATTGAAACTAGTGCCTGATATTGGCCCAGTGGTAGCAGCAAACGTTGTCCAGTTTTTCGCAGAAGCCCATAACCGCGATACTATTCAGCACCTGCGTGATTTGGGCGTGCAATGGGTAAACTATGAAGCCAAACCAGCGGAGGCGCTGCCGCTAGCGGGTAAAACTTACGTCATTACCGGCACGCTCAGCCGTTCCCGCGATGACATCAAGGCGGATTTGGAAGCGTTGGGGGCGAAGGTATCAGGCAGTGTTTCCAAAAAGACCACGGCTCTGATTGCAGGTGAAAATGCGGGTTCCAAACTCGACAAAGCACAGGCGTTGGGGGTGGAAATTCTTGATGAAGCTGGCTTGTCGGCCTTGTTCAACCACTCATAACAGGCAGGTGAAAAAAAGCTGTACGAGTGGTTGACAGCATCAGCCTCTGTCTTTATTATTCGCAGCCTGTTCAGCGGGAATAGCTCAGTGGTAGAGCACAACCTTGCCAAGGTTGGGGTCGCGAGTTCGAGCCTCGTTTCCCGCTCCAATTTTTTAGAAAGTATCCAATGCATCGGTGCTTTTATCCAGACTAAAAGCGGGAATAGCTCAGTGGTAGAGCACAACCTTGCCAAGGTTGGGGTCGCGAGTTCGAGCCTCGTTTCCCGCTCCAATCTTTCTTGCCTTTAAATGTGGTATCATCCACAACCCGGTGGCTGGGTGGCAGAGTGGTCATGCACCGGATTGCAAATCCGTGTACCTCGGTTCGATTCCGGGCTCAGCCTCCATATTATCTTCTAAAGACCTCCAAAATAGCGCAAAACAACAGTCCTACCCCCAACAAGATCTTTGGCATTGGTTTATGAAACCTGATTTCCTCAACGGTATCACCATTCTGCTGGCTTACCAACTGGTGGGTGAAATCACCAGCCGCCTGTTGCAACTGCCCGTGCCTGGCCCGGTGATTGGTATGATCCTGCTGTTCCTGACCCTGCTGCTGCGCGGTTCGCTGGAAAAAACGCTGGATAGTGCCACTACCGCATTGCTTAGTCATTTGTCACTGCTGTTTGTGCCTGCTGGTGTCGGTGTAGTGGTGCACCTTGATCTTATTGGTGATGAATGGCTCCCCATCAGCATTGCACTGGTGCTCAGCACCCTGATTACCCTGGCAGCAACTGCCCTGATCATGCTGGCTATCAAACGTCTGCTACACCGGGGTAACACTCATGCCGAATGAAACCAGTTTCACCCAAATCTGGGTCTATCTTGCCGCCTCACCGCTGTTTGGTTTGACCGTGACCCTGCTGGCCTACCTGCTCGCTTACCGCCTGTATGTGTACGCCCGGCAAAACCCCTTGCTAAACCCTGTCATTACTGCCGTTGCCCTGTTGATCGCCCTATTGCTGCTGACAGGGATGCCGTACAAAGACTATTTCGACGGGGCGCAATTTGTGCATTTCCTGCTGGGGCCTGCTACCGTAGCACTGGCGCTGCCGCTGTACCGCCAGATTGGCAAGTTGCAAAAACTGTGGTTGCCAATCCTCACTGCGCTGGTATGCGGTGTTAGTATCGGTGGTGTCAGTGCCGTGCTGATTGCCTGGGCATTGGGAGCCGCCCCGCAGACCCTCATGTCGCTTGCCCCCAAGTCCGTGACAACACCCGTAGCCATGGGGATTGCGGAACGCATCGGTGGTTTGCCCTCCCTGACTGCCGTACTGGTTGTTACCACCGGTATCATTGGTGCAGTACTGGGAACCAAACTGTTTGACCTGTTGCGCATCCACGATGACAGTGTGCGCGGAGTGGCAATGGGAGTGGCAGCACACGGCATCGGCACGGCACGGGCGTTTCAGGTCAGTGCGGAAATGGGCGCGTTTGCCGGGTTGGCGATGGCGATTTCTGCATTCGTTGCCGCCGTAGTGTTGCCGTGGATGGCGGAATTACTCATGCCTGTACTAGCTACACCCGGATAACAACAGTACAGCAGCATCAATTACTGTTGCGCAATGCCTGCCCGAATGGGAACATATCCGATTGCCCGGAATTTCCGTCGGAACTGATGCAACTCAAAACCAAATACCTGAACCTGCTGGCAGACAACGGCATTAACCCCGCAGTCTTGTACAACGTATGCAACACGGCTACGATCGAACGCGGTATAGACTATTGGGAAGACGGCAAGGTCAGCAGCTTCCACGCCGAAAAAAGTGCTGACGGTAATGTGTCGATCCAGGCCAAAGTACAAGGCAGCAATAGCCATATCTACCTGACCAAGGTTAATTTTAATGCGCATTCACCCCGCTGGGTTACAGGTGTTTGCACTTGCCCCGTCACCAGCAATTGTAAACATGCGATTGCTACCCTGTTTGAATATCTGGAATACGCCAAACGCCAACAAGTGCGGGAAAGCAAACTGAAAGTACCGGCCTTTACCGCCGCCACCCTGCCCACCGCCCGCGTGGCGCGGGTTTCCCCGATTGACTTGTGGTTGCAGGGGCTGGCTCAAACCGAAAAACCCCGCCTGTTAACCGATAACAACAGTGCCCTTGCAGACCTTGAGGAGCGCCAACCCCAACTGCTGTACCTGCTCAGCCAAGGCCACCATTACAACCCGGATGTCATCTCCCTGGGCTTGTACAAATCCAGCCTATTGAAAAAAGGCGGTTTTGGCAAACCTTCCCCGGTGGTGCTGGAATCGTTGCTGAATCCCTATCGCACCCGCAGTTACGCTTACGAGCCGCACGACCTGATGATCGCGCAGTTGCTGGCTGTTCCCACCATGCGTTTTACTCATTACAACCACCAGGATGCACTGACCGGTGAAGGTGGTGAACAGGTACTGGAAGAAATCCTCAAAACGGAACGCACCTTCTGGGCAACGCCCGACAACTGGCAGCGTGATGCCCACCCCTTGCTGGCAGGCGAACCGCGCACCTTCCAGTTTGGCTGGCAACAGGATGGCAACGGTCAGTACAGCGTCCACCTGCGACCAGACTTACCGGTGAATGTGCATTTCTGGCTGAATGGCAAACTTTGGTATGTGGATCTGCAACGTTATACCTGCGGCTTGTTGCAGCACTCTGATCTGACCGCTACACAGGTGGAAAAATTCCTCAGCGCCCCCCCCATTCCACCCGAACAGGCTGATACTGTCAGCGAGCGCCTGCTGGAACTGCTACCAGATGCAGACATCCCAACCCCCTCTGCCAGAATCCAGCAGTATATCGAAGATTTGCACCTCCCGTTGCAACCTGACCTGCTGCTGCAATCACTGCCCATTCCTGACCATACATCGCGTATGCCGGTTGCCAGCCTGCGTTTCAACTATGGCGGGCATATCCTGCAACCGGACACCCTGAGCGCTCGTAGTCTGGCAAAAGCTGATGGCAAGCGTTACCGTATCCACCGCAAGACCACCGCTGAACAGGACGCCTACGCCACCCTGCTGGATTATGGTTTCAGTAACGAAGGCAATGCCCAGCACGGCTTGCACCGGCTAGAACTGCGGATGAACTCGCCTTCCGCCATGCTCAATGCGGTGCGCTGGCACGATTTTCTTGAACATGGCGTGACTGAATTGCGCGAAGCAGGCTGGCACATCAGCAGCGCAGGCAATTTCGACCTGCAATTCGAGACAGTCGACGACCTGGAAGCAGACTGGCAGGAAAGCAGTAGTGGCATTGACTGGTTTGAAGTCAGCCTGGGTTTTGAACTTGCCGGACAACGCATCAACCTGCTGCCTATCCTTATCGACATGCTGGCACAGATGGAAAGCCCGCAAGCCTTGCAAGCGCTGTTGTTGCGACAGGAATACGTATTGGTGCCGCTGGCAAACAACCGCTGGGTCAAACTTGATGCCAGCCGCCTGCATACCATCATGGAAACGCTGGTGGAACTGTATGACCAGCAACCGCTCAACGCCAACGGCAACCTTGAATTCAGCCGCTACCAAAGTGCCGGGTTGGGCGCATTGCTAAATGCTCCTGGCCTGAAATGGAAAGGTGCGGGTGAAATCATTGCCCTGACCAAAAAACTGAGTGATTTCAGCGGTATCCAGGATGTTCCGCTGCCGGTTGGCTTGAATGCAAGCCTGCGCCCCTACCAGCAAACCGGCTTGAACTGGCTGCAATTCCTGCGTGAATACCGTTTTAACGGTGTATTGGCAGATGACATGGGGCTGGGCAAAACCTTGCAGGCACTGACACACTTGCTGATAGAAAAACAGGCCGGACGCTTGCAACAACCTGCGCTGGTGATCGCCCCGACCAGCCTGATGGGCAACTGGCGGCGTGAAGCCCAGCGGTTTGCCCCTGAGCTGCGGGTACTGCTGGTGCATGGACATGATCGGCAAAAGCATTTCGACGCTTTCGCCGAACACGACCTGATCCTCACCACGTATCCGCTAATCCTGCGTGATGAAGACCAATACCTGCGTTACACATTTCACTACCTGATTCTGGATGAAGCCCAGGCGATCAAGAATGCCGCTTCCCGCACTACCCAGATCATTTATTCACTCAAAGCCAACAACCGTTTGTGCCTGACCGGCACACCGATGGAAAACCACCTCGGTGAATTGTGGTCGATGTTCCATTTCCTGATGCCGGGTTTCCTCGGCACGCACGAACGTTTTGCCCGCCTGTTCCGCACCCCGATTGAAAAACAGGGCGATGGCGGTAAGCAACAACAACTGCGGCAACGCATACAACCCTTCATGCTGCGCCGTACCAAGGAAGTGGTTGCCAGTGAGTTGCCACCCAAAACCGAAATCGTGCGTAGCGTGGCACTGGAAGGCAAACAACGCGACCTGTATGAAATCGTGCGGCTGGCGATGGATGCCAAAGTACAGGAAGAAATCAGCAAAAAAGGCTTCGCCCGCAGCCATATCATGATCCTCGATGCCCTGCTGAAACTGCGTCAGGTTTGCTGCGACCCGCGTCTGGTCAAGCTCGACAAGGCTCGCAACGTACAGGAATCTGCCAAGCTCGAACTGCTCATGACCCTGTTGCCGGAAATGGTGGAGGAAGGCCGCAAGGTGCTGTTGTTCTCGCAATTCACCTCCATGCTGGCACTGATTGAAGAAGAGCTGCAAACCGCAGGCATTGTTTACAGCAAACTGACCGGGCAAACCAAAAACCGTGATGAAGTCATCGCCCATTTTCAGGAAGGTAACGCGCAAGTGTTCCTGATCAGCCTCAAAGCAGGTGGAACCGGACTTAACCTGACGGCTGCCGATGCCGTGATTCATTATGACCCTTGGTGGAATCCGGCAGTGGAACAACAGGCAACCGACCGCGCCTACCGCATCGGGCAGGACAAGCCGGTATTTGTCTACAAACTGATTACCGAAGACACGGTTGAAGAAAAAATTCTCAAATTGCAGGAAAAGAAACAGGCACTGGCAGACAGTTTGTATTCTGAACAGGCAGAACAGGATGGGCCACGTTTCAGTACCGACGATTTGATGGATTTGCTCAAACCGCTAGAGTGAGCTTACAACTCATTAATATTTAGGTGGCAATGTCGACTTCGGTTTATCCCGAAATTCCAGCATTTGCCCGCTCCCCACTGGTACGCCTGAGCCACCTGCCTCGCCATCGCTGAGCAAACCCACTTGGGTACGCCCCTGCGCCACGCGCTCTTTGGTATCAAACAATGCCTGATGCAATTTCCGACTGTAGGGCAAAGCATACACCCGTGGCTCGCCATCATCGGTTTCACGCACCCACATACGAATCGCGCCATCCTTGGCTTGGCTTGGCTCGAACACATCCGCTGCAATCAGCTCGAACTTTTCCGGCAAGGGCTGCGGCGCAGGCCACCCTTTGGTATCTTGCAAACCTTGCCAATGCAGCCAGTAAAACAGCGGCAAACACACCGTGAGCAGCAACTTACTGCGCCAACCGGGTTTATCCAGCCACAGCCACACCACAAACACCAGCGGAATCACGTAGGCAAACATGAGGGTTAACGATTCCATACATCCACCGGAATGTGATCTAAGCCATAAGGGGTTAATTTCAGCGGTAACTTGTTGAAACCTGATACCGTGCCATCCTCCGCAATGCTGAAACGTACCGCAGTGACCTCCGCATCCTGCGCCTTCAGCTCCACGGTTTCGGCGAATACGGTTTGAAAACGCGGGTTGATCTGGTCAACTTTCACCTGCACGTTTAACGGTGGCGACGAAGCAGCTTGGTAATAATACAGATTGACAATGTATTCCCCCGCGTAACGTTTGCGAATCGTGACGATTTCCTGATTGATGGAATGCACCACTTCGCGCCCATCCACGTTTATCGTGTCATTGATTTTGCCGCGATCATCCCGATCCAGATGCAAAAAACCGGCTTCGGCTTTGAGGTAAGACACCGTGTCCCCCGATGGCGCATGTACCCACAAATCCACGTCATCCGCCACATCGGGCTGCCAAGTGGCTGAAATCACGTATTCCGCCTGCATATCGACCTTGGCCTTATCCGCTTCAGGGTTAATGAATACCAGACTCACCAAAAACAAAAAGCTAAATCCTAACAAGGTGTTAAACAGCAAGTCGATAAACGGGTCAGTTGGCACTTGTCTGCCCGTGCGGCGGTATAAACTCATGCAGGCAATTCCGCTGCGCTCATCGCGATAATCCGGCTAATCAACCGATCCGCACAACGATCCAACCAATGGCATTGAATACTGACCAGCATCGCACTGCCTAAACCTGCCAGCGTGGTATACAGTGCCACCTGCATTCCACCGCCCATGCTGGTAAGCAATTGTTTGAGTACGTTAATGCCTTCCGCCTGCAACTCATACACCGAACCCAACATCAGCACAAAACCGATCACCGTGCCCACCAACCCTAAGCGCAACATTAAATCGGATAAAAACCACCCCGAACTGTGCCCGCTATGCACCCGCTCAATCAAGCGTGCCTGCAAGCTATCGGTGGGGGCACTTTTTCCCTGTATTTGCATTTGCCGTAACACCAGCATCAAATGTTCCTGCGCCCAACTTGCCGGATGTGTTTCCAACCAACGTCCACCTTCCCACTGTTGCGGTGTCAGTGTCAGTAAACCGGCACTCAGGCTGTCAGCCGCAGCAGCTTGGCGCGACAACTGCCAAGAGCAACGCCCCAAATACACACTCACCAACACCAGCAGCCACACAATGATAGCGGACAAATACGTTTGATCTTTCACCCATAATTCCGTCCACAAACCGTATTGCCACAGCAAAAACCCGCCAAACAGCATCAACCCAAACCACAGCAACCAGCCGTAAAATGGCATGTAAGAATCACGGCTCATGGTTTCTCCTTAGTAGCGTGTTGGACGAGTGCAGCAATGTGGGTAGCATGGAAAAACGCATTATCGCGCAAGGCATTCGGCAAAATTGCGCTGATTTCTTCGGCAATTTTGCGCAATACCGGGTCTTGATCGGCGACTTGCCAGACCGTGACCAACCATAACGCGGAAGGCGACGGCAATTGTGAATCAGCAATCACTGGCACGGCAATTTCCCCCAGTAGCGGATTCGCTTCACTTTGCACCCAGCCCTTGCCTTGGTAATACCGCTGGTAAGTGTCATGCAATAACTGACGTGCTGCCTCGGTAAACGCGCTTTGTTCGTTGGCTTTGCCCCACGCCGCCAACCCGTAAGCCAGATACACCCGATCCGCGAATTGCGCCTCTCCCGCTGCCGGTTCACCAATCAGGCGCGGCAGCGTGTCTTGTTTGGTGAGAGCCAGTAATTGTGCGGCAAGCTTTTCACCGGCTTGTTGCAGTTCGGGGTCAAGCCCCTGGGCAGCGGCGAAGGCATTCAAGGCTAACCCGTTCCAACCGAGCAAGGCTTTATCATCGCTGGTTAGGGGACGAGTCCGCCGTTCGCTCAGTAATTTTTCCCGCAAAGCTTTACCCGCAGCACCTTGCAGTGTCACGAAAGGCAATACCTTATCGGCTTCCTCACCCAACAGGTTATGTACGCTGTTTTGCCAATCCTTGCCGACGGTGGCACTGAGCTGTTCCGGTTTCCACAGGTAATAACCGCCCGCGGTGCCATCCCCACCCACGGCGGATAATCCGGCACGCAATAAGCCATCATCGCGCCGGAATGCGGTGAGGGTATGTAACAATGCCTCGCGTCCGGCTTGCAGGTATACCGGTTGTTTGAATTCCACGCCTGCCCGAATCAACAAGGGTGCTGCCAATACTTGGGTGTATAACATCTGTTCGTAATGCGGGTGCGTCCAGCGGCGGTCATCGGTGTAACGGAAAAATCCACCGCCCAAATGATCGCGCAAACCGCCACCAATCAATGCTGCCAAACTGGTTTGCAAAAAAGCATACAAGTCTTTGTCCGGCTTGAGTTGGTGCAGGGTAAACAGTGCGCTTAACTGCGGCAAGTTCGGGAATTTTTCCTGATCACCAAACCCGCCGTATTTTTCATCGCCCGCGCCACTGACGTGTTGCAGAAACGCTTGTAGCACGGCGAGCGGCGTGGTGGTGTCAGCCACCGTTATCGCCGCATCGCGTTGTTGTGCCAGCGTATTGGCTTTCGCTTGAGCTTTTTCCTGAATACTGGTTTTATTGGTCGCCCAGTCATTGAGGAAACGTTGCAGGGTTGCGTTAAACTCATCCGCCTTGGTGTAGTTAAAGCCACCTATGGGGAGCGCATCCGGTGTCAGCATCACCGTCAACGGCCAGCCCCCGAAACCGCGTTGTTGTTCCATAAAGGTTTGCAAATAGGCATCCACTTCTGGCTCTAACTCGCGATCCACAATGATTGGAATGAAACCGGCATTCACGGTTTCCCCCACTGCTTTGTCGCTGAAGGTGTCTTGTTTCATTTTGTGACACCAGTAACAACTCGAATAACCGCTGGAAATCAAGATGGGTTTGCCACTGGTTTTTGCCTGTTCAAAAGCGGTGGCACTGAAGGTATTCCAGTGAATGCTGTCATCGGAGTGGGTGCGAAAATACGGGGAGGGGTGGTCGCGTAATACGGAGTTGTGTACCGCATGGCTCAGTAGCGGTAATAAGCACAGACACAATAACGTCAATAAACGCATGGGCTTCCTCAAATGAGCAGATGACCCATAATAGATGCTTAAACCGTTAAGCATCAAGCAAGTACAGGAATCGTGTGCTTACCTGTCGTGATAAATATGCGAAGAAGTACCGCAAGTGCTACGGTAGCCGCCGCACAGGCAGCTCCAACCGGGTGGGCAAGGATTAGCAGGATGGGGGAGGCGACGCCTCTTCAATTCTGTCCATCTTTGAATCCTATAAATCCTGGTTCAAGACAGTCATACCCAAGACTTTGGCAGCTTCATTCAAATGCTTGTCAAAGCAGGCAAACACCAACGGCTGCGGCATGATTTGCAGGCTAATCGCCTCTGCCGCCGCGAGATGAATGCTGTCGTAACCCCGCAAACCAAACTGATCCGCCAGATTGCCCGCCCGTTTGACCAGCATTTCCGTGGGTAAAATCACATTCAGTGTTTGCCAATCATTGTCGATGATGGGCAACAGTTGGGCTTTTTGGGCGGCTTCTAGCCGTTGCATACGTTGCGCTTTTGCCAAGGCTGCGCGTAATTCGGCGTAGGCAATCAGGTGGGTGCAAGTCTGTTCCGCTTGTTCAACTGCTGCATGGACTGCTTCTGAACCGTCTTCTTCCACATACAATTTCAGCCACGCGGATGTGTCGAGATAGAGCAGGGGGATACTCATGCACGGTCTTCCAGCAGCAAATCACTCAACGACACACCTTCGGTTAAGCGAATACGCTGCGCAGCAGGCAATCCCAGTTTTTTGCCAGCTTGTCCGCGTCGTACCCACGCTAATTTATCCAGCGGTTGTGAAGCGCGAAGTTGCAAGTTGGGTGCTAAGCGCGTCAAGCGTGCTACCGGATTACCGTGGGTGGTGACGATGATTTCTTCACCTGCCTGGGCGTATTTCAGGTATTCGGAAAAGCGGTTTTTGAGTTCGCGGACAGCAACGTGCATAACGGTTATCCCATTTGTGGCTATATTTTAAAATAGTAGCTACAAGTGAGGGTGTTTACAAGTGCGGAGAATCGCTGTAGTTCAGACGGATTTTGGGTAGTTCTCATCAGCCAGTACTAAACTTGCGGTGTTGGTACTAACGGGATCTAGTCCATACAAGAGCGGCAAGTCATTCGACGATTACGGGAGCAAGCTGCGGTTTGTGGCGAATTTGCTGCCTCCTGTTTGCTAAGGATACGGATTTCAAGCAGACGTATTTGAGTGTGGTCAGGTAGAGCAACTTGAGGTTGAATTTTACCGGAGAAGCTGGGTGTTCTTTGTGTTTGCAGTGCGTTAATCTGTGAACGGCTTACTTGATTGATAGGAGATGCCACTATGTCGATAGCTGAGTTACTGCCCTCTGTGGTATCACTGCCCCACGCGGATAAATTTCGCTTGGTACAGTTGTTGCTGGAGCAATTGGCGAAAGAAGAGGGGGTTATTTTGCAAGATCCCACCACTACCGCCTCCCCCGTTCCCGTGGGTAGGGTGTATCGCAGTGGGCATTCTGACGTATCTGCCAAAGCCCGTTCATTACTTTTTGAAAGCCGTGCTGAGGCATTATTGAAAAGGCGCAAAGCATGTTGATTGCCGATACGGGGGCGGTCTATGCCTTCACCGTTTGGATGCGATTGCTTTGCAAAGTTGGACAGGTACGAGTGATGCCACATGCTGTTTGAAATTGTGGGTGAAATTCGCGATGCTGAAACCTTTGCATCAGGTTCGGGGATTCGGGAGTTACCACGTTTGCGCAAGCTGCATGGGGAAGGCCATTGGCGCAAACGCAAGGGATTTGCTGAAATCCGTTTGCCGGATGGTTCACTGCATCAGGCGGAAATCCATTGGTACGAAGCCAATGGCATTGGTAAGAAAGAGTTCAAAATCAAATATTTTATCGGGTAAGCGTTATGTCTGGACATACATTTGCAATTTGTATCAAGAACGAAGATTACGAGGTTTCACTGGAACTGCGTAAGTTGTACGAAGTGCTGCCTGACCCTCAAGGTGAAACGCTGGGTATGGTGAGGGTGGTAGATGAGTCGGGGGAAGATTACCTGTATCCGCAGGCGTTTTTCGTGCGGCTCAATTTGCCTGCAATGGTGGAGGAACAAGTGTTGCTGGCGGCGTGACAAAGTTTTCCTTCCTTTCAGGGGGTGGCTTCCTATGTGATCAATCGAGTCTGACCCCTTTGATTAGGTTATGGGAGCAAGCTACGGTTTGTGGCGAATTTGCTGCCTCCGGTGTTTGCCAAGGATACGGATTTCAAGCCGCCACATTTGAGTGTGGTCAGGTAGAGCAACTTCAGCTTTATTTCACAGGGTATAACGCGGTTTCCTGATGTTGCGCACATACGCTGCTGGGTCTGCCATTTCTTCACGGTCTGCCCACATGCCGAAGCCGGGTGTATCTGCCCAAGAATGCTTTTTGCGTTTTCTTGCTACTGCTTTTTCAGGCTGGCGTGGCATGAAACGTTCCAGCCCAAGCTGGAAATAGGTGGGGTCAATTTCCCCGCCAAAGGCTTTGCGTCCGGCGCGTTTCGCTGCCAATGAAGCGGAAAACAATCCCCCGAACGGTTCCCACACTACGTCGCCTGCATCGCTGCTGGCTTCAATGATCATGCCCAGAAAATCCAGCGGTTTTTGGTTCAGGTGGGCAGCTTTGCCGCTGATTTCGGGGACGCGGATGCGTTCTGCGCCTTTGAGTGGGTTGCGATCCCAGACGTTGGTGAATCCCATCGGGCAGTGGAATTTGGCGCGTTGGGCTGCCCAGTCTTCCGCCGTCATGGGGTGGATGCCGTTGCGGGAGAAATAGGGGCGACCTGCCAGGTTGCCATGCTGGTTGGCGTAGGTTGCCATTTTTGCGAAGGTTTCCGGTGGCGGCGGATACCAGAGGTGACCTTGGTCGAGGTATTTGCGGGTGGCTACGTCCTTGACTTCGCAGGCTTCGTTGGCTTTACGCATGGGTAGCCCGGTGCGTTTCCATTCGCGGTGTAGCCATTGTTGCAGTGTCAGGTTGTCGATGCGTGCTTCAAATACATACTGGACGCACATTTCGGTGACGACGGGGAAACGGCGGATTTTGGCGGTGTTGACGTTGCCCGCGATGTGGGCTTTGCCTTTGTTCCAGACATTAGCGTTGACGTAACGCCAGCCGTAGCGTTCCAGAACCGGGTGGACAGTCGCCCAGCCGATTTCAGAGTTCCAGAACCAGAGGGTGGTTTGCGCGGTGGCGTGTTGGCTCCATGCCTGAATGTGCGGTTCGTACCAGTCGGCAATACCCAGATGGTCGGAGGTGTCGCCTTCAAAACCGAGGATGCCATACGCGCCGTCCGAAACGATCACGGTTGGGTTGTCCCATTGCGGGTAATGGTTCAGGCTGTTGCCGAGGTGGAGGCTGACGCGCCCATCCGTCCAGTGCGTGTGGGTGGGCTTGCTGTCCAGTGTCACAGCTTTACCGCGCCCGACCGTGCCGGGGGATGGAGTGTTCTTTGTCTTGAGTGCTACCGATGCGGACATAAACCAACGCCAAAAATCTTGTTGGGGGTAGGATAGCATAGGGCGGGTGTTGATGGTGGATAGCGGTAACTTGTCGCATCGCTGCCAGTTGGGTTTATGCTAGAATCACAGTCCTACAGCCCATAACATCAGCAGGTTGGCACTATGCAGGATAAGTACATCAACCCTTTTACCGACTTCGGTTTCAAGAAACTGTTTGGGGAAGAGCCGCACAAGGAACTGCTGATCAGCTTCCTGAATACGCTGCTGCCAGAAAAACACCGGGTTCAGGATTTACAGTACACCCGCAATGAACATCAGGGGTATACTGCGCTTGACCGTAAAGCCATTTTTGATCTGAATTGCATCAGCCCGACGGGTGAACGTTTCATTGTTGAGTTGCAGAAAGCCAAGCAGAATTTTTTCAAGGATCGCAGCCTGTATTACGCCACGTTTCCGATTCAGGAGCAGGCACAGCGCGGCGATTGGGATTATAAGCTGGCGGCGGTTTATACCATCGGCATCCTTGATTTTGTGTTTGAGGAAGATCGGGAAATCCACGACAAGGAAGTGATTCATACCATCCAGCTTAAAAACCAGAATGGGCAGGTGTTTTATGAAAAGCTGACGTTTATCTATCTGACGCTGCCCCATTTTAATAAGTCGCTGGATGAACTGCATACGACGCAAGACAAATGGCTGTATATATTCAGGCACTTGCACGAAATGCAGGAAATACCGCCTGTTTTGCACGAAGCAATATTCCTCAAGTTATTTGAAGCGGCACAAATTGCCTGCTTTAATCCTGCCGAACGTCAAGCCTACGAAGATAGCTTGAAGTACTACCGTGATTTGAAGAATGTGACGGATACGGCACGGGATGAAGGCGAGCAAAAGAAGGCGGTGGAAATTGCCTACAATTTACTGGATGTGCTGGATGATGAAACGATTGCAGTAAAGACGGGGTTGTCACTCAAGGATGTTCATGGGTTACGGCTGAAAAGTTGATTTGTCATCAATTTGTGTTGCCGGAACGTATGTTTAAATAAAAAGTCGATGATTTAGTGAGTCTTGATTTTTAAACTTTCTTCATTCTTTACTATAGATCAATAGGTTGTGCTTTGCTATAATTTCATCCGCTTTCGTGAATGGGGATTTATATGCTACACGCAATTGAGAGAAATAAATATGGTAGAAGCCTTAGAAAAGGACAGGTTCACTGGAGAGAACTATTCAAAACATCTGAGGATTCCCTAACATCTTCTGTTTTTGGATTATTAATTTATTTGCCTGCTAATTTGTCTTGGAGTATTTTAAGAGATTCTTGTTCTGAGTCCAGTCTGTTGCCTAAAAAATCAGGTGATATTATAAGTTATGAATTTTGGCCTCATTGGGATGGGCAAGGTACAGAGCAAAATTATGTAGAACCTGATGTTTTTATTAGATTTGAAAATTTCGATCTAATAGTGGAAGCAAAAAGAAATGATGAAAATCAACAAGATCCTTCTCAATGGTTGAGAGAGTATAAAGCATATTTAAATGAATATGATGATGAAAAAAGAAGTGTATATCTTTTAGCTATTGGTGGGGTTTTAGAAGAAGGTGTTTATTTGGAAGTCGATAAGCTGATAGTGTTTAACGTTAAATGGAGTTCTCTTCTTAAAAGAATAAAGAAATTAGAAGATGATATTTTTTTAGCTAGCACTATGCTGGAAAGTGTATCTTTAGTGTCAATGATTTTAAAAGACTTAATCAAGTATTTTGGGTTGCATGGATATGCCACGGGAGAATGGTTAAGTGAGATTAATTATCAGAAATCGAACTTTGAGAAATCTATCATTAAACTTATTGGAGAGTATTAATGTCGCATTCTTTAACTGATCTTGAATTGAATAATGTTTTGTTAGATGTGAGAAATGCTTATAGACTTTTATTTTTGTACCAAAAACGAGTATTGGATTTGATGAAGTTTATCGGCAACCACTATTCCTTGTCTTATAAAGGTGGGTGGTCTAAATATAGTAATTCTAGTCCTAAAAATGGCAAGGGCAGTCTCGACAACTGGGCTTGGGATTGGCTCAATATGTATTGTTATGAGTTTTACTTTGGAAATAATAAAATTAATGAAGATCAAGTTCGGTTTTCTATTATACTTCAATCTGATACTGGTAGATGGTTGTCAGATTGTGATAAAAGGGATGTCAATAAGTTCTCTACAGCAGAAGCATCTAAGTCAAAATTATTTTTTCTGGTGGGTAAAAACAATAAATGGGAAGTCGATTCAACTATAAAAGAAATGTCATCAAATAATGATTGCTATGAAATTATAGACGATGAAGATAGAAAAAATATCTTTGTCGCGAAGGCTTATGACTTGGCGCGATTTGGCAATGAGTTGGAAACGAGGAAAATACTTGACGATTTTTTAGCTTTTTGCAAAAAGCATACCATTAATTTTACTTTGTAATAAAGGAGGTGGAGTCTGTTAATTAAGCTTTTTGTTCAGTATAAAAGAGTTAAAGAGACAGACTCCAGTTTTTTCTATCCCCCAATCTCCCCCATCACCTTAACCACCCACTCCTCCCGCTCTTCCACCGTCGGCAATTCCACCTCAAACCGTAACTTATCCTGCCCATCCAGCTTGAATACCCACGGGCGTTTCTGGATCAGCGTAATCACCTTCATCGGGTCAATATTCGGTTTGTCATCAAAGATCATCCGCCCACCCTTGATGTGCATATCCAGCTTGCGGATACCGAGTTCCTGCGCCAGCAGCTTGACCCGCGTGACGCTGAACAGGGTCTTGGTCGGTTCCGCCAGCAGCCCGAAGCGGTCGATCATTTCCACCCGCAACTCGTCCAGTGCTGTCTGCGATGCCGCGCTGGCAATGCGTTTGTAGAGGATTAGCCGCGCATGGACATCCGGCAAATAATCGTCAGGGATCAGCGCCGGAGCGCCCAGTTCCACCGTGGTGCGGCTGCTGGTGGCTTTGGGGTCAGGCACTTTGCCGGACTTGAGGGCTTTCACCGCCCGTTCCAGCAGGTCGTTGTAGAGGTTGAAACCGATTTCCTGAATCTGCCCGCTTTGCCCCTCGCCGAGCAATTCGCCCGCGCCGCGAATCTCTAGGTCGTGGGTCGCCAGCGTGAAACCGACCCCCAGTTCTTCCAGCGATTCAATCGCTTCCAGCCGCTTGACCGCATCCGGCGTGAGCGCGGATTTGGGCGGCGCAATCAAATAGGCGTAAGCGCGGTGGTGCGAACGCCCGACCCGCCCGCGCAACTGGTGCAACTGCGCCAGCCCCAGCTTGTCGGCACGGTTGATCAGGATGGTGTTGGCGGTTGGCACGTCAATGCCGCTTTCAATGATGGTGGTGGCAACCAAAATCTGGAAACGCTGGTGGTAAAAGTCGCTCATGATGCTTTCCAGCTCGTGCGCCCGCATTTGCCCATGGGCATGGCGCACCGTCACGCCGGGCAGCATTGCGCCCAGTTCCTGCTCCACCTTGTCGATGGTTTTGACCTCGTTGTGCAGGACGTATACCTGCCCACCGCGTGACAATTCCCGCGCACACGCCTCCTGAATGATGGTCTTGTTCCATTCGCACACAAAGGTCTTGATGGCGTGGCGTTGGGTCGGCGGGGTGGCAATGATCGACAGGTCACGCAAGCCCGACAGCGACATATTCAGGGTGCGCGGGATCGGCGTGGCGGTCATGGTCAGCATATCGACATTGGCACGCAGCTTTTTCATCTGCTCCTTGTCACGCACGCCGAAGCGGTGTTCCTCGTCGATGATCACCAGCCCCAGTTGCTTGAAATGCACATCGTCCTGCAACAGCTTGTGCGTGCCGATCACAATGTCGATCTTGCCACTGGCGAGTGCCTCCAGTGCCTTGCTGGTTTCCTTGCCGGTCTTGAAGCGTGACAGCGATTCGATATTGAACGGCCAGTCGGCAAAACGGTCACGGAAATTGTTCAAATGCTGCTGCGCCAGCAGGGTAGTCGGCGCAATCATCGCCACCTGCTTGCCCGCATTCGCCGCCACGAACGCCGCCCGCATCGCTACTTCGGTCTTGCCGAAACCCACGTCGCCGCACACCACCCGATCCATCGGCTGCGCGGCACGCATGTCCTTGATGACGTTTTCAATCGCCAGTGCCTGATCCGGCGTTTCCTCAAACGGGAACGCGCCTGCAAACAGGCGGTAATCGTTGTCGTCAAACGGGAAGCTGTGCCCCTGTTGGGCAGCGCGGCGGGCGTGGATGTCGAGCAATTCCGCCGCCACATCGCGGGCTTTTTCCGCCGCTTTGCTACGGGCTTTTTCCCATTGTCCTGTACCGAGGCGATGCAACGGCGCATTGTCGGGGTCTGCCCCAGTGTAACGGCTGACCAGATGTAGCGCTGCTACGGGGACATACAGCTTTTCCTCATTGGCGTAACTGATCACCAGATATTCGGCAGTCACCCCACCCGCAGTAACGGTTTGCAAGCCCAGATAACGCCCAACCCCGTGTTCTTCGTGGACGACAGGCGCGCCTTCGTTGAGGTCGGTGAGGTTGCGAATAATCGCATCGGCATCGCGGGTGGCTTTGCGGCGACGGCGTTGCTGCTGGATTTGCACCCCATGCAGCAGGTTTTCAGGGATGACCGCAATCCGCGCATCCGGCAGCCAGAAACCGTTTTCCAGCGGCGCGACCGTGACCGCCATTTCCGCTTGGCTACCGAGGAAATCCTGCCAGGTTTCCAGTGTTTTGACCGCAATGCCGTTGTCTTTCAGCAGGGTGAGGAAGGCTTCGCGCCGTCCGGCAGATTCAGCGGTGAACAGCACCCGCCCTTGCAGCTCTTTCAGGAAGTTGAACAGCAGGAACAGGGGCTGTTCGTGGCGGGCATGGATTAGGAGCGAGGGCAGGGCGGCAATGGGGTAGTTGAAGAACCCCTCACCCCCCAGCCCCCTCTCCCTCAAGGGGAGAGGGGGAGCAAGAGATGCATTTTCTTCTTCAGCCCCTCTCCCCTTGAGGGAGAGGGGTTGGGGTGAGGGGTAAGAAGCGTCAGCTTCTTTAAACCGCTGCACCTCAACCCTCGGATAATCCCCGACCCAACTCGCCAGCATCGCCGCCGTCAGGAACAACTTCTCCGGCGCAAGCAACGGCCTTTCAATATCATGCCGCCGCTGTTCATACCGATACTCCACCGTTTCCCAGAACGTGTTGACCGCAGCATCCACGCCTTCTGCGAGTACCAGCAAGGTCTTCTTCGGCAAATAATCAAACAGCGTGGCGGTATGCTCAAAGAACAGCGGCAAGTAATACTCAATCCCCGCTGGCGGTTTGCCCTGACTCACCCCTTCGTAAATGCGGCTGCGGCTCAGATCGCCTTCGACTTGCACCCGATAGTTTTGGCGGAAGGTGCGGATTCCGGCTTCGTCGAGCGGAAATTCCCGCGCTGGCAGCAGTTCGATACTGTCCACCACAGCATCGGTGCGTTGCGTTTCCGGGTTGAAGGTACGAATTGAATCCACTTCTTCATCAAACAAATCAATTCGGTAGGGCGTATGGCTGCCCATCGGGAACAAATCCAGCAGCGAGCCACGGGTGGCGTATTCGCCGTGTGCCATCACCTGACTGACGTTGCGGTAACCTGCTTCTTCGAGTTGCTTGCGCAATTTGTCGATATTGAGTGGTGAACCCTTGCGCACTATAAAGGTGTAGCCATGCACGTAACTGGTGGGGGCAACCCGATGCAGCAGCGTGGTGGCAGGTACGACCAGGATGCCGCGCTTGAGGTTTTGCAGCGTCGCCAGCGTTTTCAGGCGTTCAGAAATGATGTCTTCGTGTGGGGAAAACACGTCGTAGGGCAGCGTTTCCCAGTCGGGGAAAATGTGGCGCGGGATTTCCGGGGCGAAAAAGTGCAGCGCCGCATCCATTTGATACGCGGTATGCACATCCGGTACAACCAGCAGGGTCAAGCCATCAAAGCCTTGGGCGGACTGGGCAATGAGCCAGTCGAGGGATGAGCCATACAATTGCCCCCAGCGGATGTGGCCATTGGGGGGGGCGGGGAATTGGGGCTTGAGCAATGCAGACATCGTATCGGGCTGGTTTTCTTAAAGCCCGGCATTCTACTGGATGCTAGCAGACTTGTCCTGTTGCTGCGGAATATGCGGGGTGGTAGACAAGCGCCGGTCGAGTTCCTGCCGTTCACTGGCGGTCAGTTGTTTCAGCACAAATTCAAGATTGGCTGCCGCGTGTTCGTGATGTTGCGCTGTTGCCCGCGATAACCAGTAAGCGGCTTCGGGTAAATCTTTAGCAGTGCCTATGCCATGCGCCAGATAAGTACCCATGTTGAACTGGGCTACCGGGTTATTGTTTTCGGCAGCCTTGCGGAACCAGTTGACGGCTTCAGCGAGATCGGTAGTCACACCCTGACCTTCGGCAAACATACTGGCAAGACCCATTTGTGCTTCCGCGTAGCCCTGATCAGCAGACTGGCGATACCAGTACAATGCCATTGCATCATCTTTGGGCAGGTCAACGCCTTGATCGTACATAAAACCAATGGTGTGTTGGGCAGCCGGATTTTTGCCTTCAGCGGCTTTGCGGATCCACTCCATCGCCTGTTTGGCATCCTGAGGCATTCCTTCACCCAGCAGGTATTTGATGCCAAGATTATATTGTGCGCCGGGTTCTCCCTGACGGGCGGCTTCCTTGTACCAGTGAAGCGCCTGGTCAGCACTGCGCTCCACCCCATGCCCTTCTTCGTACATCAGGGCAAGGTTAAAGGCAGCAGCAGGATCGTGCTGTTCAGCAGCCTTACGGAACCAAAAAGCTGCTTGCGAATGGTTCTGCGGTTGATGGATGCCTTTCAGGTAACGCACGCCGAGGTCAAACTGGGCATCCTTGTGTCCGTTCTGGGCAGCTTGGGTGAACCAATAGGTGGCTTCAGTCTGGTCAGCCTTACGGTTTTTATCTGCGTCATACAGCAAGGCAAGATTGTATTGTGCGGCAACGTCCTGCTGGCGGGCGGCCTGTTCAAACCAGTGGATGGCCTTGTCAATGTTTTCGGGTTCGCGCAGGAACAGCACACCAAGGTTGTACTGCGAGTCAACATGCCCCTGTTTTGCCGCCTGTTCGTAAAGGTCGACCGCTTTGCTGATGTCCTGCTTTACATGCACACCGTTTTCGTAGAAATTGGCAAGCTCGAACAGGGCAGGTGTGTAACCTTGCGCGGCAGAGCGTTCAAGCCACTCGATGCCTTCCTGGGGTTTTGCTTGTCCCCCGTTCTTGTTGGTGAGCAAGTCGCTGGCAATGGCAAACTGTTTGGCGGCTTCCTGATGATTTTGCGAGGTTTCAACAGCCGCCGCGAGTTGCAGGGAAGGTGTGCTAGTATCAGTCAAGCCTGCATGAGCTAATGCTGGCTGGATGGCTAGTAGTGTGACAAGCGCCAGCGAGAGCTGGAAAGTTGAATCGCCCCTGTTCATGGTATAAGCCCCAAAAAAATTCATGTTCAATTATTCTTCTTTTGCCCCGTGCAACTGAATTATAAATTAACAGGGTGAAAGATAGAATCTTGTTTTTAAGAATAAGACTTTTCTATTTGTCCGTTTGTCGGATAAATTTATAGCAATAGTTAATGGTTTGTGTTAGCAGGAGTGTTTAATTTGTCAGCAGATTCAGTGGAGATCAAGGGCGAAATGACCATGCTCAGCGTCCTGCAACTGGCATCCCCGGATATGGTGCAGGTCAGGCAAGGCTTGCGGAGCAAGCGTGACAGCCTGCCGACCCTGTTTGCAGGTAGCCCATTGGTGGTTGACTGTCAGGCGCTGGGTGAAGAGTGTCAAAAACTGGACATGCAGCAACTGCGAACTGTGATTACTGACCTAGGGTTTATACCAGTAGGTATTCGTCATCTGCCTGATGTCTGTATTGAACAAGCCACACAGGCTGGCTGGGCTATCCTGCGCGGTGGGCGTGTGCCTCCTGCGGCGCGTATTGAAAAGCCAGCTACCAGAGGTGCAAATGCTTCCGGCAAGAGTATCGAGGTTATTGATCGTCCAGTACGTTCCGGTCAGCAGATTTATTTTCCTGATGGCGATATTGTCGTGCTACAACATACTAGCGCCGGGTCGGAAATTCTGGCGGGTGGTTCCGTGCATGTGTACGGTTCCCTGCGCGGGCGAGTTCTGGCGGGTATTCAAGGGGATACCAGCGCCCGCATTTTCTGCCAGAAACTGGAAGCCGAGTTGGTGGCAATTGCCGGGAATTACCGTTTGCTGGACGATATCAGCACGGATTTGAAGGGCAGACCCGCGATGGTATGGCTGGAAGGGGAAAAGTTGAAAATCGCGCCGATGTTCTGATTTTCTACTAAAAAAGCGTTGTTTCTGGTAGTATCCTGTACTGGATTCTGTATCAATCCACGCCCTCTGATGTAAATAATAAAGGAGCCTCTTTTGAGCAGGATAGTTGTAGTGACTTCGGGTAAAGGTGGCGTTGGCAAAACGACTACCAGTGCCGCATTCGCCACCGGGCTGGCTCTGCGTGGTTACAAGACCGCCGTTATCGACTTTGATGTGGGTTTGCGCAATCTTGACCTTATCATGGGATGCGAGCGGCGCGTCGTCTATGATTTCGTGAATGTTATCAACGGTGAGGCAAGCCTGAAACAGGCGTTGATCCGTGACAAGCGTACCGAAAATCTGCATGTTCTGCCTGCTTCCCAAACCCGTGACAAGGATGCCCTGACCAAGGAAGGCGTAGGTAAAGTCATCAATGACCTGCGTGAAGACCATTTTGATTTCGTGGTGTGTGATTCTCCGGCTGGTATTGAGCGGGGAGCACACATGGCCATGTATTTTGCCGATGATGCGATTGTTGTCACCAACCCGGAAGTGTCCTCAGTACGTGATTCCGACCGTATTCTCGGTTTGTTGCAAAGCAAGACCCAGAAGGCGGAGCAGGGTGATTCCGTGCGGGAGCACCTGCTGATTACCCGCTACTCCCCCAGCAGGGTAGAGGCTGGTGAAATGCTGGGTATGGAAGACATCCTGGAAATTCTGGCTGTACCCTTGATTGGCGTGATTCCCGAGTCGCAAAGTGTTTTGCAGGCATCCAATAGTGGTTCACCAGTCATTCTGGACAAGGCCAGTGATGCCGGACAAGCGTATGATGATTTTGTGCGCCGATTCCTAGGTGAAACCGTCCCACACCGTTTTCTGGACGTGGAAAAGAAAGGCTTTTTCAAACGTTTGTTCGGGTGAGTTATGGCATGGTTTGATTATTTCAGGCAAGGAAAGCAGGGTAGCGCCAAACTGGCCAAAGAACGGTTGCAAATCGTCATTGCGCATGAGCGGATTGACCGCAACGGCCCCGAGTATCTGCCGCAGTTGCGCCGCGACATCATGAGTGTGATCCGCAAATACGTACCGATTACCGAGGAGCAGGTGAATGTCCAGTTTGAGAAAGGCACAGATTATGATGTGCTGGAATTGAATATTGCCTTGCCGGAGCGCGAGCACTGAATATTTTCCTCCCTATTGTGGGGTCGGGAGGGATTCCTCATTTTGTTCTTTATCTGAATGCACAGTATGGATAACAACGCCTTCCAGCTTGGTGCTTTTGTTGATCAACACATTGTTTTCATTACAGCAATAAGCATGTTCCTGTTTGGGTTGCTGGTAGCGCATTTCATCTATAGCAACCCTTTGCGGCAAGCTCGTCGTGAGCTTGAGCGTCTGCAAATGCAATTGCAAAGCGAAGAGCAAATCCACGAAGAGCGTCTGCGAATGCTGGATGACGCGCAAGACCGTCTGCACAACACGTTTGCGGCTCTTTCCCAGCGGGCTTTGCGTGAAAACAATACCCAGTTTCTACAACTGGCACAGGAAAGCATGGGGCGTTTTCAGGTGGAATCACGCGCCGATCTAGAGCAACGGCAGCGCTCTATCCAGCATCTGGTTGAGCCGATCCGTGATGCCTTGGCGAAAACCGAGCAGCAAATCCGTGAGATTGAAAAGGAACGGCAAGCCAGTTTCGGTGTTCTCAGTCAGCAGATTCGGGGCATGATGCATGACCAGGCTGCCCTGCGGGGTGAAACCGGGCGCCTGGCTTCTGCCTTGCGTACCCCTGGTATCCGTGGGCAGTGGGGAGAGCTTAGCCTGCGGCGTATTGCCGAGCTGGCTGGTATGGTCGAGCATTGTGATTTCGTTGAGCAGGCGCAACGCAGTAATGCCGAACGCACCATTCGCCCTGACATGGTGATACGGATGCCGGACAAGCGTGAAATGATTGTGGATGCCAAAGCACCGATGGATGCCTATTTGGATGCAGCGGGTGCAGATGATGAAGAAATCCGCAAACGTCACCTGCAACGCCATGCCCGCCATGTGCGCGAACATGTGAAAGTGCTGGCAGGCAAGCGTTATTGGGAGCAATTCGAGCAATCCCCCGATTTTGTGGTATTGTTCATCCCCGGCGAGCAGTTTCTGGGCGCAGCCCTGGAACAGGATAAAAGCCTGCTGCATGATGCCCTGAATGATAAAGTCATTCTGGCAACACCGACCACCCTAGTTGCTTTGTTAAGGGCCGTGGCATTCGGGTGGAAACAGACCGTTCTGGCTGAAAACGCAGGCAAGGTACGCGATCTGGGTGAAGAGTTGCACAAACGCTTGACCGTGTTCCTTGAGCATCTGGAGCGTTTGGGGCGTAATCTGGGTTCCAGCGTGGAAACGTACAATAAGGCGCTCGGTTCATTGGAACGCAGTGTCTTGCCCGGTGTACGCAAACTGTCTGAACTGGGAATTTCCTCGGGGCGGAACATGAGCGAACCTGTACCTGTCGAAGCCATACCACGTCAGCCATATTCGAGGGATTCTGATACTGATGCTGAAACCAATTAAGACACGTTACTACCTGACCCTGTTACAGATGCTGATCCTGCTGTTCCTGCTGGGAGCTGGGGTCTTGCTGAACAAGGATGTGGTGACGCAATTCTTTTACACCACGCAAGCAGGCCAGTTGGGTCTGGTGCTGAATGGTGTCATCCTGTTGATTTTTTTGATTGGGCTGGTGCGCATGATCCTGTTGTTTCTGGTGTATAGCCGTGAACAGGATATGCTGGAGAATTTCATCAAGCGTGCGGAAGATAATGCTGCCAACCCGGCGTATGGATTGCCAGAGTCGGCTTTAGTGGTCAACCGTTATTACGCGGTGCAAACCATTGCCCGCCAACATGCGCCGATCAATCAGGCTGCACTGGCGGCGACGCTACTTGCTGGTCAAGCATCCCAGTTTACCCTGGTGCGTTTTGTCAACAGTATCCTGATTCTGGCGGGGGTACTGGCAACTGTCATTTCCCTGGCTATTGCCTTAATGGGGGCGGCTGGCCTGATGAATTCCCCTGACAGCATGAAAAACATGTGGGACATCATCGGTGGTATGTCCAATTCCCTGAGTACCACGGTGACAGCCATTATCTGTTACGTATTTTTCGCCTATTTTTACCTGCGTTTGCAGGATGCACGTACCCAGTTGCTGGCGAACATCGAAGATGTCACCTCACTGTATATCCTGCCGCGCTTCAAACATGCCGAAAATAACCTGATGCATGATGTGGCAGTGCTGGCTGCGGAACTGCGCAAGGCATCCGAAACCATCGGGCTGGTGCAAAACCGTTTCCTGCAAGCCGGTGAGCGGCTGCAACTGGCAGTGGATGATCTGCAAGCTGCTGTGGCAGGTAGTGGTGACAATATCCGTGTTATCCGTGATTCCATCCGGGAAGGTTTTCGGCTGGATAGCAAGGATAAACCATGAACAGCGGTTTTCCATCACTCAGTGGTGGCTCACAGGAAGACATGGAAGAGGGCTTCTGGTCGTCTTTCAGCAATGTGATGATGGTGATCCTCAAGATTTTCCTGCTGGTGATTGTGGTGATGGCCTTGAACAACCGTAATCTGCTGGATGAACTCAAGCATAGCGTCAAAGCGCAGGAAGTTGCCAAGCAGGAAGCCCAGCAAGCTGCACAGGATGCACAAAAAGCTGCTGAGCAGGCACAACAGGCATCCGCGCAGGCACAACAGGCCACCCAGTTGGCTGAATTCCAGCTCAAGGAAAATGCCACGCTGGAAGAACAACTGGAATACCTGCAACAACGGGCTTCCACTCTGGAAATGGAGTTGTTGCGCAGCCGTGCTGAAACCGAGGAAGCTCGTACCCTGACTAGCACCAACGAGGCTGAAATTACCCGTTTGCAGGCACTTTCCCGCGAGCAGTCCGAAGAACTTGAGATGCGCAAACGTTCGCTGGACACCATGCAAACCGAGTTGACCGACAAAAGCACCCAGGTTGTCAATTTGTTGACCAAGGTCGACCAGCATGAAAAACAGTTGCTGAGCTTGCGGGGCGAATACACCGAACTGGATAAAAAATATCAGAAACTGCTCAAGCCTGCCCGTTCCTCCAAGGGGAAACAGGTGGTAGAAGTGGTCTATCGCAAATCGGGTTATGCCATCCGTGAGCCAGGTTCCACGACTGTACCGAATGTCGGCTTGCCAGCCCTGGAAAGCAGGCTGGCTGCCTTGAAAGCCAAATACGGTACAGACCTGTATGTGAAAGTGGTTATCCCTAGTGACAGTGGTTTGTCATACAACGAGGCATGGCGTTTTACCAATGAAATGCTGAGCAAGTACGACTATTATCATCAGCCCAACTGAGTTTTGAATACGGATGGCAAGGTGCGGCAGTTGTTGAACCGGAACGTGCCTGCCTATATACTTTCAAGCAATTAATAACTTACAGACATTCAGCTTTTTTGAGTACAGTAACAACTGCTGCGACGGAAAATGACAGGCACACCGTCCAGTTCGAGCTTGAACCTGCCGACACTCCCCGCCTCATGAACTTGTGTGGTCAGTTTGACCAACATTTGCGTCAACTGGAAAAACGCCTTGGGGTAGACATTAGTAACCGGGGCAACCTGTTCCAGATCACTGGCGACCCATCTTCCAACCAGCTCACCATTAACCTGTTGCAAGGGCTTTACCGCGAAACAGCGGATAACGTGCTTGACCCGGAAAGCATTCACCTGTTCTTGCAGGAAGCCAATCTGGACAAGGTACAAGCCAACACCAGTGATGATGTGCGTATCCGTACCAAACGCGGTTTCATCAAGCCAAAGGGTTTGGTGCAGAGCCAGTATATCCAGAATATCCGTATCCACGATGTCACTTTCGGTATCGGCCCTGCCGGGACAGGCAAGACCTGGCTGGCAGTCGCTTGTGCGGTAGAGGCACTGGAACGTGACGAAGTGCGCCGTTTGATTCTGGTACGCCCTGCGGTGGAGGCGGGTGAACGGCTTGGGTTCTTGCCCGGCGACCTGAGCCAGAAAATCGACCCGTATTTGCGCCCCATGTACGATGCCCTGTATGAAATGCTCGGCATTGAAAAGGTCAACAAACTGATTGAACGCAACGTCATTGAGGTTGCACCGCTGGCTTACATGCGTGGGCGTACCCTGAATGATGCTTTCATCCTGCTGGATGAGGCGCAAAACACCACCACCGAACAGATGAAAATGTTCCTGACCCGTTTGGGGTTCGGTTCCTCTGCCGTCATTACCGGCGATGTCACTCAGATTGACTTGCCACGTCATCAGAAATCCGGTCTGAAACAGGCGGCGGAAATTCTGGATGGCGTCAAAGGCATCAGCTTCAACTATTTCAGTGGGCGTGATGTGGTACGGCACAAACTGGTACAAAAAATTGTAGAGGCGTATGACAGTCATGACCTTGCTGCTCGACATCCAGAATCCTGAAAATTACGCTACCCTGCCTGCTGAAACCGAGTTGTTGCAGTGGGCGCAAGCGGCATGGCAAGGCGAGGGTGATGCCGGTGTGGTGGTGCGTGTGGTGGCTGAAGCTGAAAGCCAGGAACTCAACCGCGATTACCGGGGGAAGGATTACCCGACCAATGTGTTGTCTTTTCCTTACGATGAGCCGCCGATCCCGCTGGAAGAGGGTGAAACCGATTACTTGGGGGATTTGGTCATCTGCCTGCCGGTCATGGAACGTGAAGCAGCGGAACAAGGCAAAACCCAGACCCAGCACTGGGCACATTTGCTGATACATGGTTTGTTGCATTTGCAAGGCTATGATCATATAAACGATGAAGAAGCTGCTGAAATGGAATCCCTTGAAACGACCATTCTCGGCACACTCGGTTTTCCAGACCCATATCAAGTACATGTTGAGGAACCATGAATACGGAAACAGGTGAGTCGCGACCTCGACCGCGATGGAAACAATGGTTGATCCAGGCTCTCGATCTTACCTCCCAAAGCCGGGAAGACTTGTTGGAAGACCTGCAACGGGTCAATGAAAAAAACCTGCTGCCTGATGAAACGGTGGGCATGTTACAGGGGGTGCTGGAGTTTGGGGCGCTTCAGGTACGGGACATCATGGTTCCCCGTTCACAAATCAATTTCATTGACCAACGGGATGGCTTTTCCCGGATTTTGCAAACCATTGCCGAAACCGAGCGCTCCCGTTATCCGGTCATGGATGAAGAACATGACCATCTGGCTGGCATTCTGTTGGCAAAAGACCTGCTTAAATACATGGGGCATGAAGACACCTTCAGCCTTGATGCCATCATCCGTCCAGCCCTGATTGTGCCCGAAAGCCAGCGCCTGAGCCGTTTGCTGGCGGAATTCCGCCATACGCACAATCACATGGCAGTGGTGATTGACGAGTATTCGCGTGTTAGTGGCTTGGTGACATTTGAAGATGTGCTGGAACAGATTGTCGGTGACATTGAAGATGAATACGATGAAGAAGAACTCACCAGTGTGAATATTGCGGCGCAAGGTGACAACCTCTATCTGGTACAAGCGCTGACACCGGTAGCAGAGATCAATGCTGTGTTAGGGACACGATTTTCGTTGGATGAGTTCGATACCATTGCAGGTATCATCATGGATGAAATGGGCAAAATTCCGCGAGAAGGTGAAGAGGTGGTACTGACAGGTTGGTTGTTCAAAATCCTGCGCAGTGACAATCGCCGGATTTCGCTGCTGGAAGTTTCCCCGTATATTGAAAATTCATATCAGGAACAGACGGCTGCGCTATAATCGCCACGTTTTGATTGACCGGGTATAGGTTCATGCTGTCTTTCCGCGACTCCCTTTCCAAACTTGATTACCTGTTGGCTTTGCTGGCAGGGGCACTATTGGTTCTGGCATTTGCGCCTTTCGAGTGGCGTCCGTTTGCTTGGCTGGTACCTGCTGTCTTTTTCTGGCTGAACCTGAAATCCATTTCCCGGAAACAACGCCTGAAACTGGCCTGGGTATTCGGCATTGGTATGTTTGCCGGGGGGGCGCACTGGGTATATGTCAGCATTCATTTTTTTGGTGGAGCCAACAGCCTGATTGCGGCTTTGATGGTGTTGCTGTTTGTGATGCTGGTGGCCTTGTGTCTAATGCTGTTTGGCTGGCTGGCTTCGTATTTCGATCATCTGTCGGTCAGCATGAAACTGCTGCTGGTGTTCCCGGCTTTGTGGACGTTGACAGAATGGTTTCGGGGCTGGTTCCTGACTGGGTTTCCATGGTTGCAACTGGGGACAACCCAGATTGATACTTGGCTGGCAGGTTATGCGCCGGTAACGGGGGTACTGGGGTTAAGCTGGTTGGTGGCACTGGGTGCTGGTTGCCTGTTGCTGGCGTTGCTGGGTTCGTTGAAAGAGCGTATTGCTGCTGGTGCAATTGTGCTGGTGACAACCTTGGGTGGCCTGGGGCTGATGCAGATCAACTGGACACAGCCGGTGTCTGACAAGCCCTTGTACGTCAGTATGTTGCAGGGCAATGTCGATCAGTTGCTCAAGTGGGACAAGGCATACCGCACTGAAAACGTGCAGGCTTATCTGGACTTGATGGATTATGACCGTTTCCCGGCGGTGGAACATTCGCATCTGGTCATCTGGCCTGAAACGGCGTTATCCGACTTTTTCCATTTTTCGATGGAAGATGTGGTTTTGCCATTGCAGGATTGGGCACGTGAATCCAAAACCGATGTGCTGATCGGCGGTTTCTATTTCGACCGCGAAAAAGACCATGTTTACAATGCAGTGATGGCTTTGGGGGAGGGGCATGATGCCGAGCAATCCCTGCACACGGCACAAAGCGTGTATGGCAAGCAGCATCTGGTTCCGTTCAGTGAATACATTCCATTCCTGAAATACTTGGATTTTCTGAAAAACATCATCCGCTTGCCGTATGACAACGTGACCGCATGGGAAGGGACGAACACACTGACAGTGGCAGGTCAGCCCGTGCGTGTGTCAGTGTGCTACGAAGATGCCTATGCGGAAGAAATGATTGCGGGTTTGCCTGAAGCCACCATGCTGGTCAATGTCAGCAATGACGGCTGGTTTACAGGCTCCATTGAACCCCAACAGCACGCCGAAATTGCCCGTATGCGGGCGCTGGAAACTGGGCGTTACCTGCTACGAGCCACCAATAACGGTGTCAGTGCCATTATCAATGAAAAAGGCAAAGTGACCGTCACCGGGCCGCAGTACGAAGCAACGGTCATTACCGGTGAAGCCATGCCCATGAGTGGAGCGACACCTTATGTCAGGGTGGGCAACTGGCTGGTTATTCCGTTGATGTTTGTGCTGGCAGGGATTCCGCTGGTACTGATGCGCGGCAAGTTTTATTGATGCTGTTTACTTGTCGGCAAGTTGTTGTTTAAATTTGCCGATATTCCAGACTAATCATTTGCCAAGGAACACCATGCCAAACACGACCTTTTCCCGCTGGCTGGCGGGTTTTGCCCTGTGCGCCACTGCTGCCATTTCCCTGCCTGCCCATGCCGGTAAAACCCTCGACACCATCAAGTCACGTGGTGAACTGGTGTGTGGGGTGAATGTAGCACTGGCGGGTTTCTCATCCGCTGACAGCCAGGGCAAATGGAGCGGGCTGGATGTGGATTACTGCAAAGCCCTTGCTGCTGCCATCCTCAGCGATGCCAACAAGGTCAAATACGTGCCACTGAATGCACAGCAACGTTTCACCGCGCTGCAATCCGGCGAAGTGGACATCCTCTCGCGTAATACCACCTGGACACTGACCCGCGACGCTTCACTGGGCGCAAATTTTGTCGGCGTTATGTACTACGACGGGCAAGGTTTCATGGTGAAAAAGGAACTGAAAGTTGCCAGTGCCAAGGAGCTGAATGGTGCGACCGTGTGCGTACAGTCTGGCACGACCACCGAGAAAAACCTGACCGATTTCGCTCGCGCCAACAAACTCGACATCAAACCGCTGGTGTTTGAAAAGAACGAAGCTGCTACCGGTGCATACCACAGCGGGCGTTGCGAAGCCTACACTACCGATGCTTCCGGTTTGGCTGCCGAACGCAGCATCGCCAAGAACCCCGATGAACACCTGATTCTGCCAGAAATCATTTCCAAGGAACCGCTGGGGCCACTGGTACGCCGGGGTGACGACGAGTTTTTCGCTATCAGCAAGTGGGTACTGAATGCCCTGCTGGAAGGTGACGAATACGGCATTACCCAGGCCAATGTCGATGAAAAGAAGGTCAGCGATGACCCCAACATCCAGCGCATTCTGGGTTCGGGCGAAGACATGGGGGCGTTGCTGGGGCTGGATAAGGAATGGGCTTATCGCGTACTCAAAGCGGTCGGCAATTATGGTGAAATTTTCGAGCGCAACGTCGGTAAGGGTTCCCCGCTGAAACTGGAGCGCGGTTTGAACAGGCCGTGGAATCAGGGCGGGATCATGTACGCACCACCGATCCGTTAGGCTTGATATGGAACAATTATCCCTGGTTGAGCCTATTGCCAAAGGTGTTTTATTGCAATACGAACACGCTAATGGACGCTTGTATCAAGGCGATTCACTGGAATGGTTAAGTTCTTTGGAGAGTGCCAGCGTGGATCTGGTATTTGCCGATCCACCGTACAATATCAAAAAGGCCGATTGGGATAATTTTGACAGCCAGGAACAATACATCAACTGGTCGATGCAATGGGTCAAACAAGCCTCACGGGTATTGAAACCTAGCGGGTCTTTGTATATTTGCGGTTTTTCCGAGATTCTGGCGGATTTGAAACACCCGGCATCCAGGCATTTCAAGCACTGTCGCTGGCTGGTTTGGCATTACAAGAACAAGGCGAATCTGGGTAATGACTGGGGGCGTTCGCACGAAAGCATTATCCATTTCCGCAAGTCAGATGCCAGCAAACTGAATATTGACGATGTGCGGATCCCTTATGGGGCGCATACCTTGAAATACCCTTCCCATCCACAAGCTGAAAGCAGTGCCTACGGCAAGGGTAGCGCCAAACAGCGTGATGATTGGACACCCAATCCCAAAGGGGCAAAACCCAAGGATGTGATTGATATTCCAACTACCTGTAATGGTATGGGGGAGAAAACACCCCATCCCACCCAAAAGCCTGAAGAACTGGTACGTAAATTTGTGTTGGCTTCTTCCAATGAAGGTGATCTGGTGGTTGACCCGTTTTCTGGTTCAGGAACAACGGTTGTGGTAGCAGAACAATTGAACCGTCGCTGGATGGGGTGTGATCTTGACCCGCAATACAACCGCTGGGCAATTGAACGGCTTGAAAATGTGCGCCGCATGAGTAAAGAGGAATGGATTGCCCATGACCGTAAAACGGCTGCCCGCAGGGAATCTATCCGGTGACGTTTGCTGATCTGTTGTTTTATGTGACTGACAAAGGACGTTTTCAGGCGGTCAGCGATTACACGGATTTTTGCTGCCGTTATCTGGACTTTATCGAGCAGGGTTTACAGGCACGCATCGTGTCGCAAAATGAAACCCACTATCAGTTTTTTCAGTACCGGGAAGACGGCGATTTTAATATTACCCGTCCGTTGAATTCCCGTTTGATGTACACGGCAGAGACGCTTGCCGGGGCATTAACCCAATTCCATGGGATACTGGAGCAGTTACGGAATGGTCACAAGCCTGCTGATGCGTTGCGGGAAAACCTGATCCGCACCATTTATACCCTGCAACAATCCATCGGTGCAGCACTGGATGGTTTGCCGGTAGGGAAGTCCAACCAGGCCAGAAAACTGAACGGTGATTTGTTTGAGCGTCTGATTCGCCTGCTCATTGTGGAACTCAACCTTGATTGTGTCGCTGGGACAATGCAAGTGCCAGTCAGGGATGCTGCCGGTTTGGAGCTGTTTAAGGCCAGTTATCAGCATGATTTGCTGATTAGCAAAAACAGCGAACTGAAAATCATTGGTTCCGTCAAAACATCGAGTAAAGACCGGATTGACAAGGTTTTTATGGACAAATTCCTGTATGGTCGTTTGACGGATACCGCCTTGCCGCATATTGCCATTTTCCTGAATGATGTCCAGCGCAAGACAACCAAGCGTGAAAATGAGTATGGTGTGAGTGCAACGTTTCTGCCGGGGCATTTCAAGGCATACACCGTCAAACTGAACCCGCTGGATGGGGTGTACTATTGTGATATTCGCCCCAATATGCAGGAAGATGCTTTGTTGGCGCAGCATATTAAAACCATCGACCATTTCTTTTATGCTGATTTGTGGGCGTTGCTGGAAAGGCAAGGGCAGCAGCTTGATGGGATAGCCATCGATACCCATCAACAAGGGGATAAAGCATGATGGCCTTCTGGCGCAACCAAAAAACACGCGGCTGGTTATACCAGTTTGCTGCCTTGCTGTTGGTGGCAGCGTGCATCGTCTGGCTGGCAGACAATACGCTGGAAAACATGCGGGTGCGCGGCATCCAGAGCGGTTTTGGTTTTCTCGCCCAGCCCGCCGGGTTTGACATCAGCGAAAGCCTGTTTGCTTACGAATCTACCCAACCCTACTGGCAAGCCTTTCTCACCGGTTTGGGCAATACGCTGAAAGCCGCCGTGCTGGGTATTATTTTTACCACTATCCTCGGCGTATTGCTGGGGGTAGGGCGATTTTCCCACAATATCCTGCTCCGGGGTTTGTGCCTGACGTATGTGGAAATTTTCCGCAATATTCCGTTGCTGCTGCAATTGTTGATGTGGTATCTGGTGATTGTGGAACTGTTGCCGACCGCACGGGAGGCCGAACCGTTCTTGGGTATTTACCTGAGCAAGGCGGGGCTATCGCTGCCGTGGTTTGGTGATGTGCCGGTCAAGGCAGGGTTTGGCATCAAGGGCGGGGTTACGCTGTCGCCAGAATTTTTCGCGCTGTTGCTGGGGCTGGTGATTTATACCGCTTCCTATATCGCGGAAATCGTGCGCAGCGGCATTGCGTCCGTCCCGCGTGGGCAGCATGAGGCGGCGTATTCATTGGGCTTGAGTCGGGCGCAAACCCTGCGTTTCATCCAGTTGCCGCAAGCCTTGCGCGTGATTATCCCGCCGCTGACCAACCAGTATTTGAACCTGACCAAGAACTCTTCGTTGGCGGTGGCGGTGGGCTACCCCGATCTGGTGTCGATTGCCAATACCTCGATCAATCAAACCGGGCGGGCGGTGGAGTGCATTGCGGTGATTATGGCGGTTTATCTGACGCTTTCTCTGCTGACTTCGGCGTTCATGGGCTGGTACAACCGTCGTGCGGCGATCAAGGAGCGGTAACATGAATTGGCTACGCTCCAATCTGTTCAATAATGTTTTCAACAGTAGTGTTACGGTATTGCTGGGGACGTTGCTGCTGTATGCACTGACCCAAGCGTGGGGCTGGGCAATCGGTCAGGCGGTGTGGGTGGCGGATGCCGAACAGTGCCATGCAGCGCGTGGAACTGGCGCGTGCTGGGGCGTGGTGGCGGAAAAATACCGCATTATCATTTTCGGGCGTTACCCGTTTGAGGAACAATGGCGTCCATTGCTGGCTACCTTGCTGCTGATGGCGTTGTTGCTGGCAAGCTGTATGCGCGTGTTCTGGCAACGCTGGTTTGCGGCTGTGTGGGTGGTGGTGCTGACGGTATTTTTCATCCTGATGCACGGCGGGGTATTGGGGTTGGCAACCGTGACCACTGACCAGTGGGGCGGTTTGCCGTTGACCATATTGTTGGCTTCCATGTCGGTTTTGGGGGCGTTCCCGCTGGGCATCCTGCTGGCATTGGGGCGTATGTCCGACCTGCCGGTGATCCGTAGCTTATGTACGGTGTATATCGAGCTGATTCGGGGTGTGCCGCTAATTTCGGTGCTGTTCATGGCGTCGTTCCTGTTCCCGCTGTTCATGCCGGAAGGCACGTCGATTGATGTGTTGGTACGGGTGCTGGTGGCGATGGTGCTGTTTGCAGCGGCGTATCTGGCGGAAGTAATTCGGGGTGGTTTGCAGGCAATCCCGCGCGGGCAGTATGAAGCCGCAGTGTCACTGGGGATGGGTTACTGGCTGATGCAGCGCAAGATCATCCTGCCGCAAGCCTTGGCAACCGTTGTGCCGGGGATCATGAATAACTTCATTTCCACCTTCAAGGATACCTCGCTGGTGACGATTGTCAGCCTGTATGAACTGACCGGCTCGCTGGATCTGGCGGTCAACAGTGACCCGGACTGGATGGCGTACAAGCTGGAAGGTTATCTGTTCATCGCGCTGATTTATTTCGTATTCTGTTTCAGCCTGTCGCGTTACAGCCAGTGGGTAGAGCGGCAGGTGAATCGGGGGAAGGTGCATTAATGTCTGACTACATGATCGAATTCGCCAAAGTCAACAAATGGTATGGCAACCACTTCCACGTCCTGCGTGACATCGACTTGCAGGTGCGCCGGGGTGAACGCATCGTCATTTGTGGCCCTTCCGGTTCGGGAAAATCCACCCTGATCCGTTGCATTAACCGCTTGGAAGCCCACCAGCAAGGCACAGTGACCGTTGACGGCTTGGAACTCAGCGACGACGTGAAGGTGCTGCACGAAGTGCGCCGCAAGGTCGGCATGGTCTTCCAGCAATTCAACCTGTTCCCGCACCTGACCGTGCTGGAAAACCTCACCCTCGCGCCGATCCACGTCAACAAGCTGCCCAAAGCGGAGGCAGAAGAACGCGCGATGCTGCAATTGCAACGGGTGCAAATTGCCGAACAAGCGCACAAGTACCCGCTGCAACTTTCCGGCGGGCAACAGCAGCGCGTGGCGATTGCCCGTACCCTGTGCCTGACCCCGCAAATCCTGCTGTTCGACGAGCCAACCTCTGCCCTCGACCCGGAAATGATTAAAGAAGTGCTGGACGTAATGACCGAACTCGCTGAACAAGGCATCACCATGCTTTGTGTCACCCATGAAATGGGATTTGCGAAATCGGTGGCAGACCGTGTTATCTTCATGGATCAAGGCCAGATCGTAGAGGAAAACAACCCGCATGACTTTTTCAACCGCCCGCGTAGCGAACGCACCCAAGCGTTTCTGGCAAAGATTCTGGCGCATTGACGTTACCCAATTTCTGCCACTGCTGGCATCAACGACACACTTTCCAGCGCCTGTGGCAGTGCCTACGTAGCAGCCGCATGTTGCCGGATCACCTGAACCAGTGGTCTATGCGCAATGCCTTTGGCGAAATGGTACCGTTTTCTGCCTTTAGGCGGGTAGTTCAACTCTGGAAAAAGCGCGTCGCCGTATCGCCACCGGCTTGCTGCAACCAACGCCGGGTCAGCAGTTCCACCCGTTCAGGGTATTGTGCCACTATTGCCCGTGCGGCTTCCTGCACCGCCGGTAGCCAATGCTGATCCCGCAGCAGGCTAGCAACCCGCAGCCGTACATCGCCGGTCTGGCGTGTACCCAGCACTTCGCCGGGGCCGCGTAATTCCAGATCAATATCCGCAATCACGAAACCGTCGGTGGTATTGCGCATCGCATCCAGCCGCTTGCGGGCAGTTTTGCCGAGCGGAGCCTGATACAGCAGCACGCAACTGCTGGCGGTGCTGCCGCGCCCGACCCGTCCGCGCAACTGGTGCAATTGCGCCAGCCCCATGCGTTCGGTATTTTCGATGATCATCAGCGAGGCATTCGGCACATCCACCCCCACCTCAATCACGGTGGTGGCAACCAGTAGCTGGATGTCGCCCTGCTTGAACTGGCGCATGATGCTTTCCTTCTCGGAACCGTGCAGCCGCCCGTGTACCAGCCCGACTTCAACGTGTGGCAGGCGTTCGCGCAGCAGGGCGGCGGTCACTTCTGCCGCTTCGTATTGTAGCACTTCGGATTCTTCAATCAGCGGGCATACCCAGTACACCTGACGCCCTTCACGGCAGGCATCGGCAATACGGGTAATGACTTCATCACGGCGCTCGTTGTTCATCGCCACGGTGGTGATGGGGGTACGCCCAGGCGGCAGTTCGTCGATCACCGAATAATCCAGGTCGCCGTAAGCGGTCATTGCCAGCGTGCGTGGGATTGGGGTAGCCGTCATTACCAACTGGTGCGGGTAGTGGTCGCCCTGTTTGCCTTTTTCGCGCAACGACATGCGCTGATGCACGCCGAAACGGTGCTGTTCGTCGATGATGATCAGTCCCAGTTGCAGAAATTCAACGGTGCGCTGGAACAGGGCGTGCGTGCCGACCGCGATATGGCCGATGCCCAGCAGCAGGTTTTCGACCTTGCGGCGGCGCTGGCGCGGGGTCTGGTTGCCGGAAATGTAGACGGTTTCTACTCCTAGCGGTTCCAGCCAGCGGGTCAGGTTCTGGTAGTGCTGTTCCGCTAGCAGTTCGGTCGGGGCCATCAGCGCTACCTGATAGCCGTTGGCGATGGCGTGCAGGGCAGCCGCTACCGCTACCAGCGTCTTGCCGGAACCGACATCGCCTTGCACCAGCCGGTTCATGGGGATGCCTTGCTGCAAGTCGTGGGTAATTTCGCTGATTACCCGGTTTTGTGCGTCGGTAGGGGCGAAGGGCAGAGCACGCAGCAGTTTGCGCCAGTAATGGTTGGCTTCCTGCATCGCAGGGGCTTGTACTTGCCGGAGTTCGTGGCGGGCTTGCTGGACACCGAGCTGGTGGGCGAGGAGTTCCTCGAAGATCAGGCGCTGGGGGCGCATTCCTTCCACCGTTGAGCCGGAAGGGGGGGTATGCAGCATGTGCAAAATGGCTTTCAGTGGCGGGAACTGGTATTGCCTGACCACGTTTTCTGGCAGCAAATCTGGCAATACATACGTTTGCTGCAAAGCCATCTCGATCAGCCGTCGCAAGCTACGCTGCTGCAAGCCTTCAGTGGTGGGGTAGGTGGGAGTGAGGGTGTTTTCAATCGGTTCTGGAGTGTCAGGATTAACCAGACGGTATTCCGGGTGCGCCATTTCCAGCTTGAAACCTGCCTGACGTACTTCACCAAAACAGCGTAGCAAAGCTCCCTTGCGCAGGCTGTGTTTCTGCGCGGTGGTGAAGTGGAAAAAGCGCAGGGTGAGGATGCCGCTGCCGTCGTTGATGTGGCATAGCAGCATGGTGCGCCCACGATTGACCACTTCGGTAGCGTCGATTTCGCCTTCCACCAGCACTTCCTGCCCAACTTTAAGGTTGGCGATCGGGTAGATGCAGGTGCGATCCTGATAGCGCATCGGCAGGTGAAACAGCAGATCAACTACGCGCAGGATCCCTAGCTTGCCTAGTTTTTCAGCGAGTGCATCCCCTACCCCACGCAGGGCGGTTACAGGTTGGTCAAGCAGGCTGTCAGTGGCATGGTGTTGCATAGTGGAAGTGTACTACCATACGCGGGCGTTCATCATTATGGGATTGGGGCATGAGACGGATAGCAGCAGGGCTGGCGGCATTATTGTGGGTGGCAGGAAACGCATATGCGGAGAACCGCCAGGATGTACGTATCATTCCGATGCAAAATCCGGCGCAACCTTTCGAGATTGCGGCCAAGTTGCAATGGAACCCGCACGACCGTCATTGGGACAAGGTGCTGGTGACATATAACGGCAATCAGGCTCCACCTGTCAGCCACCCGGTCTGGGCTTATCTGGATTCGCTGGAAGTCCCCAAGCGGGCAGCGGCTACCGATGGTGAAAACCTGTATTACAAACCATTCCGGCTGGATGCCTATTGTTCAGGCACAACCCCTTTGACCAGTGGTAAACCGTTCCACATCACCTTTGAGCAGGATACGCCCGGCAACTACAGCGACAAGGACTTTTTCCGCGACTGGAACTGCCCTGGCTGGAAAATGGGGCTGGCTTATGTGAAGGTGGTGGCAGGCAGTGATTCCCGCACCGGCAATGGCAAAGCCTTGCAGTTAAAGTTGCGCAAGGGGGCAAGTGGCTGCACGGAGCAGGGGGATTCCTGCATCAACTGGAAACCACATATTGGTGCGCAACTGGATAGCCTCACTTATTCTTACTGGTTCAAATTTCCTGAAAACTTCGATTTTGTGCTGGGCGGCAAATTACCCGGTATCGGCAGCCTGGAACCCCGTACCGGCGGGACGAAACCCAATGGACGTGATGGATGGAGTGTACGTGCCATGTGGGGGAAAGATGGCAAGCTGGGGCAATACGTCTATCACCCTGACCAAACAGACAACTACGGTGATTTCCTTGCGTGGGATGTCCCACCTGCTGAAAAAGGCAAGTGGTATCAGGTGAAAACCTCCGTCGCCCTGAATGCTGCCGGGCAAAGCAATGGTGCCATTACCACCTGGCTGAATGGCAAGAAGGTACTGGAACAACGTGGTTTACGTTTCCGCATCGGCAATGACCTGAAGATTGAGCGCTTCCTGTTTGCCGTGTTCTTTGGTGGGCATGGCTCGGAATGGGCGCCACCTGCCGACATGCACCTGTATCTGGATGATTTCAGCCTGATGCCCGGTAGTTCCTAAATCGCTACTGGCGCCTTGATGTGCGGATGGTGGGTATATCCCACTAGTTCAAAATCATCGTAAGTGAATGCAAACAAATCCGTCACTGCCGGATTCAGCTTCATCTGCGGCAAGGGATGCGGCTCACGGCTGAGTTGCAATTCCACCTGTGCCATGTGGTTGGAATACAGATGTGCATCGCCTAGTGTATGAATAAACTCGCCAGCTTGCAGCCCGGTTACTTGTGCCATCATCAGGGTCAGCAAGGCGTAGGAGGCAATATTGAACGGTACGCCAAGGAAAATGTCGGCACTGCGCTGGTACAACTGGCAAGACAGCTTGCCTTCCGCCACGTAAAACTGGAAAAACGCATGGCAAGGAGGCAGCGCCATGTTGTCCACATCTGCCACGTTCCAAGCACTAACGATGATGCGGCGTGAATCCGGGTTGTTTTTCAGTTGTTGGATAACCTGGGAAATCTGGTCGATGTGCCGCCCATCCGGGGCAGGCCAGTTACGCCACTGGTAGCCGTAGACAGGGCCAAGTTCACCATTGGAATCCGCCCATTCATCCCAGATACTGACCCCGTTTTCTTTCAGGTAACGGATGTTGGTGTCACCTTTGAGAAACCATAGCAGTTCATGGATGATGGAGCGCAGGTGCAGTTTCTTGGTGGTAACAAGCGGAAAGCCTTCGCTCAGGTCGAAACGCATCTGGTAGCCGAAGACCGACACAGTACCAGTGCCGGTACGGTCTTCCTTTTTTACGCCGTGGTCACGCACGTGACGCATCAGGTCGAGATACTGTTTCATGCTTTATGTGCCTTGTATGCCCACCACATGAACAGCAGCCCCAGCAGGATCATCGGCAACGACAATACTTGCCCCATGGTGAGCCAGCCGAATGCCAGATAACCAATCTGGCTGTCCGGTTCACGCACGAATTCCACGATAAAGCGGGCAATGCCATAACCCACCAGGAACAAGCCGGAAATGGCACCGACAGGTGGTGAGCGTTTCCTGAACCAGCTCAGCACAAGAAACAGGATCAAGCCTTCCAGAAATGCCTGATACAACTGGGAAGGGTGACGTGGCAAGTTATCGACTGCAGGGAACACCATACCCCAGGCAACATCGGTGTGTCTGCCCCACAATTCGCCGTTGATGAAATTGCCGATACGCCCTGCACCCAGACCAATCGGAACCAGTGGGGCAACAAAGTCACTGACCTGGAACACATTCAGGTTCCAGCGCTGTGCCAGCAGGAACATGGCAAGGATGACTCCCAACAAGCCACCGTGGAAACTCATGCCTCCATCCCAGATATGGAACAGGGACAAGGGGTCAGCTAGCAAACCTTTCAGGTTGTAGAACAGCATGTAGCCGATACGACCACCCGCCACCACACCGATGGCTCCCCAGAACATCATGTCATCCACCCGGTCAGGGTTCATGACGCTACCGGGTTGTTTCGAGCGCATCTTGCCGATGATCAGGAAACCAAGGAAACCAATCACATACATCAGCCCGTACCAATGGATTTTCAGCGGGCCAAGCGACAGGGCAATCGGGTCAAATTGGGGGTGAACCAGCATACGTTGTCACTCACAAGTTCAATAAAACAGGCGTTTCAGTTCTTCACCGGGGTTTTCTGCCCGCATGAAGGCTTCACCGACCAGAAAAGCATGGATGCCATGCTCACGCATCAGTTGCACATCTGCCTGGGTGTGGATGCCGCTTTCCGTTACCAGCAATACCTCTGCGGGCACATCCGCCAGCAGGTCGATAGTGGTTTGCAGGCTAGTGGCAAACGTGCGCAGGTTGCGGTTGTTGATGCCAATCAGGGGGGCATTCAGACGCAGGGCTCGTTCCATTTCAGCGCGGTCGTGGACTTCGATCAGTACATCCATGCCCAGTTCGGTGGCAAGCTGATACAGCGTCTGCAATTGTGCGTCATCCAGTGCTGCCACGATCAGCAGGATGCAGTCTGCATCAATGGCACGTGCTTCGTATACCTGATAAGGGTCAACAATGAAGTCTTTGCGGATAACCGGCAGGTTACAGGCTGTGCGTGCAGCTTGCAGGTAACTTTCATGCCCTTGGAAATAGTGCGCATCTGTCAGGATTGACAAGCACGCTGCCCCGCCTTGCGCATAACTTTGCGCAATGGCAGGCGGATCGAAATCAGGCCGGATGATACCTTTACTGGGTGATGCCTTTTTGATTTCGGCAATGATGGCTGGTTCACCCACCGCAATCTTACGGCGCATGGCCGTCAGAAAACCACGCACTGGCAAGCCACTGGCTGCGTCATCCCGTATTTGGGCAAGGCCACGAACGGCAGAACGGGTGGCAATTTCTTCCTGCTTGGTTTGCAGGATTTTTTGCAAAATGTCAGAAGTACTCATCAGGCTTTGAAACTGTTGGTCAGGTCACTCAGTTGTTGCAGACGCTGGGCGGCTGCACCGGAATCAATGGCTTGCTGAGCCTTGGCAATGCCTTCGGCATGGCTGGCAGCAAGACCGGCGACGTAAATGGCAGCACCAGCGTTGAGACAAACAATATCACGAGCTGCACCTGTTTCCCCCGCCAATACCTGCCGAATCAGGGCAAGGCTTTCTTGTGCGGTGGTAACGCGGATGCTGTCGAGACTGGTCGTTGACAGGCCGAAATCTTCGGGGCAGATGCTGTATTCGTGGATGGCATCGTCCTTGAGTTCGGCAACGAATGTGGGGCTGGCAATGCTGATTTCATCCAGCCCATCTGCGGCGTGTACCACCATGACATGCTGGCTGCCAAGGGTTTGCAGTACTTCAGCCATCGGGCGTACCCATTGCTGGCTGAAAACGCCCAGTACCTGATGCGGTGCACCTGCCGGGTTGGTCAGGGGGCCTAACAGGTTGAAAATGGTGCGTACTCCCAGCTCGCGGCGTGGGCCAATCGCGTGTTTCATGGCGCTATGATGCAATTGGGCAAACAGGAAACCGACACCCACGTGGTCGATGCAGTGGGCTACCTGTTCGGGGCTAATGCCGAGGTGGATTCCCGCTGCTTCCAGTACATCAGCACTGCCGGATTTGCTGGAAACCGAACGGTTGCCGTGTTTGGCAACCCGTGCACCGGCAGCCGCAGCGACAAATGCACTGGCTGTGGAAATATTGAACGTCCCGGAAGAATCGCCACCCGTTCCGCACGTATCCACCAGATGTTCAGGGCTGACACTGACCCGGGTGGAAAGCTCGCGCATGACGCCAGCCGCAGCACTGATTTCGGTGACGGTTTCGCCCCGCATCCGCAACCCGACCAGAAAACCGCCGATCTGCGCCGGAGTTGCCTGTCCTGTCATCAGGGTGCGCATGGCCTGAGTCATTTCTTCTGCGGTTAATGGCTTGTTTTCAATGATTTTCTTTATGGCGTTCTGGAATTCCATGCTTTTCGTCGCGGTGTTGTCTAAAGTTAGTGGGCAGATGCTACCATGAATCGGTAGCTGCCAGATAGTTTGTGCAACTGGTTGAACCCTTCCGTAAACACAATGAGGTGTAATCATGGATATGCCAAAAAATGTTGGCCCGACTGACAAAAGCATTCGTATGGGCGCTGGAGCCGTATTGCTGCTGTTCGGCCTATTCAAGGGGGGCTGGCTGTTTGTTTTGCTGGGGATTGTCTTGCTAGCGACCGGATTTCTGGGGACTTGTCCGGCGTATACCCTGCTGGGTAAGAGTACCAACAAGTAAAACGCAACCTTCGGCAACTTTTCAGCCGTTGCATTCTCACGCAAGTAAACTTTGCAGGTGGTTGGGTTGTCCAACCAGAGTGTGCTAATGTGCCTCACTCAGGCAAAAAGACAACAGCAAGGAGAATGAACCATGATGAATCGCTGGATAAAAACGGCTGGATTGGTGGCGATGCTGGCCTTCACGGGTCAGGCAGTAGCCGATGAGGTCTGGAGCAGCAATGTAGGTCGGATCATATACGCAGACGAGATCGGCCCAACGGCTGTGTTCGCTTATGGCCCGAAGGAAGATCCGGGTGTGGTATACCTGCTGGGGCTAGCCAAGGTTTACCAGAACCGGGGTACGTATGATGGCTATTGGGCCAAGGACAAATCCAAGGTTGAGTGTGAAACGGAACGCCCAGGCATTTATGGCAAGATGACCCGCTATTGGGGGCGTATCCAGGTCAAGTTCATTGATAAGAACTTCCCTTCACGCTGGGAAGCTATCTGGAGCTATTGTGACGGGGAAAAGCAAGAGATGAAAATTACTGCTACACCGGAAACTGCTGCTGCCCAGCAAGGTAATACCAGCAAATAATGCGAGCTTGGGTAACTGACAGTGTTCAGTTACCCGGCTTTGTATTTGTTATTGGGCGCTAAAAGCTGACAGCAAGCCGCTGCGTCCCAGTGTGTAGACAACATTGCCATCAGCTACGGGCGGGCTGGTGTAACCGGCAGTGTCACCACGTACTCGTGCAACGAAGTGACCATTGTCACTGTTTACCCAGTGGATGAATCCATCCTTGTCGCCCACCACAACATACCCTCCAGCCAGCGTTGGCGCGGTTGGCAAGCGGCGTTGCAAATCGTCCATTTTCCACATGGGTTGGCCTGATTGCGGTGACAGTTTCCACAAGTCACCTTCCGCACTGGTGGTGTAAAGGCCATTCGGGTCGGCGTCAACTCCAGTGAAGCTGGAATACGGTGCTGACCAGGCAGCACTACCTTTGCGCATGTTGATACCCGCCAGTTTTCCGTTATAGCTGGCGACAAACAGCGCCTCACCAAGCACCTTGAGTTTGCCATCCACGTCAGTGATTTTGTCGAGGTCGCTGCGGCCTTGTGGCTCAGAGAGGGTTGCTTCCCACAGGGGCTTGCCACTTTGCATGTCAAACGCAGTCACTACACCGTTGTCAAACCCAGCAATGACCATGTTGCCAGCCAGCACCGGCACACCAGCGCCCCGCAAGGACAACACTGGGCTTTTGCGCATCTGCTGCCAGACAATTTCCCCTGTTTGAGCAGAGATGCCATGCAGAGCGCCATCACTGGTACGGAATGCGACAACACCCTGGCTGGAAGGGGAAACCGCCAGCACTTCACTGCTGAGGCGCACGCTCCAGCGCAGTTTACCGCTTTGCCGATCCAGTGCCACGGCGCTGCCGCTGCCAGTGCCGAAATAAATGCTGTCCGCATCACCACTGACGCCGCCGGTAATGTCTTCATCGACTGGGCTGAGCCAGATGCGTCCACCGCTTTTGTTCCATGCGCTGGCGGAACGTCCGCTAGCAGTAAAGACGGCGGTCTCGTCCACATGTGGGTTGATACGCACGTAATCCTTGCCAGAGGTGCTACCTGTACTAGCTTGCCATAGCGTCCGCACATTGGCGGTCGGGGTGAATTCCTTTAAGGCTTTGGGTGGGTTGGTGTCCTTGGCAGGTAGTACCTGCTGGACAGTACTGCACCCGGCAAGCGACAAGGCAATGCAAACGGCGGCAAAGATTGGTTTCATACGCGATGTTATCCCTCACCCAGGTTGTCACGTTTCATCTTGATAAATTCGGTGGAGCCACCAGTAGCAGCACGGATGGCTGAGTCATAAGCCGTCCGCGCTTCTGCGGGTTTGTTCTGGGCAGTGTAAATGTCGCCCTTCAACTCTTCAAGCAGTGACTGGTAAGCGGCAGGATAGGTTTTGGCTGTCAGTTGCAGGGCTTCATCAGCCTTGCCACTTGCCAGCAGGACACGTGCCAAACGGATGCTGGCCAAGTGTTGGTATTCATCCTGTTTGCTGTTATCGACTACCCAACGCAGGGCGCTGATGGCTTGTTCATATTGGCCTTTTTCTGCGAAATGCTGGGCGGCCTTGAGGCTGGCAGTGGCAGAATAAGGGGTGGAAGCGTAACCGGATTGCAGTGCCTGCACCTCAGTCATCAATTGCTCAGGTGCTTTTTCCGCAGCAGCATTGACCTTGGCATACAGGGCAGAAGCTTCTGCGGCGGTTGTTGTCTGGTAATCCTTCCAGTATTCCCAGCCAAACAAACCGGCAATAGCCAATGCAACCCCGGCAACTACCGATGTACCGTTTTCTTTCCACCAGGCTTTGAGTTCTTCGACTTTTTCATCATCCGTTTTGTAATCACTCATCAGTTTGCCCCTATGATTCCTCTGTTCAGTGTTGTTTTGCGTTTTCAAGCAGTTGTGATAAATGCGCAGTCAGGCTGCTAAAAGGCAGGTTAATCTGCTCACCTTTCGTGCGCAAGGGTTTCAGGCCGATTTCACCACGTTCGATTTCGTTTTCACCCAGAATAAGGGCAAATGCAGCGCCAGATTTATCGGCTCGTTTCATTTGGGTCTTGAAGTTACCGCCACCACAGTTGCTGACCAGTCGCAGATCGGGAAGGTTATCCCGGAGTTGTTCGGCAAAGCCCAGACCCGCTTGTATCGCTTTGTCTCCCGCCATGATCATGAACAAATCAGGGGCGGTGGCAGGCGTTGGTATGTTTTGTGTCTCCAGCAGTAGGATCAGGCGTTCAACTCCCATCGCAAAACCGCAGGCGGGGGTAGGGCGTCCACCAAGCTGTTCCACCAGACCATCATAGCGGCCTCCGGCGCAAACCGTTCCCTGCGAACCCAGTTCGTCCGTAACCCATTCAAAGACGGTGCGGGAATAGTAATCCAGGCCACGTACCAGACGTGGGTTGAGGCGATAAGGGATGCCCATGCCATCCAGCAGGCTTTGCAACTGGGAGAAATGTTCTGCTGATTCAGTATCCAGGTGTTCATGCAGGTTGGGGGCGGCAGCAACCAGCTCACGCATGGCAGGATTTTTGCTGTCCAGAATGCGTAACGGGTTGGTGTGCAGGCGGCGTTTGGAGTCTTCGTCCAGCAGTTCCTGCTGGTCACTGAAATAGTCCACCAGCAGTTGGCGGTATGCCTGACGTGCTTCCAGTGTGCCCAGTGAATTGATTTCCAGATGGATGTTGCGCAAGCCAAGTTGTTTCCACAGGCGGGCGCTGATGGCGATCAGTTCGGCATCAATGTCCGGCCCGGCAAAGCCGAAAGTTTCCACCCCGATCTGAGTGAACTGACGGTAACGGCCTTTTTGTGGGCGCTCAGCCCGGAACATCGGGCCTGCATACCACAAGCGTTGTTGCTGGTTGAAAATCAGGCCAGCTTGAATGCCTGCACGTACACAGCCTGCGGTGCCTTCCGGGCGCAATGCCATGCTGAAGGGTTCACTACCTTCGCTATCCTTGCGGTTTTCAAGGATGTACATTTCTTTTTCAACGATGTCAGTAACTTCGCCAACTGCGCGTTTGAACAGGTCGGTTTGTTCGACCAGTGGCATACGGATCTCGTTATAACCGTAGTTGCCCAGCAGGGTACGGACAATCTTTTCAAAATGCTGCCAGAGGGGTGTGCTATCCGGCAGGATGTCATGCATCCCCCGGATGGACTGGATGTTGTTAGCCATGTTTACTCAACTTTGAAACGGGCAACGCTACCCTTGATGTGTGGGGTCTGATTATATTCCTGACCATTCAGGTAGATTTTGACGCCACGGGCGTTGCCAACCTTGAAATCCAGAGGGGTTTTGGCCTTGAACTCTTTGGTGCTGCCAGCAGAGTTGAGGGCTTCAAACAGGCTTTTTTTGCTGTCGTCCTTGACTTGCATCCATACTTCTTCAGTGAATTCCAGTTTGATGTTGACTTCACCTGCGATGGGGGCAGGAGTCGCCGCGCTGGCATCTGCGGTGGTACTGGTATCTGTGCCAGTTGCTGCCGGGGTGGCAGTCGCGTCTGTTGCCGTTGTGGCGGCAGCATCCGGTGTGGTTGCCGGTGTTGCAGTGGCAGTCTCTGTTACCGGTTTGGTGGCATCTGTCTGTACAGACAGGGTTGTACTTGTGTCTGTGACAGGTTTGTCAGCAGTTGTTGCTGCCGGGGTGGCAGTTATGTCTGTTGCTGTCGCAGGTTTGTCGGTATCGGCGGAATCAGCAGGTGTATTTGTGTTGTTGGCGGCAATGCTAGGTGCAGCAGTACCAGTATCCGCTGGTGTACTGGCACTGGCTGTGCTGCCGGTATCACTTGCCGGTTTACTGGCATCGGTAGCGGGTGCTGCCGATGCGTCAGTCGCTGGTTTGTCGGTTGCTGCTTGGGTTGTGCTGTCGGCTGGTTTGTCGGTGCTGGCAGACTTTTCCTCAGCATCTTTTTGGGCTGCAAACGTGTCCAGTGCTGGTGCAGGGCGTACCACTTGTGGTGGGGCGGTTTGTGCTGAGAAAGATGCCCAGGTATCAGTCGCCCATTGGCGTACCCCCGGAATCATGGAAAGCAGACCCAAACCAAGGATAGCGATTGACAAGCCGATAAATTTGACCGTGCCGGATGAAATGCTTGGCTGGGTTACTTTGCCAAGTGGACGGGCAGGGGCGAAGTGATGGGCAATTTCATCAGGATTTGCACCGCGCAAGGCTTCATATGTGCGGATCAGATCTTTGGCATCCACATCAGCCAGTTTGGCATAGCCACGCAAGTAGCCCCGTACATAGGGAGGTTCCGGCAAATGGGCGAAATCCTCCCTTTCCAGCGCCCGCAGGAGATTGGCGGACAGATGCATTTCATCAGCGGCCTGCTCAATATCAAGACCGGCCTTTTCACGGCAGGCTTGCAGTCTGGCTGTCAGGTCGCCTGCTTGTATTGAAGAAGCCTGTTCTTCAACCGGGGTTGTGGTCTCCGTCACATTTCCTCCATTGTGCAATAGGGTGGTCAGTTAATCTGGGTTGCAGCCGTACTGTCAGGAAATTTTGTGCGCAAATCAAGCGCACAGGCTTCGGCTTTTTCCGTCTCACGCAATGCTGTTTCAATCTGGTAACACAGCAGCAGCGCATCGGCGTTTGTGGGTGCGGCCTCATTATAGCGGTAAAGGAAAGCCTGTGCTTTGGTGTTGTCCTGTTTTTCGTAGCTCAATCTTGCCATTTGGTAGAGGGTTTCAGAAAAACGGGGGTTAATTTGCAATGCCTTGCGGAAATAACTCTCAGCTTTGTCAGTATCTCCCTGTTTGCGCACACAAATGCCCGCATTAGTATAGGCAAATTCCGGTGTTGGGTAGAGAGGGTCGCTGATCGCGGCAAGGAATGACTGTTCTGCACCGGTGTAATCACCTGTTCGGCACTGGAATGAGCCATAATTGTTCAATAGGGCTGCGTTCTTGCCATCCAGATTCAAGGCTCGACGGAAGTGTTCCCGTGCTTTGCCATCCTGCCCCAGTTTTTCCTGTAACAGGGCATAGTAATGATGGGTATCGGCAGAACTGGAATCCTGCGCCAGTGCCTTTTCCAGATTCATGCTAGCCAGATCAAGACGACCTTTTTGCAGATAACCTACCCCCAACTGGGTGTAATAACTGGCAGCCGTGTTGCTTTCTGAAGAAGGTGAGTTGGAACACCCCCCAAGACTGCTGGCAAACAGCAAGAGAGCAAAGCCATATTTTGTTGTTTTCATTTTTAATTTTCCCGTTCAATACGGGCGAAGTGAATCTCTCTGCGGCTCTTGTCGTTAACCTTGCCTGCCAGTTGCCCGCAAGCAGCATCAATATCATCGCCCCGTGTTTTTCTTGTGATCACAGTGTAACCCGCTTCCACGAGAATATCACGGAAACGGTGGATACGGTTATTGCTGGAACGTGCATAACGGGTGGCAGGGAACGGGTTGAAAGGAATCAGGTTCACTTTCGACGGAATTCCCCGCAGCAGGTTTGCCAGTTGGCGGGCATGATCATCGCTGTCATTAACCCCCTCCAGCATGACGTATTCCCAAGTGACATGATTACGTTCGGTGGTCTTTTTGGCAAGAAACTGCCGACAGGTTGCCAGTAGTTCCTTGATGGGGTATTTGCGGTTCAATGGAACCAGTTGGTCACGCAATTCATCGTTGGGTGCGTGCAGGGATACTGCCAGCGACACATCAATGGTGTCTGCCAGACGATCAAGGGCAGGCAATACTCCTGAAGTGCTGACGGTGACACGGCGTTTGCTCAGGCCGTAGGCATTGTCATCCAGCATCAGACGCAAGGCATTGACTACATTGTCGAAGTTGAGCAAGGGTTCGCCCATGCCCATCATCACGATATTGCTGATGACCCGTTGCCCTTTGGGATCAGCTTGCAGGGTACGTTTGGCTACCCACAATTGCCCGATAATTTCGGCGGTGGTCAGGTTACGGTTGAAACCTTGCCGGGCGGTGGAGCAAAACGTGCAATCCAGTGCGCAGCCGACTTGTGAGGACACACACAGGGTTCCCCGGTCATCTTCGGGGATGAAGACGGTTTCAATGGCATTGCCATCCGCCAGCCGCAATAGCCATTTGTGCGTGCCGTCAACCGATTGCTGGTCGATGATGATTTCCGGCGCACGGATGACGGTGTTTTCCGCCAAAAACGTGCGCAACGGTTTGCTGAGATTGGTCATCTGGTCAACACTGTCAACATTCATCTGGTGGAGCCATTTGATGACCTGGGTCGCACGGAAGGGTTTTTCACCGATGGAGGCGAAATATTCCTTCAGCGTTTCATGGCTGAAATCCAGCAGATTACGTTTGTTGATAGCGTCAGACACAGATGACTGTTCTCAATGGCTTAGCGGGTGCGTGGGCACAGTTCGGTTTTGCTGAAGAAATAGGCGATTTCAATCGCAGCATTTTCCAAGCTGTCGGAGCCGTGTACAGCGTTTTCGTCGATGGATTCAGCAAAGTCAGCACGGATAGTGCCCGGATCTGCATTTTTCGGGTTGGTTGCGCCCATCAGTTCACGGTTACGGGCAACCGCATTTTCACCTTCCAGAACCTGCACAAACACAGGGCCGGAGGTCATGAACTCAACCAGATCGTTGAAGAAAGGGCGTTCCTTGTGGACAGCGTAGAAACCTTCGGCTTCCTTGCGGCTCAGGTGTTTCATTTTGGCAGCAACAATGCGCAGACCGCCTTTTTCAAAACGGCTGTAAATTTCGCCGATAACGTTTTTGGCAACAGCGTCTGGTTTGATGATGGAAATGGTTTGTTCGATAGCCACGGTCGTTTACTCCAAATTATGTAGCGTTGGTTCCAGATAAGGGCGCAATTGTAATGGCTGTGTACTACACTGGCAAACAGATTGAGGTATTGCCTAAACTATGGGCGATCTACAGCCTTTTGCGGGAAGCATCCGTCCAGGTGATAACAGAAAACATGAAGGATAAAGCGGTTATGTGGAAAAAACTGTTTCAGGGTGTCGTCGTAGCCAGCATGGTGTGGTTTGTCTCCCAGCCTGCCATCGCACAATATAATGCCAATGCACCATTGGGAACCAATACCAATGAAGCGACCGAAGGCGATGCTAGTGTGCCTTTCGTGGATTTGTTCCGTACAGCCTTGCCGTTTGAGGAAGCTCGTCCCTGGTTGACCAAAGGCAATATCAGTTATGACGCCGATGGTTGGCCGCGCGATTTGGGTGGTGGGCAGGCTGGTAGCCGGTTTCTGGTGAATATGCCTGCGGCTGCCATCCAGCCGGGTGTTTACACGGTGTTGTATGACGGGGAAGGCGAGATTCGTTACGGTAATGACGCAGCGCTGGTAGAGCATGGGCAGGGCTGGGATACCGTCAAGATTGAAGCCGGAGCGGATGGTATGTTGAATGCTACCTTGTATATTGTGAAAACCAATCCCTCCAACTACGTGCGCAATATCCGGGTGTTACCGCCAGGTGGGATTTGTGCCAGCAACATTTTCAAGCGGGTGGCTGAAGCCAAGGAATGCTCATCCAATGATTACCGTTCGTTTGCCGAGTATTCCGGGCGTATTATCTTCAACCCCGATTACCTGAACTTCATGAAGGATTTCAAGGTCATCCGTTTTATGAATATGGCGGGTATCACCCAAAGTCAGGTACGTTCCTGGGGACAACGCAATACCCCGAGTAAGGCCACTTGGGGTGGGCACGAAGGTACGCGCGGCGTACCAGTGGAAATCATGGTGGAATTGGCAAACCGGCTGGGGGCACATCCTTGGTTTGCAATGCCGCATGAGGCAGACGATGATTATGTCACCCAGTTTGCCAGCTACGTCAAACAGAACCTGAATTCCAACCTGAAACCGCACATCGAATACAGCAATGAAACTTGGAACAACCTGTTCCTGCAGGGTAACTATGTACGTCAGGTGGGCTACAAGATGGGGCTAGATCCCAACATGAACCGGGCAGGCTATCGCTATTATTCAGAGCGTTCGGTGGAAATCTTCAAGATCTGGGAACAGGTATTTGGCGGCAACCAGCGCTTGGTGCGCATTCTGTCGGGCTGGACAATCAACAAGGATGTGACCGAAACCGTGCTTGGTCACAAGGATGCCTACAAGTCAGCCGATGCGTTTGCGATTGGCCCGTATTTCTTTGGTGGGCATGAGGAAATCCGCTCGGTCAGGAATCTGGAAGATGTCTTCCGCCTGTTGACTGATGACCAGTACCGTTATTCCATCAATGCGGTGCTGGGTTACATCAAGATGCAGAAAGAACTGGCAGACAAATATAACGTTGACCTGATTGCCTACGAAGGCGGTCAGGGGCTGGTGGATTTCAAGACCCGCAGCGACAATGAACACCCTAATCCCTTGCTGTACCAGGCCAACCGCGATCCGCGCATGAAAGGCTTGTACCTGCAATTCCTGAATGGCTGGAAAAATGAAGGTGGCAAGCTGTTCATGCACTACAGCAGCCCACGCAGTTACCAGAAGTACGGAACCTGGGGAACCAAGGAATACATCACCCAGCCGACCGAGCAGGCACCCAAGTATCAGGCATTACTCGAATTCATGCGTGCCAACCCGTGCTGGTGGGACGGTTGTCGTTAAGTAACCTGTTTGCCCAGCAGTGATCGGGTTTGTGTCAGTACTAACTCGGTCAGTGGCTTGATGCGGTTGCGCATTACCGAACCCACCGAATCATTGCCACCAAAGTAGGGGATGAGAGAATCTTCCCCTGTTTGAGCCAGTATCAGCATGGCTTTGAACAAGGGTAAGGTGCTGTTGTCCAGCGCATCCACAACGGCTTTGGCTTCCGTGAGGCAATTCCCGCTACAATACTGCTCTGCCCGTTGTTGGGCAGTATCTGTTTCCCGCACGCCCCTGAATTCCGGGAATGGCAGGGCAAAATACCGGTTGATGGCAACGAACAGGGAAATGACCACATCCTGATCGACGGGTTTATCCAATGCCAGTTGCAGGGTTTTAAGCCAGTTTTGCCCATTGCTGTCGAGGATGCGGCACAGTGTCTGGGCAAAAGGATTGCCTGCTGCCAGCAGTTCCACCAGTTGCAGGTTGATAGCAGCATGTTGTGGATTCGGTTTTGCTGGCAAGGGGATCAGGGCAGGATCAGCGTGCATGAATCCGACATAGAAAGGGTTTTTGCGCTTGGCACGGTTCCACAGCTTTTCTCGTTCTTCCCGCACGATCAATTCACCTTGTAGGCACAAGCGCACGGTATCGACCACATCCAGTTGCATTTCCTCGAATGGCAGGAATTCCAGTAGGTAGGCTGCCAATTCCTTGCCTAGTGGCCCGGCAACAACATCAGGTTTTTCCAGTAGGCGGCGGGCGTTGTGGGCGCTGGGGTTTGCCCACCAGGCGCGGCGGCCTGTTTCATGTGAAATGTTGGGGGTATGCACCACCGCCACCACTGCTTCCGGCTCGCCCAACAACAGCATTTGTTCGAGGTTGTTGCGGGCGTGCCCCATGCGTGTCCAACGTTTCAGGAAAACAGGGTAGCCACCGGGGGAACCTGTCACTTTCATGGAAAGCAGTTCGCGTACCCAGCGCAGGTATTGTTCATCCCGCACGGTCGGGTTCAGGCGGACTTTGGCTTCGCCCTTTTCGGTCAGAGCGTGGACAGTCATGGTGGATTCGTTGATGCGTACTGCCTGCAACGGTTGGGCGAGCAGCACATTCAGACGCAGGTTGTCTTCGTTGGAAAGTTGCACGGCTCAGTCCTCGTCGGTGATGCTTTCTGCACCTTCGCGTGACTGAATTTTGTCTTCCTTGCCGGATAGCAGGTTGCGGATGTTGGATTCGTGCCGCCAGAAAATCAGCACTGCCATGAACACCACACCAATAGTCAGCCAGCCATGCCCGTCACTCAACACCCAAAAGTAAACAGGAGACAAGGCTGTGGCAATCAGTGCGGCGAGTGAGGAAATCTTGAAACCTTTCGCCATGACCAGCCAGGTGGCAATGAACGCCAGACCTGCCCAGAAATGTACACCGAGGAAAACGCCAATGGCAGTAGCTACCCCTTTGCCGCCCTTGAAACCGTAGAACACCGGGTACAAATGCCCCAGAAATGCGGCAATACCGATCAGGATCAGCCATGTATAATCCTCAATCCCGAAAACAAAGCGAGCCAGCAAGACAGGAACCAAGCCTTTGAGAGCGTCGCCCAGCAAGGTAATGGCAGCCGCTTTCTTGCCGCCGTGACGCAATACGTTGGTTGCACCGGGGTTATTGGAGCCGACTGTGCGCGGGTCAGGCAGCCCCATCAGTTTGCAGGTGATGATCGCAGTGGAAATGGAGCCGAGCAGATAGGCGAGTACAATCAACAGGTAGGCCATGGTGAATCCATTATTGAGTCAGGTTGAAACATGAGTGCATTGTATACGAAGACTGAAGGGCAGGGCAGACCCGTAGTTCTGCTGCACGGCTGGGGCATGAACAGCCACGTCTGGCAACCCATCCTGCCGGAATTGGCAAAAATTGCCCGTGTTACCTGTATCGACCTGCCCGGTCATGGTCGCAGCCACAAGCTGCCACTGGGTTTGCTAGAAACCGCTATCGACCAGCTTGCTGACACTATTCCACAGGATGCGATTTTGCTGGGTTGGTCACTCGGCGGGCTGCTTGCACAAGGCTTGGCGCACGCTTTACCCGACAGGGTTTCCGGTCTGATCCAGATTGCCAGCACGCCCAAATTCGTGGCGGATGCACACTGGCAACACGGCCTTGCCCCGGAAGTGCTGGTCAATTTTGCCAGCAACCTGCAAACCGATTATCAGGGCACGGTCAAACGCTTTTTTGCCCTGCAATTTCTGGGGGTGAAAGTGGATAGCCGTGCCGTCAATGCCCTGCGTGAGCAGATCATGGCGCACCCTGCCAGCCAGCAGGCATTGGCAGATGGACTCAATATCCTTGCTACCGCCGATTTCAGCCGGATGCCGTTCAAACAGCCCGGTTTGTGGATACTGGGCAGGCTGGACAAGCTGATTCCTGCATCACTGGCTGACGCGCTGCCGGAAATGGGGTATAAGCACATCGCGCTGCTGAACAGTGCCGCGCACGTACCGTTTGCGACCCACCCGGAGCTTTTCATGGAACACGTCAGGGCTTTTCTGGATGCCAGTTGAAACCGCTAACCCCTACTTGCTGGACAAGCGCAAAACCCGACTCGGTTTTGAGCGGGCAGCCGATACTTATGATGCCAACGCGGTCTTGCAACGCGAAGTGGGCGAGCGCTTGTGCGAGCGGCTGGACTTTATCCGTATGCAGCCACAAACCGTGCTGGATTTGGGCTGTGGAACCGGCTTTGTGACGGAACACCTGTTGAAGCGTTACAAAAAAGCCCGTGTGATCGGGGTTGACCTTGCCTGCAACATGGTGCAGAAAACCCGCCGTCGGGGTGGCTGGTTCCGCAAGCCGCAAGGGGTGTGTGCCGATGTGATGCACCTACCGTTTCAGCCGCAAATTGCCGACATGCTGGTTTCGAGTTTGATGCTGCAATGGTGCAACGACTTGCCAGCCGCATTCCGTGAGTGTGTGCAGGTGCTGAAACCGGATGGCTTGCTGATGTTTGCCACCTTCGGCCCGGATACCCTGCGGGAATTGCGGGCAAGCTGGGGGCAGGTGGATGGTTATACCCATGCCAGCCGTTTTGTGGACATGCACGATGTGGGTGATGCGTTGTTGCAAGCCGGTTTCCGCGACCCGGTAGTCGATATGGAAATGATTACCCTGACTTATGCGGATGTGCGGGATTTGCTGCACGACCTTAAGGGCATCGGTGCGAACAATGCCACCGCCGGGCGCAACCACGGCCTGACTGGCAAGGCGCGGTTACAAGGCTTCCTGCAAGCCTATGAGCAGTTCCGCCTGACGGATGGGCAATTTCCGGCAACTTATGAAGTGGTTTATGGTCATGCCTGGGCTCCCCACTTGTTGCCGGGAAAACTGCCGGAAAAATTCATCCCGATTGCAACTCATCGCAATTTGGTTTAGCCCTGTTTTTCATGTGGTAAACTCGCGCCAGTCCATTTGCAAACTGGCGTCTGACAATGAAAAAAACATATACGATCCAGACTGTTACCCATGCGGTAATTTCCCCGGAAAAAGGTTCCATCATCTGGCACTTGCTGGAACCGGATGGTCGCCAGCGCAAGGTCAATGGCATTACCGAGATCGACAAGGCAGGGTTGATTGATAGCGCCCGCTCTGTTTATGCCCGTGAAGCCCCTTTGGTGGAAGCCCTGTTGCCGCGCAACGAAGGTGAAACCTTCGAGATAGACTTTACCGAGTTCAACCGGGCGCAGGGGTATATCAACCGGGAAATTTATGCTGACATCCAGCGTTGTGAAAAACTTTCTTGCTTGATGAAGCGCGTTGGGCGGGTTTTGGCGGTCGTTGGGGTGGTGGTGGTTCTCTGGCTGGGGTGGACGTTCTACAATAGCGCCAACCAGTTTGCCCAAAAACAACCTTTGCGACCATCTATTCATGAGCTACCTTGACCGTATCCGTACTTGCAACAATTTCGACCCAACCGTTTACCGTAGCTGGCACATCAATGGTGAAACCTTCGGGCGGATACAGTCCGATTTCGCCCGACATCTAGCTAACTGGTCTGACATTTTTCACGTTACCGATACGCATGTCATCCTGAATCCGAGTTTGCAAGGGTATGCAGAACGTACCGCTGCTGTTGCCCCGGTGTTCCGCCATCTGTATGAGACGGGCGTGATTGATACCTGGGTAGACGAGGCTTTTCCGGTAACACAGGGATTTGGCGAACAGGCTGCACTGGAAATTGAACGGGCGGCTGCCAACTTTCTGGGGATCAGAACCTTTGGTGTGCATCTCAACGGGCTGGTACGTAAAGCGGATGGCATCCATGTGTGGGTGGGAACCCGTTCCCTCGACAAACCGTTCTGGCCTGGACAACTCGATCAGATGGTGGCAGGTGGGCAGCCCGTTGGAATAGGTCTGCTGGAAAACGTCATCAAGGAAGCGCAGGAAGAAGCCAATGTTCCCGCACAACTAGCGCAGCAGGCACAGGCAGTTGGCTCTATCAGCTATCAGCAGGCAAGCTGGCGCGGGCTGGATAATTCCACCATTTATGTGTACGACTTGTGGTTGCCGGAAGACTTCGTACCGGAAAATACCGATGGTGAAGTGATCAGGTTCGAGTTGATGCCTTTAGCAGAGATCGCCCGTCTGACCGAAATGACCACAGACTTCAAGGACAATTGTAATCTGGTCAATATTGATCTGTTATTGCGCATGGGATGGATTGACAGGCAACATCCTGAACATGCTGCTATCCTACAAGCGTTATACTCTGCTGGTAATCAAGAGATACAATAATGAAACAAGGACAACCCAAAACGGTCTTGCTCAAAGACTACGTTTCCCCTGCCTATGCTGTTGACGCGCTTTCGCTGGTGTTTGAACTGGGCGAAGAATCCACCCGTGTCACCAGTGTTGCCAACTATCGCCGCAACCCGGATGTTCCTGCTGATACTCCGCTGGAATTGTATGGCGAGCAACTGGAATTGCTGGCAATCCGCCTCAATGGCTTGCCACTGCAAGCAGACGATTACACCCTGACAGATGAGGGTATGAGCATCCACAATGTTTCTGCCCTGTGTACCCTGGAAATCGTGACGCAGATTTACCCGCAGAAAAATACGTCGCTGGAAGGCTTGTACCAGTCCAGTGGCAATTTCTGCACCCAGTGTGAGGCACAAGGCTTCCGCAAAATCACCTATTACCCTGACCGCCCCGATGTGATGACGGTCTTCACCACCCAGATTCTGGCTGACAAGCAGAAATACCCGGTGCTGTTGTCCAACGGCAACCTGACGGGTAGTGGCGACCTGCCGGATGGGCGTCACTGGGCACGCTGGGAAGACCCGTTCCGCAAGCCTGCCTATCTGTTTGCATTGGTGGCGGGTAATTTGCAGCATGTGGAAGACCATTACACCACCGCTTCCGGGCGTGATGTAACCCTGCGCATCTACACCGAAGCACACAATATCGACAAGTGCGACCATGCCATGCAGTCGTTGCAACGGGCAATGCAATGGGATGAGCAACGCTTCGGGTTGGAGTACGACCTCGACATCTACATGGTGGTGGCGGTAGATGACTTCAACATGGGGGCGATGGAAAACAAGGGTTTGAATGTTTTCAACTCCAAACTGGTGTTTGCTAGCCCAGCAACGGCGACCGACCTGGATTACACTAGCATTGAGGCGGTGATCGGGCACGAATATTTCCATAACTGGACGGGCAACCGTGTCACTTGCCGTGACTGGTTCCAGTTGTCGCTCAAGGAAGGGCTGACGGTGTTCCGCGACCAGGAATTTACGTCCGACCTGCATTCGCGTCCGGTCAAACGCATCAGTGATGTGCGTCTGTTGCGTACCAACCAGTTTGCCGAGGATGCCAGTCCGATGGCTCATCCGATCCGTCCGTCCTCTTATATGGAAATCAACAATTTCTACACGGTGACGGTGTACGAGAAAGGTGCGGAAGTGGTGCGCATGTACCAGACCCTGCTGGGGCGTGACGGTTTCCGCAAGGGTATGGATTTGTATTTCCAGCGGCATGATGGGCAGGCTGTCGCCACAGAGGATTTTCTGGCAGCGATGGCAGATGCCAATGACACCGACCTCAGTCAATTCCAGCGCTGGTATGATCAGGCCGGAACCCCCAACGTTGCCGTGAGCATGGAGTTTGATGCCGACCAACAGCGTTGCACCCTGCATTTCTGTCAGAGTTGCCCACCAACCCCGGAATGCAGCGACAAGCAGCCATTCCTGATTCCGGTAGCCGTGGGCTTGCTGGACAGTGAGGGCAATGACTTGATCGGTACGCAAGTGTTACGCCTGACGCAAGCGGAGCAGTCGTTCAGTTTTGCTAATGTGCCCGAACAACCCGTACCCTCGTTATTGCGCGGTTTCTCTGCCCCGGTGAAACTGCAATACCCTTATACCGAGGCTGAGCTGGTGTTTTTGATGAAACACGACAGTGATGCTTTCAACCGTTGGGATGCAGGGCAACGGCTGGCGATGCGAACCATGCTCCGCTTGCTGGCAGCCTGGCAGCAAGGTGAAGCGTTTGGTCTGGAACATGATTTCATCAGTGCCTTCCAAGCCGTACTGACCGATGCTTCACTGGATCATGCCCTGCGTGCCGAAGCCCTGCAATTGCCGTCGGAAGCCGATATTGCCGAAGCAGCCCGCCCGAGTGACCCGGCAGCTATCCATCAGGTGCGCGAGTTTGTCCATGCAACCTTGGCAAAAGCCCTGCGGCTGGATCTGGAAAGCCTGTATACCGACTTGCAGGATCAGGCCAGTTACAGCCCTGATGCAGACAGCATTGGTCGGCGCAGCCTGAAAAACGTCTGTCTGGCTTATCTGGGGCGGATTGATGATGAAAGCATCCAGGCGAGTTGCTATCAGCAGTACAGTGAAGCAGGCAATATGACCGATGCACTGGCAGCACTGGCTGTCCTCAACCAACTTGATTGCCCGCAACGTGCTGAAGCCTTGCAGCATTTCCACGACCGTTGGCAGCACGACCCGCTGGTGATGGACAAATGGTTTGCCTTGCAGGCCGCTTCCTGCTTGCCGGAAACATTGGGGCAGGTACAAAGCCTGATGGCACACAAGCTGTTCGACCTGCGCAACCCCAACAAGGTACGCGCCCTGATCGGCAGTTTTGCCATGCGCAACCCGCTGCATTTCCACGCGGAAGATGGCAGTGGTTATGCTTTCCTCACCGATACTGTGTTGCAACTGGATGCGATGAACCCGCAGATTGCCTCACGCATGGTGCGACCGTTGATCAACTGGCAGCATTACGAGCCGGTACGTAGCGGGCTGATGAAAGCACAACTGGAGCGCATTCAGGCACATACAGGCTTGTCGGGTGATGTTTACGAGATTGTCAGCAAGAGTCTGGCGGTTTAAGGCGGGCAGCCCCTTTGTCAGGCAGACAAAGGGGCTGTGCAGGTAAGGCAATCAGGCAGCCGGGGCGTTACCGGTGGCTTCTTTGACCATTTTTTGCAATTCACCGTTCTGGTACATTTCCAGCGTAATGTCGCAGCCACCGATCAGTTCACCGTTGATGTAAATCTGTGGGAAAGTCGGCCAGTTAGCGTATTGTGGCAATTCCTGGAAGATTTCCGGGTCGCCCAAGACGTTGACATAGGCAAACTGTTCACCACACGCCATCAGTGCCTGCGCGGCACGACTGGAGAAGCCGCACTGCGGCATTTGTGGTGTGCCTTTCATGAAAATGATGACAGGGTTGCCTTTGACGGCCTCGTCGATACGTTGCAATGCGCTCATGCGTTTTTTCCTCAAATTCAGAAACCAGGATGATTACATTCTACCTGCCCTAGGAAATAAATAAACGCCAGATTCCTTGCGGGATAGGTTTTAACCGGTGCGACGGTTGCCTTCGCGTTGTTTCATGGCATCAAATTCATGGCGGTCGATGAAACCATCCAGGTTTTTGTCCACATTGTCAAAAATGCGCCGCGGGTTCAGCCTGCCGGACACTGGGTTGCGAGTGGCATATTCCTGCCAGGAAATGCGCCCATCCCGGTTATTGTCGAGTTTGACAAAATCCGGGCTGGTGGGTAGCGGCATGGTGTGTGCAGCACTACTAAACAACAGAATAATAAATAGCGGTGCAACGAACGGTTTGTTCAGTTGAGTGTTCATGTTCAAGCCCCCTGATGAAACAGGTTGTTATTCATATGACTTATAACGCAGCCCAATGCCTGTTGTTGACAGGATATTGTGTTATTTGCGTTTTTTATTTATGCATAAACAGCATAAGTCTATTTACATGACGGGGGGATTAATGACCGTCTGTTTCCGCTCGCTAGCTTTATTTGCCTGTAGCAAGTTTGCTGTCTGGCACGGCTGTGCTGCCCGGTTTGGGTGGTACTGGCTGGGTGGGTTGTTCCGCTGTGACTGTTTTGCGGAGTTTCTTCAACTCGTCAGCCAGGGATTCAGAGTCAACCGCGAAAACAGGTTGGCTGCCAAACATGACCAGCAGCAGGCTGGTGTGGAAAAGGGCGGTACGTGGTTTCATTGGTCGTTCCATTGATGAAGATTAATCAACAAGCTCACAGATAGAGCTTTTCCCTAAAAAAGCGTAGCAACAGGCTGCTGGCACAGATGGAATATTCACCGCTGCCCGGTTTGTCCGAACCCTCCCATTGCACCACCATCAAGCCGAAATAATCAGCCAGCAGGGGGCGTATGTTGTTGCGTATCTGGTTGCCCCAGTACTGGTGCAGCGCCAGAATTTCCCGCTGTTCTTCCGGGGAGGTGTTTTCCCGGTTGGGGTTGCCCCCCAACAGGCGGACAAATTCGCCCTGCGACATGGCAGGCTTGCCGGTCAGCGCCCGGAACACCAATACCTGGGTAATGGTCAATCGTTCCGTGTTCAACAACCAGCGTTTGTTTTTGGCATAGGTGGCGGGGGATTTCCGCCGCTTTTCCAGCAATTCTGGCGAGTTATGTTCCAGAAACGGGATGATTTCTGCCCATTGCGCCTGTCGCTGGAGGTCGGCTATCACCCTGCGTAGCATTTCACCGTCGCAGTCCGCTTGCATCTTGTTTGCTCTCCAATTACTCCCATAAATCGCTAACGCAGTAAAGCCTTGTCAGGATGACAAGGGTGGTTGATTTTTTAGCCGGTCAGGTTTTACAGGGGTGAAAACCTCGCGTCTGCCATCCAGAGGGGCGGGGTATTAACCTGAGCATGTCAGGACAAACAAGGCTGTTTGCCCTCATCCCCCAAACCACATGCTTACGAAGGAGTGATAACGATGAAAACGTTCATGTTTGCCAAAATGCTGATGACTGGTGCTGTGCTGGCATTGAGTGTTTCCCATGCGACTGCGGCGGATACCATTTCACTGGGAGCACCCAGTTATGGTGGTAATGGTTGCCCTGCCGGTAGTGCTGCTGCCACTGTCAGCCCGGATGGTTCATCCCTGAGCATCCTGTTTGACAGTTATAGTGTGGAAGCCGGTGGCAGAAACCCCAGCATTGCTCGCAAGAGCTGTAACCTTTCCATACCGGTACATGTGCCCAACGGTTTCAGCATTTCCCTGATCAGTGCGGATTACCGGGGCTTCGTGGATGTACCGCGTGCAGGCAGTGCGCAACTGGATGCAGAATATTTCTTTGCAGGACGTAGTGGCCCGGCTTTCCGCCACAACTTCCGGGGTGGGTTCAGCAACACCTACACCAGAACCCATAATCTGGCAGCTACAGCCAATATCTGGTCTGAGTGTGGCAAGGATGTCAACCTGCGGGCTAATACCGGCATGATGGTGCGTGCCCCACGCGGTGAAGGTCTGGCAACGGTGGATTCTGCCGACTTCAATGCAGGTATTGTGTACCACATCCGCTACCGTGCTTGCCGCTAATCAGGATATACCAACAAGGATCAGGGAGACCAAATGATGAAACCAACAACCATATCCATTAGCCTGAACCCGGCAGGCAAGTTTACCGGTGCAAGTCTGCTGCTATTGGCGGCATTGGGTTTTGCCAATCAGGCCAATGCCGCCAGTGTAAGCCTGGGGCAGCCCAGTTATGGCGGTAGCGGCTGTCCTGCCGGTTCTGCTTCGGCTTCCGTCAGCCCGGATGGTAGCGCCCTCAGCGTGCTGTTCGACAGCTACACGGTGGAAGCCGGGGGTAGCAATCCACGGGTTGCCCGCAAAAGCTGCAACCTGTCGATTCCGGTGAAAGTGCCTAATGGCATGAGTGTTTCCCTGATCAGTGCGGATTATCGCGGTTTCACGGATCTGCCCGCTGGTGCTGATGCACGCCTGGATACCGAGTACTTTTTCGGTGGTTCGCGTGGCCCGGCGTTTTCCCATGCCTTCCGGGGCAGGCTCAGCAACACCTATACCCAGCGGCACGGCTTGCTGGCGGGGGCAGCGGTCTGGTCGGCCTGCGGGGCAGATGTCAACCTACGGGTGAATTCCGGCTTGACGGTCAGTTCAACAGGAACAGCCGCACTGGCAACGGTGGATTCGGCAGATTTCAGTGCCGGGATGGTTTACCACCTTCAGTACCGCAGTTGCGAGTCACGCCCGGTGCCACCACCAGCGAATAACACACCACCTAGTTCCCATGCTCCGGCTTTCCCACCGGGACGGTTCGAGCGTGAACGCTTGCCCCGTATGCCAATGGAGTGGCGTCGCCCACGTCTTGAACGCTAATCAGTTGGGGCATTGCGTGCAGGCGGCAGGTTTTCCTTGATGGCATCCAGTGGCACTTCCATTAGGCCGGGAACATCAGGGGTAAAACTGCCGCCTGTATTTTTGCCTGTATCCGCAGGAATATCGAACACGGGTGGTGGCAGGTTAGGTTCGGTGGTTGCCGGTACGGGTGGAGCAGTGTCTTGCACAGGTGCTGGCACAGGCTCAGCAGGTGGTGGTGGCACAACTGGAATGTCGATTTGCACTGGTGGCAGGTTGCCTGCATCGTTGGCAGGTACTGGTTGTGGTTCCGCGACCGGTACGTCAGGTGGCACGGTAACAACTTTGGGTGGAGCCGTGTCGGTCGGAGGTGTGATTGCCGGTTTTTCCGCAGGCTCGGGTGGAACTGGTTCGGGTTTAGGTTCCGGTCTGGGTTCTGGCTTTGTTTCTGGTTTCGGTGCAGGTTTACTGTCAGCCGCAGGTGCAGTTTCCGGTTTTGTCGGGCGGTTGCTGCTGGCAGCAGTATCCGGTTTGCTGTCGGTTTTGACAGCAGGTTCCTGACCTGATGGGAAAACACCCATTTGACCGGTATCGCGGTAACGTTTTTCCAGCGACAGTTGCTGTTCTACCAGATCGTCCAGCAGGTATTTGCCAATCAGTTGCTGACTGTTGTCCAGCAGGCTGCGGGCAGTTTCAGGATTATTCTTGCGCAGGGCACTCAGCGCCTGATCTTGCTGGGTGCGGGCGATGTCCTTGAGCAGCTTGATGGCTTCCGGGTGATTGGGTTGTTCTTGCAGCAAGGTACTAATATAGGCAACGGCACTTTCGCTGCGTCCGTCACCTTGCATCAGGTTGCCGTACTGCATGGCATTACGCGCACTATCCAGATAGGTTTGGACTTTTTGTGTGTCACGGTTGCCCTGTTCGAGCTGGCTTTCCAGCCTTACTTGCCGTTGCAGGCTATCGGTCAGGGCAAGTTCGCTAATCAGCTTGTCAGCATTCAGCAACAGTTTGCGGGCATCTTCGGTCTTGCCAGCGGCAAGCAGGATGCTGGCTTCACTGTGCTGGTCATCTACCATACGGGCTGCCAGCTTTTTGGCGGCAGCATTTGCAGGGTCGAGTGCCAGTATTTTGCGTAACGGTTCAAGGGCGGATGGCTGACCGGGGGCTGGGTTGGTCAGCTTGCCTTGTTGCAAGGCCGTTTCTGCTTCCTGTAACAGTTTGTTGACTTCCTGGCGGCGAGCTTCGCTATTGGCGACTTCAGCAGCGACAGCTTCGCTGGCTGCTTTGGCGGCGGCATCGGCTGCCAGTTTGTCGGCTTCTGCTTTGGCAGTAAGCGTGGTTGCTACCCGTGAGCGGGCTTCGTTTTCAGCCGCAAGGCGGGCTGCTTCAGCGTTGACACTGGTTTGATCCAGCGGTGTGTGGGCAGCGGTTTCACCTATCAGGGATGGGGTGGTCGTCGTGCCACCGGGGGGCAAGGTCGCAGGTGGCAGACCAAGGTTGATGGGCTGGGCTGCTTTGGGTGGCTCAGCCGTCTGCATGAAACCGCTCAGGACATGGTAGCTGGCGTAAGCCACCACACTGGCAACCGTCAGAGCCGCAGCAGGCAGTAACAGGCGGGAACGTCTTTTCGGTTGCAAGGCTGATAGCAAGGCGGTCGGTGTCGGCTGGCGGACGCTGCGTTTCAGGTTCATGCCTTGTTGCAGGGGAACCCAAGTTGCCGGTTTCAGTTTACTGATTACTGACGGTGCAGCGTTGCGCACGGCGGCTTCCAGTGTGGTTTGCCTGCCAAAAGGGGCGTGCCCTTGCAGCAGGTTATAGGCGATACAGGCCAGTGAGAATGTGTCATCTGCCGAGGTTGGCTGATCGCCAAGTGCGACTTCCGGGCTGATAAAACCGGAGTGAAAGGTCTGGTGGTTGCCAGTGTGGGCAATAATGCCATTGCTGGCAAGGCGCAGAGCCGTAACAGCCGGTGCATTCAGCAGGCGGCAGCCATCTTCGCCAAACAGGATTGCACCGGGTTCAAGAAATCCGAATACCCCTTCCGGGCGGTGGTTGCCAACGGTGGCAGACAGCTCCTCAAGAATGCCCATCGCTTGTGCCAGCGGCATCCCCCGGTCATCCAGTTCATGCATCCGTTCCGCCAGCAACATGCCCCGGATATTGCTAATGACCAGCCAGCGGGTTCCGTCCGCTTCCCGCCCGTTGTCGGTGATATACGGTTGGGATGATACCTCTTTCTGATACGTGGGCAAGACCTGACGCAACGCCTGTTCAAACACGGAATTTTGTGTCAGTGCGGGCAAAACGGTGAAAACCAGTACGTTACCAGCTTCACAACCGGCAGGTTCCCGTTGCTGGTCACACGCCCACCACAATTTGCCGAGGGCTGTTTCTGCCATGCAACGGCGTAAGCCGTAGCGTCCGTTACCGATGGAGGAAAGGGTGGATGGGGCTTGTTCCATGTTCATGCTGTTGTCTTCGGAAGGGTGTGCAAAAGGCATACGCGCAAAGTTCCCGCACTCAGGCCGCTGGTCAAAACGGCCTGATTATAGAGGATTTGTGGGATTAGCGCAGGCTAATGTGGATGGGCTGTTTGTTTCTATCAGCGTTTGCGCAATACATCTTCATGGAACAGTTGCCCGACTGCTTCCAGCCCAATCAGTTCGTCAGCATCGCCCCGGATGCTCGTCACCATGTGTGGTGGCACGAATGCGCCATCGCCTTGTGCCTTGGGGGCAACGATCTGGTGGGCAGCCTGCAATTCCGGCTCAATAGTGGCGCGGAATTCTTGATAGGAACTGTAGTTGCGACGAACTTTTGCCACCAGTGTGTCAAACAGCATGACCAATTGGGGTGGTGGTGGGTTGGTGCGGCTGAAGCCCAGAGAGTGGAAAATGCCCGGTTTGAGCCACAGCAACAGTTCTGCCTGTGCATTGGATACTTCCCAGGTTTCACGCCCGTCACGTGGAATAGCAGTCTTGATGAAATGGTCAATCATGTCAGCAGTATCCCATGGGTGGAACACCAGCCCGCCACCTGACAGTGGCCTGCCGGGCAGACGGTCTTTCAGGGGGGCAAGCCAAGCCGGGGCAGGTTCCAGTTCCACCAGCCGGTTTTGCTCGGTGTTCTGCATATAGCCATCAGTGCCGTTGCCGTAATAGTCCAGATGCTGCCCGTTTTTCCAGAAGGTCGCACCTTCATTCAGCATGGCTTGTACCTTGAGCCATTTGCCAGCACCGAACAGGGCATCGACCGTGGCCTGATTGAGCGGGGCATTCAGACCGAGGTTGAGGGCAAGGTGCATCCCGGATTCGGAACAATACACCTGTTCGGCTTGTCCGTGCAGGGTAGCCAGTGCGGTGCGGCTGCCCAGTACAGCATCCAGCACGTTGCTGCCGAATTCCATCACCTTGGCATAGGTGTTGGTCATCAGGTTGTCGTTGCCGTTGTAGTCAGGCGGGAACTTGGTGACTTTCTGGAGCAACATTGCCCAGGTGCGGCAGTTGTTGATATAGGCTCGCTGTTCTGCCGGAGTAATGCCACCGATGAATTTCACCCGCCACAACAGGGAGGGGTAATCCTTGGGGTTGACGTGCCCTGCCGAATGCTGGTTGGCGTAACTGCGTGGGCTATCGGTGGCGACCATGCCATCCGCTACCCCGACATAGTTGCGGATGTGGGTAATACTGAACTTGAGCATTTCCAGCCCTTTTTCCTGATCATGGAAAACGGACTGTACTATCTGGCGGTTGCCGGGGTTATGGTGGGAGGAGCCGATATACCATTCACCCGGCTGGATGAAACGCAACAGATCGCGTTGCTTGGTTTTCCACACGTTTTGATAGGCAATCAGGCGCAAGTCCTGGTCGTTGTGGATGTGAGTGGGCACTTCCTCCCATTTACCGCCGATCTCAATCAGTTTGGTGACAAGTGAACGGTTGTTTTTGAGGGTGGCATCTTTCCACAAGGCTTGTGCCGCTGCCGGATTGATGTCGTAGGCAGAAGCAGGCAGCGGGCGGTCATAGCGCTGTTGCGGGTTTTGCTGAAAATGGGCATTGGCTTGTGCCAGAGTCAGGTCTGCAAGTCGTAAGGCCATGAGGTACTCCCCTTTATCATTGTTGCCATGCTATTGCTATAGACGTTTTCACCATGTTCTGCCAGCGGAAATGACGGCAGAATGTAAATTTATAGTCTAGATTAATCACTGTATGGCTGTTAGATAATTTTCACAATAGTAGCTTTTATCATCAAGCAATGTTAAGGGGTTAAGTACCATGAATACGTTCAATACCCGCAAAATCAATGCCCATCTGGCGGCATTCCGCGCCGATCCGGTCAAATCCATGCAGGCCATTCCTCGCAAGTTTGACAGCAGTGGACAAGAAATCATCGCTTCAGGCCCTTTCGGGGTAGAAGATGTCAAGGAAACCACCTATAGCCAGGGGCGCGACCAGTTGCGGCAGTCCACCATCAGTAGTGACACTACCCGTGCGGCTTATGCTGCCAATGACAATCCGCGCAATCTGGTTGATACCTTCAAGCATGAAACCCTGCCAGCCATCGAAACGGCGGGTTTGAAAACGGCACGCCTGAGCGAACAACCCTGGAGTGGTGATTACTGGGCAACTGCTCAGGGCAGTCTTGGCAACCGCTACGCCGGATGTATGCCGTATGGCTGGAAGGAAGGTTTTGACTATATCCGTAACCATTCATCCAAAGTCATCCTCAACAGTGGCAGCGAAGTGTGGGTCAATGAACTGTCACCTGCCGAAAAATACGATGCCTTGGTCGGGGATGCTTCTGAAACCCTGACACGCATGTCTTGGCTGAAAGGCAAAGCCTATTTTGAAAAACATGGCGAAGTTCCCGGCTGGTTTGGTATTTGCCACGGCTGGGCGGCGGCTGCCTACATGTTGCCGCGTGCCAAAAAGAGCGTGAAAGTGGTAACACCCGGCAATATCACTCTGACTTTCTTCCCCTGTGAAATCAAGGCACTGGCATCCTTGTTGTGGGCGGAATCAAAACCGGTCACACGTTTTATCGGCGGGCGTTGCAATACGGAAAAACCGGCATTTGATCCGGCAACCGGGCGGGTAATTACCCTGTTCAATCCCTACATCGCCGCAGACATGCCGCCTGATATGCCACCCGATCCATCCGCCCCACCACCCGGCACGGAGGAGGTATCACTGTCCACCGAAAGCTGGAACGAGGAAACCGGCGAACCCAATGGCAGAACTGGCGGGCGTCCCACCGAAGCTGGTTGTTTTGACACCAACCCCGGTTCCTGGCATCTGGCGATGGTCAATCAGCTTGGTGTTGCTAAGCGCAGCATGATCATGGATGCGAGTTTCGACTATCAGGTTTGGAATCAGCCGTTGTTGGGTTATACCTACACCTATTTCAACCCGCAAACTCTGAAGCAGACTGATGTGCTGAAAGATGCCACGGTCAGCCGCGCAGCGTTCAGCAGCGACATTTTCAAAAAATACCGTAGCTCTGCGGCAGCTTCGTTTGTAGGCATCATCATGAAAACTACCTACATGGGTGAAAACGGCAACGCGCAGGAGCATGAAGATACCCCGGAAAATGATGCCGTGATTGATGTTTACTACTATTACGACCTTGAGCTGGATGCCAGTGGCAAAATCATCGGCGGTGAATGGTATACCAACGCCCATCCCGATTTCCTGTGGACACCGCCCAAGGGTGGGCGAGCCGTCAGCCGTTACGAAAACCTGTTGAGCGGCGAGTGGAAATCAGGTCAGGCCATGCCGGAAAGCTGGCGAGCTGCTGCGAAAAAAGCCTCGGCAGACCTGACTCCGTTGGCGGCGGTGGTCGAACATCTGCTCAAATTGGCACAGTAATCACCCAAGGCATCAACAACAGGGCACAACATGGAACCGATCAAGGTCAGTGGTAAGGTAACAGGCAAAAACATTGCGCAAAAAACCGGTGAAGGGTTGGAAGACATCCTGTCAGTCACCTGCCGTCAGGAAATCCAGGTCGAGGAAGCACTACGCAGTAGCAGCAATGCAGTAGAACTCAAGGATACCGATGCCGATACGCTGGTAGAACTGGAGTTTGACGGTGGTTACAAGCGCTGGGTCAGAGCAGGGGATCTGGCTGCGCAGGCGAGCCAGGATCGCAAGCGTTCCAGCAGTACAGGCATCCTGCTTGGCCCTGGCAGTTTTGACACCAGTCGTAACCGGGGAGCGGTCGGGCTGGTACTGAAATTCCTGCGGGTGCTCGACATTGACCCGGTGGGGGATTTGAGTGATGCGATTGCCAGCCAGTTGGTGGAACAGCTCGAAACTCGTCGTATCGGTAAGCCCGGTCTGTTCCGTTGTGCCGACACCAGCAGTCTGAACTTGCAGGAAATCACCAGCAGCCACGAGCTTGATGCCAGCAAGCCCATCCTGTTGTTCCTGCATGGCACGTTTTCCAGCACCGATGGCAGTTTCGGCGAATTGTGGGAATCGCGGCAAGGCTACAACGCTTCCGCCTACCTGCAACGCCTGTTTGCCCCGTATGGCAACCAGGTTTACGCACTGGAACACCATACCCTGACCGCCAGCCCGATCCAGAACGCCTTGCAGGTGGTACGGCTGTTGCTACCCAAAACCCGCTTGCATCTGGTCAGCCATTCACGTGGCGGGCTGGTGGGGGAGTTGTTGTGTCAGGGCAAGCTGTTGCGTCGTACCCGTGAGTCCGCTGGCAAGTTTGTGGAATCGGATGACCTGTTTACCAGCGAAGAACTCAAGGCCTTCAGCACCCCTGAGCGGCAGGCAGACCATGCCGCCTTGCAGGAACTGGAAACCCTGCTGAAAGAGCGGCAAATCCGGGTGGAACGCTTTGCCCGTGTGGCCTGCCCTGGGCGCGGTACGGTACTGGCATCAGCCCGACTGGAAGACAACCTGTCGGTCATGTTCAACATCCTCAATTTCATTCCTGCCCCGCGTTTTCAGGCGCTGGCAGAATTCGTGCGCATGGTATTGATGGCAGTGGCGAAAAAACGCACCAACCCGCAGGAATTGCCGGGGCTGGAAGCGATGATTCCGAATTCGCCACTGGTTTATTTGCTGAACCGCCCCAACGTGCAACTGGATTCCGGCCTTGCGGTCATTGCAGGCAACGTCAAGGCGGCTTCGTTGTTGGGACATTTCAGGGAATGGGTATCCGAACGCTTTTTCGGCGAGGATAACGACTATGTGGTGAATACCGCCGGGATGTACGGTGGGGCGCAACGGGTGCAAGGGATGCGCTTTTACCTCGACCAGCGTGATGACAGCAGCCACTTCGGGTATTTCCGTGATGCGCAGGTGCTGGAACGCCTGATCAATGCACTGCAACGCCCTGATAACGATTTGCGTCTGCTGCCACTCAGGGAGGAAACGGACGGTAATCGTAGCCGTTCAGCCAGCACCGCCAACCGTGAGAAAAAAAGTACAGTGTATTTCCTGCCCGGTTTCATGGGTTCCACCCTGGCTGCCGGGGGCAATCCGGTATGGCTGGACATGGGGGCGCTGTCGTGGGGAGATTTTACCTACCTCAACATGGAGCAGACCGGTATCAAGCCGGATGGGGTGCTGGCAGCTTTCCGCCCCTTGCTGGATTTGCTGGAGGAAAATCACGAAGTCGTGGCATTCGCCTGGGACTGGCGGCGTTCAGTACTGGATGCCGGTCGCCGTTTCGGTGAAGCCCTGGAACGGGTGCTGGATGATGCCAGAGCCGACAACCGCCAGCCGGTGCTGAGGATACTGGCGCACGCTGCCGGTGGCATGGTTGTGCAGGGCATGATGGTGGAAATGCCGGGGGTCTGGCAACGCTTGCAACACGAGGCCGATTTCCGCTGTGTGCTGCTGGCGACCCCGCTGCAAGGTACGTATACCGCCGTGCAATTGCTGCTGGGTGAACACCGCCTGATCCGCCTGCTGGACATGGTGGACGGGCAATTGCCTGCCAGTGACCTGCTGGCAGCTCAGTTTGCTTCTTACCCTGGCTTGCTGGAACAACTGCCGCTGGCCTTTCTGGAAGAAAACCGCTGGTTTGCGCCACTGGGTGAACGTTTCGCCAACTGGCCTGCCCGTAACCTGCTGCCTGCTGCCTTGCGGGTGCGCAAGCAACTGGCAGATGTGCCCCTGGATGCGGATCGCTTCCAGTACGTGCATGGGCGTGCCCGCCTGACACCGGATGCACTGGAAGCTGACGGGCAGGGCTGGCGGTTGCGTGCCAGTGGTGAAGGTGATGGGGTAGTGTTGTGGGATAGCTGCAAAACCACCTTGCCGCAATGGTACATGCCGGTTGAACACGGGCGCATGATCAGTCACAAGGATTACCTGTCGGCACTGGTCAACCTGCTGGATGATGGTACGACCCGTAAGCTGGATCAGGTTCCGCCCCAGATCGGCAACACCGGTTCACAGTGGCTGCCGAAGATCAGTGCTGAACTGTTCCCGGATGAAAATGAACTGTTGGCAGCCGCGCTTGGCTACCATACCCGCCAGACTTTGGAAGAAGTACGCCCGCAGGTGGAAATCCGCGTACTACACGGCAATCTGGAATACGTGGCTTATCCGGTGGTGGTGGGGCATTACGAGGGTGATTCGATCCTTAGTGCTGAAGCGGTGCTGGACAAGCGCCTCAACGGGCGCATGAGTGAATTGTTACGTCTGGGGTTGTATCCGGGCGCATTGGGTACATCAGAAATTTTCCTCAATGCCCCCGGTCGCAAACCCGGCGGAGCTATTGTGGTGGGGTTGGGGGAAGTCGGCAAGCTGACGACCGGCGACCTGACAGCCACTTTCATGCGGGCGATGATGAATTACACGCTGGAAGTTCGCGCCACGCTGGAAAAGCTGCATGAAAACCAGCAAGACGATAGCGATTTCATTCCGGTGCATGTTGCCAGCTTGCTGGTCGGCACAGTGGGTGGTGGCAGTATCGGGCTGGCAGATTCGATCGCAGCCATTTTCCGTGCCATTACCCGTACCAATGCCGCCTTGGGCAAAACCGAAGGGGGTGTGCGCCTGCGTTTGAGCGTAGTGGAGTTTATCGAGCTGTTTGAAGACCGGGCAGTGGAAGCGGCACGGCTGGTGCAGGACATGGTGTTGCATCCTGAATTCCGCAACGATTTCACCGTCAAAAACCTGATGAAAACCTTGCCGGGCAAGCGTCGGCGGGTCATGTATCAGGAACCGGCAGGGTGGTGGCGGCGTTTGCAGGTGGAGGCGGGTGACGATGGTTTGAAATATACCGCGCTGACTGATCGGGCGCGGGCAGAAATGGTGTTGCAGGCTACCCAGCGCAAACTGGTTGACCAGTTCATTGAGCGAGCTGTTTCATCCAGTCATGATGACCCGGATGTCGGCAAAATCCTGTTTGAGCTGCTGTTGCCACCTGCGATGAAAGAACAAGCGCCGAATGCAGAAAATCTGGTGCTGGTGCTGGATGCGGCAGCATCCGCTTACCCGTGGGAATTGCTCTACAACCGGCTGGATCTGGAATCGCAACCGCTGGCAGTGCGTGCCGGGCTGTTGCGTCAGTTGGCGGTGGGGCAATTTCGGGGGCAGGTGATCAATCCGATTGACCGCTCTGCACTGGTGATTGGCGACCCGCCGACCGATGGGCGTTTCGTACCTTTGCCTGCGGCACGGCAGGAGGCAGAAGCCGTTGCCAATTTGCTGGAAGAGGGCGGTTTCAGTCAGGTAGTGCGCGAGATTGCTTCCAGCCCGCAAGCCATCCTCAAGGCATTGCACACTGCCGATTACCGGCTGCTACATCTGGCAGGACATGGGGTTTATCAGTACAAACCCGATGAAAACAGCGACTTGCTGGTCAGTGGCATGGTTTTGGGGGATGGCATTTTCCTGACGCCAGTGGAAATCGGGCAGATGCGCAAAGTGCCGGAATTTGCCTTCATCAATTGCTGCCATCTGGCGAAAATGGACAAGGAGACCGCAGGCGACCGCAGCAGGTTGGCTGCAAGTCTGGCGCAGGAACTGATCCGCATGGGGGTAAGGGCGGTAATTGCCGCAGGCTGGGCCATCAATGACGATGCTGCCAAGGTGTTTTCCGAAACCTGTTACAGCGCCTTGCTCAAGGGGCACACCTTTGGCAGGGCGGTGCTGATGGCGCGGCGTGAAACCTGGAGCCAATACCCCAACAGCAATACTTGGGGGGCTTACCAGTGTTATGGCGACCCTGATTACAAGCTACTGAGCCGTAAACCCAACGAAACGGATGCCGACAAGCTGGCAGATGCCTGGCGTTTCGTTGCAGAAGTGGAAGTGGTGGCTGAGCTGCAAAACCTGATCAGCATGGCCGATACCGCACAAGCCAATGATTTCCCGTGGTTGCAGGAACGCTTGCAGCAGTTGCACCGTGCGATTCCCTCTGAATGGCTTAACCATGCAGACATCCTGTACGCACTTGGGCGGGCTTACGGCAAGCTGGAAATGTTCGGCAAGGCGCTGGATGCCTACCGGGCTGCAATTGAGTCACCGGAATCCAATTACCCGGTACTGTTGCTGGAAGACCGGGTAAGCCTGCAAACGGCCTGGGCACTCGCATGGAAACTGGGCAAGACCAGCGAGATACCGGATAGCCAGTTTGCGCAATCCCCGCAAGAGTTCATGGATGACAGCCTGAAAACCCTCAAGCTGCTGGACGGGTTGGGTAATAGCCAGAACCGGCTGGAAGGCGAAGGCAAATTCTGGAAGCGGCAGACGATGATGCAAAGCGGGGAGGAGCGTGTGCGAGCCTTGCATATGATGGAGATTGCCTATCGGCGGGCGCATGAATTTGCCCTGGAAGAAACCGGCACACTGTCTGCCTATGCCCTGGTCAACTGGTTGACCAGTCGCATGATCCGCTACCTGCGTGGGCATCTCAAACAGCTTGACCGGCAGGAACTCAAAGGTTGGCTGGATCAGGTTACGCAAATTGCCGAGCAGTCTGACCGCACGATGCCCAGTTTTCTGACAGGGATTGCGCGGGCAGAATGTGCCTTGCTGCATTACCTGCTAGGGGCGCGGTTGGCAGAAACCGAACAAGTCCAGCGGGTTGTACGTTTGTATGAAGAGTCGGTAGGGCGGGGGGCTGCACCCCGCCAGTTGCGTTACATGTCGGAGCATGTCAGTTTTCTACGCATGATGCTGGAGGAGCAAGTGCAGGCAGAGGCTTCCCCCCTGAAGCCGGTAGTGGTAGCTTTGGCAGACGTGGAGGGGCAACTAAGTACCTGACATAACACACAGTTAGCATTTCATAAGAAAGAGAGGAGAGGCGTATGAGAAAGCCGTTGCCCAAGGTCATGTGGTGGCTTGGTTATGGTGGTTTGATACCATTTTTTGTATTGACAGTCATCTTGTTGCTGGGAATATCCCTGCCGGGGCTGGAGAGTGCCCGTTTGGGCTGGTGGTTGGCAACTTATGCGGCAGTAGTGCTGAGTTTCATCGGCGCAGTGCATTGGGGTGTGGCTTTGGGAATGCAGGACAGGCTGGCAGAAAACGAGCTTGCCAAGCTGTTGCTGTTCAGTGTGTTGCCTACTGTCGTGGCGTGGTTTTCCCTGCTACTGCCCATCCATTACACCCTGTATGTGTTGGCAGCCCTGATTGTATTGGCTTATATTGCTGACTCGATCTTGCTGTTTAGCAAGCTGACAGGCGATTACGGGCGGATGCGCCTACACCTGACCATCATTGTTACCCTGTTGCTGGTTGCTGCGGGTGTGGCTGTTTCTTGATAAACATAGCGTAAGCGTTAGCAGAAGGAGGCATCATGCTGGACTGGAATCAGGTTATTCGGCTTGCCAACAACGGCAATCTGGAGCCGGATCAGCACGTGCAGAAAACAGAAGCGGAATGGCAGCAACAACTGACGGCAGAGCAGTATCGTGTCACCCGTCAGCAAGGGACTGAGCGCCCGTTCAGTTCGCCGATGTGCCATCTGTTTGAGCCGGGTCTGTATGCTTGTATTTGTTGTGACAACCTGCTGTTTGATGCCAGTCAGAAGTTTGATTCAGGCACGGGTTGGCCTTCGTTCACCCAGCCGGTCAAGGCTAATGCCATTGCTTACCACGCCGACCGTTCGCATGGCATGTACCGGGTTGAAACCACCTGCAATAGCTGTGGCGCACATCTGGGGCATGTGTTCCCGGATGGCCCAGCCCCCAGTGGTTTGCGTTACTGCATGAATGCGCTGGCGCTGCAAAAGGTCAAGGCAGATTAGTTTTACAGGAATTTCGCCATCAGTCTGCTAACAAACTCTGCTTTTCGGGGTCGAACTGGACAACTGACCAATGGTCATCTAAGCTTCGTCCAAACAACTGACTGGCAGTCATTAACGCATGAAAACTCTGTCCGCTTCTGTTTCCCAATGGTTGGTTGCCCTGCTGTTAACCACCGCTAGCAGCCCATTATGGGCAGCCGATGAACCCGCCTCTGCCGCCCCTAAAGCCGCGCTTGCTGTGACTGTCACCACCCCCAGCGTCGAAGACTGGTCTACCGGCATTACTGCCAACGGCTCGTTGGTCGCGTGGCAAGAAGCGGTGATCGCTGCTGAAATCGGTGGTTTGCGCATCACTGCCCTACACGCCGAACTCGGCGCACAGGTCAAGCGTGGGCAAGAGTTGGCAACACTGGCAAAAGAGAGTGTCGAAGCCGACCTCGCCCGTGCCAAAGCTGGGGTAGCGCAAGCCGAAGCCAGTCTTGCCGAAGCGAAAATGAACGCCGATCGTGCCCGCCGCCTCAAATCCAGCGGTGCGTTGCCTGCCCAGCAGATTGACCAATACCTCGCAGGAGAAGCCACCGCTGCCGCCAATCTCGCTGCGCAAAAAGCAGTGTTACAGGGCGAACAAATCCGCTTACGCCACACCAGCATTGTGGCGGTGGACGATGGCGTGATTGCCGCTCGACCAGCTACCCTCGGCTCGGTGGTTCAACCGGGTACAGAACTGTTTCGCCTCGTGCGCCAAAACCGTATCGAGTGGAAAGCCGACATCCCCGGTCGTGATGCCGACAACCTCAAATCGGGGCAAAAAGCCCGCCTAACTTTACCGACTGGTAAGCAGGTGGAAGGTGAAATCCGCTTGGTTTCCCCCGTTATTGACCCCAACACCCGCAACATCACCGTCTACGTCAGCCTGCCCACCGACAGTCCAGCACGGGCGGGAATGTTTGCCCAGGGCGAAATTTTCACGGGAGCATCCAAAGCCCTGATCGTGCCGCAAAGCGCGGTGGTGCTGCGTGATGGCAACAGCTACGTGTTTGAAGTCGGCGCAGATAACCGCGTCAGCCAGCGCATGATCGAAGTCGGGCGACGAGTGCAGGACAAGGTGGAAATCCGCAGCGGCATTTCCGATCAGACCCGCATTGTTGCCAGCGGTGGCGCATTTCTGAACGATGCCGATACGGTGAACGTGGTTGAGGCTCAACCATGAACGTCTCCGCCTGGTCGATCCGTAATCCTGTTCCCTCCATCCTGCTGTTTATTCTGCTGACGTTTATCGGTATCAGCGGTTTTCGCAGCTTGGGCATTCAGCTTTTTCCTGATATTGAGCTACCGATTGTCACGGTCAGTTTTGGGTTGGAAGGTGCATCTCCCACTCAGCTCGAAACCGAAGTTGCTCGCAAGATTGAAGATGCAGTAGCCGCGTTACCCGGTATCAAGCACATCTACGCCAACCTCAGCGACGGCGGCGGTGCGGTCAGCGTGGAATTCACCATCGACAAGGATACCGAGGTTGCGCAAAACGAAGTGCGTAACGCGGTGGATAGCATCCGCGCTGATTTGCCCCCTGCCATGACCGACCCGGTGGTTTCCAAACTCAATACTGCCGGAATGCCGATCATCACGTTTACCGTCACTTCTGACCGCTTGGATGAAAAGGAACTGTCGTGGTTCGTCGACAACGAGATTTCCAAAGCATTGTTGGCGACTAAAGGTGTAGGGCGCATCTCACGGCTGGGTGGTGTTTACCGCGAAGTGCAGGTTGACCTCGATCCGGTGTTAATGGCGGGATTGAATGTGACTGCCAGCGATGTTTCCGCCCGCGTCAAACAGGTACAGCAGAATGCATCCGGCGGGCGTGGTGATGTTGGCGGCGGTATCCAGTCCATTCGCACCCTCGCGGCAGTGCAAACAGCAGCAGAAATTGCCGCGCTGGATATTCCTTTACCCGATGGCAGGCAGGTACGTCTGGATCAGATTGCCAAGGTACGCGATGGTGTGGCGGAACGCTCCACCATCGCGCTACTTGATGGCAAGCCAGTGATTGGTTTCCAGATTACCCGTACCAAAGGTTCGAGTGAAGTGGCGGTAGCAGCTACCACCCGCGCCACCATCGAACGCCTGCAACAGGAATACCCGCACGTCAAGATTGAGGAAGCCGTTGACATCGTGGCGGCAATTCAGGAGAACTATGACGGCTCGATGATTCTGTTGTACGAAGGCGCATTTCTGGCAATTCTGGTGGTGTTGTGGTTTTTGCGGGACTGGCGGGCAACACTGGTGTCGGCGACTGCGCTGCCGTTGGCGATTATTCCCACCTTTGCGGTAATGCACTATTTCGGTTTTTCGTTGAACATCCTGACCTTGCTGGCAATGGCATTGGTGGTCGGGGTACTGGTCGATGACGCGATTGTGGAAGTGGAAAACATTGAACGCCACTTGCGCATGGGCAAAACGCCCTACCAAGCGGCGATGGAGGCGGCGGATGAAATCGGGCTGGCGGTGATTGCCACGACGTTTACGCTGATAGCGGTGTTTTTGCCGACTGCTTTCATGGGCGGAATTGTGGGGCGTTTCTTTGAGCCGTTTGGAATTACAGCGGCGGTGGCGGTGTTTTTCTCGTTGGTGGTGGCGCGGCTGCTGACGCCGATGATGGCGGCGTATATTATGAAACCGCCCACAGCCCCTCATCCTAACCTTTCCCTGCAAGAGGAAAAGGGACAAGAGGATAGTGCGATCATGCGTCGTTATTTGCGTGCGGCACGTTGGTGTTTGCAGCATCGGCTGCTGACGATGGTGGCAACGGTTGCGCTGTTCATTGCTTCGCTGGGGATTGTACCGCTGCTACCGACCGGGTTTATTCCGCCCGATGACGGTACGCAGACGGCTGTTAAGCTGGAGCTTGCACCTGGTAGTACGCTGGAGGAAACTCACCGCAGCGCGGAACAAGCGCGGCAACTCCTACAAGACATTCCTGAAATCACCCGTGTGTTCACCACCGTTGGCTATTTCAGCGGCGATGGTGGGCCGTTTGCGATGGGCGCAAGTGTGGATGTGCGCAAAGCTACCCTGAGTATTGTTATCAAACACCGCGACGATCGTAGCCGCAGCCAAGGTGCAGTAGAAACCGAAATCCGCGAACGCTTGCAAAGTCTGCCCGGTGCGCGGGTGACGGTTGGTTTGGGTGGGGAAAAGATGCAAATCGTCCTTGCTAGCCAGGACAGTGCTGCGCTGCAAACCGCTGCCAGTGCGGTGATCCGCGATTTGCGCACATTGCCGGGGCTGGGCAACATCAGTTCCAGCGCCAGCTTGCAACGCCCGGAAATTCAGATCGTGCCGGATTTTGCCCGCGCTGCCGATGCGGGTGTTACCGCGCAATCACTGAGCAGCACCATCCAGATGGCAACGAGTGGTGACTTTGCCGCGCAATTACCCAAGCTCAACCTGCCACAACGTCAGTTGCCGATTCGGGTGCGACTGGATAAAAGTTTCCGCACCGATTTGGCGCAACTCCAGCAACTGAATATCCCCGGCAAACAGGGCATGGTCAATCTTGCCAGCGTGGCAGATGTACACATGGGCAGCGGCCCGGCACAGATTGACCGTTTCGACCGTCGTCAAAACGTGACGCTGGATGTGGAGCTGAACGGGCGTAGTTTGGGCGATGTGATGGTGGAAGCGGATAAGTTGCCGAGTTTGCAGAACCTGCCTGCCGGGGTCAGCCGCCAGAATATCGGTGATGCGGAAACAATGGGTGAATTGTTCGGTGGTTTCGGTACGGCAATGCTTATTGGGATAATGTGTATTTACATCGTGTTGGTGCTGTTGTTCCACGACTTTGTGCAGCCTGTGACCATTTTAGTGGCGTTGCCGTTGTCGGTGGGGGGGGCGTTGCTGGCATTGCTGGTGACAGGCAACAGTTTTTCTATGCCGTCGGTGATTGGCTTGCTGATGCTGATGGGGATTGTGACCAAGAACTCGATCCTGCTGGTGGATTACGCCATGTTGGGGCTGCACGAACATGGGTTGGGGCGGTTTGAAGCGCTGGTGGATGCCTGCCACAAGCGGGCGCGACCGATTGTGATGACCTCGATTGCAATGGGTGCGGGGATGTTGCCGACCGCCTTGGGGCTGGGGGCTGACCCCAGTTTCCGTGCGCCAATGGCGATTGTACTGATAGGCGGGCTGATTGCTTCGACGTTTTTGAGTCTGTTGGTCGTTCCGGTGATGTTTACCTTGGTGGATGATGGGGTGAGCGGGATGCGGCGGGTGGTGGGAAAGCTGCGTCACACCTGAAGCTGATCAGATTCTCCCTTGAAATATTCCGATTGTTCCCCACATTCCGACCATCAAACGAACAAGATGTGAGGACTAACGACCCATGACTGTAAACAAGGAAAACCTGCAATTCCAGACAGAAGTGAACCAGCTTCTGCACCTGATGATCCACTCGCTGTATTCCAACAAGGAAATCTTCCTGCGCGAACTGATTTCCAACGGTTCCGACGCCTGCGACAAGCTGCGTTTTGAAGCCATCGGCAATGACAGCTTGTATGAAAACGACGGCGACCTGCGCGTCGAGGTGGAATTCGATGCCCAGGCAGGCACGATCACTGTGCGTGACAACGGTATCGGCATGAGCCGGGATGAAGTCGTTGCCAACATCGGCACGATTGCCAAATCCGGCACCAAGGAATTCCTCAGCAAACTGACCGGCGACCAGCAGAAGGATTCGCACCTGATCGGTCAGTTCGGGGTCGGTTTCTACTCCTCTTTCATCGTTGCCGACAAAGTGACGCTGACCACCCGCCGCGCAGGCAGCACCGAAGGCGTGCGCTGGGAATCCGACGCGCAATCCGGCTACTCACTGGAGCAGGTGGAAAAAGCCACTCGTGGCACTGAAATCGTCCTGCACCTGAAGGAAGACGAAAAGCTGCTGGCTGATGGCTGGCGTTTGCGCAACATTATCCGTCAGTATTCCGACCACATCCCGCTGCCGGTCAATATGCGCAAAACCGAAGCCGGTGAAATCAAGGATGAATGGGAAACCGTCAACAAGGCCAATGCGCTGTGGACACGCTCCAAGTCTGACGTGAAGGACGAGGAATACCAGGAATTCTACAAGCACGTGTCCCACGACTGGGAAGACGCGCTGGCGTGGAGCCACAACCGCGTCGAAGGCAAATACGAATACACATCCTTGTTGTACCTGCCTTCCAAAGCGCCGTTTGACCTGTTCGACCGCGACAACACCCACGGCCTGAAGCTGTATGTGCAGCGCGTCTTCATCATGGAAGACAAGGAGTTCAAGCTGATGCCGCGCTACCTGCGTTTCGTGCGTGGGGTGCTGGATTCTGCCGACCTGCCGCTGAACGTGTCGCGCGAAATCCTGCAAGGCAACAAGATCATCGAGAACATGAAAAGCGGTTCGGTGAAAAAAGTCCTCGGCTTGCTGGAAAACATGGCGGCGAATGAGCCGGAAAAGTACCAGAGTTTCTGGAAAGAATTCGGCAAGGTGCTGAAAGAAGGCCCCGGCGAAGACTTCGGCAACCGCGAAGAAATCGCCAAACTGCTGCGCTTTGCCTCCACGCTGGACGACAACGCCGAGCAAAAGGTTTCCCTGACCGACTACATTAGCCGCATGAAGGAAGGCCAGGACAAAATCTACTACATCACCGCCGACACCCACACCGCCGCGAAAAACAGCCCGCATCTGGAGGTGTTCCGCAAGAAAGGCATCGAAGTGCTGTTGCTCTCCGACCGTGTGGACGAATGGCTGGTGCAACACCTGATGGAATTCGACGGCAAATCGCTGCAATCGGTTGCCAAGGGTGCGCTGGACTTGTCCAAACTCGAAACCGAAGAAGACAAAAAGGAACAGGAAAAGGTCGAAGCCGAAGCCAAGAACATGGTCGAGCAGATCAAGAAGGCACTGGATGGCAAAGTGGAAGACGTGAAGGTTTCCCACCGCCTGACCAGTTCGCCCTCCTGTATCGTGCTGGGCGATCACGACATGGCGCTGTACATGCAGCAACTGCTCAAGCAGGCCGGTCACGAAATGCCAAGCACCAAACCGACGCTGGAAATCAACCCGACTCATCCGCTGCTCAAGCGCATGGAAGCGGAAACCGACGACGACCGCTTTGCCGAATGGGCGAGTGTGCTGCTGGATCAGGCTATTCTAGCGGAAGGCGGGCAACTGGAAGACCCGGCTGGATTTGTGCATCGCTTGAATGGCTTGATGCTGGCGATGGTGTAAACAACACTATTGGTCAGTAAATAGCGATACGCGGATACGGAAAGCCGTGACTCTGCTTTCCGTGTTCGTTCCCTGCAATGAGTCGGTTAAACTTTAATCATGGATATTGAAGTCACCACCAATTGTTAATATATTAGGAAAATCTAATATTAATGAAGGGTGGCTACTGCCATGAAAATGTTGAAAAATTTTATAATACTAGGCATCACTTGGTGGTGTCTGAGCATCACTGCACATGCAACGACGTCCAGCGACCTGAAGTTGACGTTGGTACAGGAGTCGCCGCATGGCTTCGAGGAAACGCTGGATGCTTTACGCAAAGCGATCCTGGCGAATAATTTCCGGGTATTCCCGGATCGTTATTTGGAAGAAGGTCTGACCGACGAGTTGTCGGTTAACCCCAAACAGGTGAGTGTACGTTTCTGCAATTTCAGTGATTTGCATCAAGCCTTGCAGATTGAGCCACAGGCAGGTGTGCTGTTGCCATGTACAATCACGGTGGTTGAGGATGAAACAGGCAAGGTGACACTGGTGACAGGCAACGTGAAAGCGATGCTGACCTTGTTTGATAATCCGCGTTTGACCGCTGCGTTTCAGGATTTGGAGGATAAATACCAGGCGATTATTGACGAGGTGACGTTATGAAACGGTTAACTCGCTGGTTAGGTGTTGGCCTGGGCGTTGGACTGAGTATCTGGTTAGGTGTCATGGCACTGGCTACCAGCCCGGCATCGGCGCAGGAAAAGTTGTTGAGTGTTCGTACCTCGCAGGATTTTGAGCTAGCCTTGGAACAGGTGCAGGACGTGCTTAGACAACACGGTTTCAGTGTCGCCCATATCCAGAAGTGTGACAGCGGTTTGCAAGGCATGGGCTACAAAACGGATGATTACAAGATCGTGTTTTTCGGGCGTGTGGAAGAAGTTCGCGCCTTGAGCAGGCAATATCCTGATCTTGTGCCGCTGTTTCCTTTCAAACTGGCCATTTATACGCAAGGTGATGCTACGGTACTGTCTGTGCTGAATCCCGAATCGGTCGCACCGTTACTGGATGCCGACCCGGCATTGCAGCAGCAGTTACAGGCATGGGGCAAGGATTTCCGTGCGGTACTCGCCGACATGCAAACCCTGAAGGTGGCACAGGCCACGCTTCAGTGAGTGGGTTGCCTCACCACTACAATAATTTCACTTTGAACTTGCGCCCCTTGATTGTGCCGTTAGCCAAGCGGGTAACAGCCTGTTTGGCAACGCTGCGTTCGATGGCAACGTAGGCAGCGTAATCCAGCACGTCGATCTTGCCGACAGCCTTGCCATCAATCCCGCCATCCCCGGTCAGTGCGCCGAGGATGTCACCGGGGCGGACTTTTTCCTTGCGTCCGGCGGCGATGCACAGCGTCATGTTGGGCGGTTGGCGCGGCGTGAGGGTCGAGCCTGCAATGGCGGAAATTACCTCAAAATCCAGTTCGGTTTGTTGCGCAATGCCGATGTCGGTCAGTTTGTGGCGTTCGGCATCGGTGAGCAGGTTGAGTGCCAGACCTTCCTTGCCTGCACGCCCGGTACGCCCGACGCGGTGGATGTAAATGTCGGGGTCATGCGGCAATTCGTAATTGATCACACAGGGCAGGTCTTCAATGTCCAGCCCGCGTGCCGCAACGTCGGTAGCAATCAGGAAATTGAAACTGTGGTGCTTGAACTGGACAAATACTTCATCGCGGTCACGTTGTTCCATTTCGCCGTGCAGGGCTTTGACACTGAAACCGCGTTGCTGCAAGTGTTCAGTGATTTCGCGTACACCCACTTTCATGTTGCAGAAAATGACTGCTGAGCGTGGTTTGAAATGCGCCAGCAAGGTTTCAAGGGCAGGCAGGCGTTCATGCTTTTGGCAGAGGAATGAGTGTTGCGTGATGGCATTGGCCTGGTGCAAGGTTTCTGCTTTGACTTGTACCGGGTTGCGCTGGAATTGCTTGCTGAGGGCTTTAATGTCATCCGGGTAGGTGGCTGAAAACAGCAGGGTTTGCCGATAAGCCGGGGTCAAACGGATGATCTTGCTGATGTCTTCCATGAAACCCATTTCGAGCATCCGGTCGGCTTCATCCAGCACCAGTGTGTGAATTTTACTTAAATCCAGGGTGCGTTTGCCGATGTGGTCGTTGATGCGTCCCGGTGTACCGACGATAACGTGTGCACCGTGTTCCAGTGACGCGGCTTGCGGGGAAAGTGGTTGACCACCCGTCAGGGTGACGACTTTGATATTGGGTTGGTAGCGTGCCAAGCGACGGATTTCGTTGGCAACCTGGGTGCTGAGTTCGCGGGTTGGGCAGAGTACCAGGGCTTGGGCGGCGAAGTTTTGCGGGTCGAGCTTTGCCAGCAAGGTAATGGCGAATACAGCCGTTTTGCCGCTGCCGGTTTTGGCTTGTGCAATCAGGTCAGCACCTTGCAGGGCGTGTGGCAAGGCAGATGATTGGATCGCGGTCATTTTCTGATAGCCGAGATTATCCAGATTGCTGAGTTGGGCTTCGGGCAGGTTCAGGGTGGCAAATAGGGTCGACATGGGGCAGCTCTTGGTAAACAGGGTGGTGCATGATAGCGGATTTTGCTGTATTCGGGGGCTAATGTAAGGTTTCATCAGGATTCCACATTTCCTGCATGACCTTTGCACGCGATTGATGCACAATTTGCGCCTTCACTGGATGGATACCACATAACAAAATGAGCCGCCTTTTGCGTTCCGGCGCCGTCATCAGCGCCATGACCATGATTTCCCGTGTGTTGGGGTTGTTGCGCGACATGATTGTTGCCCGCTATTTCCCGGTGGATGGGGCAACCGACGCCTTTTATGTTGCGTTCCGCATTCCCAACCTGTTACGTCGCTTGTTTGCTGAGGGAGCGTTTTCGCTGGCGTTTGTGCCGGTGTTGTCGGAATACAAGGAAAAGCAGGATCGTGAAACCCTCAAGGATCTGATTGACCATGTGGCGGGCTATCTGGCATTGATTCTACTGGTGGTGACAGTCATTGGGGTGGTGGCAGCGCCTGTGGTGATGTGGGTGTTTGCGCCCGGTTTTGACAGCAAGCCGAGTGCTCGCCCTGATTTGGCGGTGGATATGCTGCGGATCACGTTCCCCTATATCCTGTTCATTTCCTTGACGGCGTTTGTCAGTGGCATCCTCAATACTTTCCACAAGTTTGCGATTCCGGCATTGACCCCAGCCTTGCTGAATGTGGTGATGATTGCCGCAGCCATCTGGGGAGCACCTTATTTCGACGAGCCGGTACTGGCACTGGCTTGGGGGGTGTTTTTTGCCGGGTTGGCGCAATTGCTGTTCCAGTTGCCGACCTTGAGTCGTCTGGGTTTGCTGCCGCGTTTTCGCATCCGCCGGGCACATGAAGGCGTTAGTCGCATCATGAAGCTGATGGTTCCGACCCTGTTTGGTTCGTCCGTGGCGCAACTGAATTTGTTGATCAATACCATGCTGGCATCGTTTCTGGCGGTGGGCAGCATTTCCTGGCTGTATTATTCCGACCGCTTTGTGGAATTGCCGCTGGCGATTGTCGGGGTGGCATTGGCGACCGTGATCCTGCCCAAGCTGTCGAGCGACCATGCCAAAGCGGATGCCACCCAGTTCCGGCATACGATGGACTGGGCGCTGCGGTTGGGCTTGCTGATTTCTGTCCCGGCAACGTTGGGCTTGATGCTGCTTGCCAAGCCGATTCTGGCGACGGTGATGATGCATGGCGCGTATGGTTGGCAGGATGTGCAAATGTCCGCTCTGAGCCTCACCACTTATGCGTTTGGTTTGAGCGGTTTCATTCTGGTGAAAGTGCTGGCTCCCGGTTTTTACTCGCGGCAAGACACCAGAACCCCGGTAAAAATCGGTATTGTCTCGATTTTTGCCAATATGGCGCTGAATGTGGTGATTGTACTGCCTTGGCATTTTTCCGGCACGGCGGGGGCGCACGCGGGTCTGGCACTGGCTACCGCACTGGCGAGTTACGTGAATGCCGGAATGCTGTTTTACAGCCTGCACCGGCAGCAGATTTTTGACCCGGAGAAGGGCTGGGCAGCTTTCCTGCTGAAAATCCTGCTGGCGTGCGTGGCAATGGGGGCGGCTTTGTGGCTGGTTTCACCGGCTGATGTCTGGTGGCAACAGGCACTGGTGTGGCATAAGGTCTGGTGGCTTCTCGGGCTGATCCTGCTGGCGTTGATAAGTTATTTTGCTACGTTGCGTCTGTTGGGAATGCCGTTCAGACAGATGTTGGGCCGGTAATACCGGTTTGTTTGCTAGACTTGTGGGCAGCGGCAGCGACATGCTGCGCACCATAACGGAATAAATACCGAATACTCAGGAGTTCTTTCATGAAAAAATTAATCACGGTTTTGTCTGTCCCGGTTGTGTTGGGGGTAGTCTGGGCTGGCACAAGCTGGTATGTAGGGCAGCAAACCGAGTCGACACTCCGCCAGTTCATTGAGCAGCAAAATGAACAGACGTCTTCCCAAGGCGTTACCCAGGAAGTGGTCAGCTATGAAAAAGGCACGTTTGGGGCAAAAGCTGTTACCAAACTCAAATTCACCACGCCGCCGCTGAGTGAAATGTTCAAGGACATCCAGTTCGTCAATGAAATTGACAATGGCCCGGTGTTTTTGGCGGGTGCGCCCCAATTCGGCATGTCGCGCATCAACAGCCGTCTGGATATGGATGCACTGGATGAAACCGTGCGCAAGGAACTGGAAGCTGCTTTTTCCGGCAAACCACCGTTTGAGAGCCATGCTGTACTGGGTTTTGGGGGCGGCAGTACCTATGACGTAGTAGTCAACCCGATGAAACTTGACAAGGACGGCACCACCATCGTGATGGAAGGCGCAACCCTCACAGGTGATTCCGCTGCCGATATGACCGGCAAGTTCAACATGCAGGTCAGCAAGGTGGAAATCAAGGAAGCCAGCAGCGGTTTTACCATGCCATCCATGCAGGTTGATGGCAACATTACCGGCATGGCAGCCGGTCAGGCGCTGGGTTCCTTCGACATCAAAGCGCCACAAGTGAGTATCCAGGCAGAAGGCGTGACCGAGCCGTTCGTGTTTGACATGAATGTGCAGACCAACAGCGACATCAAGAATGACGAAGCAGAAGGTACGGTCAAATTCGGCATGGCAAATATCAAGGGTGCGCAGGATGTCCTCAGCAAGCTGGATTACAGCCTGACATTCCAGGGGCTAGCGGTGGACGGTCTGAAGGAAGTCAACCGCATCCAGACTGAAATGACCAACATGCAAAGCCAGATCGACTGGAATGCTGAAGCGATGGAAACCCCGGAAGGTCAGCAAAAAATGCAGGAGCTGATGACCAACACCAGTCAGAAAGCCGAGGAAATGATTGAAGTCATTTTCACCAAGGTATTGAAAACTGACAAAAGCCGGATGCAACACGCCCTCATGGCGGAATCCCCCAAAGGTAAGCTGAATGCCAGTATCGACCTGACTTACACCGGGAAGGAACCGCCCAAACTGATGGAGATGGTATCCTATGGCCCCAACGACTGGGCAAAGATGATGAAAGGCAAAATCCTGCTGGATGCTGACAAAGCCATTCTGCCAGAAGGCACAGACATGATGGTTGCGCCTTTGGCTGAGCAGGGTTTGCTCAAGCAGGAAGGCGAAAAAATCACTGCCCAGCTTGAGCTGGCAGGTGAAAACGCCATCCTCAACGGCAAGCAGATGCCATTTGCCGACCTGCTCCAGTTGCTTGCACCCAACATGGGTGGTGGCATGACGGAAGAGGGGGGTGACATGTCGGGTTCCGCCAACGACATGGGTATTCCTGAAGACCTGATGCAGCGTATCCAGGATGAAGGTTTGACCCCTGAAATCATGCAGATGCTGGAAGAAAGCGACGACGTGCCACCTGAAACGCTGGAAATGTTCAAGCAACTCCAGCAAATGCAGCAAGGTATGGACGAAGGCGCTGAGCCAGCAGAGAAAAAGAAGTAAAATCCACCAGCCCCCCGGTTTCCCCGAGGGGGCTTCCCTTGCATTTTTCGTCCTAGCCCTTATTGTTAATGGCTATTAAAACTCGTCGCTAAGGACATTTGGCAATGGCTGATTCCCCCTACATCTTTGATGCTACTCCACAGAATTTTCAGCAACTGGTGCTGGAAAACTCTCATCAAGTACCCGTGCTGGTCGATTTCTGGGCTGACTGGTGTCAACCATGCAAAACCCTGATGCCGATGCTGGCGAAACTCGCCGACGAATACCGGGGTGGTTTCATTCTGGTCAAGGTCAATACCGACCAGCATCAGCAACTGGCTGCCCAGTTCGGGGTGCGTAACCTGCCAACTGTCAAGGTGATTAAAGGTGGCAGGATTGTGGACGAATTCATGGGTGTACAACCGGAAAGCGAAATCCGCAAAATCATCAACCGTCACCGGGTACGCCCAACCGAACCATACCGCCAGCAAGCCTTGCAGATGTACGAGACGGGTAATTTGGAAGGGGCAGTGCAACTGATGGAACAGGTTGTGCAGCATGAGCCTGATTTCTACGAAGCAGTGGTGGAACTGGCAGGGATGCTGATTCAGCAAAACCGGGCGCAAGAAGCCGAATTCATGCTGCAAACGGTACCACCGGATGCGATTGATAACGAAATTCTCAGTCAGCTACTGGCAGAAGCGAAAAAAGCCAGGTTACAGGAGCAGGTCAGTGGGGTGGATACCTCTGCGTTGGAACAGCGGTTGGCAGCCAATCCCGACGATCTGGATGCGATGTTGGAACTGGCAAAAATCCGCATTGCCACCGACGACATTGAAGCTGGGTTGGAACTGTATTTCACCGTCCACAAAAAGAACAGCAACTATCAGGATGGTGCAGGCAAGCAAGGCTTGTTCAGCACTTTTGAACTGATCGGGGCGAAGAACCCGCTGGTGAAAAAATACCGCAACAAATTGTTCTCGCTCATTTATTAAACGCTAACATAAGCGTTTGCCCGCCCGGAAGCCCTGTTTCCGGGCAAATCAGGGCTCCAGCCACTCTGAATCATGCAGCAGACTTTTGCAAAGGTAGGCATTACGCGGCAAAATAAGCCACCTTTCCACCACATGCAGGGCTTGCAATGGCTAACTTCCCCGGAATGTACCCCTATACTCGAATGCGTCGTATGCGCCGCGATGATTTTTCCCGTCGCCTGATGCGTGAAAACGTGCTGACTGTTAACGACCTGATCTGGCCTGTGTTCGTGCTGGAAGGGCAAAACCAGCGTGAAGCCATCAGTTCCATGCCGGGTGTGGAGCGCGTGAGCATCGACTTGTTGGTGCAGGAAGCCGAAGCCGCAGCGAAACTGGGGATTCCGGCGATGGCGATTTTCCCCGTTACCCCACAGGAAGCGAAGTCCGACAAGGCCGAAGAAGCTTGGAACCCGGATGGTTTGGCGCAGCGTGCGGTGCGTGCGTTGAAAGCTGCCGTGCCGGAATTGGGTGTGATTACCGATGTGGCACTCGACCCGTTTACTTCCCATGGGCAGGACGGGCTGATGGATGAAAATGGTTACATCCTCAACGATGAAACAGTGGCGGCACTGGTCAAACAGGCGTTGTCCCATGCTGAAGCGGGGGCTGATGTGGTCGCCCCTTCCGACATGATGGACGGGCGTATCGGTGAAATCCGCGATGTGCTGGAGCAACATGGGCATGTGAATGTGCGGATTCTGGCATATTCCGCCAAATATGCCTCCAGTTTCTACGGGCCATTCCGTGATGCAGTCGGCTCGGCAGCCAACCTCAAGGGTGGCAACAAATACAGCTACCAGATGGATCCTGCCAATTCCGATGAAGCCTTGTGGGAAGTCGCGCTTGATCTTCAGGAAGGTGCAGACATGGTGATGGTCAAGCCAGGGATGCCTTATCTGGACATCGTGCGCCGGGTCAAGTACGAGTTCAAAGCACCCACCTATGTCTATCACGTCAGTGGTGAATACGCGATGTTGAAAGCAGCGGGCATGAATGGCTGGATCAACGAAAAAGCCTGTGTGATGGAAGCCTTGCTCGGGATGAAACGCGCTGGTGCAGATGGCATCCTCACTTATTACGCCAAACAGGTGGCGGAGTGGTTGAAACATGGTTGACCGCTACGCCGTATTCGGCAATCCCATTGCTCACAGCAAATCCCCACGCATCCATAACCTGTTTGCCCAACAGACGGGCGAATCGGTGGAATACAGTGCCTTGCTATCCGAGCCGGAAGAATTTGCGCAGGACGTGATGATGTTCCTTGTCACTGGCGGCAAGGGTTGCAATGTAACTGTGCCTTTCAAACAGGAAGCGTGGGAATTGGCGGATGAGCTTTCCGCTTACGCTGCCCGTGCCAAAGCGGTGAATACGCTGGCATTCCGCGATGATGGCACGTTGTACGGCGCGAATACCGACGGGATCGGCATTGTGCGTGATCTCCAGCAAAACCACGGCATTGCTTTGCAAGGTCAACGCATCCTGCTGCTGGGGGCGGGTGGGGCAGTACGTGGCGTGTTGCAACCGTTGCTGGAAGCGCACCCCTTCAGCCTGTTTATCGCCAACCGCACAGCCGCTAAAGCCACCGAACTGGCGCAGGATTTCACCGAATTTGCTCGCGTTGCGGGTGGTGGTTTCGATGAAATCAGTGGTCAGTTTGACCTCATCATCAATGGCACGGCAGCCAGCCTGCAAGGCGATTTGCCACCGCTACCCGCTGGCTGTCTGGCAGAGGGTGGTAGTACCTACGACATGATGTATGCCGCCAAACCGACCGCTTTCGTGCAATGGGGCAGGGCGCAAGGGGCAGCCAAGGCACTGGATGGCTTAGGAATGCTGGTCGAGCAGGCAGCGGAAGCCTTTTTCATCTGGCGTGGTGTGCGCCCGGATACTGCGCCGATATTGGCACAGTTACGTGCTGAATTGGGCGGCTAATATCAATATTTACCTTGTGGAAATGGATTAGACTGGGAGCATAAGGTTCTGGTGTCTAACCGATAAACTGCAAGGAGTCGCAGTATGAAAAAGCTGATTGTTTCCACCCTGTGTGCTGTTCTGTCCTTTTCCGCATCGCATACACTGGCTGAAGGCAAGCCCATTGATCCGCTAGCGGGAAAAGCCCTGTACGAAACCTATTGTTTCATGTGTCATGACCGTGGTCTGGGCAATGCCCCACGTCCGGCGGAAAAGGCGGATTGGAACAAATTGTTGCCCTTGGGCGAAGATACTCTGTTCAAGGCAGTGATTGATGGCCCCAGCCACATGTACCCCAAAGGCATCAGCCCGGTCTGGTCTGAGTGGGAACTGCGCAGCATGATCCGTTACATGATGAGTACTGTGGCGGATGCGGAAAGCCAAAAGCAGGTCAACACCGCCAGTGCCGCAGACAAGGAGCATCACTTGCAACTGTTGCATGGGCGCAAGCTGTATGAGCAGACTTGTTTCAAGTGCCACGATTACGGCGATCTGGGTGCGCCCCAGTTGGGTAGTCTGGAAACATGGGCAGGTCGCAAGGACAAGGGTCTGGATGCACTGGCAAGAAGCGTGATTGATGGTAAAGGTCACATGTATGCACACGGTGGCAGCAACAGCCTTTCCATTAACGAATTCAAGTCGATGATTACCTACATGCTGAGCAGTCTGGAAGAAGGCTGGGTTTCACCACAAAGAAACTGCAAGTAAGCGGCAAGGTTGTTGTGTGGGCGCAGAATGACCAATGGTGCTTGTATTATGGGGCGGGTGGGCTAAACTTGTGCTGTCATTAACCCGGATAATCACAAACATAGTAACAGGAATCCACCATGCCCCAAATCATCATCAAATACAAACTGAAGGAAGGCGTTACCCGCGAGCAGTATGAGAGCTGGACGCGCACTACCGACTACCCGACCATGCGTGGTTTGACACGGGTGGCGCGTTTCGTCAATTACCGTACCGTGCGCAACCTGTTAAGTGAGGCTGCCCCCACGGTTGATTACGTCGAGTTTTTCGACATCGCCGACATGGATGGCTTCCTGACAGAAGACATGGGTAGTAGCGTCGTGCAAGCGGTCATGGGCGAATTCATGCAGTTTGTTGACGCCCCCGAGTTCCTGATTGCCGAGGAAGTGGTGTAAACCTCACCCCAGCAAATCGACCCCCGCCTGTTGCAACATCTGGCTCAGGCGGATCAGTGGCAGACCCATCAGCGCGGTTGGGTCGTCCCCGTACATGCGTTGGAATAGCGTAATCCCCAGGCTTTCCGAGCGGAAGCTGCCCGCACAGTTGTATGGTTGATCTTTGCGCAAGTAACGATCAATTTCTGTATCCGTCAACTCACGGAAATCCACCGAGAATGGCACAACATCCAGTTGGTAGCTGTCGTCACGGCTGTCATAAAGGCATAACCCGGTTAGAAAATCGACGGTCTGCCCGGATGAGTTCTGTAGTTGCCTGACGGCATTTTCGTGATTGCCTGGTTTGCCGATGACTTGCGCGTGCAAGACCGCACACTGGTCAGAGCCAATGATCAGTGCGTCCAGGTGTTGTTCTGCCACCTTCCGGGCTTTTGCCAGTGACAGGCGAAGCACCATGTCGCGGGCACTTTCACCGCTAAGGCGGGTTTCATCAATGTCAGGGGCAGCAGTAACAAACGGCGTTTGCAAACGCTGCATCAGTTCGCGCCGGTAGGGCGAGGTCGAGCCAAGGATCAGTTGCCGGGTCATGATGTCACGCTGTGATGGCTTATCTGGTAGGAAAGGGCGGAATGATACGCAAGATATGCGCATTCCCCAAGTAAAAAAGCCAGAAATTTCTTTACACTGCCTAGTCTGGATTCATATAATCCCGCGCTTATGTTGAACAGGTTGCCCGTAGACGTTAATCCCTTCCGACTGGTCGAGCAGAAAAAATGCCTGACTGGTTTGATGTCGCCCCAGCAAATGCCACGTCTGGCTGAAATGGTGCTGGCTGAAACCGGGGATTTCGCAGTGGAACTGGATTTTACCCGCAGTGTGTCCGGCTTGCCCATTATCAGGGGATATGTGCGCGGGACAGCAGTGCTGGAATGCCAGCGTTGTATGCAGGCGGTGGAAATTCAGGTGGATTGCACGGTGCAAGTTGCCCTGACAACGTTTGAGTCGGATGAACGTCCTGAACAGGAAGGCTTTGAAGCCTGGCTGGTAGAAGACGACCGGCTGTTCTTGCAGGATTTCGTCGAAGATGAAATTCTTCTTGCCCTGCCCCTGGTGGCGCGGCATGAGCAGTGTGAACCACTCAAGGCACTGATTGAAGCCTTGCCAGAGGATTTGCCTGCCACTGAAAGTGAGCACACGGATGACGCACCGCAAGGTCGTAAAAATCCGTTTGCGGTTTTGAAAGATTGGAAAAAAACGGAGTAACTAACGATGGCAGTCGGTCAAGCCCGAATGACACGTTCTAAGCGTGGTATGCGTCGTTCCCACGATGCGCTGAAAAACCCAACCATTTCGGTTGATCCGGTATCCGGTGAAAATCACCTGCGTCACCACATGACCGCAGACGGTTTCTATCGCGGTCGCCAGATCATCAAAAATGCAGTGGATGTCGCCGATCAGGATGACTAAGTTGCTAATTTTTAGCACTTCTGCAAACAGATGATATAGAATCGCGGGCTTGACCCGCGATTTTTTTTCAGGAGAGGGGAAGCATGACTGAGCGGTATCGCATTGCGCTGGATGCGATGGGGGGAGATCATGGATTGTCAGTCGTGGTGCCAGCCGCACTGCAAGCCCTGCAACAATATAATGACATTGAGCTGATTCTGGTAGGTGATGAAGCACAAATCGTGGCTACCCTGTCTCAGCACAAGTCCGCACCAGGCAACCGGTTACACATCAGGCACGCCTCCCAGGTGGTGGCAATGGATGAGTCACCTGCTCTTGCCATGAAAAACAAAAAAGACTCGTCGATGCGGGTGGCGATTAATCTGGTAAAAACTGGTGAAGCTGGAGCCGCCGTGAGTGCCGGAAATACCGGGGCACTGATGGCAACGGCGCGTTTTGTGCTGAAAACCTTGCCCGGTATTGACCGTCCGGCGATTTGCGGTATTCTGCCGACTACGCGCGGGCATGTCCACATGCTGGACTTGGGGGCGAATGTCGATTCCGAAGCCGAACACCTCTACCAGTTTGCATTGATGGGTTCAGAACTGACTAAGGCGATGGATGATAATAATTCCAGTCCGAAGGTCGGTTTGCTTAATATCGGGCAGGAAGCCATCAAGGGCAACGAACAAGTCAAAGCTGCCAGTGCCTTGCTGCAAAACAGCCCGTTAAACTACATCGGTTATGTGGAAGGCGACGATATTTACCACGGTGATGTTGATGTGGTGGTCTGCGATGGTTTTGTTGGCAACGTCGCACTCAAAACCAGTGAAGGTTTGGCGAAGATGGTATCGGCACAGTTGAAAACCGAATACTCCGCCAACATTTTTACGAAAATTGCGGCATTGATTTCCATGCCGGTATTGAAAGCATTTCGCCGCAAATTCGACCCAAGACGTTATAATGGCGCCAGTTTGCTAGGCTTGCAGGGTATTGTGGTGAAAAGCCACGGTGGAGCGGACAGTTTGGCGTATGCTAACGCCATTGGTATTGCCCGCACCGAAATTATCCAGCAAGTGCCGCAACGTATTCACAAACAACTCGAACATTTGCTTGCACAGAGGCAGAACGCATGATCTATTCGCGCATTACCGGAACTGGTGGTTATTTGCCGGAAAAAGTGTTAACCAACAAAGACTTGGAAAAATTTGTTGACACAACTGATGAATGGATTGTGGAACGCACTGGCATTCGTCAGCGTCATGTGGCAGAAACACAGTCCGCGTGCGACCTGGCAGAAATTGCGGCGCGTCGTGCCCTTGAAATGGCAGGTAAAGCGCCTGAAGACGTTGACCTGATTGTGCTGGGTACATCCACCCCTGATTTGGTGTTTCCTAGCACCGCGTCGTTGTTGCAGGGTCGGCTGGGCATTAAAAATGGCGGTGCGGCATTTGATGTGCAAGCGGCTTGTTCCGGTTTCGTGTTTGCGCTCAGTGTTGCCGACAAGTTTGTCAAAAGCGGTGTCAGCAAATGTGCGTTGGTAGTTGGCGCAGAAACCATGACCCGCTTGATGGACTGGAATGACCGTGGCACTTGTGTGCTGTTCGGTGACGGTGCTGGCGCGGTGCTGCTGGAGGCGAGTGAGGAGGCAGGTATCCTGTCGACGCATTTGCATACTGACGGTGCTTACGAGCATTTGTTGAATGTGGCAGGTGGCATTTCACGCAATAGTGAAGCCTTGCTGGAAGGGCGTGCGTTTCTGCAAATGAAAGGCAATGAAGTTTTCCGCATGGCAGTGAATACCTTGGGGCGCATCGTGGATGAGACGCTGGATGCCAACCAGATGAGCAAATCTGATGTTGACTGGCTAGTGCCGCATCAAGCAAATATCCGCATTATTCAGGCAACCGCGAAAAAGCTGGATATGCCGATGGAACGGGTAGTTGTGACGGTGGCTGATCAGGGCAATACCTCGGCAGCATCCATTCCGTTGGCATTGGATACTGCTGTACGTGACGGGCGCATCCAGCGTGGTGAAGTGTTATTGCTGGAAGCCTTCGGTGGCGGTTTCACCTGGGGTTCTGCATTAGTGAAGTTCTGATGGCTACCGAAATTGAGCGCAAATTCCTGTTGGTGTCGGATGCATGGCGGCAGTTGGTCGTGCGTGCTGAAACCTTCCGCCAGGGTTATTTGAGCAACAATCCCCGCGCATCGGTGCGGGTACGGATTGCCAACGACACGGCAACGCTGAATATCAAGGGCATGACCATTGGTTTGCAACGCCCTGAATACGAATACACGATTCCGCTGGCTGAAGCGGCGGAATTGCTCGATCAGTTGTGCGAACGCCCGCTGATTGAGAAAACCCGCCATTTTGTCGAGTTTGGCGGAAACCTGTGGGAAATAGACGAATTCCACGGTGACAATGCGGGCCTAGTGGTCGCAGAGGTCGAACTCGATTCCCCGGATCAGGTAATCATGATGCCCGCATGGGCAGGCAAAGACGTTTCCCATGTGGAGCGTTATTACAATGTCCGTCTTACTCAATACCCCTATAATCGCTGGACGGCAGAGGAACGGGGTTACTAAAGGTTTTTATACAATGTCATTTTCTGAACTCGGCTTGGCCGAGCCGTTACTGCGTGCCATTGCCGAGCAGGGCTATGCCACGCCTACCCCTATCCAGCAGCAAGGCATTCCGGCGGTGCTGTCTGGTCGTGACCTGATGGCGGCAGCGCAAACCGGTACAGGCAAAACTGCTGGTTTCACCTTGCCGTTGCTGCACCGTTTGATGGAGGGCAAACGCCCGGTATCCAACCATATTCGCGCCCTGGTACTGACACCAACCCGTGAACTGGCTGCGCAAGTAGGCGAAAGCGTGCGTGATTACGGCAAACATTTGTCGCTGACTTCTGCCATCGTGTTCGGTGGTGTCAGCATCAATCCGCAAATGATGGCGCTGCGCAAAGGGGTTGATGTGCTGGTGGCAACACCGGGGCGTTTGCTGGACTTGTACAACCAGAATGCGGTGAAGTTTTCCCAGGTGGAAATTCTGGTGCTGGATGAAGCTGACCGGATGTTGGACATGGGCTTTATCCGCGACATCCGCAAGATTCTGGAGTTGCTGCCGAAACGCCGCCAGAATCTGCTGTTTTCCGCAACATTCTCTGACGACATTACCGCCTTGGCGAAGGGCTTGTTGCATAACCCGCAGCAAATTTCGGTTAGCCCGCGCAATGCTGCTGCCAATACCGTTACGCAATCGGTTTACCTGATTGACAAGGCGCGGAAAACGGCTTTGCTGAGCCATCTGGTGCGGGAAAACCAGTGGGAACAGGTGCTGGTGTTTACCCGTACCAAGCACGGAGCCAACCGTTTGGCAGAAAAGCTGGAACGTGACGGCATTACGGCTGCCGCGATTCACGGCAACAAGAGCCAGGGGGCGCGTACCAAGGCTTTGGCGGATTTCAAGCAGAACAATATCCGCGTGCTGGTTGCCACCGACATCGCGGCACGTGGCATTGATATTGACCAGTTGCCGCACGTCATCAATTTCGAGTTGCCGAATGTGGCGGAAGATTACGTGCATCGTATCGGACGTACCGGGCGGGCAGGGGCAACCGGTGAAGCGATTTCGCTGGTGGAGCCTGAAGAGTACAAATTCCTGCAAGGTATTGAAAAGCTGATCAAACAGAAACTGCCACGTGAGACTTTGCCGGTCATCAGTGTAGCGCCAGAACGCCCACGTAGTGAAACCCCGGCAGTAGTGCAGCAGCCAGCAGGTGCGGACAAACCCAAGGCGCAACATCGCCCGAAGAAACGCCCCAGCCGTGCGCAAAAGAATGAAGCACGGGTAGCGGCAGGGTTGCCGCCGGTCAAGCGCAAGCCAAAACCGAACAAGCCAAAAGCGGCGTAAACCGCGCGTACCGGGAGCAAGGCAAGTTTAGCGCTTGCCTTGCTACAAGTGTGGGATCAATCCAGCAGGTAAGAAACTACGCCATCCGCCAGTTTGGGTTCAAACCAGGTGGATTTGGGCGGCATCACGTCATTGTTATCGGCAACTGCCATCAAATCAGCCATGCTGGTAGGGTACAGGGAAAAAGCCACTGCCATTTCACCGCTGTTGACCCGTTTTTCCAGCCCTTCCAACCCACGAATACCCCCCACGAAATCAATGCGTTCGTCACGGCGCGGGTCGCTAATGCCAAGCACTGGCTCAATCAGGTAACGCGCCAGACGGCTGACATCCAGACGGGCTACTGGGTCATCGTTAGGCATCAGTTCCGGGTGCAGGGTCAGTTTGAACCACTGTTGATCCATGTACATGCCGAAAGTGCCGGGTTCGGTCGGCTTGACAGGTGTTGCCGAAGGTTGCAGGTCGAAATGTTGCTCAACAGCCGCCAGAAATTGTGCATTGTCCATGTCATGCAGATCCCGGACTACCCGGTTGTAGTCAAAGATTTTCATCTGGTGGTGCGGGAAAATCACTGACAGGAAATAATCCCACGGCGCACTTGCTGCGTTGCCGTGCTGCTCATGGCGCATTTTGGCGATGCGGGAAGCCGCTGCCGAGCGGTGATGCCCATCCGCAATGTAAATGGCGTGCATGGCATTGAAGGCTTCCGTCAGTTGCGCAATATCTTCTGCGCCATCAATCAGCCACAAGGTATGCTGGATACCGTCATCAGCGGTTGCATCCAGCACTGGCTGCCGTTGGGTGGCGGCTGCCAGAATCCGGTCAACCACGGGCGCATCCGGGTAAGCCAGCAGTACCGGGCCAGTTTGCGCATTCACGGCATCAATCTGGCGTACCCGGTCGTCTTCCTTCACCGGGCGGGTGAACTCATGTTTGCGGATACGGTTGGTGTCGTAATCGGCGACGGAAGCGCCCGCGACCAGCCCGGTTTGCTCGTGACCGTTCATGATCAGGCGGTAAGCGTAGTAACAAGGCTGCTCATCGCGGATCAGCAACCCTGCCTCAATGGTGCGGGCAAGGTTTTCGGCTGCCTTGGCGTAGACTGCCGGGCTGTAAGGGTCGGTATCTTCCGGCAGGTCGATTTCCGGCTTGGAAATGTGCAGAAAACTCCACGGTTTGCCGTCGGCACGCTCGCGGGCTTCGGTAGAATTCAGTACATCATACGGTGGTGCGATCACTTCAGCGGCGCGACCGGGGGCAGGGCGCAAGCCCCTGAATGGTGAAATCAGATTCATGTTGGCAACCTTTTATGCATCAGATCGAGGTGCGGGCATTATAGCGACCGCCTTACTTCGTCTCCAGCTTCATGGTGGTTTTGAGGGTATCCACTACTGCCGGTTCATCCCATTCCAGCCCACCGAAATAAGCAAGCCGGATATAGCCTTCCCGGTCAAGCACAAAGGTGGTGGGGAACGCCCGCAGATCCCACGGCTTGACTGTGTTGCCTGCCGGGTCGAGCATCACCGGGTAGTCCGCCGGGTAGTTTTCCAGAAAGGCAATAACATCTTCTTCAGGCTGACCGACATCCACGCTGAGTACTACAAACTCATCCTTGGCAAACTTTGCTTGCAAGCGCCCTAGCGAGGGGATTTCCTTGATGCAGGGCGGGCACCAGGTTGACCAGAAATTGAGGAGCACGACTTTGCCCCGATAGTCTTGCAAGTCGTGGGTTTTGCCGTCGATGTCGGTGAGCTTCAGGGCTGGAGCCTGCTTGTCACCGGGGAAGGGCTGCAAACCTTCCTTCATGTCGCTGACAGTCAGACCTTTACTGTCGTCGGTAGCGGTTGATGCCGCAGCGGTTGGCTGTGTTGCTGCCGGGGCTTCCAGTTTGACGCTTGTCAGCATCTCAACCGCCTGTTTTGCCAGTGTGGGGAATTGCTTTGCCTGTTTGATTTCGGCTTCCTCACGATCTTCGCGGGTCAGGTAGCCATCACTGGCGTCTTTGACCAGTTTGCTGTAAACGATGCTGCCACCGCTGAGCAGTTTGTCGCTCAGTTCGGTGAGGTAGAAACGCTTGCCGGAATTTTCCGGCTGGATGATGAACAGTGCCGCACGGGTTTGTTCCACCACCGGCAACCAGCTTTCCGGCTGCCCCGGCTCAGGGGTGTTAGCAGATAGATTGGGGTGAAGCAGGATCATGCCGCCGAAACGGGTTTCATCCGGGTGAGTTTTCTGCCATTGCTGCAAAGCCAGCAGCGCAAGGGCGGCACTGCGCTCGCTGCTGAGTACATACAGCTTGCCTTGCGGGTCATCCGGCAGGCTGGACTGGATCAGGTCGGCAATCGCCTGGGGGGGGACACCGCTCATGGCGGTACGCCCCGGCGTGAGGAAATAGGCGCTGTGCAGGTCGGGCATCCACACCTCTAGCCCTTGTGTTGCCATGCTGCGGGCGAGGGGGTAGGTTTCGGTGGTTTCCAGCCCGTATTCTGACGGCAGCCACAGGATACGCTGGGGATTGTTGCCGAAACGGGCGATGGGAATTTCCGTACCGCTGGCGAGTTTCAGGTTGGTATTGCTGTCAGGGGTCGCACTGGCGTACAGCGGACAAACAAGAGTGATCAGCAAAAAGAACAGTAATTTGCGCAATGATTTCATCCCGGCTCCATTTGGATTTTTTTATAGGGCGCTATTGTGGTGTGTTCGCGGGATTTCGGCAACCTGTCGCGATGAATGTTGTGGTTTGCAGGGCTGCACCCGGTATAAAGCGCCTGTATGGTGGGTTTCGCTGATACCTGAATTCTGCTATTAATTCGTCAGGAATTTTGCACAAGGGTGTCGCCGGGAATCATGTCGCAACCACCACGAGTTTTTATCAGCTACCCACGCGATGGCGCGAATGGCCAGGCATTGGCGCGAGAGCTGTACCAGCGTCTGGCAGCAGAAAATATTGCTGCGTTTCTGGATGAGGAAAATATCCTGTTCGGCGACCGCTGGATTCAGATGTTATCTGAGGGCGTGAAATCCTGCCGGGTCATGTTGTCGGTGGTGTCGCCTGCTGCCCATGACCGCCCGTGGGTGGAAAAGGAATATATCGCTGCGAGTGAGCAGAAAGCCCTGATTATCCCGGTATTGGCGGATGAAGGTAGTTTGCCAATCCAGATCAAGGATTTGCAGGCGGCAAAACTCTATGGCGACTGCAAGGAAAGCCAGTGGCAACGCCTGCTTGCCCGTATCCGCCAGCAGTTGCCCGACAGTACCAGCACCCTGCGCAAGGTTGAAACTGCCTATTTGGAAAACCTGCTGCGTGACAACGAAGAACGCGCCCTGCGTTTTGCGGGCAAAGTCTACGCGCCGTTGGCAGGGCAATTCCGCAAGGAACACAAGCGGGTAGCGGTTGCTTGCATGTCGCCACGTTTACGCCACCGCAAGCGTACCGAATATGCGGAACCGCTGGAAGTTGTGAGTGAGTGTGTGGAACACGATGATGTCATCGCTGCTTTTGCTGAGCATAAACGGCTGGTAGTTCTGGGTGAACCGGGTGCGGGCAAAACCTTTTCCTTGTGGCGCATAGCTGCTGATTCTGCGCAAAAGGCACTGGAACAGTCGGGGCAACTCTTGCCAGTAGTGATCCCGCTCAACCGTTGGGATAACCCCAGCCTCACCTTGCATGATTTCGTGCTGGAACAGTTGGATGGTTTGGCAAGCCACTTTGCCGATTTGTACCACAGTAAACGCTTGCTGCCGCTCTTCGATGCCCTGAACGAAATCCCCTTTGACCAGCGTGAGGAAAAACTGCCGCAAGTCCGCGCGTGGCTGGAGCGTTACCCGACTGCATCCGTGTTGCTGACCTGCCGTTTGCGGGATTATCGCGGGCCGCTGGATCAGGAACTCGACCGCCTGACGATTGAGCCGCTTGACCCGCCGCGTATCCACGATTTCCTGCACAACTATTTTGCCGAAGACGAAGCTGCGCACGGGATGGCAGAAAGCCTGTTCTGGCAATTGGCAGGCGGGGAAGCAATGCGTGCAACGTGGGAAGACTGGAAAAAACGTGGGCATGAGAACCACTGAGAAGAATTCTGGACGCTGGCAGAAATCCCGCCAGCGTGGAAAACAGGCGACAACAAATATTGGTGGGGAGATGAGAACAGGCAAAAACACCTGAACGACTCCCGTAGTTTAATGAAACTGGCAGCCAACCCTTATCTGCTGACCCAGATGGTGGTGATTTACAGCGAACAGCAACAATTGCCAGAGAGCCGCATTGCGTTGTTCTCCGAGTTTGTCGAAGACCTGATTTATCGGGAAAAACAAGCCAAACCGGAAAACCATTACCCCAAAGCGCATGAGGAACAGCTCAAAGCGGAACTCAAACAACTGGCATGGCAACTGCAAAGCCGTACCAAGTCTGCTCAGGAAGTGCGCACGGTGTTATCCCGTTCTGAGGCAGTTGCCACCATGCCATTGCCCCGGTTGGAGTTCGCCGCTGCTGCCAGCTTGTTGGAGTTGACCCGTGACAGCGTGCGTTTTTCACACCAGTTGCTACAAGAATTTTTTACTGCGCAAAGTTTTGAAGAACGGCGGGCAAATGGTTTACAAGCCCGAACCCTCTGGCCTGCTGAACAATGGTGGGTTGCCAACGGTTGGGAGGAAGCAGCCAAACTTGCGGCTGAATACGAAGCCGACCCCAAACCCTTTTTGCAATGGCTGGCGGCTGGCAACCCTAAATTGGCAGCGGAAATTGCCCGTGAACAAGGGGTGCTGGATGACATTTTGTTTGCCGAATTTCGCACCCAATGGCAAGACGCCATCACTAGTATTGTGGACTATCCCAACCCTCACGAGCGCCATGCCCTCAGTACTGTGCTGGCATGGCTAGACTGGGATAATCGCCCACATATCGGTCTGGATGCCAAGGGCTTGCCTGACATCGACTGGGTAGAAATCCCTGCGGGTGAGTTCACCTATCAGTATGGCGAACGTTTGTCTCTGCCAAGCTACAAAATGAGCCGCTATCCAGTCACCAATGCCCAGTTTTATGCTTTTGTGATAGCTGAAGATGGTTACGGCAATGATTGTTGGTGGCAAGACCTGCAAAAGCCGGAAATACCCCATAAGCCATATTGGAAAGAAAATAACCGTCCTGTGGAGCAAGTGAATTGGTACGAGGCAATGGCTTTCTGCCGCTGGTTGTCTAAAAAGCTGGACTTGGATATTCGTCTGCCTACCGAAGAGCAATGGGAAAAAGCCGCACGAGGAACGGATGGTCGGGTATATCCGTGGGCTAAATACTACAAAATAGGTTATGTTAATATCGACGAAACAGCTCGTTATGGTGGTCCAAAAGTTGGTGGGCTTTTTCTGGAAGAAACTTCTGCCGTTGGTATTTACCCTCAAGGTCAATCGCCCTACGGTCTGATGGATATGTCCGGGAACGTTTGGGAATGGTGTCTCAATAAGTATGATGAACCCCAGATAACTACTGCCGATGTTTCAGGCGGTGGTCGTGTGGCTCGGGGAGGTTCATGGTACGTCAATGCTGAGTATTGCTGCGCCTCTTTTCGCAGCCCCGGTCATCCGCGCTATCGCAACAACGATCAAGGTTTTCGGCTTGTGTGTTGTTTGCGCTCCCATTCTTCTCACTGATCACTGAGCTACTGGGCACTATCCCCGCACGTACCCACAGTTCCAGCAACTGGCAAATTGCCCTTCCAGTTGTTCATGGCACTGTGGGCATTCCCACGGTGGGGCATTAGCCTGCGTTTCCAGCGTCAGGCGGATAACCGCAAGAGCGCAGGCTTCGTCTTTGTGATGTACCCAGATTTCCGGCCAGGTTTCGTTGATGGGCAATTCGCCCGTACCGCCGCTGAGAAAGTAGTTTTTCAGCACGCAGTGAATTCCGGCGTTTTCCAGAACATCCCTGATAAAGCCTGCCATCATCGGTGTGGCGGAAGTGTAGACTCGTTTCATCATGCTGATCATTCTAGCGATTTTATGGGCAACTACCGTAAACCCGGACTAGCAGTGGGTTTAAACGTGTTTGTGTATCCACAGTTTTCCGTCAGGGCTTTTTTCGTTTAATATGCGCTGATTAACCCGACATGAAGAACAAATCCATGCTGAAAAGAAGTTTCCTGCTCTTGTCTGCCGCCTTGCTGCTACCAGCGTGCAGCAGTGTTCCCGGCGTTATTGAGCAACCCACCATTTCCATCCAGAACATCGGCTTGCGTGACATCTCCCTGACACAAGGTACGGCGGTCATCACGCTCAATGTCAATAACCCCAATGCTTTTCCTTTGCCGATCAAGGGGATTGAGTACGGCTTGCGTCTGAATGGTCATCCGGTTGCCAGCGGTGATCAGGTGCAGGAGCAAAGTATTGGCGCACGTCAGGAAGTGCCGGTCAACATTCCGGTCAGGCTGGATTTTGTGGAACTGGCACGGCTGGCGCCGGTGGCATGGCGTGAACGCCGTTTGCAGTATGACCTGACAGGTGCAGTCAAACTGCCGTTGATTAAAGTGCCATTCCAACGTCAGGGCGGGGTAGGGGTGCAGCAATGAGCATAAAATCCGACCACTGGATTCGGCGCATGGCAGCACAACAGGGCATGATCGAGCCATTCGAGCCGGGGCAGGTACGGGCTGTCAATGGTGAGAAAATCGTTTCCTACGGCACATCCAGCTATGGCTATGACGTGCGTTGTGCCAATGAATTCAAGATTTTCACCAATATCAACAGCACCATCGTTGACCCCAAAGCCTTCGATGAAAAGAGTTTTGTCGATTTTACCGGGGATGTTTGCATTATCCCGCCCAATTCGTTTGCATTGGCGCGAACCGTGGAATACTTCCGCATTCCGCGCAGCGTGCTGACCGTGTGTCTGGGTAAATCGACCTATGCCCGTTGCGGCATTATTGTGAATGTGACCCCGCTGGAGCCAGAGTGGGAAGGGCATGTCACGCTGGAATTTTCCAATACCACTCCGTTGCCTGCTAAAATTTACGCCAACGAAGGTGTGGCGCAAATGCTGTTTTTTGAGTCAGACGAAATTTGCGATACCTCCTACAGGGATCGGGGTGGCAAGTATCAGGGGCAAATGGGCGTAACGCTGCCCAAGACCTGAAATGGCCTGATTACCTGCGCAGCCGATAGCCTGAATATGCTGGATATTCCATGCCATCTGTTGCATGATCGTGGCCTGCTGTTAGCCGGATTGGTGCGCAAACGTTACTAAACTGGCACTGCGTGAAATTGCGGCTGCATGAGCAGTCAATGGATAACAGGTTTTCAATGAAATCATATAATAAACAGTTAAGTTCAGTGTTTTCCAGTTTGTCACTGGCATGTTCCCTGTTCCTGCTGGCGACACCCGCCAATCTGAATGCGGAGGAAACGCCCCGCATCAACTTGCAGGATGTCGAAATCCGCACACTGATCGACATTGTGGCGCAACATACCGGCAGGAACTTCATCGTTGATCCCCAGGTTCGCGGCAAGGTGACGTTTGTTTCCGGGCGCGGGCTGGACAAGGATGATCTGTACGAAGCCTTTTTGTCGGTGTTGCAGGTACACGGTTTCGATGCGGTCGAATCCGGCAACCTGACCAAGGTTGTGCCGACCGGCAAAGCGCGTTCACAAGTTGCCCCACTGGTACAGGATGCCAGCGAAAGCGATGTGGATGAAACCGTCACTGAAGTGGTGAAACTGGACTACATCCCGGTAGCAACCGCCATGCAAACCCTGATTCCCCTGAGTGGGCAAGGTGAAACCCGTATCCAGCCCAACCAGTCGAGCAACTCGGTGGTCATTACCGGGCGGGCGCAAAACGTACAACGTTTGCGGGCAGTGGTTGAAAGTATCGACAACCCCAACAACGACGATTTTGAACTGGTAGCACTGGAGTTTGCGGTGGCTTCCCAGGTAGCAGCTACCCTGCAAGGCTTGATGGCAACCGGGGCGGGTGGTGCAGATGGTGCGCCATTGCCAGCCGGTGGTCGGGTTTCGGCGGATGAGCGTACCAACAGCGTGCTGATTTCCGGGGATAAGCAAACCCGTGAACGTATGAAAAAAGCCATTGCCCGTCTGGATGTGCAGCGTGCCACCGAAGGCGATACCCGGGTGATTCCGTTGCGTTATGCCAAGGCGGAAGATGTGGTGGCTGTGCTGAATGGTGTTTCGCCTGCGCTGCAAAAGCAGTCCGGTGCAGTGCCAGCCGCCGGGGGCGGAGCAGGTGGCGCTGCGGCAGCACCTTCCGTTTCCTCAGCCAGTTCGGGCGGGGTGACGGTACTGGCGGATAAATCCAGCAATTCCATCATCATCAGTGGCCCGCCCACCTTGCAGAAAAACATGATGAAGGTGATTGCCCAGCTTGACCGGCGGCGGGCGCAAGTGCTGGTTGAGGCCATCATTGCCGAGGTTTCCACCGATCTGACCAACAAGCTGAGTGCATCCTTGCTGTCCAATGGCGCACGGGATGGCAACGGCCCGGTGGGAATCAGCAACTTTGGCGGTTTGTCGACGGTTGCCGGGTTGTATGGTTCCGTCAAGGCGGGGTCGGCTGCCAGCTTGCCGACCGGCTTGTTGTTGGGTGGCGGCAATGACAGTTTTGGCCTGATTGCCGAAGCCCTCAAAGGCGATGCGGCAACCAACATCCTGTCTACGCCTACACTGGTGACAGTTGACAATGAAGAGGCTGAAATCACCGTCGGCCAGGAAGTGCCGTTTATTACCGGCAAGAGCACCAATAGCTCCAGTGATACCACCAACCCCTTCACCACCATTGAGCGCAAGGATGTTGGTCTGAAATTCAAGATCACCCCGCAAATCAACCGGGGTGAAACCGTCAACCTGAAAATTGATCAGGAAACCTCCAACGTGGCTTCCAGCAGTGCGGGCGCTTCTGACCTGATTACCAACAAGCGCCGCATTACCACTAACGTGATGGTGGAAGACGGGCAGATTTTGGTGCTGGGTGGCCTGATTGAAGACAACTACCGCGATTCCGAAAGCAAAGTGCCGGTGCTGGGCGATGTGCCGGTGCTGGGTGGGCTGTTCCGCAACAATACTACCAGCAAGACCAAGCAGAACCTGATGGTGTTCATCCACCCGGTAATTTTGCCGGACGGACAGTCAGCCGACGCTTACACCCGTCAGAAATACCATACCATGCAGCAGCAACAGCAGCGTAGTGGCGTTACCCAGCGTGGTAGCCTGCCACAAGGTGCTTCCACCTTGCCAGCCGACATGAACAAGGTCACACGGGGGTCGGCAGACGATTTGCATAACCCACCACCTGCTGCACCCAAGCCAGTTACGCCAACGGGTAGCTGCAACAAGAGTGATCCTTTCTGCAACGGAACGTTATGAGCGACATCCATACCAGCGTTGAAACTGCACCCCAGCGGGAACTGCCCTACAGTTTCGCCAAGCGGCATGGTGTGTTGTTGCAGCCGGGCGGGCATGGCATCAATGTCCTGTGCCGTAGCGGCTTAACACCGCTGGCAGTGGCGGAAGTGCAGCGTTTCATCCCCGGTCAGTTGCATTTTCAGACAGTCAGCGCGGAAGAATTTGACCGTATGCTGGCGAGCCACTACGACCGCAGTCAGGTCGGAGCCGCGATGATCCAGGACATTGGGGATGATGCCGATTTGCAGGACATTGCCGGTTCCCTGCCAGAACCGGAAGACCTGCTGGAATCGGAAGATGATGCCCCCATCATCCGCCTGATCAATGCGTTGCTGACTCAGGCGGTCAAGGCAAATGCTTCCGACATCCATATTGAAACCTTTGAATCACGCATGTTGGTGCGGATGCGGGTAGACGGCGTGCTCGTCGAAGTGATTGAACCGCCGCGCAAACTGGCTCCCTTGCTGATTTCGCGCATCAAGGTCATGGCGCGGCTGGACATTGCCGAAAAGCGCCTGCCGCAGGATGGGCGCATTTCCCTGCGGGTTGCCGGGCGGGCGGTGGATGTGCGCGTTTCCACCCTGCCATCCGGGCATAGCGAGCGGGTGGTATTGCGTTTGCTCGACAAGCAGGCAGGGCGTTTGAACTTGTCGCATCTGGGCATGGAACCCGGCATTTATGCCCGCCTGCAAAGCATGATCGAAAAGCCGCACGGCATCATTCTGGTCACAGGCCCGACCGGTTCGGGGAAAACCACCACCCTGTATGCAGCTCTGGCTCATCTGAATGACAGCCGCCGCAATATCCTTACCGTGGAAGACCCCATCGAATACTACATCGACGGGATTGGGCAAACCCAGGTCAACAGCAAGGTCGACATGACCTTTGCGCGTGGCTTGCGTGCCATTTTGCGCCAAGACCCGGATGTGGTGATGGTGGGCGAAATCCGCGACCTGGAAACGGCAGAAATTGCTGTGCAAGCCAGTTTGACCGGGCACTTGGTGTTTTCCACCTTGCATACCAATACCGCGATTGGTGCCGTCACCCGTTTGCGTGATATGGGGGTAGAACCTTACCTGTTGGCATCCAGTTTGCTGGGCGTGCTGGCGCAACGGTTGGTGCGAGTGTTGTGCCCGGCGTGCAAAGTCCCGATTCTGGAAGACAAGACCGAGCGTGACCTGTTGCGTCAGCATCTGTCTGATGATGATGATTTGCAGGGCAAAAGCCCTTACCGACCGGTTGGCTGCCCCGCCTGTAACCATACTGGCTTTGTGGGGCGACTGGGGATTTACGAGTTTGTGGCAATCGACGACCAGTTGCGGCAAATGATCCATGACTGTGCCAGTGAACTCCAGATGGGTGAGTACGTACATCGGCATACCCCGTCACTGCGGGATGATGGCATCCGTCTGGTACTGGAAGGCAAGACTTCGCTGGATGAAATCCTGCGCGTCACACGGGAGGAAAGTTAGTGCCCGCGTTTGAATACCTCGCCCTCAATGCTGCGGGGAAAGAGGAACGCGGCATTATGGAGGCGGACACGCCCCGCCAGGTTCGCCAGCTTTTGCGCAACGGCGATCTGGTGCCGATGGAAGTCAATGAAGTTGCCCAGAAACAGAAAAAATCCGAAAGTGGCTCGCTGTTTCGTGGCGGGCGTTTGCGGCCTGCCGATCTTGCCCTGATGACTCGTCAGCTTGCCACGCTGGTACGTGCAGGTTCCCCGGTCGAGGAAGCGTTGGGGGCGGTGGTGCGTCAGACTGAGCGCAATTCCGCCCGCCGGGTGTTTTCCGCGATCCGCGCTCGGGTGACAGAAGGGCATTCGCTGGCGAATTCACTGGGACTGTTTCCGGGTGCTTTTCCAGCTTTGTATCGTGCTACCGTGGGGGCTGGTGAGCAGTCCGGGCATTTGCCCGAAGTGCTGGAACGCTTGGCGGATTACACCGAAAACCGCCAGCACAGCCAGCAGAAAGTCACTGCTGCACTGGTGTACCCGATGGTATTGTTGCTGGTGGCGGTGGGGGTGGTTTCTGCCTTGCTGCGTTTCGTTGTGCCTAAAGTGGTGGAAGCGTTTGCCACCTTGGACATCGAGTTGCCGTTGTTGACCCGGATGCTGATTGCGTCCAGCGATTTCCTGCGCGATTACGGTCTGGCCTTGCTGGTGGGGATTGGTTTGCTGATTGCGGGCATTGTCTGGTTATTGAAACGCCCGTTATGGAAACGCCGCTATCATCGGCTGTTGTTGCGCCTGCCAGTGATCGGGCGGATTGTGCGTGGGGTCAATACGGAACATTTTGCCCGTACTTTCAGCATTCTCAGCAGCAGCGGTGTGCCGGTGCTGGATGCGATGAAGATTTCTGCCGAAGTAGTCATCAATATTCCCATGCGCGAAGCAGTGCTGGATGCTGCCGAACGGGTACGTGAAGGGATGCCGATCCACCGGGCGCTGGAACGTTCCGGTTTCTTCCCGCCGATGATGGTTTACCTGATTGCCAGTGGTGAGGGCAGCGGCAAACTGGATGATATGCTGGAACGCGCTGCCATCCAGCAGGAGCGCGAAACCCAGGCTCGCATGGCGACCCTGCTCAGCTTGCTGGAGCCGGGGCTGATCCTGTTCATGGGGGGGATTGTTACCCTGATCGTGCTTTCCATCATGTTGCCTGTTATGGGCGGTATGTCAAAAATAATGCACTAATGCTGTTCCATAAATAAAACTTTGTGCATCTCGTCAGCAAAAGCGGGGCAGTCAGTCGTTGTCTGGTTGCCGAATCCCTGTCCTTGTCGCATAGTGTCCGCAAGTTAATAGCAAAAATTATCTGAGTCCTTACGACTTACGGAGCACAAGCCCATGTCCGAGAGCAGCCTGTCATTCCGGTTGACCGCCGCGTCGTTTTTTCAGGAAAAGCCCCAGCGCAGTCTGCGCATGGTTGCTGAAGCCCGTCAGCCACTCGTTCATGTCTATGCACCAGAACACGATGTTGCCCACGTCAGCGATGTCCTGAAGCGTGCCAATATTCCCCATGTCATCAACCAGTATGAGCTGCGGGATTATCAGGGCAAAACCCTTTGTTTTTTCAAACGTTCTGATCTGAGCAGCTACCAACTGGAGTTTCTGGTGAATGCCGCCAGTGCCGGTGGGCAGGTGGAGGCGTTGCTGGATTATCTGGATCGGCATCTGCATTTCGTGGAGGTGGAGTTGCTGCACGGTGATTACTTGCTGGACAGCAACATCATGCGAGCAGCCCGCAGGCATGAGAAGCAATGGAGCAAGCGGGTGATGGATATTGGCTTGTCGCTGTTGTTGTTGTGCCTGACCCTACCAGTGTGGGTGCTAACTGCGTTGGCAATCCGGCTGGAATCAGCGGGGCCGGTGTTTTTTCGCCAGCGCCGTACCGGGCTGTTCAATCAGGAGTTTGAGATCATCAAGTTCCGTTCCATGCGTCAGGATGCGGAAAAAGATGGAGCGAAATGGGCGTCGAAAAATGATAGCCGTATTACCCGTGTCGGTTCTTTCATCCGCAAGACCCGGATTGACGAGTTACCGCAGTTGATCAACGTGTTGAAAGGGGAAATGTCCCTGATCGGGCCGCGCCCGGAACGTGAGGTTTTCATCCGTGAACTGGAACAGGTGATCCCTTTTTACCGTTTTCGTCACATGGTCAAACCGGGTGTTACCGGGTTGGCGCAGGTGAAATACAGCTACGGTGCATCGGTGGAAGACGCCATGTACAAGCATCGCCATGACATTTATTACATCAAGCACCAGAATCTCTGGTTGGACATGCATATCCTGCTGCAAACTGTGCGGATTGTGGTGACAGGGCAGGGTGTTTGAGCAGCAGCGCCAGTTTGGCGTATGATGCAGCCCTTCGTTTTTTGGAATCTGTCTGTATGCAAAGCCCGATCCGCATGACCGAATACAGCCACGGCTCCGGCTGTGGCTGCAAGATTGCCCCCGCCGTGCTGGATGTGATCCTGCACAGCCAGTTGCCCCCCGATGTGTGTGATGCCCTGTTGGTGGGCAACAGTTCCCGCGACGATGCTGCTGTTTACGACTTAGGCAATGGCACTGCGGTTATCAGCACTACCGATTTTTTCATGCCGATTGTCGATGACCCGTTCACCTTTGGGCGTATCGCCGCTACCAATGCCATCAGTGACATCTACGCCATGGGCGGCAGACCGCTCATGGCGATTGCGATTTTCGGCTGGCCGCTGGACAAACTGCCGCCGGAAGTTGGGCGCGAAGTGGTGGAAGGCGGGCGCAAAGCCTGTCAGGACGCTGGCATCCCGCTGGCTGGCGGGCACAGCATTGATGCCCCCGAACCCATTTTCGGCCTGGCAGTCACCGGCATTGTCGACACTGCCAACCTCAAACAGAACAGCACAGCCAAGGCTGGCAGCAAGCTGTACCTGACCAAACCTTTGGGCATCGGTATCCTCACCACGGCACAGAAACGCAAAGTTCTGCTGCCGGAACACAGCAACCTTGCCGCCGAAGTGATGTGCCGCCTCAATACCTTAGGGGCGGAACTGGGCAAGCTGGCTTGCGTTACTGCCCTGACGGATGTTACCGGTTTTGGTCTTGGTGGGCATTTGCGCGAAATGTGCGAAGGCAGTGGGGTACAAGCCGTGATCCATTTTGAGCAGATTCCGGTGCTGCCACATGTACCGCAATATCTGGAACTGGATTGTTCACCGGGTGGAGCCAAGCGCAATTTCGACAGTTACGGCTACGCACTGGGCGCGATGAGCGAACGTCAGCGTCAGATCCTCTGCGACCCGCAGACCAGTGGCGGCTTGCTGGTGGCGGTCGACCCGGCGGGTGAAGCGGATTTCCTGATGGTGTGCCGTGATGCTGGTTTCGATTTGCAGCCGATTGGCTACCTGCGTGAGCCGGTCACGGACTCAGCCCTGATCACGGTAGTCTGACCATGCTGGAAACCGATAAGGATCTGCCACTGTTGGACGATTTGCAGGCGCTGTTCCTGCACGATGTGCCCATGCTGGATGTGCGTGCGCCGGTAGAATTCCGGGAAGGTGCTTTCCCCACTGCCTTGAACCTGCCGCTGATGGATGACAAGGATCGGGAAGAAATCGGTAGGCGTTACAAGCAGCAGGGACAGGATGCCGCCATCGAGCTGGGTTTGCAGCGGGTGAGTGGCGAAATCAAGTCTAGGCGGGTGGCGGCGTGGGCGGAATTTGTCAGGCAACACCCGGATGGCGTGCTGTACTGCTTCCGGGGTGGCTTGCGGTCGCGGGTGTCGCAGCAATGGCTGTTTGAGCAGACCGGCATCCGCTACCCACGGGTCAAGGGCGGCTACAAGGCCATGCGCCGTTTTCTGCTGGAGCAACTGGAGAACCTGCCCGCCAACTTCCAGCCAGTAGTATTGAGTGGGCGCACGGGTTCGGGTAAGACCCGTTTCCTGCGTACTTTCCAGCAGCAGCTTGATCTGGAAGCATTAGCCAACCATCGTGGCTCAGCGTTTGGCACGCAGCCGACCCCACAGCCGACCCAGATCAATTTTGAAAATGCGCTGGCAATTGCCTTGTTGCGCAAGTTTCATCAACAGCAGTTTGCGCTGTTGTTTGAGGATGAAAGCCGCATGATCGGCTCGGTGCATATCCCGGAAACCTTTTTCAACACCTTGCGCAATGCCCCATTGGTACTGATGGAAGTGCCGGATGAGGAGCGGGTGGACATCAGCTATCAGGAATACGTGGTGGACACCTCGGCTGCGTTCACTGCCTTGCATGGCGGGGATATGGCGGCAGGGTTTGTGGCTTTCCGCGATTATTTGCTGGGTAGTCTGGGGAAAATCCACAAGCGGTTGGGCGGGGTGCGTTACCAGCAGTTGCTGCAACAGATGCAGGCTGCACTGGCAATACAGGCGGAAACTGGCGAAACGCAGGCGCATCAGGCATGGGTGCGTACTTTGTTGCTGGATTATTACGACCCGATGTATGACTACCAGATTAGCAACAAGCAGGCGCGGCTGGTGTTCAGCGGGACAGCAGACGAAGTACGCCAATTCCTTGCGGGGCAAGGCGTTATCTAGGGATACCCTACCTTTGTGGTATGGTAATGGCGGGTCACTTGGGATAGTTTCAGCACTTTCAGGTTTGAGGCAAGACAGATGTCAACAGAACATTCCACGGAAAAACGCATTTTGATGGCGATGCGCAAGACGCTGGCACGGGTTGTGCGCGACCTGACCCCCCATGCGACCGCGACCAGTTACCCGTTGACGGAGGGTACGGTGGAAGACATCAAGAAATGTTTCGACCTGATTGCTGCCCGCGAGCGTGAGCTGATGCAGGCCGCAGGCGTGGAAAACCAGGATCGCCCACACTTCATTGATGAAGAACGTACCACCAACGTGGTGAAGATTTCCGGTCTCAAAAAGCAGGATGGCGTATGAAGACTTTACCTGACGATGAAATGATGGTGTTGACACAAGCAGTGATTCAGCATCTGGATGAGTGGGACATCAGCGGGGAAGACATGCTGGCGGTGCTGGGTTTGGCGGATGATGTCAAGCCGCGCCATTTGTCGCAGTATCGCCAGGGCATGAAAGCCTTGCCGCAGACCGAAGACATGATGTACCGCATCGACCATCTGGTGGGGATTGCGGATGCTTTGCGCACTACGTTCCCGTTCAGTAGCCAGATGCGGGTGTTGTGGTTGCAAAAGCCGCATCGCCGTTTCCAGAAGCGCTCCCCGCTGGCGGTGATGCTGGCAGAGGGTACGGATGGCTTGATGAAAGTCCGCATTGAGGTTGATTGTGCTTATGGGTATGCAATCAACGATGCCCTGCACGCTGCCGCCCAGCAGCAAAGCAACGCTGCCGCCTGAATTGGGTGTGACCGGAAGTGATGCTATTTTTGCGGCTTCGCCGTTACCCCTCACCCCAACCCCGCACCCAGCCCCTTACAGGGTCGTCCCTCAAGGGGAGAGGGGCTAAAAAACATCTTTCTTACTCCCCCTCGCCCCTTGAGGGAGAGGGGGCAGGGGGGTGAGGGGTAATTCGGAGGGTGATAATTGTGCTAAGCACCACTTCCGGTCACACCCGCCTGAATTCCCCCCGTTTGACAAGCTTGCTGGGCTTGGTGTGCCGGTGCTTGTGCCTTACACTCGGCTGGTCTGATGAACGAGCCGAAACCGATGAATTTCCAGTTGCCTGTTGCCCGTTACCGTTGTGTGTTCCGGGCGGAAACCCCGATCCGTTTTCCTGCCTACGCCGGGTCTACCTGGCGGGGGGCGTTTGGTCATGCCTTGCGCCGTACCGTGTGCATGACCCGCGAGCCGGAATGCGGGCAATGCCTGTTGTGGCGCTCGTGTGTGTACAGCCAGGTGTTCGAGACGCCTGCGGGCAGGGGGCCAATGCTGGAAAAGGTCAATACTGCACCGCACCCTTACATCATGCATCCGCTGGAGACTTCGGGCAGGCAGTATGCGCCGGGGGATGAGTTCGCGCTGTATCTGACCTTGCTGGGCAAGGCGGTGGAGCATTTGCCTTATCTGATCCACAGTTTGCAGCAGGTGGGGGAGCGCGGTTTGGGTAAGCAGGGCGGGCAGTGCAGCTTGCAGCAGGTGGAACAGGAAAACGAGGTGGGTAGTGGTGTGTGGGTGAGCATCCATACGTCGGGGGGCAGCTTGCAGGCGTTGCCGGGTAATGTGCCGCTGGTTCCGCCTGTGCCTGATGGTGAGGTGCGGGTGCATTTGCATACGCCGTTCCGCTTGTTGCAGGAGGGTACGCCAGTACACAGCGAGCGTTTCAGTTTCCAGCTTTTTTTCAATACGCTGATGCGGCGCTTGAGCCTGTTGCACGCTTTCCATGCCGGGGTGGAGTTGGAGGCGGATTTCAAGGCGCTCAGTCAACAGGCGGCAGCAGTGCCGTTGCTGCAAGCGCAATTGCATTGGCATGAGTGGTCACGTTATTCCAACCGGCAGCAGAGCAAGGTGCAAATGGGCGGGTTGCTGGGCAGTTTTGGCTTGCCTGCGGGACAACTGGCGGAATTCTGGCCGTGGTTGTGGCAGGGGCAGTGGGTTCATGCGGGTAAGGGGGCGGTGATGGGCATGGGTGGGTATTCGCTGGATTGCTGATATACTCAAAAGAACACCTTGCAGGAGGATGCCGTCATGCAGTTTCATATCAGCCAGATCACCTTTCCGCCGGATGCCGAGGTCATCATCCGTGATGTGCCGTGGGGTGAGTTTGAGCGTTTCATGGAGGAACTGGGTGAGCGTAGTAGCCTGCGCATTCACTACAGCAATAAAAGGATACATTTGATAGCGCCATCTGCCGGGCATGAGGTTCCCAAGGTTTTTATCGGTGATTTCATCAAATACATGCTGGAACACTACCATCGGGATTTCCAGGGGTTTGGTTCGGTCACATTGCGTAATCCGTCGGTGGAAAAAGCGGTGGAGGCGGATGAGTGCTTTTATATTGAGCGTGAGGCAGCCGTGCGCGGCAAGGATAAAATCAGTCTGGATATTGACCCGCCGCCTGATCTGGCAGTGGAAATCGACATTTATTCGGCGACTGACCGGGGCTTGTATGCGGCGTTGGGTGTGCCCGAGTTGTGGATTTATGATGGCAAGCGGCTGGAGATGCTGCTGTTGCGGGATGGGGATTATGTCGCGGTTGATTGCAGCCCGCATTTTCCGGGGTTACGGTTGCGGGATAAGGTTCCTGCGTTGATTGCTCTGGGTAAACAGGATGGGCGTAACGCGGCAATGAAGACTTTTCGTGCCTGGGTGCAGGAACAGGCTGCTGGTGTGGGGAGTCGGGGGTGATGCAGGCGGTCTGTTGGCTCGGGTGTGACCGGAAGTGATGCTCTTTTTGCGGCTTCGCCGTTACCCCTCACCCCAACCCCTCTCCCTCAAGGGGAGAGGGGCTAAAAAACATCTTTCTTACTCCCCCTCGCCCC
>DILV01000031.1:135540-137501 GCA_002425225.1 Thiothrix sp. UBA5583
ATTGGGTGTGACCGGAAGTGATGCTATTTTTGCGGCTTCGCCGTTACCCCTCACCCCAACCCCGCACCCAGCCCCTTACAGGGTCGTCCCTCAAGGGGAGAGGGGCTAAAAAACATCTTTCTTACTCCCCCTCGCCCCTTGAGGGAGAGGGGGCAGGGGGGTGAGGGGTAATTCGGAGGGTGATAATTGTGCTAAGCACCACTTCCGGTCACACCCTGTTGGCTCAACAGGGCTGTTATCTGCTGATAAAATGTACTAGAATCATCGGACTAACCCGGTCATGACATCGGGTGCGCTGTTTAACAATACATGATGTCTATTTTTTAGCCATGACAACTTTTTATACAGCGATTTTTCCGCTAAGGGTCTCTGCAAGTCATTGATTAAAAAGCTCGACCAGACACGAGCTTCTGAATGTTGCCCTGATTTAAAAGGGATTAAGACTTGTTGATGTTCATCTCTTGTCTCCGTCTGCGTTTTCTGAATGTTGCCCTGATTTAAAAGGGATTAAGACCATGTTGATTGGACTGCACACTGCGTCTGTGTGTTCTGAATGTTGCCCTGATTTAAAAGGGATTAAGACGGCGGACATTTCCGCCTTTCGCGTACAAATATGTTCTGAATGTTGCCCTGATTTAAAAGGGATTAAGACTCTTGACAATTATCTCGAAGTCGAGACTTTTCCATTTCTGAATGTTGCCCTGATTTAAAAGGGATTAAGACAACTTCCATAAGTTCAGGCTCCGTATCACGTTTGTTCTGAATGTTGCCCTGATTTAAAAGGGATTAAGACCGGTATTATTCGGCTTAGCCATTTGATTGTCTCTTCTGAATGTTGCCCTGATTTAAAAGGGATTAAGACCTCTCCGGCATAGATCAACTGCTGCGCCTTAGGGTATTCTGAATGTTGCCCTGATTTAAAAGGGATTAAGACAATTTCATGGTGGGAAATGTGGCGTTTGCCGTTTTCTGAATGTTGCCCTGATTTAAAAGGGATTAAGACCAGAAACCTTCACAACCTTAGTGACAGTCTCATTTCTGAATGTTGCCCTGATTTAAAAGGGATTAAGACCTATATGTAACATACCCAATGCAACCCAAAACGGCTTCTGAATGTTGCCCTGATTTAAAAGGGATTAAGACACTATCGACCAGAACATTTCGTCCTTTACTGGGTTTCTGAATGTTGCCCTGATTTAAAAGGGATTAAGACATTTAGTTTCAACTTGCCTTACAGGGGATTTAGTTCTGAATGTTGCCCTGATTTAAAAGGGATTAAGACCCCTTGATTGACATAGCCACTGGATAACCTTCGCTTCTGAATGTTGCCCTGATTTAAAAGGGATTAAGACCCCGGCAGGTGAATCAGACCGTACCGGGCAAATTTCTGAATGTTGCCCTGATTTAAAAGGGATTAAGACGGATTTCTTTTGCGCGTTTAATGTCGGTCATTTTTTCTGAATGTTGCCCTGATTTAAAAGGGATTAAGACGCGATGATTTGCCCATCTCACGAGCTAAAGCTTCTGAATGTTGCCCTGATTTAAAAGGGATTAAGACCCATCACAACTGCCACAATTTCACCTTCAAGTTCTTCTGAATGTTGCCCTGATTTAAAAGGGATTAAGACACTGACGATGCGGTGTTTGCCCAGCAAGATGGTTTTCTGAATGTTGCCCTGATTTAAAAGGGATTAAGACACAAGTATTTTAAGATATTTTGAATTTTTACCTTTCTGAATGTTGCCCTGATTTAAAAGGGATTAAGACGCTGCAAATATTTCACACAGTGGCGGCGGTAGCTTCTGAATGTTGCCCTGATTTAAAAGGGATTAAGACAATTCTTAGTTGCTTCGCCTTTCGTCTTTGCTTGCTTCTGAATGTTGCCTTGATTTAAAAGGGATTAAGACTAGCTATGTCCGAAGGAGTTTTGTAATAAGGAGCTTCTGAATGTTGCCCTGATT
>DILV01000031.1:137830-155538 GCA_002425225.1 Thiothrix sp. UBA5583
CTGATTTAAAAGGGATTAAGACTCGGGTGATAGCCCCAAATCAGCTTTTTTTTGCCTTCTGAATGTTGCCCTGATTTAAAAGGGATTAAGACAGTTGCTCCTAACCTCCCCTTGTCAGGGGAGGGACAAGAAATGGTGCGCTTCTTCGCCCCTCCCCTGATAAGGGGAGGCCGGGAGGGGTTTCTTCATCTGGAAAGCCGCTGGGAGGGGTTTCTTCACCGGGAAAGCTGCCAGGAAGGGTTTCTTCATCAGTGAGTTTTGTCTGAATGAATAAAAATAAACAAGTGGTAGGAAAAACATCATGTGAAGCCGGTTTGAGGCTGGAGTGGCATCTGGGTTACTTCGAGAGTGACCCGTGCAATGATGTGTTGTGGGTGCGGCAATAGCCTGATGGGGGAAGCCAGCCCGCCAGTCAGTGCTGGCAATGCTGGCTGTGTGCGGCAAGGAAATTAGGCGACAGGTTTCATGATGGCGATGCAAGTGTTGATCACCGCTTGTGACTCTGCTTCGCTCAGGTTGGAGACTTCTGCCAGTTCCATCAGTTTGCTTTCTTCTTCGTTGGTGACGACGCCATCAGCCATTGTCACCAGACAGGCAAATGACAGCGCCGTGGCGTGGAGTTCGCCCGGCAGGTAAGAAAAGGCATCCACCGCGCTTTGTGCTGCGCCATTGGCTTTGAGGTATTTCACCGCAAACTGGAAGGAACGCTCCAGTGATGCACCATTCAGGGAGGTATTGACGCGGGCAAGCCCGACCAGTGCCAGCAGTTCGTTTTGATCCAGCTCGCCGTCAATGCTACCCATTGCCACCATCAGGGTGATGACGGCATCTTCGTTGCAGGTGAATTCAGGTTTTTGCTGCTTGCGGAAACTATCGAAAAATCCCATAAAACGTCCTTTGTTGGTAAAAATGAATGGGGAAGCGTTTTATACGGTAAAGCCCTGCCTGATTGAATAATTCCCTAGCAATGTCGGTCTTTTATTACGTGGATGAAGGCTTGTTTTACATCAATTTCCACTGTAGCTGACAGTCGTTGTTGGCTATACTTTCCTTATGACACATTCTCAGCCGCTAGCCCCTCATTCCTTCCCGCGCCGCATTCTGGTGGCGGTCGAAGCCTATTCCCCCCAAACCATTACCGAAGCCTTGTATGCACTGAGTCAGACAGCCCAGCCGTGCTGGATTCCGACCGAAATCCACATCATCACCACCGAGCGCGGGCGTGACCAGGTACGCCAAGCCTTGTTGCATGATGGCTGGCTGACGCGCTTGTGTGCGGATTATGCCTTGCCGGAAGCGTGTTCCCGGCTGGATTTCCACCTGATTACCACGCAGCAGGGCAAGCTGTTGTGGGATGTGCGTTCGGAACAGGACAACGAACACACGGCGGATTTCATCAGCCAGCAAATCCGTACCTTTACCGCTGACCCGGCTGCCAGCGTGTGTGTACTGCTGTCGGGCGGACGCCGCACCATGACTTATTACGTCGGTTACGCGCTGTCGCTGTTTGGCAGGGCGCAGGATCGGCTCAAGCATGTGCTGGTGGACGACTGTTACTTTTTCCTCAATGACTTTTATTACCCGCCGCCGCAGTCGTGTTGGCAGCAAGACCGTGATGGTACGCCTTTTGACGCTGCCTTGGTGGAAGTGACGCTGGCGGACATCCCGTTTGTGCGCCTGCGTGACGGTTTGCCACAGGCGTTGCTGGCGGGTAGTGCCACATTCAGCGATACCATCGCGGCTGCCCAGCGCCGGTTTGCGCCACCCCGTGTGCATTTGGACTGGCACGGTGCTGCCCTGCGTTGCGCGGGTGTTGCCGTGCCGATGCCGCCGGTACAACTGGCGTTTTATGCGTGGATGTTGCAACGCCATGTGCAAAGTCAGCCGCCAGTCCGCTGGACAGATGTGGAAGAGCAGCCGCTGGCTGAGCAATTCCTGCACGTTTACCGGCGTTTGCATGGCGCAACGGGCGGCTATGAGCAGGCCGCTGCTGCCTTGCAGCGTGAGGGCATGGGCAAATCCTATTTCGACGAACGCAAATCCAGCGTGAATGCGGCTTTGAAAAAGGCGCTGGGGCTGGCAGCGGCTGATATTTACCTATTGCATCCGCACGGGGGCAGGCCAGTGACACGCTTCGGCTTGCGCCTGCCGGTGGAGGCAATCAGCTTCAGGTAGCAGACGACTAGCGGGATTGATACATAGGGGCGGGCTTATGGATATTTCTTTGGTCATTATCTTTGTCTTGCTGGGTTTCATGGCAGGCTGGCTGTTGGGTAACGGGCAGGGCTATGAACAGGGAAAAAAGGACGGCAAAGCGGCTGGCATGAAAGACGGCAAGGTGGAAGGGGTGCGTGAATACCTGCGCCGTGAATTCATTACCGACAAGCGGTTAGGCGGGGAATATAAAAAAGCAGACGATTTCATTGATCAAGCGAAGAAAGATATGGAAACCGCCATCCAGACCCCGCTGAAAAAAGACAAGGCTTCCGCCAAGCCTTCTGTGGTGGCGTGGTTGCTGATGGGGGCGCTGGTGATGTGGGTGTTGGCGGGGATGCCGTGGGTGTGAGTGCAGCAAATCGGCGTTTGACAAGCTTGTGAGTGCTGACAGGTTAGTCAGGTTTCGTTCATAATCCGCGCATCAGTGAATTTTTGTTTCCAAAGGGGCAGGTATGGCGTTGAACTTCAAAGAACCGCATATCATACGGGCGACGTATCGGATTGTTACGCCGATGTTTATTGGGGATGCTGAGCAAAAGGCATCTGGCATATCACCAGCTTCGGTCAAAGGTGCGCTGCGCTTTTGGTGGCGGGCGTTGATGTGGGGCAAGATTCGTTCTCAACCTCAATACTCATCGGATAGGGAAGCATTGAAGTGCCTGCATAAGGAAGAGGCTGACCTGTTTGGCACATCTGCGGATAACGGTAAGGCAGCGGCGTTTACCTTACGAGTTACATCGGAAAACCTTAAAATTACTCGCGTTGGTACAGAACACCCTGATTTTAAAAATACTCCCGCTGCACGTTATCTTGGGTATGGATTGATGGAGGCGTTCGCTAGCCGCGAGAAAAACACTAAAGCGGGGCAACTTACACGGGATTGCATCAATGAAGACCAAACATTTACCGTAACGCTCACTTCATTCAATGCTTTCGATGATGTGCTGAAACAAACATTGATGCTCTTTGGCTTAGTAGGTGGTCTAGGCAGTCGAACACGACATGGCATGGGTTCGGTTGTTTTGGAAGCTCTCCACGAAAAGCAGCCGAAACAAGAAGAAAAACTCATATGGTCTGCGTCCAAAACTAGCCAAGAATATACGGTTTCAATTCAAGGTATCCTGAGCAACTTAGCCACCCTCTCACTCCCACCATTCAGCGCATTCAGTAACGAAACACGTATTGATTTACTGGAGAAATCCACAACACCATACAATGTGTTAAATGTTTTCGGCAGAAAAATGTTGCTGTACCGCAGTTGGGGGAAAGATGGAAAGGTATTGAATGAGCCATCAGAGAAGCGTTTCAAAGCTGATCATGATTGGAGTAAGGGGGATCGTCTAAATGACTTTCACCCTAAACGAGTGGTTTTTGGTTTACCTCACAACTATGGCAAAAAAGAAACGCAGCATGTAACACCAGAAAAGCATCGAGATCCTTATCCGACAGGTGTTTATAAACATGAGCGGCGAGCTGGCCCCCTACTTTTTCACGTTCATAAAATAGGTACTGAATACATTGGTGTTTCTTTATTGTTGCCAGCCACATTCCTACCACATGGAGAAAGGATTAACGCTGGTGGTACAAACGTTCCTGCCAACATTGAATGGTCAATTCTGACCGACTTTTTAGATGGCAGAGATAATAAGGGCAAGATACGTTTCGATAGTAAACAAAGCATTCTCAGCGGGGTAGCTATACGATGAATAACAACACCCACTATTTCCACTTTACGCTCGGACCAGTGCAGGGCTTTGTGTCACAAGCGCGTCGTACCCGCGATTTCTGGGCGGGGTCATTTATTTTATCGTGGCTAGCGGCTGTGGCGATGAAGTCAGTTCATGCCCAGTCTGGTGATAAACGTCTGGATGAGGTTATTTTGTTTCCTCAACCCGATGCAGATTTCATGGCTTGGCTGGAAGGAAAGGAGAAAGGCAAGAAACCAACCCAAGGTAGCGTCCCTAACCGCTTTAAAGCAGCAATTGATCCAGACAAATTTGACCCCAATGCTGTAACCAATGCCGTACAGGAAGCGTGGAAAGCCCTCGCTGAGGAAGTCTGGAAAGCGGATTTAGCAGTAGTCAGCAATGGCGTGCAGCGCAATATCTGGGAGCGGCAAATCAACAACTTCTGGGATATGAGCTGGGTTATTACTGAAGATGAAAACGACAGTTCCGCGCTGGACAAACGCAAGAACTGGCGTACCTACGCCCCGCCCGAAGAACCCGGTGTGAAATGCGCGATGATGGACGGCTGGCAAGAGCTTTCTGGTGAAAAACGCCCTAACCGCGATGCCATGAATGTCTTCTGGAATAAAGTGCGGATAATGGGAGGCGATGGCATGAAAAGTGACTTGCGCCCCAATGAAGCCTTGTGTGCCATTGCGTTTGTCAAACGCCGCTTCAGCCGCCACTTCCACAAACTTGACCACAAGATGAAACAAGGCTGGTCATTAAAAGGCTGGAAAGTACCGACTGCTGTGCCTTCTGTTGTCTACATGGCAGCCGTGCATTGGTTGGAAAAAGCCCTGAACACAGCCGATGAGCTCACTTTAAACACCTTTTTTACCCAAGCAAAAATCTTGGCAGGTGAATACGGTGAATGGGATACACAGATCAAATGTCTTACCGAAGCATGGGGTAAACACAAATGGAAAGCCTTAGATGGCAATATATTCTTTGAAAGCTCACTCGAAAATCCGAATATTTTTGAAGATCAAAAACAGGCAGGAAAAGTGTTGAAGGCATTGAATGCCGTGTGTGACAGTACCTACCCTAAATTGCCTAAACCCACGCCATTTTACGCAGTGTTGATGATGGATGGCGATTCGCTCGGCTCACACATGAGTAATCCAGACAAGCAAACGGCTATCACCAATGGCTTGGCTAAATTCACTAAAGGCGTACAACCGATTGTTTACCAACACAACGGCTTCTTAATGTACGCTGGCGGCGATGATGTGCTGGCAATATTGCCGCTAGAAGATGCGATTCCTTGCGCTGCCGAACTTCGTACTCACTACATGAGCTGCTTTGACTATAACGATATTCCCACCACACTGTCCGGTGCGATTGAGTTTGTGCATATCAAAACACCGCTCACCAAAGTGTTGCACGACGCGCATAAACTGCTGGATGAAGTCGCCAAAGACGGGCGTGGACGTGATGCTCTCGCCATTCGAGTGTGGAAACCGGGTGGCTTACAACTCGAATGGGCGCAACCGTGGAAAATCGCACTTAATGAACCAGACGAAACCCGGATTGAAAATCCACGAAATAACAGGCAGGCAATTATTTGTGAAATGGCTAATCAGTTTGTCAAAAATCAAGAAGAAGACAGTGATTTTTCCAATAAGTTTTTCTACAAATTTCGTGAACGTTTCACCTTATTGAATCCTGCTAAAGATACAAATAGAAAAATCATTCACGCAAATGTTCTCGACGAACAACAGGCCATTGATCTAATGACAATGGAATATCTTAACTCTTGGGGTAGTAAAAAAAACAAAAACAGGATAGAGGCCGAAGAATTGGTTACCAAATTGTTAAATCAATGTCGCCCCAGAAAACGGGATACAACTAAAAACGAACCAAACGATTGGTTACAAGTGACTGATAAAGATATTGATCAGGAATCAGCACCTCATTTAAAACCTGAAGATATACGCATTTGGGAACCTGACGGCGCATTGCTGGTACGATTCTTGGCACAAAAGGGGATGGAAAAATGAGTAAGCCCAACAAGCATAAACAAACACACAAGCCTGTGCATTACGGCAAAAAATCGCAACAGTCACCACCAAAACCTGTTGCTACAAAACCGACACCCGAAAAAGAGACGGTGCAGCGCGTGTTAGATGGCAGAGCCACTCTGGTATTCCATGCCACCGACACGCTATTTTTCCGTGAATCGCGCCCTATGGAAGCACTAGGCGAAGCGCAAAGCGTATTTCCTCCGCCTGTCCGAACCTTAGCGGGTGCAGTACGTACCCTGATTGGTGAGCATTTTGACATACAGTGGCGCGAGTTTGATCAAAAACAAGAGGAACATCCCCTTGCTGCCCACATTGGTTTCGGCGAATCACTGGGCAAATTACGCTTTCAAGGCGCGTGGTTGGCATGTGATGGCGAACGTCTCTATCCTGCCCCGCTGCACTTAATGCGTAAAGGCGAGAAATTATTCCAACTCACCTTAGATGCAAAAACTGTGCGCTGCGATTGGGGTGAAAACGTGCGCCTGCCAAAACTCCCTGAAGGCGACGAACCCAAAGGCAGCAAACCACTGGAAAATACTTGGCTTACTCAGGCAGGCTTAGAGGCTGTACTTGCAGGCGAAAAACCCAGTCTTGAAAAATCCACTAAAGAAAAGCCGAATATCAAAACCCAAGTTTATTTTGCTGATGATTTATTTGAAAAAGAATCACGTCTCGGCATTGCGCGTGACAACGCAACTCGCAGCGTGCAGAAAGGTCTGTTGTACCAAACCCAACATATTCGCCCACAGAATAATCTGTCAATTGAGTTAGATGTCGAAGGTTTACCCGATGATATGCCAACCCAAGCGATGATACGTTTGGGCGGAGAGGGGCGCACCGCCAGTCTTCGCGTGAAGCCAGCAGATAACATCGTTCCAACGGCAAGCATCAGCGGTACGAAATTTGCCCTCTATCTTCTCACGCCGCTATACGGATCGCCCTGCCTTGATTTTCATCGCAAGAAATGCAAACCGACCGTATGGCAAGGCACGCTCAACGGCATTGCTCTCACTCTACACGGTGCAATTACCGGCAAAGTTCAGCGCGTCGGTGGCTGGGATATGGCAGCCGATAAACCGCGCCCCGTGAAAAGTCTAATACCCGCTGGCAGCGTATTCTTTTGCAGCGTGGACGATGGTGATATTCAAGCGGCTATCAACGCATTTCACAACCAACACATTGGCGACTTCACCGAATACGGCTACGGACACCTCGCCGTCGGCGTGTGGAATGACAACGAAATTTAAGGAAATAAAGCATGACTCAAGTAAACACAATTCTGGGCTTATTGGCACAAACTTCCATCCACGCAGGCACGGGTTCAAATACTGGCGTTATTGACCTGCCTATCCAACGCGAAGGGCATAATGGCTACCCGTGCATTTTCGGCTCAAGCATGAAAGGTGCTTTGCGTACCCGTGCCGAAGCAGAATCCAGCTCGGAAAGTGTGAAAGCTGTATTTGGTCCAGACACTAAAAACGCCAGCGATCATGCAGGTGCAATCATGGTAAGCGATGCACGCTTGCTGCTGTTGCCCATCCGTTCACTGACTTCACAATTTAAATGGGTAACTTGCCCTGCTGTACTACAACGCTTCCAGCGTGATGCGGAACGTTTTGGGATGAAATTAGCCTTTTCAGCGCCAGAAGTGGCAAACACCGATGCCCTTGTGCCGCAACAAACCAAAGAGGGTGCATTGTTCTTGGAAGAATACCGCTTTGATGCAAAAACCGAAAATATGGATGCAATCATTGCCGCTGTTGCAAAGTTAATGCGTGACGATGCGAAAGCAGAATTGGAAAAGCAACTGGTGATTGTCAGCAATGACATGTTTACGCATCTTTGCCAACATGCAACGCCTGTTAATGCCCATATTGCCATTGAATCTGAAACTAAAACGGTAAAAGGCGGCGCATTGTGGTATGAAGAAACGCTTCCACCTGAAACGTTACTGTATGTTGGCATTGCAGCGAGTAATATCAGAAAACCCGACCCCGAAAAGCGCAAAATAGCATTACCTAACGACGAATCAGCCAACTGGGTTTTAGATGCCGTTGTGGGATTATTCAAGGAAAACCCGTGGCTGCAAATTGGCGGTAACGAAACCGTCGGTATGGGCTGGTGTGCAGTCAAAGCACTGGGAGGTAAATAATGCAAACCATCCAGCAACAACGCGCAAAGTATGCGTTAGAAAAAGTCAATCAAGCAGCGACTAACCCGCGCATTAGCCATAAAGAATACAAAAGCTACGCCTCCAGCTTACCCGCGATGATTCACATGAATGGCTTGGGGCAAGCTGCCGCGTTCTTCAAATCCAAAGGTGATACGCATGGCGAATTGTATAACCTGCTATCTGGTTGGTTGTGCCAACAAGGTCAGCCGTATGCAGGCTGTGCCAATTTGCTGGAAGGCATTACGACCAAAGACATGCACGCTTACCGCCTTGCACAAGCCGAAGCGCAAGCCTTGATGGATTGGGTCAAGAAATTTGCGAAAGCCTTTATGACGGGGGATGAACAATGACAGCACCGTTATATAGCAACTGTGAAAAACCTGCTAAATGTGAAGGCAACCTTGGGCTGTGGTTTGAGCGTTTCTTTGATCAGTACGACCCGCGTAACTGGGAAGTATTAAAACCGACCACCAACAATAACCAGATGGGCAACACTTACTGGTTACTCAAAAACTTTGCCAATAAAAAAGTAGGAGATGACAAACAGCTTGCCGCTCATACACAAGCCCAAATGCAGTTAGCCGCCAGCCTGCAAGGGCAAAGCCATGTATTCAAAGCCAGTTGGCACTTTGTCACAGGTATGGGCAATCCGCATCCGGTGGAAAATGGTTTTGCGTGGCATCCAACCTTGGGTGTGCCGTACCTGACGGGTGCTGCGGTTAAAGGTTTGATGCGTAGTTACATTGAAAATAATCTGGATACTGATAATCCAGAAAATCCCGACATGAAAAAACTTTTACTGGATTGGTTTGGTAGCACCGACAAAAACCCCGCATCGGAAGGTTATCAATCACAAGCAGGCAATCTGATTTTCTTTGATGCACTGCCCACTAAACCCGTGACGCTAGGCGTGGACATCATGACCCCGCATATGGGTAAGTGGTACGAAAAAGGCGGAACAGATCAGGCAGCAGGAACAGCCGAAGCCGTGCCAGCCGATTGGCATGACCCTGTTCCTGTGTCATTTTTGGTGGCAAAAGACATCACGTTGCTGTTCAGCTTTGCGTTGCGCCCCTATCCTGATGCAGATAAAAAACGCCCTGAGATTGCTTTAACTGATGTTGCGGATGTGTTGAATCGTGCCTTGGAACAAGCCGGTGCAGGTGGCAAAACGGCAACGGGTTACGGTGGAATGCAGGATGATCCCAAAGCCTTAGCAGATTTAAAGGCAATCATCGACAGGCAGGCCAAGGAGAGTGAAGCACAAGCACGCCAAGCAGAAGAAAAAGCGATTCGTGAAGCTGCTTTGTCACAAATGAATCCTATTGAACGTGCCATTACCGAATGTCCGTCTGTAACAGATGCCATCAAGGTGCTTGAATCCGGTCAATGGTCTGGGGATGATCAACGTCAAGCCGCCCAATTCCTCAAGACTCGAATGCAGCAGGAAAAAATCTGGAAAGAATCCGCTACGACTAAAAATCCTGACAAAGACAAAGATTTCAAACGCACTCAAACGGTCACGAAATTCTTGTCGTAAGCTAATTGGATGAAAACCTTGAACATCCACCTCAACCACCCCGCCGAACGTGCCCTAACCACCTTCGGCTCCACCCTACAACACCTCGAAGCAGGGCAAGCCATCACGCCCCATTTCAGCATCGGCTTTGAAACCGTGCCACAGTTCGCCAAGGTCTTCACCTCAAAGCGCTGGGAACTGATTGCCGAGCTGAAAAAGCTGGGTGCGGTTTCCATCTACGAGCTGGCAAAGCGGCTGGATCGGCATTACCGCAATGTGCGTCAGGATGTCGCCTTGCTCAGCGAATGGCTGGTGATCGAGAAAGACGACCAAGGCAAAGTGTTTGTGCCTTGGGATGAGATTGATGTGCGGTTGCCGCTCTTACAGGACGTTGCTTAAGGTAGCAACAGCCGCCGTTACACCACCAATTGTTACAAGATTAAGGAAAAACTCATCATGTACCTCATCAGCTTCTTGGGTCTAGGTGAAGCCAAGCGTGACCCAAATGGCAAACCGACTGGTGAATATGTTTACCAGCAGACTACTTACCGTTTTGGACAAGACCCGCAAACCGACATCCATACCTGTTATGTGGTGCGGGCAATTGCCCAGCACTATGCGGTGCAGGAAATCACCCTATTGGCGACCGAACAGGCAGAGAAGGCGCATCACGGCAAACTCAGTGACGAATTGCAATCACAGGGTTTGCCACAGCCGTGCATCGCCCGTGTGCCATTTGGGGCAAATGCGGAACAGCAGTGGGAACAGTTCGGGGTAATTTTGGATAGTATCCCGCGTGGCAAAGACAAACAGGTGATTTTCGACATCACCCACGGTTTCCGTGCCCAGCCATTCTTTGCAGCAGCGGTTATCAACTACATCCGTGCTACGTGGGCAGCAGCAGATGTGCCACAAATGCGTATCTTGTACGGTGAGTACAACCGAGACAAGCAGGTGTCGGATGTGTGGGACATGACCACTTTTATCAGCTTGCTGGATTGGTCAAGCAGCCTGCAAGACTTCATCACCACCGGCAATGGGCAAGCCCTGGCTGCTTTGGCAAAACGCGAAAATGCCGCTGTCCAAAAAGTTGGGCAAAATGCACGCCCCACAATGCTGGCGAAATTGGCAGAAGCTATCCGTACCTTCTCAGAAAATTTGGCTACCGTGCGTGTGCCACACATTATCACCGCCACCGCACAAGTGCGCGGCAGTGCTGCTAATGTGCTGCACGTGTTGGCGGAAGCGGAAGACGAAGTGCGTACCCACTTCAAACCGCTGTATCCGGTATTGGGAAACCTCAAAGCCAAGCTGCAAGGCATACCTGCCGCATCCCTCTTTACCCCAACGGGGCATCAGGCGATGCTCAAGTTGGCAAAGCTGTACGTAGACTACGAACGTTACCCCGAAGCAGCGATTGTGCTGCGCGAGGGCTGGATTTCGCTGTATGCCGCGTCAGACCGCAATAACCAGCAATTGCTGGAAAAATGTGAGCGTAGTGCTACCGAGTGTCGCTGGTATGAAACCGAAAGCAAGGCAAGTAAAGGACACGCCGACATTCTGAGTAAAGTACGTAACGACATCCAGCACGGAGGGTTCCGCCCTGACCCTGCTCCTGCCCAAGCCTTGATAAAAAATTTGGGCGAATTGCTTGGCGCATTTGCCGCAAAGTTAGGTGTTACCCCTCTGGAAAGCGGTTCTCCCGAAAAAACTACCGAGGAGCCGGATGACGGAAACATCGGTATGTCAGGAGGTTATTTGGCTGCCTTAATGATAGGTGAGAAAGCAGCACAGGGATTTGAAATCGTTATTGAGGAAGTTAAAAATCAAGGCGGTCAAGGGCTGGTACTTCACCAACGGATTGAGGGGCGCACATTTATTATTGAAACAAATGATCAAAATTTAATTATTGCTGCACGATCGTATTTGGCAGTGAAAAAATCTTTTTTCTAAAGGAACAACATGACCACTTACTTCATCTCGCGCCACTCCGGCGCGGTCGCTTGGGCAGAATCGGAAGGCTTTCATGTCGATCAGCGGCTAGCGCATTTTGATGTGGAAATCGTCCAACCGGGGGATCGGGTTCTCGGCACATTGCCTATTAATCTGGTGGCAGAAGTGAATGCACGCGGCGGCACGTATTATCACCTGACGCTGGAATTGCCCGCCGAAGCACGCGGCAAAGAGCTGAGTGCAGAGGATATGCGTACCTACGGGGCGCGGCTGGAAGGGTATTCGGCACAGAAACATTAACGATAGGGGAATTCTCATGGCAAATGTCATTGTATCAACATGTGGGACAAGCATCCTAACCAACCAAACAGATGATGACCTTCGTAAACTCTTGAACCATCACGCGAACCTGCAAAAACCTGCTGACTGTCCCAATGAAGTTCGACAAAAAATCGAGGATCATATCCAGCAGCGACAACAGCAAGTTATGGCATCCAGCGATGTAGATTTATCCAGATTAAGCGCTGAAATGAATGCACTCCTGAAGTTTTATGATGGCAGAAAGAATACGCAAGATGTGCATATCCTTATTCATACAGATACATGGCTTGGCGGTCAAACCGGCGAAATCATTAAGAGTGTTCTGGAACAACGCGGCTTCATTGTTGACAGGCCAAGCATCCGTGATTTGCGCACCAAAGATGTTAGCGGATTCCAGCTTGCTCTCTCTGAATTGGTTAAATGGGCATCCGAAACATTACCGGGCTATCGCCAGCAAAAATACCATGTCGTATTCAATTTGACGGGGGGATTCAAAAGTATCCAGGGATTCATGCAAACCTTGGCAATGCTGTATGCGGACGAAAGTATCTATGTGTTTGAGACAGGCAACGAGTTATTGCACTTGCCACGATTGCCAGTGCGGATGGAAGAAGAACAGGTAGTGCGTGATCACCTGATGGTCTTGCGCCAACTAGCCCTTGGCTTTGCTGTCCAGAATGAAGCCGTAGCCGCACTACCCGAAACATTCATTCTGCGCATGGATGGTGAGTTAGCGCTTTCACCGTGGGGCGAACTGGTTTGGCAAGAGCATAAAAACAAACTGTATCGGGAACAGCTATATGCAACCCCGCTTGCCAGTATTCACTATACCACCACATTTTTAGCCTCCGTTGAGGGGCTTTCACCCGACCGTTACACACTGCTTAACCAACAAATCGACAAACTTGCACAGTATTTGCGCTCTGGTCATCAAGACCGGCTGAAATCACTGGATTTCAAACAATTGAAGTTGGTTCGCCAAGGATCAACCCATGAATTTGACGCCTGGCATGACCAAAATGCCAAGCGGGTGTTCTGCCATTACGAAGGTAACATATTGCATCTCGACCGTTTGGATGAGGGTATTGGTCACTGATCTGACAAGCTTGTGGTTATCCCTTCCCACCCCTGTTTGCGGCATGATTACCCCATTAATAACAAGAAACCCCTCCTAACCTCCCCTTATCAGGGGAGGGACAAGAAGTGCGGCATCTGTTGCTCCCTCCCCTGACAAGGGGAGGGCTGGGGAGAGGTTTCTTTCAGACAGGGGACACCATGCAAGCACTGCTCGACATTATCAACACCATCCTCGACCCGCTCGGTATCGTCATCGGGCTGATCCTCGCCGTCCCGGTGTTCTGGACATGGTATCAGGTGGTATGGGGCAACCGCCGCCGTTACCAGCAATACCTGCAAGCCATCCGTAGCGCACCGGGCAGCCGCCCCGCCATCCTCATCATCGACCTGTTACCGGGCAAGAACATTCGCGCTGCGGTAGAAAACTACTGCCAGCAGCATGACGGCCTGCGCGACATCCCGCGTGAGCGCATTTTCCACCTGCAACGTGACGGGTTGGGCGCGTATGAACTCGATGCCTTCAAAGCCCATGTGCGCCAGCAAGTCGGGGAAATGTACGCGCAAGGGGTTGACCGTATCCATTACTTCCACGCAGGCCCCGGCATGGCAGCGGCAATGGTGGGCGCGGAACTCGGCAACGGTTGCCCGGTATTGCTGTATCACCATGAGGGCGACGGCTACCGCAGTTTTGGCTTGCTGAAACTGCCCGCCGTATCCGCGTATAGCGGGGTGGAACATGGCTGACAGTCAGCGGGTGTTGTATCTCGCGGCGTATGACGTGAGTGATGCGGGGCGCTTGCGGGCGGCGTTGCATTGCGTGCGGGCGTATGCGACTGGTGGGCAAAAATCGGTGCATGAGGTGTGGTTGACGGCTGCGGAAAAAGGCGAGTTGCTGGGCGATATGAGCTTTATTTTGCATGACGCTGATGACAGTTTCCTGCTGATTCGGCTGGATGCACGGCAAGCGGTGCATACGCTGGGCTTGGGGGTCGCGCCGGTTGACCCGGACTGGTTTTATTTGGGGTGAAGAACCCCTCACCCCCTAGCCCCCTCTCCCTCAAGGGGCGAGGGGGAACAAGAATTAGGAGACGATCATGACCACACTGTATATCGACCATAAGAATGCTTCGCTGGAAGTGGAAGGCGCAACGCTGGTGGCGCGGTTGGGTGAGGTGCGCCAGCGCCCTGTACCGCTGGCGTTGCTGGAGCGGGTAGTGTGCCTGACGACGGTGCAACTGGATACCAGCGTATTGGGAACATTGGCGGAACACGGCATTGCCTTCAGCGTTGCCAGCCAACGCAAACCGCAGCGGCGGGCGGTGCTGTTGGGCAGCGGGCATAACGATGCCAGCATTCGTTTGCTGCATTACCGGTTGGCGCAGGATTCGGCGTGGCGGCTGGCATTTGCGCGGCAGGTGTTGGCGGCAAAATTCACCGCACACTTGCGCTTGTTGGATGACATGCTGGCAGATCGGGCGGATCAGCGTAAGGCGTTGACGGATGCGCAGCAGCAATTGCGGGCGCAATTGACAAATCTGGACGGTGCGGAAAGTTTGGCGTCGTTGCTGGGGATGGAAGGCGCTGCGGCGCGGGCGCTGTTTGCGGCATTCGCGGCGGTGTTGCCTGCCTCTTTGGGATTTGCGGGGCGTAAGCGACGACCGCCACCTGACCCCGTGAATGCCACCTTGTCGTTGGCGTATACCTTGCTGCATAACCGCGCGGTGCAGATTATCCATACGCATGGGCTGGAACCGTTGCTGGGGTTTTATCACGAAACCAGCTTCGGGCGGGAATCGTTAGCCTCGGATTTGATCGAGCCGTGGCGACCGCACATTGATGCATGGGTGTGGGAGAGTTTCCGTACCCAGACCTTGCGCGAACACCATTTCAAGACAGATGCGAACGGCTGCTTTTTGGATAAGGCAGGGCGGCAAGTATTTTTTGCGAGTTTGGAAACGCGCTTGCGCCCGTTGGGGCGGGCAATGCGCTGGCAGGTACGGGGCTTGATTCAAGCAATGCTGGCATGGGAGAAAGAAACCCCACGCCCCTTGAGGGAGCGGGGGTTGGGGGATGAGGGGGAATCTTATGCGTAAACCCTTGTATCTGGATGTGGCAAAGGCGAATGCGGTGCTGTTGGATGAGGTGGCGTTGCGGGTGCAAGCGCATGAGCAGGCGGATCGTTTTTACCCGTTGCGGCGTATTTCGCGGGTGGTAGTAACGGGTAAGGTGGAGTGGGAAACGGCGGCGTTATTGGCGTGTCTGGAATACGGGATTCCGGTGGCGTTTCGCGGGCGTGATGGCAAGTTGGTGGGGCATTGCCTGAGTGATCGCAGCAGCCAGATTTCGCTGGAGGCGTTGCTGCACGCTTGCGCGGATGAGGCAATGGGTGATGCGTTGTATCAGCAATGGCGGGTGCATGAGGAAAGCCGCTGGGTACAGCGCATGGCACGGGCTTGCCAACGTCCGTTACTGGGAGCGGTGGCGCAGCGGGTGATGGCGCAGGTGGAACCGTTGGTGGCGGCGCAATTGCCGTGTCGCTTTGCGCTGTTTGTGGCGCAATTGCAAGCACCGATTGCCAGCCATGTGAGCGAAGTGCTGGCGGTGTATGGGTTTAGTGACAATATCCAGTTGCCGTTGACGCGGCGGGTGCATCTGTCGCGGGATGTGGAAAAGCTGTTGCTGCTGGAGGCGTATTGGCTGGTGGTGCGCGGGGATGTGCCGCAGGTGTTTGAGGGAAAGGGTTTGCGTTACAGCATGGTGCATTTTTACGAAACGCATCACGGGCATTTTGAGGAACGCGCACGGGTGGCGTTGAATCGCTTGTGGCGTTTGTTGAAACATCAAGAGGCAGACTAATGGCACATCGACGTTTGCCGCATATTATTGCGTATGATATTGCCAACCCCAAGCGGCTGGGGCGTGTGCACCGTTACCTGAAAAAGATTGCGTTGCCGTTGCAGTATTCGGTGTTTTTGATTGAGCTGGATGCAGAACGGCGGGATAAGGTGTTGAAGCATTTGCGTACTTTGATCCACCCCAAGCAAGATGATGTGCGGTTGTACCCCTTGCCTGATCAGCCGGAATGGGTGGCGTTGGGCAAGCCGTTGTGGGGTGACGGGGTGCTGCTGACGGGGGCGAAGTTGCCTGCACAACTGCGCTATAATCAGGATGCGTTGTAAGATTACCCCCCATCCCCAGCCCTTCCCCCGCAAGGGGTGAAGGGAGCAAACGGTGGTGGTTTCTGCGCTAATCATGGGAGTATTGATTATGTCGGCGAACAAGATGGCACAGGTTGATTCGGCTTATATTACCGAACAGGAATATCTGGAAGGTGAAAAATTCGCAGAAGAGCGCCATGAATATGTGGATGGCGTGACGTATGCGATGGCGGGGGCAAGTCGGCGGCACGGTCGTATTGCGGTAAATTTTGCACGCAAGTTGTCATTAACTGATCGTCAGGGTAATCCTTGCGATATTTACTTATCGGATGTCAAAGTTCGGGCGACCCGATCCAAAGCCTATTATTATCCTGATGTACTCGTTGGTTGTACTGCTGATGAAAGCGACACCCATTATCTGGAACAGCCTTGCTTGATTGTTGAAGTAACGTCTAAATCAACTCAGTGGAAGGATTACACCGAAAAAGCCGTTGCTTATCAGAAGCTGGCATCGTTGCAGGCTTATTTGATTGTGGCGCAAGATCAGCCGCTGGTAACGATGTATTACCGCGATGCAGAAACGGGTTGGGAAGTGGCGCGATTTGATGGTCTGGAACAAGCGCTCACCTTACCCTGCCCTGAAAGCACGTTGACACTGGCGGAGATTTACGAAGGGATTGATTTTACCCAGCCTGCTGAATAATCCTTCCATTCGCTACTAAGTCATTGTAAAATCAATCCATTAACACGAAAAGCCTGAGCGTGTCGCTTCTTTAAAAATTCAATTTGTTGTATTTTTGCCCAAGACAACTTTTTATATAGTGAATTTTCTGCTAAGGGTCTCTGTAAGCTACTGATTCAAAAGGCCGATTGGACATGAGCCTTCTGAAGACTGCCCTGATTTAAAAGGGATTAAGACAGACGGACGCGGCTTTAACACCGCGCTCCGTCAATTCTGAAGACTGCCCTGATTTAAAAGGGATTAAGACCCATTTCGGTTGAGATAACACCAACCTTCCGACCTTCTGAAGACTGCCCTGATTTAAAAGGGATTAAGACTCAACATACAGTGCATATGTTGATTTGCTTTGGGTTCTGAAGACTGCCCTGATTTAAAAGGGATTAAGACGGGTTGAGACCGTCAATACAGCCTTGTGCTGGTTTTCTGAAGACTGCCCTGATTTAAAAGGGATTAAGACCAATCCCAAAAAACGACGCACAGAATCCAACATTCTGAAGACTGCCCTGATTTAAAAGGGATTAAGACTGCGTTGCTTTCAGCGATATTCATTTCGTCGATCATTCTGAAGACTGCCCTGATTTAAAAGGGATTAAGACCACCCGTGCAGGCTTGACGGTTTGTGCGAGGTGGGTTCTGAAGACTGCCCTGATTTAAAAGGGATTAAGACTTTACATACTGATATGTGTGCGGCTTTTCTCCGCTTCTGAAGACTGCCCTGATTTAAAAGGGATTAAGACATTAAATTTTCATTTTTCATCTGTTTTGTGATGATTCTGAAGACTGCCCTGATTTAA
>DILV01000031.1:155893-230066 GCA_002425225.1 Thiothrix sp. UBA5583
TGATTTAAAAGGGATTAAGACTTTCCAGCGCATCGCGTCTTCCCACATAGACCTTCTGAAGACTGCCCTGATTTAAAAGGGATTAAGACCTGTCGTGCCACACTGAATCATGGTGGATGCCTTCTTCTGAAGACTGCCCTGATTTAAAAGGGATTAAGACTTGCTTTCATTGGTGTCTCTCCTATAAATGGGTATGTTCTGAAGACTGCCCTGATTTAAAAGGGATTAAGACACTTCCGCAGCTAGGCGGGTTTTACACGGAGGGGTTTCTGAAGACTGCCCTGATTTAAAAGGGATTAAGACTGTAGCGATTAGGCGCACCCGGTCGATGCAGCGTGTTCTGAAGACTGCCCTGATTTAAAAGGGATTAAGACTTAATAACTGGCGCTAATCCCTGCCCCAGTATCTTCTGAAGACTGCCCTGATTTAAAAGGGATTAAGACCCCTGCGTCTTTCCATTTCTGACGACTTGCCAGCTTCTGAAGACTGCCCTGATTTAAAAGGGATTAAGACAAACTGGGCGTTCTTGGTCTGCCCCATGCCTTTTCTGAAGACTGCCCTGATTTAAAAGGGATTAAGACTAAGTGCCTTCCATGCGTTTGCATGATATAGGCTTTCTGAAGACTGCCCTGATTTAAAAGGGATTAAGACGGATGGCAGGTAGGAAAACTCGCGCCATTGGCGTTCTGAAGACTGCCCTGATTTAAAAGGGATTAAGACGGCGTATGCCAGCTCACCTGCCAAAAACAGGAAAATTCTGAAGACTGCCCTGATTTAAAAGGGATTAAGACGTGGATAGCTGGGGTTGCTGCTCCTGCTGCTTCTGAAGACTGCCCTGATTTAAAAGGGATTAAGACGGCGTATGCCAGCTCACCTGCCAAAAACAGGAAAATTCTGAAGACTGCCCTGATTTAAAAGGGATTAAGACACCGCAGCTATGACCATTGCCATTCCAACCAAATTTTCTGAAGACTGCCCTGATTTAAAAGGGATTAAGACCAGTGATGGTGACAGCCACGCAGACAAGACAGAATATGATGCGGAACGCACACGTATTTTGAATGCCTATGGTTTACAGGTCATCCGCTGCACTAACAGGGAAGTCCTTTCCAACCCGGCGGGCATTTACCAGCATCTCGTAACAGAGATCAGCAGTAGACAACAGATGCTCGGCTCCTCCCCTGATAAGGGGAGGTTGGGAGGGGTTTCTTCTGCGTTGCCGCAATGCTAGGCTTGCTCTATGATCAAAGCTCAGGTGACGACAGGAGCAACCTCATGCGGGCAGTGAAAATAACGAGCGAAAATCCGGCTTACATCACCGAGGCGGAGTATCTGGAAAGTGAGAAAATTGCGGAAGCTTGACACTGGCTGATCTTTACGAAGGGGTAGACTTCACGCAACCAGCCGAACCTGATGGGCAATAATTGCTAAAACTTAACGCACATCTGGAAGAATACGCCGCCCGACGCCTGTAATCACAAAGGAAAACCATGCACGACACCACCATCCACTGCCACCAATGCGGTGCGGCGATTGCCGTTTCCGATGCCTTGCGTCTGAAAATGCAGGAAGAGCTTGCCGCCAGTCAGCAACAGGTGATCCGCGAAGTGCAGGAACGTGCCGAACAACAGATGCAGGTACGTCTCCAGCAGGCATTACAGGCAGCCCAACAGCAAGCGGCAGAACAACACAGTGCCGCCTTGCGTGAAATCGGTCTACTCAAGGGGCAACTCGACAGCAGCCAGCAACGGGTGGCGGATGCCCAACAAGCCGAGCTTGCCCTGCGTAAGGAAAAGGCGGAACTCGAAGCCCGCGCCCAAGCAATGGAGCTGGAAATACAGCGGCGGCTGGATGCCGGGAAGCGCCAACTGGAAGAAGCCCTGCGCAACCAGTTTGCCGAAGAACAAAACCTCAAGCTCAAGGAAAAGGAAAAGCAGATCGACGACCTGCGCAAGGCACTGGACGACGCCAAACGCCGCAGCGAACTCGGCTCGCAGGAGTTGCAGGGCGAAGTACTGGAACTCGACATGCAGGGCATCCTGCAACACGCTTTCCCGCATGACCGCATTGTGCCCGTACCCAAAGGAATGCGCGGGGCAGACATCATGCAGCACGTCATCAACCCGCAGTTGCAGGAATGCGGCACGCTCATCTGGGAATCGAAAAACACCAAGGCATGGCAACCTGCCTGGCTCGACAAGCTCAAGGAAGACCAGCGCACAGCCGGTGCAGCCGTGGCGGTACTGGTGTCAGCGGTTGTGCCGGAAGGCTTGCGCGGCTTCGGGCGCATTGACGGGGTATGGGTGGCAGACCTGAAAAGCTGGCAACCGCTGGCGGCAGTGCTGCGCGAACAACTGATTGCCGTCAGCTTTGCGCGGGCTGCCAGTGAAGGGCTGGATGCGAAAATGGAACTGCTTTACCGCTACCTGTCAGGCGAGGAATTCCGCCAGCAGGTGGAAAGCATTATCGACGCTTTCGACGCGATGCAGGCGCAAATCCAGAAGGAGCGCCGTGCGATGGAAAGCCACTGGAAGGAACGCGAAAAGCAGTTGCAGCGGGTACTGGGCGGCACAACCGGCATGTATGGGGCGTTGCGCGGCATTATCGGTCAGTCGCTGCCGAGTGTTGCCGCGCTGGATTTCGATGCTGGCCTGACCCTCGAACACGACTGACAGGCCGGATATTTCAATCCCGGTAGCGCCGGGTAATGTCTCCATACGCATCAATGCGTCGGTCACGCAGGTAAGGCCACCAGCGGCGTACCTGTTCGGTGCGGCTCATGTCCAGCTCCACCACCAGTTCGGTTTCACTGCTGGTATCGGCTTGTGCCAGCAATTCGCCCTGCCAGCCGACGATCATGCTGCTGCCCCAGAACTGGCTACCGGCGGTCTGCCCGCTGGGGTCGCCTTCAAATCCCACCCGGTTGGCACTCAGTACCGGAATGTTGTTGGCAACCGCGTGGGAGCGTTGCACCGTAATCCACGCCTCACGCTGGCGGGCTTGTTCTTCAGCAGTATCTTGCGGGTTCCAGCCGATGGCGGTGGGGTAAAGCAGCAGTTCTGCGCCTGCCAGTGCCATCAGTCGTGCCGCTTCGGGATACCACTGATCCCAGCATACCAGCACGCCCAGGGTCGCCAGACTGGTTTTGATCGGGGTGAAACCGAGGTCGCCGGGGGTGAAATAGAATTTCTCGTAATAACCGGGGTCGTCGGGGATGTGCATCTTGCGGTAGCGCCCGGCAATGCTGCCATCGGTATCCAGCACCACAGCAGTGTTGTGGTACAGGCCGGTGGCACGTTTTTCAAACAGTGAGCACACGATCACGATCCCCAGTTCCGCTGCCAGTTTGCCGAGGGTGTCGGTACTGGGGCCGGGAATGGTTTCCGCCAGATCAAAATAATCGGTGTTTTCCACCTGACAGAAATACAGGCCGGTATGCAGCTCCTGCAACATCACCAGTTGCGCACCCTGGGCGGCGGCACGGCGGATACCCGCGATGCTTTTTGCCAGATTGCTGTGGTAGTCGTCGGAATTGCCGTGCTGGACAACGGCAACTTTCAATGGGCGGCTCATGCGGTCACAACCTCCTGTGGAATCTGCATGGTGACACAATGGAGGCTGCCATTCTGCGCAATCAGCGCCCGGCAATCAATCGGGATGATCTCGTGTTGCGGGAAAGCCGCCTGCATCTGGCTGATGGCGATGGGGTCGCAGCGTTCATCAGCATAAACTGGCAACAGTACCGCACCGTTGATGATCAGGAAATTGACGTAACTGGCGGGCAGACGGCGCTCTTCGTCGTAAATTCCGGCAGGCAGCGGGATCGGGAACAGTCGGTAAGGTGTGCCGTCAGCTTGGCGCAATGCCTGGAGTTCGGTTTCCATCGCTTGCAGGGCAGGGTAGTGTGAATCGGTCGGGTCGTCACAGCTCATGTAGACGAGGGTTTGCGGGTCGGCAAAGCGAGCAAGAGTGTCAATGTGGGCATCGGTGTCGTCGCCTTCCAGATGACCGTTGACCAGCCACAGGATGCGTTCCACCCCCAAAGCAGCACGCAATTGTGCCTCAATCGCGTCACGTTCCAGCGTGGGGTTGCGGTTGGGGTTGAGTAGGCAGATTTCGGTGGTCAGCAATGTGCCCTGACCATCGGTTTCGAGGCTGCCACCTTCCATCACTAGCGGGTAGGCTGCCAGTGTGTTGTGGGCGAGCAGTGGCAATGCTTGCAGTTTGCCGTTGACTGCGTTGTCGAGACTGGCATCAAACTTGCCACCCCAGGCGTTGAAGGTGAAATCCAGCAACAGCGGCTTGTCAGCGTGCATGACGGTGATGAAACCAAAATCCCGCGCCCAGGTGTCGTTGTAGGGCATCTGCACAAAATGCACACGAGTGGTATCGCCCAACACCGTTTCGATATGTGCCTGGTGTTGCGCATCATGGCATAGCAACAACACGTTTTCCCGCTGGCTGATAGCGGTAACGATGTGCGCGTAACAGGTTTCCGCGTCAGTCAGGTTGTCAGCCCAATCAGTGTCCGGGTGTGGCCAGGCCAGCAGTACACCCCATTGGGGATGCCATTCAGGGAGGAAAGTGCGTGTATCCATGCGTGTGATTCGCCAGTGCTGTGAAAGCGGCGATTATAGCGAATCCGTTTGTGCCGTTAGTAAGAAAAGCGGTCGCAGTTGTCGATTATTTGCGGGTTGCCCAGTGCGCCTGAACTAAGGTGAGAGGTGGTATTTCGTTCAGAGGAGAACCACCATGACGATTATTTCACAAGGAAGTGCCAGCAGCGCAGCCAGTCAGGTGCAGACTGCTAGCAAGGCGCAAATTGGCAATAGCCAGACAGCACAGGGCAGCAAACTCACCACAGACCTGTTCAGAGGTCAGACTGATGCCTTGCAGAACCTGATTAACCAGTTGCTGCGCCTGTTTAAACCAGGCAAACCTTCCACGGGCGCTAGTGGCTCAGGGCAGGGTACAGGTAGCAATGCCAACAAGGCCGCGCAGCGGGAATTGCAAACCAACCAGCAAAAATGGCAAAAGGCCGGGATTGATGATTACTCGTTTACCTTGCAGCGCAATTGCTTCTGCCGGGGTGATGCGACCCGCCCGGTCAATATCGAGGTACAGGATGGCAAGATTGCATCCGCCACGTTTGCCGATACCGGTGAGCCATTGCCTGCCGATACCGATTTCAACAAGCTGACCGTCAATGACCTGTTCAAACAGGTGGGTGAGGCGCTGTCATCCGGGGCGGAGCGGGTTGATGTCAAATATGACCCGAAATACGGCTTCCCGACTTCTATTTATATTGATCGCAGCAGCCAGATTGCCGATGAGGAAGTCGGTTTTACTATCAGCAATTTCCAGCGTAATGACAAACCAACCTTTACCACATTGGCAGTGGGTGAAGAAGATGGCGGCGGCGCTGGTCAGCCCTTGCCAAAGCCTGAGCCACCCATCGCTACCACGCTGGCGCTGGGTGAGGAAGATGGTGGCGGTGGTGGTCGCCCTTTGCCCAGACCTGAGCCGCCTACTGTTACGACTATGGCTTATGGTGAAGAAGACAATGGCGGTGGGATTGGTACCTTGCCTAAGCCCAGACCTGAACCCCCAACAGTAACGACACTGGCGCTGGGTGAAGAAGACGGTGGCGTTTACCGTGAATAAGCCATCTGGCATGTTGCTGCTGGCTGGCGGTGATGTTGACCCGCAACTGCTGCGTTTGCTCAAACAGGCAACGCGGCAGGGTGTTGCGGTTCATGCCATGTTAGCGGGGCAGTCCGGCATTCCGCGTTTTTGCTGGGATGTCCGGGCAAACCGTCTGCTGGATGAAGGTCAGGTGTTGCAACCGCACGCCGCTTTTATCCGGCAGGACGTGTTTACCTTCCTGCAAAGTAACAAGCCGCAGGATCAGGCGGTGGCGCGTGAATGGTATAACGCGGTGGCAGGCTGGCTGCTGTGTAATCCTGATGTGAAAGTGTTCAATCGTGCTTTTCTCGGGCGTGGGCCGGTCAACAAGCCGCATATGCTGCACCTTGCTTTGCAATTCGGGCTGGAAATCGCCGATACCTTTATCACCAATGATGGCAGACAGATGGATGAGCTGGCATTCACTCAGGCATGGGTCAGCAAGCCGGTTTCAGGCGGGGCACATTGTCAGGAACTGGCGGTTTCCGGCTGGTCATGCGCCCTGTCATACCCGCAGATTGTGCAACGCAAACTGCAACAGCCCGAGTTGCGGGTATTCCGGGTTGGGGAGGAATGGTTTGGTTTCCATGTGTCTTCCCCGGAACTGGACTACCGTGTTTCTTCATCAACCCAAGTGGTGACTGCACCTGTACCAGGTGATTTGCGCGAAAAAATGGGGTTGCTGACCGACCATTTGGGGCTGGATTTTGCTGCTGCCGATTTCAAGACTGACCCCGCCAGCGGGCGGCTCCAGTTTCTGGAAATCAATACCAGCCCGATGTTTGCCGGGTTTGATCAGGTTGTCAGCGGCGCGGTATGCCGCGCCATGCTGGCCTGGTTGCTGGCATGATTACTGGTGCACGACCGTGTGCAGCACGGTCTTTCTTTCAAAGTACACGGAAAACTTGCCGTAATTCCAGACGGTGATTCTGGGCCATTGTTTTTTGACTTTGCCGGTGGATACCCGCACAGACTGGGGTGCGCCGTATTGGGTCTTGACGGTGCTCATTTTCATGCCGCGAGTCGGGTAGTCAGCATGGGCAGTCATGGCAAAAAAGGGGATACAAAGTAGCAGGGTTGCTAACCATTTGGACAGACGCATGTCTTAGTCTCCGAATTGTTTTTCTATTTGAACGACACTCATCAGTTAATGCTGTGTTTTTGCAGTCAGCACGGTACAATCGCCAGCCATGTTTACACCACTCGAATTATTCATCGGTCAGCGTTACACGCATTCACGGCGGCGCAACCGTTTCATCTCGTTCATTTCGTTTGCCTCGATGCTTGGCATCATGCTGGGAGTCATGGTGCTGATCACGGTTTTGTCGATCATGAACGGTTTTGAAAAGGAACTCAGGAGCAGAATACTGGGGGTTGTGGCGCATGTCACGGTTTCAGGGACGAATGGGCAACTGGCTGGCTGGACGGAGCAACTGGGGCGACTGAAGGATGCCGACCATGTTGTCGGGGCGGCTCCCTACGTGCAAAAACAGGTGATGCTGGTCAACGGTTCGCAGATTCGCGGCGTGTTGTTGCAGGGGATAGACCCGGCACATCAAAGCAAGGTCAGCGAGGTGAATTTCAAGATGCTGGACGGCAGTTTCAGCAATCTGGTTCCGCGCGAATACGGCATTGTGCTGGGGGTAGAAGTGGCTTCGGCACTGGGCGTGTTCCCCGGTGACAAGGTGACGGTGATTGTGCCACAGGTACAGGTAACGCCTGCCGGAGTTTTGCCGCGTGTGCGCCGGTTTACTGTGGTGGGTATCCATCAGGTCGGGTTGCAGGAATACGATGGCATGACGGCTTTCATCGAGTTGAGTGATGCTTCGCGCCTGTTCCGGCTGGGAGAGGATGTCAGTGGTATTCGCCTGAAACTGGATGACCTGTTTGCAGCCCAGTCGGTTGGGCATGAGTTGCAGCAGCAACTAGGGGATGAATACAAGGTGACGGACTGGAGTGAGGAACATGGCAGTTTCTTCCGTGCCGTCAAAACCGAAAAGATTGCCATGTCACTGATTCTGTTCCTGGTGGTCGGGGTGGCGCTGTTCAATCTGGTCGCTTCCCTGATGATGGCGGTAAATGACAAGGAGGCAGATATTGCCATCCTGCGTACCTTCGGCATGGCGGGCAAGCGCATCATGCGGGTGTTCATGATCCAGGGTAGCATCATCGGCGTGTTTGGCACGATTGTGGGCGTGATTCTGGGCGTGTTGCTGTCGCAGAACGTGGATACGGTTGTGCCGGTGATCGAGTCGCTGATCGGGCGCAAGATCTTCCCGGAAGACGTGTTTTACATCAGCACTATCCCCTCCGACATGCATTGGGATGATGTGATCAAGATCGGCATTGCTTCCATCATTGCTTCGGTACTGGCGACGCTGTATCCGGCCTGGCGGGCGGCACAAATCCAGCCTGCGGAGTCGTTACGCTATGAATAACTTGTTCCACCCGCTGGCGCTGTTTATTGGGCTGCGTTACACCCGTTCACGGCGGCAAAAGCATTTCATTTCCTTCATTTCGCTGGCTTCCATCATCGGCATTGCCATTGGTGTGCTGGTGCTGATCACGGTGCTGTCAGTGATGAACGGTTTCGAGCAGGCCATGCGTGAGCGCATTCTCGGGATGCTGGCGCATGTCACCGTGTCAGAAAACGATACCGAAATTGACAACTGGCAAGCCATGCGTGACAAGTTGCTCGGTTTTCCGCAAGTACGAGCTGCTTCCCCCTTTATTGAAAAAGCGATTATGTTGAATCAGGGGGACGAGGCTCGCGGGGTGTTGTTGCAGGGAATTGTGCCGGAGATGGAAAGCGAAATCGGTTCAGTTTTTGAACACGTGACCAGCGGTGACATGCGCCAACTGATGCCGGGCAGTTTCAATATTGCCATCGGTGCAACCCTAGCCAAGGAACTGAAGGTTGGGGTGGGGGATTCCCTGATGCTGATCAGCCCGTCAGAGGGGGCGCTGGAAAACGGTGAACTGCCGGTGTTGCAACGTTTCAATATTGTGGCAGTGTTCCGGGTGGACATGCAGAATTATGATTCCTCCTTTGCCTATGTGCATTTGCAGGATGCTGCCGAAGCTTTCCAGATGGCTGAGCGGATCACTGGCTTGCGTTTGAAACTGGCTGATCTGGATCTGGCTCCTCGGGTTGGGCAGGAAATCCTCCAGCGCATGGGGCTGGATAACCCGGATTTGTGGGTCAGTGACTGGACTCGCCAAAACGAGAATTTCTTCAAGGCCATCCAGATGCAGAAAGCGGTGATGTTCATCATCTTGTTGCTGATCATTGCGGTGGCGGCTTTCAATCTGGTTTCCACGCTGGTGATGGTGGTGACGGACAAGGAAGGTGATATTGCCATCCTGCGCACGCTGGGGCTGTCATCCGGGCGCATCATGAAGATTTTTATGGTGCAGGGGACTCTGATCGGTGTCATTGGCACATTAGCTGGTGTGGCGCTGGGGGTGTTGCTGGCTTCCAATCTGGATGTGATTGTGCCCTTGCTGGAGCGCCTGTTTGATACCCATTTCATCAATTCGGAAGTTTATTTCATCAGTGAGCTGGAATCGCGGGTGGATGTCGGCGATGTCATCCTGATTGCATTCAGTTCCTTGCTGATGTCCATGCTGGCAACGCTGTATCCTGCCTGGCGTGCATCCAAAGTCCAACCTGCCGAGGCACTTCGTTATGAGTAATGTGATTATTTCCTGCCAACAACTGGGCAAGCGTTTTCAGGAAGGGCGGCTTGATGTGCAGGTATTGCGCGGAGTGGATTTGCAGGTCAGGGCGGGTGAGAAAATTGCGATTCTGGGCAGTTCCGGCAGTGGCAAAAGCACCCTGCTGCACCTGATGGGCGGGCTGGATTTGCCCAGCAGCGGGCATGTCGAAGTCATGGGCAAGCGCATGGATCAGCTTTCCGACAATGACCGTGGCCTGTTGCGCAACCAGTCGCTGGGCTTCATTTACCAGTTCCATCATTTGTTGCCGGAATTCACTGCGCTGGAAAATGTGGCGATGCCTTTGCTGATCCGGGGTGTGAAAGTGCCAGAAGCACGGGCGCAAGCGGCTGACATATTGGACAAGGTGGGTTTGAAAGAGCGGGTTGACCACAAACCGGCGCAGCTTTCCGGGGGGGAGCGTCAGCGTGCAGCAATTGCCCGCGCCTTGGTGACACGCCCGCAGGCTGTGCTGGCGGATGAGCCGACCGGCAATCTTGACCAGCATACGGCTGACAATGTGTTTAACCTGATGCAGGGTTTGAACGATGCCCTGCAAACGGCGTTTGTGGTGGTAACGCACGACCTGCAACTGGCGAGCCGGATGGATACGGTTTATCGCCTGCACGCAGGTGTGCTGAGTAAAGCGTAAGTCTGTCAGGCTGTTTGTCTGTCTCTTGACATCCTCTTCCTATCTTTTATGCTATATAGCATTATATTAATGGGTGATGTCAGCGTGTATGTATTCAAACAACTTCAATTTGGTTGCCGATATTGGCGGTACCAACGCACGTTTTGCCTTGGTAAGGCAAGATGGTCATGTATTGCTGGAACCCACCACACTGGTTTGTCGGGATTATCCTTCAATTGTTGACGCGATCAGCGCTTATCTTGGGGCAGTATCTGTTACACAACCTGTCGATGCTGCAATTGCTGTTGCTGCACCTGTGGTACAAGACCGTTTGTATATGACCAACCATTCCTGGGGCTTTGCTGTTGGCGAAGTCCGGCGAGCGTTAGGCTTACGGCGACTGAAAGTGCTGAATGATTTTACGGCTCTTGCCTTGGCTTTGCCTTATTTAACCCCGGAATATTTGTGCCAGTGTGGTGGTGGCGAGGCAAAAGCCGGGCAGGCCAAGGCGTTGCTCGGCGCGGGAACGGGGCTGGGTGTTTCCGGTGCTATCCCTTGTGGAGGTAACTGGATTCCTTTGCAGGGCGAGGGGGGGCACGTTTCCTATGGGCCGCTTAATGATGCTGAAAGTCAGGTCATTCACTGTATTCGCCAGGACATGGGGCACGTTTCGGCGGAGTCGCTGGTTTCAGGCGCAGGCTTGAGCCTGTTGTACCAGACTCTTTACCAACTGGAACATGGCGAGCCTGTCAGGGTTGAACCCGAGCGAGTTGTCCAGCAAGCTGTTGAAGCGGCTTGTCCTGTAGCCTTGGCAGCGCTAGAGATGTTTTGCTGCATTCTGGGCAGTTTGGCTGGCAATTTGGCTTTAACGCTGGGGGCAACCGGGGGGGTATATATTGGTGGTGGCATCGTGCCGCGTATTCTTGACTATTTTTCTAGGTCAGGTTTTCGGCAGCGTTTCCAGGATCACGGCAGATTTTCAGTGTATTTGCAGGATATTCCTGTTTACGTCATTACGGCTCCTTACCCGGCATTGACTGGTGCGGCGTTGGCGCTAAAGCCAGTATATCGCGATGTTGGGATTAACAGTCTGGCTGATGAAACTTGTGGTGGTTAGGCGAAGCCATAAATATTGTCTCTTTACAGTCGTTACTGGCTTATGTATGCTATATAGCTATATGATTCTGGTGCTGTGATGGTCGCTTATCTCCAAAAATTACTGTGATTATTTTCTGGTTTTGTCAAGATTCAGTGCAAATCCAGCAGGATGAGTCAGAAAAACATGGGGATTATTCATGGTAAAACGCTAATCGGAACAGGTCATGCGTGAGCTTGATGCACAGGGGATTTTCATGAATGAGCAACATTATCAAACTGCGCCGGAAGACAAAATTCCATTTAGCCAGAAAGTGATTTTTGGTGTGGGAATGCTGGGGAACCAGATGTTTCCGGCAGCCCTGTCAATTTTTATGGTTGTGTTGGTAGAAGGGTTAGGGATGAACCCCCTGCTGTGGGGAATATTGTTTTTTCTACCTCGCCTGTTTGATGCGCTGACTGACCCTGTTATGGGATTTGTTTCCGACAATACTCGCTCACGCTGGGGCAGGCGTCGACCCTATATTTTTATCGGGGCGATTATGACCGGTCTCAGTTTCATCGCCATGTGGCAGATTTATCCTGAAAATGGCGAGGTCTACAACTTCGTCTATTTCTTGTTACTGTCACTGGTTTTTTATCTGGGTTTGACCATATTTTCCACGCCGTATGTGGCGATGGGATATGAAATGAGTAATGACTTTCATGAGCGCACCCGGTTGATGGGGGTGGCTCAGTGGATAGGTCAATGGGCGTGGGTTATTGTGCCGTGGTTCTGGGTCATTATTTATGACCCGGCTCTGTTTGATGGGGCGGATGCCGGTGCACGTCATCTTTCCATTTGGGTGGGGCTGGTTTGCCTGGGCTTGTGTATGGTTCCCGCCCTGTTTGGCAAAACCCAGCCAACACCTGAAAATCTGGAAGTCATTGCCCGCGACACACTGAGCAAGAATGTCAGGACGTTGTTTGTTGGTGTGAGCGACACCTTGAAAAACAAACCTTTCCGCAGGCTCTGTCTGGCAACCTTTTTGGTGTTTAATGCTTTCAACACAGTGGCAGGGTTTTCGTGGTTCATCATTGTTTATTATATGAATAATGGCGATCCGGGAGCAGCAGGAACCTGGCCTGCGTGGTTTGGTACGATCAGTGCGCTTTCGACCTGTTTTCTGGTCATACCGATTATTACTTGGTTATCCCAGCGGTTGGGCAAGAAAAATACTTTTATCGTTTCGCAAGGTGTTTCACTGCTCGGTTATGCGATGTTCTGGTGGTGTTTTCAACCAGAAAACCCTTTGTTGATGTTCTTGCCTTTGCCGCTGTTTGCTTTTGGTATAGGTGGCTTGTTTACCCTGATGATGTCCATGACGGCTGATGTTTGTGATCTGGATGAACTGGAAACCGGCTCGCGCCGTGAAGGCTTGTTTGGCGCCATCTACTGGTGGATGGTGAAGGTTGGTTTTGCTGTTGCCGGGTTGCTGAGTGGATTGATCCTTACTCTAGTGGGTTTTGATCAAAGTGTTCCGGTGCAGACGGAGGCGGCTTTGTCCGGTTTGCGCTTCGCCTATATTTTGGTTCCTATGACAGGGACATTGCTGGCTATATGGGTAATGAAAGATTATGACCTGTCAGAGCAAAAAGCTTATGAGATTCGTCGTCGACTGGATGATAAAAGAGCTGCCTGAAGATCGGGTTTTGTGTATTCCCTCTATGCCGCTTTGACTTCCTGAGTTTTTGTGCAGCTTTGCCTGATGACGAGTCGCGCCGGTAATGCGATGTGTTGGTGCTCTACGGGTTCATTGTTGATCAGTTTTTTGAGGCTGTTGAAGGCATGTTGGGCAATGTCATTGATGGGGGCTGCCACGGTTGTCAGGGCAGGGACAATTTGAGAGGCAACTTCAATGTCATCGAAACCAACAATGCTAATGTCGTTGGGAATATCAAACCCGTTTTGAGTGAGTTTTTGTATCGCGCCCAACGCCATGGAGTCATTCGCACAGATAATGGCGGTCGGCATGGTTTCCAGTGAAAGAAAATACTCGGCTCCTTCAATGCCTGCTTCGTAGGAATAGTTGCCTCGATATACCAGTGTACTATCAAACGGAATGGCATTTTTGCTCAACCCGTACTGGTAGCCCGCAAAACGGCTTTTGCCGACATCCGAATCTTCCAGGCCGGTCATGAAACCAATCCGCCTGTGTCCCAGTGAGCAAATATAATCGACGGATTGTACATCAGCATTGAAGTTGTCAATGATAATGGAGGGTATGGTTTTATCGGCTGCACTGTTGTCGATGACAACAACTGGTACAGTTTGTTTGATTTCAAGTATGGTGATTTCTATTCTGGGGAAACAGGTTGCGATAACACCATCCAGTTTTTGCAGCGTCTTTTTGAAACTTTCCTTGTCGGCATCAGAAAAATAGACAAGGGAATAGTTTTCTTTGGCGGCGTATTTTTCAATGGCGTTAAAAATCAGTGAGTAATAAGGGCTTGAGATTCCAGCAACGATGCTGCTGTCAAGAAAATAACCAATAGTTCGGGTTTTTTTGCGATTGGCTTTGTCGGGGTTAACAAATGTACCTTGCGTTGGTACTTTATACAGAACACCGTCATTGACAAGGTTGTCGATGGACTTGCGGACAGTCATGTAAGACACACCCAGTTGCTGCGCCAATACCCGTTCACCCGGTAATTTATCCACAAGCTGTTTCTTGCGGATGGCTTCCTTGATGTAATTCTCAACAAAAACGTATTTTGGTACTGACTCACTCATAAACTACCTACCTCGGCGAAGTTGGGTTCCACCACAGCAGATATGCGCATTGCTCCAAACATATTCTTCGGTGTATTTAGTCTGGTGGACTTGCTCTAAAAACGCGCAATTATAGCTTCCAGTAAGCTACATAGCAAGTAATGTAAAGGTTTTGGTTATATGTGACCAGTACGTATTTTGCCGTGTTCTTCCTCCTGTTTCAAATACTTCAGAAAAATTTATAAGGTATACAACTTCTTGACAGTGCGATGCATGAGTGATAAAAGTGCTATATAGCAATATAGGTTGTTGTGGAATTGCGCATAAACCTGTTTGTACAGAGGCGCATAAGCGTCCGTTATTGATGACTGGCGAGGCGGGGCTGTCTGAGTTGATCCAAAATGGAGGAGAGGTTATGTTGCCGCAAGGTTTTACGAGGAGGATATCCTCACTGTTCATGGTTTGCGCCGTTGTGCTGGCAGGCTGTGGTGGAGGGGGTAATGCTGATAATGAAGGCAAAAACATCATTCGTGATACAGTGGTTAATTCATCAGCAAACTATGAACTGGTTTGGTCAGATGAATTTAACGAGGTAGCGGGTAGAGCAAGTGCAAAAACATCCAGTTCGATCCGTTGGAATATAGAAACGGGTTATGGTCCGAACGGTGATGGATGGGGAAATAATGAATGGCAATTGTATACGGATTCAGCGGACAATCTGGCTTTGGTGGCGGATTCATCCGATTCCGCCAATGGATTCCTGTCCATCAAGGCGCGTTGTTCAGGGGCATGTGCTTCCCGTGATGGTTCTATTACTTCAGCCAGAATCAATACAAAAGACAAGTTTGAATTCAAATACGGCAAGGTGCAGGCAAGGATAAAAGTGCCTGCGGGCAAGTCAACCTGGTCGGCATTCTGGATGCTGGGTGCTGATTACCCCGACACACCATGGCCCCAGTCCGGTGAAATAGATGTCATGGAAGTGCATCAGCGTAATTCCGACATAAAGACCACGCATAGTGCTGCTCACTGGTATAACTCTGAGTGGCAACAATTCACGCAGCACAAGACGCTGGGGTCTCCTTTGTCGGATGATTTCCATATCTATGAAATGGAGTGGGATAAGGCGTGGCTCATTGGCAGGATTGACGGGGTAGAGTATTTCAGGAAAACCATTGATGCAGCGACCATGGACGAATTCCAGAAGCCGTTTTATATGATCCTGAATGTTGCAGTCGCTGGTACTTTGGGGGCTGATGTAACAGCAGGTGATCCGATACAGACCACTCCCCAGGAAATGCTGGTTGATTGGGTAAGGGTTTATCAGGATCCTGATGCTGGTGGTGGCAATAGTGGCGGGGGTGAAACTGACCCGAATGTTCCTGCTACAGCAGCTCCAGCGCCTACGCTTCCTGCCTCTGATGTTATTTCAATCTTCAGCAATACTTATAGCCCTATTGGTGATGTCGATTATAACCCGCAGTGGGGGCAGTCTACCGTATACAGTACGTTATCCATTGAAAGCAATGATACGATCAAGCTGACCAGTCTGAATTATCAGGGACTTGATTTCTCGAAGAATGTTCAGGATTTGTCAGCAATGACAACCTTGCATATGGATTTCTGGACACCAGATGAAGTTTCCACTGGTGCAAAGTTCAAGGTGAAGCTGGTTGATTTTGGTGCAAATGGTGTCTACCAAGGTGGGGATGATTCTGAGCATGAACTCGTCTTTGATGCTAATAGCTCTCCAGCTTTGACTAAAGGTGGTTGGGTCAATTTTGAAATTCCGCTGACTCAGTTTTCAGATCTTGCTGCCAAGGCGCATATGGCTCAGTTGGTGTTCTCTGGCGCTGATGGTTTGAGTACGGTCTATCTGGATAACATTTACTTCAGTAACCAAGGCGGAACGGGTGGTGGTGATGCACCAACTACGGCTGCACCTGCTCCAACCCTGTCTGCGTCGAATGTCATTTCCATTTTTAGCGATGCTTATACCAGTATTGCTGAGGTCAATACCAATCCGTCGTGGGGGCAGTCTACCGTGGTCAGCAACGAGAGTGTGCTGGGCAACAACATGCTGAAATATGCGAGCCTGAATTATCAGGGCACTGATTTCGCGGCAAATCCACAAGATTTGTCGGCGATGAAGACCCTGCATCTGGACGTATGGACGCCGGTTAACCTGGCCGCAGGAGCAAAGTTCAAGGTCAAACTGGTTAATTTTGGTACGGATCGGGTTTATCAGGGGGGTGATGACTCTGAACATGAGCTGACCTTTACCGTATCAACGACACCGAAGTTAATAGCTGGCAATTGGTCGAGTTTCGCCATACCGCTATCCAGTTTTACTGGCATGACGAATAAGACGGCTGTTGCGCAACTGGTTATTTCTGGGGCAGATGGTTTGAATACAATCTATCTGGACAACATTTACTTTAGTACGCAAGACAGTGGTGGTTCTGCAACGGAACCAACGAATGCCCCAGCAGCACCAACAGCAGATGCTTCGGGTGTAATCTCGCTCTACAGCGATGCTTATACCAGTGTTGGGAGTAACACGACACCGGGATGGGGTGAAGTTGTCACTGATGCAACGTATGCCAGTAACAGCGTCAAGAGAACGACCAACTTCTTACCTTTCCAGCTCAGTGCTCCGATTGACATTACGTCAAAGACGACCTTGCATGTTGATGTCTGGTTGGCACAGCTTCCAAGTGCAGGAGCGGGGTTGTTGATCAAGATGCTCGATGCTGCAAATGGCCCACATGAAGGTAATTACACCCATCCGATGTCCAGCCTCAAGGCAGGTCAGTGGAACAGTATTGAGATCCCGTTGAGTTCATTTACCCAAGCACAGGGTATATGGGATGCCACTGCTAAAGGCAGGATAGACCAGGTGTTGGTCGACATTGTTGATGACGCTACGATGTTTGTAGACAACGTTTACTTCCATAGCGGTTCTGGTGGCGGTAATACTGCGACAACTCTGGGTGTGTATTCCGAGACGCACACGACAGGCAGTATTGCTCATGCGGTACTTTCATCAAGCGAGCAAGGTTGGGGTAGTAATCCGGTTGCCTTTAATGCCTCAAGTTCCGCAGTAAGTGCCGCTGATGGTTCTGCTTCACTGGAGGTTGATTGGCAGTCACCTTTGAGCACTACATGGGGGGGCGTCGTGTTGAATTTCACGGCTGCTACCGATGTATCTGCCTACACCAAGCTGAAACTTTCAGTGAATACTAGCCAGATAAGCAATTTTGGTGATTTGCATGTAAAACTGGAGGATTCTACCGGAGGGGCAAGTGGTCATATTGCCTATCTGTCCAACCATACGGGGAACGTTGTTACTAGTGGAGACTGGAAAACCTACACGATCCCGTTAAGTGCGTTTGCAACGCCAGACAAGACGATCTTGAAAAGCATTGGCTTGTGGAATCCTGAGGCGACGACGACCCTGGGTGTTCAAAATATTACGGGTAAAGTTTACTTCGATAATATTTACTTTGAAAAATAAATAGAAATGGGTGGCTGGTGCATTCATGGATTCACCAGCCACTTACTCTTTGGAACTGTTTCAAAACTGGTTAAAGAATATACTGATGGGGTTATTGTATGGACAAGTCTGGCGTTTCTACGCAGCACACGCATTATAAAACGGCCCCAGAAGACCGGATTTCGTTTGTCCACAAAGTGATTTATGGTATCGGTGGTTTCGTCAATAACCTGCTGGGTGCGGCTATTGGCAGTATGATGATTGTGCTGAACCTGGGATTGGGGATGAATCCGGCAGTGGTGGGTTTGCTGGGTGCGATACCCCGGCTGACGGATGCATTGACTGATCCATTAATGGGGTATATTTCGGATAATACCCACACCCGATGGGGGCGGCGGCGACCTTATATTTTTATTGGAGCCATTCTTGCAGGGCTTACCTTTATGGCGTTATGGCAATTGCCGAGCGGTATGTCGGAAAATTTCTATTTCTGGTTTTTCATGATTGGCTCAATCATTTTTTATCTGGGGTACACGATTTTTGCGACACCTTGGGTGGCACTGGGTTATGAGCTTACACCCGATTATCACGAGCGCACCCGTTTGATGGGAACACAGAATTTTTTTAGCCAGTTTGCCTTTATTATTTCCCCCTGGTTTCTGGTGATGATGCAGGCATCCCTGTTTGACGATATGGTTGAGGGTGCGTCTTATCTGGCGATAGTGATTGGTGTCGTTGTGATTGCTTTGGGCATTTTGCCCGCCCTGTTTTTGCGGGAGCGGTTTGTGCAAGTATTGGTCGCAGAGACTCAGGGGGAAGTGAGGGTTTCTGTATGGGAGGGTATGAAACGTAATGTTACTGATTTCTTCAAGGGGTTTGTGGCGACGTTGAAAGTTCGCCCGTTTCTCCTGTTGTGTATTGCCACATTCCTAGTGTTTAACGGCTTCATTCTGATTTCTGCCTTCCAGTCTTATGTCATTATTTATTATGTGTTTGGCGGTAATACGGAGCTGGGGGCGGAATACGTTGGCTGGTCGGGTACTGTTGGCAGCATTTCGAGTTTCCTGGTGATTGTTCTTGTCACCTGGATGTCCAGCCGATGGGGTAAACGCCGTGCATTCTTTATCGCCATGAGTATTTCCATGCTGGGTTATGCATTGAAATGGTTTTGCTATAACCCGGATTACCCTTGGCTTGTTTTGTTACCAGCCCCGTTGATGACATTTGGCTTGGCGGGCTTGTTTACGCTCATGGGGGCGATGGTTGCCGATGTCTGCGACCTGGATGAACTGCAAACCCATGAACGGCGCGAGGGTATGTTCGGCTCGATTTTCTGGTGGGTCGTCAAACTGGGGATGTCGGTGGCAATTGCTGGCGGTGGCTTGCTCCTGAATGCGACCGGTTTTGATGTTGAGCTGAAAGGCAACCAGTCTGAGAGTGCCTTGTTCTGGATGCGGTTTTTTGATGTCCTGGTGCCTCTTGTCGCAACAGCACTGGCAATGTGGGCGATTGCCTTGTTCCCGTTGACCGAGGAGAAGGCACATGAAATCAGGCAGCAACTGGAAGCGCGGCGTGGCAAGTTGAATCCTGCCTGAGTGGAGCTCCGAGCGTGGAAACCCGTGTTCACTATGGTCTGAGTGCTTCGGTGGAAGTGTTACTGACATCGGCGCAAGGTGACAAAATGGCGCAAGTGGAGAATATCCACTTCCATGATGGTATTGCTGACAGGAATGTAATTGAGGTCAGACCTGATGTACTCAAACAGTCCCTGCTGGGGATTGGTACATCCTTCACCGAGTCGGCAGCGTTTGTTCTGGCGCATCTTGCACCTGAGTGCAGGGCTGAAGTGATGGCAAACCTGTTCTCAGCGCAAGGGGCAAATTTCAGTCTGGGCAGAACACCGATTGGTTCCTGCGATTTTTGCGTCAACGGCAACTATTCCTACGCTGACGTACCGGGTGATATGGAACTGCAACATTTCTCTGTCGTGCCGGATGAAGATGGTTTTGCGGTTGCGGATTACCCCGGCATCCGGGATCCGCAATATGACCTGTTGCCGATGATCCAGGAAGCACAGGCTATCAAGGCTGCACAGCAAGATGCTGACCTGAGGATTGTCGCTTCCGCCTGGACTGCTCCAGCCTGGATGAAAGATATTGAAACCTGGTATCAGCCGGGTACTCCAGCCAATGGTTTTAACGGTACGGGTGGGGTATTAAAGGCGGAATGCCAGCCTGTTTTTGCCGAATATATCATCAGGTATCTGGAGTCTTACCGGCAGCGAGGCGTGCAGACCTGGGGGATAACGCCGGTCAATGAGCCTTTGGGTAATAATGGTCAGTGGGAAAGTATGCACTTCACACCAGATTCCCAACGTCTGTTTGTCAGGGATCATTTGGGGCCGTTATTACGTAAGCGTGCCAAAGATGTTCAATTGCTGATTTACGATCATGCACGCGATCAACTGGAGCAATGGGCAGACAGCATTTACGGCGATACAGAAGCAGCCTGCTACGTTGCTGGTGCGGCAGTACATTGGTATGAAAGCACCTTCAGGGTCTATGAGGATGTGTTTGAACGGGTTCATGCCAAGTATCCTGACTATTTCATCATCCATACCGAGGGTTGTATTGACGATCTGGGCAAGGATGCACCCGAGGGTGTAACAGACCCAGTGCGTTTCAAAGAATCAGGCTGGTTTGGCAACGATGACTTCTGGTGGAATGATAACGCCACCGATTGGGGCTATTCAGTCATCTGGTCAGGAGTCAATGCCGCAGACCACCCTATTTACACGCCCGTACACCGCTATGCCCGTAATATCATTGTCAGCCTGAATCACTGGCTGAATGGCTGGATCGACTGGAATTGCGTGCTCGATCAACGCGGCGGCCCCAATCATGTCGGCAATTATTGTGGTGCGCCAATCATGGTCGACCTGGTGTCGGGGCAGGTGTATTACACGCCGGTTTTCCATGTTCTTGCGCAATTCAGCAGGACAATCCGCCCCGGTGATCGGGTAGTGCAAACCAGTATGCTACTTGATGATCAGGCGCAGCATGTTTATGCCTGTGCTTCCATGAATGCGGAGGGGATGTTGAGCGTACAGGTTCTGAACACCTATGGACAGCCACTCGTTTATGCATTACAGGTCGGAGCGCAATATGCGCAGGTCAGGCTTGCCGCAAATGCTTTACAAACCCTGCGAATACAATTTCCAAGGAGATGAGTTACTATGAAAACAATAAAGTTTTTGGCATTTGCCATGCTGTTACTGTGTTGCACAGTGTCCTGTTCGATGCTCAAGCCTACCGAAAGCCCATTCCAGCAACCCAAAGAAGCACTGCTGACCGGTGAAGTCATGGCTGTTGCCTACTCCGGCTATCGTGAAGGTCAGCACCCGGACAGAGGGGAGGGGGCAGTCAATCCTGATCGTGAACAAATCCTTGAAGACTTGCGAATCCTTGTGCGTGAAGGTTTCAAGCTGATTCGTGTGTATGATGCCAGGGAAAACTCAAAACTTACCCTTGAGCTGATTCGGGAACACAAGCTACCGCTTAAAGTCATGCTGGGGATGTGGATTGACGCAGAACTCAGCAATCACGAGGGTTGCCCATGGCTGGACAAGCCAATTCCTGCCGCGAAACTGGCAGCGAACAAGATAGCCAATCAGGAAGAAGTCGTGCGAGGGATTGGGCTGGCAAATGCTTTCCCGGATGTGGTGGTAGCAGTAAACGTTGGCAATGAAGCACTGATCAACTGGACTGATCACCTGGTTGAGGTTGATAGCCTGATTGCTTACGTCCGGCAGGTTAAAGCGGCAATCAAGCAACCTGTTACCGTTGCGGAAAACTATGTTTGGTGGATCGAGCAGGGTAAGGCATTGGCTCAGGAACTGGATTTTGTCGGTGTTCATACTTATCCGGTCTGGGAAGAGAAAGATATTGATGATGGTCTGGCTTACATGCTCAGGAATATTGAGGATGTACGTGCTGCCCTACCCAATAGCTCCATCGCCATTCTTGAAACCGGTTGGGCGACCACTGCCAGTGAGTTTGGCGGGCGAGCCAATGAAGCCAACCAGGTTCGCTACTACAAAGAGGTCAAAGACTGGGCGGAAAAAACCAATACCACTGTGTTCTTCTTTGAGGCATTTGATGAGCCGTGGAAGGGTAATCCAGATAATGCTCAGGGGGCAGAGAAGCACTGGGGTCTGTTCTTTGTGGATCGTACCCCCAAACAGGTGATGCAAAAGTAGTTGACTCAAGATAAATGTGTTTATCTTGACAATATTCCGTTTATTGTGCAGACTGCTATATAGCATTTAATGGGGGTTGTTAGTAGCTTCTTGGGGCGCTGATCTAGGGAGGAGAAGAGTTCATGGTTTCTTTAAATGATGTTTTTTCCACAAAGGTAATTACTGTTCTGCTGATTGGTTCGGTAATAACTTTTTCAAGTACGGCGGTTTTGGCAAAAAACGCCAGCCATGTTGCAACTTACAAGGATAGTAAAGGCTGGAAGCTGCAAGTTGATGGAAAGGATTTCTACATCAAAGGTGTGGTCTGGGGGTATTCACCACAAGATGAAAACTATACCTATAACCTTTGGGGGCAAAAGGATGAGGTAGTCAAGGATATCCTTGATCATGACTTTACCCTGATGCGTGATGCGGGTGTCAACGCTATTCGTACTTTCTCCAGTATTCCCCCCAAATGGGTCACTTATATTTATGAAAAATACGGCATCATGACGGCGGTAAATCCGTTGATGGGGCGTTATGGTGTCAATGTCGGCGGCAAATGGATGGAGAATACCAATTACTCTGATCCGGCGACCCGTGAAGTTCTCAAAAAAGAAGTCAGGGAAACCGTTGAAAAATTCAAGGATGTACCGGGTGTCCTGATGTTTGCCTTGGGTAATGAAAGCAACTATGGTCTATCCTGGAAAAGTTTTGAAATAGAAAATCTGCCGGTTGGGGAGAAGGATCAAGCGAAAGCCAGACATCTTTACAGTCTATTTGATGAGGTGATTGATGAAGGTAAAAAAATAGCACCCAATTACCCATTCACCATCGTTAATGGCGATATTCAATATATCGACTTGATTGCCGAATACGGTAAGGACTGGGATTTGTTGGGGGTAAATGCCTATCGGGGAGAAAGTTTTACCGGATTATGGAAAGATGTAAAAAATAAACTAGGTTTGCCGGTAGCCTTTTTTGAATTCGGTAGTGATGCGTTCAACTCAAAAGACAGGAAGGAAGACCAGGTTTCGCAGGCCAAATACTTGAAAAGCCAATGGGAAGAAATGTACCGCAAGAGTTATGGCAAAGGTGAAGAAGGTAACTCCATCGGTGGTTTTGTGTTCGAGTGGCGTGATGAGTGGTGGAAGTACAAGCAAACCGAAAATCTGGACAAGCATGACCGTACTGCATCTTGGGCAAATGGTGGTTACAAATTTGACCACGTAGAAGGCCAGAACAATATGAATGAAGAATGGTGGGGTATTAACCGTCTTGGTAAACCTGATTCCAAAGGGGTTTATGCCGCTGAACCTCGTATTGCTTATGACGTGTTGTCAGAAGTATGGTCAATCGACCCTTATGCAGATAGCAAGTCATCCATTAACCAGAAACTTAGCAAGATTGAGCCAAAGGCAACCCGCCCAAGTCATGAAGTCAAGGATGAGGAAGCCTTCCGGTTTGCAGGGGGTAGTATCCGTGGGGATGCCTTGGTTAAGGGAGTGGGAAATGATACGGATTCTAACGAAAAAGGCTTGATGGGCTTTTTCGATTTTGAATTTGAAGCTACGCCACAACTGAAGGGCGACTTTACCGTGAATGCGATTGCAGACGCTTCAGACAGTAATTTCGAGTTCAAATATGGTGATCGCATACACGACAAAACCGGCAGTGATGCCAGAAAGCTTGAATTGTATGACTTTCAGGCATCTTATGAAGGCAAGGCATTTGACCTGCTAGGTTTCTATCATGTGCCGCGTTATCACTGGGGCTATAAAGGGGATTTCTTCGGTTTACTACGTGAAACAACCGATATGGAAGGGCAGGACATCTGGAATTCCAAGGCTCCTTATGGGATGGAGTTTGTCGGCAAAGGCGCACTTGACGGTCTGAATGTAGTTGCAGGGCCGGAGGTTTATTGGGGAGCCAACCCCAAGGCGATCCTCAAATACCAGTTTGGCAAAGACAAGCAGTATACCTTCATGCACGCCGAAGACTATGATCAGCGGACTGATTCCTCAGGCGGTGGGACGGCTATTGGCAAGCGTTCTGCGCAGACAACCCTGCAAGGAAAATTTGAACCCAAACCTGGGGTAAATCTGGAAGTTGGGGCGATTGTTGCCAATAGCCACAAGGTGGGCGAAAAGTATGATCGCATGAAAGGTGGCAATGTCATTGAGAATAAAATCAAGTCGGAAGATACCGTGGGTGTCAAAGCGAAGGTTTCCACCAATCTTTCTGCTAATGTCAAGGCTCATGCCACGGTTAACTATGCGGGGCTGGTAGCGGACGCTGGTGCGCCATTGAAAGAGTTGGGTACTCAGCTACCTTATTCGGAACAGGGCAATAAAAAAGAAGTTGAACTGGGTTTGGATATAAGCAAAGGTGACTACACCATTTCCCCGCGTTTGTTGTATCGCGATAATATTGTTGACGCTAATCCATTGATCAATCCGAGTATTTCCGGGACGACACTAACTCCCGGTATTGAGCCAAGAAATCTTGATAATGATCCGTTTGCCGTTCTGGGCAACCGGGCGGCGAGATCGGCAGAAGTGACCCTGACCTATGATCCTACGCCTGCTACGCCATTTTATGCCTGGGATAATGATGCCAGGGAGGATGCGAAATTTGCCTATAATGTTGGCTTGAATGTGACACATTATCCCACCGCGACCGATGCCAACCTGTTTTATTACGAGGAAGGCAAACGGAATGCTGCATTTGGCGCGGGTTTGTCAAAAGAAACGGTTGGCACACTCAAAAGTAAAATGGTCTTCAACCCCAAACCTGGCGTGAAAGCAGTGGTAAAAGGCGAGATTGGTAAGCAACAGCCAACAGGCAAACCAGCGGCAGCAACCCAGTATGCAAGCGTGGAAGGTAAACTGGTACTGGATAACAAGCATATATTCACTGCCGGTTACAAGAAAGACGCTTGGGGACCGTATGACTTTGAGCGTCAATTTGATCTTAAATATCCTGAACAAGTGGAATTGGGTTATGTCAATTTGCTTGATAAAGGCAAGAGTGAGAAGAAGTCTAGCAAGATAGGTGTCAAGGCTGCTTATAGAACCCTGGACAAGAACTCAAATAACGAGTTTTATCAGGACGGAAAAAATAAAGATATGTTTGAAGTAAAAACATTCTTTGAATACAACTTCTAGTCTGTGGGAGGCATGGGGAGATGATTTTGAAACAACATATCTTTGAAAAATGTTTACGCCCGGTAATGCTGCAACTTGTTTTACTGTCTGCCTTGACAGGCTGCGGTGGTGGCGGTGGTCAGGTGGTTAATACCATAGAGCTACCGCAGAGTTCTTACCTTGATTTGTATTGTCCGAATGTCGGTATTGCTGCTGAGGAATGTATCCTGTTTGATCCTGAAAACCCTTTTGCGCGGGCTGCGATCACGGATGACACCAAATGGGATCTGGCCGATGCACTGTCTTCCCCAAAGGCAGAGTTCTACCTGTGGGCTACGGCTTTGGCGAAAAATCCTACTGGGGAAAACCAGTATTATACAGCGTTGTCGTTACATAAACTGTATACGCAAGGCGGGAGTGAGTTAGCCAAGGAACAGGCAAAGAAAGCGTATCAGTCCTTGCTGGATAATTACTTTACCTCACTCACGTATTATGAAGGTGCGCCTAAACTGGATTTTATTCCTGATACCAACTTCCGTTATTCTGACTGGGGTTCAGGCACTGCCAATGCGGGTTGGGAGGGAGGCTATACCGGAGATGTCGATTTTACGCCGGTGTGGTATCTGCCGTCAGGTAGTGGTTGGGGTGCGCCAACGGCTACGCTGGCTTTCTATCAGTTTTCTGCCGGTTTCGCGGGCAATTATCAGAATCTGGTGTTCAAGGTAAAAAACCTGCCAACTGGCAATGTTTGGGTCAAGTTTGCCAGTGGTGGAGGGCCTGAACAGGAACTCAATTTTGATTTAGCAACGTATGCGACGGATATCCCCGGAACGACTGGTTGGAAACAGGTCACAATTCCTCTCTCTGGTTATGCGGGTCTAACTGCTTACACAGAGTTCGGGATTCACTCTGGCTGGGGAAATGGTGGAACCTTTCTTCTGACCGACGTTGGTTTCACGGGTGATTCAACTGGTGGTGGGTTGGTTAATGATGTGGATGGCAATGGCACTGTTTACCTTTACCGGTCAGGCACTCAACTGTACAGCCTTGATTTGAGAAATCTGGTCGGTCTCAATCTGCATAGTCCGGTCGGCCAGGGTTTGACACAGTTGTATTCTGATCAGACTGAGGCAATGAGTGCACTGACTAGTTGGGGTTATAAATACGATCCAGCTTCAAAAACTGTCGAACGTCTTTGATTTTAATTGTGTCGTGCTGTTGTGATGGGAGATTCTGTCCTGATGAACATGCTGTTTTCACGCCCCGATGATCTGATCAGGTTGATAAGTGATGAAACAGGCAATGAGGTTGCCGGTTCATTTGTGGATCATGAGAACGAACGTTTTTATGTCATACGCAATATTGACAGGATGCCTCCCTTTCTTATCAGCGTGGTGTCCCATAGTGACCATTGGTTGTTTGTTTCATCCAATGGGGGAGTGACGGCAGGGCGTGTTTCCCCTGAACTGGCGTTATTCCCCTATGTCGCGGCAGACAAGGTGCAGGACAGTGTTACCCATACCGGTAGCAAAACCCTGCTGCGCGTGTTCCATGGTCATTCAATGGCTGTCTGGGAACCGTTTAACCGCGAGCATGATGGAATTTACAGTGTACAGCGCAGCCTTTACAAAAATACTCTCGGTAACAAACTGTGTTTTGAGGAAACCAATGACGATCTGCAACTGACGTTCCGTTACACTTGGATGGTCAGTGACCGTTACGGATTTGTGCGTCAGTGCGAGTTGCTTAACCTGTCTGGCAAGCCGATTCAGGTGCAGATGCTGGACGGTTTGCAGAACCTGATGCCTGCCGGGTTGCCGCGTCAGGTGCAGACCAGCGCCAGCAATCTGGTGGATGCCTATAAATGGACAGAGCTGGATAGTAGCAGCGGAGTTGCTTGCTATTCCCTGTATTCCTGTATTACTGACAAGCCGGAACCATGCGAATCGCTTCATGCCAACACGGTGTTTAGCTTGGGGCTGGAACAGTCGGTCATTCTGCTTTCCAACCGGCAACTGGATCATTTCAGGCAAGGCAGGCCATTACAGCAGGAGGAACACACGCGCGGAATACGCGGTGCTTATTTCGTCAATAGTACGCTGCGGCTGCCTGCCTATGAGGGTAAGCGCTGGCAATTGGTCGCCAATGTACAGCAAAGTCAGGCACAGGTTGTCAATTTGTGTCACGCCTTATCCGACCGGGAATCAATGGCACGTGCTTTGCTTGATTCGGTCAGACGTGGTTCGGATGAGCTGCAACGCATCATGGCGGGAATGGATGCTTTCCAGACAACGGCTGAAGAAAATGTTAGCGTCCATCATTATGCCAATGTCCTGTTCAATGGGATGAGGGGGGGCGTTTTCGATGACCAGTATCGTATCGATACGGCAGATTTCAGCGCAACAGTCAGGCATTTTAATCAGGAGGCTTATCACGCACATGCTCCGTTGTTATCGGGTTTGCCGCCGAGACTGGCATTCCATGAGTTGTTTGCTCTAATACAGGCAACGGGCGATGCCCAACTGGAACGTCTGTGCCATGAATATTTGCCACTCACGTTCGGGCGGCGACATGGCGACCCTAGTCGTCCGTGGAATGAGTTTGCCATCCGCTTACGCAATGAAGAGGGCAAACGCCTGCTTTCTTATCAGGGCAACTGGCGGGACATTTTTCAGAATTGGGAGGCACTACTGTTCAGTTACCCCGAATTTGTGGAAAACAGTATCGCCCGTTTTGTGAATGCCAGCACCATTGATGGTTACAATCCCTACCGCATTACTAAAGAAGGGATCGACTGGGAAATCGAAGACCCGGAAGATCCTTGGAGTTATATCGGTTACTGGGGCGACCACCAGATCATTTACCTGCTCAAGTTGCTGGAGCTTTCCAGAAATGTACACCCCGGCAGGCTCGCCAGTCTGCTGCGCCACCAGATTTTTTGTTACGCCAATGTTCCGTATCGCATCAAGCCATTTGCAGATTTGCTGAAAAATCCCAAAGACACGGTTGTCTATGATGGTGCGCTGGAACAACGGATCGGGCAGCGGGTGACTGCTATCGGTGCTGATGGCAAATTGTTGCTGGACGAAAATGATAAGGTCTATCTGGTCAATCTGGCGGAAAAGCTGCTGGTACCGTTACTCAGCAAGCTGGGTAATCTGATACCCGGTGGCGGTATCTGGCTGAACACGCAACGACCCGAATGGAACGATGCAAACAATGCGCTGGTAGGGCAGGGGCTGTCGATGGTGACGCTGTATTATCTGCGTCGCTATGTATTGTTTCTGCAAGACCTGTTCCATACCAACTCTGCTGCTTTTCAGCTATCGGCTGAAGTCAGTGTCTGGTTGGCAGATACTGCCGCAATTGTGGGCGAAGCTGTCCTGCTTCCGCCGGAAAGCCTCAACACTCCCCGGCAACGTTTACTCATGCTAGAAAGTCTTGGCATGGCGGCTAGCCGCTACCGTGAAACAGTTTATCGACAGAGTTGTTTCAAGGATATGGTTTCCCAGGAAACCGTGGCGGTTATGCAACTGTTGAGCAATGCCCTGCATCTGATTGACGATAGCATCCGCAGCAATCGTCGGCAGGATGGCCTGTATCATGCCTACAATCTGCTGGAAATTCACGCTGATAGGCTGGATGTCGATTATTTGTACCCGATGCTGGAAGGTCAGGTTGCCGTGCTGAGTTCCGGTGCTATTGACCCTGCTTCAGCGGTCGACATGCTGGAATCCCTGTTCGCCTCGTCAATTTATCGTGCAGACCAGCAAACATTCATGCTGTACCCGGATCGGCAATTGCCAGGTTTTCTGGCAAAGAACCGTATCGAAGCTGCGCAGGTGCAAGGGCTGCCTGCCTTGCAGCAGCTACTGGATGACGGGGATGAAACCCTCCTGTTGCGCGATGCGGATGGTGTCTACCGTTTCAATGCCAACCTGATTAACCGGGCAGCGCTGGATGCGCGTCTGGATAAACTGGCAGACAGATACGCTGATATTGGCGAGTTGCGTGCACCATTACACACCATCTACGAACAGGTTTTCCGGCATAAAGAATTTACCGGTCGTTCTGGCGGTATGTTCGGTTTTGAAGGGCTGGGTTGTATTTACTGGCACATGGTGTCCAAACTGTTGTTGGCAACCCAGGAAATGTTCTTTACAGCACTGGAGCAGCAGGCAGAGGTGAGTGTCGTCAGTCGTCTGGGTCAGCTTTACTACCGGGTGCGTGAAGGTATCGGCTTCAATAAATCCCCGGCGGAATACGGTGCATTCCCGACCGACCCCTACTCGCATACGCCCAAACATGCTGGTGCGCAGCAACCAGGCATGACCGGGCAGGTCAAAGAGGAGATTCTGACGCGCTTTGGCGAGCTGGGGTTGCGCATTGGTGAGGGCAAGGTGTCTTTCCAGCCCGGTCTGTTGCGTGCACGGGAATTTATCGGACAGGCGAGGCACTTCCGTTACCTGGATGTGTCTGGTCGCTGGCAGGAACTGCTCGTACCAGCGCAGGGGCTTGCCTTTACTTGGTGTCAGGTGCCGATCGTTTATCTGTTAGATGACGATGTGATGTCCTATGTGAAAGTGCAATGGTCAGATAGTCATACCTATCTGACCAATAGCTTGGAACTGTCTGCTGAAATCAGTAGTGAAATTGTCCGGCGTACCGGCAATATCCATCAACTCACTGTCGTGCTGAATCGCCAGCAGATATATAAAGATTCGCTTACAACGGTATAACAAGAGTTCATTTTTATGTCCAAACAGCCACCTGTGGTGGATATTGTCATTTTCGGGGGGCATGGTGATCTGGCATTGCGTAAAATCATGCCTGCCCTGTATTTCCTGTTTTCCCAGAAATACATTGGTGTTGAAAGTCGCATCATTTCAACGGTGCGGCATCCGTTCAGTCAGACTGAGCACCGCAATCTGGTTCATCAGAAACTGCATGAATACTTGCCGCCCGGACATTGTTCAGAAGCGTACTGGCAGTCTTTTTCGGCACGCCTGACCTGCATCAGCATGGATATTACTGATGCGGGCAGTTACACCGAACTGGCAGGGTTATTACAGAAATTTCCAGAACGGGCACGCATTTATTATTTGTCCACGCCGTCTTCCCTGTTCGGCAATATTTGCACTGCGCTTGAACAGACAGGGCTGGTGACACCTGATAGTCGAGTTGTACTGGAAAAACCGATAGGCCATGACATGGCATCTTTCCGGCAGATTGATGATCTGGTGACAGCCGTTTTTCATGAAAGTCAGATATTCCGTATTGATCATTATCTGGGCAAGGATACCGTGCAGAACATACTGGCTCTACGCTTTTCCAACGCCATTTTCAAACCGTTGTGGAATAGCCAGAATATTGACCATGTACAGATTACGGTAGCGGAAACGGTTGGGGTTGAAGGACGCTGGGGATACTACGAGCGTTACGGTGCCATGCGGGATATGGTGCAAAACCACCTCATGCAGCTTCTCTGCCTGATTGCGATGGAGCCACCTGGCCATCTGGACAGTGACAGTGTGCGCAATGAGAAAGTCAAGGTGTTAAAAGCCCTGCGCAAAATGGACAAACGGGAAATTGCCGAGAAAACCGTGCGTGGTCAATACCGAAAAGGTGCGAGCAACGGTTTGCCTGTTCCCGGTTATCTGGAAGATGACACTGAACCGCATGTCAGTGATACCGAAACCTTTGTGGCAATCCGTGCCGATATAGACAACTGGACGTGGAGCGGAGTGCCTTTCTACCTGCGTACCGGCAAGCGGATGTCAGAGCGTTTTTCCGAAATTATTATCCAGTTCAAAAAAATTCCACATTCGGTATTTCCTGATAATGGCAAACCGGTTGAACCCAACAAGTTGGTTATCCACCTGCAACCGGAAGAAAGCATCAAATTGTTGCTGATGAACAAAAAACCGGGGTTAACCAATGGTATGAGCTTGCGCCCGGTGGAACTGGAACTGAATGTCGCCGAAGATGACCCGCGTTCGCCCACTGCCTATGAACGGTTGCTGCTGGATGTGATCAACAATGACCCGACCCTGTTCATGCGTCGCGATGAAGTCGAGGCCGCCTGGGAATGGGCTGACTACATCCTTAATCACTGGGAAGAAGACAGCATCCGGGTAAAAGGCTATACCGCCGGTACTGACGGTCCCAGCGCTGCGGTAGCACTGATAGAACGCGACGGACGCAGTTGGCATGAACATGGTTGAAGGTTGGCAGGCATCATGAACAGTGTGATCAGCAGCGTTACCCAACGCATTATTGAGCGCAGTAAACCCTACCGGCAAGTTTACCTGCAACGTCTGGATGAAGCCGCATCAAAAGGTGTGCAACGGCGAGTACTGGGGTGCAGCAACCTTGCGCACGGTTTTGCCGCCTGCCCCAATACCGACAAGGCAGTACTGGCGGCAGCGGATGCCCCCAATATTGCGATTATCTCGGCTTACAATGACATGCTGTCTGCTCACCAGCCATTGCAGGCATACCCTGAGATAATCAAGCAGACCCTGCGGGAAGCGGGAGCCTGCGCCCAGTTTGCCGGTGGTGTTCCTGCCATGTGTGACGGTGTTACCCAGTCGCAGCCAGGTATGGAGCTGAGTCTGTTCAGTCGTGACTGTATTGCCCAGTCCACCGCTATTGCCCTAGCGCACAATATGTTTGATGGTGCGGCTTATCTCGGCGTATGTGACAAGATTGTGCCCGGTTTGCTGATTGGTGCACTCAGTTTCGGGCACTTGCCTGCGGTGTTCATTCCCGCCGGGCCGATGCTTTCTGGTATCAGCAATGCTGAGAAAGCGAGGGTAAGGCAGGATTTTGCCAGAGGACTCGTCGGTACTCAGGCATTGCTGCGCTCCGAGGCGGCTTCCTACCATAGTCCCGGAACATGCACTTTCTACGGTACGGCCAATAGTAACCAGATGCTCATGGAAATCATGGGGCTACACTTGCCTGGCTCGTCGTTCGTCAATGCTGGAACCTCACTGCGTGAATCGCTGACCCGTGCAGCGGCCAAACAGTTACATGTGCTGGTGAGCAATGACAGCAAAATCGGGGTTGGCAGGATGCTGGATGAAAAAAGTCTGGTCAATGCCATCATCGGGTTACTGGCGACTGGTGGCTCTAGCAACCATACCCTGCATCTGGTGGCGATGGCGCGCGCTGCGGGCATTGTCATCAACTGGCAGGATTTTCATGACCTGTCTGAAGTGATTCCGCTGCTGACCCGCATGTACCCCAATGGTGACGCTGATGTAAACCACTTTCACGCAGCAGGCGGGATGCCGGTCGTGATCAGGGAATTGCTGGAAAACGGCCTGTTACACCAGGATGTGGATACCATTATGGGTAAAGGGCTGGAACACTACACCCGCTTGCCGCTGCTGGAAAATGGTCAACTGGTTTGGGTGGAAGCTGCCATGCAGGACTCATGCAGGCATATCGTCAGTAGTGTTGCGAGGCCTTTTTCCACACACGGTGGTTTAAGCATTCTGGGGGGGAATATCGGCAAAAGCGTCATCAAAACGTCAGCACTCAAGCCGGAACATTATTTTATCGAAGCACCTGCCGAGGTATTTGACTCACAGGAAGCCTTGCAGATTGCCTACAAACAGGGTTTGCTCAACAAGGACTTTATTGCCGTGATCCGTTATCAGGGACCCAAAGCCAACGGAATGCCGGAACTGCACGGTTTGTTGCCAGCTTTGGGAGCTTTACAGGATGAAGGCTTTCGGGTTGCCATCATTACTGATGGACGCATGTCAGGCGCATCCGGCAAGGTGGCCTCTGCCATTCACATGACGCCGGAAGCCAGTGAAGGCGGGGTATTGGCAAAAATCAGGACAGGTGATCCGATCCGCATGGATATTGCCCGTGGTACAGTTGAATTGTTGCTGGATGCGGAAACGCTGGCGCAGCGTGAAACAAGCCCGTCGGACTTGTCCCACCATCAATTCGCGATGGGGCGGGAATTGTTCGGCATGTTTCGGAACATTGTCTCCGGGGCGGAACAGGGTGCAAGCCTATTCACTTTGCCGGGGCAGGAGGTATAGAGATGTTAACAACGGAAGACATCATGCGGGTTTCACCCATCATTCCGGTGATTGCCATTGATGATGCAGGCAAAGCCGTTGAGCTGGCTCATGCTCTGTCAGAGGGTGGAGTGCGCATTATCGAAGTGACCTTGCGTACTCCAGCGGCACTGGCTGCCATTGACGCTGTAGCAGAAAACCTGCCAGCTGTTGTCGTGGGTGCAGGAACGGTCATCAATTCCCGGCATTTGCAATCTGTCAGGGATGCGGGGGCGCAATTCGCCATTAGCCCCGGCAGTACTCCAGCCCTGCTGGAGGCCGCCAGAAATATGGCATTTCCCTTGTTGCCCGGTGTTGCTACCGCTTCCGAGATCATGCAGGGGCTGGAGCTGGGCTATCAGCATTTCAAACTTTTTCCTGCCAGTATCGCTGGAGGTATCGGAGCGTTGCGAGCATTTGCTGGGCCTTTTCAGGGTGTGCGTTTTTGTCCAACAGGCGGTATCAACGCTGACAACTTTCTGGGTTATTTGCAGTTGCCAAACGTCCCTTGTATTGGGGGTAGCTGGATTGCTCCACTTGAGCTGGTCAACACGGGAAGGTTTGCTGACATTACCCGGCTGACAATCGAGGCAATGAGTCTTTATAACGCCAAGTGAAGGAAATCATGAGTGCCATGTTATCTGAGGACAAGGCAGGCAACTGGCAGATTTTCCCCGATGCCGAGGCAGTAGCCAAGGCAGCCCTCCACCTCATTCTGCAAGCAGCGGAACAAGCCATTGCCAGCGAGGGTATATTCCGTATCGTGCTGGCAGGAGGTACGACACCGGAAAAGGTTTACCGCTTGCTGGTCGGGCAGGCATGTGACTGGCAGCGCTGGCAGCTCTATCTGGGCGATGAGCGATGTTTGGCGCAAGATGACCCGGAACGCAACAGCGTCATGATCCGCCAGTGTCTGTTGGACAAGGTAGGTATTCCGCCGGAAAACATTCATTTCATTCCCGCAGAACTGGGGGCAGAAGCCGCCGCTGCCACATATGCCGCACAGTTTACCGACAAATTGCCGTTTCATCTGGTCATGTTGGGCATGGGGGAGGATGGTCATACCGCCAGTTTGTTTCCCGGTCATGTGCATAACCAGCAGGAATTGGTACATGCAGTGCACAATGCACCGAAACCACCGCCGGAGCGTGTTTCCCTTAGCCAGTATTGTCTGAGCCAGACTCAACGTCTGCTTGTACTGGTGACAGGCGTCGGCAAGCATGATGCGGTAAAACAGTGGCAGGCGGGGCATGATTTGCCCGTGGCACGCATTACTTCATACCAGCAAACAGACATCCTGCTGGATAAAGCCGCTGCTGGTGCTTGAAAATGGCGTGTTTACTTGTCTTGCGGGTGTTTGTGGCGCTTGCTGCGTTCTTTGAGGTGTTGCAGGATATGCAGACGCCACAGCCAGTGAATACCGTAATAACCCAACAAGGCTGACAGCACCGCCATCATAAAAATGCCCAGCCCCAACGGTTTCCAGATCAGCAGAAATCCGTGTTGCAACCATTCAATACTGGGTTCAAAATTGAAGCCTGCGGGTGGATGCCCGACTACAGCCGCTCCTACTTCATAAGCAAAATAAAGCATGGGTGGCATGGTGAAAGGGTTGCTCACAAACACCAGAGAAACCGCTATTGGCAGATTTGCGCGGAAATATACCGATAGCAACGCAGCAATCACCGACTGGAAAGGAACAGGGAGCCACATGGCAAACAACCCGATGGCAAAAGCAGATGCCACATTGCGCCGGTTCAGATGCCACAGGCAGGGTAAATGTAGTGCGTCCCCAAGAAATTGAAGGTGTTTGTGCTGTTTAAGCTTTTCGTGGTCAGGAGCAAGTCTGCGCAGAAACTTTTTGGGCATAAATCCAGTTCGGCACGGTTTGGACGTGCGGCATTATCCACGGTTTTTTCATCATGCGCACCTTTTCAGTAAGTTTTTTTCTAGGCACGTTAATTTTGCTGATTATGCCAGTATTGCCGGATGTACAGACCCTGGCGGGTGCGGCAACAGGCTGGTTATTGTTACTGATTTTTGGCTGGTTTTTTCAAGATTATTGGCTGCGATCTAGGTGGTTGTCGGTGCTTGTGGGTGGGGTCGGGGCAGGTTGCCTGTATGCCTTGCTGGCTGCTGTACAGATGCAGGCAAGCTGGTTGCCGGAAACTCTGGAAGGCGAAGATTTGCTGGTATCAGGGGTGGTCGCCGATGTGCCGGAACCGGTCGAGGGCGGGGTGCGTTTCCTACTGGATGCTGACAGTGAGGTGTATCAGGGGCGTTTGCGGCTGGCCTGGTATACAGATGACGTGCCAGCCATCAGGGCAGGGGAACGCTGGCAGTTGCGGGTGCGGGGCAAGCGCCCGCGTGGTTTTGCTAATCCCGGCGGGTTTGATTATGCCCAGTGGCTGTTTGCCCAGCGGATTGGCGGTAACGGCTATGTGCGCCCGTCAGTAGAAAACCAGCTGTTGGCAGACGCACCTTGGTGGTCTGCCAACAACCTGCGTCAGCACCTGAAAGACCGGATTAGCCTTGCATTGACTGATTCAGCCATGACCGGGCTGGTGCAGGGGCTGGCTATTGCTTACACCGAAAACATCGGGCAGGCGCAGTGGGATGTGCTGCGTAAGACGGGCACGATTCATTTGCTGGCGATTTCAGGCTTGCACATTACGATGGTGGCGGGGTTGGGCATTATTCCGGTGTGGCTGGTGTGGCGACTGTTTCCCGGCCTGTATTTGCGCTTGCCGCTGCGGATTGCTGCCGGGTTGGCAGGCGGGGTGTTGGCAATTGGCTATGGGTTGTTGGCAGGCATGAATATTCCAACCCAGCGTACCTTGCTGATGTTGCTGGTGATGTTGGCGGGGCTGGTGTGGCGGCGTTCCGTGCCATTCAGTGTGGTGTTTTGTCTGGCCTTGTTGCTGGTGTTGTTGCTTGATCCGTTTGCCAGTCTGTCGGTGGGGTTCTGGTTGTCGTTCCTGACGGTAGGTCTGCTGGTGTTTCTGGCAGGGCGGCAACGACGGGTGGGCAAAGGTGCGTTTGTCTGGATGCAGCTTCTGTTGTCATTGGGAACCGTGCCGCTGGTGGCAGGTTTTTTCGGCATGGTGTCGCTGAGTTCGCCGCTGGCAAACCTGCTGGCGATTCCGCTGGTAACGTTTGTGGTAACGCCATTAGTATTGCTGGGAATTGTGTTTGCAGGTTGGTGGGATACGCTTGCCGCCGGGTTGTGGCAAGCGGCTGCGTGGTTGCTAGAGTGGCTGATGTGGGTGCTGGCATGGTTGGCTGAACTGCCCTTGTCGGCAATCTATCTGCCAACTCTGCCGCTGGTTTGGCTGGTGTTGGCAGGGTTGGGTTTCCTGTTGCTGTGGTCGCCGCGTGGGTTGCCGGGGCGCTGGCTGGGTATGCTGTTGATGCTGCCACTGGCGCTTTACCAGCCGGACAGGCCGCAGGCTGGCAGTTTCCGGCTCAGTGTGCTGGATGTGGGGCAAGGTTTGTCCAGTGTGGTGCAAACGCAAAACCATGTGCTGGTGTTTGATGCGGGGCCGAAAGTATCCGACAGTTTCGATACCGGAATGCTGGTGCTGCTGCCGTGGCTGCATGGGCAGGGAATCAGCCATGTTGACCGGTTGGTGGTTTCCCATGCGGATAATGACCACAGTGGGGGAGCGGAGGCTTTGCTGGCGGATATGCCGGTGGAACAAGTCATGGTGGGCAGTACCGATATGCTGCCTGCTTACCAACCACTCTTGTGCCAGCGCGGGCAGCAATGGTCATGGGATGGGGTGGAATTCACGGTATTGCACCCGGATGAAACTTTCCGAGAACCCAAGGACAATAACCGTTCCTGCGTGCTGCGGGTTGGCAATGCCCACCACAGTGTGTTGCTGACGGCGGATATTGAGCGGGTGGCGGAATCCTTCCTGCTCAGACAGCAAGAGAATCTGGCTAGCGAGGTGTTGCTGGTTCCGCATCATGGCAGCAAGACTTCCTCCAGTGCGGCCTTCCTTAACCGGGTGGACCCGAGCCTAGGGATCGTTACCAGCGGCTATCGCAACCGTTTCAACCATCCGCATCCCGAGGTGGTGGAACGCTATGCCCAGCGCCATATAAAATTGCTGGGTACGGTGGATAGTGGTGAATTACGGCTGGATTTCCCGGCAACAGAGGCAGGTTTGCGTATCCGTGAATGGCGTCAGGCAAAAAAGCACTTCTGGTAGGTTTATTACTTTGTGTGCGTGGCGAAATACTGCCATTTATGCCAGAATCCATGCAGCCTTGTTAATCCCTGTTTGTCGCAGTGTCAGGAAAATCAGAACAAATCGCAGGAACCACCATGAAGCTGGAAGAAAAGGATCTCGAAATCTTCAAGAAACTGGATTCAAATGTTTATTTGACCTTCAACGACAAGCAGGCGTTGAAAACGGGTCTGGATGAACTTGACCGCCGTTTGCAGGAGCGAGACCGCCGTTTGCAGGAAGTCTCCGGTGTGCTATTGGAAAAAGATGGTCATATTCGCGTGCGGGATGCCCGTATTGACGAACGCGACAAGCGAATCGAAGCACTGGCACGCTTATTGGCAGAAAAAGAACAAATTCTTGCCCAACTCAGTCAGGATACCGCAGGCAGGGAAGCAACCTTGCGCTTGCGTGATGAACACCTCATCAACAAAGACAAAGCCTTGCATCAGCGCGATGCTGCCCTGGCAGAACGTGATGCTCGCATCAAGGTGGTTGAACAAAATCTGGTTAATTACGAAAAGCTGCTTCAGGAAAAGGAACTCCAGATCCAGACACGTGACCGCAGTATGGAAGACAAGGATCGTTCCCTGTTGCGTATTGATCAGGCTATCCAGAGCAAGGATAAGCTGCTGCAAAGCCGCGATGACAGCATCAGCAAAAAAGATCAGCAACTGGTGGAACGCGAAGCCCTGCTTCAGGAACGTACCCGCCAGACCCTTGAGCAGGAACGGATGCTTAAGGAACGCGACAAGCACATCAGTGAACGCGATAGCCAGCTTGCCGAGCGTGACCGCCAGTTGGCAGCGCGTGACGAACACATCGACCTTGCCAACCGGCATTTGCAAAACCGGGATTCCCAGCTTGATGAACGTGACCAGCAAATCCAGAGCCGTGAACAGTTGCTGGCAGAAAAAGCCCTGTTGTTGCAAGAACGTGACCAGCGCATTGGAACCCAGCAGCAACAAATCGAGAAACGTGACCAGGCACTGGGAGAACGTGACCGTCACCTGACTGAACGCGACCAGACTATCGCCGACCGTGACGCTGAACTGCGTGCCCGCGAAGAAGCCATCCGCAACCGTGACCAGCAGGGGTTGGATTTCCTGCAAACCATCCGCGATCTGGAAAATCAGTTACAGGAGCGCGACCATCATGTGGGGGAACGCGACCGCCAGTTGCGCCTGCGTGACGAACGCATCAACAAGGCGGATGAAGACCTGCGTGAACGCGATCTGCGCCTAGGTTTGCGTGACCAGTCCATTGAGGAACGTGATACCCGCATCAGCGAACGCGACCGAACCGTTAAGGATCGTGATGTTTCCCTGCGCGAGCGCGATACCCGTATCAGTGGGCAGGATCTGCAACTGCGTGAACGTGACAAGCAGCTCCAGTTGCGTGACAGCCAGTTGCAAAGCCGGGATGTCACCATCGGTGAACGTGACCACAGCATCAAGGAACGTGATGCCCATGTTGCCCAGATCAACGGGCAGATGCAGGAACGTGACGAAACCATCCACGAGCGCGATTCCCTGCTGACGGAGCGCAATGCTGTTATCCAGACCCGTGATGACACCATCCGTGAGCGTGATCTGCAAATCAGCCTACGTGACAACAACTTGCAGGAACGTGACCTCAGCCTGCAACAACGCGATGTCACCATTGAAACTCTGAGTGGGCAGATTCACGAACGTGATCTGAGCCTGCAACAGCGTGACAAGGAAATCGCTGCGCGTGACGAGCAGACGCGCAACCTGCAACTCGAAGTCCACTTGCGTGACCAGAGCATTGCCGAGCGCGACGTGCAATTGCAACTGCGTGACCAGACTGTGCAGGATCGGGATGAATTGTTGGGTGAGCGTGAAGAAACCCTGTCAGAACGCGATGCAACCATTGCCGAGCGTGATGCCCAGCTTGAACAGCGTGACCTGCAAATCCAGAAAAAAGAAGAAGCCCTACAGGAACGTGACCAGCAGATCCATACCCGTGATACCGAGCTGGCTACCCGCGATGCCACCTTGCGGGTGCGCGATACCACGATTGCGGAACGTGACCAGCAGTTGAAGGAACGCGATACCCAGCTCAAGCTGCGTGACCAGACGATTCTGGATCGGGATCAGGCAATTGTGGCACGGGAAGCGCATATCCGCCGCCGAGATGACCGTATCCAGGAGTTGACCCTGCATATCCAGCATCTGGACAATGACTTGAAAGACCAGCGCCAGCAGTTGCAAAACCGTGACGAAACCCTGCGTCAGCGTGACCTTATCCTTGTGCAGCGTGACAGGCAGATCGACAAGCTCAGCCAGAGTGTAGCGAAATACAGCGCCAGTGCCCAAAGTGTATTCATCAAAGGGGTGGTATCGGGTTTGTTGGCAGGCTTTGTGTTCTTCTGGGGCTTGAAACTGTTGGCACTGATCTGAACACCATCATGCAAAGGGCTGTATGACAACTTGGTTTATTTCCGACCTGCATTTGGATGCAACCCGCCCCGCCATCACCCGCCAGTTGCTGGCTTTGCTGGAGGACATCCAGGGCAAAGCTGAGGCGCTCTATATTCTGGGGGATTTTTTTGAATACTGGGTGGGGGATGATGCACTGGAAGCCCCCGAATTTGCGGCTTTTCTGCCAGTGGTGGAAGGTTTGCACCAGCTCAGTGACAGTGGCGTGAAACTGTATTTTCAGCACGGCAACCGGGATTTTCTGGTAGGGGAAAGGTTCGCCGCCGCCACGGGCTGCGCATTGCTGCCAGAACAGTATCTGTTTGACCTTTATGGCGTACCTACCTTGCTGTTGCATGGTGACACACTCTGTACTGATGATATTGCCTACCAACAGATACGCAAGGTGTTACGCGACCTGATATGGCAACAGCAGTTTCTGGCGTTGCCGATAGTGGAACGTATCCGTCAGGCGGAAGCGATGCGGGCGCAAAGCCGTGCTGCGATGCAGGGCAAACGAGATGATGACATCATGGATGTCAGCAAACAGACCGTGGCAGAAGTTATGCAGGCTGTGGGTGTCAGTCGCCTGATTCACGGGCATACCCACCGCCCGGCAGTGCATGATTTCATGCTGGCAGGCCAACCGGTGCAGCGGATTGTGCTGGGTGACTGGCATGAAAACCGGGGCAGTTACCTGAGGGTGGATGCTGAAAACATGCTGCTGGAATTTTAACGTAACCTTAACATTTCGCTTTGACTAAGCCTGCAAGCTGTTCATACTATCGCGGTTTTTTAAGCTTTGTTTAAGGTGAGTATCATGCCCAAGAGCCATATCGCGGGACTGTTCGGCAAGTCGCCCATACGCCCCCTTCAGGAACACATGTACTGTGTGTACAAGGGGGTCAAGCACTTGATCATGCTGGTGGAAGGAATGAACAATGATGATGAACAGCAAATCACTGCTGCCCATCAGGCCATTGTCGAGAGCGAACATCTGGCAGACGACATGAAAAAGGATCTGCGTCATAACCTGCCGCGCGGCTTTTTCATGCCGGTTGACCGGCGTGACTTGCTGGACGTGTTGTGGATGCAGGATCAGATCATCAATCAGGCCAAGGATATTGCCGGGATGGTGGTTGGGCGCAAAATGCGTTTGCATGACAGTATGAGTACCTTGTTTCAGCAGTATACCGAGCGTTGTGTATCTGCCGTCAAACAGGCATTGCAAGTGATTAATGAACTGGATGAACTGGTGGAAACCGGCTTCCGTGGTATTGAAGTGGAAACCGTGGAAGAAATGCTCAAGGAACTAAGCCGGATCGAACGCCAGACAGATGAATGTCAGGTGGAACTGCGCAAAATCCTGTTTACCCTCGAAGATGCCTTGCGTCCTACCGATGTGATGTTTACTTACCGCCTGATTGAGTGGATGGGACGGGTCGCGGATGACTCCCAGCGCGTGGGTAGCCGTTTACAACTGATGCTGGCGCGATAAGGGGGTAATACATGGAGTTTTTTACTGATACGACGATGATTTACATCGCGTTGGCGGCGATTTTCGGCATTTTCATGGCATGGGGGATTGGGGCGAACGATGTAGCCAATGCGATGGCAACGTCGGTTGGCTCAAAAGCCATTACCATCAAGCAGGCTCTGATTCTGGCGGCTGTGTTTGAGTTTGCGGGTGCATACCTTGCTGGTGGGCAAGTGACTGAAACCATCCGTAAAGGTTTGGTGGATATGGATGCCTTCGGTACTAACCCGGATATGCTGGTGTGGGGGATGTTGGCCTCCTTGCTGGCAGCGGGTACGTGGTTGCTGATTGCTTCCATGCGCGGTTGGCCAGTTTCAACTACCCACAGTATCGTGGGAGCCATTGTCGGTTTTGCCGCCGTTGGGGTTGGGGTTGATGCTGTAAATTGGGGCACGGTGGGTACAACCGCAGTAAGCTGGGTGTTTTCGCCCGTGATTGCCGGTGTGGTCGCTTTCCTGATCTTCATGAGTATCCAGAAACTGGTGCTGAATACCAAAAATCCTCTGCAAAATGCCATCAAGTATGGGCCGTTTTATCTGTTCATGGTTGGGTTCGTGCTGTCGCTGCTAACCACCAAAAAAGGCTTGAAGCATGTGGGGCTGGAATTGAATGAGAGTATGGAGTTCCTGCTGGCGGTGCTTATCGGTATCGTGATTGCTTTGGTCGGGCGGGTACTGATCGGCAAGGTGAAATTTGACCAACAGGCAGAAAAGCGTTTCCATTTTGCCAATGTGGAAAAAATCTTTGCCGTGTTGATGGTATTCACCGCTTCGGCTATGGCGTTTGCGCATGGTTCCAACGATGTGGCGAATGCGGTCGGACCAATGGCTGCGGTCATCGACGTGGCGCAAAGCGGGGCGATGGCGGCAAAGGCCAATGTGCCTTCCTGGGTGTTGCTGGTTGGTGCAATCGGTATTGTGGTGGGTCTGGCGACTTATGGTTACAAGGTCATTGATACTGTTGGGCATGACATTACCGAATTGACCCCCAGTCGTGGTTTTTCGGCGGAAATTTCCACAGCCATGACCGTGGTGATGGCATCTTATACCGGGATTCCTGTATCCACTACCCATACCTTGGTCGGCGCAATCCTCGGGGTTGGGTTCGCTCGAGGGATTGCTGCGATTGACCTGCGGGTGGTCGGTGGCATCTTCATGTCATGGGTGGTGACACTGCCTGCGGGTGCGTTCCTGTCGGTGCTGTTCTTCTATCTGTTGCGCGGAATCTTTGTTTAATCCAGTACCCGCTCTGCCGGAAAGCAAGCCCGGAACACGGTGCGTCCGGGTTTGCTTTCCATCATCAGTTTGCCGCCATGCCATTGCATGACGTGTTTCACAATCGCTAGCCCCAAACCTGTACCGCCACTGGCACGGGAACGGCCTTCGTCTACCCGGTAGAAGCGTTCGGTCAGGTGTGGCAAATGTTTTTCCGGGATGCCGGGGCCATTATCTTCCACACTCAGGCACGCCTTGCTTTCATCATCACTCTCCCAGCGTACCCGGATGCGTGTACCCGCAGGGGTATGCCGGACGGCATTGGTCAGCAGGTTGGTGACAACGCTGGTAATGTCTTTTTCCGAACCGCATACGCACAGGTCTGGTTCAATCATGGTCTCAATGGTGTGGGTGTTGCTAGCTAGTGTGTCACGCAGTACCTGAATGCCCTGGTTCAGCAATTGCGGCAAATCCACCTTGTTGCCCATCAGCGGGGTGGTTTCCTGGCTTTCCAGCCGTGACAGGGCGAGCATGTCACTGATGATCTGCTGCATCCGGTTAGCCTGTTCGCGGGATTGCTGCAAGGGGGCTTGCAGGTGTTCAGGTAGTTCCGGGTCATTTTCAAACAGTTCCATGTAGCCCATCAGTACGGTCAGCGGGGTGCGCAATTCGTGGGATGCGTTGGCAATGAACATCTTGCGGGTTTGCTGCAACTGGATACGTTCGCTGATGTCGCGCACGTTCAGTACCCGTGCTCCGCCCGGCATCGGCAACAGCCGTGCCCGCAGGCTCATGTTGCTGTCACGCGGGGAAGGGAATTTCACCTTACCGTCACTGTTGGCTTCCAGAAACTTGTGTAAATCCGGGTTGCGCAACAGGGTTTCGATGCGTTGTCCCTGATCACTGCTATGGATACCCAGCAGTTTGGCTGCCGCCTTGTTAGACCATTCGATGTGATTGTCTGCATCCAGCAAAATGGCGGCATCCGGCAATACGGACATGATTTGGTTGAAGCGGATCAGCACTTCTTGTTGCTTGCGCTTGCGTTCGGCACTTTTTTGCTGCGCTTTGTGGAACAGGTAGGCAATCTGTTCCCATGCTCCATCACTGTCGGGCATTTCGTTGGGCTTGTAACCATTGGTCAGCCAGTTCTGCAACTGGCGTAGTTTGGAGAGCATCCAGACGATATACCCCAGCAACACGATGATGACCACTGGTAGCGGGAAAGGGGTAAACCACGCCACCAGCAAACCGCAACCAATAACCAGACCGAAGCGGTAACGCTCCACACTCCAGTAATCCGTAGCCATTAATCCCCCGTTGTTTCGGTGGCACTGAACAGGTAGCCCGCGCCCCGGATGGTCTGAATGACATTCTCGGCAGCATGGGCTTTGAGGGTTTTGCGCAGGCGCAAAACGTGTACATCCACTGTACGTTCTTCAATGTAAGTACTTTGACCCCAAACGAAGTCAAGTAACTGGGCGCGGGAATACACCTTGTCCTGGTGCTGCATGAAAAATTCCAGCAGCCGGTATTCGGTAGTCCCCAAATGGACAGGTGTGCCATCAATGCGTAGTTGATGGGCATCCTGATTCAGTTGCAGACGGCCTGCATTGATAATGCGCTGTTCACCAAAACCTTCGGAACGGCGTAACAGTGCCTTGATGCGTGCGCTCAATGCCTTGAGGGACACCGGCTTACTGAGGTAATCATCCGCGCCCGCATCCAGACCGTGGATCATGTCCTCTTCTTCGGTTTTGGCAGTAAGCATGATGATGGGAGTGTCAGCCGTCAGCGGGTCGCGGCGGAAGCGGCGGATTAGTTCCGGCCCGGACAGATCCGGCAGCATCCAATCCACCAGCAACAGGTCGGGTAACTGGGTGGCTGCCAGATCACGGGCACTACGGGCATCGGCGGCTTCTTCCACCACATAGCCTTCCCGTTCCAGTGAAAACCGGATCATGGAACGGATGGCTGCTTCGTCCTCAACACACAGGATGCGTTTTTTCATGCAGGTCAGTTGTTGCCGAGAATTTCACTGCGCACTTTCTCAAGGTTGGTGTGGCGCACGTCCTTGCCTTTCACCAAATAGATCACGTATTCGCAGATGTTTTTGCAGTGGTCGCCAATGCGTTCCAGCGAGCGGGCGCACCAGGTGACGTTGAGGCTATCCTTGATGTTGCGCGGGTCTTCCAGCATCCGGGTAAACAACTGGCGGGAAATGGAGTCGAATTCGGCATCTACCTGGTGGTCATTGTCGACTACCTGCATGGCCTGCTTGATGTCCATGCGTGCTAGTGCATCAAGGGTGTCGCGCAGCATGGCCTTGACGTGTTCACCCAGATGGCGCAAGGAGCCGTGCAGTTCTCCAGAAGTAGCAGATTCGCTCATTTCTACTGCATAGCGGCCTACTTTCTCGGCTTCGTCACCAATGCGTTCCAGATCGGTAATAACCTTGATGATGGTAATCAGCAGGCGCAAGTCGCTGGCAGCAGGCTGGCGGCGGGCGATGATTTCAGCACATTGCTCGTCAATCGCCACTTCCAGCGTGTTGATTTCGTAGTCGGAAAACGCGACTTTTTCGCCGAGTGCACTGTCGCGTTCCAGCAGAGCTTTAATGGCATTGCTGACTTGGGCTTCAACCAGACCCGCCATGGTCATCAGCTTGTTGCGGGCTGCTTCCAGCTCGGCATTGTATTGGTGGGAGGTGTGCTGATTGGTATTCATTGGCATAAGTATCCCCCTTAGCCGAAGCGGCCTGTAATGTAGTTCTCGGTTAACTGGTGCTGAGGATTGGTGAAAACGGTTTTTGTGTCATTCACTTCAACCAGATACCCCAGATGGAAGTAGGCAGTACGCTGTGAAATACGTGCTGCCTGTTGCATCGAGTGCGTCACAATGCAAATGGTAAAGCTCTGACGCAGTTCGTCAATCAGCTCTTCGATGGTTGCGGTAGCAATCGGGTCAAGCGCGGAAGTCGGCTCATCCATCAGGATCACCTCCGGGCTGACAGCGATGGTGCGGGCAATGCACAAGCGTTGCTGCTGACCACCAGACAGACCTGTACCCGGTGCTTGCAAGCGGTCTTTGACTTCATTGAACAAACCGGCTTTACGCAGGCTGCTTTCCACAATTTCATCCAGCTCGGCGCGGTTGGCTGCCAGACCGTGCAGGCGCGGGCCATAGGCTACGTTGTCGTAGATGGATTTGGGGAACGGATTTGGTTTCTGGAACACCATTCCCACACGGGCGCGGAGCAGCACCGGGTCTTGTGCCTTGGCGTGAATGTCTTCACCGTCAAGGTTGATCGTGCCCGTTACCAGACAACCGTCAATGGTGTCGTTCATGCGATTCAAACAACGCAGGAACGTGGATTTGCCGCAACCGGACGGGCCGATCATGGCAATCACTTCATTTTTGCCAATATCAACGCTGGTATCAAAGATTGCCTGTTTAGTACCGTTATAGAAGACATTGACCCCACGGCAATGGAACTTGGTGTCTTTGCCATCAAGAAACGGTTTGCCGACTGTACCATCAATGGTATGGGCAAACTCGGAGCGTTCTTTAGGTTTGGTCATAGTGCCTTTTAAGCTCATATCAAGGGTTGTATCTGTCATGGTATCACCAACGTCTCTCAAATTTCTTGCGGAGAATGACTGCCAGCAGATTCATCAGAATCAGGAAAGCAAGCAGCACGATAATGGCAGCCGAGGTGCGTTCAATAAAGGCACGTTCCGGGCTGTCTGACCAAAGAAAAATCTGTACCGGCAATGCCGCTGCGGGGGAAGTTACCCCGTTGGGCACGTCCATGATGAAAGCCACCATGCCGATCATCAGCAGCGGGGCAGTTTCGCCCAGTGCATGTGCCATGCCGATGATAGCGCCGGTGAGGATGCCTGGCATCGCTAGTGGCAGCACGTTCTGGAAGACTGCTTGGGTTTTGGATGCCCCCAGACCCAATGCCCCCTCGCGGATGGAGGGTGGTACAGCCCGCAGTGCAGCACGTGATGCAATGATAATGGTCGGTAACACCAGCAGGGTCATAACCAAACCACCCGTCAGTGGTGCAGATCGCGGTGTACCAAAGAACTGGATAAACACTGCCAGCCCCAGCAAACCGAACACAATTGAAGGTACAGCCGCGAGGTTGTTGATATTGACCTCGATCAGGTCTACCCAGAAATTGTTTTTGGGGGCGAACTCTTCCAGATAAATCGCCGCAGCCACCCCGATCGGGAAGGAGAGCAGCAATGTCACCAGCATTGTGTAGAACGAGCCGATCAAGGCACTGAGAATCCCGGCCTGTTCCGGCTCACGCGAGTCGCCACGGGTAAAGAAATTGGTATTGAACTGGCTTTCGATTCGCTCTTCGGCTTCCAGTTTGTCCAGCCATACCAACTGGAAATCCTTGATGCGGCGGTCAGCCTCTGGCGTGGCACGGTCTATCCCGCCTTTGTGAAATACGTCAATGTCATCATCCGCCAGTAACCACAGTGATTGCGTTGTGCCAATCAGACTGGGGTTTGCCATTACCTGATCACGCAAGCTGTACTGGGCATCATCACTGACCAGTGCTTTGAGGGCTTTCTTTTGCTTGCGATCTTCCACTCCAGGGAACATCGTTTCCAGACTGGTTTGAATCGCCTTGTTGTAATTGGCTACTTTTAATTGTTCCTGCGATGGGTTGGTTTCCAGACCAAGGGTCGGGGCATCCAGCACAACATCCAGCTTGATGTAGGTACTGGTGAATGCGGGTAAACCTTTGCTGAAAATATCCAGCAGCAGGATCGCCAAGAACAGGATACTCAAGGCAATGGAGATAAAACCGTAGGCGCGGAAACGTTTTTCCCGTGCGTACCGCTTTGCCAAAGTGGCTTTGACTTTTTCAGTGGTGGTACTACTCATACAGCCTCCGCTTAATCGTACTGTTCACGGTATTTGCGCACAATATGTAACGCAACCACGTTGAGAATCAGGGTGACAATAAACAGGCTCAAGCCCAAGGCAAAGGCTGCCAGAGTCTTGGCGCTGTCAAATTCCTGGTCGCCTTTCAGCAAGGTGACAATTTGCACCGTAATGGTAGTCACTGCATCCAGCGGGTTGACGGTGAGATTTGCCATCAAGCCTGCTGCCATCACCACGATCATGGTTTCACCGATAGCGCGGGAAGCCGCCAGCAGGAACGCACCAACAATCCCCGGTAGTGCTGCTGGCAACAAGACTTGCTTGATGGTTTCCGACTTGGTTGCACCCAAACCGTAAGAGCCGTCACGCATGGACTGTGGGACAGCGTTGATCACATCGTCAGATAGTGACGACATGAAAGGGATGATCATTACCCCCATGACAATACCTGCCGCGAGCGCACTTTCTGATGCGACACTCAACCCTACCATCGAGCCAAGGTCGCGGATAAACGGGGCAACTGTCAGGGCAGCAAAGAAACCGTAAACCACGGTGGGAATACCTGCCAAAATTTCCATTGCTGGTTTGGCATAAGCCCGCATGGTGGTACTGGCATACTCTGACAGGTAAATCGCTGACATCAAGCCTAATGGCACGGCAATCAGCAAAGCGATAAACGAAATCAGTAATGTACCAACAAACAGCGGGATTGCCCCGAATGCGCCGGAGCTGCCTGCCTGATCGGCTCGCAAGGCAGTTTGCGGGCTCCAGTGGGTTCCAAACAGGAAGTCAAAAATGTTGACATGCCCGAAAAAGCGGATGGATTCAAACAGCACCGAGAACACAATCCCCACCGTAGTCAGGATCGCAATCGACGCACAGGTAATCATGATGAATTGCACCACCCGTTCCACCTGATTACGGGCGCGGGTTTCTGGTTTGATGTAACGCCAGCCAATGAAACCGCCTGCAATCGCCAGCGCCAATACCAGCAAGGTTTTGATCATGCTGCTGGTCTGCTGCATCTGCCGGTAGTCTTCAGCCGCTGCTTGCATGACGGGCTCTGCACTGGTGCGTGCTGCATCATCCGCTGCCAACGAAAGTACGCGGTTGGTGGTCAGACTGATTTCATCCGGTGATTTGTTTTGGATTTCTGCTGGCAGATGAGAAATCATCGTTGAAGTTAGCAGGGGTTTTTCCAGTGCTGACCACAGGGCAAACACTAACAGCGCCGGGATTAGCACCCAGATCATGACCAGATAGCCATAATAGCTGGGCAGGGAATGCAGATTATTACCACCACGCTTAACCGGGGTGGCTAGCGCGAGTGAACGCTTGCGTCCGATGTAATAGCTGAAGGCAGCTAACACCGTCAGCGTCAGCAAGATACCCAAGGTACTCATGAAAACTCCTGATTAGGGCTGTTGGGTCAGGTGGATGATTCGCGCCTCGCATTGTAGGCGCGAAATATGACAACAATGTTACAGACGATTAAACTTTTTGCTGCATGTGCATCTTTGCGGCTAATTCAGGCAGCTTGTGCCAGACCAGCTTCGCTGACCGGGCGACGTTGCAAACTGCCTTGCACGAAATGGCGATGATAGCGGGTGTTGAGGTTATTGACATCCAACAGGATGAAAATGTCCGCCACGTTGAAATCGGGATCAAGGCACGGTTCACCTGCTACCCATGCACCCAGTTTCAGGTAGGCTTTCAGCAATGGCGGCATATTGAGCTTGGCAGCCGGTTGCGCAGGCAATAAGTGCATCAACGGCTTGACCCGCATTGTTGCGGGGGCGAGGTTATTGGCACGGGCTTCCTGCATGATGGCAGAGGCTTGCGCACCGCCGTCACTCATGCTGATGCTGGCACAGCCGAACATGTAGTCAACCTTGTGCATTTCCATGAACTGTGCCAACCCTAGCCATAACATGCCGATGCCTGCACCGTTGCGGAACTCCGGGTGAATGCATGTGCGCCCGATTTCAATCGCATTACCCTTGAGTTGGGGGAACAGCCCGCGCAGGTCAAATTCGTTTTCGGAATAGAAACTGCCTGCTTTCCGCGCATTCGGCGTGGTGAGAATGCGGGTGGAGCCGACCACTGCATTATTATCAGTACGACGCACCAGCAAGTGGTGGCAGTAGTCGTCGTAATGGTCACGGTCGATGCCCTCGGCAGCGCTTTCCAGGTGTGCGCCCTGTTCCTTGGCGAAAATGGCATAACGCAGGCACTGGGATGCGTAAACGTCGGCAGGGGTGGCGGCAAGCTCTACCCGCAGTTGCGGCATGGTTGTGTGGGCATGGTGGTCTTGTGGTGTTGCGGTCATGGATGCACTCCTTCGGAAGTTATCCCGACAGCTTAGGGGGCAAGTATGACGCAGGTGTGACGGTTATTTTGCAGGGAGGTTACGAAACTGTGTCCGGCTAATGTCGCTGGAATAAGGTTTTCGTCCTTGCCTTATTTCTGCTGGTTTTTCTGACGGAAATCCCACGGCGCGACAGGTTGCTTGTCTTTCCACAAGCCTTTGCGTGTTTTGCGTGCCTGTTTCTCGGCATCGGCGTAGCTTTGTTGGTCAGTGTTGCTTTGTTCCTTGGCGTAGGCAGCATAATGCCAGCCGCAACCGTTACGGATTTGTTCCAGCGCTGCATCCTTGCCTTCTGCGGTGACTTTGGCGATAACGCGCCCGTAGCGGTCGACTTTGTAGGCTTCCACTGCGACTGTCAGGTTGACGGTCTGCATCATCAGGGCTTCCTTGCAGACTTGCCCGAATGGCTGGTCTTTTTCCGGTGCGTCTATGCCTTGCAGGCGAATTTTGTAACTTTTTTTGTCGCTTGCCAGCACGGTCAGGGTGTCACCATCGCTTACTCCAACGACACGTCCGCTTGCTAGCAAGGTTCCCGTGGCAGAAACGGTGGCATCCGGTGGCAGTTTGGCTTGCAGCTTGTCATGGGTCTTGGTGTCAAACTTGTCAATACAGCCAGCAAGGCTCAGTGGCAACAGGGCGAAAAGCAGGTATTGTCTCATGGGGTGCATGGCTTCCGGGTCACTTGCTTTGACGTTATTGCTGGGGCAGCAGAGGTTTGCGCAGGATGTCAAAGCGCATTGGGTTTGCAAAGCGTGCCCCCTCGGAGCCAACATGCGCGTTGAAACGGTTTTTTACCTCTTGATACAACGTATTATCCAGTCGGTGGTTGGTATGCGTGACTTGCAGGATACGCTGATCGAATTCGTCGAAACCGGCAAAGCGTGATTCAGTATTGCAGAAAACCTGTTCCACCAGTTCCAGCGTGCCACTTTGCACTGCTTCACAAACGGCCTGGAAAGCCAGTTCACGTACCACTTTTTCGTCATGAAACAGGCGCAGAATGTCGTTGAAAGCGCCTGCGTACACGGGTTCAGAAATCCACGCTAGTCCACCGGGTTTGAGAACACGGGCAATTTCCTGCATTCCAGTTGCCATGAGTGCTTGCGGCACATGGTGCAGCGACTTGAACATGAACACCACGTCAATACTGTTGTCTGGCATCTCAATGGCCTGTGCCCCGCCGGATTTGAATTCGATAGTGTCAGGATATTCGCTGACAAGGTTGCGGGCGTGCTGGATTTGGTCAACTTCGGTGGCGATGATACGCTTGACGGGAAAGTGTTCGGCAAGCAGTCGGGTCATGCGGGCTGTGCCACAGCCGAGTTCCAGTACGTTGGCTCCAGCGAGGGGTAGGTATTGACCGATCAGGTCGAGTTCGTTACACAGGGTATTGGCATCCGGGTTTTGCAGTTGCATGGCGCTCAGGTCTGTTGATGAATGGATACGGCGATTCTAATACAGCACATGCTCTTTTAACCATGCAGTAATACGTTGTTCCAGCCAGTATTCTGCCTGCCACGGGAGATTGCCGCTGACAAAACCGACATGCCCGCCGTGGCTTGCCAGTTCCAGAGTCACGTCGGCGCTGAGCAAGTCTGCACTGGGGGTAGTGCTGGGGTACATGAAAGGGTCATCCAGCGCATGGATAATCAGCGTTGGTGTCTGGATATAGCGCAGAAACTGTGCAGAACTGCTGCGGCGGTAATAATCTTCTGCACTGGCAAAGTTGTTCAGCGGTGCGGTGATCTGGTCATCAAAGGCAAAAATAGTACGTATCTGCCTGAGATCAACCTGCAAGGGTGCTTGCCGTTGCTTGAATTTGTGTTGATAGGCTGCTTTCAGTTTAGTCAGTAAATATTGACCGTATACTTTGGCAAAACCCTGTTCCAGCTTGTGGGCACACTCCTCAAGCTGAAACGGCACGGAAACTGCGACGACGGCTTGCAAGTCTGACGTAGCACCTGTTTCCCCGGCGTATTTGAGGATCAGGTTGCCCCCCAGGGAAAAGCCGACAGCAGCATCCACCGGTCTGCCGGTCTGGCGCAGGTGAGCAAGCACTTCAGCTACATCTGCCGTCCGCCCCGAATGGTAGCTGCTGGAGTGACGATTGGGTGTGCCACTGCATCCGCGCAGGTGCATGAATACACTGGTAAACCCTGCTTTGTGCAATGCCAGCAGCAAGGTCTGGGCATAATGTGATTGCACTGAGCCTTCCAGACCGTGAATGACCAGCACCCGTGGTGAAGCCGGGCGTGGGTAGCTAGCAATGTCGATGAAATCACCATCTGCCAGTTCTACCCGCTCGTGTTGCAGTTCCAGTTGGGGGCGCTGGCGGAAAAATACCGGCCACAGGGTTTGCAGGTGGGGTGAGCGTAACCACCAGGCGGGGCGGAAGCTGGATGAGATGCTGTTGTTCATGTCAGTCAGTGTTTTGCCAAAGATTCAGGGTGGAGAGGACGCTTTGTCATGATCAGTAGTCAAGGCTGGCAAATGTGCGTATCCTAACGTTATTACTGATGGAGCATTATCTGAATTTATAAAAATGTGTGGCTCCCGTACCTATGTGGTTATAGCATGTTAAATAAACAAAACAAAAATTATAGCCGTGGCGATGGCTTTTTCACCCGCTATATCGTTTATATCCTCTCCTTCCTGCTGTTGCTGGGAGCTGGCGCTGTGTTTTGGGTCAGCTACGAAAAGAGCCATAGCATCAATCAGGAAATTGCCGTCTATGAAACCAGCCAGTTTGCGTCTTCGGTAGCCCGTTTCCGCACCTTTTATTCTACCCAGATTGTGCCCCGAGCGCAGGAAAATGGTCTGAAAATTACCCATGACTATCACGAAACCAAGGAGGCGATGCCGCTGCCTGCCACCATGCTGATGGATTTGGGAAAGTTTATCGGTGACAGCAAGGAAAGCAATTACAACGTCAGGTTGTACAGTGATATGCCGTTCCCTTGGCGCAAGGATGGCGGGATACGTGATGATTTTGAAAAATGGGCACTGGAAGAATTGCGCAAAAACCCGGAAAAGGCCGTGTGGCGTTTTGAAGGAGCTGGGGAACAGCAGGTATTGCGTTATGCCCGTGCTGACCGGCTGCTCAGCAGTTGCGTCGATTGCCATAATACCTATGCCGGGACGCCCAAAACCGACTGGCAAGAAGGGGATGTGCGTGGTGTGCTGGAAATCAGCCGTCCGCTCAGCGGTTTTGAAAAGGCAACCCGGCAAGCTATGATGGAATCGTTCCTGATGTTGCTGGGATTGGGCGTTGCCTTGTTGTTGATGCTGGGCTTGGCCTTGCGTGGTTTGCGCTCAGCGCTGAAAACCTCACAGGAATCGGTGGATGCTGCCCGCATTGCCAACCAGAAACTGGTATTGGGGATCGAAGAACGTGAAACATTGGCGGAAGACCTCAAAGCCAGCCAGATCAAAAGCCGTACCATTGTGGATTCGGTACTGGATGCCATCATTGTCATCAATTCCAAAGGCATCATTATTGAAACCAACCAGTCAGTGCATCCGGTATTAGGCTATACGCCCGGAGAATTACTGGGAAAAAATGTCAATCTCCTGATGGAAGGTGAACATCAGCAGCAGCATGACAGGTATATCCAGGATTACCTGCAAACCGGGCAACAACACATCATCGGCAAGCCTCGTCAGTTGATGGCACGGCGCAAGGATGGCTCGACTTTGCCAATTGATCTGTCAGTCAATGAAGCCCGTTTCGGCGATAATGTGGTGTTTACCGGCATTATCCGTGACATCAGCCACCGTATTCAGGTACAGGAAGAACTGGCACAGGCACGGGATGCAGCCTTGGAATCTGCCCGTCTCAAGTCTGAATTCCTTGCCAACATGAGCCATGAAATCCGCACCCCCATGAACGGGGTCATCGGCATGACGGAACTGTTGCTGGATAGCAAGCTGAGCCGCGAGCAGCGCGATCAGGTACGCACGGTACAACACAGTGCCGAATCATTGTTACGTATCATCAATGACATTCTGGATTTTTCCAAGATTGAAGCGGGCAAGCTGTCGATCAGCACCAGCAGTTTTGAGTTACTGCCACTGGTAGAAGGGGTGATGGATTTGCTGGCAGAACATGCCCAGGCCAAGGGTATTGAGCTGGCTTTCTTCATCGACCGGGAAGTACCTGCCAGCATGATTTGTGACCCGGTGCGTTTGCGCCAGATCCTGATCAATCTGCTGAACAATGCTATCAAGTTTACCGGACGTGGCTATGTTGTGCTGAAAATCAGTACCGTAGGCAAGATCTGGCAGCAGCCGGGTGACAAGCAGATACTGCGTTTTGATGTGATTGACACTGGGTGCGGCATCCCTGCCGATGCGCAAGCCAGACTGTTCACCGCTTTTTCACAAGTGGATGGTTCTGTGACCCGCCAGCACGGTGGTACAGGGTTGGGCTTAGCCATTTGCAAGCAACTGGCGCAATTGATGGGCGGTGATATTGGCTTGCTGAGCAAGGTGGGGGTTGGTTCCAGTTTCTGGGTGACAATCCAAGCAGAAGCTGGGCAATGCCAACACCCCGAGCACCCTGCCCATCTCACCAGAGTGTTGATGCTGGGTTCCAAACCCTTGTTGAATACTCATTATGAGCGACAGATGCAGCAATGGGGTATGGATCCTCTGGTAGTGGACAGCCTCAACAGTCTGATGATCACGTTGGAAGATAACAGCAGTTATGACGTGATTGTGCTGGATGCTGACATGTTTTTCTACAAACCGGATCATCCGCTGGGCATCGTGCCCGTCATCAAGGCGGTGCGTGAGTACACCAAAGTACCCATTGTCATTTACGGCAGCAGCAAGCAGATTGTCCTGCTGGAAGCCTCCCGGTTGGGGCGACATATCCAGTTGCTGGGCAAACCGGTCAAGCATTCCGTTATTCTGCGTTATCTTAACCGTTTGCACCATTCCTTGGCGGGGGAAAGTGAGTTGCCAGCCGTTGTCGTGGAACCTGAGAAAACCGAGGTACAGTCAGAAGTGTCTGCGGAAGGGGTTCGTATCCTGCTGACCGAAGATCATCTGGTCAACCAGAAAGTCGCGTTGGCGATGCTGAAAAAACTGGGTTACACCCAGGTGGATTGTGCCGTTAACGGTGAAGAAGCCGTACAGGTGGTGCAACGGCAGCGTTATGACATCGTGTTGATGGATTGCCAGATGCCGGTGATGGATGGCTACGAAGCCACCCGCCAAATCCGCAAGCTGGAAGATGCCCGTTATCAGGCATTACCCATTGTGGCACTGACCGCCCATACCATGAAAGGCGATGACGACAAGTGTTTCGAGGCGGGCATGAACGATTACCTTTCCAAGCCGGTACGTGGTGAGGAATTACAGCAAAAACTGGACAAGTGGCTGAAAAGAGCCAAACCGCGTACCGGGCAGGTGGCTGAACCGGCTTAATCCGTGTTTAGGAATTCGCCGCTCTGATGTTGCCACATGTCGTAGTATTTACCACGTAATGCCAGCAGTTCGGCGTGGGTTCCCTGCTCGATAATCTGCCCATTTTCCAGCACGATGATGCGATCCATGCGTAGGATGGTTGCCAGCCGGTGGGCAATCACAATCGCCGTCTTGTTTTCAATCAGCTCGAAAATGGCGACCTGAATCTGTTGTTCGGTGAGTGAATCCAGCGCACTAGTGGCTTCATCCAGCACCACAATCGGCGCATCTTCAAGGAAGGCGCGGGCAATCGCCACCCGTTGCTTTTCCCCGCCGGAGAGTTTCACCCCGCGTTCGCCTACCAGCGTATCAAAACCCTTGGGCAACTTGTCGATGAAAGCCAGCGCCCGCGCTTGTTGTGCTACTTCCCGCAGACGTTCTTCCGGGATTTCCTTGCCTAGCGTAATGTTGTCGCGGATGCTGCGGTGAAACAGTTCCGGCTGTTGCGGAACCAGTGAAATCTGTCCACGCAAGGATGCCAGGGTGAAATCCTGCGCATCCACCCCATCGAACAGGATACGCCCTGCCTGAGGGTCAACGAAGCGGAACAGCAGTTTGGTCAGCGAAGTCTTGCCGGAACCGGAATGCCCCACCAATGCCACTTTTTCCCCCGGCCGGATATGCAGGTTGAAACCACTGAACAAACCGGAGCCACCGTAGGCAAAGCCCATATCTTCAATGCGGATGTCACCCGCGCTGATGGTATGCGCTTGGGTGCGGGTTTGATCCTGTTCAATATCGGCCTGCCGGAAAACATCCGACATTTCGCGGGCATCTGCCAGCACATTGAAAAAACGGCGGAAATTCATGCCAAAATCCCACAGATGGCGGATCAGGATCAGCAGCACCGTTTGGAACAGCACAAACTCGCCAATTTCAAACGTGCCGTCCTGCCATTTGCCGATCATCAGGTACAGCAGCAACAACTCAATGCCAAACACCATCAGGCTTTGTACCGCAAACAACACAAAGGTCAGTAGCCAGGCAATATTGCGTTTGCGGTAAGATTCATCGGCAATAGTGCCAATATTCGCGCTTTCGCGGCTTTCCAGCGCAAAACTTTTCAGGATAAAGATATTGCTGATGTTGTCGGCATATGCACCGCCCAGTTTGGAGTCCATTTCCGCCACCAGTACGTCATAACGCAGTTTCCACACCAAATAGCCGCCGCTGAAGCCTAAAAACACAATGACCCACAGCAGGAAATACAGCGCAAACTGCGGTTGTTGCTGGTAAAAAATGACGAAGGCAATGCTGACTTGCAGCAGATTGCCGTAGAACTCGAAGATCAGCCAGTCGATGGTGGTTTCAAATGCCTTGATGAAACGGTTGGCTTGCTTGACCAGACTGCCCGCGAAGTTGTTCTCGAAAAATACATAACGCTGTTTGATCAGTACATCGAAACAGCGTTTGTCGAGCTGGTTTAAACCCCAGCTCTGAAACATGATCATGCCCAGTTCCAGCGCCCGCCAGCCCAACCATTTCAACCCGAACAAACCCGCAATGATCAGCAGGCTGTGCAGTAGCAGGGTGTGGGTAGTAGCGGAATAGGGCAGTATCAGGCCATTGGCAATGTCTTTGTAATAGAGAGGCACGAGGATTTCGATGCCTGCCCCGGCGGAAATGCCCAGCATAACCACCAGAAACCAGCCCCATTTGCGGCGAATAATTGCGCCGTATTCACGAAAAATAATATCCATGCGTGAATGGTAGCACATAAAAAGCCCCGCATTGCGCGGGGCTTCCCCTTCCCGATGACGCTCGTGTACGTCACCTTCACCGACATCTTCCTGATAACAGGGGCTTCCTCAACTCATTCTGAGTATAGGACAGTTTTGGTATTTGTCAGCCTGAAATTGCCCGATCCAGCACATGAATCCAGTGTTTGACCGGTACAGGGCTGGTTTCCTGCAAATGGGTCTGGCAGCCGATATTGGCGGTGACGATGTATTCCGGTTGTTGTGCCAGAAGATTGTCCAGTTTGTTGCCGCGCAACTGCTGAGCCAGCTCGGGTTGCAGCAGGGAATAGGTTCCTGCCGACCCACAGCACAAGTGTTCATCTGTTACCGGAACCAGCACAAAACCGCAATCTTGCAGGATGTTTTCCACCACGCCCCGGATTTTCATGCCGTGTTGCAGGGAGCAAGGTGGATGCCAAGCAATGCGAGAACCCTTGGCAGGTGCCAGTTTCTGGTAGTTTTCCTTGCTGATGATTTCGGCGATGTCTTTTGCCAGATAAGAAATGCGCTCGGCCTTGATGAAATAGTCCGGTTCGTCACGCAAGTGGTATTTGTAATCCTTGACCATCGCGCCACAGCCACTGGCAGTAATGACTACCGCCTCGACCCCGTTAGAAGTCAAGTGGGGCCACCAGGCATCAATGTTGCGCTTGATGTGAGCAAGGGCATCTTCCGGTGCTCCTAGGTGCTGGCTGACAGCCCCGCAACAACCCGCACCTTCGGCCTTGATCAGGCTGATACCCAGTTGGTCGAGCACACGGGCAGTCGCTGCATTGATGTCAGGTGAAAGGCTGGGTTGCACACAGCCATCCAGTACCAGCATTTTGCGGGCATGGCGCGGGGCAGGCCATTGACCGGCTGGGCGGGCAGGTGTCACTTTGCTGGCGAGTTTGTCGGGCAGCAAGGGTTTGAAGGCTCGTCCCAACGATAGGCCAACACTGAATAGCCCTGGTTTTGGCAAGTATTTGCGCAAGCGCTTGCGCAGGGTTTTGTCCTTGCCAGTGCGCCCAATCTGTTCTTCTGCCAGATGTCGCCCGATGTCGAGCAGTTTGCTGTATTCCACCCCGGAAGGGCAGGTTGTTTCACAGCTACGGCACAACAAACAACGGTCAAGGTGTTGCAGGGTTTGTGTGCCGACCTGCTGGCCTTCCAGTAGTTGCTTGATCAGGTAAATGCGTCCGCGTGGGCCGTCATTTTCATCCCCCAGCAACTGGTAGGTTGGGCAAGTGGCGTTGCAGAAACCGCAGTGTACGCACTTGCGCAGGATTTCTTCTGCAACTTTGCCTGCCGATGTCTGCCGGATGTCTTCCAGTAAGCGGGTCTGCATGTCACCAGTCCTTGTTCATTCTGCCGGGGTTGAAAATGCCGTGGGGATCCATCGCCTGTTTCAGGCGCTTTTGCATGTTCAGCAAGGCCAGCGGTTGCGGATGGAAGGTGCTCACACCGGGCAAGCGTCCCCGATACAGGGTGGCATGACCTTTGTATTTCTCGGCAATGCTGCGGATCAGGTTGACCGGAATATTGCTGTAAATCCAGCGTTGCGTACCAGACCATTCCACCAGTGAACTGCCTTCCAGACGGCTGACCATACCGGTTGCCGGAGGGAAGGAAAGCCGCCACAAGGGGCGGTCGTACTGCTGGAAAAATTCGTGGGTCTGGTTGCGTAGGGCTTGCCAGAATTCATTCTGCTGTTGCAGGACTTCTCCCCCGATGGTACTGGATGCGGCTTTGACAGTGGATTTTGCCCCCCCCAAGCGCAGGTAGAGGCAGCCATCAAAATAAGCAGAGGCAGTTATTGGCATGGCATCCTTGCGCAGGCGTGAACCCAGTTCCAGCGCGTCTGCTTCCGGCATTTCCAGTGCCAGACTCAGCTCATGGGAGGGTTTGGGCATGACCTTGAGGGAAATTTCCAGCATCAGGCCGAGAGTGCCCAGTGAGCCAGCCATCAGGCGGGAAACGTCGTAACCTGCCACATTTTTCATGACCTGACCACCGAAGCTGGCAATCTTACCTTGGCCTGTCACCAGTTTTACACCGAGTACATGGTCACGCACCGTGCCTTGCCAAGGGCGGGCAGGGCCTGCCAGACCTGCGCCAACGGCTCCGCCAATGGTGGCGTTTGGGGCTAGGCAGGGAGGCTCAAATGCCAGCATTTGCCCGTGGGCTGCCAGCAGGTTTTCCAGTTCCTGGATACGGGTTCCGGCACGCACGCTGACAACCAGCTCGGATGGCTCATAGGCCACGATACCGGTGTGTGCGGTGGTATTCAGTTCCTGCCCTTGGGTTTCATTGCCATAAAAAGCCTTGGTTCCACCCCCGACAATATGCAGGGGCTGCTTGCTGTCGATGGCTGTGACGACCTGTTCGTGCAATGTGTGGGTTATGTCGTTGTCCGCAATCATGTTCCGGGTCGTTTATCTGGTTAAAATCGGGGTAATTCGGGGTGGGAAAGTTGCCCGCGATGCACGTGCATGGCTCCCAGTTCGGCGCAGCGGTGCAGGGTGGGTACAGCCTTGCCCGGATTCAGCAGTTCAGCCGGATCAAACGCCCGCTTGATGGCATGGAACATTTCCAGTGCAGGCTCGGTAAATTGCACGCACATGGAGTCGATCTTTTCGTGCCCGACCCCGTGTTCGCCGGTAATGGAACCGCCCACCTTGACGCACAGCGCCAGAATATCTGCACCGAACTGTTCGGCTTTTTCCAGCTCACCAGGGCGGTTGGCATCATACAGGATCAGCGGGTGCAGGTTGCCATCTCCGGCGTGAAAAACGTTGGCAACCCGCAAGCCATATTGCTCAGAGAAATCGTTGATTTTTTGCAGGACATGCGCCAGATGCTTGCGCGGGATGGTGCCATCCATGCAGTAATAGTCAGGGGAAATGCGCCCGACTGCGGGAAAGGCCGATTTGCGCCCTGCCCACAGTTTGGCGCGTTCGCTGGCGGTGGTGGCAGTATGGATGTTGCTGGCTCCGTAGCGTTGCAGGATGGCACTGACACTGGCAGCCTGTTCTGCCACTTCGGTTTCGGTGCCGTCCAGTTCGCACAGCAGGATGGCGGCAGCATCAACCGGATAGCCCGCTTTGGCGAAGGCTTCAGCAGCACGGATAGCAGGATTGTCCATCATTTCCAGTCCGGCGGGAATGATGCCGCTGCTGATGATGGCGGCTACTGCTTCCCCGGCAGCCACTACTTCCGGGAAATCAGCCATCAGCACCTGCACGGTTTGCGGCTTGACGGTCAGTTTGACGGTCACTTCCACCACGATGCCCAGCATTCCTTCGGAACCGGTCAGCAGTGCCAGCAGGTCATAGCCGGGGTTATCCAGTGTTTCCGTGCCGATTGTCACCAGTTCGCCGTCAATGGTGACGAGCCTGATTTGCTGGATATTGTGGACGGTTAGGCCGTACTTCAGGCAATGCACCCCGCCGGAGTTTTCCGCCACATTGCCGCCGATGGAACAGGCAATCTGCGAAGAAGGGTCAGGCGCGTAAAACAAGCCGTGTTTGTCCACTGCCTGACTGATGGCGAGGTTGCGTACCCCCGGCTGTACCCGTGCGATCAGGTTGTCAGTATCGACTTCGAGAATCTTGTTGAGGCGCGACAGGCCGAGGATGATACCATTTTCTTCCGGTAATGCACCGCCGGACAAGCCTGTGCCTGCACCGCGAGCCACCACCGGAATGTTCATGCGGGCGCAGGTTTGCACCACCTGCTGAACCTGTTCGGTCGTGACAGGCAGCACAACAGCCAGCGGTACACGCCGATAGGCCGTCAGGCCATCGCATTCATACGGGCGCAAGTCTTCCTCCGCCGTCAGTATGCATTCTGCGGGCAAGATTTCATTGAACTGGAAAAGTAACCGTGCTTTCAAATCCGGGTCAAACTGCATGGTGTTCCTTGACTTGTCATGAGCGTGGGGTAGTGTATCCGCTTTTTAGGCAGGCGTGAATTCTAGTTGAATTACAGGGGATTGGCATGTACCAGATTGCAGGAATATTGGTCGGCGGTGCTTTGGGGGCATTACTGCGCTTCTGGGTAGCAAACGGGGTCTATGGAGTGCTGGGCAGGCAGTTTCCCTACGGTACGCTGACGGTAAATGTCATTGGCTCCTTTTTGATTGGCTACCTGACGTTTTTTTTCATGGAACGGGACATGCTGACCTCCGTCTGGTCGCGCACGCTAATTGTGGGAGTGCTGGGGGCATTCACGACATTTTCCACCTTTTCGCTGGATACCTTTGACCTGCTCATGCAGGGAAGTCTGTGGCGGGCTGGTTTGAATATCCTGCTGAATGTCGGACTTTGTTTGCTGGCGGTATGGCTGGGTGTGCTTACAGGACGCCTGATCTGAGTTAAGATTGCGCCTTTGACAGCAATCGCAGAACTGGAATACCTATCATGCTAGACCCGAAACGGCTCAGGACGGAACTCGAAGAAGTCGCTGCACAACTTGCCCGGCGTGGCTTTGCGCTGGATGTGGAGAAAATCCGCGCACTGGAAGAACGCCGCAAAAACCTGCAAGTGGCAACCCAAACCCTGCAAAACGAGCGCAATACCCGCTCCAAATCCATCGGTCATGCCAAGGCACGGGGGGAAGACATCCAGCCCTTGCTGGCAGAGGTTGCCTCGCTGGGGGATAGCCTGAAAGCTGCCGAGCAGGAACTTGCCGGTTTGCAGGCTGAAGTGGATGCGATTGCGCTGGGTATTCCCAACTTGCTGGATGCCTCTGTGCCGGATGGGGCTGATGAAAACAGCAATGTGGAAATCCGCCGCTGGGGTGAGCCGACAGCCTTCGACTTTACGCCCAAAGACCACGTGGATTTGGGGATACCCAATGGCTGGATGGATTTTGATGCCGGAGCCAAGCTGACCGGTTCCCGTTTCGTGGTGTTGCGCGGGGCGATGGCAAGGCTGCACCGGGCGCTGATCCAGTTCATGCTGGATACCCATACCAGCGAGCATGGCTACAACGAGGTGTATACCCCGTACATGGTCAATGCTGATAGTTTGCGTGGAACCGGGCAATTGCCCAAGTTTGAGGCTGACCTGTTCAAGCTCAACAACGAGCAGGGTTACTACCTGATTCCAACCGCAGAAGTGCCTGTCACCAATCTGGCACGCGACACCATTTTGGATGCGGCTGAGCTGCCGGTAAAATACGCTTGCCACACACCGTGTTTCCGTTCTGAAGCGGGCTCTTATGGCAAGGATACGCGCGGTCTGATCCGTCAGCACCAGTTTGAGAAAGTCGAAATGGTACAACTGGTTCGCCCGGAAGATTCCTGGGCAGCGCTGGAAAGCCTGACCGGGAATGCAGAATCCATTCTGCAAAAACTGGGCTTGCCCTACCGGGTGATTGTGTTGTGTGCGGGTGATACCGGCTTTTCTTCTGCCAAAACCTATGACATTGAAGTCTGGTTGCCGGGGCAGCAAAAATACCGCGAAATTTCATCCTGTTCCAATTTCCAGGATTTTCAGGCACGCCGCATGATGGCACGTTACCGTAATCCTGAGACTGGCAAGCCGGAACTGCTGCATACCCTGAATGGTTCAGGGCTGGCAGTAGGTCGCACGCTGGTGGCAGTGCTGGAAAACTATCAGGAAGCGGATGGTAGAATCAGGATACCAGATGTTTTACGTGGGTATATGGGAAACAGCGAATATCTGATTTGAAAATAGCCGACCATACAAAACGAAAATCATAGAAAAACTTGATTGATGACTGTTATAATAATCTGAGCTGTTCCATAAGCAGTTATTGATAAAATATCAGATATGGATTAATAAATATCCAAGGAGATCTCCAAAATGAATACGGTTAAAAAATTGGCACTTTCGGTCATGATCGGTATGTCACTGGCGGGTGGTTTGGTCGCAACGCCTGCTTACGCTGAGTTGGCAGGGGCTGCACTGCAAGCTGCAACTCAGTCAGTGAATGCGGCGGCGCAGGCAGCAGCACAGGCAGCGGCTGCCTCTGGTGCAACAGGCGCGGCGGCGGCATCACAAATCGCGACTGCTGCTGCCCAAGCGGCTGCGTCTGCCGGGTTGGCTGGTGCACAAGCAGCTTCCCTCGTTGCGACCGCCACGGCTAGTGCTGCTACCGCTGCGGGTATCGCAGGTGTGACAGGTGCTGTGGCAGCAACAGCCGCTGCTACTGCTACGGGTGTGGCAGCAGGTACTGCAATTACGGTTGGCGCTGGTGCGGCGGCGGGTGCTGCTGGTGCGACAGCAGCAACTTTTACGGTAGCGACTGCGGCAACAGTAGTTGGTGGCGTTGCTGTTGCTGCAACAGTTGTTGATGCAGCTAACGATGACAGTAATGCCAGCCCATGATGGCAATGATGTCAGCCCAAGCACCTGATCATTATTGCTGAGTTCTGTATGTAAAAAAGCGGCTTTATGCCGCTTTTTTATTTATTATTATTATGCTATATAAATTAATAAAATTAAAATAATAGGTCTTGCTCTTCTAAAATACTAATGGTTATTTTTAGAAAACAAATAACTGTCAATAGAATTATTTTAGGAGATAATTATGAAAACTTTTAATAGAGTGGCGCTTTCTGTTTTACTCGGTGTATCGCTGATGGGTGGGGTTATTGATCTTGCCGTAGCTGCACCTGTATCTGCCGCTGAACTTGAAAATGCCATGCAATCCATTCGGGCTGCCGCTGACAAAGAGGCAGCCATCGTAAAAGCTCAGGGTTTACAAGGTGCTGAAGCCGCTGCCAGAATTGCAGCGGCTGCCAAAGATGCTGCCTTGACGGCAGGCTTGGAAGGAACTCAACTGGTATCTGCGGTGGGTACTGCAACATTTCAGGCAGCCGCCGCTGCCGGGATTGCAGGTGTAACTACACAGGTTGCCGCGATTGCCGCGGCTAGTGCCACGGGTGTTACGGCTGGAACAGCTATTAACATTGCGACAGGAACAGGTGCGGCTGCTGGTAGTAGTGTGGCTCCGGCTGCCGTTGCGGGCTTTTCAGTTACCACCGCAGCAGTTGTGGCAGGTGGTGTGCTGGTCGCTGCTGCTACGGTTAGTGGTGGGGATGGTGGGGATGATACACCAGCCAGCCCAGCCACCAATTGATGATGTAATTGCAGATTGAAAACAAAAAAAGCGGCTTTTGCCGCTTTTTTTTGCTGTTTTAAAACTAAAACCACTTTTCCTTGAAAACAATCCGCTCGTCCGTTAAACGATATTGGCTTATTAAATCGCTACTAAATTTAATAACTGTAAAATGTGAAGTTATTTATTTTTACAGGAAAAATTTTATGGCTAATAAGATAATTTTTTTATCCGCAGGTGTCGTTTCTCTGGTATGTCTGGCTTCTTGCTCCTCACTGCTAAACAGAACACCTGATCAAAACCCTCCCCGCTTGGTCTCCAGTGAAAATCTGAAGCAATACGGGTGGGATGGTCAAAAACGAACTTACGTAGTGTGGGATCGCCCTAGAGCTTTCGGTGGTGTACCGGATAATTTGCGTATGACGGGTGATCAGTTATGTCAGACAGGAGGGTTTGAAAGAGCGGTAGGTTACCATCCCAACGCGCTTTCGCAGGCTGGTCAGGCTATTACAGGCGGGGGGTATCTTTGTTCTGGCTATCGCCTGAAAGAAAGTACCCAGTGAGTTAAACAGGCGGGAAAACACTACCCGGATACGGGTAGTGTTTTCTTTCTGTACAGATGTTTTTCCCCTTCTGCTTTGCGGAAGAATATTCCGCACATCAGGGCAAAAACGATCATGTTGGCGGGTGTATGCAAGTTAAAGTCTGTGAATGAATGCAGTAATATCAGGAATATGCTGATACCGGCGGCGATCTGAAGAAAATGCAGCCTGTCCCATTTTTTCCCCCATAGCTTTACCCAGCCGTAAATATAAAGCAGGAGAAAAGAGACAATAATGAAAGCCCCGGCAGCACCCATATCAAACAGCAATTCAAGGTAATCGTTGTGGGCGTTATTGATAAAATGCATCTGTTCAACTGGCTGGAATGCCCGGTAAACATCAGGGAAAGTGCCAGGGCCGCTGCCTAAAGGGAAGAAGGACTTGATGCCCTCGATGGTGTGCTGTGCAATTCGCCAGCGTTCATCTTCTAACGGATCTTGACCGACAAAACGGTTTAACACGGGAATGAGGCCAATACTACTGGCAGTACCGATGGCAATGGTGGCAAAGATGGTGGTAATGCCAACCGATTGCCGCCCGCCTATATGCCGTGCAAAGGCGATGCTGGACAGTAACACACCGACAAGTACCAAAAAAACACCGGCACGCGAGCGGGTAAAGATACCGGCGAGCAGGATTAGTAGCATCAGGCTGCCAAAGATCAGGGTTTCATGCAGTTTGACCCAGCTTGCATCATGTTGATGCAATTCCTTTCTTCCCAGTGTATACAGTGTTAGGGCTATCGTTAATGGCAAAGCCATTTCCATCAAGGCAGCAAAATGATCGCGGTTCAGATAAGTGCCTTGGGCGCTTTTTCCATTTGGGGGGATGCCAAAATAAAAAGCGGGGTTTTCGCTAGCATACTGGATGAGTCCTAACGCAGCTTCAAAGGCAGCCAGACAAAGAAAAACGGTAATCAGGTTTTTGAAGCGTGCCTGGGAGCTGCTGGTTGTAAACAGGAAAATGGCGAGTGGAGCCAATAATGACAACAGTGCAAACATGCTCTCGGTTGGTATCAGACTGAAATACAGTCTAGGTTCAACTTGTTGCTGCTGTAGCCAGCTAATAACAGGGTGATAAAAGTCCCGCCCAGGCAAAGTGTTCCACATTGATTCTGGAATGGGTAGCAAATAAAGGCTTGTTAGGGCGAGCGAGGTAATCAGGAAAAGCTGGATGGGTTTGTAAACACGTGCAAAGACTGGCAATGCCAGTAAGGAAAGGCCAAGCAGGGCAAGACCCGTGGATTCCAGCAGCATTTTGGTGTATGCACCTTTGCCGCTATAGAGTAACGGGGCGATGATGATCAAAAAACACGCCAGTAAAAAAGCCAGTTGTTCGCTGGTGTTAGTGATTTTTTTCATCGGTTACTTGGGTAATGCTGACATTATCAAACCAAATATGCCCTTCAAAGACCTGATCGTGCCGGTAGCGGCTATCTGCTTCAAGCCGCAGCAATTGCACTGCGCAACCATCCTGTGGAACATTGAACGGGCTGGAAAGTGTGCTCCAGTTTTTTTGTCCGGTAAACGCTTCTGTTTCGGTCAACAGGGTTTCCTCGTTTTCCACGCAATGGATGCGCCAGCGCAAGCCTTTGTTTGATCTGAAACTGTCCAGGCGGTACTGCATGGATAACTGGTATTGACCGGGAGCCAGCATCAGTTTTTGCGCAACATGCTGGAAGTTGACAGGTTGCCCCTTTCTGAAATGGATATGCAAGGCTTGTTGGCCTTTGATTCCGTAGGTTATATCAGGTTTGATGCTGATTTCTTTGGTTTCGGACAGTTGCCAGTCAAAGCCGGTATTGAATGATTTTCCTTCAAAACCCGCATCATAAACCAACCCAACCTGTTTTTGTTGGGTTTCACTTAAGCCTTGTAGCCAGGCTTGACGAGCCTCGTTCCAGAGTTTGTCTTTTAATAAACGGGCGATATAGGTACGTTTTTCTTCATCAGTCAATGGTGCAGGGGATTGCTGGCGTTGTCGGTAAACCTGATATAAAAATTCGGTTTGAGCTTCGCGGGATAGAAAGCTGAAAAACTGTTCCCACCATACAGGAGGATGTTTGATGTAAGGACTCAGCAAGTCATGGTATTCAGGTTTTGCGGTGATTTGATAAAGACTGGGAAATAACTGCTGACGTAGTTTGGGGTTGCGTATTAGCAGGATATTCCATTCAGGAATGGTCTTCTCCATGCGCCCCTGTTTTGCCCAGTAATCAGCTAGTCTGGAATGTGTATAAGTATGGGCAGGCCATAAGTTACCAGCAATATCAGCTATGTCAGTGATATTGACTGAAGTTGCGATACTGGAATTACTGTTATATAGCGATAACAAATGCGAAGCTGCCCGCCCACTCGTGGGGTTTTCCGCAAGTGCCCGCAGGGCAGTTTTTTCGGCAATTGCAGGTTCGCCAGATTCGTTGGCACGTTCGGCCAAGGTCACCCATGTGTCGGCTTTCATCTGGAAAGCACTATTGAGAGGTTGATACCCCTCAAAGGCTTCTTGTTCGAGCAGTTCTGCCGTGCGTCTCCCCATGCCATGCGTATAGATCTGCCAAGCAAATAAACACAGCAGAATCAAGACAACACTGCGGTATAGCCAGCTAAACATGCTCAAGCGGTAGTTTCGTTGGGCAATTGTTTATTGGAACCATAAGAATAATAGTAGTTGTAGTCATAATCATAATTATGACCAGAGCCACCTTTGACCTTGGTGAATATAGCTCCTATAACGTTGGCCTGTGCCTGGCGCAGACGTTTAAGGGAGTCAGTCAGCGCCCGTTTTTTCGATTGGGCATAAGCAGCGACCAGAATGGTAGCGCTTGTCCGGTTGGAAAGGATCAGGGCATCTGCCAGCCCCATCGTAGGCGGTGAGTCGAATATGACAATATCAAACTCAACAGGAACCAGTGCAAACAGACTTTCCAGACGCTCACTGGAAAGCAGTTCCACAGGGTTGGGTGAGAGTGGGCCTGCCGTGACGACACTGACACCGGGAATGGATGTATCCTGAATTATGTCTACGGACTCCGCCTGATGCGTCAGATAATTGCTTAACCCTTGTGAGTTATCCAGCTTGAAGCGTTGATGGACGGTTGGTTTACGCAAATCGGCATCGACCAGCAAAACACGTTTGCCTGCTTGCGCAAGCGCAGTGGCAAGGTTGATACAGGTACTGGATTTCGCTTCTGATGGCATGGAGCTGGTGATGGTCAATGAGCGTGGAATACCTTCACGGGTGGCAAATAGCAGGTTGGTGCGCAGTGAGCGGAATGCCTCCGCCATTGCCGAGGTGGGTTGGCGGGCTGTTGCCATGGATTGCTCGATAACATCCTTGCCCTTGAGTGCTGGGGTAATGCCCAAAACAGGCAAACCCAGTAGGCGTTCAAGATCCGCAGAGTTTTTCACTCGGTCATCCAGAAACTCCAGCAAAAACGCGATAACTGTCCCGAGGAACAAGCCAAGAACCAGCCCAAGTGCCAGATTCAAACGGGTATTGGGCTTGTGCTTCTGGTAGGGAACAATCGCCGGGTCAACAATCGAGATGTTGTTGGTGCCGATACCACCGGCAACGCCAACTTCCTTGATACGCTGCAAGAGACCTTCGTACAGGTTACGGTTGGTCTCAACTTCACGTTGCAAGGTGTTGTAGCCGATGCTTTTGTCCCGCAGATTCAGTAATTCATCTTTTTGCTTGGTCAATTCAGTGCGGAGCTGGTCTTCTTTTTGTTTGGAGGCAGCGTAGGTTGCCTGCAACTCCGAACTAATGGTACTGGTGATCCTGCTGGTTTCTTGGGTAATCTGCGCCCGGATTTCTTCAATCTGATTTTGCAGTTGAGCCATCAGGGGATATTCAGGTTTGTAGATTTGCAGTTTTTCCTGATAGTCACCCTGCAATTTTGCCAGGTTCTTTTTCAGCTCCTGAATGGTCGAATTTTCCAGAACCTTGGATGCACCTGCGGCTTGTGCCTGTTTGTATTTGCTTTCTGCTTCAATGCGCTCTTTTTCAGCTTCGGTGAGGGCTGCGTTCAGTTCACCCATTTTTTGCGAGGTGAGACTTCCCTGTTTTTCGTCATCCATGCGAATGATCGACTCTTTTTTGGCGAACTCAATCAGTTTTCCTTCGGACTCTTCCAGCTTGCTTTTGGCATTTGCCAGCTCTTCCTGCAAGAACTTTTCGGCATAGGATGCGGAGTCTTTCCTTCGGTTGAGGTTCATCTCAATGAAGTTGTTAGCTAGCGAGTTGGTAATGGTGGCTGCCAATTGGGGATTTTCACTGTCGTAGCTGACGGTAACAATCCGGGAGTTTTTGACAGGGGAAACTGTCAGGTTATTCAGGAATTTGGCTTCCAAAGGGTATTGACCCAGTTGAATTTTTTGACTGGTTTGCTCTGTTGGTGTTTCCCCGATGAAAAGTTTTTTGATCTCACCCAAGGTATCCGCAAAGAAAGGTTTTGCCAATTCTTCTCCTTTCAATGTGGATTCCAGCGACAAGGCATCAATGGTTTTTCGCGCCAGCGTCCGGCTTTTTAACAGCTCGTATTGGGTCTGGTAAAAATCCTTGTCATTGGCGGGGCGGGCATCCGTTGCTTCGACATCATAATCCAGAACCTTGGTACTCTCGGTATTGATTTGCAGGGTCACACTGGCGCGGTAGATAGGGGTTTGCATCAGGGTAACAATCAACGTACCGATGAAAACCAACAGCGCAATAAGCAGAATGGTTCCTTTACGGCGTTTGAGCACACTCCACAATTCCCGCAAGTCTATTTCATCATCGTCTTTTTCATCATTCTGTAAGTGATAATTGTGTGGGGAAAGTGGAACAAGACTTCCCTGTTGCTGATGAACAGGGAAAGTACGAGGAGCCTGATTATGATTATCGCTAGAGTGTGTCATGAAGCTGGTCTTGCTTGTTACTTTAGTTGGCAATGTTGCTTAGCACGCTAAACGGGCTTAGTAGGGCTGCCGTTTCACGTAGCCAAAAACGGCTATCAGAGCGGTGGACAACAATCCGGTCATCGTTACGAATGAATGGGTCGCGGGTTTTGCCGTCGCGGATGGCATTAAGATTGATTTGATATGCCTTAGTTTGCTGTCCGTTATTGCGGAATAAAACAACCTTGTCAGCAGCAGCCAGATTGTTCAGGCCTTCCGACATGGCGATAGACTGTAACAGGGTTGCCTGACCTGAAATCGGGTATATGCCCGGTTTTTTGACTTCACCTTCCACTGTTACACGCTGGGCCGTATTTTCTTTGATGAATACGGATACTTGGGGGTTTTGCAACATGTTTTTCCGCATCAGGCTGGCGAGCTGTTGTTCCAGTCCTGATTGTGTTTGTCCTGCTGCTTTGATATTGCCCAGCAGCGGCAGGGTGATATTACCTTGGGGATCAACCCGGACTTCACGTGAAAGTTCCTCAGCCTGAAAGACCTTGATGTCGAGCAGGTCGGAAGGGCCGATACGGTAGTCTGTCGCCCCAGCCATGTAATCGAGTTCGCGGTTATCAGCAAATATGGCAGTAGAACCAGTGTCACCTACGCTAGCGGAATCAGCAGGGGTACTGCTACAGCCACTTATGATCATTTGAAAAATTAATAGACCAATAAATAAAAATTTGTTAGTTTTCATGATGTTTGCGTAGCTTTGTTGAATATCCGCTAATACTAGCACGGATAAAATGAAATGATTATCCAAACAGACGATTGAACCAGTTTTTTTTATTTACCGTCGGATTTTTATGAAAATGGCTAGCTGCCAGCTCATGTCCGGCTGACAATGCTAAGGCTGGAGGCAGGCTGACCGTATCAGGTGAGGCATTATCCAGAATGGCTTTTGGGCGTTCCTGTACCATGCGCATGACTTCAGTTTCATCACCCAGCAACTGGATAGCTGCCTGAATGCCTGCTGACAGGATAGGTGGTCGGCGATCTGTACCATGTGCATCTGAAGCAATGATATGCACATAACCATCCAGCAACAGGCGCTCGGAAAACTGTCTGGCAGTCCGCCCAAAATGACCTGTGATGGCACCAGCGGTGATTTGCAGCCAGGCTCCCATGCGTGCCGCCAGCAGAAATTCTTCGTACTTGTCCCCTAGCCAGCGCAAGCGTTCAGGGTGTGTAATGACAGGCACATAATCTGCATTCAGAAAGTTTTCAATCTGGTCAATAAATCCACTAACAGGCACATGATGGGAGGGTTCCAGCAGAAAATAGCGTGACTGGTTGAGGGTAGGGATCATGCCATCTTTCAGGCCGCGCATGACTTCAGGCACCATGTGTACATCAGCACCCATGACCAAGGTCAGTGGTATACCCTGTTGATTCAGCTCTATTTGCAGCGAGTCAATGGCACTGGCAATACCGGGTTGGTTGTTGTTGTAAAGGCCGGGATAGATATGCGGCGTGCAAGCAAGATGAGTCGTGCCATCAGCAACCGCCATGCGTGCCATTGCCAGTGATGTTTCCAGATTCTGGGAACCGTCACAAAGGCCGGGAAGGATATGACTATGTAAATCTATCATGGTTGTTAGTATAGCTTATTTTGTGCTTAAGAAAAAATGCATCTATGATCAGGCGGCAAAAGCACGTTTCTGGTAGCCATCCACCAGATCAGCCATCAACTGGTTGATGGTAATGCTGTTACGCTTTTGGCAGGCAAGCTCCAGTTCGCGCAGGAATTGTTCCATTTCATGCCAAGGGATGCTGTGTTCCTGTGCCTTGTGGATACGTGGGTGTGGGGTCTGTGCGGTATCACCGGCAATCAACAATTCCTCATACAATTTTTCACCGGGACGCAATCCTGTAAAAGCGATGCGAATGTCACCGCCTGGATTTTTTTCATCCTGCACAGTAAAACCACTCAGCTTGATCATGCGTTCTGCTAGCTCCACGATTTTGACAGGTTTGCCCATATCCAGCAGGAAAACTTCACCGCCTTGTGCCATAGCGCCTGCCTGAATAACCAGTTGAGCCGCTTCGGGGATCGTCATGAAATAGCGGATGATGTCAGGATGGGTAACAGTGATTGGCCCTCCCGCCCTGATCTGTTTGCGGAACAGGGGAACTACCGATCCTGATGAACCCAGCACATTACCAAAACGCACCATGCTGAATACGGTGTTGCCCGGCAATTGCGCCAAGCCTTGCAAAACCAGCTCAGCCAGACGTTTGGTTGCACCCATGACATTGGTGGGGCGTACAGCTTTGTCGGTGGAAATCAGTACAAAACGTTCCACCCCACAAGCCTTGGCTGCCAACGCAGTTTGCATGGTGCCAAACGTATTGTTGCGGATGCCCTCAATCGGGTTGTGTTCCACCAGAGGCACATGTTTGTAAGCGGCGGCGTGGTAAAGCGTCTGGATGCGGTGCTTGCGCAAGGTTTCCTCAATCCGCTGCCGATCTTGCACAGAACCCAGCACAGGGATCAGGGAGACAGACAGTTTTTCATGCACAAGCAGTTGCAGCAGTTCCTGTTCAATCTGGTACAGGGCGAATTCCGAGGCTTCAAACAGAATCAGTGCACGGGGTTGCAGGCGGATGATCTGGCGGCACATTTCTGAACCGATGGATCCACCAGCACCGGTCACAATGACTTGTTTGCCAGTGATACAACGTTGCATCAGGTTGGTATCCGGGGTTACGGAAGGTCTTCCCAGCAATTCGTCAATTTCGATTTCGCGCAGTTCGGTGATTTCATTCTGACCTGAAACAAGATCTGCCATGCCCGGAATGGTGCGTACATGCACTTTGAATGGTTCCAGATACTGGATGATTTCCTGACGGCGCTCCAGTGGGGCGGAAGGCATTGCCAGCAGAACCTGCTGCACGTCATGCGCGGTAATCAGTTCCGGCAAGGCTTGGGGAGGGTATACCTTGATACCGTGGATAATGGATTTCTGCAAGGCAGGGTTATCATCCAAGTAGGCAACAATGGCGTATTCAGGCATGTTTTCCAGGGCAACAGCCAGTTGTGTGCCCGATTGCCCAGCCCCGTAAATTACCAACCCGGTACGGCTACCACGGCGGCGGCTGGCGTAGTAATAACGACGCACCAGATAGCGGCTACCACCGACCAGCAAAAAAGAGACACCCCAGTAGATGGGGAAAACGGAGCGGGGGATACCTTGCCATTCCAGTGCGAGACTGCCCAGCAGGAGCATGATGGTGGAAAAAGTGACTCCCTGCATGACTGCAATCAGTGCTTGCCCACCAATAAAGCGGATGATGGCGCGGTATAACCCAAGCGTGACGAAAACGGGGATTGTCACCAAGGGAGCCAGTAGCATCATCCAGATGCCATCTTGCATACGGGGCAGCCATTCACCTAGACGCAGGGCGAAACTCAGCCAGACTGCGGTTGAGAGCAGGAACAGGTCAGTACCCAGCATCAGGGTACGCTTTTGCCAGCGGGGGAGTTTGAACAGCATGGTGATTACCGTGTGATTGGGTGTGGCTATTATTGCGTTGCCAAAGTTGTAACTTCAGCTAGTACGGTACAGGTCTGATTAATTTCAATATCTGTCAAGGTGGGGTGAACGAGAAACATAAGACTAGTTTCACCCAGTTCTTTAGCGATGGGCAGGCGTTCGGCAGGTCGCCAGCCGGTGTTGTCGAAGGCTTTTTCCAAGTAGACCTCGGAACAGGAACCGGAAAAGCAGGGTATACCGCGCTGGTTGATTTCCGCCATGATGCGGTCGCGGTTCCAGCCAGGTTTTAACCGTTCGGGTTCTACGAAAACATAGCATTTGTAGGAGGCGTGACCGATGTGATCAGGAATGACTGGAACACGTAAACCGGGGAGTTGGCGGGCTGTTTCCCAGATGGAGGTGGCGTTCCGACGACGTTGGGCTGTCCAGTCAGACATCCGCTTTAACTGGATGCGCCCAATGACGGCTTGTATTTCGATCATGCGCCAGTTGGTGCCGAAACTGTTGTGTAGCCAGCGGAAACCATCAGGGTGCTGTTGTTCGTAGACGGCTTCCCAGCTTTTACCGTGGTCTTTGTAGCTCCACATGCTTGACCAGAGTGCCCGGTCGTTGGTCGTGACCATGCCGCCTTCGCCGCCGGTGGTCATGATTTTGTCTTGGCAGAATGACCATGCGCCGATGTGCCCGATACTACCGACCATGCGCCCTTGGTAGGTTGCACCATGGGCTTGGGCGCAGTCTTCGATGACGTAGAGTTGGTGTTGGCTGGCGAGTTGCATGATCGCATCCATGTCACAGGGCCAGCCTGCGAGGTGGACGCAGATAATGGCGCGGGTGAGTGGGGTGATCAGGGGGGCGATGGTGGCAGCAGTGATGTTTTGGCTGTCACGGTCAATGTCGGCAAAGACTGGGGTAGCGCCTGCGGTGACGATGCAGGAGACGGAGGCGAGGAAGGTACGAGAGGTGACGATGACTTCATCGCCTTGCCCGATGTTTAAGGCTTTGAGGGCAAGGTCGAGGGCAACAGTGCCGTTAGTGACGGCAACCGCATATTCTGTGCCACACCATGCGGCGAATTCTTTTTCAAATTCGCGGCATTCGTTGCCTGTCCAGTAGTTGACGCGGTTTGAGAGGAGGATACGGGCGATGGCATCGACTTCTTCAGGGGTGAAGGAAGGCCAGGAAGTAAATGGTCTATTGATCATAATTATTAAGTTTTGATCTGGCCCAGCAATCCCGGACACCTCAAGAAGCAAGGGCTTTAGCCTCAAAGTCCACGGGGCTGAGATAGCCGAGTGTACTGTGCAGGCGGTTGCGG
>DILV01000006.1 GCA_002425225.1 Thiothrix sp. UBA5583
GACCCCGAAACACATAATGAGCCACATAATCTTGTGCTGCAATTGATTGAGCAAATCAAAGCCACTAAACGCTAGCCAATAACTTCACCGCCCGCCAATACGGACTACCACTCAATACAAAAACCCAAACAACCAAAGCGGAATCTTCCCCTCCACCCCAATCTCCAACCCATCCGCCACCACCCAAGCCGCCGCTTCATCCTTGATCTGCTTCTTCGATTTGGATTTACCCCCGACTTCAAATACATACTGCCCGTCAACCAGAAAATCCCCACTTTTGGGGTAATTCAGGGTGTGGTGGTAAGACAGCATCGAAGCAAAAAACGTCTCACGCAGCGTCCCCGCTTTAGGCTGGTTACAAAAAACAGCAAACAGGTTAGTGTTATCCAGATACAGCTTTTCCGGTTTGGAAATAATGCTGACCCCGCTGGATTTCGCCCCCAACAAACGCAACAACCCCGCAGCCTGCAACAAACCAAGGTATTTGTAGAGGGTTTTCTGGTTCAGTTCCACCGCGCCGCACAGCTTGGACACATTGATGTCGTAAGGCTCGCTTTGGCACAACATCACCATCAGCTTTTTCAGTGCGTTCACTTTGTCGTAGTCAATCGGGTAAAGCGCGGGGATGTCCGTCTCGATCACCTGCATCGACGCATTCAGCAAACGCGGCAAATAGGTTGAACCCGCCTCGCGGTAAAATGGGTAAGCACCGTGTTCCAGATACGCGGGCAAATACGCCAAGGGTTTGATGCGGCTGACGGTTTCCAACGCCAGGTGCGGATGGTGTTGGAGCAGGGCATCCAGCGTCACCGCTTCAAAGGTTTCACCCGTTTCCAATTCCAGAAACTCGCGGAATGACAACACCGGCAAACGGTACAACATCGCCCGACGGCTCAAATCCGCCTTGGCATTGTCAATCGCAGTTGCCGATGAACCCGTGAAAATGACCTTGAGGTTGAAATAGCTGTCGAAAATCAGCTTCAGATCACGCTCGAAGTATTGGCATTTGTGGATTTCGTCGATGATGAGCAATTCACCGCCGATTTTCTGGAATTCATCGGCGATGCTAAACAGCCCGTGCTGCCCAACCAAGGGGTGGTCAGCAATCACATACAGCACCTTGGTTTCCCGCGCCACGGATTTGAGGTATTGCAGCAGCAGAGTGGTTTTACCCGCCCCGCGTGCGCCCATGATGCCGATCAAGCGTTGCGAAAAGTCGATTTTCCGAAACAGGAAACGCTGGTAATCTGGCAGCTTTTGCGTCCTGATTTGACTGGAAAGGTGCTGTAGCGGCTCAATCATCTTACTGTGATGCCTGTATTCGTGCGATTTTTTAGTATTATAATGCTAAAAATTCCCAATGTCTTGCTGTGATGTATTCACTCACTGTCAGCAAAATATCAGCTTTCCCCCGTAACCTGTCCCCATCGACAACCAACCGATGGAGACAACACCATGAAAACCACAATCCGCCAAACCCTGCTTGCCACCCTGATCTGTTCACTGGGAGCTTTTGCAACGATGACCAGCACCGCCACCTACGCCGCCAGCCAAAGCTACATGCCGGAAGAAAACGCCACCCACGAAGGCACTTGGCTGCAATGGCCGCACCAGTACACCTACGGCGCAACCTACCGCAACCGCCTCGACGCGACATGGGTAGCCATGACCAAGGCGCTGGTGCAAAGCGAAAACGTCCACATCATTGCCTACAACGCCACCGAGAAAACCCGTATCCAAAGCTTGCTGCTGAATGCAGGCGTACCCCTCGCCAGTGTCAGCTTCCTGATTAGCCCGACCGATGACGTGTGGGTACGTGACAATGGCCCGATCTTCGTGCGCAACCAGAGCGGGCAATTGCAAATCAGCGACTGGGGGTTTAATGGCTGGGGGCTGGATACACCGTACAGCAAGGATAATGCCGTGCCGTCAGCCGTCGCCAAACAGCTTGCCATGCCGCGCATCGACCTCAACAAGGTGGTGCTGGAAGGTGGCGCGATTGAAGTTGACGGCAAAGGCACACTGCTGGCGACCAAAAGTTCCGTACTCCAGAACAAGCGCAACCCGACCCTGACCCAGGCGCAGGTGGAGCAATCACTCGCCACTTACCTCGGCATCAGCAAATTCATCTGGCTGGATGGCGCACCTGGCGGCAAGGAAGACATTACCGACACCCACATCGACGGTTTCGCCCGCTTTGGCGACGAACGTACCCTCGTCACCATGAGTGCGACCGATCTTGGCTACTGGGGTATTTCCAGCAAGGACATCAACACCCTGTACGCCGCCAGCAATGCCAGCGGCACACGCTACAACCTGGTGAAATTGCCGCTGACTGCCAAAAATGTCGTGACCACTTATGGCAAAAACCTCGGTTACAAAGGCTCTTACGTCAATTACTATGTCGGTAACAACGTGGTGCTGATGCCTGCCTATCAGGATGCCAACGACAGCGTGGCGAAAAACATCCTGCAAACCCTATACCCGACACGCACGGTGGTAGGTATTGATGTGCGCAACTTGTTCGCCAACGGCGGCATGGTGCATTGCGTGACCCAACAACAACCCTTCGCCAACTAACACCGGAGTCGATAACCATGATGAACCGCCGCCGATTCCTCTCCGCCAGCCTGCTTGCCGCTGGCAGTTTGCTCGCTACACACCGCTTTGCATGGGCAAGCCCCGGCACTGGCTGGCGGATGCCCGATGAAAGCGAACCCCACATCAGAACATGGATGGCTTTCGGTGCATCCGAAGGCATTTGGGGCGAGAAACTGCTACCAGAAGTCCGCCGCAACCTTGCCAGTATTGCCACCACGATTGCCCACTATGAGCCTGTTTCCATGCTGGTACGGGAGGAAGAATACGACATCGCTGCAAAGCTATTGGGACATTCTGCTGTCAAACTGATCGTCGCGTCGCTGGACGATTTGTGGATGCGCGATACTAGCGCGGTCTTCGTCACTAACGCCGAAGGCGAAAAAGCAGCGGTGAATTTCAACTTCAATGGCTGGGGTGAAAAGCAAGATTTCGATCAGGATGCTGAAGTTGTCACATTAGTCGCAGAAGTCGCAAACGTACCATTGTTGGAAACCGATTTGGTGCTGGAAGGTGGCGGCATCGAAGTTGACGGCCAAGGCACTGCTATCATCACCGAAAGTTGTGTGTTAAACGACAACCGTAACCCCGGTGTCAGCAAAGCCGCGTGCGAAGCTGAACTCAAACGCCTGCTGGGTCTGGAAAAAATCATCTGGCTGCCAGGCATCAAAGGCAAGGACATCACCGACGGACACACCGACTTTTACGCCCGCTTCGCCCGTCCCGGCGTGGTGGTCGCAGGTTTCGACCCAGACCCGCAATCATTTGACCATGCCGTCACCAAACGCCATCTGGAAATCCTCAAAACCGCCACCGACGCACAGGGCCGCAAACTGGAAGTTGCGGTAATGACTGCTCCGTCCAAGGTGCGTGAAAAATATGCCAGCGACGATTTCGCTGCTGGATACATCAACTTCTACGTGTGCAACGGCGCGGTGATTGCCCCCGAATTCGGTGATGCCAAAGCGGATAAAGCCGCGCACGATACTCTGCAAAGCCTGTTCCCGGCTCGTGACATTGTGCAAATCGGTATCGACGGTGTAGCGGCTGGCGGTGGCGGTATTCACTGCACTACGCAACAAGAGCCGAGGTGAACAGACTCCCGGTCTATTAATACACTCATCCGTTACGGGTTGGCGGAAGGGGATGAGGAGAGCGTGTTGCACAAGAAACTTTCTTGCGGCAACGCTACCCCATACTGCTGCAACAGATACCAAATAGCCCTGATGGTTGAATGTTGCGAATTATCCAGCACCCGTCTAGCCTGTGGCAGTTGTGTCTGATAACGGGCATGGTTTGTGCAAGATTTCAAACAGGCTTCCAGCATTTCCAGCGTTGGCATTATCAGATGCTGGAAATGTGGCAATGCTTGCGCCAACACCAGCCCCGCCGGATCAAAATCGACAAAGGCAAACACAGGGCGTTGCAAGGCTTCCAGCAATGCGATGGTGTGATCCTGCTGATAAACCGGGCTGCCCCGAAACACCACCAAGGGGTTTTCCCCGGCAAGGGAGAAATCCATCTGAGCTTGATGAATGCGCTCGAAGGCTTCCCAGTTTTCCACCACCAGTACCGTCTCGTGTTGGCTTTGTTGCGCAATTATTTGCCAATTCACATCCAGATTGCTGCCTTCCGGCAATACCAGCCGTGTTCCACCGAGTAACAAGGCTTGTTGTGGCAAGTGTTTGATGGCAACCCGTTGTTGACGCACTGCCGAATGGGTGAGTTTTTCATTGCTGCCCAGTGCCAGACTGTCGGTGCGGCTTAAACCATCCCATTGGGTCGGGTCGGTTGTGTCTGCATCAATGTTTTCGGTTTTCAGCAGCAAGGCACGAATCTGGCTTTTATCCTGTGGCGAAAAGTGCAGGCTTGTACCCATGACCGTACCAATATTGTAATCCTGCTGAAACTGGTTCAAACCTTTGCTGCGAGGAAAACGCGCTTCACTGCTTTGGCAAATCTGGAGCAGGCGTTTGATCAGGTTTTTTTCCACAACTGAATATCCATGACCACGATGTTGCCGGAATAACGGTGTGCCAGCGGTGCTTCGACCCGTTGCATGACGAGGGTGTTGGCGATGTTGGCGTCGTTGGTAAACAAGACTTGCACAGCATGAAGCACATACATGATCCATGCCTCTGCTATGGGCAGTTCGGTACTGGTTTGCTGGTGTAGCCAGTGCAAGGCAGACAGCGGTTGTAATGACTCACGTGCCGCGTGCAAATAACGCTGAAAGGCAAGCTGTATCGGTTTCGGCTGGAGGGTAATTACTGTTTTGGTATCACTGCCTGCAATTAATTGCCCTGCCGCCCGTTCCCGAGTGATTTTGACCACCGTGGCAGGAATGGTGCGGGCGATGTCAGCCAACGCTTCCCGTACCGTGGTGCGTGACAAATCGGGATGCGTGTGGATGGTGATGCCGGTAAAACGTTGCGCCCACACGGGCAGTTGTTGCGGCAGATCTTCCAGCTCCGGCGGCTGGTAATCGGGGTTGCGGTTGAGGAAATGTGCAAAATTGCGCAGGCGTTTGGCTTCCGGCTCAATCTGGCGCAAGCGGTACAGGTAATTGCGCAAGGTGGCGGTAATATCCAGCAGGCTTGCCCGCCATTCATCCAGCGGGGCTAACAATTGGTGCTGGTAGACTCGCAACAACGGTGCAAGCAGGCTGGAACTGTTCAGTAACTCCAGCACACCCGTGGTTTGCAATGACAATAACGCATCCCCCAGTTTTTCGGCCTGTTTGATGTAGTAGGCGTTTTGCCGCTGCTTTTCTGCCAGCGTGCTGACGTGGGCAAAACGGTTATCGGTCAAGGTACGTAACAGCAATAAACCAGCGGCAATGCTTGCGCCCAGTTCAAACACACCGGTGTCAAAGTCCGCTTCGTAATTGTCGCGGTCATCGCTGCGGTTTTCGTGGCTGGCTTTCTGGTATTCGTCAGCCAAATGCAGCAAGCGGTTGAATTGCTCTTCAAAGTTGCTGCTGATGGCGTAGTTGCGTTGCCGTTGGAATACTTCATCCAGATGGCGGGTCAGGCTGGGCGCGAGGCGGAATTCGTCTTGCAGGTAGGGCGACAAAATGCGTTGCTGCTGTAACTGGCGGATGGCACGCTGGTTGTCGTCCGTCAATATGATGCTGTTGCGGTGGTAGGTTTCCGCAATCAGTTGGCGGTGCATGTGCAGCACACCCAGGTAGGCAACAATGCCGTCGGTGGTGGCATTCACAGCAATGCCCCCTGCGGCATATCGGATTCCTCCACATCGCTGACCGCTTCGTGCTCCATCAGGAACTCAATCACTTCCATGATGTACTCAATTTTACCGGTCACGCGGTAAATTTCCCGTTCGGGGTTCACCAGCACCAGATAGCCTTGCTTGCAAAAATCGGTGAGTATTTTCACCAGACGGTTGCGGTCGGTGTTTTCGGCGCGTAGCCCTGCCTGATTGGTGAGTGATTGCAAGTCATTGCGCAGGCTGGGGTTGGCATCAATCACGGTCATGATTTGATGGGTTTCAAGGATCGTACCAGCGGTGAGAATGTCGTCTTGCTGGGTAATCCGCATCAGCAATTCGAGGAAGGTGACAATGGGGCGTAGGGTTTGCTTGATGTCCTTGAAGGTTTTGTGCGCTGACTTTTTACCGTCGGCATCCATCTCAAGGTGAGTGCAGAAAAACGCGCCACCGTGGCGGGTTTGCACCAGTTTCAAGCCGATTTTTTCCAGATAGGCGTCAATACTGGCTTGGTGATTGGGGTCACTCAGGTAAGCATGGGCAGTTTGCTGGGTGAAGGGGCAAATGAATTCGCCTGCCAATAACAGCGGGATAATTTGCTTAAACATGGGGCAATACCTCGGTGTCAGTCGGTTCGTCACCTGTGCCAATGCGCACTTCAGCCAAACGCCGATCCGGTTCGACCGTAAAGCGGTGTTTGAACAGCGCCAAGGTTTCGGGGTCGGGGTCAGGGAAGGCGGAAACCAGCGTGATGTTATTGCGAGCCAACAGTTCCAGAAGTGCGGGGATATTGCCGCTATCCAGATCTTTGAGTTCGTCCAGTGCCCAGACGATATTGACCTGTGCATGACGGCGGATACGGTTGATGAAAGCCACGAAAATAATCACCAGCACCAGATACGACAAGCCGTTGGAAGACACCGCCTCCAGATCGGAAGCGCGGTGAAAGGTGCGGCGGTTGCCGTTTTCGGTTACTTCGCCCTGTAAACGGAGCAGGTGTTTGAGGTCGGCGCGGATGCCGGATTTGACTTCCCAATGTTCCAGCAATCGCCCGATGGTTTGCGCAAATTCGACCGGCGGCAATTCCTGGTTCAACCCCATCATCCACGGGCGGTTGGTTTCCACCATGTCGCAAATGGCAGGCCAATATTGCAGTTCCTTGATGGTGGAAATGACTTCAACATGCACCTTGCTGATGCTGTCAAACACCGTGTTGTTGTCGAGGTTGGCTTGCAGTTCACGGTTGAATTGCAGCACTTTCAGGTGGAATGCTTCCATGTCCTGATGAAATTTCAGGATGCCGCTGGCAATGGCACGGGCATCCACCAGCAGCAGGCGTTGGGTGTCGGTATGCGCGGTCGTGAACCATTCCTTGAAAACCGGCAACCATTCGCGCCAGGCATACGGCAGCAAATCACGCTGGTGGGTGGAAAGAAATTGTTCCGGCGGTGTGCCAGAAGCCGTGTTGAATCCGCGTTGCAGGCTGGTGATATGCCGTTTCAGTTCTTTGCCTTGTTGCGTTTCAATGTCACGTTGCTGGTTAGCCCGCAGGGTGAGGGTATCGAGTGTCCACGTCGGGTCATAATCGGGAGTGGGGTTGTCGGGGTACTGTTGCAGGCTTTCCCATTGTTGGCGCACGGTTTTGCATTGGTCCTCCAAAACCCCCACTTGTTTGCCTAACCGTTCCAATTCAGTCTTAAGCTCGTGTTGGCGTTTTGTCCACTGGCGTTGGTGTTCGGTCAAGGCTTGCGTGTGTGTGTTTTCGTGGTTGCGATGTTGGGCGGCAGTTTGGGTGTAGGTTTCGTATTGCACCCAGTCGTGTTTGAGCCAGTGTTTCCAGGCATTAATTAAGTCGGCATCACGGCGAATCGCTGCCAGTGTTTGGGTCACTTGCTTTAGGTCGTTTTCAAGCACTTGCAGTTTGTCGGTATCCACGCCTTCGTTGCGCAGGGCAGCATTGCGTTCGTTATCGTATTCGCGTTGTTTGGTTTTCAGTTCCTGCTCTGCCATGTCCAGCCGTATTTTCAGGGCTTGCAACTGCGTGTCGCGCTGGGCTTGACGTGTTTTGCGCCTGCTTTGGTAGTCGGCTTGGCGTTGCAGAGTGGCAGCACGGATTTCGTTATCAAACTGGTTCAGGGTTTGGCGGTGTTGCTGCAACGTGGCTTGAGCGGCGTGCAGGGCAAGGTCTGCTTGTGCCTTGGCATGATGGCGGCTGTGTTCGAGTTGGCGGTTGGCTTCGGCGACTTCGGCTTTGGCTTGCTCAAGGTGTGTTTTGGCTTGCAGCACGGTTTGCCGTTGGGTTTGGCAGGCAGCGTCAGCCGCTTCACGCGCCTTGTTGAGTTTCTCCCATAAGGTGTGTTTGGTTTCGAGGGTGGTTTTGGCAGCCTGGCATTGGGCTTCCGCTTGGGCAATGGCTTGCAATGCCGCTTGCGGGTCTGCCAGACGGTGGGCATCCAGTTTGTCCAAATCCAGTGCCAGACCGTAAAGCGACGGGATGGAATCCAGCAAACTGGGGCTGAGATCGGTACGGGTGAAAATGTCGGGGCGGATCACTTTGGCAATGTCCCGCGTCCATTCGGGGTGTTCCTGCCGCAAGAAGTGCAGCAGTGTGCCGGTTTCCGGTTGGTGGAAACGCTTGGTATCAGCCAGCTCTTTGTTGGCCTGTTCGAGTACTTGTTTTGCCATGCTGACTTGCCGTTCTTGGTCATCCACGGCTTGTTTGGCTTGGCGGTAGGCGGTGTCCAGTTTTGTCAGTTGCTGTTCTTGCAGGTCTTTTTCTTGCTGGCGTTTGTCCTGTTGCTGGCGTTTCTCTTGCAGGTGCTGGGCAATGGCTGGGTTAGGTTGCGGGTGCTTGGCATCCCGTTGGCACGCCCCGACGTTGGTATTGGCGGTTTCCACGGCTTGTTGCAGGGGAAGGCGTTCAGCCGCCTGATGATTGGCAAACTGTTGTTCCTGCTGGTTAAAATGGTTTTCCAGTGCCAACAAATCTGCTTCACAGGTTTTGGTGAGGGTTTCACGCTGTTGCTGGATGTCTTCGCGCTGGCTGTCAAAATGTTCTTTCAGCGCGTCTTTCAGTTGTTTGTAGGTGGCATCAATTTCGCTTTGCTTGCCCAGCAGGGCAGTTCTGCGTTGTTGCAGGTTGGTTTGTTCCAGTTTGAAATCGGCTTCGCGTTCTGCCAGTGCGGCTTTTTGCTCCACCGACTGTTGGGCGTACTGGTCACGTTGCTGGGCTAAGGCGTTGGCTTGTTTCTCGGCAAACTCCGCTTCCTGACGGGCTTTGCGCTGTTGGTCGACTAGGGCAATACGTTTTTCTTCATACGCCGTATATTCCTGATCGGCTTGTACTTTTTGCTGGGCATATTGGCTGCGGATACTTTGCTGGGTGGCATCCAGATGTTCCTGGAGGCTGCGGTATTGGGCGCGGATTTCGCCGAGTGCCTGTTCGGCTGCGACGAGGTGTTGATGGGCAGTATCGGCAGCGTCGAGCGTTGGGGCAAGTGCCATCACTGACTGGTAGGCTTGGTAGTGCTGCGGCCAACTTTCGATTTTGCGGCGATCACCGGAAAGCGACAGGGTGCTGTCTTGTTCGGCAATGCAATCCACCACCATGCTTTGCAAATCTTCAAAGTTGGTTTTGCGCCGGAACATGCCGCTGACGATTTTTTCGATTTGTGTGAGCGGGCGGTTGCTGTGGGTAAAGGCATAGTCGGCAATCAGGGCACGTAACTGTTTCTGGCGTTCCCGGTCGCGTGTGCCGCTGTGGGTGGCTTGAATAATGGCGCGGTATTCAGCCAGTGATTCGATTTGTTCGCTGCATGAATAGCCATTGGTACGCAAATGTTTGGCAAGGTCAGGTGCTTGGAGAATACCACCTGCCACATCAATAAACTGCTGCAAGGCATATCCGGCACGGATGAAACGGAAAAATACCCGTTCCCCGTTACGGTCGGCATAAGCCACAACAAGGCGTTTTTGCCCGTCGTAACGTTGGTATTCGTACACAAGGTAGGAGGTGGTATGTGGCAGGTAATAGCCGGTGAACGATTTGCGTCCTGCTTCGGTGGTGACAATGCGGTTAGGGCTTTCGCCGTAAAACAGCAACAGCAATTGTAGTAGGGAGGTTTTGCCACGCCCGTTGCGCCCGGTCAGGACTGCACCGCCATCCAGTGCCATTTCCACGATGCGCCCGCTGCTCAGGGAGTCGATCAGGATCAGGCGCAGGAGTTGGAAACGGGTTGCTGGTGCGTGTTGTTGTGTCATGTCATTGGCTTGCATTTGCGGCCCGTCAGGAAACTTCATACAATCGTATGACGCATTGTATTACAGCCGGAGTTGCCTTGCCATGAGCCTGTCCATCCGTCTCGACAAAACCCTTGAAGAATCCCTGCGGCGGCGCTTGCAGGCTGACGGGATTTCGTTATCCGATTTCATCCGCGACGCTATCCGCGACAAACTCGCCAAAGAAGATGCCAAAACCAGCCCGTATGCCTTGGGGCAACACCTGTTCGGGCGTTACGGCAGCGGGCGTGACGATCTCAGCACCAACCGTAAGGCACTGCTACGGGAGAAGCTGAATGCCAAACATCGTCGTTGATAGCGGCGTTTTCATTGGGTGTGACCGGAAGTGATGCTATTTTTGCGGCTTCGCCGTTACCCCTCACCCCAACCCCGCACCCAGCCCCTTACAGGGTCGTCCCTCAAGGGGAGAGGGGCTAAAAAACATCTTTCTTACTCCCCCTCGCCCCTTGAGGGAGAGGGGGCAGGGGGGTGAGGGGTAATTCGGAGGGTGATAATTGTGCTAAGCACCACTTCCGGTCACACCCGTTTTCATTGCCCTGTTTGACAACAGTGACCGTCATCATGCACAAGCAAAACAGTTCATCCGCGATGTAGAGGGGCGTTTGCACACCAATCTGGCGGTGATTACCGAGGTGGTGCATCTGCTGGATTTTTCCCAGCAAGCACAACAGGACTTTCTGTTTTGGGTGCAACAGGCAGTGCAAATTGATGAATGTACCGTTGGTGACTGGGGGCGCATCCTCGCCTTGCTGGAGAAATACGCCGATCTGCCCGCCGATTTTGCCGATGCTTCGTTGATTACGTTATGCGAACGCTTGCACACACGCATGGTTGCTAGTGTTGATAGCGATTTTACCGTATACCGCGATTATGCACGGCAACATTTCACCAACGTGTTCTGGGGAGAATCTTGACGTGTTATCCACTGCCGTTGCTGTTATGTTTGGAGTTTCCTATCTTGGTGAATGTTGTCTGCGCATTATTTCTGCTGATCCACAAACCATACCGCCGCTTCCACCCGCGAACGCAGGTTCAGTTTGCGCAATAAATGCTTGACGTGAACTTTCACCGTGCCTTCGGTAATGCCCAGTTCCCGCGCTACCAGCTTGTTACTTTTTCCTGCTGCGACCCGCTCCAGAATGCGCTGTTCCTGTTCAGTCAAACCGGCTTCGGAACTGCTTTTGGGGTGGGCGGCATCGTGACGCATGGCGTGTGCCAATAAATTAATCAGGCGTTCGGTGAGAGTTATACGTCCTGCCGCTGCTTCCGCCAGCTTTTCCACCAAATCTTCAGGTTCCATTTCCTTGAGCAAATAGCCATCTGCGCCTGCGCGTAACGCTGCCACCAAATCACTCGCTTGATCGGAAACTGTCAGCATTACCACCCGTGCATCACTGCCAGAGGCTTTGATGACTTTTAATACCTCAATGCCGCTCATGTCCTTCATGTTCAGGTCGAGCAAGATTATGTCGGGGGCAAGTTCCAACGCCATGTCGATGCCTTCCTGTCCGCATGAAGCTTCCCCGACGATGATGAAATCGGGCACCATATTGACCAGATAACGCACACCTTTACGAAACAGGGGGTGATCATCCACGATCAGCAGGCTTTGCGGGGTTTCAAGCGGCATGGGCAATCCTTGTTTTGGGAGTGAAATCGAGTTGTACGCAAGTGCCGCCACCCGTGCGCGGCAAATATTGCAGTATGCCATGCAGGGCGCGGGCGCGTTCGTCCATAATTGCCATGCCGTAATGGTGCAGGTTGGCGGTTTTTTGGATTCCCGTGCCGTCATCTTCGATACGCAATTGCAGGCTATTATTATCGTCTTGACGCTGCAACGATACCCATGCTTGGCTGGCGTGGGCGTGTTTGAGGGTGTTGGATAAGGCTTCGCGCACGATTTGCAGCAAGTGAATTTCTTCGTTGGGGGTTAGGTTGAGATTGCCCAAACTGACTTCCAATGCAATCGGCAAGTTGCCACGTTCCGCAAATTCGGTGGTGGTTTGCGCCAGTGCCATGCCCAAATCGTCGTCTTCCATGCGCAAGCGGAAGGTGGAAAGCAGCTCGCGCAATTGCTGGTAGGAGCTGTTGAGGCCATCACGTAATTCTTCCAGTGCTGCGGTTACTTCGTTGGCATCCGCTGGATTTTTCACTGCCATGCGTAAGCGGCTGACCTGGATTTTCATGTATGCCAGCGATTGTGCCAGCGAGTCGTGCAATTCGCGGGCAATGACGGCGCGTTCTTCCAGCAGGGACACGCGACGGTGTTGTTCGCTGCGCTGTTCCGAGGCGATGGTGACACCGATGTGGCGCGATAAGGCTTCCAGCAATTGCACTTGCCAGTGTTCGGCGGTGGTGTCGGCGGGGACATCGACCGCTAACATGCCGTAGCGTTTTTCGGCATCGGTGAGTGGCATCCGCAAGATTTGTCGCCCGTCAGGAAGGGTGTCCATACGAGCGGCGTGCGGGTCGTGGCATTCGACGCAACTGTTGGCGTGGGTACATAAGGGGCTTTTGCCCTGGCTGGCGGTGGTGGCAACGACTTCGCCTTGCTGATTATTGTCTTCTTTGAGGCAAATCGTGCCATTGCCCAAGCCCAGCACGGCTTCGGCATCCTTGAGGACATTTTGAAATACGGCACGGTCAGGGGCAATGCCGTGCAAGCGGGTGATGGAGCGGTACAGCAAATCCAGCGAACGGTTGCTGCGGGTGAGTTCGGCGGTTTTTTGTTCGACTCGCGCTTCGAGGTCTTGGTAGAGCTTGGATAAATCTTCTGCCATGAGGTTAAAGGCTTGCCCTAATTGCCCGATTTCGTCTTCGCCGCCGAGTTCGGTACGTACCGCGAGATTGCCTTGGCGGATTTGGTCGGTTAGTCCCAATAGCCCTTTGAGTGGGGTGACAAAGATATTGGTTACCAGATAAATGGAGAGGATCACGGCGAGAATTGTACCAATCACGGCAACGCCCAAAATGATACGTAACACAAAAATCTTGGCTTCGGTGGCTTCTTCAATTTGCTTGACCAGATTGTTGATGTGAGCCACGAATTGCGGAACGGCATCAAGTAGTTGGCGGTCAACTGTCGGTACGGTAGGGCTGGTCAATAGGGCTAACAGGTCGGGTTTGATACGTTGCTGCCAGTCGCTTTCGACTTGCCGATACACTTGTTTGAGCGAGGTGGTTTCGTCAGCGGGCAAAACAGAGAGGATTGAGGCCGCCACTAAATCGTTTTCAAAGCGTTGGACGGCTTGTTGCAAGTCGTTGCGGTGCGTAGGGTCTTGCAGGACACGTTGGTAAAGCGATGCCATGCGCCAGCTTTGCATCCGCAAACTTCCGGCAACGTTGATGGCTTCGCCGTTGCCTTGAGTGGTTTCCGCGACCATCCACGAGGTGGACATGCCGACAATTGCCAAGACGGTGATGGCAGCAATCATCCCGCCTAGCCGTAGCAGCAGGGAATTTTGGAGTTTGTTCCACAGAAGGCGATTCACGCGGTGGTTTCCTCGTGTTGTTATCGGATGCTGCGCTTTGGCTCTAGGGTAATATATTTGAGGGTGAGGAGGGTGGAAATAACGATGTACTACTTTGGGGATAGTTGCCGAAATTTAGGCATTGCACACGTCCTTTTCGTGGAGCGCGTCTGGTGAGTTAGAAGGTGTACCACCTCTATGCTGTCACCACCAAGGCTCAAGCAAGGTAATAACAAAAAAATAAATTAAAACAGTATCTTATATTGATTATCATGTACCACCAAAGTGGTACTGCGCTCTTGTTTTTGCCTATTACCCCCCACTGTTCTCAGGTGTTTTATCGGCGTACAACTGAACCTGCAACCCATTTAGGGTTTACGTGAGGTAAGGTTATGGCAACGCAGCAATACAAGGCTTGGTCGGTCGTGATCATGAGCACACTGGCATTCACCGTGTGCTTCATGATCTGGATGATGTTCGCCGTTATCGGCATCCCCATCAAGGAAACCTTGGGTTTAAACGAAACCCAGTTCGGTATTTTGGTCGCAACACCTGTGCTAACAGGCTCACTTATCCGCTTGCCTTTGGGTATGTGGACAGACAAATTCGGCGGACGCATTGTCTTTACGGTGTTGATGCTGTCAACGGTTATCCCTATCTGGTTGATTTCTTACGCGACTGAATTCTGGCATTTCCTGGTAGTAGGGTTGTTCGTAGGGGTGGCTGGTGGCTCATTTACCGTGGGCATTGCCTATTGCGCACGCTGGTTTCCCAAGCATCAACAGGGGACTGCAATGGGAATTTTTGGGGCAGGTAATACCGGGGCGGCAGTAACCAAACTGGTTGCACCCATTATCGTGGTGGGCTACGGCTGGACGATGGTCCCCAAAGTTTATGCGGTGTTGATGCTGGTGATGGCGATTGTGTTCTGGTTTTTTACCTTTAGCGATCCTAGCCACAAAGTAGGCAAATCGGTGACGGTGCGTGAGCAGTTGGCGGCATTAAAAGATCCCAAGGTATGGCGTTACAGCCAGTACTACTCCATCGTGTTTGGTGGTTACGTAGCGTTGGCGTTGTGGATGACCAAGTATTATGTCGGTGAATACGGTTTTGATCTGAAAACAGCCGCGTTTTTGGCTGCTGCCTTCAGTATTCCGGGGGGCGTATTGCGAGCCATCGGTGGTTATTTCTCCGATAAGTTTGGCGCACATACCGTGACTTGGTGGGTCTTGTGGGTTTCCTTGGTATGCCTGTTCTTCCTGTCTTATCCGCAAACCAGCTTCACGATTCAAACAGTCAATGGTTCAGCCAGCTTTTCGTTGGGGCTGAGTGCCACGGTATTCACCATCATTATGTTCACCCTCGGTATTGTCTTCGCCATTGGTAAAGCTTCCGTTTTCAAATACATCTCAGACGATTACCCCGACAACATTGGCGTGGTGTCTGGCGTGGTGGGCTTGGCGGGCGGTTTGGGTGGTTTTCTGATGCCGATCATGTTCGGTGCATTGCTTGATCTCACTGGCATTCGCACCTCTGCCTTCATGCTGATGTTTGGGGTGGTGTGGGTGTCGCTGATGTGGATGTATTTCACCGAAGTACGCCCAGTTCACGCCGATTTACACGAAAAGTCCCTCACCACAAACCTTTAATGCGAGGAATACCTGATGACTGATATTAAAAATTGGGACGTGGAAGACACCACGTTCTGGGAAAGCACCGGCAAGAAGATTGCCAACCGCAATTTGTGGATTTCGATCCCCAGCCTGCTGATGGGTTTTGCCATTTGGCTGATGTGGGGAATCATCACCGTGCAAATGGCAAATCTGGGCTTTCCGTTTAAAACCGAAGAATTGTTTACCTTGACAGCTATTGCCGGTTTGTCGGGTGCAACGTTGCGGATCCCAGCTTCGTTTTTCATCCGTATTGCGGGTGGGCGTAACACCATTTTCCTGACCACGGCATTGCTGATGATTCCGGCATTGGGGACAGGGCTTGCCTTGCAGGATAAGGATACGCCGTTGCTGACCTTCCAGATTCTGGCGTTACTGTCGGGCATTGGTGGCGGTAACTTTGCGTGTTCAATGTCAAATATCAGCACCTTTTTTCCGAAGCGTTCCCAAGGAACTGCGCTGGGTCTGAATGCTGGCTTGGGTAACTTTGGTGTCACTACCATGCAAATCCTGATTCCCTTGGTGATGACCATGGGTGTGTTTGGCGCGTTGGGTGGTGACTCCTTGCCGCTGGCGAAAGATTCCGGTTGGATTCTGGGCAAAATCACTGCGGGAACACAAACTTGGATTCAAAACGCAGGTTTGGTGTGGCTGGTGTTTCTGATTCCTTTGGCGTTTTTCGGCTTCTTTGGGATGAATAACCTGCTGCCGATTTCCCCGAACATTGGCGGTACGATTCCGGCATTTATCAAAATCCTGTGGTTGTACGGCTTGGCATTAGCAACCTCGGTTTTGGGCTTGTACTTCTACCTGCCTGCACCGACAGGCTTAGGTATCCTCAATATGTGGATTGCGTTACCACTGACCATTGTACTGACTTTGGGCGTGATGAAACTGGCGGCTTTTGGTGAGATGAAAGCCAATATCAGCAAGCAGTTTGCCATTTTCAGCAACAAACACACTTGGTCAATGACGGTGTTGTATGTGCTGACGTTCGGTTCCTTCATCGGTTTTTCAATGGCTTTGCCACTCTCGATTAAAGTCATTTTCGGTAGCAGCCATGTGCTGGATGCAGCCACCCAAACTTGGGCGCATAACCCTAACCCTAACGCGATTCCAGTATTTGCTTACGCATGGATTGGCCCTTTCGTGGGGGCATTGATTCGCCCGGTTGGTGGTTGGATTTCTGACAAGGTGGGCGGTTCTATCGTCACCCAGGTGATTTCAGTGGTGATGGTCGCGGCTTCTGCTTACGCGGGTTACATCATGATGCAGGCTTACCAGTCGGCTACCCCGGAAATCTATTTCAACCAGTTTTTGATCACGTTTGTGGTGTTGTTTGCCGCTACCGGTATTGGTAACGGTTCGACCTTCCGCACCGTTGGGGTGATCTTTGACCGCCTACAAGCTGGCCCGGTATTGGGCTGGACTTCAGCCGTTGCCGCTTACGGTTCGTTCATTGCGCCGGTGGTGATTGGTGATCAGATCAAAGCGGGTTCACCGGAAAATGCGATGTATGGCTTTGCGATTTTCTATGCGCTGTGCCTGATTTTGAACTGGTGGTTTTACCTGCGCAGTGGCAGCGAGATCAAGAATCCGTAAGACAAGGAGATTTGAAATGGCAATTCAACAGTATGACGAAAATCTACAAACCAACCCTTACGCGATTTATACCCTAGCGTTAGAGGTAGATGGCAAACAAATCCTAACCGATCAGGAAGGTTACATCCAAAACATGGATGAGTGGAGCGAAGGTTTCGTGGAAGCCCTCGCTGAACGTGAAGGCTTGGTGTTGACTGATGAGCATTGGGAAATCATCGAGTTCCTGCGTGAGTACTATCAGGAACACGGCGTACAAGCCCCGGTGCGCGATATGCTCAAGCACTTCAAAAAGACATGGGGTGAGGAATTCGCTACCAACCATTACCTGCACGAAATTTTCCCTAAAGGCGGCCCACAAAAGCAGGGCAACCGCTTGGCAGGAATCCGTAGAACCAAAGGGGAGCATTGATTGCCATGAGCCATTTTTTAGACCGCTTAATGTATTTCACCCGCCCAAAGGAAAGTTTCGCTAACGGTCATGGGGTGATGACCATCGAAGACCGTAAATGGGAAGATTCCTATCGCCACCGCTGGCAGCATGACAAGGTGGTGCGTTCCACCCACGGCGTCAACTGCACCGGCGGCTGTTCATGGAAGATTTTTGTCAAAAACGGCTTGGTTGCGTTTGAAATGCAACAAACCGATTACCCGCGTACCCGCGAAGACCTGCCCAACCATGAACCGCGTGGTTGCCAGCGTGGTGCCTCCTTCTCGTGGTATCTGTACAGCCCGCACCGCATCAAATACCCGCTAATTCGGGGACGTTTGCTTGATCTGTACCGTGCGGAACGCAAGCTGGGCAAAGACCCGGTGGAAGCGTGGGCAAGCATTCAAGCCGATGACAGCAAACGCCAAAAGTACGTGGCAGTGCGCGGGCTGGGCGGTTTCGTGCGGGCAACGTGGGAAGAAGTAACTGAAATCACTGCTGCCGCTAACGTCCACACCATCAAGAAATGGGGGCCAGACCGGATTTACGGCTTCTCCCCCATCCCTGCGATGTCAATGATTTCCTATGCCGCAGGCTCACGCTACCTCTCGCTGATTGGTGGGGCTTGCGGTTCTTTCTACGACTGGTATTGCGATTTGCCAGCCGCCTCCCCACAAACATGGGGCGAACAGACCGACGTGCCGGAATCAGCGGATTGGTACAATTCCACCTACATCATCATTGCCGGGGCGAACCTGCCAATGACCCGTACCCCGGATGCGCATTTTGCTTTCGAGGTGCGTTACAAAGGCGCGAAAATCGTCTCAATGGCACCGGATTACGCCGAATACGTCAAAGCTGCCGATTTATGGATGCCAGTGCGTCAAGGCACGGATGCCGCCGCGTTCTTGGCAATGGGTCATGTGGCACTGAAAGAGTTCTACATCAACCAGCAAGACCCCTATTTCCAAGAATACGCCCGCACTTACACTGATCTGCCGATGCAGGTGATGTTGCGTTCGCACGAAAACGGCACGTATGTGACTGACCGTTTGTTACGTGCTTCCGACTTCGACGGTGCATTGGGCGAAACCAACAACCCGGATTGGAAAACCATCGTTTATGACGAAAAAGGCGGTACGTTTGTCGTGCCGAATGGCTCAATCGGTTTCCGTTGGGGTGAGGAAGGCAAGTGGAATTTGCTGCCGAAAAATGCCGCTGACCAAAGCGACATCCAAGCCGAACTGACTTGCATCAACAGTAAGGATGAAGTGGTTTCCGTCGGCTTCCCGCACTTCAATCACGACGAACCTAATTTGCTGTTCCGCAACGTGCCAGTACGCAAGGTGACGCTAGCAAACGGCGAAACCGCGCTGGTCGCGTCGGTATTTGACCTGCAAATTGCCCAGTACGGCATTGATCGTGGCTTGGGTGGTGACAATGTTGCCAAGGATTACGGCGATGCCAGCGTGGCTTACACCCCGGCATGGGCGGCGAAAGTTACAGGTGTGAAAGCGGCGGATATTGAGCGCACCGGGCGTGAATTTGCCTACAACGCTTCCAAGACCAAGGGTAAGTCGATGGTCATCATGGGGGCGGCGATCAACCACTGGTATCACAATGACCTGACCTACCGTTCCATTATGAACTTGCTGCATATGTGCGGCTGTGTGGGGCAATCCGGCGGTGGTTGGGCGCATTACGTGGGGCAGGAAAAGCTGCGTCCGCAAGCGGGTTGGGCACCGATTGCCTTCGCGCTCGACTGGCAGCGTCCGCCACGCCACATGAATTCCACCTCGTACTGGTATTTCCACACTGACCAGTGGCGTTACGAAACGCTGGATGCTGACACGCTGTTGTCACCTGCCGGGAAAGGCAAGAACAAAGGCAACTCGCTGGCAGATTACAACGTAGCGGCGGCTCGCATGGGCTGGTTGCCGACCGCGCCACACTGGAACATGAACCCGTTGGAATTGGTGAGTGAGGCAGAAAAAGCCGGGGCAACGGATGAAGCCAGCATTGGCAAGCACATCGTTGGCAAGCTGCAAGACGGCTCGCTGGATGTAGCATTCGCCGACGTGGACAACCCCACCAACTGGCCGCGCAACCTGTTTGTGTGGCGTGCTAACTTGATTGGCACTTCTGCCAAAGGGCATGAATATTTCCTCAAACACCTGCTGGGTGCGCAAAACGGCGTGCTGCAAGAAAGTGGCGCAGGGCGTGGCAGCAAGCAAGTGAAGTGGCACGACGACGCCCCCATCGGCAAGCTCGACTTGATGGTGGACATCAACTTCCGCCTCAATTCCACAGGTGCTTACTCCGACATTATCCTGCCCACCGCAACGTGGTATGAGAAAAACGACCTCAACACCACTGATATGCACCCTTTCATCCACCCGCTGGCGGAAGCAGTGTCACCCGCGTGGGAATCCAAATCCGACTGGCAGATTTTCAAGTCCATCGCCAAGACTTTCTCGCCACTGGCGGAAAAGCACCTCGGCACACGCAAGGACGTGGTAGCCCTGCCCATGCAACACGATTCCCCAATGGAACTGGCGCAACCCTTCGGGCAGGTGGTGGACTGGAAACGTGACGGTGTTGCCCCCGTCCCCGGCAAAACCATGCCGATCCTGAAAGTGGTCGAACGCAATTTCGGTGACACTTACAAAAAGTTCATCGCGCTAGGGCCGCTAATGGTCAAGCTCGGCAATACCATCAAGGGAGTGGACTGGAACACCGAAGCCGAATACGAAGAGTTGAAGAAGTGCAACTACACGGTGAAAGACCAGGGCGTTTCCTTCGGGATGCCGTCGCTGGAAGAGGACATCAGCGTGTGTGATGCGGTCATGCGCATGGCTCCTGAAACCAACGGTGAAGTGGCGCACAAGGCATGGTCAGCGATGTCGAAGAAAACCGGCATTGACCATCACCACCTGTACGCCGGGCGGCACGAGGACAAAATCACCTTCCGCGACATCGTGGCGCAACCGCGCAAGATCATTACCGCGCCTACTTGGTCGGGGATTGAATCCGAACACGTGTCCTACACCGCTGGTTACACCAATATCCACGAACACATCCCATTCCGTACTCTGACCGGGCGGGCGCATTTCTATCAGGATCACGAGTGGATGCTGGATTTCGGTGAAGGTTTCTGTTCTTACAAACCAATGGTGGATCTGGGCGAACTCAAGGGGCTGCCTGCTGCTGTCCTCAACAAGCCGCACCTGAGCCTGAACTGGATTACCCCGCACTCCAAATGGGGCATCCATTCCAGCTATCAGGACAACCTGCGGATGCTGACCCTGTTCCGGGGCGGGCCTTACGTGTGGGTGGCGGAAGACGACGCCAAAACCATCGGGCTGGAAGACAACGACTGGGTGGAAGCGGTCAACCACAACGGCGCAACCGTGGCACGGGTGATCGTTTCCCAACGTATCCCACGCGGCATGGCGATGATGTACCACGCGCAGGAAAAGAACATCAACGTACCGGGTTCGCCTTCCACCGGGAAGCGTGGCGGTATCTTGAACTCCGTGACCCGCGTGCTGGTCAAGCCGACCAACATGATTGGTGGTTATGCGCAATTGGCGTACAGCTTCAACTATTACGGCACGGTCGGTTGCCAGCGCGACACGATGGTGGCTTTGCACAAGATTGCGGACAAGGACGTGGACTGGCTGGAACGCCCGCTCACTCCGGCACGCGAAGCGCAACGCAACCCTGTTGGTGTTGGCCCCAAGTAAGGAGATTTACATGAAAGTCAGAGCACAATTCGCATTCGTCTTCAACTTGGACAAGTGCATCGGTTGCCACACCTGTTCCGTGACCTGCAAGAACGTGTGGACAAACCGCAAAGGTGTGGAATACGCCTGGTTCAACAACGTCGAGTCCAAACCGGGCATCGGCTACCCTAAAAATTGGGCAAATCAGGAGCAGTGGAAAGGTGGCTGGGAACTCAAAGGCGGCAAGCTGGAGCTAAAATCCGGCGACCGCAAGTCCAAGCTGTTGAACATTTTCGCCAACCCGGATATGCCGGAAATTGACGACTACTACGAGCCGTTCACCTACAACTACGCGCATTTGCAGAATGCGCCGCTGTTGGAGGCGACCCCGACCGCTCGCCCGCAATCGCAGATTACCGGCGAGACGATGGAGAAAATCCACTGGGGGCCAAACTGGGAAGACGACCTTGCAGGCGAATTCGACAAACGCAGCAAGGACAAGGACATGGACGGCATCCAGAAAGAGATGTACCGCCAGTTCGAGAACACTTTCCACATGTATTTGCCGCGCATCTGCAACCACTGCCTAAACCCGGCGTGTGTAGCGGCTTGCCCATCCGGCTCGATCTACAAACGTGAGGAAGACGGCATTGTACTGGTGGATCAGGACAAATGCCGGGGCTGGCGGATGTGCATTTCCTCTTGCCCGTACAAGAAGGTGTTTTACAACTGGGAATCCGGCAAGGCGGAAAAGTGTATCGGCTGCTACCCACGGGTGGAATCCGGGATGCCAACCGTGTGTTCCGAATCCTGCGTCGGGCGCATCCGTTACAACGGCATTATGCTGTACGATGCCGACAAGATCGAAACGCTGGCAAGTACCCAGAACGAGCAGGACTTGTACGAAGCCCAGTGCAAGATTTTCCTCGACCCCAATGACCCATCCGTGATCGAAGCAGCGCGGACGGAAGGCATCAACGAAGACTGGATTATCGCGGCGCAAAAATCGCCGATCTACAAGATGGCGATTGACTGGAAGATTGCGTTCCCGATGCACCCGGAATTCCGTACCCTGCCCATGGTGTGGTATGTGCCACCGCTTTCCCCAGTGCAATCCCAGATCGACCAAGGCAACCTGCCGGTCGGCCCGGATGGTGCAATCCCGCTGGCGGGGACGATGCGTACCCCGATCCAGTACCTTGCCAACTTGTTGACCGCAGGCAAGGTTGCCCCGGTGGAAAGTGCCTTGAACCGCCTGATTGCGATGCGCAGTTACCAGCGTTCCGTCCACGTGGAAGGCGTGGCTGATACCCGCGCTCTCGACAAGGCAGGTATCACCGAAGAGCAAGCCAAGGAAATGTACCGCTATCTGGCGATTGCCAATTACGAAGACCGTTTCGTCATCCCTACCGGGCATGAGGAAGTGCGGCTGGAAGACTTCTATGCCTTCCAAGGGCAGAACGGCTTCACCTTCGGCAACGACTCTTCCGCAGGTATTTCCAAAACCTCCCTGTTCCCGGAACGACGCAAGGAAACGGTGGAAGTGTGTGTTATCCAACCCTTGTCGAAACTGAAGTAACAGGAGATAGCTTATGTTTTACCGATTACTCGCAAGGTTGCTGGATTACCCCACTGCCGAATTGCAGGCAGCACTGCCGGAAATCTGGGCGCAACTGGAACAGCTACCCGAAGGGGAACGCAAGGTTATCAGCAACTTCCTCGCGCATTTGCACTGGGAGGACATGACCGAATGGCAGGCGCTGTATGTGCGTACTTTCGACATGATTCCTGACAATGCCCTGCACCTGAGCCATCACCTGTTTGGGGATGACAAGAACCGAGGACCCGCGCTGATCGACCTGACTGAATTCTACAAGGAATACGGGTTGGAACTGGCAGCCAACGAACTGCCGGATTACCTGCCGTTGATGTTGGAATTCAGCAGCCAATTAAGCCGGGTGGAAGCCAAAATGTTCCTGAGCCAATGGGTCAAAGTGCTGAACCAGCTTGCCCAGAACTTGGAAAAGGTGGAAAGCCCTTACGCGCCGCTGATCCGCCTGATTGAACAACGCAGCCAACTTGTCGCTGCTAAAGCGGCATGAAAGGAGGAATGACCCATGTTTGATTTACATACATTTGTGTACGGGGTATTCCCTTACATCGCCACTATCGTATTCCTGCTGGGAAGCTGGATACGTTTTGACCATGAGCAATACACCTGGAAAAGTGACTCCAGCCAGTTGTTGTCCAAACAGAATATGCGCTTGATGAGCAATTTGTTCCACGTCGGGATTCTGGGCATTTTCCTCGGTCACGTCGCGGGGATGGTAATGCCGCACGGCTTGTGGGTGGGGTTGGGCATCTCTGACCTTGCACACCAGTGGATTGCGATTCTCGCTGGTTTGGCGTTTGGCGGTGCAGTGGTCACTGGTGGGGCAATGCTGTGGCATCGGCGGATGTTTAACCCGCGTGTCCGCGCTGCCAGCCGCTGGATGGACATCAATATCCTTGGCTGGTTGGTGATTACCGCTTGCTTTGGTTTGCTGACCATTCCCTTGTCCATTGGTCATGCGGTGGAAGGCGATGTCAGTACCATGTTGCTGCTGGGGGAATGGATTCGCAGCATCCTGATTTTGCAACCTGAGCCGGAACTGATCCGCAATGTGGATACGGTTTACAAGGTTCATGTGTTCTTCGGGATGTCCGTGTTCTTATTCTTCCCGTTCACCCGTTTGGTTCACGTATGGAGTGCCCCTATCCCATACCTGTTTCGTGCTTATCAGGTGGTGCGTACCAAACGTCGCCTGTGATTTTCAAAAAGAAAAGTTTGGTTAGACCCTCCGAAACTGACTGGATGTAAGCCGCTAGTCAGGGGTTGCGGGCGGTAGCAATACCGCCCGTTTTTAATAGCAAGAGGTGAAAGTGATGGGCAAAGGATTGATTGACTTCGATGACCGGGAGGCAATAGCCTCATGTTGCAAACCGTATGCGTTCCATCGCCTGTAGCTGACGGCGCACGTTATCCGCGATACCGTAATGCTGTTCCCAACAGCCTAACCACTGCGCCACGCTGAGATTTTCCGCCCACCCGTGGGCAGTCGCACAGTCACGCATGGCGTTGCGTACCTGTTGCGGGGAATCCAGTGCTTGTAATGCTTGCAACAGACGCTGTTTGCTGCGCCATTGCCGCCAGTGCTTTCCCACCAGCTTTACGCCAAACCACACACCAGCCAACACCGCCAGCAGGCTAAACACACCCATGACACCACGCCCAATCCAACCCAATACCCACGGGCGTGGCGGCGTGTATTGCACCTGTTCCAGACGAGCGGTGTCAGGATCAAACCAATGCCATTGCAAGGTGGGCAAATCCAGCCGTCCGTTGCTGTGCGGCTTGAAGGGAATGTGATAATCGAGTCGGTATTGCCCGTTGTCATCAGCAGGTTTGGCGACTTTCGCCGGGAATAATTCCACCCCGCTGCTGCGCATCTGTTTGAGGATTGGTGGGAATTGCGCCGTGTTCACCGTATCGCTGTGCAAACGGATGTGCCAATACGCCAAATGCCCCGGTTGCAACACGCCGTTGGGTTCGATGTGGGAGTCGATTTGCACATTGCCGACGGGGAGGGTCGGCGGCAAATATGGCGGCAAGGCTTGCACCTCCAGCGTTTGTGGCGGCGGTTGCCATTGCGCGGCATCGCGCCCGTTGAGGTGGTAGCGGATAAGGGGAAGCTGAAGGGTTTGCTTGCCGGGTGTATGTGCGCTCAGTTGCCAAGTCAGGCGCAAGATACGCTTGCCGTCAACACTTGCCTCGTTGGTGGCTGGCAGGGCTTGCACATCTACCCCTTCAATACGCGGCAAACTGGCTTCGAGGGTGGCGAAACGGTCGGTGGATTGCACTTCTACGGTCAAGGTGGTGCGTTCGCGTTGCCAAACTTGCGCGTCTTCGAGCTGGATTGTCCACGGCAAATCGGCTACCACGGCAACACTCCCGGTAATGCGTTGGGTTGGGTTTGGGGCGCGGGATAGCCTTCTTCGACTTCAAACAGACGTTTCCATAAAGCAGCGGGATCATCGTCAAGTTGTTGCAGGGCAATGCGGGCATCATCGAGCGATTGTTGGCTTTTACGCCATGTTTGCGGGTCGTTTGCGCCCGTCTCTGCCAGTCTTGCCATACCTTTTTCGACCAGTTGATTGAATTCTGAGGGTAAAGCGGGCGGTGGGGCGTTTGCAGGTGCATCTTTGCCTTCGCCTAGGGTGAGGGTGCTGGCTTGATCCCAGTCGAGCGCGTTGGTGTTGCGTTCGCGGCGTGCGCCGGTGCTGGCGTTGTCGGCGGTGGCGCGATTGGCAGCTTCGCGGCGGCGTTCGAGTTCGGTTTGGACTTCGGTAGCAAGGTCGAGGTTTTGTTGGGTAGCAGGGTGTGCAGGGCGATAAGTGAGGGCGTCGCGGAACACTTGTGCGGCGGCAGCGTAATCGCCTTGCTGGAAATAGCTGTTGCCGAGGTTGTGCAGAGCGCGGGCGCGTTCGGTGTCGGAGGTGGCAGCGAAGACGGCGGCGGAGAAGTGTTGGGTGGCGGTGTCATAGTGTTCGGCTCGGTAGGCGGCAATGCCGTTGGTTAAATCAACTTCGTCAGCATACGAATACATCGGCAACAGCAATGCCATAAGCAGTAACTTAGTTTTCATCATGCCGCCTCCACACTGCCAACCACAAACACGCCATCCCCAGCAACAACACCCACACGTACAACTCCCGCCACTGTTGCGCATCGGCGGCGGTGGCAGGAAAGGCTTGTGCAATACCGTTGGTATACAATGTTTCCCAATCGCTGGCATCGTCTTTCACCGCGCTGTACGCCCCGTCCGCTTGCGCCGTCAGGCTTTGCAGCAGGGTGCTATCCAGCCGCGAACGCACTGCTTGCCCGTCATGTTCCAGCCACAGACCACCGGGGAGCGGGATGGCTTCGCCGTCTTCCGTGCCAATCCCAAGGCTGTAGAGTGGAATGCCCGCTGCTTGCAGGGCTTGCACACGGGTTTGCAAGGCGGCGTGCTGGTCGGTGGGAATATCGCCATCGGTTATCCACAGCAGCGCGGCGGGCAAGGCTTGTTCCCGCGCCGCGAGTTCTTGCTGGGCGAAACCAAGCGCGGCGGCGTGGTCAGTGCCGTGTGTCGGCAACACCAGCGATTCTAGATGTTGCAGGTAAAAGCGCACGGCGTTGGCATCGTTGGTCAGCGGTGCGAACAGGTGCGGGCGTGCGCCATACACCACAATGCCGACGCGGCTGCCGTGGGCGAGGCTGAGGAATTCGTGCAACTCCAGCGCGGCACGTTGCAGGCGGTTGGGGGCAAGGTCGGTGGCTTGCATCGAGCGCGAAATGTCCAGCACCACCAGTACGTCAAATTGGGCAGGGTGCAGGTCATCGGGCTGGGTTTGCGGGATGCGCGGCCCGGCAAGGCTGATGGCGAACAGTACCCATGCAATCGCCCACAGCGTTTGCGGTGACAGCCATTTGCGCCAACCGCGTTGGCTGGTGGTCACTTGCACCCACGGCAATAGGTGCGGGTCGGCGTAGGTTTGCGCTTGGCGACGCTGCTGGAAATACCCCCATACGGCAAGAAGTAACGGGAACAGTGCCAGCAACAACCACAGGGGTTCACGCCAGTGTAGGGTTTGCCACAGGTTCATGCGTTTGCCCGCCGTTGCCATAGTTGCCACAGCAGCAGCGGCAATAAGCCTGCGATGAGTAGCCAGTGGTACAGCGGTTGCTGTTGGTAGCGCGGGGTTTGTTCCGCTGCGTTTTGGTGCTGGCGGGTAATGTCGACAAGGGCTTGTTCGACGGCCTGCGCATCACCGGCTTGGTAGGTTTTCGCGCCCGTGCGTTGCGAGAGGGTTTGTAGCAGGGCAAGGTTGACGGGTTGGTAGGCTAAACCGCCGGTATCGCCTTCCATCGTGGCGGCCGTTGAACCGATAGCGATGGTATACAGCGGAATCTTGCTTTCAGCGGCGAGGGCGGCGGCAGCTTCGGGGTCAACGCGCCCGATGGATTCGTCGGCATCGGTGAACAGCACGAAAATGGGTTTGCGTTGCGGCTGTTTGCCTGCTTCCTTGAGCGCGAGGGTAATGGCATCGCCGACGGCACTGACGCGCCCTGCCAACGTTGGGGTGAGGCGTTGCAGTTGGCGTTGCACCAGTGTCGGGTCGCGGGTCAGCGGCACGAGTAGGTAGGGGTTCTCGGCGAACACGATCATGCCGAGACGTTCGCCTTGCAAACGGTTGGCGAAATCGTGCAGCAGGGTTTTGAGGACTTCCATGCGGCTGCGTTTTTGTCCATCGAGTTCGTAGTCGGTGAGGGTCATGCTGATGGATACGTCAACCAGCAGCAGGATGTCGCGTTCGGGCGGCAGGTCGGGGAGTTTTGCGCCGCGTTGCACGGGTTGGGCGATGGCGAGGGTTAGACAGAGCCACAGCCATGCGAAGATGGCGTGTTGCAGGTGGCGTTGCCATTGGGGTTCGGGAGTTGTGGGTAGCAAGTGGGCTAGAGGATGAAGAAAGCCCCCCTTCCCCGACCCGTCCCAGCCGCTCAATCGCGGCGCTTCGCCCCCCGCAAGGGGGGCAGGGAGGAAGAGCAAAGGGATTGCTGCTAGTAGTGGGATTATTGCCAGATACGGGGTAAGCCAGTCGATGTTCATCGGGCTTGCTCCAGCAGGGTGCAGGCTTCGCGTTTGAGGGTGGCGAAGGTTTCCGGGGTGCAGGGTGTGGGAGCGAAGCGGGCGTGGTCGAGTTGAGAACGAAACCCCTCCACAGCCCTCCCCTTATCAGGGGAGGTAGCAAGAGCTTCACGCATTATCGCAGCCAGTTGTGGCAGATTGGCAGGATCATCCGGTAGCCTTGCCAGCTTGTGCAAAGCCCTCACAACGGGATGTTGACGTTTGCGCCAATACCCAAACAAGCCTGCCAACAACAAAATGACCACGACTGCTGCCAGCCACCATAGGATGACCGGTAACGGTTCTGGTGGTAGTTCGAGGTCGTGCAATACGGTATTCATGTCCCCATCCCGTGTGGCAATGGTACTGCCAATTCGGGTGCATCCACGTCCGCGAGGAGTTGGGTGTAATGGCAACCCCAGCCGCGTAACCGTTGCGCTTGCCCCTCATGCAACGCCGCTGCTTGCTGGCGAAACTGTTCACGCAAGATGGGATCAGCCAGATTAACGCGGTGGGTAACACCGTCCAGCCCTTGCAGGTTCAAACGTCCGGCGGTGGGCAATTCGCATTCGGCACTGTCCAGCACTTGCACCGTGAACAGCGGGTGATGCTGGCGAAATTGCAGGATATGCGCCTCACAAGCTGTGTCCAGATCGGCAAAATCACTCAGCAAATAGACGTGTGTGCCGCGCACCAGTTGCGCATTGATGAGTGGCAATATATTTGCCAAGGTGGGTTCAGCCGTCGGCGGTAACGGTGGGCAAGTTGCTGCGCACTGGCGCACAAATTCCCACACGGCATGGGTATCGGTGGACGCAGGAAACCAGTGCGGTTGCGCTTCCAAAATCACACCGGAGACTGCCCAGCCTTGTTGGCTGGCGGCGAAAGCGGCAAGGGCAGCAACACGGGCGGCTTGCGCAGCTTTGAGGCATACCCGTGTGCCGAAGCGCATGGCTTTGCGCCGATCCAGCAGGATGAAAACGGCGGGGCGGCGTTCTTCGTGGAACTGTTTGACGTGCGCTTTGCCCGTGCGGGCGGTGACGCTCCAGTGCATGAAGCGCGGTTCGTCGCCGGGTTGGTAGGGGCGGCTTTCGGCGTAATCCAGCCCAGCACCACGATAGCGTGAGGCTACGTCACCGGCTTGGCGTTGTTCCTGCAGGTTTTGCAGGGAAGTGTCAGCGGCGGCACTGCGGGCGCGTTGGTATAACGCCTGTAATTCGGTTTCGGTGAGGAAAGGGAAACTGGTCATTTAGCCAAAGCTTCCAGTTCAACTTTAAACTCATTGAAACTGAGGGATGCATTCTTGGCAACGTCCATATAAGGTGTAATCTTTTCCGCCCAAGTGGACTTTTCTGCTCCGGCGGCTTGCCAACCTTTGGCGACCAAGGCACGTGACCCACCTGGATAAACTGCATTGGCGAGGGTTTCCCATGTACCGCAGATGGAATCATTTTCGTAACTATTCAGAACAGCATCCACTGCCTTGGGGTACGCCATTTTGATAGCCGGAATGTCGCCTAAAAACCACGCCTCCCCTTCTTCGATAGCAAGACAAAACCGGGTAACAGGTTTAGGGTCGCAAGCATTCAGAATACCATTCAACTGCCCTACAAACGTTGACAGGTCATTGTTATCCAGGTCACATACCAAAATCACGACACAGGGAAAACTATCACCATAGCCTGCAAACGTTTTGGCTCTTTGGGATTTCCCGT
>DILV01000036.1:0-13628 GCA_002425225.1 Thiothrix sp. UBA5583
ATGCCACCCATACCAGACATGCCACTCATACCCGTTTGCTTGGGAGCTTCAGCCTTTGGAGCTTCTACTTTTTTCTCTTCGCCACAGCCGCTCAATACGCCCATAGCCAAAACCAGTGCAGATACACTTACAGCAATCTTTTTCATAACTAACGTCTCCTGAATGGGATATTGTGGAAATTTTGGATAAAGTCTCGGGAAGAATATACCGGTTTATTTCCTGTTATTAGGACTGACTGGAAAGCGTCGTTGCATTACCATGATGACAACACTTTGTCCAGTAGTTAGGCCAGCATCCTAATTGAGGGATATAGTGATGTCAATGACATACCTTAAAAAATGCCGGGGTATGCTTGAGTCTGCCTTTGGCACGAATTATGCTCATCACTTTGGAACCAACAGCGTGCTGCGATGACTGAACAACATCCCTTCCTACACCATTTTCGCGGTTCATTTTCTGGCGTATTGCGCTGGCATCAACTGGACGACCTGTGGCAACGGGTTATCGCTGACAACGCCAGCGGCTGGTATGTGTATGCTGTCGGCGAAGAACCGCCCACCACCATGCTTACCGGCGACAACCTGAACCTTGTTGTCAGGGAACTGGATGAATTGCTGCGGCGTGAACATGACGAAGATTATTGTGGCATCGTCTACACCGATTCCATGCAACAACCCACCTTCATCAAGGTATTTGACCCGAACAATCTTGGCTCCACCTGCGGTTCCAGTGGCAACCCGCCCTTGCCGGGCTGGATATTGTCGAAATTGCAACCCATCAACCTGCCTGCTGCCATGCCCCAACCGGGCAACCGGCGTCGTTGGTGGCAAAAACTGTTTACCCATGCGCATTAAAGACCCTGTTACCCTTGCCGGATGGATGGCAACGCTGGTACTTGGAGGCGTCGCCGTGTTCCTGTACCTGCCCGACATGCTGGGTAACAAGACTATTGCGCCCCCTGAACCTGCTGCACCGGTAGCGCAACAGCGCCTTACTACTCCGGCACAGCCAACCAATACCCTGCCAATGACATCCCCTGCACCGCAAGCCTCGCTTGCACCTGTGCCACCCTCCGCACCGGATGAAGAAGCCATGCGCCGCGAGTTGCAGCAATTGCAGGAACAACTTCAGGCTCTGGAACAGGAAAATGCCCGTCTTGAACAGGAAGTCAGCAAAGCTGCGGCTGAAAACCAGCGATTAGGCGAAGAAATCGACAAAATACGTCCGCAGTGACGTTCATAGCCCTTTAGCCAATTGCCGGATCAGGAAGCGCCCCGGATGCAGGTTGCCATACAAACTGGCTTGCAGTGGCAATGGCTCGCCATCCATGAGCGCCGCTAGCATTTCCGCACACAAACCACTGGTTGCCAGCCCACGTGAACCGTAACCGGCGGAAATGAACATCCCCGACTGGTACATAGCGGGTGGATACGCTTGCCGCGTTCTGCCATGCCGCAAATCAGCATATGCCTGCCGGAACAAGCCATCATCCGGCAATGCCCCCACCACGGGATAACGATCCGGTGTAGTCATGCGGATGGCAGCATGACCACTTGCCACCTGTGACAGTGAAGCAGCAAACTCGGGCAAATACTGCTGTAATTGCTGGAAATTGATGCTATTCGCCGCCTCACTCAACTGTGCTTCACGCACATGACGCACAAACGTTGCACCGAAAATGTGTTCCCCCGCCACGGCTGGTGTCAAATACCCTTCATGCCCTAGGGTGGTACGCAAACCTGCGGTGAAAGCCGAAGCCTTGCCACGGCTGGTTTGCCCCATCACAGGCAAAAATGGCAGGAAAGCGCTTTGGGCATACTGGTCTGCCATATTGCCACTGGCAAACACCGTAACACCCTCATTCTGGGAAGGCTCTGCCTTTTCCAGACAACGAATCTCGATATTGGCATGGTCTGCCAGCGCACGGCATAAACTTGCCGGGTACAACCAGCCTGCCTGCGGGAAATAACTAGCTCCAACCAACAACGGGATTCCGGCAAGTAGCGACGCGGTTTCCGCATCCACAATCTGCACAAAATCATCCGGCAAACCACGTTCATGGATGGCTTGCTGGCGGGCAGCTTCACGGGGCTCGTGTGCCAGTTGCAAAGCGCCACACTGCGCCCATTCAATCTCATGCCCGCTCTGCTCCAGCATACGGATTTGGCGCAAGGCATACAGGAATGCCTGTTGGTAGAAACTCTCCCCCCAACCTGGCTGGGCAGTCATTTTGGGTATCAGCACACCAGCACGATTGCCGGATGCTTCCGTTGCCAGTCGCCCATGCTGTTCCAGCAAGGTCACTTGCCAGCCACGTTCCGCCAGTGAACGCGCAATCTGACAACCGGCAATACCACCACCGATGATGCGGGCGTGACGATTCCCGACAGGTTCTGGCAAGGCAAACCAGGAGGGAATACCTTGTTGCGACATCAGCTCAGCACTTGCCTTGGCTATCAGCATTTCACGCTTTGTGCCAAAACCGGGGCGTTTTTCAACCACAAACCCGATCGCTTGCAGATTGCGCCGTACCTCTCCGGCTGCGGTAAAAGTTGCCAGCGTAGCATCCGCATTGCACAAACCAGCCATGCCCTGCAACACCGGCAATTGCCACATCGTCGGATTACGCGCGGGGGCAAAACCATCCAGATACCAGGCATCTACATGGGCAACGATTTCCGGCAAGGCTTCCAGCACATCCATGAAACACAAGGTCAGGGTGATGCACCCACCCGCCAGCCGCAAACGATGAAAACCCGCCAGCAACGGCGGGTACTGCGCCAGCAATTCTTCTGCCAACGGTGCAAGCTCAGGCCATGCAACCAACAAACCACGCAAGGTGTCTTTGAGAATGGGGTGTTTTTCGATGGAAATGAAATGCAGCCGCCCGCAACGCTGGGGGTCAGCCTGCCACGCCTGCCAGGTAGCGAGGAAATTCAGCCCCGTACCGAAACCGGTTTCTGCGATGGTAAACTGCGGCCTGCACTGCCAACGCTCAGGTAACCGGTTGCCTTGCAGGAACACATGACGTGATTCGGCAAGCCCATCCTGCCGGGAGAAATAGCAGTCGGCGAAATCGGTAGCGTAGGGAGTCCCTGATTCATCCAGGGACAATCGGGCAGGAATCAGTTCAGGCATGTACAGCGTCCAATAGCAAACCCATCAGGGCATGAACGATAGCACAAGCAGACTCAGGCGCGGTAAAGGGTAATTTTCTGGCTCAGCTCTATGGGTTCTTCCAACCAGGCCGAATACAAATCCGACTGGATGGCAAACAGCACTTCACCACTTGGCAACATGCCTTTGAGATCGACCCTCACACCACCATCCATGCGTTCCGCAGTCAAGTTGATTTCGACCTGTTCATCTTCTGCCTTGAAACGTTGCAACAGCAATCTGGCAATATCTTGCGCCATTTCCTGCAACAGTTTGACGGTCAATACTTTTGCAACCACCGGACTCCCCCAACAGCACGTGTGCAAACAACAAGATGGCGATTATATACGCAACAACTCCGTAAAACATAGTGGAAAATGCAACGTATCAATTTCGTTTTACAGCAAAATCTACCCGAAGGATTGTAGCTTTTCGACATGCTGGCAGCACTTTGATCTGCTTGGGCAACAACAGTAACAGCGGATGCACGTCGCACCCGCATGAATGCCGTCAACCTCAGCCTTAGCCAGCTCAACGTGGCTTGCGTACCGGCAAGGCACAAAAGGTGGTGCATTGCTTATTATCACCAATCGTGGTTTCCACATTGGGCTGCGGGGCAGCTTGCGCCAGTTTAACAGGCTCCGCAGGGGCAGCCTCAACCAGCAGCGTGGCAGACTTGACCTGCTCTGGTGCTACTTGCTCCTGGGTACTGGCTTTCTCAGTAGCAGGCTTATCGGCACCGAACGGATTCAGGTTGGACAACACGGACACAGAGCCGGAAGTAACACTGGAAACCGTGTCTGATACGGTTGAACATCCTGTCAGCGACATGACGACCGCTAATAGCGCCAACCTGCGTGATGAAGTTTTAAAAAATGATGGAAAATACATGGCGACTCCCGACCTATTTGATGGGCAAATACAACACTCGTGCACAGTTTTAAGCGTGCAAACCAACAAGAGTGTAGCAGGAGAAACACAAGACTGCACATAAAATGATCAAATAAGCACGGAGCTGTTGCTATTCGGCAACAAAGCACTGACCAACAGCAACTTATCAGAACTTCGGCCCTATCTGCTCCGGGCGCACGGCTGGGTTCAAGCCCTCTTCGGCCTCATCAATATCAACCTGTTCACCGGCATCGTTGTAAAGGGGAAGCTCGTAATCGTTCCAGCCACGAATGCCGGTTTTCATCGAATACACTTCCTGGTAGCCCATCAACTGCATGGTCAGGGCAGCCAGTGCGGTACGGTTGCCTGAGCGGCAAATCAGCACGACCGGTTTGTCCCGCGCCATTACCAGTTCAGGGATGGTTTCGGAATAACCCCAGTCACAGGCGGTTTCCAGAATACCACGCGGAACCAGCAGCGAATTCTGGATATGCCCAACCGCATATTCATCGGCTTCACGGATGTCGACCAGCATCAGTTCCGGGTTGGTAGCCAGCATTTCCTCGACATCCCAAGGCATCAGTTCGCTTACCTTGGGCAAGGCTTCGGCGACTAGCGCCGCAAAGGTTTTCTGGGTCATGGTGTGTATCCAAGGTCAGGCTCCCTTCACCTCTTGCATGGGAAGGGCTGGGGATGGAGAGTAAACAAACATGATTATTCGGAATTGGCTGACTCGGCACGGATACCGTGTTCCACCGCCATCACGGCAGCGGTAATGCGCGAACTGACATTGAGCTTGCGCAAAATGGCTTTTACATGCAGTTTGACAGTGCCATCCGAAATGCCCAGATTGCGGGCAATGACCTTGTTACTCTGGCCTTCTGCCAGCAAGGTGAGGATTTCGTATTCACGCGGGGTCAGTTCAGAAAACGGGTTGGCTGCCTTGTCTTCTCTGGCGTGGGCATCACCGCCTTGTACTACCCGCGCCAGTACGGGGGCAAGTTCCGGGGCAACCACGGTTTTGCCTGCCACGATTTCGCGCAAAGCCAGTACCAGTTCATCCGGCTCAATGTCTTTCAGCAAATAGCCGCGAGCACCGCTGCGCAGTGCTTCGACCAAATCGTTTTCATTGCTGCTGGTAGTCAGCATCACCACCCGCAAATTCGGATGATGCTTGCGCAACTGGCGCAGGACGCTGAGGCCATCCATTTGCGGCATCCGCATGTCCAGCAGCACAACATCGGGAGCAAAGGCAGCGGCAGCCGCCAACCCTTCGTCACCGCTACCAACAGCAGCAACCACGCGGATACCCCGGCGGGTCAGCAAATCTTCCAGACCTGCACGGAACAGGGTGTGATCATCAATCAGCAATACTTTTTCGTTCATGTGCGGTCGCTTGTTACTGTGGTCATCTAGGGTGCTGTCCTCACACCAAATAGGTCAGACAGCTTCTTGGCTGGGGGTGCATCAAAGTTCAGTTGTATCAGTGTACCCTCACCAGGTTCACTTTCAAACTGTATCTCGCCCCCGATCTTTTCCGCCCGTTCCTGCATGATGCGCAGGCCGATCTGTTCACCAGTGGTCGGGTTTGGTTCTGGCAGGGGATCGGGTAAACCAACCCCGTCATCTTCCACCAGAATGCTGCAACGCCCTTCCTCGGTACTGTGCATCAACAGACGCACAGTGGTGGCCTTACTATGTTTGCGGATGTTTGCAAGTGCTTCCTGGACTATGCGAATGACCTCTATCTCGGCCTCACGCTCCAGATCCTGGAGGAACCAGTTATGGTAAAAAAACACTTCCATGCCGGTTTCCGTGCGGAACCGTTCGCTCAGGCGCTCGACAGCCCGCACCACGCCCTTGCCATCAATCGGCGCACGGAAATCGGTAATCAGGCTGCGCAATTCGGCGTAAGCTGCGTCGATGGTGTTTTCCAGCACTTCAAGCTCCTGCCACATGGAAGACTCGTCGCCCCGATGAAAGGAGTCATCCAGCAAACGCACCTTGAAGCGCAGGCTGGCAAGCGTCTGTGCCAGTGAGTCATGCAGCTCGTGCGCCATGCGAGTACGCTCTTCAATAACGGAAAGAGTACGCATGTCTTCGTCACTGCTGGCTTTTTCAATAGCCATCCCCAAATGCTGACCGATACTGATCAGCAGCTCGTCATCTTCCAGCTTGTCGTAGCGCCCTTGGCGGATGAACAAGTTGTAAACACCCAGCACCCGGTCACGGTATTGCAACGGAATCGCCAACATTTCCAGATCCTGTTCGCCCTTGCACAGCGGCGTGCCAATGATCTGGTTACACAGGGCAACATTGCCCTGAATCCTGATGTCACGCTCTGTCGCTGACAACCCGCACAAGCAGGTTGGGGCTGGCAAGGTTTCTTCCAGTGATATGGCTGCCGAATTCAGGCCAACGCTCGATACCAGTCGCAGTTTGCCTTCCCGGTCGAGCAGGCGCACGGTGGCAGCCTCGGCATGAACCACATCTTTCAAAGTATGCAGGAAACGTTTGAACAAGTCCTCCAGACTGTCCGCACGATTGACGCAGCTTGCCACCTCATACAGTACGCTCAAGTGGCGCTTTTTCTGCGCAAGGTATTTTTCCTGCCGATCCATGCGCTTTTGTTGCATCCGTGACAGGGCTTGATAATCCTCGGTGATGGCATTGATCTGCTCACGGATTTTGCGTGACGGGCAGCTTTTGCCGGAAATTGGCATCCGTGCCGAAAAGTCGGCCTTACGCAGACGGATAGCCCAACGTGACAATTCCATGCCAAACTTGGAAAACTCCCGCCATACCCAGTACAGCATGGACAAACCACCAATACCGGCAGCTATCCACAACACGGTCATGACAGGTGCTACCCACTGTGGATGGCCATCGGTACTGGTTGCCCAGAAATAGACCGCGCCAATCACGCTAAAAATGCACAACAGAATCACCAGACTGATTTTGGCTTGCCACGGCAGGTCAATAACCGGGCGTCCTTCCTGGCTCGCCCAGTAGGTATTGCGGGTGGCGTTACCCACCGTGTCGTCAACCTCTGCCTGTTTTTGCAGCGGGGGCTTAACGGGAAATTTGACGACCGTTTCCTGCATGGTTTACAGCGCCTGCGGTGGACGGTAGTTGGGGTCGTTGGGATTCATGAACACGAATTCGAGCTTGCCGTCAATGTCGACATAATCCAGCGTCATGCCCTGAACCAGCGGCTGGGAAGTAGCATCTACCACCAGTTGAACCCCTTCACTGTCGATGGCCTGATCACCGTCACGGCTCTGGTCATCAAACCCCATCAGGTAGTGGAAAGCACCATCCGGCTTTTTCTGGATGGCAATACGCAACGGCAGCCCGATGGCATTGCCTTGTACGGAGGCAGTACGTATCTGCACGGCGGCGTGTGGTGTCACGGTAATCATGAAAATCTTTTCCTTTTGCACTGTCGGATGAATTCAACGAAACGCTGCGCCCAGCGGAACTGGGCAGTGTCGCGCATATGGGTGTAAGAAGCCAGCATGTTACGGTATAGCCAACCATCGTGCTGCCCGTCAATACCAGTACCCCGCGTCATACGGTAGGCAAAGTGCCCCTCGCCCGTCAAATTTTCAAGCCTTGAATAGTGAAACTCATGGGCATTGATGGTTTTGCTGCTGTCACCACCAGGCCAAGGCATGTCTGCGGTTTCCTGCAACTTGACGTAACCCCTGCCCTGCGGTCTGGGGTACATCACTGCATCACCGGGAATGACACCAACCATGTTGGCCTGCTGCCCGTTCCACACTAGGCTGCGCGACAGATACATCAGGCCACCGCATTCGGCATAGGTTGGCAAGCCATTGTCGATGGCTGTACGGATGGATTCTCGCATCAAGACATTGGCAGAAAGTTGCTGCATGTGGGTTTCAGGAAACCCTCCGCCAATGAACAGGCCGTCGATATTCGCAGGCAAAGTGGTATCGTGCAGGGTATTGACGGGCACGAGTTCCGCACCGGCCTGTTGCAGGGCTTCGAGGTCGCCGGGGTAGTAGAAACCGAAGGCGGGGTCTTGGCAGATGGCAATACGCAGAGTTGGGGAACGCCCCCCCATCCCCAACCCTTCCCCCACAAGGGGTGAAGGGAGCAAAGCTGCTCCGTCTGCAATTTCCCGCAACAATCCCAAATCCATCTGCGCCATCACCAGATCACGAATCCTTGCGATTTGCGCTTCAGCTTCACGGCTTTCATTGCTGGGCATCAACCCCAAATGGCGTTCTTCGATTTCCATTGCCGGGTTGTCATGGACTGCCCCCAGCACCTTGATGTCGGTGTAATGCTCGACCGACTCACGCAACTTACTGGCATGACGTGCCCCACCCACCCGGTTGAAAATGATTCCGGCAAGCTGGATGTCACGGTTGAATGCCTGATAGCCCAGCAGCAAAGGCGCAATCCCACGGGTCATACCACGGGTATCGACCACCAGCACCACGGGCGAACGGGTCAGTTGTGCCACGGCTGCATTGCTGTCGGAACCATCCAGCGCCATGCCGTCATACAGCCCCTTGTTGGCTTCAATCAGGGCAATATCGGCATCGGCAGCGTAGTGTTGCACCGTCTGGATGATTTCAGCCGGGGTCATGGTATTGAAATCGAGGTTGTGGCACGCACGCCCGCTGGCGGCTCCCAGCCACAAGGGATCAATATAGTCAGGGCCTTTCTTGAACGGCTGCACCTTCATGCCCTGCGCACGCAAAGCCGCGCACAGACCAATCGACAACGTGGTCTTGCCAGAGGATTTATGGGTTGCGGAAATGAAGATTCTTGCCATTGCACCATTCTAGTACAAAACAAGTATATTATTAAGTGTTAATATAGCTCAGGCTTCCATGAAATCGTGCTTTTTCAACAGCCTGTAGACATTACGCTCGCTAATCCCCAAAGTACGGGCAACCTTGCCGCGATGACCGCTGAATTTTTCCAGCAGTAGCTCCAGATAATGCCTTTCCAAGTCTTCCAGCGTGGGTTCCTGTTCAAAATTCAGGTGGATGCCCTTGCTGCTGCCAGTACTGACAATTGCCGAGGAGGAATTATCCTGAAGCGCAATGTGCTGCGGCAGAATCCGGGCAGCATCACCGGAAAGGATAATAGCACGTTCCACCATGTTCTTGAGTTCGCGGATATTGCCAGGCCACGGATAGGCCAGCAGTTTATCGAGTGCCTCGCCTGCCAGATGCTTGTTGACCCGGCGCGAAAAATCATGGTTATTGATGAAATGCTGCACCAGCGCGGGAATATCGTCACTGCGTTTGCGTAAGGGTGGTACATAGATGGTAAAGGCATTCAGGCGATAAAACAGGTCGGCACGGAAACTGCCTTCCTGCGACATCGCCAGCAAATCGCGGTTGGTTGCCGCCACCACCCGCACATTGGCGGTCAGGTCACGGGTTCCCCCCACGCGGCGAAACCTGCCAGTTTCCAGCACCCGTAGCAGCTTGGCCTGAATGGTCGGGCTGATTTCACCGATTTCATCCAGAAACAGCGTACCGCCTTCGGCACTTTCGATCAGCCCTTTTTTCTGCCGGTCAGCGCCAGTGAAAGCCCCTTTCTCATGCCCGAACAACTCGGATTCAAACAGGCTTTCCTGCATGGTGCAGCAATCCAGCGCCACGAAACTGTGGCCTGCCACCTGACTGCGCTCGTGGATTTCACGTGCCACCAGTTCCTTGCCGACCCCGCTTTCGCCCTGAACCAGTACTGTCATCATGCTGGGAGCGACGGCATCAATCATGTGTTCAACCTCTTTCAAGGCAGCACTTTGCCCAACCATGAAGGATTTGCGTTTTTGCTCCTGTTCCTTGAGGTAACGGAATTCCTTTTGCATGTTGTGCGTATCCAGCACACGGCGGATCACCAGTTGCAACTCATCCAGATTGACCGGCTTGAGCAGGTATTCCGCCGCACCAGCCTGCATCGACACCACCGCATCCTTGACGCTGCCATAAGCGGTCATGATGATCACCGGATAGTCAGCCACCAGTTGTGGCAGGACTTCACGCCCGTTAGCATCCGGCAACTGGCAATCCAGCAGGATCAGGTGCGGGTCATGCTGTTGCAGGTAAACCTGTGCCGCTGCCCAGGAATGAACCCCGGTCGCTGCGTGCCCCATGCGGTTCAGTTGCCCCACCATCAGGCGGTTAAGGGTCATGTCATCGTCAATCACCAGTACCAGCGGAATCATGCGGCATCCTCCTGCCATTCATCAGCGTCCGGGAAATGCAGGACGAACACGGTTTTGCCGGGGGCATGTTCTGCCACCTGTATCTGCCCACCATGCTGTCTGACCAGATTGCGGGTAATGGTCAACCCCAGCCCGGAACCACGCTGGTCATGCCGACGGCTGAAGAATGGATCGAAAATATGCGCCAGCACTTCATCACTGATGCCGGTTCCACTGTCTTCCACCCGGATTTCCACCTGATCACCCTGCCGCAAGGTCACTACCCGCACATCGCCCCCGTCTGGCATGGCGTGAAAAGCATTTTGCACCAGATTCAGGATGATCATGCGCAGGTCATTGTCGGCTGCCAGAATGCGCGGATTGCCTTCGTCCAGTTGCAGATGTTCGCGGATACCTTTTTGTTCACGCTCGAAACGCAGCAGGGAAAGGGTTTCGCGGATCACCACATTCACCTCCACCAGTTCGGGGTGATTGCTGGCAAGCGTACCCAGTTTCATCAGGCGGCGGGTTACATCCAGGCACTGTTCGACCCGCTCATCCACCAGATGCAGGTAATCCTTGAGTTCACTGACATCATGCGCAGGCGTATCCAGAAGCTGGCTGCTGGCTTGCAGGGCGATGCGTACCGAAGCCAACGGATTGTGGATTTCATGCGCAACACCTGCTGCCAGTTCACCCAGTGAGGCAAGTTTTTGTTCGTGGGAATAATGCACGGCTTTTTCCAGATCCCGCACCGATTCAACCACCCAGTATTGTGTGACCCCTTGCACCGTCACCGGCAAACGGGCGGCATACACTTCGGTGGATAACAGTGAACCGTCGGCACGCTCCAGTGTTTCCACAAATTTCAGGCTGGTGTGTTGCTCATCCAGCACATGCAGCGGGCAGGTACGCAAGGAAGGCGGGCAAGGCGCATCAAGCTGGTGGCTGACCCGATAGCAGGGTTGCTGACGCAATGCCTGTGGAGATGCAGAGCCACTTTGCTGGGCATAAGCCCGGTTGGCAAGCACAATCCGGTGGTCTGGATCAATGACCCGCACACCGTCGGGTACGGCATCCACCAGATCTTGCAGGAACTGCTCCCGGCTTTTCAGTTCCTGATGGCTGTGTTGCAGGCTGGCAGCCATGCGGTTGAATGTGCTGGCCAGATTGCCCATCTCGTCTTCACCACTGACCATCACACGGGTGGCAAGGTCGCCTTGTGACAGCAACTGACTGGCATGATGCAAACGGGCTACTGGTTGCAACACATAACGCTGCATGAACCACCAAGCAGCCCAGGCACTGAACAACACGGCAACACCCCCGGCTCCCACCAGTATCAGGATGTTCATCAAGCCTTTCTGCCGGATCGGGGCTGCATCGTAATCCACCACCAGAATGCCATTGACCGGATTCAACTCTGCCGCACCGTGGCATTGCATACACTCCGGCTTGTTCCTGACCGGATGAAAGGTGCGCAACAATTCATCACCATTGTCGGCGATGGTGAAATGGGTAACTGGCTCTTGTGGCAAACTGGCTGGCGTGCAGCCGGGACAGAATTCCCCGATCATCGCCACCGCCGCCTGCCCCAGACGTTGTGGCTGGGAGGCAAAACGCACTTCTCCCGCCGGGTTGAGGATCATGACTTCGCGTATCCCCTCCTGTTTGCCCAGATCGTTGATGATGTCACGCAAACCGGGCAGATCACGGCGCAACATGGCGCGTTCCAGCGATGACTTAAGCAACAGGCTGACAGAATGCGATGCCTGGGTACGTTCCTCGGCTATTTGTGCACTATAGAAATAGTAAAACATCAGCAGGAAACACACCGACACCAGCCCCAGTACCCCAAACAGGAACAGGATGAAACGGCGGCTGAGATGTTGTTGATGGAATATCTGCATGAGAGCTGACATAAAAACCCGTTGTGTACTTGTATTTGCCTTGAGTGTAATGCATATCATGACAAAATGTCTTTTCTCTTGCTGGCACATGACATCCTGTCACACCACAGCATGACAACATGTCATGCTCAAGAAAGCCAGCCAGAGAAACCTCATCATTCATACCTGAGAAAAGTATTTGATTTTCAAAGAATAAAACATATAAAACCCTATCTGGCACGTTTCCTGCTTGAGCTAAGGTGATGAGTGAGGAAGCGCAACAAAGGAGGCAATTCACATGCGAATGCGACATTTCATTTTTTCCAGCATACACATCACATTGCTCACACTGATGATTGCCCCGGTTCAGGCGGAAGATCCTGCTTACATTGCAGGTACAAACCCAGCAGAACGTCCGGCTAACGCCCCTGTCGTGACAGAGGTCAAGAAGGATGCTGCATGGTATAGCGCCGCACTGACAGGGGTAGAACAACCCTATCCTGCGTCGCTGCGTTTTATGGAAAACCAAGGCAATTGGTATTCCCCCTTCACTCATGCCGGGATGCTAGGCCCTTATGACATACGGGGCTGGCACAAAAGTGACTAAAGTTTCGGCGTCGCACACACAATTCCTATCCATTTCAAGGAGGTTTCAGATGAAACAATTAGTAATGAAAACACTGGCTGTTATGGTTGGCGCAATTCTGCTCGCACCTATTGCTATTGCTGAACAGCAGCAAGGCATGGCTGGCATGGGTGGTATGTCCGGGATGCAAGGCATGGGTGGTATGTCCGGGATGCAAGGCATGGATGGCATGTCCGGGATGCAAGGCATGGGCGGCATGTCCGGGATGCAAGGCATGGACGGAATGAGCGGCATGTCGGGCATGGCAGGCCGTCAGCAAGGCATGAGCGGCATGTCTGGGATGCAAGGCATGGGTGGCATGTCAGGCATGAATGGAATGAGCGGCATGTCTGGGATGCAGGGCATGGGTGGCATGTCAGGCATGAACGGAATGAGCGGCATGTCTGGGATGCAGGGTATGGCTGGTAACAAGGTTTGTACCAAGTGGGCTCCCGTCCAGACTGGCATGGCAGGAATGCAAGGTATGAGTGGTATGGGCGGTATGTCAGGCATGAATGGTATGTCTGGAATGCAGGGCATGGGCGGTATGTCAGGCATGAACGGCATGTCTGGAATGCAGGGCATGGGCGGCATGTCGGGCATGAATGGCATGTCTGGGATGCAGGGCATGGACGGAATGAGCGGCATGGGTGGCATGTCGGGCATGAACGGAATGGGTGGCATGGGTGGCATGGGTGGCATGTCGGGCATGAACGGAATGGGTGGCATGTCTGGGATGCAAGGCATGAGCGGCAGCCCTGCCATGGTCTGTATTGAATGGGCCGATGCACCTCAAAGTGGCATGTCGGGCATGAACGGAATGAGCGGCATGGGCGGCATGTCTGGGATGCAGGGCATGGGCGGTATG
>DILV01000036.1:13917-35160 GCA_002425225.1 Thiothrix sp. UBA5583
GCAGGGCATGGGCGGTATGTCTGGGATGCAGGGCATGAACGGTATGTCTGGCATGGGCGGCATGTCCGGGATGCAAGGTCAAACCTGGACACCACCTGCCAAATAAGCCATCGGTTTAATCCCTTGATCCATACGGCTCTTCTCCCTTCCGGGGAGGAGAGCTGTTAGGATAGCGAGTTCCAAAGGAGTCACGTTTCATGGATTCAGGCAAAGAAAAATGGTGGATCGGCGTTGCTGCCGTTGTTGCCGCCCTGGTAATAGGCTTGATCGTCAATTTCCCTAGCTCAAATACAAGTTCATCCACAGCCGCACAGTCACCAGCGACACCAGCCGCAAGCACCGCATCTTCCTCGGCAATACCTGCGACACAAACAGCGCAGCCGGACGCAACCCAACAAACCAGCACAACAACGGTTGCTTCCAGCAATGACTACGAACGCGCCCGCTGGGATCCGATCCACTTCAAGCCTGCCATCGACAAGGCAAAGGATGCCGATTGCCTAAAATGCCATCAGGAAGTAATCGACACCAAGGTACGTGACGCCTCCCCCGCTGGTTTGAAAACTGCTAATACCCTGGCTTGGTATCAGACACTGGATACCTACGAAGGCGAACAGATGACTTTCCACCAGCGCCACCTGACTGCGCCGTTTATCAAGAAAGTCGCTAATATGAGCTGCACCACCTGCCATCAGGGCAATGACCCGCGTGAAGAAATCGGCAACAGTTCCGCCAGTCTTCAGGAAGGTTTAACCATGCGCAAAATGGTTGACCCTAATGTTTGCCTGATGTGTCACGGCAAATTCCCGCACGAAGTCATGGGGCTGCCGGGGCCGTGGGAACAAAGCGGCGCAACTTTCCAGAACAACTGCCTACTGTGCCATGCCGGTATCCGTACCGTGCGCCACAAGGTCAATTTCCTCAATGCGGATGCCATCGAGAAGGAGGGTGCTGCCAACAGTGACACTTGCTATGGTTGCCACGGCGGACGTGCTTGGTATCGCACCAGCTTCCCCTATCCTCGCCATCCGTGGCCGGGTGCTACCCCGACACCTGACTGGGCAAAAGACCGCCCGACCGAATCTGATCTGCGTTTCTTGATTCAAGGGAGCCAACCATGAATAACGGACAAGACTGGAAAGACAAGCTGAAGTCCTCCCTGAAAATGGATCGGCGCAGCTTCCTGAAAACCACCGCTGTAGGTTCAGCCGCCGTCGCTGCGGGCGGGTTGACCCTCAAACCCAAAGAAGCCCAGGCTTTCGCCTATGAGCCCTACCCACGTGATGACGAGTTGACCACCGTCGTTACCAGTTGCGCCCACAACTGCGGTTCACGCCATATGCTGGTGGCACACAAGAAAGGTGATGTGATTGTGCGTCTGTCCACCGACGACGGGCGTTACCAGAAAGACGGCGCATTCGGCAAAGATACCTTTGAAGAGCCACAAATCCGCGCCTGCTTGCGAGGGCGCTCCTACCGCGCCCGCCTGTATTCGCAGGAACGCCTACTGTACCCGATGGTACGCACTGGCGCACGCGGTGAAGGCAAGTTCAAACGCGCCTCGTGGGATGCCGCGCTGGATCTGGTGGCCGAAAAGATGGAATTGCTGAAAAGCAAATACGGCCCCACTGCCCTGCTCGACCAGAGTTACGCGGGCGCATCCTACGGCGTGCTGCACAAATCCGACCAGATCGAAGGCTTGCTGGGGCGTTTCCTTGGCATGTACGGCTGCCGCACCAGTTCATGGTCAGTCCCCTCCTATGAGGGTACGAAATTCAGCTCACGCATCACCTTCGGCACGATCGAAGACGGCAACGAAGATGACGCTTTCGCCCATTCCAAACTGATCATCATGTGGGGTTGGAATCCGGCGTATACCTTCCACGGCGGCAACACCTTCTACTACATGCGCATGGCGAAGCAGAACGGTTGCAAGTTCGTACTGGTTGACCCGCAATATACCGACTCCGCTTCCGCTTATGATGCCTGGTGGATTCCGGTACGCCCCAATACCGACGCGGCGATGATGGCGGGCATGGCGCATTACATCTTCGCCAACAACCTGCACGACCAGAACTTCATCAACAAATTCACCCAAGGTATGGATGCTGGCACGATGCCAGACTGGGCGAAGGATCAAGAAAACTTCAAGGATTACATCCTCGGTACTTACGACAACACCCCCAAATCACCCGAATGGGCTGCGGAAATCTGCGGGGTGTCAGCCGATGACATCAAGAAACTAGCGCAACTGTACGCCACCACCAAACCGGCAGCCCTGAAAGCCTCTTGGGCTCCGGGGCGTAACGCTTACGGCGAACAATACAACCGCATGGCAGCCGCGTTGCAGGCCATGACCGGCAATATCGGTGTCTTGGGCGGCTGCGCCGAAGGCATCGGCAAGGCATGGCACGCCGAAGGTGTGGCTTACCCTTACGACGAATTCGCCAATGTGTTCTACCAGTCCATCAAATCCGACCGCTGGGCTCATTGTGTGCTGAACTACCCGAATGTGAAGCGTGAGGAAATTGGCTTATGGCCGGGCGGCAAAGGGGGTGACGGGGTGATTCCCGACATTCGCGGCATCTTCTGGCAAGGGTCGGACTGGTTCAACCAACTCACCAATATCAACAAGGAAATCAAAGCCATCAACAAGCTGGATCTGGTGGTGTGTAATGATTCCACCATTACTCCATCCGGCTTGTATGCGGATGTACTGCTGCCGGTAGCAACCCACTTCGAGCGCCATGATGTGGCGTTGCCGTGGTACAAGGGTCATTACTACATTCACCGCCCAAAAGTGATTCAGCCACTGGGCGAAAGCAAAAGCGACTTCCAGATTTACACCGAATTGGCGTATCGCCTCGGCGGTGAACAATTCGGCAAGCGTTACAACCCCAAAGCCAACCGTGATTATTTCCTCAATGACGATGCGGTGGATAACGCCTACCTGAAAGACTGGTGGGAACACAAGGTGATGGCACACCAGCACGTGGAAATGTCGTGGGATGAGTTCCAGCAGCGTGGCGTGTACAAATTCAAGCTGGCACGCCCGCATGTCGCCTTCCAGGACAATGTGGAAAAAGGTGTGCCGTGGCCCACCCCTTCCGGCAAGATCGAAATCTTCTCCGGGCAGTTGGCACAGTACGATGACTGGACGAAAACCGCTTACGGGCATGAAATCCCCGCTATCCCCAAATGGATTGTGCCGTGGGAATACCTCGGTGATAAGGAAAAGACCGTCGCTCACCCGTTCCACCTGATTTCGCCACACCCGCGTCACCGTACCCACTCGATTTTCAACAATATCGGCTGGCTGCGCGAAACTTATGAACAGGAAGTCACCATCAATGCCAGTGATGCAAAAAAACTTGGCATCAAGACCGGCGATACGGTGGAAGTATTCAACGACCGGGGCAGCATTGTGGTTCCGGCCTATGTGACCGAACGCCTAATGCCCGGTGTACTGGTGGTGTATGAAGGCGCATGGATTGATCTGGATGAAAACGGCATTGACCGCGCAGGCAACCCTGACATGCTGACCCTGGATGAACCCAGCCCGGCAGGTTCCTTTGCCTACAACACGGTGTTGTGCAATATCCGCAAGACCGATCTGGCACACAAACCCGGTTGGGACAGACTGGCAACCGCCCGTAGCCACGTCTTCCGGCGTGACCTGTAATGCTCTGGAGGAGAACGTTTCATGGCTAATGAGAATGTTGATAAAAACCGGGACACCATCAAGGAAGCAATCAAGCGCCGTAAGAAGGAGGTCTACACCCCGGTTGTGCCGGAGAAACAATTCGGTTTCATCCACCACAATGTGGATTGCATTGGTTGCCGCGCCTGTGAAATCGCCTGCAAGGACAAGAACGGCCTGCCACCGGGACCGCGTTTCCGCCGCGTGATGTATGTCGAGGGTGGCACATACCCGGCGGTATATGCCTACAAAGTCAATATGTCGTGCAACCATTGCGCGGAACCAGCATGTTTGCCGACCTGCCCAACCGGAGCGATTTTCAAGCGCAAAAAGGATGGCATCGTCGATATTGATTCCAGCCTGTGCATTGGCTGCCGCCGTTGTGAAGCAGCTTGCCCGTTTGGTGCACCTCAGTTCATCCCTGAGCAAAACATCGTGTCCAAATGCAATATGTGTGTGGATGAAATCGACGCAGGGCGCAAACCGTATTGCGTGATGGCGTGCATGATGCGGGTGCTGGACATTGGCCCGATTGACCAGTTACGTGCGGGTACTTACCAGACCAAGGCGATGGCGCCCACCGAAAAAGACAAACTGGTAGGGCAAGTAAAAGGCATGGCTGACCCTGCGCTGACCAATCCGTCCATTGTGTTCATTGCCCATAGTCAGGGCAGGGTCGAGCCGGTCGCCATAGCATCTGCTGACCCTGCCACCCAACAAGCCCCTGCTACACCGGAGGTAAAATAATGCTGGAAGTCGTTAACGACCTGCGCCTGCTGGCGGATTTGCACGCGACGGAAGTAACAGCAGAAAAACTGGAAGAACTACGGGCAGTTGCATTTCCGGGAACGGAAGGGCTGCCGCAGCCACTCCCAGCCTCTCTCCTCGACGACCTCGCTTGTGACTTCGCCGACATCTATCTCAACGGCAAATTTCACAGTTCGCCGCAGGAGTCGGTGTGGATTGATGACGAAGAACTGATTTGCCAACAACCGATGTTTGATGTGCGTGCATGGTATGACCGCCATGAACTGGCTGTACCAGACTGGCGCAAGCGGGCAGACGATCATTTGGTCAATGAGTTGCTGTTCATCGCCCATTTGCTGGACAAAGCAGCAGAACAGGCAGATCCGCAGGCATTGCTGGAGGAAACCGCCCGCTTCATGGACGAACACCTGCTACGTTGGCTGTTGCCATTTGCCCAACGGGTCGCGCAACGTTGCCACACCGGGTTCTATGCCACGTTGGCACTGGAAACAGCAGAATACGCCGAAAACATCCGCAACACCTTGGCAGATATTCTGGATGTACCGCGCCCAAGCCACGAGGAAATCGAAACCCGCATGAAAGCACGGCAGCGGTCGGCAGCACAACCACAAACCATGCAGTATTACCCTGGCATGGCACCAAGCTGGTAACACATGGCGTTGGCAGTCGGCTGGCTACGGCGTTTGCAGCAGGAATGGATAATCCCCGAGGTTATCCCCGAGCGCTGTGTGCATAGTCACTGCGAAGTGGCGGAATGCGCTCGTTGCGTAGAAGCCTGCCCGCGTGATGCATGGCTGCTCACGGATGACAGCCTAAAAATTGACACGGAACGTTGTGATGGCTGCGGCCTGTGTGTCGCCGCCTGCACTGAATCTGCGCTTGGGCAACCCTTGCTTCCGGCATTGAGGATGCATGAAGGCAACCCGACCCTGCTGTTTGCCTGTGAAGTTATCGGGGAAGAATATGCCGGTGAAGGCGTGGTTCCCTGTCTTCATGCTATCACCTCCGGTCTGTTGCTGGAACATTACCACAACGGCTACCGGCAAGTGTTGTCCTGTCGTGGATATTGTGAAACCTGCCCTCGTTATGGGGGCAGGGATTTTTTCCGCCAACAGCTTGCACAATTGAACAGCCTGTTGACCAACCGTGCAGCCCCAACCATCAAACATGCCCAGATAACAACGCTAGAGTGGGAAACAAGAAGAAAGTCCCCCGACGCTTCGCTTGCCCAAGGGAAGCCAAGGGGAACTACCAACAGACGGCAATTCCTGCGACGGGCGATTACCTTTACGGTAGAAAAAAGCATTGAGCAGGTGCAGCCCCCAACGGCGACACCTGCCCTGCCTTGGCCTGCCACCCTGCCAACTCCCGAACACCCACCCGGCAAAATGCTGTACCCGTTTGTGCCGCAAATGGATGCCTTACGCTGTAACGGTTGCGATGCCTGCTTGCAACTGTGCCCACATCAGGCGCTACAGGTGCTCAAAGCGGAAGGGCAAGCCGTTGCTTATCAGATTCAGGCTGAATACTGCACGGGCTGTGACATCTGTGTGGATAGCTGCGACCAGCACGCCATCCACATCAAACCCATGTACATTCTCAATCAGGCACAGATCACCCTGACCACCACACAATGCAAGGCTTGCGGCTGCCGGTTCCATTACCCTGCTGATGGCGCTGAAGTGCGCCCCTATTGCCGGATTTGTTCCCGAACCAACCACCACCGCAAGCTGTTTCAGGTGTATTGACTCAGTGCTGTTCTGGTACACCTTGCCAGAGCATTTCATAGCCAACTTCGTAGGTATTGTCGCAGTACTCACTCAGTTTGGAAAATTTTTCCTTGAATAGCTTGTCAGCATGAGACTTTTCATGCTGCTCAAATGACATCCAGTAAGTCACGATAACAATATCGCCCATGTTCTGCTTGATGCGCTTTTTGTCGTCATCATGTTCCGGCTGCACACTACCTTCCTCAGAAATGAAACCGGCATTGCGATACACCTGACCACCGATGAAACCGCCGTTGTCATCGCCGTAGTTGTTCTTGACGACATTGCACATTTCACCCAGCAGCAGCTCTACGTCTTCAACCGTAACACCTTCTTTCAAGTCAACGACGTTGAACAGCATGGTGCAGCCAAAGGGAATTTCGATAGGATTGAACATGTTTGCTCCTTTTATGATTGATTATTGCGTGCTTGGCATCGTTTTCTGATAGCGCCCTGATTATAATGCCCCGCTGGGGTAACTGCTCAAAACCGGATAAAACACAGACCTAATGAACATAAAAAACTCACCGAAACCCACCAGTCGGCAAGGGCAAATCGAACGCATCCTCACCCAGCTTTCCCACAACCAGCTACGCACGTTTGTGCTGGAAAAAGCCTTGCAGGATGCAGATTTCCGCGACACCTTGCTGATCTGTTTTTCCGACCTGCTGGGCAGTGACGAGCCTGCTGAACCCAAATACCGGCAAATGCTGGCAGACATGATCAAGCGTTATGCCAATGCTGACGGTTTCATCCACAGCCTCAGCGCCGAACGTCTGACCGAAACCATCCGCAAGATGCTGGAAACCGCCCGCAAGGCCACTACTCCCATCCGCGAAACCACCGATTTCTGTCTGGCAGTGATTGCCTGCCTGCCCACCCTGGCAGACAAGCTGGAAGACCCGGAAAACAATCTCTATAACCTGATGCGCATTGCCTGCACCACTTTGTGGGAGTGTTACACCAGCCTGCCTGCGGAACGCCAGCAAGCCCTGTTTGAACGTATCCTGCAACACTATGGCGACCCGGTGTATGTTGACCTTGATCTGGACGGCTCCCTGTTGTCACTGCTGAAAGACTGGGCGCGAAACGACCCGAAACGGCAAACGGCCTGCCTGCGCCAGCTTGAGCAATTGCTCAAGTCACCGGAGAAAGACAACTGGCGCAAGAATTACCTGCTGGAACAGACCAATAGCCTGATTGCGTTTTGGAAGCGGTGATTTTCCTGAGGTTGTGCTATCCGTCAAGCTCAACTATGCTGATGCCATACATTCAACTTACTGACAAAAGGAAATGGCATGGATAGCGAAAAAGATTGGCTGAAAGCAGACTCCAGCGCTGTCATGAAGCACATTGACATGTATCATGGGGATCATCAACCGGATGGCAGCGAATAGCGCCGCCTGCAAGCAATAGGCTATCGGTCTGGTTTCTGCGATTCTGGTATTGGTTGCGGAAAAAGGGGTTGCAGAAGCAGCCGCATTAACCATCATTCCGGCTATCCTGTTTTGTTTTCTGGATGCTTATTACCTTGCACTGGAAAAACAGTTCCGGGCGGCTTACGGCAAATTTATCAATGACCTGCACTCAGGGACATTGCAAGCCGGTGAGCTTTACAAAGTACGGGCAGATGGCAAATTACCACAAACATTTCTGGACTCCTTGCTGTCATGGGCTGTATGACCTTTTTATCTGGGAATGTTGGGATTGGTTGCATTGGCAAAATGGTGGGTTTAAGAGGATTAAGTGTCATGGGAGCAGTTACTTACCAAACTGACTTTTATAGCTGGACACTGGAGCAAGCTGAGCTGCTGCGTACAGGTCGTTTGGATCAGCTTGACCGTGAGCATTTGCTGGAGGAATTACAAAGCATGAGTGCGCGGGAACGCTGGGAATTGTTAAGCCGTTTACGGGTATTGATGATGCACCTGCTGAAATGGCAGCACCAACCGCACTATGTTGGGCGTAGCAGTTGGGAAAAGACGATCAGGGTTCAGCGTAAAGAGATCGCTTATCACATGGAGGATAATCCGGGATTAAAACCGGAGCTGGAAAAAATTATCGGGCGGGCGTATGACTTGGCGTTGGATGATGCGGAAAGTGAAACGGGATTGCCGCGCAAGGTATTTCCGGCGGAATGCCCGTGGAGTTATGGGCAGATGATGGATAAGGGGTTTTGGCCAGAGGCGTTGGAGTGATTAGTCGACACAGATTAATATAGTCGTCTACAGTATCTTTAGAGAAAAGATGGAATAAATTCTTATGCTACATCAATCTTTAGGAGTAATAGATATATGCCATCACCTAGAATTTTTATCTCATCAACTTGTCATGACTTAAAATCCGTCAGGAATGAACTTGGAAGCTTTATAGAACTTATGGGTTATGAATCTGTAATGAGTGAAAATAACGATGTATTGTATGACAATAGTTTGCATACGCATGAGAGTTGTTTTCATGAGGTTTCCAACTGCGATATAGTCGTCGCCATAATAAGCCCTCGTTTTGGGAGTAGTATTAATTCATCTTTACTGGGTGGTGTCGATATCAATCAATTAGTGAAAGAAATTGAGCTTGCATCTTATTCCAATTATAATCACTTTCTTGATTCTGTTTTGGAAAAAGGGTATAAGCCTTCCATTACTCAGGCAGAAATAATTAATGCAATCTGGAGGAAAATTCCACTGTATGTTTTTGTTGATGCTATGCTTATGCACGACAGGTTAGTTTATCATGCGAATAAAGACCGGCTGTTACACTTTCCCTCATTAGAAAAACAAGACACCGCAAAGCATATATTTGACTTTATTGGCTTTATCAAGGAAATGTCAAAGGGCAATGCTATTTATGAATACTCAACCATATCAGATATTAGAAAAACGTTGACTAAACAGTGGGCTATGTTGTTTAGAAGCCTTTTAAACAGCAGAACTGAAAACAGAGTTCACATTCAGGAAAAGGATTATTTGAAATCTGAAATCTCTAAATTAAAGACATTTCTTTTAAGCTCCCTTGAAAAGGATGACGCCACGAGGAAAAAAATAAACTTATCCACCAAGTATTACAATTTAGTGTTATTTATCCTTTCTTTTCCAAATTGTGATGTGAGAAAGGTTTTGCTTGAAAGTAATACGTGGTGTGATTTAATGAAAGCTCTTGGTGTGATAGGAATCAAGGACATGGAAGATGAAGATGGTTATTTGCTAACTAGTTCAAGAGTTTATTTAATAAGAAATAATGATTACTTTAGATGTGGTTACCCAAGAAAATTTATTGACAAGGTGGAGAATCTATTTAATGAATTTTCTAGCATGAACACTAATGATAAAACAAGCGTTATCGACAGTTTAGTTAATAGTATAGATATTAAAGAGTCATCATTGTTACTTCTTTTTTCAAATAAGTTTTCATCTAGTTATGAGGTTGTTTGTGAAGGAAAAGGTATCTTATGAACATCGAGATTGCGAAAATGTTGCTTGGTATTTTAACTCCAATTAGTTTGGCAATAATTGGATATTTTATAAACAAAACATTAGCGGAACAGGGGCGACAATGGAAAGAGAATGATATTTTAATTGCAAAGCGAATGGAAATTTATTCGAAAATGGCTGAACCATTAAATCAAATATATTGTTATGTTCAAGATGTGGGTGATTACAAAGAGCAACAGCCAAAAGATGTGATTGAAAATAAAAGAATATGTGATAGGGCATTTCATACATATCGTCCAATATGGTCTAAAGAAACTATAGATTCCTATAAAGAATTTATGAGAAGTGCATTTAAAATGTTTAGTGGCTCTGGAGTAGATGCAAAAATACGAACTGTATCTACAGAGAAAAAGGCCGCTGCTAAAGTTGGAGCAACTACGCACTGGCTTCCTGAATGGGATAACCAAATCACAGAGGAAAGGGATACGGAGCACCATAAGAAATATGTTGCATTAATGAACGCAATTTCTCAGGACTTAAGATTTACCATCATCTTTAAATGATGACTATAAGCATTAAGGATTTCCATTTTATCGTTATACAATGCAAGGTATCCATTATGTTCTAGATGTGAATTCAAGTCCCATAATAAATTGACATAATCATTTTTTTCTAAAGGATCAATGGTTGTTGCCTGACATATATTTTTACCGTCAATTTTTTGATCTGCATTTAAAGATTGCGTGCCAGATAGTAATCTTTTCTTTAGTTCTCCAATATGGTTACATATAGTAATATTTATCCTAGTTCTAGTATCATACGGTTTTATTTCTGCTTCAGCGTGGGTTTCTATTGTCATTGAGAGAAAGTTAAAGTTATCTGTATATTTTTTAGACGAGGACATATCAATCGAGTCTTTCACCTTAATATATGGAAAATGAGACTCAATTGCATGTCTAACCATCGCAATACTCTGATCGCTCTTGATTAAACTTAACTGTGATGTTTTTATAATTAATAATGGTGGTGTCAATACGAGTTTGAATATTTCATATAGAAATCTTGAGTTATGAGCATTTTTCTCTCTAATTGCTAGAGTATTTCGGTTAGGGCTGTAGTGTAACGGCTTGGTGTCTAGCAATGGATCAAGATAATTAGAGAAAAAATCCTCTTCAATTTTTAATTTAAATATTTTAATATCCACTATTAATTTATAAAAAACATCGCTATCAGTAATAAATATATCATAATTTTGAACTTGGCTAAGCTTGTAAGCTTCATCAAGTGTTTGCCCTCTAACCAGTTCACAGCCAGTAGGCAACCACTGTAATGCTGTTTTAATTCGGTGCATGAGCATATCGTACTTTTCATTATGCTCAATATATATACAAGCCCTGAGTGCTAATTCTTCTGGCTGACACCCAACTAGATGCTGGTCATCTTTTTGATACTTTGCCATGATACCATGCCACTTCATTACGAAGGGCTCCAAATTTAAAGTTCTAAAATTCACTACTAGCCTCGCAACACATCATGTTTGCCTGAACCTAGTAACGCACATCTAAGAGAAACTGACGCTTCTTCTAAGTAAAAACCACCAACCTCTCTAGCTACACCATAATACCTGAATACAACATTAACGACTTAAATTTTATTATTGAGGCAATAAGTTAATTTTCTCAAAAAACTTTTCCTTACTCAAAATAACTCCATCACCACTTATTTTCTCAATAAGCAGATTATATTTTCCATCATATGCATCTGCAAATGCAGAATATCCTGTCACAAGAATAATTTTTGCACTGGGATTGGTTTTAGTAACTTCGCTAATTAAACCTAGTCCATCTAAATTTGCACCGTCAGTTGCATCTAAAGAAATATCTAAGAAAACATGGCTAGGCTTGATTCTTTTGTCTTGAAGAAATGCGAGCATTTCTTCTTTATTGCTAGATGTTTTTACTTCAAAGCTGAGTTCTTTTAACCATCGTGAAATAATATTTCTCCACGAACGTTCATCATCAAGAATGTAAGCAATTTTTTTATTTAATAACAGATGGCTTCCATCGGTTTTCAAATCTTGAATAGGCAGCGCGATTGTAAATGTTTTTACACAAGTCCTTATGTCGTCTGTATATTTTATAGTTCCTCCCAATGCAGTAATCACCGCATTAGCTCTCCATAGTCCAAAACCAGATGTACCTTTTGTACTAATACCGTATTCAAATAAGTGATTTTTAACTCCAGCAGGAATTGAACAGCCATTATCACTGATAGTAATGACTATATTTTCTTGGCACTGATTAGCTTCAATAGATAAATACAAAGAGCGTTTCTCTGCTTGGAATATATGTTGTTCTCGTAAAGCATCTGCAGCATTATCGATAATTGCATAGAAACTGTTAAACAATGTCCTATTATGAGCCAAAATAGAAGGAAGATTATCAGGTATTGATAATGTGGCATTAATCCCCATTTCATCTAATCGCTTACCGAGACGAACCTGCTTTAATGTTTTTTCTAATAGTTGTTTCACAGAGACAGGTTGATTGGCATCATCAGATATTTTTTTTGTTTCACGCGCTAAATCTTCTAGCATTGTATTCGAATCATTAAGGCTGTCTAACGTAAACTGGAGAGAGTCATCATCGACGATATTCATGATATTTTTTATATCGCGACAAGCTTGATTGATATTAATAGATATAGAACCTATCGAATTATTAATTCTATGTGTTAAGTCTTGCGCCAATAAACTGGTGGACAATATATGTTGTTGCTCTGCAATTTTTACTTGCGCCTTTTTTAACTCTATATTATTTGCAATGGCATCCTTCAGCTTTCTATTTGTTTCAGACAACTCAAGAGACCGCAACAAACCCGAAACTTGAGCAGCAATATTACTCAGGAAGGAAAGATCAAGCTTTGAATATATTGCATCAAAGTTGGGATGATACGCCGCTATCACACCTTGTATGCCATCAGGGGAAAAGATGGGAACGCCAATCCATGAAGCCAAATGATTGCCCATAAACTCACCATGTCCGGGCGTGTCATACCACGCTTTTGATTCTGCCTTGGTGCGATGCCGCAACGGTTTTTTTGTCAGAATGATTTCTTCGGTACGCCCCAAGGCATTAGGGTTAATTATCCGCGCTGCTTGTTCTTTAGGCTGCCCATCAACGTATATCAATGGAAAAGAAATTTCTTGTTTGTGTTTATCGTAAAGCGAAATATATAAGTTGTCACCAAACATAATCTCTTTGATATGACGATGAGCTATTTCAAGAATACCTTGCCGAGTGAGGTTATCCGGTTTTAATTCAGCGACCTCTTTAGAAAATTGATTGAGAATATCAAAACGTCTTGGTCGATCAAACTGCACAACCCGATAGGCCAGTGCATTGGAAATTTCATCAATAGCTTTCGCGGTAAGTCCGCCAGCCCGCATTGCTTTGGTAATGAAACATCCAATAATTTGACGGTCATCTACTGAACTAGTATGTTCAACCAGCATAGGAGCGATCAGATATTTATTACCTGAACCTTCAGGGTATTCTACCGTGAGATTTTTAGCATGATTACGCAAGTCCTGCATGACATCATCAGGCAGAGAAGCTCTCAACTTATCAATATGCGTTCTGGCAACAGATTGAAACTCTTGATCAAATGCTATGTTTCCTTGATTTAATACCGTAACAAATTGTTGGGTGCGGCGATCAATTCTAGCAATTAATAAAGAGTGCACTCCGTAGATTTTTCCCAAAAAAGTGGATACGGCGTTACACAAGTTATTTTCACAGCGTGAATAATAAACTTCGATTTCCTCTTGCTCTTCTTGCTCTATAATGCCTTGCTTGATTTCATTGATGATTTTTTCTTTCTGGTTACTACGAAAGTCAGCTAGAATCACACCCAGCAAATTAGCAAAATTGGCAAAAAAGCGGGACTCAACTTCACTATACGCATGAGGCGTTGGGTTGTGCAGAATAATATGCCCTAATGCAAAACCTAACGGATGATAAAATGTGATTCCCAACCACGACTGACAATCAGCATCGATCCCTTCTTTGCGGATCTCATCCTGAGAGAGAATAAGTCCATTGGCATGAATATCTTTCTCCGGGCGCAGTTTTTTGATAATTTCTTGTGACCCGGCAATACGTATCAAGTTTTCTGCTGCAACAGGGGCTTGCAGGCGAAAATTCTCGATAACGGCTGCATTATCTTCACTGTTATATGCAAAAACATAGCTATCTACGTCCAGCAAGTGTTTCATGATAATGAAAAGACGGTCTTCTCTGTACCATTGGCGAATTTGTTGGGTGATTTCCCGAATGATCTCGTGTTCTTCAGTAAGTTGGTTAGCGGCAAGTTTTTGCAATAGATCAATACGCGCATTGGATGAGAGTTGGTCACGGCGAGCTTGATGATGCTGCTGGATCAAGAAAGTCAGGCGTTCTACAAAAGTTTGCCATACAGTCAGTGTTTCTGTATCGCCATAAGCATTTTCTTGAGTTTTATGGTGCAAGATAATAGCGCCAATATTGACGCCCATTTTATAGTGTAAATGGATAGGAATAATTAATACGCTTTTATATCCTAAAAATCCCACATCGGCTAAACTTAAATTTTTATTGGGCAGTAAAGTGGGTTCGCCGTTACTGTTATTCACCACCTCGGCTAATAAAGTGCAATTGATCAGTGCGTCAGTCCGGTTGTTCATTTTGTTATCTGTCCATTCCCGCTCAACAACAAGCTCCAACGCTGAACGGTTATAAGGGCGATAAACAACAGAAATACCACAACCCGCCTCATCCATACTCAACTCATCTAACGGAAGACTGGTAAGGAATTCTTTCGTGGTAGCCAGTGGTTTCTCTCGCGTGAATTGTTGCATGGTATTGATGGTGCGAGAAATTTTTTTCCACAAGAGATTGGTATGTTGTGGATGAGTTGCTGTTACGTCGTTCATAACGATACCTGTTCTGTTTTCTCTCTTGTCTTATCACAAGAAGGTGAATGTGTTACATCAAACATTGATTTAGCAAACAATGCAAAGTCTTGCACGATTTACCGCCCCCTAAAAATAGTTTGTGGCTTAAGTATGGCCTGTTTTTCTTTTCTTGGTTTCTTTGCAGCTCACTTTCTTGTTGATTTTACTGTATTCTTCGCTGAGATAGCACAGCGGGATTGGTGCATCTACCAGAATGTCCTGCAATACTTGATGAACATCCATTTTCAACGCCTCCATGTGTTTCATACTTTCTCTGGCAAGTTTACGCATGAGGTATTTACGTCCGCCTTGTCCCGGTGCAGGCGCACCATTGGCGGTCAATGCTACAAATGCTGACAAATGATCCAATATGATGCTGACGGCGGTGTCTGTTGAGCAAGAAGGAGCTACCACATACTTCGCTAGTTTCTTGCGCCATTGCTCAAAACGCCGGGTGTGATAAACGCAGGAAACATTTTGCAGAATCATTGCCAGCCGCTCCAACCCCAACACACATTCCGCAAACACCGTCCCCGCCGGAATCAACTTCCGATCATCATCAATATAATTCTCGATAAACAACGAATTGGAAATCTCCACAAACCGCCCACAACGGCAATTCCCAATCGGCTGTTCGCGGTTCTCACAGGCAGGGCAAGCCACATCCCGTTCATAAAACACTTCCGTATGCGGCCCGCACTTCTTGCCATCGCTGGCAATCTGCCCAGTGGAACGCTGTCGCCAGAAGCAATGTTCCTGCCCCAGCCCTACCAATCGCTCTTCCGCAACACCCAAGGCATTCCAACATTGGTAACTCGCCTCATCACACCCGAATTCGGCATCATCCAGATACGTCACCCACAAGCGATCTTTATCCAGCCCCAGCGTTTGAGTCAGGAAATACCACAAACGCGGCAACACCGTTTCACGCTCCGTCGAACCGATATGAAACGCCGCTGACATGTGGAACAAACTCAAGCGTGTTGGGTCGCTGCCCACTTGCTTCATGTCAAAATGGCGGAAACACGGTTGGGTAAAGGCAAACTTGCCGCCGGTCTCTGCCACGATTTTATCCAGATCATTTTCAACCTGAATCAACCCGGCACTCATCACAAATGACATCGGTACAGAATCGTGCAATAACGAAGAAGGCGGTAAACGGGCAAAACCATCCTGCTCGTGCAGCGCGAGAAACGCTTCACTGATAGCGTGGCAATCCATTCCGGTGTATTGGGGTGTCGGTATCATTCAGCAAGTATCCCGTTGGGGTAGCAGGAAAACCACCATGATAAAACGGCTTGTTCCTATCAGTATTTATAACAAGATCATGTAAATTTTTCTACCAACGTGAACAGGAATCAACACATTTCCAAAAAGATCGACACTTTGTTGATCTGCATTGAAAATGATCATTAAAAAAGATAGCATGACCTATAAGTTTAACAAATAGACAAAAATCACCCGCAAGGATGGGGTAATACTCAGCAAAGTGGCATCACAGTACAGCAGGGGCAGCGGTACAGTGGCCAACACAGCGAGGGCAACATGCAAACGTCCAAGATTCTGGGGGCCAGCATCTTCAACCACCGTTTGTTTCTGATTGTGGTCGGTTGGCTGATCGCTTTGTCTGTCACCGTCATCATCGGTTTAGGCATTTATGCCCTATCAGCATTTCAGTCTCCCATCCAGTATCCGAATGCAGATGAGCTGGACACGAATCTGCTGAAACACGCTTACGGGCAGTACCTCACCTACGTCAATACCTCTTTCCGTTTCATGAGCAGCGTGATTGGCATCATGCTGGCAGCGGTCATCATCCTGCTGATCTTGCTAGCCCTGCAAATGTACGCATGGCACAAGGACAGGGAACGGCTGGTGATCTGGCGGGACAGCGGTTTCTTGTGTGAACGTCTGGAAATCCTGCCCGGCAACCGTTTGCGCCTCAACAATCTCGAAATCCAGCTCAACCGCGCCCAACTGGATACCTTGTGCCAGCTTGTGCAGAAACGCCTGGGCGACATGCCGCTACACGCACTAGACATCGGCGAACACGGCGTACAATCCATCAAACGGTTGCGCGAAGAACTCGGCAGCAAATTCCTCGAAAAGGCTTTCATCAAGGTCAAGAAAGGGGAAGGCTATTGGCTGGAAGTTGATCCGGTGAGTATCCGTGGCTTCAATTCCGCTGAGGATTCCTGAAGCCACGGACAGAAAAACGGCTTATCTGGATTTATACGAAGTCACTTGCCAGCCATCTTTTTCGATACTGGCAACAGCATCTTTTTCACAAGCCTTGATGTCACTGCCCGTACCTTTGGCAGTACCCGACTTGAATTCAGGCCGCTCCACCGACCCATACCAGTACCGGTCACGATTCACCCGTTTGGCGTTGTATTCCACCTCGCAACTCACTGCCAGCGCCTGCCCGGCAAAACACCCCAGCCCGATTGCCAACAATAAATAATATGGCTTTTTCATAGCCTACAACCCTTGTTTGATTTAGGAAATTTTATTCTAAACACCCGCATCTTAATTTCACCTGATATAGCAAGAATTATTTACTGACAAGCCCTTGTCATCCGATGACATGAATACCAACTTAACAGTTATCTGAAAAACCTGCACTTTTTCCAGCCTGTCATCCAGTGACAACGTGCCATCAGGGCATGACAGCCATTTTTTAGGCAATAACACTTGCCTGAAAAACACTCCGAGTGGCTAAATCCAAACCATGAACTCGGCGATTAAATCAGCAAATTGCAAAAACAATCACCAAGTCATCGTTCTCTACTCAACGCAGCAAGTACAAAAGGGGTATACATAATGTTTAGCCAAATCAAAAAACAGTCTGAAAACACCCAAGCAGTCACCCAGGCACAAGCACTGTTGCTGGCTTCCGGCTATGCTGTCATGGTTGACGGTAACTTCGGCGACAAGACCGAAGCAGCCGTCAAACAGTTCCAACTGGATAACAATCTGGTTGCAGACGGCATCATCGGTGAAAAAACCTGGCAGGTATTGCTCATCAAGGCCAACGCCCAGCAAGCTGTTGTCACCAGCCGCTTCCTCAGCGAACGGGATCTGCTCAAAGCGGCTGGCAAACTCGGCATCGAAGTTGCCGCCATCAAGGCTGTCAATGAAGTAGAATCCCGTGGCAGCGGTTTCCTGCACGATTTCCCGGTCATCCTGTTCGAGCGCCACATTTTCTGGAAGCGCCTGCAAGCCTGGGGCATTGACCCTGCACCACTGGCAGCAGACAACGAAAATATCCTCGGTCAAAAGTGGGATCGGCAGTACTACTTCGGTGGCGTCAAGGAAATTGGTCGTCTGGAACAGGCCAAAGCCATCCACGTACAGGCAGCACTGGAATCTGCATCCTGGGGGGCATTCCAGATCATGGGCTTCCACTGGAAAAAACTGGGCTATGCCAATGTGGAAGAATTCGTGGCAAGGATGATGAGCTGCGAAGCTGAACATCTGGAAGCCTTCTCCCGTTATATTGCCACGTTTGGCTGTATCCGGGGGTTGCGCCTGCCAGCCGGTCAGGAGGCACTGATACTGGACAACTTCCGCCAGTTTGCCCACTGCTACAACGGCCCGTCTTACGAACAGAACAAATATCACAGCAAGATGTTCAGTGCCTACCTGCGCTACCGCAAGCAGACTCAGCAAGCACCGGTTACGCAGGAACCACTGGCAGCATAACGGGGGGGCATGACCATGACGCAGACAACACCACGGGCGGAACCAGCATTATCGCTGTTCCGCATCTACTGGCAGGACGGGCGCTACTCCGGTATCGCCATCGTCTCTGCCGACAATGCCGAGGATGCCAAACAGCAAGTACAGGCACGCAAACCACGCGCTGACGTACACTACCCGGAAACATTCGGGCTGGCACGTGGCATTCTTACACTGGGTTAACAGTCACAACAAGCGAGGGCAATAACAATGGAAGAGATGATTGGCATGATGGTCGCGCTCAGCATCGCGGCAGAACGGGTCGTCGAAATCACCAAGGGCGTCATTCCCGCCCTGGGCATGGCACGCACTGATCCCAAACAGGAAAAACTCCGCAAAGCCATGCTCCAGCTTCTCGCTGTCGGCAGTGGGATTGGCGTTACCTTTCTGGCATCCCCCATGCTGGCGGAAAGCCTGCCAACCCACTGGAACACCACCACCGGCATGGTCGTGATCGGGCTGCTGGCCAGTGGCGGCTCCGGTTTCTGGAATGCGATCCTGTCCTATCTGCTGCAACTGAAAGACATCAGAACCCAGACCGTGCAGCAACTGCTGGATGCACGTAGTGGCACAATGGCTGCATCAAGCGCTGCCACACTTGCGACTGATGTACATGTATTGCGCCCGGTGCGTTCCGTACAGGATGTTGCCGCGTGATACTATCCACATAACAACCCATGTTACAGACATGTAAAAGCCCGCTAGAAGCGGGCTTTTAAAATAAGATGGCGCATCCGGAAGGATTCGAACCTCCGACCACCTGGTTCGTAGCCAGGTACTCTATCCAACTGAGCTACGGATGCGCTGAATGAGCCGCGCATTATGCGCATTTCACTAAGATCGGTCAAGCAAAATTTAAACTTTGTTTAACCTGAAAACTGAATGGCGGAAAGGGCGGGATTCGAACCCGCGATACCCTTATGGGGTATACTCCCTTAGCAGGGGAGCGCCTTCGGCCTCTCGGCCACCTTTCCTAATGGGTCTCAGTGAAGGCGGTAAGGATACATTCCTGATACACGAACGTAAAGACTTAATTCAAGTTTTCTTCGACTGTAACAGGCTCTATGTGTTCGTGGCGAATACGCTCGTAGATTTCTTCCCGGTGTACGGCAACATCTTTCGGCGCATTGATACCCAGGCGAACCTGATTACCCTTCACACCCAAAACGGTAACACTTACCTCATCCCCAATCATGAGGGTTTCGCCTACCCTCCGTGTCAGTATCAACATACCGCAAACTCTCCATATTGCTGCATCGACATCACCCAGCCCTGTGGCTACTCACCCAGCGCTCACCCCTAACAAGCAGGCATGTTCAACATTCACACACAAGCACTTAACTTACGCTGAACTGTTGCGTTTTTACCATACGATGGAAAAATACAACATTACCACATTTTTTTACTTATTTATCAGGATTCCACACATAAATAAACCCGCTATTGCAGCTTTATTACAACAGCGGGTTTCAGAAAGATTGAAATTTATGCAGCCTGAGTCAGTCCGAACGCATCATGTAGCACACGCACAGCCAGCTCCAGATACTTTTCATCTACCACAACAGCCACTTTGATCTCGGATGTGGAAATCATGCGGATATTGATACCTTCGTCAGCCAGTGTCTTGAACATTTTGCTGGCAACACCTGCGTGAGAACGCATACCTGCCCCTACAATAGCGACTTTGGCAATGTTCTCATCACCTGTGCATTGCTTTGCGCCCATGCCTTCGGCTGTTTTGCACAGGATTTGGCGGGCTTTGACATAATCGTTTTTATGCACCGTGAAGGTGAAATCGGTCGTACCGTCAGAACCAACATTCTGCACAATCATGTCTACTTCGATATTGGCATCTGAAATCGGCCCCAGAATCTGGTAAGCCACACCGGGACGGTCAGGCACACCCAGCACGGTCAATTGGGCTTCATCGCGGTTAAAGGCAATACCGCGGACGGATACTTGTTCCATTACTTCTTCCTCACGAGTGACCAGCGTACTTTTACCTTGCCCAAACTCATCAAAACTGGACAGCACGCGGATAGGCATATCATATTTGTAGGCAAATTCCACCGAACGGATTTGCAGCACTTTCGACCCCTGGCTAGCCATTTCCAGCATCTCTTCCAGCGTCAGAGCGGGGATGTGGCGGGCTTTGGGTTCGACACGCGGGTCGGTGGTGTAAACGCCGTCTACGTCGGTGTAAATCTGGCATTCGTCGGCTTTCAACGCCACTGCCAGTGCCACACCGGTCGTGTCTGAACCGCCACGCCCTAACGTCGTGATGCTGCCGTCTTCGGTCACACCCTGGAAACCGGCGACTACCACGACCTTGCCTTCCCCCAAATCCTTGCGGATCGGCTCGGCGTCAATCTCCATAATCCGCGCTTTGGTATGCGCGTCGTCAGTGAGAATGCGCACCTGTGCACCGGTGTAGGAACGTGCAGGCTGGCCTTTCTTTTCCAGTGCCATGGCCAGCAGGCCAATCGTGACCTGTTCGCCGGTGGAAAGGATAGCATCCTTCTCACGTTCAGAACCTTGCGGGTTAATGGCGTTGATGAGTGCGACCAGCTTGTTGGTTTCGCCCGACATCGCGGAAACCACCACGATGACATCATTGCCCTGTTGTCTCCAGCGGATAACCCGGTCAGCCACTGCCTCAATGCGCTCGGGCGTGCCGACGGATGTACCGCCGTATTTCTGTACGATCAGTGCCATTGTTTACCTTCAAAACCTCAATAAACCACCCCTCACCCCAACCCCTCTCCCTCAAGGGGAGAGGGGCTAAGAGAGGGAAAATCTTTCTTGTTCCCCCTCTCCCCTTGAGGGAGAGGGGGCTAGGGG
>DILV01000036.1:35364-65682 GCA_002425225.1 Thiothrix sp. UBA5583
CTAGGGGGTGAGGGGTTCTTCAAACCCTTTCTGCCACCCAGCCTTGCACGGCTGCCAGTGCGGCGGGCAATGCGGCGACATCCGTACCGCCCCCTTGTGCCATGTCGGGGCGACCACCGCCTTTGCCGCCAATTTTACCGGCGACAAAGCCCAGCAAATCACCGGCTTTGACCTTGGCGGTTTCGTCTTTGGTCACGCCTGCCACCAGACTGACCTTGCCATCGGCAACGGTTGCCAAAATCACCACTGCCTTGCCCAGCTTGTTTTTCAACTGGTCAACGGTGTCACGCAGCGATTTGGGGTCTGCCCCTTCCAGATTGGCTGCCAGTACCCGCATACCGCCGACTTCCACTGCCTGGTCGGCCAGGCTGGAACCGGCCTGGGAAGCCATTTTGCCTTTCAGTTGCTCCAGTTCCTTTTCCAGTGCGCGGCTCTTTTGCAGCATGGCGTCGAGCTTGTCGGCAACTTCGGTCGGGTTGGATTTAAGCAGGCGGGCAACGTGATCCAGACGGTTGGTGACTTCACCCAACCATGCGAGCGCGTTTGCACCCGTGACCGCTTCAATACGGCGAATACCTGCTGCCACACCGCCTTCGCTGACAATCTTGAACAAGCCAATATCGCCGGAACGGTTGACGTGGCAACCACTACACAATTCGGTGGAAAAACCGATTTTCAGCACCCGCACTTCATCGCCGTACTTTTCGCCGAACAATGCCATCGCCCCGGCTTTCTTGGCATCTTCCATGCCCATGACTTGCGCGGAGGTGGCGGCATTGGCACGGATTTCGCGGTTGACGATGGCCTCCACTTCAGCAATCTGCTCAGCGGAAACCGGGTCAGGCTGGGAAAAGTCAAAACGCAGGCGTTCCGGCGTAACCAGCGAGCCTTTTTGCTCAACGTGCGTCCCCAATACCTGCCGCAGCGCGGCGTGCATCAGGTGGGTAGCGGAATGATTGAGGATAATGGCCTGACGGCGTTCGGCATCGACTTCAGCAGTAACACTTGCACCAAAGCTTAATGTGCCGGATTCGAGCTTGCCGATGTGGATAAAGGTTGCGCCTTGCTTGCGGGTATCGCTGACACGGAAAACCGCGTCGCCAGTATGCAGCACACCAGTATCACCGACTTGACCGCCGGATTCGGCATAGAACGGGGTGTGGTCGAGGACAACACGCCCTTCGTCACCCGCTTGCATTTGGCTGACGGCTTCGCTGCCACGGAATAGCGCAGCGATGGTGGAGGTTTCCGCCAATTGTTCATAGCCGTGGAATTCGGTTGCACCACTCACGTCCAGCTTGTCGCCGTAGTCTGCGCCGAATTTGCCTGCGGCACGGGCGCGTTCACGTTGCGCGTCCATCGCCGCTTCAAACCCGGCCTCGTCCAGCTTCAGGTTGCGTTCGCGGGCAATGTCGCCAGTCAGGTCAACCGGGAAACCGTAGGTGTCGTAAAGTTTGAACACGGTTTCGCCGTCAATGGTGTCGCCAGACATCGCACCGATGGCTTCTTCCAGCACTTTCATGCCGTGTTCCAACGTTTCGGCGAAACGGCGTTCTTCTTTTTCCAGCGCCTGTTCGACTTGTGTTTGCGCGGCAGCCAGTTCGGGGTAGGCTTTGCCCATTTCATCTACCAGCGGCTGTACCAGCTTGTGGAAGAACGGCGCTGCCATGCTCAGCTTGTAACCGTGGCGAATAGCGCGGCGGATAATGCGGCGCAATACATAGCCGCGCCCTTCATTCGACGGCAATACGCCATCGGTAATCAGGAACGAACAGGAACGGATGTGGTCGGCAATCACCTTCAGTGACGGACTGTTTGGATCGGCATTGGGCGCAAGCGAAGCAGCCTTTTTCAGCAGGGTCTGGAACAAGTCGATTTCGTAGTTGCTGTGGACGCTTTGCATCACCGCTGCCAGACGCTCCATACCCATGCCGGTATCGACGGAAGGCTTGGGCAACGGGCGCATTTCGCCATCCTTGGTGCGCTCGTACTGCATGAACACCAGGTTCCAAATTTCGATGTAGCGGTCGCCATCTTCTTCCGGTGTGCCCGGCGGCCCACCCCAAATGTGTTCACCGTGGTCGTAGAAAATCTCGGTGCAAGGGCCGCACGGGCCGGTATCACCCATTTGCCAGAAGTTGTCGGAAGCGTAACGCGAACCCTTGTTGTCGCCGATGCGGGTAATGCGGTCAAGTGGGATGCCCATCTGCTGCGTCCAGATGTTGTAGGCTTCGTCATCTTCCGCGTATACCGTCACCCACAGCTTGCCCTTGGGCAGTTTCAGCACTTCGGTGAGGAATTCCCACGCATACTTGATGGCATCTTCCTTGAAATAATCGCCAAAACTGAAGTTACCCAGCATTTCAAAGAAGGTGTGATGACGCGCCGTATAACCGACGTTTTCCAGGTCGTTGTGCTTTCCGCCTGCCCGCACGCAACGCTGCGAAGTGGTGGCGCGGTTATAGGGGCGTTGATCCATGCCGAGGAACACGTCCTTGAACTGCACCATGCCTGCATTGGTAAACAGCAAGGTCGGGTCATTGCCCGGCACGAGCGAGCTGGAAGCAAGGATTTCATGGCCTTTACTGGCAAAGAAATCGAGGAATTGTTGTCTGAGTTCAGCAGTTGTCATCGTTCTACCCACCCCGGCTTATTCGTCCGGGTCATTCTGGAATGCCGCTTTAATGGAGTCCGTATAAAAACCGCGCCCGGCGAGAAACCGAGACTGCCGGGCGCGTTCCTTGTAATCCGCAGGGATTTCCCTGCCAAATTTCTTGATGCGCTGATCCTTTGCCAGCGCAAACCAATCCACCTCGGCATCTGCCAAGGCTTGTGCCGCTATCGTGTCACTGACACCATGCTCACGTAATTCATAGGTGATACGTTGTTCACCACGCCCGCGTGCCACTGACGAACGGATGAAAGCAGCCGCGTAACGAGCATCATCCAGATACCCCATTTCCTGCAATTTGTCCAGTATTTGTGCGAGCGATTCACTGTCACACTCGCAACGTTGGCGCAGTTTCTGGAGCAATTCGTGGCGGGAATGTTCGCGGCTTGCCAGCAAGCGCACGGCTGCCGCTTCGCATTCCCGCACAGCATCCATCAAACCTCGTCAGCCCCGGCATCATCTTCTGCCGTACCCGCCACCAGACCGAAGCTGGGGTTGCTCATGCAGGCATCACGTACTGCTTTTTCGATTTCAGCCGCCACATCCGGGTGTTCTTTCAGGTAGGTGCGGGCATTGTCCTTGCCTTGACCAATTTTTTCACCTTTATAGCTGTACCACGCACCGGCTTTGCCGATCAGGTTCTGCTTGACGCCGAGATCAACCAGTTCACCTTCGCGGGAAATGCCTTCGCCGTAGAGGATTTCAAATTCGGCTTGCTTGAAGGGCGGTGCGACCTTGTTCTTGACCACTTTGACGCGGGTTTCCGAGCCGGTGATTTCTTCGCCCTTCTTGATATTGCCGATGCGGCGGATGTCGAGGCGCACCGAAGCATAAAACTTCAGCGCATTACCGCCGGTAGTGGTTTCAGGGTTGCCGAACATCACACCGATTTTCATGCGAATCTGGTTGATGAAAATCACCAGCGTGTTGGAACGCTTGATATTACCTGTGAGTTTGCGCAAGGCTTGTGACATCAGGCGAGCTTGCAGGCCGACGTGGGAATCGCCCATGTCGCCTTCGATTTCAGCCTTCGGTGTCAGTGCGGCTACCGAGTCGACTACCACAATGTCAACCGCACCGGAACGCACCAGCATGTCGGCAATTTCCAGCGCCTGTTCGCCATTGTCAGGCTGGGAAACCAGCAGATCATCGACATTGACACCGAGTTTCTGCGCATAAACCGGATCAAGCGCGTGTTCCGCATCGACAAATGCTGCTGTGCCACCTTGCTTTTGGCATTCGGCGATAACTTGTAAGGTCAGGGTGGTTTTACCCGAGGATTCCGGGCCGTAGATTTCGACTACGCGGCCTTTGGGCAAGCCGCCGATGCCAAGGGCAATGTCCAAGCCGAGTGAGCCGGTGGAAATGGCTTCAATGTCGCGTGCAGCACTGGAATCGCCCATGCGCATCACCGCGCCCTTACCGAACTGGCGTTCGATCTGGCCTAAGGCGGCTGCGAGGGCTTTCTTTTTGTTCTCGTCCATGCGGACACTCCTTTGAGGTAAATTCTGTGTTTGGGTGGTGAAAGCGGGGATTATTTCATATCTAAACAGTGAAGCACACCCCGCAGGGCATGTTCCACCGACTGAAGGCGCACCGCTTCACGATCACCTGCAAACTGGCAGGTTTCGGTGTAAACGCCACCGTTAACCGCCCAGCCGAAACAAACCATCCCCACCGGCTTGGTGACAGTGCCGCCCCCCGGCCCGGCAATCCCGCTGACAGAGACAGCCACCTGCGCACGCGAATGCCGCAACGCCCCCGTTGCCATTTCCGCCGTCACCGCCTCACTGACCGCGCCATATTGCGCCAGCGTTTCAGCCTTCACCCCCAGCATATCCTGTTTGGATTCATTGCTGTAAGTGACGAAACCACGCTCAAACCACACCGAACTACCCGCCAAATCCGTACACACCTTGGCAATCCAACCACCGGTACAGGATTCCGCTGTCGTCAGCATCCAGCCTCTGGCTTGCAATGCATCTGCCAGTTGGCGCAGCATCAACTCCATATCAATCTTCCTGCTCCCCTCGCCCGCTTGGCGGGAGAGGGACTGGGGTGAGGGTCCTTATCAACGCAACACCGTGCGCGGGGTCGCATCTAGCGCAAACAATGACTGCACCGAGGTTTCCACCCGTTCACTGATACGTTCCAGCAAGTCTTTTTCCGAGGTGAAATTCACCATTTCTTCGGCTTTGATCAGCTCGCGGGCGACATAGGCATCACTGCCCAAGCCGTCGATCAGACCCAGTTTGAGCGCATCTTCCCCTGTCCAGAACAGACCGGAAAAAATGTCTGGGTTATTCTGCAAGCGGTCGCCACGTCCTTGCTTGACCACACTGATGAATTGCTGGTGCGTGGTATCAAGCATGTTTCGCACATGTTGCACTTGTTCCTCGTTTTCTGGCAAGAAAGGATCCAGCATCCCCTTGTTGCGGCCTGCGGTATACAGACGACGCTCCACCCCCAGCTTGTCCATCAGCTCCACTGCACCAAAATTATCCATGCGCACCCCGATGGAACCGACAATGCTAGCCTTGTCAGCATAAATCTTGTCCGCTGCCACCGCGATGTAATAGCCACCGGAAGCACACAGGTCGGAAACCACCGCATACACGGGAATTTCTTTGTATTCGGCCTTCAAACGCCTGATTTCATCATTGATAATGCCGGATTGCACCGGGCTGCCACCAGGACTGTTGATACGCAGGATCACACCTTTGGTTTTTTCATGCTCGAAAGCCTCTTTCAGCGCAGGGTTGACCAGCTCAGCACTCGCCGTTGCACCATCCATGATGATGCCATTGATGTCGACCACGGCGGTAATCTCATCGTGTTCAACCAGTTTGCTGTTGGAAGCACCCGAACCAATCAGGGCGATCAAGGCAATCAGCAAATACGCGACAAAAAACAGTTTGAAAAATATCCCCCAACGCCGCGCCCGCCGCTGTTCCTTGATACCCTCCAGCGCAACATCCTTGAGGGCTTGAATTGCTTGTGTGTCTTCCTGGCTCATGTTTTAACCTTTAATCTTGCCAACCAATCGGGAATATGGGTTACATCATCAACGAAACCACGCGGCTGATGTTGCAACAAGCGGGGCAAATCGTGCACGCCGTAGCTGACCGCCAGCGAATCCATGCCGATATTCCGCGCCATCTGCAAATCGTATTCGCTGTCACCAATCATGAGCGCATCATGCGTGGCAGCATCGTAGTCTGTCAAAATTTCTTCCAGCATCCGGGGATGCGGCTTGGAATGGGTTTCGTCGGCACAACGGGTGATGGGAAATAAGCCGTGCAGGCCGGTTTCATCCAGCACCTTGTCCAGCCCGCGCCGCGATTTACCAGTGGCAATCGCAAGCTGATAACCCTGTGCTGCCAGTGCATACAGGGTTTCCCGCGCACCTGCAAATAGTTCGCTACCGTGCTGGCTACGCACCAGGAATTCCTGGCGGTATTCGTTGGCAATCTCGCGGATACGGTTGAATGGCTTGTCCGGGTACAGGTGCTGAATGGCCTCTTCCAGCCCCAGCCCAATAATGTGACGGATTTCGGCATCGGTACGTGGCTCAGCCCCGGTCAGGGCAATCGCGTTGCGCATACATTGGGTAATGTGGGCGGCTGAATCCATCAGCGTGCCATCCCAGTCAAAAATCAGCAGGGAATACGCTTTCATCGCAGGTTTGCCACCACTGTTTGCAACTCGGCAGGCAGCGGAGCCTCCACCACATAGCGCCGCCCGGTCAGGTACAGCACGAAATTGACACTCGCGGAATGCAGAAACAGGCGCTTCAACCCCTTTTCGCGGAACTGACGATTGAGGGCAAAATCACCGTAACGATCATCACCCAGGATCGGATGTTCCAGATTCTGCAACTGCACCCTGATTTGATGCATCCGCCCGGTGAGGATTTGCGCCTCGATCAGGGCTGCACCACGCAGGTTTTTCACTGGGGAAAAAATGGTTTCGGATTCCTTGCCCTCTTCCATCACCTGCACTTTCTGCCGATTGCCTTCGTCCTTGCCCAGGGTCATGGTGACGTGCTTGCGCCCATACGTCCACTTGCCTGCCACCAAAGCCAGATAGCGCTTGTCGATCTTGCCGTCACGGAACAATTCGTGCAGTTCGGTCAGGGCTTGGCGCGATTTCGCCAGGATGACAATGCCGCTGGTGTCGCGGTCAATACGGTGCGCCAGCTCCACAAACGGCAGGTTGGGGCGCAACTGGCGGAAGGCTTCGATCAGGCCGAGCTTGTGGCCACTGCCGCCATGCACTGGCAAACCGGAAGGTTTGTTGATGAAAATCAGTTGCTCGTCTTCCCGCAGCACCGCCTGTTCCAGCACATCCAGCAAGCCTTGTGATGCAACCACCGGTTTGTCATGAGGCAAATCCTCCTCCTGCTTGACCGGGGGAATACGGATGATTTCACCCAGTTCCAGTTTTTTCTCCGGCTTGACCCGTTTTTTATCAACCCGTACTTCCCCCTTGCGCAAAATCCGGTAAATAACGCTTTTGGGAACCTGCTTGAAGTAACGAATCAGGAAGTTGTCGACCCGTTGCCCGGCCTCGTGTTCCGTTACTGTGTGATACTGGACTGTCATTAAGTGGGATACCAACTTATTTAAAAATGCAAATTGAATAAGATTAACCAAATTGATATATTCGCGGTGGGCAAAATCAGGTACAGCCCTGAGCAAACGGGTCTAGTCAAATCTGAACGCGATGATATGACCCCAGCCTTAGTGATTCAATCACAAATTCCTCGTGAATTTTATTTCCATGAAAGAATTTGTGACGGGTAAGGTCGGCAGGACAACGCCTACCGCCCAAATAATGACGCCTGTATGCAGAAAGGCTTCGGCACACAGGCATGACATTAACAGCAGAACTTGTTGCTGATGTCTGTTGCAAGAATGCGCAAGCGGTTTATAACACAACATGCACCCGCCCTTTGATACGGCATTCCCATGACCAGTGAACGACCGAACGAACGATTCTTTGATGAAGGTGGACAATGGATAAAGTTAGCCCGCACTGAGCGATAAGTCTAACTGTTTGATATTGCTGAAACAGGACAACAGGGTTCCACCTGCAAACAAACAGGTAACAAGTGCTGCATGACATGGTTTATGTAGTACATGAAACGTATTTTGATTAATGCGACGCAACCGGAAGAAATCCGCGTCGCCATGGTTGACGGGCAGCGCCTGTACGACCTCGATATAGAACATCCTTTCCGGGCGCAGAAAAAAGCCAATATTTACAAAGGCGTTATCACCCGCGTAGAGCCGAGTCTTGAGGCGGCTTTTGTAAACTATGGAGCGCAACGCCACGGTTTTCTATCTTTCCGCGAAGTAGCACCGGAATATTATCACCCTGACGCAAAGTACAACGGTCGCCCAGCGGTCAAGGACGTGTTGCGCGAAGGCATGGAAGTGCTGGTACAGGTTGACAAGGAAGAGCGCGGCAACAAGGGGGCGGCTCTGACCACCTACCTGAGCCTTGCCGGGCGCTATTTGGTACTGATGCCCAATAACCCCAAGGCCGGTGGCGTTTCCCGCCGTATTGAGGGCGAAGACCGCCAGCAAATCAAGCAAACCCTGAATGAGTTGGATGTACCTGACAGCATGGGCGTCATCGTCCGTACTGCGGGTATCGACCGCGACGCGGAAGAGCTGGCATGGGACCTTGATTACCTGAAAACCCTGTGGGGAGCCATCCAGCAGGCATACAGCCAACACAAAGGCCCTACCCTGCTGTATCAGGAAAGCAATGTCATCATCCGTGCCTTGCGTGACTATTTCCGCCGGGATATTGGCGAAATCGTCATCGACGACGAAAAGGTTCACAAGCAAGCCCGCGACTTCATGCAGGCGGTCATGCCACACAACCTGCGCAAGCTCAAGCATTACACTGACGGCACGCCGCTGTTCAGCCGCTTCCAGGTGGAAAACCAGATCGAAACGGCTTACCAGCGCACGGTTGCCCTGCCCTCCGGCGGCGCTATCGTCATTGACCATACCGAAGCGCTGGTTTCCATCGACATCAACTCTGCCCGCGCCACCAAAGGGCAGGACATCGAAGAAACCGCACTCAACACCAACCTGGAAGCGGCTGACGAAATCGCCCGCCAATTGCGCCTGCGCGACCTCGGCGGCCTGATCGTCATCGACTTCATCGACATGCTGCCCAGCAAACACCAGCGTGAAGTGGAAAAACGCCTGCGTGATGCGATGAAACTAGACCGTGCGCGGGTACAGGTTGGGCGTATTTCACGTTTCGGTCTGCTGGAAATGTCCCGTCAGCGCCTGCGCCCGTCACTGGGCGAATCCAGCCAGATCGTGTGCCCGCGTTGTACCGGTCATGGTCATATCCGCAGTACCGACTCGCTGGCACTCTCCATCTTGCGCCTGATGGAAGAAGAGGCCATGAAGGAAATGACCGGCAAGGTCATTGCGCAACTGCCGGTAGCCGTTGCCACCTTCCTGCTCAATGAAAAGCGCCAGGCTGTGGTTGACATCCAGAAACGTCGCAATATCGACCTGACCATCATCCCCAACCCCTATCTGGAAACGCCGCATTACGACATCACCCGTGTCCGCAGCGATGGTATGGAGGAAATGGAAGGCCAGCATAGCTACCAGCACATTCCTGAACCACCGCCGCTGGAAGACACCACCAAGCAGGAAACCTTGCCTGCCCAACTGCCAGTGGAAGCTGCTGTCACCAACGTCATGCCCAGCAAACCAGCCCCGCAAGCCGTGCGTGACACCACCCCAACGCCTGCCCCGGCTGAACAGGCAGCAGTGACATCTGTTACCCCGCCAGTCAAAGGCCCTGGTCTGATGCGCCGCATTTTCAACAGCCTGTTTGGCAGTAGCGAAAGCGTCGACAAAGCCGCCGCCAAGGTTGAAATCAAGGAAGAGCCAGTCAAAGACGACGGCAAAAAGGCAAAGCAGCCTGAATCTGGCAACCGCCGTGAACGTGACCGCAACGAGCGCAGTGATCGTAACAACCGTCAGCAAGAGCGCAAGCCATCAGACAACCGTACTGATTCTGGTCGTCATGGCAAAAATGGCAACAACGAGGAAACCTCTGCCCCGGCAGAAGCACAAGAGCCCCGCCAACGCCGCGACAATGAGCAGCGCAACCGTAATCGTGACAACGAACGCAATGGCAACGAGCAACGCAACCGTGGTGAACGTGACAACGAGCGTGGCAATGAGCAGCGCAACCGTGGTGAGCGTGACAACGAGCGTGGCAATGAGCAGCGCAACCGCAATCGTGATAGCGAACGCAATGGCAACGAGCAACGCAACCGTAACAACCGCGAGCGTGACAACGAACGCAACGGCAACGAGCAACGCAACCGTAACCGCAACCACGAGCAGCGCCCACCCGAGGCTGCTGTTACCGAAAATACCGACGTGCAAACGCCGCTTGAAATCACTCTGGCAGTGCCACGGGATACGGCTGGTACAGAAACACCGGAACATTCCTCACGCCGCAATCGCCGTGACAACTACCGGCAAGAACGACAGGAACGCACTCCCCGCCCGCAAACAGTTGCTGACAATAGCGAGAAAGAACCTGCTGCGGCTGGCAATGCAGAAAATACCCCGGAAGTGGCAAAACGGCCTGGGTTCGCTTTCAGCGCAGAATCACCGTCTGACGACAGGGTTGATGCGGATGAAACCAGCTTCAGTGATGCCGATAGCGAGGACAATGCAGCGGATGACGCCGAGCGTTCCCCCTCTGACCAGCAACGCGCCCCAAGGGATCGTCGGGGACGTACCCGCCGTTCGCGTGGCTCGCAGGATCGTTCGCGCCCACCGCGTCAAGCGGCTCCGTTGGAACCCTTGTCGGTTGACGTGATGGAACCCATCGTCATTGACCTGATGCCGGAAAGACCGGCACGGCAAAACCGTGACCGTAACACCCAAAAACCGGACAGCATCAGTTTCACGGCAGAAGAAGCCCGCCCCCCCAAAGCGGCTGAACCACGACAGGACGATACCCCCAAACCGGAAAAAGCAGAAAAACCCGTAGTGGTCGAAGTCAGGCCAGCAGAGCCTGTCGCAGTGAAGCCGGTGGTTGTTATTGAAACCCGCCCGGAACCTGCCCCGTTTGTACCGACGGTAACGGCTGAGCCAATTGCAAAACCAGCTACACCGCCTGTATCCACGCAAGAGGCTGCCCCAACCGAACCACCCCCGCCGAAGAAACGGCCTTCATGGATGCATACTGATCCTGAATAACGTTCGGTTGGTCACAGATGGTTGCGGCGGATATGCTCCAGCAAGCCTACCGCCGCATCCTCCACCATATCCAGCACCCGCTCAAAACCGCTGTTGCCGCCGTAATACGGGTCGGGCACTTCGTCAGTATCCCAACGGCTGGCAAACTGCATGAACAGATGAATGCGCTCACGCTGCTCAGACGTACTTTGTCGGTGCAGGTCATGCAAATTGGCACGATCCATTGCCAGAATGTAATCAAAGCTGCCGAAATCATCACGTTGCACCTGCCGCGCCCGCTGGGTAGACAAGTCCAGACCCCGCCCGCGTGCAGCCGCTTGGGAACGGGTATCCGGTGGGTTGCCGACGTGATAGGCATGGGTTCCGGCAGAATCAATCAGAATACGCTCAGCCAGCCCTTGCGAATGCACCAGTTGTTCAAACACACCCTGGGCGGTGGGGGAACGGCAGATATTGCCCATGCACACAAAGAGTACAGATACTTTTTTCACGGATTCATCCTGTATCGAGTGATTCATTGTAGAAAACCATGATAGCGTCAAATCCATCATCACAATAGCATCGTGTTACCTGTCCCGCTGCCGCTTACCAGGTCGCACATGCACATGCCCCGGCGGATGTCTGATCACGATTGCCTGTGCACAATGCGGACAATTTACATAGGTCTGCAAGCGGGTTTCCTGCTTGACTTCATCAAACACCAGCTTGGCTTCGGCACGGCTGATACCGATCTGGACACGCATTTTTTCCAGATAGCGCAAGCCGCCAAAATCCAGCCTGCCGTTTTCCATAGCGTGGATCAGCTCTGCGCGAAATTTTTCCCGACGGCGTTTCAGTTCGTTAATCATGCCCGAAGCGAGAATGGCGGCTGGCAAAGCTGCCACTGTAATGCCGGACACGATGATCACCCCACTGAAAACCCTGCCCACGATGGTAACAGGCACGACATCACCATAGCCTACTGTGGCTACCGTCACCACCGACCACCACAAGGCACGCGGAATGCTGCCGAATTCGTCCGGGTGCGCGTGCCCTTCCACCAGATAAATGCCGGTGGCAGAGACCAGGATCAACATGCAGAGGATGAACAATGCCGACACCAGCGTTTCCGCTTCCTGCCGCAAGATTGCCAGCAACAACCCCAGCGAATGCGAATAGCGGGTCAGTTTCAGCAAACGCAACAGCCGCAGGCTGCGCAACACGCGCCAGTCTGCCCCTCCTACGATGAAACTGAGATAAAACGGCAGGATTGCCATTAAATCCACCATTGCCATCGGCGAACGCAAATAGCGCAAGCGCCCGCCCAGCGGATGCTGGAAATGAACCTGATCGGACTCGACACAAATCCATGCACGCACAAGGTATTCGAGCGTGAACACCCCAACCGACACCATTTCAAACCAATCAAACAAAGCTGCGTGAGCCTTGTAAATACTGTGTTCGGATTCAACCACCACTACAATGATGTTGACTGCGACCAGCACCAACAAACTGCGATTCAGTAATTTTGCCCACACCCCACCTTTTTGTTTTTCCAGCGCCACGTATAGCCAACGACGGAAACCCTGATTGTGCATACTCCCTTTTGCGCTTTCCCCAGTGCAAGCCCGGCGCATTATTCCGCGTGACCTGTCAGAAATGACGACGGATTTTCTGGTACAACTCGGCGACTTCTTCGCCAAGCTCGTGCAGTTCTTCTACCACTTCCACGCGGATGTCCTGCCATTTGTCGGTCAGCTTGTGTTGCAGTTTGTCGACTTCTTCGCCCATGTCGTGGATTTCTTCCTTGGCCTCCATGTGCAGTTTCAAGCCGGTATCCCGCAAGCGCACTTGCAGGTTTTCCCATTTGCCTTCGGCCTTTTCCCATTCCTCTTTGGCTTCCATACCCAACAGGTGCAAGCCTACCCGGAAGTCGTCGCGCTCGGTGTGCAGTTTGTCCAGCAGTGCCTGTAATTTTTCTTTCATGATAGTAAACCTCCCATTGGAACACGTTTTCATTATACCGCGCTGTCATGCCTTGCATATTGGCATTGCTCACAGGATTGAACTTTTGGCGTGCGTCATGCTCAATAACGGTAGCTTATGCAAGTATGTTAGACCAACCATTACAGGGCTCATCCATGAAAAAAATAGTGCTTTCGCTGGCTGTGTTAGCCGGTCTGGGGTTATCTGCCTGCGCTCCCGTCAGTCAGGTCAAACAACCCGAACCTACCGTGATTCCCGCCAAGGATCTGAATTGGATTGCCGACAAGGTTTTCAAGAATGAAACCAGTGGCAACCCGGCATTGCTGGTGGTGTGGAATGACCGTGAGGAATTTGCCTCCCTCGGTATCGGGCATTTCATCTGGTATCCCGAAGGGCGCAGGGGGCCATACACCGAAACCTTCCCCGGCTTGCTGGATTATGCCAAAAGCCATGCCATCCCACTGCCGCAGTGGTTACAGAACCGCACTCTGCGTGGCGCACCTTGGCCTAACAAGGATGCATTCCAGCGGGCGCAGAACGACCCTGAAATGAACCAGTTACGCAATTTCCTGCAACAGACCATGAATATCCAGGCCAATTACATGTCGGAACGCCTGACCCGCGCCCTGCCAATGATGCTCAACCAGCTTACACCGCGGGATCGGGAACGAGCTTTACGCAATTATCAGGCCGTGGAAAAATCCCCTCGCGGGCTGTACCCGCTGCTGGATTACGTCAACTTCAAGGGTGAAGGAACCAGCCCAACCGAACGCTACAATGGGCAAGGCTGGGGCTTGTTGCAGGTATTGCTGGCAATGAACCCGGTTGAAGCAGGCCCACAAGCCCTGGCAGAATTTGCCCGTGCCGCCGAAGAAGTCCTGACCCGCCGCATTGCCAATGCTCCGCCGGAGCGGGATGAAGCCAAATGGCTGCCTGGCTGGCGCAACCGCTTGGGCACTTATCAGCCACAATCACTGCTGGCAGGTTATTAAGCATCAGCAGGATTGCCGGTCGTCCTGTAAATACTGACGACCGGTGGTTTCCTGCTTGTTGCCTGCAACGGCTTGACCTATTTATCTCCCTGACATTTAACCAAACATCAGGGATGAACCCATGAGTACAATCCACAACTTTTTTACCCCCGCCACCCAGCGGCTCAGCCAGAATTTCAGTTTCAGCAATAGCCGCACCAGCAGCAATACTGGTAACAAGGGTATCTTTTCATCCGGCAACAGTCTGATCGGCAGTACCATGCCCCAGATCATCAATTTGGTGCAACAACTGATCCAGCAATGCGGACAACACGACAAGCCCAAACCAGACCCCAAACCCACCGAGTACCGCAATATTAACGGCAGCGGTAATAACAAGGCCAACCCCAACTGGGGCAAAGCTGGCATCCTGCACCAACGCCGCATTCCCCAGGACAGTACTCGTGAACCTGGAGGAACCACCGAACAACGCCTGCCCAACCCGCGTACTGTCAGTAATACTGTTTCCGCCCAAAATGGTCAAAACACTGTTAACCAGAAAGGTTTGAGCGACCTGTTCTGGATGTGGGGGCAATTCCTTGATCATGACCTGACGCTGACACCAACTAGTTCTAACGAAACCATGAATATCCCCATCCCCAAGGGCGACCCGCAGTTTGACCCGAATGATACCGGCACTGTCACCATACCGCTCAAACGCAGTTCAGCTACCTTGGATGCGAATGGGCAACGCCAACAAACCAATGCTATTACTGCATTTGTTGACGGTTCCAATGTTTACGGCTCCGATGACGCCTACGCAGACAAATTGCGCACACACGAAGGTGGCAAGCTGAAAATGTCTGAAGGCGAAATGATGCCGATGGAAAACGGGCAATTCATTGCCGGTGACGGGCGTTCCAATGAAAACATTGGGCTGGCATCCATGCACACCTTGTGGGTACGCGAACACAACCGTCTGGCTGACGGGCTGGCACAACAACACCCGGAATGGACTGATGAGCAGATTTACCAAGAAGCCCGCCGGGTCAACGTGGCGCAAATCCAAGCCATTACTTACAACGAGTTCCTGCCTGCCTTGATTGGGAAAGATGCCATACCCAAGTACACTGGTTACAAGCCAAACGTAGACCCATCCATTGACAACGCTTTCGCCACAGCGGCGTTCCGAATGGGGCATACCATGTTGTCACCGCAGTTGTTGCGTCTGGACGAAAACGGTCAGACCGTCAGCCAGGGCAACGTTGCCTTGCGTGATGCATTCTTCCGCCCGGACAAAGTGATGGAAACCGGCATTGACCCGATCCTGCGCGGGGCAGCATCCCAGACTGCGCAAGCGGTTGACCCGATGATTGTGGATGACGTGCGCAACTTCCTGTTCCCACAAGGTGGGCTGGATCTGGCAGCCGTCAATATCCAGCGCGGGCGTGACCACGGTCTGGCTGGATACGGTGATACCCGTGCCGCACTCGGCCTGAAACCCGTTACCAGCTTTGACTCCTCCAACTGGCGTGATGGTTTTGGTGCAAAACTGGCACAAACTTATGAAAAACCTGCCGATGTCGATCTATGGGTGGCTGGCTTGGCGGAAAAGCCGGTCGGTGATTCCTTGTTTGGTCAGACATTTACCAAAATTATGAGCGACCAGTTCACCCGCCTGCGTGACGGCGACCGTTTCTGGTATGAAAACCAGTTTTCCGGCAAAGAGCTGCAAGCTATCAAAAACACCAGACTATCCGACATCATTGCCCGCAATACGGACTTTGATAATGTGCAGAAACATGCGTTTGTGGCTTCCAACATCCACCTGAACACCTCCACAGGGTCAGGTGGTTCTGGCAACGGAACTTACGCCTGATACCGGGCAAATACCTGTTGTAACAGGTCAAGCGTGACGCAGGTAGCCATGCCTGCGTCACCTTGCAATACGGCGAAAGGCGTATCCGGCTCCCCAAACTGATCCAGCACCAGTGCAGCCCTGCTGAAATCATGGTCGCGTGTGTAATCGTTCACCGTAACGATGGTGGTGAGGTTGGCAGACGTGGACGAACGGATGCCATTGTCAGAATCCTCAAACGCCAAACATTCTCCCGGCTGCACCCCCATTTGTTGCATGGCGTACAGGTAAATGTCCGGGGCGGGTTTTTTCTGCGGCACGATGTCCCCGGCAGCGATGCATTCAAACCAACCAATAGATTCTTTGCCCAATGTGGCTTGCAACAGATAGGTCACGTTATCTGGGGTAGTCGTCGTGGCAATCCCCAAACGTAATCCGGCAGCGCGGGCTTCATTCAGCAGTCGGGCAACCCCGTTGCGCAGTGGAATTTCACCATTTTGCAGCATTTCCAGATAGAAATGGGTTTTGCGTTTGTGCATACGTACAGCGAACTCAGCCAGACCTTCCGCCGGAGCGAAATCAGGCAGGTATTTTTCCACAAAATAGCGGATGCGCTCCTTGCCGCCGGTCACAGTCAGCAGATCGGCATAGATTTCCACCGACCAATCCCAATCCAGCCCGGCTTCACAGAAAGCCTTGTTGAAAGCAGGCCGATGCCCGTCACGTTCGGTATCTGCCAACGTACCATCCACATCGAACAGCAGTGTGGTGAGTGCCATGATGTTCTTCTCCTCGGTTTGATATTGGCGGCATTCTAAGCTGGCGGGGAAAGTGGGGAAAATAGCCCTTGGGTATTAGTCATCAGGCATTGGCTGCCTGCACATCATCTTATATTTCAAGCCCAACTGGGTTGACACAGGTTCTTTCAGGGCGTTTTTACAGTAAAATCTCTGCCAGTTACCCCAACCCTACTGGCAAGCATGTTCCGTTCACGTGACCTTTTCATCATTGGTTTACTGTTCATCGTCGCAGTACTGCATACCTACGGTTTTAGCCTCGATGTCCACAAAGCCGACCGCAGCGATTTACACCTGGGCGTGGATGCCGTAGTCGTGATCATTTCTTTCGCCGGGATCGGCTACCTGATGTGGGAAAACCACCGCAAGCGCCAGGAAATCGAAGCCCTCAACACCCAGTTGCACCACTCGCACGCCCGCATTTCCGACCTGCACAAAAAACTGCAACAGGCCAGCAGAGGCTATGTGGAAGTGATCCACGAACAACTGGAAGCCTGGGAACTCAGCCCCACCGAAAAGGAAGTCGCCTTGCTGCTGCTCAAGGGTTTGAGCTTCGACGAGATTGCCGGTATCCGCAACACCAAGGAAAAAACCGTGCGCCAGCAGGCGATTGCCATCTACCGCAAGTCTGGCCTCAACGGGCGGCACGAGTTCGCCGCATGGTTTTTTGAGGACTTTCTCGGCTGACCAGCGGTAGGGCAAATGCCCTAAAGCCACCCTTTCTGACCGTTTGCCGCCTGATATTTATCAGAATTGGCTAATACACTGCGGGCATCACCAATCAAGAACACGGATGCCCACCATGCCCGGACGATCGCTTGCCGCTTGCCTGTTACTGTTGTTTCCCGCTTTCGGGGAAGCTGCCAGTGTATTAATCCCCCCCGAACAGCGTGCCGCCCTGGGCATTGAAGCCGCCCCCGCCATTGCCAGCACCAACAGTGCCGGGCTGGAAGTGACCGCCAAAGTCATCCTGCCGCCTGCCAGCGTGCGGGTAGTCGCTGCGCCTGCCGATGGGCTGGTCACCACCCTGCTGCATCAGGCCGGGGAACAGGTCAAGGCTGGGGACAAACTCGCCGCCCTCTCCTCCCCCGACGTGGTGGAAGCCCAGCGCCAGTACCTGCAAGCCCGCCTCAAACACCAGCTTGCCAGCGACAACGCCAGCCGTGAACAGCGCTTGGCCGAGCAAGGGCTGATTGCCAAAAACACCTGGCTGCTGACCCAGAACGAAGTCAAACTGGCACAAGCCGACGTAGACGCCGCCAGCGCCACCCTGCGCCTGCTGGGCGTCAAACCGGGCAACGAAAACAGTGAAATTGCCCTTACCGCCCCCATCAGCGGCTGGATTCTGGAAACACTGGTCGAACCCGGCCAACGGGTCGAAGCCCCCGCCCCCCTGGTCAAGATCGGCAACCTGCAACAACTGGGGCTGGAAATCCCCCTCACCCCGGCACAGGCCAACAGCGTACAACCCGGCCAAAGCGTGGAAGTGGAAGGCGGCAAGGCCAGCGGCACGATCCGCGCCCTACAACCCGCCCTCGACATGGCGCAAAACGTGATTGTGCGGGCGGATCTGGAACAGGACGGCACGACACTGCATCCGGGGCAAAACGTCAAGGTCAAGCTGACCGGGGCAGCAGGCACGGGCGCAACCCTCACCATCCCTGCCAGTGGCATTGTCTGGCAAGGCGACAAGGCGCATGTGTTCGTGGAAACGGCGGAAGGTTTCACCCCCACTGCCGTGACCATCCTCAGCCAGAACGACCAGCAGGCCAGCATCAGCGGTTTGCCTGCCGACAGCCGCATTGCCGTCAAGGGCGTGGCGGCACTCAAGGCCAAATGGCAAGAGGCGGGGGAGTAAACCATGCTCAACTGGTTCACGGAATTTTCCCTCGCCCAACGCTGGCTGATACTGGGCGTCACGCTACTGCTGGCAGCCTTGGGCGTGCGAGCCTTCCAGCAACTGCCGATCGACGCCTTCCCGGACGTTTCCACCACGCAAGTGAAGCTGATCCTCAAAGCCCCCGGCATGACCCCGGAGGAAGTCGAAGCCCGCATCACCCAGCCGGTCGAAACCGAGTTGCTCGGCATCCCCAACCAGACCGTGCTGCGCAGCGTTTCCAAATACGCGCTGGCGGACATTACCCTCGATTTTGCGGAAGGCACCGACATTTACTGGGCACGTAGCCAGGTAGCGGAACGCTTCGCCAACGTCAAGGGCGACTTGCCGGATAATGTCGGCGGTGGGCTTGCGCCCATTTCCACCCCGCTGTCGGAAATGTTCATGTTCACCATCGAAGGCGACCTTTCCTTGCAGGAAAAGCGTACCCTGCTGGACTGGACGATCCGCCCGCAACTGCGTGCCCTGCCCGGTGTAGCGGATGTGAACGCGCTCGGCGGACGTGTCACCACCTTCAGCATTACCCCCGACCTTGCTGCCCTCAATGCCCGCCACCTGACGCTGGATGATTTGCGCACCGCCCTCGAAGCCAACACCCGCAACGACGGCGCAGGCCGCGTCAACGAAGGCGAAGAAACCTGGGTAGTGCGCATCGAAGGCGGCATCCAGCAACTCGACGACCTGCGCCACATTGCCATCAAAAGCCTCGACGGCGTACCCGTCACCGTCGGCGATGTCGCCAAGGTGGAACTCGGCGAACTCACCCGTTACGGCGCAGTCACCCAGAATGGCCAAGGCGAAGCAGTGGAAGGTCTGGTACTGAGCCTGCGCGGCGCCAATGCCGGTGAACTGATCAAGACCCTGAAAGCCAAACTCGCTGCCATTTCAGCCACCTTACCGTCAGGTGTCACCATTGAGCCGTTCTACGACCGTTCCAATCTGGTGGACAAAGCCATCCACACCGTCAGCAAGGCGTTGCTGGAAGCGGCGGTGCTGGTCGGCATCATCCTGTTCGCTTTCCTCGGCAATGTCCGCGCCGCGCTGGTGGTGGCGCTGATCCTGCCGCTGTCGGTGCTGGGAACCTTCATCCTGATGCGCCAGTTTGGCCTTTCCGCCAACCTGATGAGCCTGGGCGGTTTGGCGATTGCCATCGGCCTGCTGGTGGATGCGGCGGTGGTAATCGTGGAAAATATCGTCGCCCACCTTGCCCATGACAACGAAAACGCCAAGACCCCGCAAATCCAGAAAGTGCTGTGGGCAGTGCAGGAAGTCTCTGCCCCGGTCAGTTCCGGCATCCTCATTATTGCCATCGTGTTCCTGCCGCTGCTGACCCTCGAAGGGCTGGAAGGCAAGCTGTTTGCACCCGTGGCGCTGACCATTGTGTTTGCCCTGTCCGCCTCGCTGCTGTTTGCCCTGACCACCGTCCCGGTCATGGCCTCGTGGCTGCTGAAACAGGCATCGCATACCGACCCTTGGCTGCTACGCATGTCGCAATGGGTCTACATTCCGTTGCTGGATGGCGCATTGAAAAAGCCCTGGCCAGTCTACCTGCTCACTGCCGTTTTCATGGCGGGCGCGATTGCCACTTACCCCTTCATCGGCAAAACCTTCATGCCGGTGATGGACGAAGGCGACCTGATCGTGCAACTGGAAAAGCTGCCCTCGATCAGCCTCGAACAAAGTGTGGCTACTGACCTGAAAGTACAGCAAGCCCTGTTGGAACAAGTCCCCGAAATCCAGCGAATTGTCGCCCGCGTCGGCTCGGATGAACTCGGCCTCGACCCGATGGGGCTGAACGACACCGACTCCTTCCTCGTCCTCAAACCGCTATCCGAATGGCGCACCCCGGACAAGGAATGGCTACAGGAACAAATCCGTCAGGTGCTGGAAACCTTCCCCGGTGTCGCTTACAACTTCACCCAACCGATCGACATGCGCGTGTCGGAAATGCTCACCGGTAGCCGGGGTGATGTTGCCATCAAGCTGTTTGGTGCTGACCTCAACACCCTTAACGGCTTTGCCCAACAAATCGCCACCTTGCTGGAAAAAATCCCCGGTGCTACCGATGTCTACACCCAGCAAAACGACGGCGTGCAATACCTGAAAGCGGAAATCGACCGTGCCGCCGCCGGACGTTTCGGCCTGACGGTGGACGACATTGCCGCTTTGCTGCGTACCCAACTGGAAGGCGAAACCATCGGCACGATCCAGCAGGAAGGCCGCCGCATCCCGCTGCAACTGCGCGGGGCAGCCGAATTGCGCAACGCCCCCACAGCATTGCAGCAAATCCGCCTGACACTGGCGGATGGGCGCGTAATCAGCCTGGATCAGGTCGCCAAACTGGTACGCACCGACGGCCCGGTCGGTATCAAGCGCGAAAATGCCGCCCGGTTTGTATCCATCCAGAGCAATGTCAGCGGGCGCGATCTGGTCAGCTTTGTGGAAGAAGCCCAACAAGCGGTCGCCGCACAGGTGAAACTGCCTGCCGGTTACAGCGTGACCTGGGGTGGGCAGTTCGAGAACCAGCAACGCGCCGCGCAACGCCTGATGGTGGTCGTGCCGCTGGCCTTGTTGCTGATCGGTTTGCTGCTGTTCCTGACGTTCCGTGACCTGCGCCAGACCGTGCTGGTGATGGCGAATGTGCCGCTGGCGCTGATTGGCGGCATTTTCAGTTTGGGGATTTCCGGGCAATACCTGTCGGTTCCGGCCTCGGTAGGCTTTATCGCGCTGCTGGGGATTGCGGTGCTGAACGGGGTGGTGCTGGTGACATTTTTCAACCAGTTGCACCAACAGGGGTATCGCGGCACGGCAGTGGTGCGTGAGGGGGCATTACGCCGCCTGCGCCCGGTGCTGATGACGGCGAGCATTGCGACCTGGGGTCTGGTTCCGCTGCTGTTTGCGACTGGCCCTGGTTCCGAAATCCAGAAGCCGCTGGCAACGGTGGTGATCGGCGGGCTGGTGAGTTCCACCACGCTGACGCTGATCCTGTTGCCCTTGCTGTACCGGCAGTTTGTCTTGAAGGGCGAAAAATCACGCGCTCCGACCATTCATCATTAAGGGAGACATATCATGTTCAAAACCACGTTGCTAGCAGCCAGTGTGCTGCTGGGTATGACAGCTTGCGCTACACCTGTACCCGATACGGCTAACAATACCTTCATCACGGATACCCAATCTGCACCTGTAGCGTTCCAGTCCTTGAGGATGGAGGGGCAAATGGTCAAAGGGCAAATCCGCCGCCTCGGGCGCGAGCCGGTGCATTTCGGGCATGTTGATTATGCGGTGGTGGATAGCCAAGGCAATATCAAAGAAACCGGCTGGGTCGAGCATTCAGGAGCAATCCGCTTGCGCCACCCACGTACCCCTTCATTATTCAGCATCCCTCTCAAACAGCCGTTGAAGACAGGGGAAAGAGTGCAATTGACTTATCACCGGAAACATCACTCTTGACACAACAGCAAACCTTGCGCCTGTCCCGCCAGGGTTTGCCGGTGTATTTGCAAGCCAAAGCGGGCGAAATCCGTCTTCGCCCCGCTCTCCTGCTCCAGATAAATCATGCCACCCTCGTTTAACAAACCTTGCGCGGACAAGGCATCCAGCACTGGCTCCAGCAGATTTTTACGGAATGGCGGATCAAGAAAAACCAGGTCAAAAGGCGTTGTTTCACGCTGCAAATAACGGAATGCATCGTCATGCACCAACAGGGCTTTTTGCGTACCCAGCAAGGCAATGTTGTCACGCAATGCCTGGGCTGCTGCCGGATGTTTTTCCACCATCACGACCTGCTGTGCTCCCCGTGACAGTGCTTCCAGCCCCAGCGCACCACTGCCCGCAAACAGGTCGAGGCAACGTGCCCCCGGAACCTGCATTTGCAGCCAGTTGAACAGGGTTTCACGTACCCGGTCAGGTGTGGGACGCAGACCGGACACATCCGCAAAACGCAAACGGCGGCTACGCCATTCACCGCCGATAATGCGCAGGGTATTGCTACTTCCCGGACGTGGCGGCATCAGGCTTGGCTTCCGCAGCGGCTGGCTGCTCGGGTTGTTTGGCTGTGTCATCACCACCCACGATAACCGTGACCATCTTGTCAGGCTGAAGACGACGGGTAAAGGCATCAACGATTTGTTCGCGGGTCAAGGCGTTGATCTTGCTGGTAAAGGTATCCAGATAATCCAGCGGCAGGTTGTAAAAACCGATAACCCCCACATAGCTGGCAATCTGGCTGTTGTTGGCAGTACGCAGCGGGAAACCCCCAGTCACGTCTTTCTTGGAAGCCTCCAGTTCCTTATCCGTAGGCCCTTCCTGCTGAAACTTGCCCAACACCTCGCGGATCACCTTGAGGGCTTCCTCGGTCTGTTCCTTTTTGGTCTGCAACCCCACTTCAAACACCCCCAGTTCCTTGAACGGGCTGAAATAGCTGTAGGTGCTGTAGCTTAAGCCACGCGCATCACGCACCTCTTTGACCAGACGCGAAGTAAAACCACTGCCCCCCAGCACCTGATTGCCCATGTACAAGGTGAAATAATCCGGGTCGCCACGCTTGTTGCCAATTTGCCCCATCAGGATGTGCGACTGGGTAGACGGGTAAGGAATCTTCACAGTTTTGGCTTCAGTCAGTGGCTTGACTTCCGGCAATGGCGCTGCGGCTTCACCGGCGGGCAAGACTGCTGCCACTTGTTCCGCCAGTGCTTCTGCCTGCTGGCGGTCAACTGCACCCACCAACGTCAGCAAACCGTTTTTCGCTACATAGTAACGCTGGTAAAAGGCTTGCAGATCAGGAACCGTTAGCGCCTGGATACTTTCCTCCGTACCGTTTTCCGGCTGCCCATACGGGTGATCGGGATACAGTGCCTTGTAGAAAGCCTTGTTGCCCAAGGCTGCCGGGTCTTGCTTTTCTGCCTGCAAACCAACTAGGGTCAGCTTTTGCACGCGGGCAAACGATTCGGCAGGAAACGTGGGTTTGGACAAGACCTTGAGCCACAATTCCAGCGCAGCCTTCTGTTCCTTTTCCAGCGTAATGGTGCGCAGACTGACGGAAGCACTATCCATCGACGCACCCGCCCCAAACACAGCACCAATTGCTGCAAACTGCTCGGCAAGCTGGTCTTCGTTCAGTTCGCCCGCGCCTTTGTTGAGCATGGAACCGGTCAGCAAGGCCAGGCCAGGCTTGTCGGCATCACGCGCACTGCCTGCGTCGAACATCAGCGACATATCCAGCATCGGCAATTCGGGGGCATGGACGTAATACACCCGCAAACCCTTGCTGGTTGTCCAGTGTTCAATTTTGGGGGCAGCCTGAGCCAGTGGCATCCACAGCAACACCAGCAGGGTTGCAACAACAGTCATCAGTTTGTTCAGCATGGCATTATCTCTCAAAGCGTGGCTCGTTTTTCGGCTTGTTCGGGTCGATGGGCAAAGGGTCAAGTTCCGCAATGGTCAGGCGGTCTTCGATCAGGTATTTCTTTGCCACAGACTGGATTTGTTCGGGGGTGACAGCAAGGATGTTATCCACGTATTCATCCGCCAGTTTGTACCCCAGACCCACCGTTTCCAGCGAACCCAGCAGGCTGGCCTGATGGCGCTGGGAATCACGCTCATAGATTTCACTGGCAATCACACTAGCCTTGACCCGTGCCAGTTCATCGGTCGTGACCAGCTCGTTTTTCAGCTTTTCTACCTGCTCTAGCAAGGCAGTCTTGATAGTTTCAAGTTTTTCACCCTTGGTCGGCATTCCGCTCAGGCCAAAAATTTCCGACATGCGCCCATAACCGCTGTACCAGGCACTGGCCTCAGCGGCAATGGCCTTGCCACGTACCAGCTCTTTGGACAGGCGCGAACTGTTGCCACCATCCAGAATGCTAGCCAGCATTTCCAGCGCGTAGGGTTCCCATTTGTCCTTGGCTTCCATCATGCCGGGCACTTTGTAGCCCATCATCAAGTAGGGTAGTTCGGCAGGTGCCTTGACCTTGACGGTGCGCAAACCTTTCTGTTCAACCTCGGTTTGCGGTTTGGGTGGCAGAATATTGTCGGTAGGTTTGATCGGGCCGTAATATTTTTTCGCCAGTTCATACACCTTGTCCGGGTCAACATCCCCTACCACCACCAGGGTGGCATTGTTGGGGGCATACCAGCGTTCGTACCAGGCTTTCAGGTCTTCGATTTTCATCGCGTTCAGATCCGTCATCCAGCCGATGATCGGGTTCTGGTAAGGGCTGTTGGTATAGGCAACTGCGTCAAACTGTTCTGCAGTGACTGCCGTTGGTTTGTCTTCGGTACGCCAGCGCCGCTCTTCCTTGACCACTTCCAGCTCTTTTTTGAACTCCGCAGGTGGCAAGGTGAGGTTGCGCATCCGGTCGGATTCAAGTTCCATCGCTACTTCCAGCCGGTCAGCCGCGATGATCTGGTAATAGGCGGTGTAATCCGAACCGGTGAAGGCATTATCTTCTGCCCCGTTTTCGGCAATAATCCGGTTGAATTCACCTGCCGGGTATTTTTGCGTACCTTTGAACATCATGTGTTCCAGTACGTGGGAAACGCCGGTAATACCGCCGTATTCGTAGCTTGACCCGACTTTGTACCACAATTGCATGACGGCAATCGGAGCACGTTTGTCTTGCTTGACCAGCACCTTCAAACCATTGTCGAGCTTGTATTCATGCACGGGCACTTCCACCTTGACCCGTTCGATGGCGTGTGCAGGTGATCCAAAAAAAGCTGCAAACAGGACGGAAGCCGCTAAAATTATGATTGGCTTACGGACTTGTCCGGCAAATGATAGTATTCTTCGCATTTTTTCACCTGACGATATAAAAATCTGGGCGGTCAATTGTACGATGTTTGGACTCGGAAAGAAAAACCAGGAAAGTAATAACGGGTTATTTGCCCGCCTCAAACGCGGCTTGTCCAAAACCGGACATGCCCTGACCGAAGGTATGGATACCCTGGTCAAGGGCAAGAAAAAAGTCGATGATGAAGTGCTGGAAGAACTCGAAACCCGTTTACTCGTCGCTGATGTCGGTGTTGATGCCACCCGTGCGATCATGAGCGACCTGTCCAACCGGGTAAAACGCGCCGAGCTGGATGACATGGATGCGCTGATGCAGGCACTCTACAACAAGATGCACCGTATCCTGCGCCCTTCCGCCCTCCCGCTGGAAATTGACAACAGCACCCACAAACCCTTCGTCATTCTGATGGTCGGCATCAACGGTGCAGGTAAAACCACCACCATCGGCAAACTGGCGAAAAAATTCCAGCAACAGGGTAAATCCGTGATGCTGGCAGCCGGTGATACATTCCGTGCTGCTGCTGTGGAGCAGCTTACCATTTGGGGTGAACGCAACCAGATTCCAGTGATTGCCCAGGGCAGTGGCGCTGATTCTGCCTCGGTCATTTTCGATGCGGTACAAGCAGCCAAAGCCCGTAAAGTGGATGTGTTGCTCGCAGATACCGCCGGTCGCTTGCACACGCAAACCAACCTGATGGATGAGCTGAAAAAGGTTAAACGTGTGATACAAAAGCTGGATGATTCCGCCCCGCATGAAATCATGCTGATTGTGGATGCCAGCATCGGGCAGAATGCCCTGATCCAAGCCAAGCAATTCAACGAAGCTTTGGGCTTGACCGGCATTACCGTCACCAAACTGGACGGCACTGCCAAAGGCGGCATCCTGTTTGCCATCGCCGAACAACTGAAAATTCCGGTACGCTTTATCGGCGTAGGTGAAAGCATCGACGACCTCCAGGAATTCGACGCTTACGAATTCACCAGCGCCTTGCTTGCCGGGGATGACTAAAACGAAAACACCATGATCGAATTCAAGCAGGTCAGTAAAAAATATCCCACAGGGCAACTCGCGCTCTACAACATCAACCTGACGCTGGAAGCCGGTGAAATGGTGTTCATAACCGGGCATTCCGGTGCTGGCAAAAGCACCCTGCTGAAACTGGTAGCGTTACTGGAACGCCCTAGCCGGGGTGAAGTGCTGGTAGGCGGGCGCTCTCTCAACAAACTGGGTAAAAGCCAGATTCCCAATTACCGCCGCCGTATCGGTTTCATTTTTCAGGATCCACACCTGTTGTATGACCGTAGCGTATTTGACAATATCGCCTTGCCGCTGCGTATTTCCGGCATGGGGCAAAACGAAATCCGCCGCCGGGTACAGGCTGCCCTCGACAAGGTAGGGCTGTCAGGACGGGAGAAAACCTTTCCCCTGATGCTGTCTGCCGGTGAAAAACAACGGGTGGGCATTGCCCGTGCGATGGTCAACAAACCTACTATCATCTTGGCTGACGAACCCACCGGCAACCTTGACCCGGAACTGGCACAAGACATCATGTACACCTTTGCCCAATTCAACGAACTGGGTGCAACCGTGATGATTGCCAGCCACGACCACACACTGGTGGAACGCATGAAAAAACGCACTATTGTTCTCCAAAAGGTAGACTGACCCATGGCTACCCCGCAAAACAAAAAAATCCCCCCCAAACCGAACACCACCTCTGGCAACAATCCCCTGTCAGCATGGCTGAACCAATCGGGCAATGCCTTCCGCTTCAGCATGGAGCGTCTGTGGTTCAACCCCATGTCAACCTGGATCACACTCACGGCGATTGCGATTGCGCTGTCCCTGCCTACCAGCCTGCACCTGTTGATGAAAAACCTGCAAACCCTGACAGCAGACAAACGTGAAGTTCCCACCATTACCCTGTTCCTGAAACAAACCATCACGGAACAACGTGCCAACGACCTTGCCGAACTGGTTTCCGACCTGCCGGAAGTCGAGCATGTCAGGTTCGTCAGCCGGGATCAGGCACTGGCAGATTTCCGCAAGATCACCGGTTTTGGTGAAACCCTCGACACACTGGACGAAAATCCCCTGCCCCACACCTTGGTCATCACCCCACGTTTACGCTTGCTGGGCGACATGGAAGTGGACATGGACGGGTTTTCAGAACGCCTCAAAAAGTACCCGGAAGTGGATGACGTGCAACTGGATGTGGAATGGATTCTGCGCCTGCGAGCCATCCTCAGCATTGCCGAGCGGGTCGTACTGGTGGTCAGTGTCTTGCTGGGGCTAACGGTTCTGCTGGTGGTTGGCAATACCATCCGCCTCGATATTGAAAACCGCAAGGAAGAAATCCGTGTTACCCGGCTGATTGGTGCAACCAACGCCTATATCCGCCGTCCGTTCATTTTTGGTGGCATCTGGTTTGGGTTGTTCGGTGGCATTTTAAGCCTGATTATCGTGCACGCTGCCCTGCTGTTTTTGGTCAAACCGGTCGGGGAACTTGCCAGCCTGTATGGCAGCACCTTTACCCTCAGTGGTCTGGATATATTGATGACACTCAAGATATTACTGGCCAGCAGCCTGTTAGGAATAATCGGTGCATGGCTCGCCGTTAGTCGCTATCTCTGGCAGGATGAGTCACGAAACTAATACAAAATTGATTATTTCAATTAGACTATCAGCAGCTATACTCTAAAATTGACAGCGATTCGCACTTGATAGGTTAATAATTATGATAACTAGTATAAACGGTCGAAAAAATCCCGCTTTCAGCTACAGTGCTAACGTTAATACTGAGAAGAAATGCCCGCATTGCAGTAGCAATTTTGTCTTTTGCATTCGTCGGCGTTGGTATGAAAAACTGCTGACGAGAAAAAAGCACTTTTGCTGCCATGACTGCGGCAAACATTTCTGGTCGTAACCGCTCAATAACCCAAGGGCATGACAGGCAACATGCCCGGCATGGGTGCAACCGTGTAAGGCAATGCATACGGGCTACTTATCAACCCTGGATTATAAGCACCATAGGCTGGCATCCCGCCGTAAGGTGAGATGCCATACAAGGGGTGTGGTGAACCCATCCCCCCGAACGGGTAAGCTGATGCCCCACCGAAAGGCATCATCCCGCTGCGTGAAGCCAAACCTGATGACCACGGCGACAAACCACCGCCAGCCCAAGGCAGGCCGCCCCTGTTCCACCCACCCGGCATGGGCAGGCTGCTGCCGCTCCACGGACTCATCATACTGTAGGGCGACATGAATGGGGAAAAACCAAAGGGAGAACCGCCAAAAGGTGAGCCCCCAAACGGCGAAGCACCGAACCCGAAAGGGCTACCAAAACCGCTGAAAGGGCTCATTCCCCCAAACGGTGAGCCATTCCAGACATTGGCAGCAGCCACTGAAGACGCCACCACCATTCCTGCGATACCTACCAGCAAGCTGCCTGTTGTTTTCATCTGATGATTCCTCCTGCATTCATTGTACCGCAGAACGCCCGCAGACGGCATCAAACCATCAGACGCGGAACGGCTGCCAGCAATTTCTGTGTGTAAGCATCCTGCGGACTGCCACACACTTGTGCCGTTGCACCCTGCTCCACCACTTTGCCTTTGTACATCACGACTGTCTGGTCACTGAGGTATTCCACCACGCCAATGTTGTGGGTAATGAACAGCAAGGTCAGATGGCGTTCGGCTCGGATTTTCAGCAGCAATTGCAGGATTTCCGCTTGCACGGAAACGTCCAGCGCACTGGTGATTTCATCGCAGACAATGAATTCAGGGTTTAGCACCAAAGCACGTGCCAAACCGATACGCTGACGTTGCCCACCGGAAAATTCGTGTGGGTAACGCCACAGGGTGTCACGCGGCAATTGCAGGTCATCCAGCACCCGGCTGGCAAGTTCGATCCGCTCCTCGTGACCGGAACCGATGCCATGCACTTGCATCGGTTCGGTAAGGGTGGTTTCGATCAACAAACGCGGGTTGAGGGAGGATTGCGGATCCTGAAACACGATCTGCATTTTGGGACGTAGCGGGCGCAGTTCCCGTGCAGACAAACCCGTCAGTTCCTGCCCCTGCAAACGGATACTGCCGGAAGTCGGCTTTTCCAATTGCAATACAGCTCGCCCCAAGGTGGTTTTACCACAGCCGGACTCACCCACCAGCGCCACAATCTGGCCTTTGGGAATGTCCAGCGATACACCATCGACTGCCCGCACATGATCCACCGTATGGCGAAAAATGCCTTTTTTGATGGGAAACCAGACATTGAGGTCACGGATTTGGAGGATGGCCTCCCCCTTCCCCAACCCTTGCTGGGGAGAGTTCGGATGGGGGGAGGAACCTGCTTTCCCCAGATTCTCAGGTACTGCTGCCAACAACTGCTGTGTATAAGCGTGTTGAGGATTCCGCAATACCTGGGCAGTTCGCCCCACTTCCACCAGCTTGCCGCGCTGCATTACCCCAACCTGCTGCGCCATTTGCGCCACCACCCCGAAATCATGGGTAATGAACAGCGTACTCATGCCAGTATCATCTTGTAGCTTACGCATCAGTCGCAGGATTTCAGCCTGCACCGTCACATCCAGTGCAGTGGTTGGTTCATCGGCAATCAGCAATTCCGGTTCGCAAGCCAGTGCCATCGCAATCATCACCCGTTGGCGTTGCCCACCAGACAACTGGTGCGGATAATCGTGAAAACGTTCCCGCACCTTGGGAAGTTGCACCTGTTCCAGCGCCAGGATGGCACGTTCTTCCGCTTCCGCATCGTTCATGTCAGGATGGTGCAGTTGCAATGCCTCCACAATCTGTTCACCCACCGTAAACACCGGATTGAGCGAAGTCATCGGTTCCTGGAAAATCATTGCAATTTGCGAACCACGGATATTGCGCAAATCTGCTTCGGGCATCCGCAACAAATCCTGCCCGTTGAACAGGATTTCACCCTTGGGGTGTGATGCCAGACCATGCGGCAACAAGCGGATTACCGACAAGGCACTGATCGACTTACCACTACCCGATTCGCCGACCAGACAAAACGTTTCGCCTCTGGGGATGCTGAAACTCACGTCATCCACTGCTTTCACCACAGTGTTACCGGG
>DILV01000036.1:65921-91327 GCA_002425225.1 Thiothrix sp. UBA5583
ATCAAGCAAAGGCTGGCTCATGCTGTCACCCCTGCCTTGCGCGACAGTTGCGGGTCAATCGCATCACGGAATGCCTCCCCGATCAGGTTGTAGGCGAACACCGTGAAGAAAATCGCCCCGCCGGGGAAAGCTGCCATCCACCAGTTGAAGGTAGAGGATTTCACCGCCTGATTCAGCATTTGCCCCCAGGAAGGCGCATCCACCAAACCTAGCCCTAGGAAACTGAGAGTTGCTTCTGCCAGAATTGCCGAAGCCACCCCGAAACTGACCCCGACCAGCAACGGCGCGACCCCGTTCGGCAACATGTGGCGGAACAGGATGGAAGACAACGGCAAGCCACTGGCAACCGCTGCCTGTACATATTCCTGTTTGCGCAACTTGAGAAATTCCGCCCGCACATAGCGTGCATAACCTGGCCAACTGGTGATACCGATAATGATCATCATCATGTACAGGCTACGCCCAAAAAATGCCACAAACGTCAGCAATAGGAACAGGGTCGGGATCGACTCGAAAATTTCCACCAGCCGCATTCCCAACATGTCCGCCACCCCGGAAAAATACCCCATCAGCCCCCCCAACACGATGCCAATCACCAGGGCAATCCCCGTGGCGATCAGACCAATGCTCAGGGCAATGCGTGAAGCATGGATCATGCGGCTAAATACATCTGCCCCATTTTCCTCAGTCCCCATCAGATGGATACGGTCAGCGGCTTCCAGTGGCGCTTCCAGCCCGGTTTGACCGAAATCCCGCAAATAATCCTGTGGTGCATACGGGATCGGCGGCATGATGCGCCAGTCCGCCTCGGTATAAGTCGGGGAGCGGAACTGGTCATAAATCATCACGGCAGGCGGTTTAAGTAACAGGTTGACCATTATTGTTACCAACGCCGTACCCAGCACAAACAGCACAACCCGCTTGCCTACACCCAACGGAACCAGAACCAGCATCACCGCCAGCGCAAACATGCCCAATACCACCACATCTTCACGGGTCAAGTAGGCCAGCACCGGAGCAGAAATCACGCCCCCCTTGCTCATCAGCAACGGCATGGAATTGGCAAGAAATGGAGCAAACACCCCCATGCACACCAGCACCGCAATCCATGCAAATGCAAACCTGACCCCCATGCCCTGCCAGGTCTTAAGCCAGATACGACGGGAAAAAGACTCGCGGCTTACCACATGCTTAGTCATACGTCACCCTTGGATCTACCAGCGTGTAACAGAAATCAGCAATCAGATAACCCACCAGCGTCAGAAACCCGCTTACCCAGGTAATCGACAACACCATCTCACGGTCACGCCCTTTGACCGCCTCCACCGCCAGTTGTCCCATCCCGTTGATACTGAAAATGTTTTCCACAATCAGCGAGCCAGCCAGCAAACTGGGCAATAGCCCGGCAGACACGGTAATCAGCGGCAGCAAACTGTTGCGGAATACATGCTTCCACAACACATCTTCCTCTGCCAAACCCTTGGCACGGGCAGTACGGGCATAATCGGCATGGAGGTTTTCCAGTACCGAAGTCCGGGTCAGCTTTGCCAACGCTGCAAACCCGCCATAAGACAGGCAAACGATTGGCAAAAACAGATGCCACAGTCGGTCAAACAGAAAACCGCGCACAAAGCCATCCCCGGCAAACTGCATTCCCAAGGCAATCCCGGTAACACCACCACACAGCAACAAGCTGCCAAGCCACCACACACTGAGTCTTGCCCAACGGACAGCCGTCACTGCCAGCACCATGCCCAGCGACATACAGCCAAAGACTTTCAAGACATCCCACAGCGAATCCCAGTGCGGCAAAAACGGCATGTCCTGCGCTGCGCGGCTGGAAATCCCCGCCGTTGGAAACCACTGCACATACTGCACATTGGCAAAGAATCCCAGCAGCAGCACCCCCACCAACATGGTTGGCGCAGACCACAGCGCCAGCATCGACACACTGGAACCCACATCGAAACGTCCGCCCCGGTCAGTCGCCGCTTTCACCCCCAGTACAATCGCAATCACATAAATCAGCGGCAAGGTAATCACATTCAGCAACAAGGTAATGGGAATGCGTTCCCCGAGGATTTCCCCCACCGGTCGCCCATACATGAAGCTGATTCCCAAATCCATGCCTTTACTGAAAGAAAAGCCTGTATAAGCACCTTCTTCATCCTGGGTGAAACCAACCGGTGAAACATTGTTGAGCCAGCGCAAATACTGGATAGGCGGCGGCTGATCTAGCCCGTAACGCTTGTTGTAATAGTCCAGCAATGCCTGCTTTTCCTGCGGTTTCATGTCCGAGCCTTCCACCAGCGTCTGCGCACTGATCCCTCCAGGCGACATCACCATCACCGAAAACACCACGATGGTAATCCCCAACAAAGTCGGTAGCATCAACAGCAAGCGGCGCAAAAGGTAGGTCAACATGCCCGTAACTCCCGCTTATTGCTGGTATTTTTGCAGGGTGGTTGGCACATAGGTTTCCACTGGCTGGAATCCCCGATTCAAGCCCAGTTTGGTCATTTGCAGGTTATGGATACGCTTGTCGATAAACGCCAGCGTCTGGCGGCGCATCAGGAAAGTATAAGGCTGGTCTTCATACAAGATACGTTCCGCCTGCTGCCACAATGGCATCCGTTTGGTTTCATCCACGGTAGCACGCGCTTGGTCAATCAGCTTGTCCAGTTCAGGGTTCTTGTAGCTAATGGAATTATCACCACCCGTTTTGGCTTGCGAACTGTGGAACATCTGGTAAATGTCGGTCTCGATCCCGCTCGTCCAGCCTATGGTCATGGCATCAAAGTCTTTCTTTTGCATGGCCTCCAGCATGACCGGCCATTCCTGCGGGAAAGGTTCCATTTTGACCCCAGCCTTGGCGTAGAGATCCTTGAGCAACAGCACCATGCGTTTGGAATCCTCGTTGGCCTCAAAATAAGTCAGTTTGAATTCAAACGGCTGCCCGGCATTGTCTTCCAGCACGCCATCACCGTTACGGTCTTCGTAGCCGACTTCCTTCAACAGTGCTTGCGCCTTTTCCAGGTTGTACTGCCAAGGTTGCAGGCTGTTGTCATGCTGTTTACTGGTATTGCTGAACGGGCTGACAGCAGGCTCAGCGTAATTCAGGTGAATGTCCTTGATGATGCGTTGTACATCCGTCAGGTAGGTCATCGCCTGACGCACACGCTTGTCAGCGAAACGGGTCGGCTTGCCCGCACGTTCCTGATTCCAGCCAATGTAGCTGTAGCCTACCACGGGCGGCATGTATTCAAAATTATGGCTTTTGCCCATGATCTGGGCATCTTCTTTCAGTTTGAGGTATTCGGTAGCCCGCGCACCGTAGGCATCAATTTCACCATTGCGGTAGGTGGTCAGCCGTGCGCTGTCATTCTGGATGATTTTCCACAGGATACGGTTGTAGGAAGGCTGTACATCCCCCCAGTAACGCTCGTTGCGCACCAGTTCCACATTACCCTTGTCCGGTGTCCAGCCCTTAGGGTCTGGCATCCGGTAAGGGCCACTGCCCAGCAGCAAACCTTTGGATTCGTTGAACTCCTGCAGTTTCTGCAAATACGCTTCGTAGAAATGTTTGGGTAAAATGCTCAAACTACCTGCCAGTTCCAGTGCCTCGAAATACGGCTCCTTGTAGGTAAATACCACCTCGTATTTACCGTTGGCCTTCACTTCCCTGATTTTCTCCAGATACGCCCGTTCACGTGGAGCCTTAATGGCTTCCGTCATGATGAAGTTGAACGTAAACACCACATCGTCCGCCGTCAGCGGTTTGCCGTCCGAGAAGGTTACGTCATCACGCATCTGGAAGGTAATCACCAGACCATCCTCACTGACCTGCCAGCTTTTGGCAATCAAGCCTTCCCAGCCAAGGGTTGCGGGGTTGCGGGTAATCAGACTTTCAAACACATAACTTTGCACAGTGGAGGAATCCGCATCCATCGAAATCAGTGGTGTAAGCGTTTTCAGGTTGCCACCAAATGCATTCACGCTCCAGTCGCCCTGCGCGTAGCCTTCCTGTTCCGTCATGGCCTGGGCGCGTTGGAAAGCAGCGGCAACGGCTGGTTTGCCGGGTTCCGTACTGCTGGTCTGGGTACGGATAGCCCCGGAGGTGACGGCAGCCCGCAATTCGCGCATGTCCCTGGCCTGTTCCTGCATCGCCGTTTGCATTTCCGCAAGACGCAGCCATTGCCGGTCAATCTGGTACATAACCAAAAGCAGCAGCAGGATTAATACTGTGATGAGGGAATAGAGAACCCAGTCTCTGGCTGTCAGTCGTTTTTGCATGTTGTTCGTGTATACTGGTGAATTTTAGGAAAGCATAGCATTAACACCGTGGCGGGTGCAGCCTGTAGACTTTAACCCCCATCGGTTATTTTGGACAATTCAAGGAGTTCACATGGGTTTTCTCGCTGGCAAACGCGCCCTGATCACGGGCATCGCAAGTGACCGTTCCATCGCTTACGGGATTGCTGAAGCCATGCACCGCGAAGGCGCGGAACTGGCTTTCACCTATCAGAATGACAAACTGAAAACACGGGTAGAAAAAACCGCCAAGGAATTCGGTTCCAGCATTGTCATCCATTGCGACGTAGCGACTGATGCAAGCATCGAAGCTGCCTTCAAGGAACTCGGCACACATTGGGATGGTGTCGATATCGTCATCCACTCCATTGCATTCGCACCAAAAGAGCAACTCTCTGGTAGCATCGTCGACAACACTACCCGTGAAGGCTCACAAATTGCCCATGACATCAGCGCCTACAGCTTTGTAGCAATGGCACGTTACGCCAAGCCCATGATGGCAGGCCGCAACGGCTCCCTGCTGGCGCTGAGCTATCTGGGTGCTGTGTCTGCCATCCCCAACTACAACGTGATGGGCATGGCCAAAGCCAGTCTGGAAGCTGCTGTGCGTTTCATGGCTGCTGATCTCGGCCCGCAAGGCATCCGTGTGAATGCTATTTCCGCAGGCCCGATCCGCACTTTGGCAGCGGCGGGTATCGCTGGTTTCCGCAAAATGCTGGATCATTTCGAGAAATACGCCCCAATGCGCCGCAATGTCACCATCGAAGAAGTGGGCAATGTAGCTGCATTCCTGTCATCCGACCTCGCCTCGGGTGTGACCGGTGAAATCACCTATGTGGATGGCGGCTGGAACATTCTTGGCATGTCTGGCATGAGTGAAGAGTAAGGCTCGGAATTACTCTTCAGCTCCAAACCTTCCCCCGCAAAGGGGGAAGGTGGTTGCTGCTAACGAGCGCGATAGCGTGCTTCAATATCCTGCAATTGCCCCAGCAATTGGGCAGCGCCGTTGGCTTTGCTGCTGCCAACCGCTTTCAGGTAATCCTGCAACACCCGCCCGGTACTTGCATCGCCATACTGACGGAAGTAGTTCGGCTGGTTACGTAACTCCTGTTGCACATAAGTCATCACCTCGCCTGCTTCCTTGATCACGTCAGCGGCGAAACGCCCGTTCGGGTAACGCTTCAGGTATTCGCCTTCGGTCATCATGGAACGTGCCAATACACAGGTGATGTCGCCTTCACACTCACCACCTTGCGGGGCACTGGAAGCAAAACGGGCAATTTCATCGCCCAACGGGGTATTGGGAACCTGATCAGCCAGTTTCCAGTACACTACTGAAGGAACCAGCCAGCGCCCGGAAATTTCGTCATGGAAAATCTCTGCCTTGCGCAGATCCAGCCAGCGGCTGAACGGCGCTTTCTTTTCATTCTCGAAGTTGATCAGGTCAAGCGAACGCTGCAACACAATCAGGCGGTTGAATTCCAGCTCAATCCCTGGCCCTTTGGTTTTGACCTTGGGCAGGATGCTGGAAACGAAACCATAGGTATCTGCGTAGTCCGCAAATTGCAGGTTTTTATTGGTAGAACGTTCTTTCGCCAGTTTTACCCAAATGGCTTCCTGCTTGTCAGGGGTAAAATCCCGCAGCAAACCACCGAATACCCAGCCACTGGTACTTTCGGCTGTCACAAAATACCAGTAGCCACGCATCATGCCGACCGGCTCCTCATTCTGGGTACGGCGGGTTGCCCGCACCACAATCCCCAGCTTGAGGCGATTGACCAGCGGGGCATTGGTTGCCGGGGCAACATGCATTTTAACCGCAGATGCTGTGACGATTTTCAGGCTATCCATCGCCACTTCGGGGCCTGCTGCCTGCACCACGCCTGCACAGCATAGCCACAAGCCCATCAAGACAACCCACCAAAGCCTGTAAAAGGATTTCATTGCAAACTCCTGGACACTCAAACAATCCTGCTGATTCTAGCTTAGAACTGCATTAATGCCCGGTATTTTGGTGCTTGCGCCGACGGCTGGTTGATATGTTCCTTGATACCCCAGAAGCCGAAATGTCCGTTGATGCGTGGAGCAGAGAATGCCATGAACAAACTGCCCCCTACCTTGCGGAACCCCTGCAACAGGCGGATATAAGCCTGTTCCATGCGTGGATCGCGGTTGGCTGCCAGCAACAAGGGGTTGGGTGGCTGCTTGAGAGATTTGGTTCCATAATGCACCAGATGTTGCCCGCCTTCATAGGCCACCAGCTTGACGTTGTAAGGCTTCATCAGTTCCACGTGCTTGTCGAGTGCCTGCAAAACCTTGTCAATCGAATAATGCGGGTCACTTTCCATCATGCTGAATACATCATCCACACCTTGCGCCTGCTCCAGCGTGCGTTGGTCGGCATAGAAGTAAGGAGCAAGCGCAAACACATCGGTATGCTGGTATACGTCAGCAGCCTTGAGGATGACGGGCGTAACCGCCGGATTGCCTGCCCAACCACTCAAGACCCGTACCAGCCGCCCCTTGCCACCAAACGCCTGTTCCCAAATCTGGAAAATCTCGCGACTGCGTTTGGCGTAATATTTCAGCCCCGCGTACAGCGTCTGGCTATCCAGCTTTTCGCGCAAACCCATTTGCTGCACGTATTGTGCTTGGGAAAATACGCTGTTCCATACCTCGTTGCTGTATTCCACATAGGCTTTCAGGCTAGGGCGCAAGTTGGCCTGCACGTATTGCGCGTACTGGCGCACATAATCATCATCTGCCTGATGCGGCAGGTTGAACCAGGCATTGGCATTGAGGGTATTTGCCAACATCACCATGATTTCCAGCGGAACACCACGTGAGCCTTCGCGCCCACCCCAGGTGGCTTCCTGCATGTTGGGGCGTTGCGCCCAGGATTCTTCCGGGTTGCGGGTAATGCCACTCATGCCCATGAAACGGATGGTGCGAAACGTCCGCATGAACTGGAGGAAATCCGGGTTGAACACGATCTCCTGCGCATGATCCTCAAATGCCAGAAATGAGCCACCGCAGGCATTGGCACTTTCTACCCGCTCAAACGGATTGCCCCGGCAAATCCCGCCCGGCAAGGTAATACGGATATTGCGCACCGGATCAGCCGGGTCGGATTGCTGAATCACCAATCCGGCGGAAATTTCCTTGTTGCGGTCAGGCACGAACGTAATCACATCACGTCCCGGTTCACTGGCAACCAGTTGGGCACTTTCCACATACGCCAGTTTGCCCTTGCCATCGTAACGCACGGTGTAATTGCCGCGCGGCAGGGTATCGAACGGCAACCAGCGGGCAAAATACGTCCCCGCCTGCCCACCATTAAGGTGACTGACCCAACCTTGCGCATCGTAGGTGACATTGCCCTTGCTCAGCGGACTTTCGCGGAACGGTTCGGAAGTACGGAACAGATCGGCAAACGGCACACTGGCATCGAAGTGCGTGGCCTCATTGGTGTTGATGCCGACAAACTCGCTGACCGCATGGGCGTAACTTCCCAGCAAAAGCAGCACCGGCACACATACCCGCCGAAGCAGTCTGGTCATCTTGGTCATCCGTTCATCCTTAATAGCTAAATGCAGAATATAGCCGACAACGTGGGGTTACGCCCAGATGCACGCTTTACACCAGACCAGTCGCCACTTTCGCCGTCACCATCATGCGGTTCATATGTTTCAGTCGCATTTTTGTACTTGACCTGAATCAAGGTTGACACGCACGGGGTTTCGTTACCCTCCTTCCGTAACACTTTTTTACGGAGGGACTCACACCATGCAAGAAGTTTTCACCAAAAGCATGGCGAGAAATATTTATTACGGCGGCTCGGCGTTTTTCCTACTGCTCTTTCTTGCCCTGACATTCGACACGCATCAGGCTTGGCCTGCGCGTGACAACCATCAAAACCTTACCGAACAGGTTGCCGCAGGCAAACGCTTGTGGGAACGCAATAACTGCATCGGCTGCCATACCTTGCTGGGTGAAGGTGCGTATTTCGCCCCCGAACTGGGCAATGTCTACAAGCGTTTCGGCGAAAACAAGGAGGCGATCAAAGCCTTTATTCGTAGCCGCCCGGTGGAAGGCATCCCCGGTCGTCGCAGTATGCCGCAATTCAATTTTACCGACGCAGAACTGGACGAGATTGTTGAATTCCTGAAATACACCAGTGAAATCAATACCGAAAACTGGCCACCAAACATTCAGGGTTAAGGAGGACGTATCATGCAATATCAATCTCAGTCGGTCGCGAAGCTGTACTTTATGGCTGCCATCGGGCTGTTCTTGGCACAAGTGCTGTTTGGTCTCATCATGGGCTTGCAGTATGTCATGGGCGATTTTCTGTTCCCGGAAATTCCCTTTAACGTAGCGCGGATGGTGCACACCAACTCGCTGATCGTGTGGTTGTTGATGGGTTTCATGGGCGCGGCTTACTACCTCGTGCCGGAAGAATCACAGCGTGAACTGTATTCCCCGAAACTCGCCGTGCTGATGTTTTGGGTATTTCTGGTGGCAGCGGCGTTAACCGTGATTGGCTACCTGTCCGTGCCTTATGCAACCTTGGCGCAAATAACCGGCAATGATTTGCTGCCGACGATGGGGCGCGAATTCCTCGAACAACCGACCATTACCAAAATCGGCATTGTCGTGGTCGCTTTGGCGTTCCTCTACAACATTGGAATGACCGTGCTGACTGGGCGCAAAACGGTGGTGACTATCGTCTTGCTGACGGGTTTGGTGGGTTTGGCAGTGTTCTTCCTGTTCTCGTTCTACAACCCCGATAATCTGGTGAAGGATAAATATTACTGGTGGTTTGTGGTGCATCTGTGGGTAGAAGGTGTGTGGGAACTGATTTTAGCCTCCATTCTGGCGTTCGTGCTGATCAAAGTCACCGGTGTTGACCGCGAAGTGATTGAAAAATGGTTGTATGTGATCATTGCGATGGCGTTGATTACCGGCATTATCGGTACAGGGCATCACTTTTACTGGATTGGTGCGCCGGGGTACTGGCAGTGGTGGGGGTCGATTTTCTCGGCACTTGAACCGATTCCATTTTTCATTATGACGCTGTTTGCCTTTAATGTGATCAATAAACGCAAGCGCGAACACCCTAACAAAGCCGCCGTGTTGTGGGCAATGGGTACGGCAGTATTGGCGTTTTTGGGTGCGGGCGTTTGGGGTTTCCTGCACACACTTGCTCCCGTCAACTATTACACCCACGGTTCGCAAATTACCGCCGCCCACGGTCACATGGCTTTCTTCGGGGCGTATGTGATGGTGGTATTGACCATTATCTCGTTTGCATGGCCGCTCATGCATGGGCAACAAGCCAAAAGCAATGCCAAGCAGGTGTTAGAAATGTGGTCGTTCTGGCTAATGTCGGTGTCCATGGTGTTCATCACCTTGTTCCTGACGGGCGCGGGCATTCTGCAAGTTTACCTGCAACGTTACAGCGATGTGCCGCAAGCCTTTATGGTGGTGCAGGAAAAAATCAGCCTGTTCTATTGGATGCGCGAAGTGTCTGGGCTGGTGTTCTTGGTCGGGGTCATTCTGTTTATCCTGAGTTTCCTGCCGGAGCGTAAGGTTCAAGCAGCGTAACACCCCCCCCTAACCTCCCCTTGTCAGGGGAGGGACAGGAATAGCGAATACTCAATATGCAACATTACCGTTTGTTAGCCCGCGTGGCTTTTTTTGCTTTGTTTGTACTTGCCCCGCCGCTGGATGTGTTCCGGTTTGATCTGACCGTCAATCACCTGTTCTTGCTGGGTGAACCGTGGCGGCTGGGTTTTACGGCGCAAAGTGACGGCATCGACATGGTGGGCAGTATTTTCTTGCGCATATTCCTGCCGATTTTTCTGGTCGTCGGCGTGGGTGGCTGGATTTCATGGAAATACGGGCGTTTGTATTGCGGTTGGCTATGCCCGCATTTTGCGATGGTGGAATTGCTCAACGGTTTAATGCGCCGTGCTTCTGGCAAACCCAGCTTGTGGGAGAAGCAGGCATTGCCGCAACAGCAAGCGGATGGTACACACCGCCCGCGTAACCCGTGGTATTGGCCTGTAACATTGGGGGCTGCTGTTGTCATTGCCTTGGTGTGGGCAGTAGTGCTATTGACGTATTTATTGCCACCCGCAGACATTTACACGAACTTGCTAACACTGTCGCTGACCCGCAACCAAGCCTTGTTTATTGGGGTTGGCACAGTCTTGCTCACCCTTGAATTTACCTTGGCGCGGCATTTGTTTTGCCGTTTCGGTTGCGCCCTTGGGGTTGCACAAAGTTTTATCTGGATGGCAAACCGCAAAGCCTTGGTGGTCGGGTTCGATAGCCCCCGTGCCAAGTTGTGTAGCGATTGCGATGCGTCTTGCGAACATGCCTGCCCCATGCGCCTGAAACCACGTACCATCAAGCGCAATATGTTCACTTGCACCCAATGCCATAGCTGCATTGATGCGTGTGACAAGGTGCAGGCACACGCCAGTGGCGTTACATTGCTGCAATGGGTGGATGGCGAACGTGCCAAAGCGGTGGCAAAAGGTGCGGGTGTGAGCAAGTTCCCTACTTGACCTGAATCAATGCCCCCTACGCCCCCATGCCCTAACCTTGCGCCATGCTTGACTTCAAAGGGTATGACAATGGCTTACACAGAACTTTATGCTGCGGATTGGAATGCCTTGCCGAACGTGGCAATGCCGTTTATGAACGCAGTGCATAGCGATGAATTGGCACTGGTGTCACGCTTGCTGACAGACCTCGGCAATGCTGCTGACCCTGCCAACATCGACGCGCAAATCGCGGCATGGGTGGAACACACCAAGGCGCATTTTGCCCGCGAAGAACGCTTGATGCACGAATATGATTTCTTCGCCACACCCTGCCATCAGGGCGAACACGAGACGGCGTTGCTGCAATTGTTGGGCGTGCAACAGCAATGGTTACGCGAGCGTGATACCGCGCTGTTGCAGGACTACATCCACCATTGGCGCGAATGGCTGCAACAGCATATCAGCACGATGGATTTTGTGACGGCGCAATTCTTCAGCCAATTTAATGTGCAGGTGGAATTGTAATGGCAGTCGCCATCCCCCACTACCAAGCGCAAGCCCAAGAAGTGACGTTGTTTGAACACGCCTTCCGCCGCCAATTGCCCGTTTTGCTGAAAGGCCCCACGGGTTGCGGCAAAACCCGCTTTGTCGAACACATGGCAGCCAAACTCGGCAGGCCGCTGTACACGGTTGCCTGTCACGACGATTTAAGCGCGGCGGATTTGGTCGGGCGGCATCTGATTGGCGATGGCGAAACCTACTGGAACGACGGGCCCTTAACCCGTGCCGTGCGGGAAGGCGCAATCTGCTATCTGGACGAAGTGGTAGAAGCCCGCAAAGATACCACCGTGATCTTGCACCCGCTTTCCGACAACCGCCGCATCCTCCCCATCGAACGCACGGGCGAAACCTTGCACGCTCCGCCCGAATTCATGCTGGTAGTGTCCTATAACCCCGGCTACCAGAATTTGCTCAAGGGCATGAAACCCTCCACCCGTCAGCGGTTTGTGGCGTTGCGTTTCGACTACCCCAAACCCGACGTTGAAACCCGCATCGTGGCGCAAGAAACGGGGGTAGACACCAAACTTGCCGTGCAATTAGTCAAGCTGGCAAATGCCTTGCGCGTGCTGAAAGAACACGATCTGGAAGAATCCGCCTCCACCCGTTTGCTGGTTTATACCGCTACCCTGATGCAAGACGGTTTCGAGCCACTCGCCGCCTGCCGCGCCGCACTGGTCGAGCCGCTGAGCGATGACCCCGAAACGGTGGAAGCCTTGATGGAAGTGGTACAGGCGTTTTTTGCCTAAAGCTCCACACGCACCAACGCTTCCAACGCCGCCACGTCCAGCAAGGTAATGTGCTGATCATTCACCGCAATCAGTTCTTGGCTGACGAGTCGTTTGAGGATGCGCGAAAATGTTTCCGGCTTGATCGACAGGCGCGAAGCCACCACATGTTTGGGCACATCCAGCACAATGCGGTCACAAGCAGGGTCATTGCAGCGCATTTCCAGCAACCAAATTACGAGGCGGAAAGTAGCATTATGCAGCGTCAAACGGTCAACTTCGTTCAGCAACCAGTGCATCCGGCGGCTCATCAACCCCATCATGCCAAAACACAGGTCGATGGAAGAACGCAGTATCTGTTCGTATTGCGCCGCATGGATGCCAACAACAATGGCGGGTTTGAGTGCCACCGCGTGTACCGGATACTGCCGCCCGCCCATGAACAACACCGCTTCGGCGAAACTGCTACTGGGCGCAATAATGTCCACCACTTTCTCATCGCCATTCGGGGTAAGGCGAAACAACTTCATAAAGCCCTTGATGTTGATGAACACCTCGTTCAGCGGGTCGCCTTGCCGAAACAGGAATTCGCCTTCGTTCAAGGTATACAAATGCGCCGTATCCACCAAGGCATTGAACTGATCGGGTTCAAGGGCGCGAAACAGCGGCGAGCGGTGCAAAACAGTCAGGGTGTAATTATCAAATTTCATACAGTGAAGACTAACAATGGAAGAATGGGTTGGTAAAGTTTGGCATCAGTGGGTAACGCGCAGTGTAACCCATGATTACCCACAAGCACGGGTTGATTTGGACGACATGCGCAAAACCCTTGGCATTGTGTTACGTGCTTTGGGTGGCGATGCGGGTTTGCAAATCCGCCCAAGCACCGCTGTCGAAAGCCATGCACCGCGTACCCTGATGCAACGCATTGCCGGAACAGGGCTAAAAACACAAGCCGCATGGCGCGATGCCGACAGCCTGAATTTACCCGACAGCATTGCGCTGTTCCCGCAGCGTGAACTCAACCGCGAACTGTATTTGTGGCTAACGGTGTTAGGGAGCGAAGCAGGGTGTATGCAATACGCCTCTACAAAATCCCGTTACCAACGCCTCCTCACTGCATGGCAAATCCTCCACCCTGAAGCCACCGAACTCCCCTTGCAACTGACTCCTGCGCCCAACAGCCCAGCAGCAAGCACCCCCGTTTCCTTGGCAGAACCCGCGCCGCCCGAACCCAATCCCAACAGCCAAGCCCCCGCCGCCAGTTGCAAACGCCAACGTGCCGAACGTACCGATATGCCCGATGGCAGCAGTGGCTTATTACTATTCCGCCTCGAAAGCCTATTTTCATGGACAGAATACACCCCCGTTGACCGCACCAGTGACGAAGGCGACAACGACGATGCCACTCGTGCTGCCGACGATATGGATGTCATTACCGTAGCGCGTGATCGTAAAACCAGTGCCCGTAAAATCAAACTGGATCTGGATTTGCCCAACGCCGAATACGACGACATTCCGCAAGGCGAAGGCATTCCGCTTCCCGAATGGGATTGCCGCAAGCAACGCCTGCTCCCCGACCATTGCCGCCTGCAAATCATGCTGCCGCGTGGGGCGCAAGACCTCGCACTGCCCGCCCATTTGCAAGCCCCCGCCCGCCAACTACGCCGCCGTTTTGAAGCCCTGCAACCGCGCCGTGAATGGCGTAACCACCAGCAAGACGGTGCAGAACTCGACACCGACAGTTACATCCTCCACCTCACCGAACGCCAGCGCGGGCAAGTCGATATGCCGATGGTCTACCGCGATTGCCGCGAACAAGGGCGCGATTTGTCGTGTCTGTTACTGGCGGATTTTTCGATGTCCACCGACAGTTGGGTTAGCAATCAGGCGCGGGTGGTGGACGTAGTGCGTGACGCGCTGATCCTGTTTGCGGAAAGCCTGCAAGCGACCCGTGACCGTTTCGCTCTGTACGGTTTTTCGTCGGTTAATCGCCAGAATGTACGCCTTTACCACCTGAAAAGTTTCAACGAACGCTACGACGGGCAAGTACACGGGCGCATTATGGCTACCCAACCGGGCTATTACACCCGCATGGGGGCTGCGATCCGCCACGCTACGCACTTGCTGGAAGCCGAGCCGTCGCAGCAAAAACTGCTGTTGCTGCTGACCGATGGTAAGCCAAATGACCTCGACATTTACGAAGGGCGTTACGGGTTGGAAGACACGCGCATGGCGTTACAGGAAGCGCGGCGCAAGGGCTTGAAACCGTTTTGCGTCACCATTGATGACAGGGCGGAAGATTACTTGCCGCGTTTGTTTGGGCAAAACGGCTGGGTGCTGGTGAAGAAAGCGGAAGAGCTGCCGCAGAAATTGCCGCAGTTGTATGCGTTGCTGACGGAGCGGTGAGTTATCATCGGATTCCAACAGATCACAGTTTGGGAATACAGTCCACATTGAATACAACCAATTCAGAAAATAACAATACCCTGCGCTGGCTGGAAGGCTTGCCGCCCGGCTATTTTGCGGTGGCAATGGCAAGCGGCATTTTGAGCATTGCCTTCGACATGATCGGGCAGACGCTGCTGGCGGAGGGGCTATTCGTGGCTGCATTGCTCGCATGGGTCACGATGCTGGGCTTGAGTGCATGGCGTTTGTGGCGTTTCCCACAAGCGGTGAAAATCGACTTGTTGAATATCCGGCGAGTCTTTGCGTTTTTTACGTTGGTGGTGTCGACCAATGTGGTGGGCATTTTGCTGCATCAACACGGCTACCCACAGTTGGCGTTGGCGTGTTGGGTATTCGCGTTTGTGGTGTGGTCGTTACTGTTGTACCTGAGCTTTAGCGTGCTGACATTTTTGACGCATCCGCATACCGTGAATGTGGTGCATGGCGATTGGTTGACTTCAATTATTGCCACGCAATCGCTGGTTTTGCAGGGGGTGATGATTGCGCCAGATTTGGGCATTTACACCGATTATATGCTGGTGGAAGTGCATTTGCTGTGGCTGCTGGGGTTGGTGTTGTACGGGATTTTCGTCACCTTATTTTGCTACCGAATTTTCTTTCAGCGGTTTCAGCCGGAAGATACCTCGCCGTTGTTGTGGGTCATTATGGGGGCAGCAGCATCCGGTGTGAATGCCGGAACGGTGTTGTTGCAAACCTCGACGCCCTTGAGTTTTTTACAAGCCCTGCACCCGTTTATTGACGGTGTGGCGATGCTGTTGTGGTCATGGGCAACTTGGTGGATTCCGATGCTGGTGATCTTCGGGGTGTGGAAACACGGGGTGAGACGTTACCCGCTGCGCTACGAGCCTGCGATGTGGAGCATGGTGTTTCCGCTGGGAATGTACGCAGTTGCCAGTTTCCGGCTGGGTTTGGCGGCGGAATTTCCACCGTTGCAGTGGATTTCACTACTGATCGTGTGGGTCGGCTTTGCTGTGTGGTGCTTGGTGTTGTTAGGGTTATGTTATCGTGTTTACATCAACGTTATTAGTGAGAAAACGCCGCCATGATCAAACTGGAGATTACCTCAGCCAGTTTGACGTACAGGTCGAGCTGTCATGACGATCGGTTGCTGACAGGAAGTGGATTATCCAACCACCTCAAAAAACAACCAGCCCGTATACCCCATGTACACACTCAAGAGCAGAATGCCTTCCCAGTGGGTCAAATGCCCCGGCTTTTTGAAGCCATAGGCCATAATGAACAAGCCTGCGGTGACTGCCAGCATCACCGGGAAATCACGGGTCAGCACCTCATCCGCAACTGCAATGGGTGCAATTGCACCGGCAATTCCCACCACTGCCAAGGTATTGAACAGGTTGGAACCGACAATATTGCCCAGTGCCAAATCTGACTCACCTTTGCGGGCAGCCGCAATGGAGGAAGCTAGTTCCGGCAGTGAGGTACCGAGTGCGACAATCGTCAGACCAATAATCAAATCACTAACCCCCAAGGCATGGGCGACTTCAACAGCACCCCATACCAGCACCCGTGAGCTAATAATCAACAGTAATAGACCGATAGCCAACCATGCCAATGCTGTTTTCAAGGTCATCGGGTGACTCGTCAACTCCTCTTCCACCTCGGCTGACAAGGCATCCTGCCGCCCGCGCATCGCCGTATAAATAGACCACCCCATAATCCCGCAAAAAACCACCAGCAGGATCACGGCATCCCCACGGCTGATCTCCTTATCCCACAGCAGTAAGCCTGACAGTAACGTAACCGCCAGCAAAATCGGCATTTCTTTGCGGACAATATCGGAATGCACCGCGATCACTGCAATCACGGCGGTTATCCCCAGGATCAAGGCAATATTCAGTGTATTTGAACCATAAGCATTGCCTAACGCCAACGCTGGGTTGCCCTCCCACGCGGCAAAGGCGGATACCGTCATTTCCGGGGCAGAAGTACCAAACCCGACAACCACCATCCCAATCAGTAAGGATGGCATCCCCAAATGTTTTGCCGTGGCGGCAGCACCTTCGACAAATCTGTCGGCACTCCACACCAACACAGCAAGACCCACCACAATAGCAGCTAGCGACAACAACATACTGTTTCCTTTGTATTCGATCAGATAGGAAGGCTATGGCATTTAACGAGGGTCTACCAGAATCCCCTACCGATAACTAGGGAACGAGCACGAGACAATATCCCCAAGCCTGTATAGCCACGAACTCAGCATGTTTTTTACTCACAAGGAAAGCTCACAATGAGAGTCATAATTTAAGTTATGGTTGTAACTTTATTGTAGAGCTTGTTACTATAAATAAATGGATTGGTTATTACTCATTATTTCCCTGCCCACCGAAAACGCCACGGCACGAATGCGCATCTGGCGGGCATTAAAAACCCTTGGTTGTGCCAGCCTGCGGGATGGCGTGTGGCTGTTGCCCTCACGCCCTGATACCCATGCACGGTTTGACGGCATTGCCGAAGACACCCACAAATCGGGCGGCGAGGCGTGGGTGCTGGCACTGCAAGCCGATGCGCAACAAGCCGACAGTTTCCCCGCATTGTTTGATCGCAGTGCCGAATACAGCGCGTGGCTGGATGACCTGGCGCAATTTGACCCGCTGGCAACCGATCTTGCTGCTACCCGCAAACAACTAAAAAACCTCAGTAAACGGCTCGCTGCCATTACCGACACCGATTATTTCCCACATCCGTTGCAAGTCACCGCATACGAACGTTTGCATACCACAGAAGCAGCATTGCGCGGGCGGCTGACATGCGCCGAACCCGCGTTTCAGCAAGGCGAACCGGAGCGGCTTACCCTTACCGATTTCCAAGGCAAAACATGGGCAACCCGCCGCGATTTGTGGGTAGATCGCCTCGCTTCGGCATGGCTGATCCAGCGTTTCATTGACCCGCAAGCGCAATTCCTGTGGTTGGAAAATACCGCCGTTTGCCCCGCTGACGCGCTCGGTTTCGATTTTGACGGGGCGCGTTTTAGCCACATTGGGCGCTACGTGACGTTTGAAACCTTGCTGCACAGTTTCGGACTGGCTCAGAATATTGGGCTGCAACGCTTGGCGCATCTGGTACATACGCTGGATGTGGGCGGCAATGCGCCGGAAGCCGCCGGGTTCGCGGTGCTGCTGAAAGGTTTGAAACACCGCTCCCCGAATGATGATGTGCTGCTGGCGGAAGGCGGGCAGCTACTCGACGATTATTATTGCGCTTTTTCTTTACAGGAGGATTCCCTTTGAGCGACACACCACAGGCTGCGCCACAAGCCCCGACACTGGGGCAGGCATTTTTTTACTGGCTAAAACTCGGTTTCATCAGCTTTGGTGGCCCGATGGGGCAGATTGCGCTGATGCACACCGATTTGGTGGAAAAGAAACGCTGGATTTCGGAACACCGTTTTTTACACGCGCTGAATTTCTGCATGATCTTGCCGGGGCCGGAAGCGATCCAATTGGCGATTTACATTAGCTGGTTGATGCATGGTGTGACGGGCGCAATTATGGCAGGGATCTTGTTCTTTATGCCTGCGTTTTTGCTGCTGTCAGTGTTGGCTGGGGTGTATCTGGCGTGGGGCGATGTACCGCTGGTGCAAGGTTTATTCTATGGCATAAAACCCGCCGTGGTGGCGATTGTGCTGTTTGCCGCATGGCGAATTGGCTCGAAGGCGTTGAAAAACAGTGTGCTGTGGGCAATCGCCGCTGCCGCTTTCGTCGCCATCTTTGTGTTTGATGTCGGTTTCCCGTGGATTGTGGCAGTGGCAGCCCTGCTCGGTGTCATCGGCGGTAAAGTCATGCCCGACAAGTTCAAAGGCGGCGGCGGGCATGGTGCGTCCGACAAGCAATACGGCGCGGCGGTGATTGATGACCACACTCCAACCCCAGCACACGCCCGCTTTTCATGGGGAAAACTGGGGGTGACGATTGCGGTGTTCGTTGCCATTTGGGGGCTAACCATGCTGGCTATCGGTGGGCAGCAGACCCTGCATGACATGGGCAGTTTCTTCACCAAAGCAGCCTTCCTGACCATTGGCGGGGCGTATGCGGTGTTGCCCTATGTGTATCAGGGCGGGGTGGAACAGTACGGCTGGTTGACCGGGGCGCAAATGATGGATGGCCTAGCATTGGGTGAAACGACTCCAGGGCCGTTGATCATGGTCGTCACCTGGGTAGGCTATCTGGGTGGTGTCACCAAGGAGGTGTTTGCCAACCCGATTGCCGCCGGTTTTGCCGGGGCTGCGGTAGCAACCTTTTTTACCTTTTTGCCATCCTTCCTGTTTATTCTATCGGCGGGGCCAATCGTAGAAAGTTCACGCAATGACCTCAAATTTACCGCGCCGTTGACAGGCGTTACCGCTGCGGTGGTGGGCGTAATCATGAATCTGGCAGTGTTTTTCGCGTGGCATACCTTTTTCCCCAAAGCCACATCAGCAACCCCGTTTATTGCACCGTTTGAATGGTTCGCCGTAGTGGTCGCAATCGGTGCATTTGTCGCGCTGTGGAAATACAAGGTGGATGTGATGAAAGTGATCGGCGTGTGCGCCGTGTTGGGTTTGGGTTATACACTGGGTATGGGAGCAATGTGAGTATGGAACGTGCTGTAATGGCGCAGTGACTCGTTGCTATTGTGATTTCGCAATCTTGCCACGTTTGGATTACGCAATCACATTTTGTCGAATAATTTCTGCCATACCTTCAGGTTGTGGCGGCAAGTTTCCTAAAATCGCCGCTACAAATTCCCCTTTATCCGCCACCAGTGCGGTATTAAACCGCTTTTCAAACGCAATCGTGGAAGACGGTTTGCCTGAAATACCCGCCCCGCACACACTACCCGCTTGCGCTCCGGGGAAGATTTCCACATGCCCCGGCAAGGTCAGCAGCTTGTTGAAACGTATGCCCGCTCAACAAAAACCACGGTTCAGCACTGCGGCAGTTATCGGCAACTAACAAACAAATGCTGTCGGCGGTATGCCCCGGCGTATACAGCACTTGTGCCGTGACATTGCCAATGGTCAACACCTGCCCGTCGTTGTAAATCAGCGTGTAAAACTGACCAAGGAACCGGAGGAATCAGCGTCCAAATTTGACCACCCCCGGTATGTGCCATCATCCAGCATTTGGTCTGGAGCAACTTGGAGTGTTATGCATGGAAACCATCGGCAAAGTCCGCCGCCGCAAACTGGTCAAGCAGGAAAGCATCAGTGGGATAGCCCGCGATTTGAAGCTGTCGCGGAATACCGTCAGGAAATACCTCAAGGCAGAAACTGAACCGGCCTACCGGCGCAGCGTACAGCCTTGCCCGCGTCTGGGGGATTTCGAGTCCACCCTCACCACCTGGCTGGAACAGGAGAGTGCCCTGCCCAAACGGCAAAGGCGCAGCGCCCAGCGCCTGTACGAAGGTTTGCAACGGGAAGGGTACCTGGGTGCGTATGACAGCGTGCAACGTTTTGTGAAACGCTGGAAAGGGTCACGCCCCAATGCCGCAGTGGGGACGGCATTTGTGCCACTGCTGTTTGCCCCCGGCGATGCCTGCCAGTTCGACTGGAGCCATGAGCTGGTGGTATTGGGTGGTGTCACACAAACCCTCAAACTGGCGCACTTCCGTCTGGCCCACAGCCGCTAGATGTTCCTGGTGGCGTACCCACGTGAATCACAGGAGATGGTGTTGGATGCCCATGTGCGGGCATTCGCCTTTTTGGGTGGCGTACCGCAACGGATGGTCTACGACAACCCCCGGACGATTGTGGATTGCATCTACAGCGGCAAGGAACGGCAGTTCAACCGGCGTTTTCTGGCCCTGGCCAACCACTACCTGTTCGAGCCAGTGGCCTGCACCCCGGCATCTGGCTGGGAAAAGGGGCAGGTGGAGAACCAGGTTGGCAATGTGCGGGAATGGTTGTTTACACCGACACCGAAGTTTGCTGACTTGGCAGCGCTGAATACGTGGTTGGAAGCCCGTTGCCGGGAGCTGGCACAACGCCCACACCCGCAGATGAAGGAACACACCGTGGCGGAGGTGTTTGCCCAGGAACAAGCCCACTTGCGCCCGGCCAGTGCCTGCTTCGATGGCTATGTTGAGCAGCCGGTACGGGTTTCCTCCACCTGCCTGGCGGCTTATGACCGTATCCGCTACAGCGTGCCAGCGGCATATGCGGGGCAACGGGCCAGCCTGCGTGCCTACGCCGATGCCATCGTGGTGGTGGCGGATGGGGTGGAAGTGGCACGCCACGTCCGCAGTTTTGCCCGTGACACCTTGGTGCTTGACCCTTGGCATTATGTGCCGGTGCTGGAGCGCAAGCCGGGTGCACTGCGCAATGGCGCACCCTTTGTGCAATGGCAACTGCCCACCCCGATTGCCAGCGTGCGTGACCGCCTGCTCAAACAGCCCAAGGGGGATCGTGCCTTCGTGGAGGTATTGCAGGCCATGCGTGGGCATGGGGCTGAGGTGGTGGAAGTCGCCTGCGCCCTGGCACTGGAGGCTGGCACGTGTTCCGCAGCGGTCATCCTTAACCATGTCCACCGTCTGGCTTCACCACCCCGCCCGCCTGAACCTGCCCACGTACCGGAAGCCTTGCGCCTGACACTCGAACCCCAGGCCGATTGCAGCCGTTATGACCGTCTGCGGGAGGTGGCCCATGTTGCCTGAATTGACCGCCCAACTGAAAACCCTGCACCTGTATGGCATGGCGGCAGCACTGGGCGAACTCGGTGCCGAACGTACCCGCCAGCCGACAACCCCCGAAGCCTGGCTGCGACGCCTGATTGACGCCGAAACCATTGACCGCCAAACCCGCAGCCTGCGCTACCAGCTCAACGTGGCCAAATTCCCCATCCACCGGGATTTGGCGGGCTTCGACTGGTCTGAATCACGGGTAGCCAAGGCACAAATGGAACAGCTTGCCACCGCCCAATTCATGGCGGATGCACACAACCTGATTTTTGTCGGTGGCACGGGCACCGGCAAGACCCACCTTGCCACCGCCTTGGGTGTGGCTGCCATCCATCAGGGCAAACGGGTACGGTTCCACAATGCCGTCGATCTGGTCAACCGCCTGGAACAGGAAAAACGCGCGGGCAAGGCAGGCGCACTGGCCCGCCAACTCGTCCAGCTTGATGCCCTCATCCTCGATGAGTTGGGCTACTTGCCCTTCCCGGAAGCCGGTGGCGCATTGCTGTTCCACCTGGTCAGCCAACTCTATGAGCGCACTTCGCTGGTCATTACCACCAACCTGTCATTCGCGGAGTGGAGCCAAGTGTTTGGCGATGCCAAAATGACCTCAGCCTTGCTCGACCGTATCACCCACCATTGTGACATCATCGAAACCGGCAACGATTCGTTCCGCTTCAAACAGCGCAAGAAAGCCATCGGATAGGCATAAAGTGCTGGTCAATATTGCACGCTGAACGGTGGTCAATATTGCACGCTGATTGACACATGGACTTGCTGGCACAATGGGCGCAAGGCTTGGATGCAACCTTCTAGCTGGTCGGGGTGGCAATGCTGCTCTCCGGCGCGTGGGTTGCGCTACACCCTGCTGTTCGGGCAGGCGCATCTGGGTGATTGTGGCAATGCTGCTCTCCGGCGCGTGGGTTGCGCTGGCATTTAACAAGGAGTAACCGTGCAAACCCAACCCGAATTCCTGCAACTGCGCTCCCATCTCGAACAGGTGATTGTCGGGCAAGCCGCCCTGCTCGACCGCCTGATGATTGCCTTGCTGACGGGCGGACATATCCTGCTGGAAAGCCTGCCCGGTCTGGCGAAAACCACCGCCGTCACCACGCTTGCCAGCGGTGTTCACGCCAGCTTCCAACGCATCCAGTTCACGCCGGATTTGATGCCGGGGGATTTGACCGGGACGGATATTTTCGAGCCGCAACACGGCACGTTCCGCTTTGTCGCAGGGCCCTTATTCCACGAAATCGTGCTGGCGGATGAGATCAACCGCGCTCCGCCCAAAGTGCAATCCGCCCTGCTCGAAGCCATGCAGGAACACCAGATTACCGTCGGCGGGGTGACTCGCCCCTTGCCCGAACTCTTCATCGTGATGGCGACGCAGAACCCGCTGGAACAAAGCGGCACTTACCCCTTGCCCGAAGCGCAACTCGATCGCTTTTTGCTGCATGTGGTACTGCAATACCCCACGGCTGATGACGAATTGCTGATTTTGCAACGCGACCGGGCGCGGCATTACGGCGCGGATAAACCGATGCTGCATTCGCCCTTGCACCCGCAACAAGTGTTGCAAGCACGGCGTGAAGTCGCCGAGGTTCACGTTGCGACGGAATTGGAGCGGTACATTGTGGCGCTGGTCGGGGCTACCCGCAATTTGGGGCAATTTGATGCGGCATGGGCAGATTATTTGCAGGTAGGCGCGTCGCCGCGTGCGTCGATTGCGCTGCTGCGAGCCAGCAGTGCCTTGGCGTACCTGCGCGGGCGTGAATACGTCGTGCCGGACGACATTATCGACATTGCACCGGATGTATTGCGCCATCGCTTGGTGCTGGGGTATGCGGCACGGGCAGCAGGCGTGGATGCGAATGCGGTGGTGCGCAAGGTGTTGGCGGGCGTGGCGATTCCGTGAACCCATGCTAATATAGCTATAATTACCCACATGGAAACCACTATGCGAACCTTGCAAATGACCCTCGATGACGATTTGGTGACAGAACTGGATCAGGTTGTACAGGAAAGCCACACCAACCGTTCTGCATTCACCCGTGAAGCCTTGCGCATGGCAATCGCGCTCTACCATCAACGCAAACTGGTGGAAAAACACCGTGCTGGCTACTTGCGCCATCCTGTTGCCCCGGACGAATTTTCAGTGTGGGAGGAAGAACAGGCGTGGGGTGAGGAATGAAGCGTGGCGAAATTCGTTGGTACACCTTCAAGGAGCCGGATAAACGCCGCCCGGTAATGATTTTGCTGCGCTCTGACATTATCCCGTATTTGGGTGAAGTGACCATCGCCCCGATTACCACCACCATCCGCGACATTCCCAGCGAAGTGGCATTGGGCGTAGAAGACGGTATGCCGCGTGAATGTGCCATCAATTTCGACCACATCCAGACAGTGCAAAAGGGTAAGTTGGGGGCTTTGATTACCACGCTATCAGCGCACAAACTGCTGGAAGTCGATCAGGCTGTCAGCTTTGCATTGAGCCTGTCAAAACTTCAAAGCCTTGGAATTAATAAGGAGTAAACTTTATGGCAATGATACAAGGCATCCGCATCAAAAATTTTAAGGGATTAAAAGATGTCACTCTTGGCAAACTATGGAATGCTCAGGATGCTGATCCCCTTACGCCGATGACAGTTGTAATTGGTAAAAATGGTACTGGAAAAAGCTCACTATTTGACGCTTTCGGTTTTCTGGCTGACTGTTTGAGAATGGGAGTTGAAGAAGCTTGTGACATGCGAGGTAGAGGAGGATATGAGAAGATCCACTCTCAAGGAAAGGGAGGTGGTATTAGTTTCGAGATTTATTATAAGCAAGACGGTAAGGCACGCCCAATAACATTTGAGATAGAGATTGATCTTGATAATGATAGTAGACCCTATGTTAAAAGAGAACGATTACGACAGAGAAGACGTGGTCAGGATTATGGAAGGCCGTTTTCATTCTTGATTCTTAATGAGGGAAAAGGCATTGTTTGGAAAGGAGAGGCAGAAGGCCGCCAGGTTGATGAGGCGACTGAAGATGCGAAATTGAGAGATTTGCTGGAGTTTTTGGGATTAGATAAATCTGGAGAGCCTATTAGACAAGAAGAAAGCTCAGAAACGGAGGTTGTTGAATTAACGGATAAAAGACGCCTAGGACTTGCAACCCTTGCATCGTTAAGGCAACATCCACGTATTTCTGCTTTCCGAGACTTTGTTGAAGGTTGGTATTTGAGCTATTTTACACCGGATGCCGCTCGTTCAATTGCTAGGAGTGGCCCTCAACGCCATTTGAATATTCACGGTGACAACCTGAGTAATGTCGTTCAATTCATGGAGCGTGATCATCCAAAACGCTTCCAAATAGTATTGAATCAGATTGCTGAAAAAATTCCTGGAATTGGCAAAATAAGCACTCATCGTGATGAAATATCCAAAAATCTCTATTTACTCTTTGAGAACAAAGGCTTTTCTAAGCCATTTTCACAAATGCAGATGTCAGATGGAACATTAAAGGTTTTTGCATATTTATTGTTATTAGAAGATCCATCTCCCCCTCCTTTTTTATGTATTGAGGAGCCGGAAAATGGCTTATATCATAAGCTACTGGAAACATTGGCCAATGAGTTTCGTAAACATGCAACTGGACGCAAAGGTGGTTCACAAGTGTTTATTACTACTCACCAACCATACTTTGTAGATGCATTAAGTCCAGAAGAAGTCTGGATTTTAGAAAAAGGGATGGATGGCTTTTCAGTTATACGTCGTGCTAGTGATGACTCTTTAGTTAAAAGCATGGTTCAAGAAGGTTTGCCTTTAGGTGGCTTGTGGTATAGCGACTATTTGGATTCAAAAAAATTACCGGGAAATAAAACGGAGACTGATTGATGCATTTTGAAATTCTTGTCGAAGATCAGTCTGGTAAAAAGATGCTGGAAATTCTTGTGCCGACACTTATTTCTAATAAACATACGTATAAAATAGTGTCATACAAAGGTATTGGAAAAATTCCTGTCAACATGCGTGACACCAAAACAGCCAGTAACCGCATTTTGCTGGAGAACCTGCCGAAACTGCTGAAAGGTTACGGCAAAACGTTGGCTCTTTGGGATTTCCCGTGG
>DILV01000035.1:0-6722 GCA_002425225.1 Thiothrix sp. UBA5583
CGGGAAATCCCAAAGAACCATACTTGATGAATTTGAAACAATAAAGAAACTATGTGAAAAGGTGTTATCATCAGAATATAAAGCAGGAAAAGTTGCTTTATTCACAACGGAATCAAATTTATTGGAAAAACTGGTTAAAAAAGGTCAGCTAACCAATACAGAAAGACTAATTCTTTTCACCATCATGAACTATGCACATGAAAATCTTCATGAAAACTCACCAAAAAATCATTTGCATGATTTGGTTCGCGTTGTCAGAAACTTGCTATTTAGCCTCAGACAGAAGACCAAGGATATACAATACACATCAAGTTTAGTTTCAGATAATTACCACAAAATACTGGGATTTATAATAGAAAACTCGACAGAATATAATATTTACATTTTATTGAATAACAATCATTTGAAAAATGCTTCAATATTTCCACCATATGCAATCAAAGAGGAGGAAATCAAGGCAAACTTAATTATTGACAATAAAAGCATTGATTTAGAAAATAACATTGCAAAAATAGAAGATCATTATTCAATTAAAGGTGCGACCTACAACTTTAAATTAAAAGAGAACTACAAGCTAATACCAGAAATGATCTATTCTCTTTATAAAACATGGAATGATGATGCAAATGATTCTGAAATCATAAGAGCTTTTTTAACAATAGGTGATTATAAAAAACATATTAAATGGTCTGTATTAGGGACTGTATATTTCTTTGGGCATGGAAAAAGTGATGGATGGAATTTCATCTTAACAACGCCAGATGAAACGCCAGATGATAGTTTTAGCATTATGTTATTACAATTTTTAAACGAACTAAACAAGCGAACATTGCAAGACATAACAAATGACTTGAATGAAAAATGCTTAGATATTTGTAAAAACAAAGGATGGCATTATTATTTTATTAAGTACCCTGACTTTACATCATCTGATTATAATTTATTTTCCTTTATGGATGATGATGGATTCCTAGTCAGAAATTTATCGACTAATAATGCTGGCGGATTACACATTAATCCATATTTAAGAACATTAGCCTGTCTAATTAATAAAAAACATTCTTTACTATGCGACGAAGGTACTTGCAAGTCATATGATGGCAGTCAAAATTTCAAACCATTACTATTAAAGATTAACGATCTTGAAATAACAGTTCATTGCAAAGAAGGATATTGGGAGTTTTCTCTTAATAAAGAGCCAATTCTTGAAATTAAAGAAAAATTTGATCTTAAGTTACAAGCTGAAAATGTCCTTCAGAGCCAAAAATCAATATATCATTTAGAACCAACTAAAGACAAAGACATGATTGAAATCGCGGTTGAGTTTATTTCTACACTGTATCAGTTAGAAAACCCACCTGAACAGAAAGAAGAGGAAATTAGTAGCGAGTCCTCGCAATGAGTGAATTAATAGCGAATTCCTAAACAATGATATTATAAGTAGTTGGTTCATAAGAAGCCAATTTACTGCATTGAAAGCCCTTCGATAAAACTATTGATAGGGCATTTCAAAATTAATGTAGCCGTTCATGAGAGAATGACTATAATTCTACCGAAAATTGGTAGTTGATGCTCATCTCAACAAACCTCCCACACCAACCGTTCAAACCCCAATGCCACCACCGCCAGACACCGTAACCGCTGCGGTTCACGGTACTTTTCCTCCAGCACCACACGGTATTGCTGCAATTGTTGCCGTGCTTCCTGCAAGGCTGTTTGCACCGCAGGCAGTGCCGCCGATTCCTTGCGTTGTTGGGCGCGAACCTGCTCCCCGCTTAAACCTAAATCCGCCAGCGGCAAGTATTTGAATTCCAGCACCATATCCAACAGCGCGTATTGGCGCATATTCGGGCGCACAATCAGGGTCAAATCGGAATAACGCCGCTGCAATGCCGCTTCCGAATCCATAATGTAATAGGTGTCATTGAACAGCAGGGTCAGGAACGCCGTTTTGACCGTTAGCTCATTGCTCCAGCGATAATCACGGTTGTTGAACACCGCGAAATATTTGCTTTCCATAAACGCTACCAAGGGTTGCAAATCGGCAGTTTGGTAAAACTTGTCGGTCAAACGCTGCAAACTGTGCCGATCGCCCGCATCCGGCAAGGCATTGCGCTTGATTTCATCGACATACAAACCCCGGATCACCAAATTGGGAATGCCCAATACCAATTCCCCAATCATACCGCGCCCACTCAAAGTCAACACCCCGAAGAAATACAGCAAAGACACCATATAATCCGGGTCAGTTTGAATGTCATGCAGCTTTTCCATGCCAAACTGGTTTTCCAGACGTGCCAGCGTGACTGCCTGTTGCTCATCCAGAATATTGGCAATCACCGCCTTGCCAGCAGGCAGGTTGGCAATGTAACGGATTTTGTTGGCATCCATTGCCAAGTTGCCATCCAATATCTGCGGCGGGGCACTGCAATATTCTTGATAGTGGCGCAAAAAATAAAATGCCAACGTCGGGTTATAAACACAGGCTTGTTGCATGTCATTGCAAAAACGGTAGCCATTGTAAAATACCCGCATGGTTTCCAACGTGGTTTGTACACTATCACTGGGTTGCTGGCATTCCGCACTAATGGTTGTTACCAACTGCGTCAGTTCGGGTGTTGTCACACCACACAAGGTATTGAATTTAGGCTCAAGGTATATGTGGGTAGCGACGTTGTAGCCGCTGGTCATATCACTCATCACCAAAGGCGACACGCCCGTGATGAATACCCGCCCTATCTTGCCCTCGGAGGCATTAGCTTTAATGGCTTTGAACAGGGTTTTTAAAATCCCTTCGCTTTGCACCAAATCTTCATAACGTTGCTGATGGGGGCGTGTTTGCATCAGCACTTCGTTGGCGAAATTGTCGTATTCGTCAATCAGCAGGTACAGTTGTTGGCCACTGCTGGCCACCGCATTCACCAAGGATTCAAACGAGGCGATGGCATTGTCGGCAAGGATGTTTATGTCAGTCTGCAAGTATTGCCGGTACTGCAAGGCAAAATATTTAATGGCCTGGTTGATATGATCGAACAAGTGACGGGTAATCGCGGCTGTATCGCCTTGCGCCGACACTTTGGAGAAATCCCAGCGCAATACCGTGTATTGGTTCTGTTCCCCCGTCGGGTTTTGCCCAACGGCCAAATCGCCGAACAAGGCTGCAAATTCGCCTGCCCGGTTGATGTCGTAATAGTTCGCTAGTGTGGACAGCAGCAGTGATTTACCGAAACGGCGCGGGCGCAAGAATACCAGTTGCTCACCCGCCTGTTCCAACAAAGGGATATGTTGGGTGCGGTCAAGGTATAGTTTGCCTTCTGTGCGTATTGCATGGAAATTGCTGTTTCCATAGGGAAAATTAATCATAATGCTACTGCCATCCAACCAAGGTGATTGTCTGATTCTAGCATGAACCGTTCAGTAGCCACATCAATGCGGAGCGTTAGTTTAGGCTGGCTTGAATGTTGCATAACGCTCACCTTACCACCAATCATCATGGAGAAAATAATGGGTAGGGTACATTTTATCGGCGGCGAGAAAGGCGGCGTCGGCAAGTCACTGACCGCACGTTTGCTGGCACAGTATTTCATCGATAGCGCAACGCCGTTTACCGGGTTTGATTCCGACCAGTCGCACGGCAGTTTTTCCCGCTTTTACAAAGACTTCGCTTCACCATTGCGGGTGGATGACTACGACAGTCTGGACAATATCATTGATGTCGCCGAAACCCAGCCGGGTCACGACCTTATCATCGACCTCGCTGCACAGACTTCTGCCCGGCTGGGGCAATGGATTGAGGAAAGCGATGTGTTCGGCATTTTCACCGATATGGGGCACAAGGTTTTCATCTGGCACGTGATGGACGATGGTGCAGATGCCCTGAGCCTGCTGGACAAAACGCTGGATAGCTATCCACAGCAAGACATCCAGTTCATTGTGGTGCAAAACATGGGGCGTGGTGAAAACTTCGATGCCTTCGAGCAATCACCGATTTTCCAGAAAGCGCAACAACGTAATGCGTATTGCATGACGCTGGGCAAACTGCACGCCAAACTGGTGCAGAAAGTCGATTTCAACGACTTGAGTTTCTGGGCGGCGGCGAATAACCGCGACCTGATGAGCACCCCGGAACGCCAACGGATGCGGGTGTGGCTGGAAAATGCCTACACGCAATTCGATCACTTCCTCAAACACGACGACATTGCCGAAACGCCCGAAGGCTAGGTTTCGCGGCGGTGTTTGACCTTTTTCACCAACTTGCGGGCAATGTAGGCGGCGAATTCGTCTACATTGCTGTATTCCTGCTCGATAACGAAATCGCTTAATTCATTCATCAGAAATACCGTGCGTGCCACTTCGGTGAGCTTGCGCCCACACGCCAGGCAACGCTCGCCGTCATCGCGGCAAGCGTCTTTCCCCTTGCAAGGCGTGAACTCGCGCATGGTTATGCCGCTTGTGCTGGGGCAAAACCTGCCGCTGCCAGCAAATCATCCACATCCGCTGCGATAATTTCAATTCCCTGACGCGCACAGAAACGTGCTTCCTTGTCCGTCGGTTGCGGAATCAATGCCCAGCCTCTGGGTTCACTGGCGGCGTAGGTAATGTCTGACATCACCATGCGTTCAGTATCGCGCTGGAAGCGCATCCCGATGAACAGGTATTGCTTGCCCTTGCGGTATTCCTTGAGGAAATCAGGGATCGCAAACCCGCCCATCAGTTCAGTGATGTAGTCCACATAGTCTGCGTCGGAGGCAATGTAATTGGCATCCGGGCGCGGGCTGCCCATCGGCTTGAACAGGATCGGCAATTCAGGGTTCACTTCTTCCTGGGTAATTTCACGGTAGCCGCCGCTTCCGGTGTATTCATTCAGCACGAAGCGGTAATTCGTCCCCGCAATCCGCGCCGTTCCCCGGATCAGCGTGTGCGGCTGGTCGGCGTAGGTATCCTGCAACTGGGTATCTCGGTTGGTGTCGATCACGTAATGCGGCTCGATGCTGGCAAGCCAGTCGTGCAGCGGGGCGCGTGTCCACTTGCGCTTGCCATAGGTGTCTTCGAGGAAATTGTGGACGGCTTTGCGCCCGCGTTTCAGCTCCACATCCATTGCCGCACGCGGGAATTCCCACATCAAACGGGCTGACATCGGTTTGCCGCCATTCATGGCAAGGATCAGGCTGTCGCTGTCAGCGGGAATCGGCATTCCATTGAGCTTATCGACCGAACCCGCAAGCGCACCTGCGCCGAGGTAGGGGACGATGGTGTTGTTGGCGACCCCGGCGAGCAGGGTTTGAAGAGTGGTGTCTGGCATAATTGTTCCTCAATTAAGGTTTAGGTCAAGCTCTGGCGGAGCGCAGGGAAACCACATTCCCCATTTCGGTATAACGCTGTTCCTGTAAACGTTCCTGCGCCAGATCAAGCAGGGTTTTCACGCTCAGCCGATCGTTGCTGTCGATATTGACGAGTGTTTGCAAGCGCCCGACCGCATCCGCCAGTTCGCCCAGACGCATTTCCAGATAGCCTGCGCCCTTGTGCGCCATCAGGTAGAAGCGCGTCAGGGTCATGGACACCAGCACGCCTTGCCCCAGATGCAGGCGAGTCAGATGCCGCCAATCTTCCGGCAGATGCAGGCGTTTGCCGCTGACGGCGATGGCTTTGTGTGCGACTACCAGCGCATCCCGCAGGCGGTGCTGGTAGTAGAAATAGCGGTAGAGCGCGACCAGCACGTTCAGATCTTCGGGGGCGAGGAAGTAGGCACGCAACAGCAGGGTTTCGGCTTCGGCCTCCGGGTACAGATTGGCGGCCTCCTCCAGCAAGCTGGTCACTTCCGGGTCAATGGTGGCGTTGAAATAAAGGTCTTCGGCTTCAAAATCCTGCAAGTCCATCATTCATTCTCCTCTGGCTTTGAAATGGATCGGTTGTTCTAGTGGTTGCGGTAATTCTTCTTCGCACAGGTCGCGTGCATCACAATGGCTACACTCTTCGCCGGTGTCTTCGTCATACTCGGGCAGGCACCCGCGTGTTCCGGCGGTTTCTTCCAGCAGGCGGATGCGGTCAAGCAGGCACTGGATCGCCCCGGCTACCGGGTCGGGAATCAGGTGATGGTTGAGGTCGATGCCTTCCGGGTTGTTGTTGCGGGTCAGCTTGCTTTGCACCACCTTGGCGGGGATGCCGACCACGGTTTTGCCTGCGGGCACATTGCGCACCACCACGGAGTTGGCTCCCACCCGCACCTCATTGCCCAGTTCAATCGGGCCGAGGATTTTTGCCCCCGCCCCGACCACCACACGATCACCGAGGGTCGGGTGACGTTTGCCCTTGTTCCAGGATACGCCACCAAGAGTCACGCCGTGGTAAAGGGTCACATCGTCACCAATTTCGGCGGTTTCGCCGATCACCACGCAAGCGCCGTGGTCGATGAAAAAGCGTCGCCCGATTTTCGCACCGGGGTGGATGTCGATATTCGTCCACCAACGAGCGAAATAGGAAATGAAGCGCGGGAAATAACGCCAGCCACGCCGCCACAGGCTATGGGAGATGCGTTGCAGCATCACCGCGTGGATGCCGGGGTAAAGCGTAGCGACCTCAAAGCGGGAGCGGGCGGCGGGGTCGCGTTGGAACACACAGGTGATGTCTTCGCGGATTAATTGCCAAAGAGACCCCTCACCCCAACCCCGCACCCAGCCCCCTGAGGGGTCGTCCCTCAAGGGGAGAGGGGCTAAGAGGTCATC
>DILV01000035.1:6963-19606 GCA_002425225.1 Thiothrix sp. UBA5583
GAGGGGGTTGGGGGGTGAGGGGTACTCTTAATGACATACACTCACCTCCGCCACACATGTCTGTTGCAAAAACTGCTGTAAATCATCGGGCGTGGGCGGGCGTTTGTGTTGGGTGGAAAAACGCCGTACCAACGCAAGAATCGCTTCGGCTTGTTCCTGTTCCAGCGGTACGCCGAGCAGGGCGTAGGCACGTTGTACCCCGTGGCTGCCGGAATGTTTGCCCAGCACCAGTTGGTGATGCCGCCCCATCTCTGACGGGTCTACGCCTTGGTAATTGCGCGAATCTTTCAGCAAACCATCGACGTGGATGCCGGACTCATGGGTGAACACGCCCTCCCCTACCAGGCTTTTTTGCCAGCCAACCGGGCGACCGGAGGCTTTTTCCACCAGCAAGGAGAGTTTGGGGAAGCGTTTTAGGTTGATGCCGCAGTCCAGCCCGTACAAACGCCCCAGCCCCAGCGCAACCTCTTCCAGCGGCGCATTCCCAGCCCGTTCGCCAAGGCCGTGGACGGTGGTGTTGACGTGGGTAGCCCCTGCCCGCGCGGCTGCCAGTGTGTTGGCGGTGGCAAGACCGAGGTCGTCATGGGCGTGCATTTCGATTTCGAGGTCAGAGTGGGAACACAGCGATGACAGCCAGTCGTGGGTGGCAAACGGTTCGAGGATACCGACCGTATCGGCAAAGCGGAAACGTTGTGCGCCAGCGCTGGCAGCAGTTTCCAGCACTTGCAGCAGGAAGTCGCGGTCAGCACGTGAGGAATCTTCCCCGCCTACGGCCACGCCCAGCCCCAGATTGAGCGCAATTTGCACATGTTCACGGATTTGTTGCAGCACCCAGGCCCGGTCACGCTTGAGCTTGTGGGTGATTTGCTGGTCGGAAACCGAGATGGAGATGTCGATCATGTCCACCCCCAAATCACGGCACAGCAGGATGTCGTCGCGGCGCATCCGGCTCCACACCATCAGCCGCGCATTCAAACCCAGATTGGCAACGGCGCGGATGGAATCGCGCTCTTCCTCACCCATTGCGGGGATGCCGACTTCGAGTTCAGGCACACCCAGTGCATCCAGCCCGCGTGCAATCGCCAGCTTTTCCGCGAGGGAAAACGCCACCCCGGCGGATTGTTCACCGTCACGCAGGGTGGTGTCGTTGATGGTGATGAAACGGTCAGTCTGCTGCATGGTGTTATTCCTATGGCAGGGTGAGTTGCACCAACGGGCTGGACGGGGGGCTGGTAGTGGCAGAAACGGATGGTGGTTTCAGCGCGGGTAATTTGCCTTGTTCCACTAATGCCGCCAGCAGGGTTTGCAACTCGCCGCTGTTGTACAGCTCTTCCACGATGTCGCTGCCGCCAACCAGTTCGCTGCCAATGTAGACCTGCGGGAAAGTCGGGAAGCGTGAAAAGCGCGGCAGGTATTCGTAAATGAACGGTGATTTCAGCACATTGACGTAGGCAAATTCCGCCCCGCTTTTCTTCAGATAGCTGACGGCCTTACCGGACAAGCCGCATTCGGGCGCGTCCGGCGTGCCTTTCATGTAGATGATGACCGGGTTTTCCGTCACCTGTTGCTGGATTTTTTCCAGGGTTTTGTTGCTCATACCGCACCCCAGACTTCGCGTTTGACATCGGTGCGGCTGGTAATGGCTTCATCCAGGGTGGCAGTCTTGAATTTGGGCTGGTAGCTTTTCAGCGCGTTGTAAACCGTGACCACTTTGTCTTCGGTGGATTGCCCCTTGAGGTCGTGCTTGTCGAGGTAGCACAAATCCAGCAGCTCGTTCCAGACCATGCCGGAAGGCAGTGGAATCAGGGTGTATGACCGCCCCTCCACATCCACCACCACGCTTTCTTTCAGGTTATCGACGAAAAACAGCGGTTTGCAGTCCGGCGCAAGGTCGGCAGTGAAGCGGCTGATGAATTCCGGCAATTCGAGGATGTCGCTGAAATTGCCCACCACCATCAGCAGGCTGGTGTCATCGGCGAGGATGACGGCTTCCTTGATCACGGCTTCGGGTGGGTTGCGCTTGTTGGCGACTTCGTTGAATTCGCCGAGCTTGACGATCAGATCGCCACGGAAAGCGTACTGCCCGCTTTTGGTTTTAGCGTTGATGGTAATCAGCCACATCAGTTCTTGGGCTTTGTAGGTATCCAGCAGCATGGGGAAGTCTCCTTCTAGTCAGACAAACAAATGCCTGTGCTACAGCAGGAAACGTGCCAGCCGGTAATTCCCCTTTTCTTTCAGCGACATGTCATTTCCAGCGCGGCATGTTGAATGATGGATTTGAGACGATTTGTAGGATTCGTGACAGCCGTTTATCGCCTGCCCTGCTGGTGATCATTGGCAAAAAATAATTTGCCAATGATTATTTTTGCCATTATCTTTAAAAGACAATCCAACCAGACTTGTCAAGGTGACTGCCATGCAAGAATGCACCATCGCCATCGGGCAAAATGGCCGTCTCGTCATCCCGACAGCCATACGTAAAGCCCTGAACTTGCAGGAAGGGCAACGCCTGCTCCTGCGGATTGAAAATGAATCCATCATCATGGAAAAACCCACCGATATTGTGAAAAAACTGCAAAACCGTTTCCGCAAGATTCCTGTGAGTCTGGCAGACGAGCTGATCCAGGAACGTCGTCAGGAAGCGGCAAAGGAACACCATGATTCTTGATGCGTCGGCACTGCTGGCCCTGTTGCAGGACGAACCAGGCGCGGATAAAGTGCAGGCTGTGCTGCATCGCGCCATCATCAATACCGTCAACTGGTCGGAAGTCATTCAGAAACTTTCGGTGCATGACCCCGACGCGGCGGATATTCGCGCTGAAATGGAATTGACCGGGTTGAAAATCATGCCGTTCACTATCGACCAAGCGGAAATCTGCGCAAAACTTTGGGAACAAGCCAAACCCTTTGGATTGTCGCTGGCTGATCGTGCCTGTATTGCGACCGGCATTGACCGTAACATGGAGATCATGACTACGGACAAGGTTTGGCAGGAGATGGAATTGCCCATTGCTGTTAATGTCATCCGGTAAGCGAGGGAAACAGAGGTAGAAACATGGAAAAGCGCACACTGACCATCACATTGCAGGCTGACTTGAGAGTGTTCAAGATTACATAGAGCTTTGGTTTCAAAATCCAAGTGATGTAATAAATCCCCCATTTGTAGCATTCCAAACAATCAAAAAATCCATAAAAACCAATAAAAACAATCAGATAAAGCCTTGGCACACCCCTTGCTTTGCCTCCTGCATAGATTGACCGAGGTAACGCCCATGATGAAGTCCAAGGACATCGCCGAACTGCTGAACGAGCCAGCCTGTTCCCACAACAAAAAGGAAAAGTCCGGTTGCGCCCGCCCCAAACCGGGGGCTTCGGCAGGCGGCTGCGCCTTCGATGGCGCACAAATCGCCCTGTTGCCGATTGCGGATGTGGCGCACATCGTCCACGGCAGCATTGCCTGCGCGGGCAGCTCGTGGGATAACCGGGGAACCCGTTCCAGCGGCCCGCGCCTGTTCAAAGTCGGCATGACCACCGACCTGACTGAGCAGGATGTGATCATGGGGCGCGGCGAAAAACGCCTGTTTCATTCCATCAAGCAGGCCATTGACGACTACAGCCCCGCCGCCGTATTCGTCTATAACACCTGCATCCCCGCCCTGATCGGCGACGACATCGAAGCTATCTGCAAGTCGGCGCAGGAACGCTGGGGAACCCCGGTCGTGCCGGTCGATTGCGCCGGGTTCTATGGCACCAAAAACCTCGGCAACCGCATCGCCGGGGACGCGATGGTGAAACACGTGTGCGGAACCCGCGAACCCGACCCGCTACCACACGGCGCACAAAGCGGCAACTTCAAGGTGCATGACGTGAACCTGGTCGGCGAATACAACATCGCGGGCGAATTCTGGCACGTGCTGCCGCTGCTGGATCACCTCGGCATTCGCGTGCTGTGTACCCTCTCCGGTGATGCACGTTACCGCGAAGTCCAGACCATGCACCGCGCCGAAGTCAACATGATGGTCTGTTCCAAAGCCATGCTCAATGTTGCCCGCAAACTGGAGGACAGCTTCGGTACGCCGTGGTTTGAAGGCAGCTTCTACGGCGTGGAAGACACCAGCAAGGCGCTGCGTGATTTCGCCCGTATTATCAACGACCCCGACCTGACCGAGCGCACCGAACGCCTGATTGCCAGCGAGGAAAAGCGCATCCACAAGGCGCTGGAACCGTGGCGCAACCACCTGCGCGGCAAGCGGGTGCTGCTCTACACCGGCGGGGTGAAATCGTGGTCGATCGTCTCTGCTCTGCAAGACCTTGGCATGACTGTGGTCGCCACGGGCACCAAAAAATCCACCGAGGAAGACAAGGCGCGTATTCGTGAAATCATGGGGGAAAACACCAAGATGATTGATGATGGCAGCCCGCGTGCGCTGCTCAATGTGGTGCGGGATTATCAGGTGGACATCCTGATCGCGGGTGGGCGCAATATGTACACCGCGCTCAAAGCCCGAATCCCCTTCCTCGACATCAATCAGGAGCGTGAATTTGGCTATGCCGGTTATGAAGGGATGCTGGAACTCGCCAAACAATTAGCCTTGACCATTGAAAGCCCGATCTGGCAAGCCGTGCGCAAGCCTGCGCCGTGGGCGGTTGGCGGTAAAACCACAGAGGGCACAGAGGACACAGAGGGAAGCAAGGAGGTTGTACATGCCTGAGATCAGCAAACGCAAAAAAGCGCTGTCGGTCAGTCCGCTGAAAGCCAGCCAGACGATTGGGGCGGCGCTTGCTTTCCTCGGCTTCCACCGCGCCATCCCCATGTTGCACGGGGCGCAAGGCTGTACCGCGTTCGGCAAGGTGTTTTTCGTGCGCCACTTCCGCGAACCGATTCCGCTGCAAACCACGGCGATGGATCAAATCGCCGCCGTGATGGGTTCCGACGACAATGTGGTGGAAGGGCTGAAAGCCATTTGCAGCAAAAACAGCCCGTCACTGGTCGGTGTACCCACCACCGGGCTGGCTGAAACCCAGGGCAGTGACGTGACGATGGCGGTTGGCGAATTCCGCAAGAAATACCCCGAATACAGCCACATCCCAGTTGTGCCACTTTCCACCCCGGATTTCAGCGGTTGTCTGGAAACCGGCTTTGCCAAAGCGGTGGAAGGCGTGATCAACGTGATGGTTCCTGACGCAGCCAGTGCTGGAACCAAGCCGGGCAAGCGTCCGCGCCAGTTGAACGTGCTGGTCAATGCCTCGCTCACCCCCGGCGACTTGGAAGCACTCAAGGACATCATCGAACTGTGCGGTTTCCGCCCGTTGGTGATCCCCGACCTGTCCGATTCGCTGGACGGGCATTTGCCGGATGAAGATTTCAGCCCGTTGACTATCGGCGGCACACCCGTGGCGGAAATGGCGACGCTGGGCGATTCCAAAGCCACGCTGGTGATCGGCGCATCCCTGAATGCAGCGGCGGATTTGCTGAAGGAACGTACCGGCGTGCCGGATTACCGTTTCGACCACCTGATGGGGCTGGCAGCCAACGACGCTTTCATCCACGCCCTGCACCAGCTTTCCGGCGAACCCGTGCCGCTGAAACTGCAACGTCAGCGGGCGCAATTGCAGGATGCGATGCTCGACACCCATTTCATGCTGGGGCTGTCGCGCTTTGCGATTGCGGCTGATGCCGACCTGTTGAATGGCTTTTCGCAGCTACTGGCGGAAAACGGTGCGTCTACCGTTGCCGCCGTTGTGCCTGCCAATGCGCCAGCCATCAAACACATCGCCGCCGAACACGTCCACATCGGCGATCTGGAAGACCTGGAAAAAATGGCGGAAGCGAATGAGGCCGAAGTCCTGATCTGCAATTCGCACGGGCAGGAAACCGCACTGCGGCTGGGTATTCCGCTGTTACGTGCCGGTTTCCCGCAATACGATCTGGTCGGTGGCTATCAGCAGCAATGGATTGGTTATGCGGGAACACGCCAGACCCTGTTCGATATTGCCAATATTTTGCTGTCGCTGGAGAAGGGGGAAATCCATCCCTATCGCTCGATTTATGCGCAGAAGCGGGATGATGAGGTGACGCATTTTGGCAAGCCAGCACACAACCTGCACTGACTCACAAGGTAGGCAGATATGACCTTGACAAGGCGGCTCACGGTACTTGGGCACGACACTGAGGACAACTTTATGGAAACAGCAATCAAGGTTGCGTTTGCATCCACCGACATGGAACACATCGACCAGCACTTCGGTGCGGCGGAGTCGTTCGCCATCTTTGCGGTCACACCCGCTGAAGTGCAACTGGTGGAAGCCACCCAGTTCGGCAAGCTGGCGATGGACGGCAACGAAGACAAGCTCGATGCCAAGATCAAGGCGCTGGCAGGTTGCGTGGCAGTCTATTCACAAGCCGTTGGCGCATCGGCGGTTGCCAAGCTCAAGGCAGCCAATATCCAGCCGGTCAAGGTCAGTGCCGGGGCAGAGATCCGCGAACTGCTGACGGCTTTGCAAGACGAACTCCGCCAAGGCCCCAGCGCGTGGCTGGCACAAGCCATCAAACGGCTGCAAGGCCCTGCCAGTACCCGCTTCGACGCGATGGAAGCGGAAGGCTGGGACGAATGATCGAAGAAACCGCCACCGTGGTTGCCGCCACCCCCGAATTCATCTGGGTAGAAGCCCAAGCCCGTAGCGCCTGTTCATCGTGTGGCACGCAGGGCAGTTGCAGCACCGCCAGCGTTGCCAAACTGTTTGGAATGCGCCGCCAGCAGTTACGTTTGCCCAACACACTCGCCGCCAAACTGGGCGACAAAGTGGTGATTGGCGTGGCGGATCAGGTCATGGTGAAGGCTTCCCTCGCCGCTTATGTGTTGCCGGTGGTGCTGATGCTGGGCGCGGCGATAGTTGCAGACCTGCAAGGCATGGGCGATACGCAGCAAGTTGGCGTTGCCCTGCTGGGTTTACTACTCGGCTTATTGGGCGCAGGTGTGCTGACCAGCAATCGCCGCATGAACCGTTACTTCCAGCCACAATTATTACGCAAGATTACCCCTCACCCCCTCTCCCTCAAGGGGCGAGGGGGAACAAGAGATATTCTTAGCCCCTCTCCCCTTGAGGGAGAGGGGTTGGGGTGAGGGGTACAAACCCGAATTCCAACCTTTCCAAGGAGACCAACCATGAGCGAAACCAGCACCCTGATTGCCGCTGACGACCCCGTCCTCAGCACCGATTTTGCTACCGAAATGTTGCGCCAGATGCGTGCGCTCGACAGCTACGGCGCGTATGATAATTACACCCCCGCCAAAATCCTTGACCCCTTTGTTGTCACCAAGGCGATGAAGCGCGAAACCCCCATCATCGGCGACCCGGATGAAATCATCATTGCCCGCGTCAAGGTGTTCTACAACGCCATTGCCGCCCTGATCGAAAAGGAATGCGGCTTGATGGCCGTGCCGATGATGAACCTGTCGCACGAAGGTTTTGGCCGCGCCCTGATCACCGTCGGCAAGCTGGTGGTGGTTGACCGCACCTTGCGTGACATCCACCGCTTCGGTTTCGAGTCGCTGTCGAAAATGAAGGATGAGGCCGACAAGCTGCTGTCCGTCGCACTGGCGCTGGTCGGCAAACATTCCGACGTTGCCGGTTTGTAAGGAGGCCGCCATGACCCCGGAAGAGCTCAAAGCCCTGCAAAAAGCCGTCAGCAAGGCCAAACGCATTGCCACCGAACACGCCAGCCAGTTGCACGATCTGGTGGAAGACAAGTTGCCCGCCGGTTATCAGGAATTGCCTGCGGTGGCACAAGCCACTTACGAAGCCTGCCTCGCCTGGGCAGAAGCCAACGCCAAATTGCAAGCCGCCGAAGCCAGCACCTAGAGGACACACCCATGGAACCCATTACCGGCCTGACCCGTGGCGGCATCGCCTGGACACCCGCCTTCATCACCACCCTTAACCAGAAAAACTGCATCGGCTGCGGACGTTGCTACAAAGTCTGCCCGCGTGACGTGTTTGAACTGGTCGAACGCGACGAACTCGATCTGGAAGAAGATGACGACGACAGCGACGACGATTTCAGCGATGACGACAACACCATGGTGATGAACCTGAAAAACGTGCTGGACTGCATCGGCTGCCAGGCGTGTGCCAAGGTTTGCCCGAAAAAGTGCATGAGCCACGCCCCGCAAACGCTGGCAGCGTAACGGCTTACAAACGTTGTAACAATTCGGCCTTCTTGCTGGCGAACTCATCGTCGGTAAGAAGGCCTTTCTGCTTCAAATCTGCCAGCCGCTCAATCAGGGCGAAAATGCCACCATTGTCTGCGGGGACAGGGTTATTGACAGGGCTGTTGGCGTAAACAGGGGCGGTGGCCTGCATCGGTGCGACTGGGGCAACGCCATTCACCGACACCACCGGCAATTGATCAACGTATACCGTGCCGTATTGGCTGCTGAAGGACAGGGAATTGTTGCTGCCCTGCTGTTGCGATACCCCGCCAATCTGGTGGTCGAGCGTGTCGTAGACCGTGATTTGCCCGTTGATGTCCACCACCAGACGGCAAGTAGCGGGGAAATAAGCGTAACGGGTGTTGTTTTGCCCGCCCGTCGTCGAGGCAATGCCCAGCTCATCCGGCCACCAGTTGCGGCTACCTTGGAATTGCGTCGGGTTGCTGACGGGCATGAACACCGCAGGTTGCTGGCTGGATAATAGTTGGGACAATTCCGAACACAGCCCATCCAACTTGGCTTTCAAACCATAGTTGAACATATCACCCACCATCGTCATGCCGCCCTGCATCCATTGCCCGCCGCCGCCGAGTTCGTGGTGGTTGAATTGCGCCATTGTGCCGTTGCCATTCATCACGGCGTAGAGCATGTGGGTGACGGCATCGTTGGATACGCCGTAGCGTTGCGCCAAGTTGTTAATGGCATTTTGTCCGTAATCGGTGAAGGTTTGCATGAGAGTTCTCCGGGTTGAGAATGGGGGTGCTGTGCTGCCAAACCGCTGAAATTATTAAAGGGTTGCTGTGATAGACCGTTGGCAGGATTGATGCAGTGCATTATGGAACGTTTGGCAGAGATTGCAATGGCTTTTACAATGCGCCGATGAATACAAAACCTTTGTTGCCGCTGTCTGGCCTGGCTTACGGCGCGTTGCTGATTTTAGCATCCGAATTTTTTCTGGTGAGCGCGGGAATGGTGATTAAACACCTGAACGGCGTGGTCTCGACGGAACAAACCGTGTTTTTCCGCAATACGTTCGCGCTGTTGCTGCTGCTGCCGTGGTTGTGGCGCAGTGGGCTGCGGGTAGTGAAAACCGATTGCTTGCACCTGCATTTTTTGCGCTCGCTGCTGGGCGTCACTGCCATGAGCTGCATGTTTTATGCGTGGGGGCATCTGCCCTTGGCGCAAAGCGCGTTGTTGAAGCAAACCATGCCGCTGTTCGTACCGGTTGTGGCGTTTTTCTGGGTGGGGGAACGCTTGTCCTGGCGTAACTTTGTGACGATTGGCTTGGGGTTTGCCGGGGTGCTGTTGGTGCTGAACCCGTTTCAGGAGGCAGCGGTTTTCAATCTGGCGGTGGTGTTGGGGCTGTTCGGTGCGGTCATGGGCGGTTCGACCAAGGTAAGCATCCGGCGGATGCGTTCGAGCGAAGAACCAGCGTTGCGCGTGGTGTTTTATTTCGCCTTGTTTGCCAGTGTGTTGTCGGTGATTCCGGCTGTGCTGGCGTGGTTACCGCTGACTGGGGAAACCTTGGTGGTTATTCCTGTTGGGGGTGTTGGCAACCTTGGCGCAGTGGGCGTTGACAGCGGCGTATGGTCATGCTCCTGCGGGGCAATTGGGGGCGTTTACCTATGCGTCGGTGATTTTCGCGGCGGTGTTGGGTTGGTGGTTATGGGATGAAAGCCTGACGTTGCTGGCGATGGCAGGGATCGGGATTATCATTGCCGCCGGGTTGCTGGTGATGCTGGGGCAGCCGCGTTTACCCGTGGCACGATTGGTGGAGGATGGGGCATGAACAGCACGATCACGCTGGCGACGCTGGCAGATATTCCCGACTTATGCGGCTTGCTCGACCTGCTGTTCACGCAGGAAGCTGAGTTCACACCGGATACAGCGGCACAACAGCGGGGGTTGACGGCAATCATCCAGAATCCCGATGTGGGGCAAATCCTGATTGCGCGGCAGGCGGGCAAAGCGGTGGGCATGGTCAGCTTGTTGTACACCGTTTCCACTGCACTCGGCGGGCGCGTGGCACTGCTGGAAGACATGGTGGTAACGCCAGACACACGCGGGCAAGGCGTGGGGGCGCAATTGCTGGCACAAGCCATTGCGCTTGCCAAGGTGAATGGCTGTTTGCGGATTACCCTGCTGACGGATGCGGTGAATGATGCCGCGCAACGCTTTTACCAACGGCAAGGGTTTGTGGTTTCGCCGATGATGCCGCTGCGCTTGATGCTTGTGACAAACACGACAAAATAGCACTATTGACTGCTCTATATTGTTGATATTTAAATATTTGCATATTGGCTTACTTATTGCTTGTTAACGTTCAGTCGCAATGGAGGCCATATCACATGTATATCTGTGTTTGTAACGTCATCAATGATCGTCAGGTCAAGCAGGCGCTGAATGAAGGTGTGCTGTCTGTGCGAGCCTTGCGCCAATACTTTGCCTACCCGGAAAGCTGTTGCGGTAAATGTCATCGCTGCTTGCGGGAAATGATCAACGAGCATTTACAGGCGGCTGATTGTGAGTAGCGGGCTAGGTGTGAGGCTTGTCCGGCTTAAACGTCAACTAATGAACGGTGAGTAAGCTCAAACCAGTCATTTTGCCAACTCACTGAAAGCACTACCGTATTTGTGCAATACTTTTTTCGCAGCGTACATCTGCTCATCAAAATCCCGTTGATGGCGTGTCAGTATGAAACCTTCCGAACTTTCCAGCGGAGACAGGCTGTCGCCTTCACTTACGTTCAGTTTTTCCCGTACCTCTTTGGGCAGGACTATGCCAACAGAATCGCCAATGGCGGTGAGATTGACTTGTAACATGGCAGCGTATCCCGTGAGTACAAACGTAATAGTACGAGCCTAACCGTAGGGTGGGAGGAGCGCAAGCGATACCCCCCCATATATTCTGATGAGTGCTAGATTTATAGTGGTCAAGATATAAAATTCATGTCAACATTGACGCAAGGACTAATAAAGTTAGCATTCTTACTTAAGAAGGTGTTGTTTTGAAAAGACTTTTGATTTTATTTATGTTTTCGCACATTTTGATGTTTTCGCCTTTTTCCTATGGTGAGAACCAAGTTGGCGAAACTCAAACAAATAAAATGACGGAGACAGAAGTCAAAGCTAGTTCCCAAGAAGTGGTTCTTCCTCAAATGCAGGAATCTAAAAATGGAAACTCTAATGAAACAATATTATCTGAGCTAAATCGCCTTTCCAAAGAAGCAGAAGACAAATTTTCTATTGCAAGCTTGATTATTGATTGGTCAGCCATGTTCTTTGCGCTGCTTGCAATATTGCTGGTCATTGCTGGAGCAATAGGCATTAGAGAGTTTTCTTCAATAAGAGCATTAGAGAAAAACCTCAAGGATACATATGAAAAGGTTCAACAGGAACTAATTGAGATAAAGGAGCTGAGAGATGGACTTTTTCAGAAAATAGAAATGGTTGATAAAAAGCTTAAAGAAGAAAATCAACTGTTACTCAGAACAACTTATTTGATGAATGAAGGGATAAATAGTTTGCGAGCGGGAAATAGTGATCAGGCGATTGAAAAATTTAAAGATGTGTTGAAAAACAGCCCTGATGATTATAGCACCTTGTGTTATCTGGCAAGAGCATATGGATTAACAGAGAGGTTCATGCCTGCGAGAATGTATGCGCAAAAAGCTGTCTCAGTCGATGGAGGTAAATACTTTGCATATTATATTCTCGGTGAAATTTACAGAATGCAGAAAAATTATGTTCATGCCATAGAAAATTTGACCAAAGCAGTAGAATTGGCTCCCTTGACAAAAAACTTCAATGGGTTGGGTTATGCCTTTATGAAGAGTGGCAACTATATTGATGCAATCGATGCCTTTAAAGAATCTTTGTTCATTGAAGATCGTTATAGTGCTAACAGTGGCATTGCCAAGGTATACATGCTGACTAATGATTTGGTAAATGCAGAAAGGCATTTTTCCAGAGCAAAAACTCTTGCATTGAAAGATATAAAAAGAGGCATGAATAATTATGGGCTTTCTTATTTTAATGCCGCATTTTCTTTTATGTTTTTTGGTGACGCTAAGTCACTTGATTTTCTGAAAGATGCTATTAAGCAAACACAAAACAAAGGTGTTATCTCTGAACAGCTTCTTGATTATGAAATATTCAATGAGAAAAATATACTCTCTGGTTACTTGTTAACAGAAAGCATCAAAATACTTAAGGATAAACTCGATTCTCTTCAAATAGTCGATGAGGAAATTGCATGATTAATGAAGATGTATTATTAATTTGCCATGAGTGCATTGATGAGCCATTTCTTAAGGAACAAAGTTTTCCAAGAAGGAACTCTAATAACATGTTCATATTGTAATGAACATGGAAAGGGGGTTGAATTGATTGATGTTGCGGAAAAAATACGGCTCTTTGGGATTTCCCGTG
>DILV01000020.1 GCA_002425225.1 Thiothrix sp. UBA5583
GCATCACTTCCGGTCACACCCGGTTTCCGCTGGCGGACAAGTTGCTTGTTACCTGTCAATACAGGGCTTTCACCAGCAAGGACAAGCTGGCAAGCAGCAGCAATACCCCAATCAGGCGCGTCATTTGCGCGTGGCTCAGGCCGGTATGGACACGTCCACCCAGATACAGCGCACCCAGCATCAGGGGTAATGCGCCCAGTGAGTTCCACCAGATGGTTTGTGCCAGCAGCAAACCTGCCACGAAAAACGTGATAATGCGTGAAGCACCCTCGATAAAAAATAGCGCAGAAAATGCTGCCCGCAACTGTGTTTTGTCATGAATGCGGTGATTCAGGTAAATCACGTAAGGTGGCCCACCCGTACCAAACAACCCGCCAATTGTCCCGCCCGTCAGGGCTGCTGGAATCGCCCACCATTGCGATACCGGCTTTTCCCCTTTCAGGTTTAGCAGGCTGCGGATGGCAAAAATGAAAATGAACACCGCCAGTGTCAGCAACATGGGTGTGACCGGCAGGTTGACCAGCAATTGCGTGCCAACAATCACACCAAGGATGCTGAACGGAATCAGTGCCCCGACTTCTTTCCACAGCACGTGTTTGAAATCCACCCCGCCCATGACCAGTGAAGCCGTGAAATCCAGCAACAGGATCAAAGGGACAACGAAAGTCAGCGGCAGGAACAAGGCCAGCAAGGGCACGGCAATCAGGCCGGAACCGAATCCGGCAATTCCCCGAATAAAGTATGCCAACAGCACAATTGCCGCCGCCGTGCCGTATTGCCAAAACTCCATCAAGCGTACAGCGTTGACGGATCAATCAGCACTTCGCGGTCAATCACCACTTGATCGCCTTCCACCTTGTTGTAAAAGCACGAACGCCGCCCGGTATGGCAGGCAGGCCCGGTTTGATCCACCAACAGCAAAATCGTGTCAGCATCGCAGTCGATACGGAATTCCTTCAGCACCTGCATTTGCCCTGACGATTCACCTTTGCGCCAAAAGCGGTTGCGCGAACGCGACCAGTAACACACGCGCCCGGTTTGCAGGGTTTCTTCGATACTCTCGCGATTCATCCACGCCATCATCAGCACCTCTGCGGTGTCGTGTTGTTGGGCAATCGCAGGGATCAAGCCATCACTATTGTATTTGAGGGTATCGAGGGTTTCGGTCAAGGTCATGGGTATTCCTGTTTCAGTGTTCCTTTATTGGTGCGAGTATACCAGCATGTTGTAGGATGTGACCCTTTGTTGCTTTAGGTAAAATCCCAACCATGCTGACCTTGTACCAATTCAATTCCTGCCCGTTCTGCTGGAAAGTCAAAGCCTTTCTCAACTACCGCAAAATCCCGTATGACGTGGTGGAAGTCACCCCGTTTGGGATGAAAGAGCTGGATTTCACCGATCACAAAAAAGTCCCGGTACTCAAGGATGATGCTGAAATCGTGGTTGAATCCAGCGCCATCGTGCGTTACCTGAATGACAAGTATGTACAGTTGTTGCCCATGCCACAGGATGAGGAATGGCAGGCATGGGTAGACAATACCTTGGTGCATTACCTGCCACCGCTGATTCACCCCAATATGGGCAAATCCTTCCAGAATTTTGGACTCATTACGGCGGGTAGCAAAGACGGCGCTATCAAGCGTTTCCTGGTACGTTTCGCGGGTGCAATAGTGATGCCGCGTGTCGCCAATAAAATGAAGCTGAAACACAATATTCAAAATCCTGCCGCTGAATTTCAAACAGCGTTAGCGCATTGGGTCGATAACGGTTTGGCTGGCAACGCCTTTTATGGCGGTGAGCAACCGGGTTTGGTGGACACTAGCGTGTTTGGTGTGCTGCATTCTGCGCACGGCATGGGTATTCTGGAACAGGCGGCAACGGCTAATCCGACATTCGGGCGCTGGTATGCAGCCTGTCGCAGCACAATGGCTGCCTGATCGTTGCGCCAGATGCTATTGGGGTGAATGTTGGCGCAGCGGCAGGCCAGACGGTGTTCCACCTGCATGAGCAGGTGATTCTGCGCTATGCGGGGGATTGCGCTGATCCGCGTGGCGGGGTGCGGTGGGTTTGCCCGGAAAGGATGGTTTATTGGGAGTGACCGTATTTGCCCTGAAATACCTCGCGGATATGCCAATCGGTAAATTCCACCTTGGGCAGATACAGGCTGTTGCGTGGTTTGAGCAAGACTTTGCCGTCAAAATTCAGTACCCATTCTTCAAAACCGCTGTGACCGTTGGCCTTTTCCGAAACCATGACCTTGTGCTCCGCTGAAATGGCCAATGCGCCCCGATCCAGCAATTTATGGTGCAAGGAACACAGCGCCAAACCGTTGCTTTCAATATCAGGGCCACCTGCCTGAAACCATTTGATATGGGCGGCTTCCAGCGCAATCGGCGTGTTTTCCATGCGCACGCTGAAACTGCAAATGGCGCAACGGTAATCGTAGGCTTCCAGCACCCGACGGCGGAAAGTCGGGTCACGTTTTGCCCGTTTCTGGTTGGTGGTTTGGGCTGTCGCTTCAAAGTCCAGCCCTACCTCATCCAGAATGTCCTGATGCACCGATGGCGGAAAGTTATCCTCCAGCAATTGCATCGCCACTTGCTCCAACAACTCGCCATTGGCTTGCAGCAGGCCATAAACATCCTGGGTAAAACCGGCGGCAACATGGTGGTCACGCAAGTATTTCTTGCTCACACTCCCCGATGCTGTCAAAACGTCCGTGGTATTCGGCATTTCCCATATTTGGTCAGACTGCAAGTGCCAGAACGGCAATTCGGGGTAGTAATTGGCGCGGCTGGGGCCGAAATCTTCCAGCAACCTTGTGAGCTTGTTTTCGATTTCATCGAAGGGGATCAGTCTTGGTTTGTCCGTATTGGCTCGCGCCAATGCCAGCAGCAAAAGTAGTGGTTTGTGTGGTGCGCGTTGATCGCCTTTCTTCCAGACGTTCAGTGCGGTGATACGGTTAATGAGTTCCTGCGCGTCCATCCAAAACCCTTATCTATGGTTGCTGTCTGGATTATAGCCGCCATATACTGATACGGTAAGCCTAGCGCACAACAATATACAAAGGATGTCAGCTATGATCATTAAGAATGCCGATAACAAAACAGATGCGGTGGCAACCCTCGAACAACTTCTGAATCATCCGGGTGCTACCCCTGCCCAACAAAAAGCTGTGCAGAAAGAACTCAATATCTTGCGTGCAGGTATCAAAGGCGAGAACGAAGCCGCTTATCAAATAGGCTTTGATTTCAAGGATTCTGAATACTCGGTTGTCATTCATGATCTACGGCTGGACATTAACGGGCGGGTGGCTCAGATAGACCATTTGCTGATTGGGCGGGGGTTGATCGCATTTGTGCTTGAAACCAAACATTTCAATTCCGGCTTGAAGATCAACGATAACGGTGAATTCCTGCGATGGAATGACTACAAGAAAACCTTTGAAGGAATGGCTTCTCCACTGGAGCAGAATGAGCGCCATATTGCCGTGCTAAAAGATGCGTTCAAAATGATTGATATGCCCAGTCGGCTCGGTCTGCGTCTAATGCCAACTTTTCACTCTTTTGTTGTTGTCTCATCATCAACCAGAATAGACCGCCCCAAGAAATTTGATACCGGCCAAGTAATCAAGGCTGATTCCATCAAAACCAATATTCAGCAGAAGCTCGATAAAATGGGTATGTTGGATATGCTGGGAAGTGCTACCCGACTGGTTTCTTATGAAACACTGGAGGATATAGCCCGCAAGCTGTGTGCCTTGCATACGCCTATCTATATTGATTATAAAGCAAAATTCGGGATTTCCGATGTTGATGGTGCAGCAGTCGTTTCCCCTGTTTCTGATCAGCCGGAAATACGGCAGGATTCTACGGTTAAAGAACACGCCTGCCGCAAATGTGGTGGCGCAAACATCGGCATTCAATACGGGAAGTTCGGATACTATTTCAAGTGTCTTGATTGCGATGGGAACACGCCGATCAAAGTCGCTTGTGATGAGGAGGGATGCAAAGCCCGGATTCGTAAAGAGGGTAACAAATTCTTCCGTGAGTGTGTGGCTTGCGATAGAAGCTCTCTTTACTTTACAAATAGTTAAGTTGAGGTGCTGCTTGCGATTTCATCGTGCCCGATGAAAATATGCTGGAAGTGGCGCAGTGGGTCGTGCAACACACCCCCTTTGACCGCCTGTATTTCTACGGCAACGACAAGCCGCTGCATGTGAGTTACGGTGAGGAACATAGCCGGGTGATTGTGCTGATGTTGCCGGGGAACAGCGGGCGACTCGTGCCAAAGGTAGTGACAGCGGAAAGATTTTGCGGGACGACAACTAGCCTGACATAGGGGGCTTCTGCCACGCCGGAAGTTTCCGCCAGCGTGCGGTGGCTGAGGTTGGCAGCCAGCCGCCGCGCCTTGGCCTGGGCGGCAATGTTAGCTAACACGGTTTCGGGTGTCAGAAAGAACCCGCGCCCACCAACCTTTCCCATGAACGCAATACCCGATTGGACAGACAACCGGGAGTCATTATGCTCAGATCACTTGCCCCGGCAGTTTGCGCGTATACCCTGCCGCCGTCAGCTTTTCCAGATATTCCGCCCAGTACTGCTCCATGTTCTTGCCGTAGTCATACAGCAAATTCCAGTCGTAGATACCGCTGCTGTGGTTGTCATCAAAGAAAATCTGGATGGCGTAATGCCCGACCGGCTCAATGCCGGTGACATTGACGTTTTCCTTGCCGATTTGCAGTTTTTCCTGCCCCGGCCCATGCCCACGCACTTCGGCAGACGGGGAATGCACTCGCAGGAATTCGCAACTGAGCGCATGTACTTCGTCGCCCGGCCAGGTAATCAGCAGTTCGCGGGTTTTCTGGTTCAGGGTAATGTCAATCGGTGTCATGGGGGTGTCTCTTTACAAAATGTAACGGCTTAAATCTTCGTCCTTGACCAGTTCACCCAACGTCTGGTTGACGTAGGCGGCATCCACAGTCATGGCGGAATCGCAATCGGGCGCGTCGAACAGCACATTCTCCAGCAAACGCTCGACCACGGTATGCAGGCGGCGAGCGCCGATGTTCTCGGTGCGTTCGTTGACTTCAAAGGCAATTTCCGCAATGCGGCGCACTGCATCCGGGGTAAAAGTCAGTTCCACCCCTTCGGTTTGCAGCAAGCCCTGATACTGTTCAGTCAGGGATGCATTCGGCTCGGTAAGAATGCGCTCGAAGTCATTCGCGCTCAGGGCATCCATTTCTACACGAATCGGCAGCCGACCCTGTAATTCCGGTATTAAATCGGAGGGTTTGGACACATGGAACGCACCGGAGGCAATGAACAGGATATGGTCGGTCTTGACCATGCCGTACTTGGTGTTGACGGTGCAGCCTTCGATCAGCGGTAGCAGGTCACGCTGTACGCCTTCGCGGGAAACGTCTGCACCGCTGGTTTGCCCGCTGCGGGCTACCTTGTCGATTTCGTCGAGGAACACAATGCCGGTTTGCTCAACGGCAAACAGGGCACGTTGCTTGAGTTCTTCCTCATTGACCATTTTGTGGGCTTCTTCTTCGGTCAGCACCTTGAGCGCATCCTTGATTTTCATCTTGCGCTTGCGCTTTTTGTTGCTGCCGATGTTCTGGAACATGCTTTGCAACTGACTGGCCATTTCTTCCATGCCCGGTGGAGTCATGATTTCGACACTCGCGCCGCCCACAGCGACATCCAGCTCGATTTCCTTGTCGTTGAGGTCGCCTTCGCGCAGTTTCTTGCGAAATTTCTGCCGGGTAGCGGAATCTTCGGCAGGCTTGGCTTTGGGTTCGTCATCGCCGGTGGCGAGCCATTCGTTGACTGGAGTTTCCTTGCGTGGTGCAGGCAACAGGATGTCGAGGATGCGCTCTTCCGCCGCCTCTTGCGCCCGGTAGTTGACTTTGGCAACTTCCTGTTCGCGCAGCATTTTCATCGCCATATCAGCGAGGTCGCGGATGATGGAATCCACTTCCTTGCCCACATACCCGACTTCGGTGAACTTGGTGGCTTCGACCTTGATGAAGGGGGCATTCGCCAGCTTTGCCAGACGGCGGGCAATTTCGGTCTTGCCCACCCCGGTCGGGCCGATCATGAGGATATTTTTCGGTGTCACTTCCGGGCGCAGCGCATCGTCAAGCTGTTGACGACGCCAGCGGTTGCGCAGGGCAATGGCGACGGAACGCTTGGCCTTGTCCTGACCGATTACATGCTTATCCAGTTCCTGGACGATTTCGCGGGGGGTCATGGTTGCAACAGCCATCAGAGTTCCTCAATGGTCAGGTTATGGTTGCTGTAAATGCAGATGTCGGCAGCAATGTGCAGCCCTTTTTCAACAATCTCGCGGGCGGAAAGCTCGGTGTTTTCCAGCAGGGCGCGGGCGGCAGCAATGGCAAATGAACCACCGGAGCCAATCGCAATCAGGTCATTTTCCTGTTCCACCACATCGCCATTGCCGGTGATCAGCAGGGAAGCACTCGCGTCGGCGACGATCAGCAGCGCTTCAAGGCGACGCAACATGCGGTCAGTGCGCCAGTCCTTGGCCAGTTCCACCGCTGCACGGGTGAGGTTGCCGTTGTGGGCTTGCAGCTTGCTTTCAAAGCGTTCAAACAGGGTGAAAGCGTCAGCAGTGCCGCCAGCAAAGCCAGCCAGCACCTTGTCGTTGTACAGGCGACGCACCTTGCGGGCATTGCCTTTGAGCATGGTATTGCCCAGCGTGACCTGTCCGTCACCACCAACCACAACTTTCCCGTTGCGGCGCACGCTCAGAATGGTGGTTCCCCGGTATTGTTCCATGATGGTTCCCGATGTTTGCTTGATGACATAGCGTGGGGGCTGGCGGGTATATTTCAAGTTTTCCTACCGAATTATTCCGTGAATCATAAGTTAAGTTGGCTGTCAGCAAAGTATGTTAGGCTCAGACCAGGCAACGATAAGAATAGGGAATACCAACAAGTGGGCTGTAACGTGTTGTTAGTAGATGTGAATGCGAGGGGCGTTTTCGCCAGGGGGTAGTATGAAAAAACCTACCTACACGGATGTGCAAATCATTCAGGCAGGTAAACAGTTGTTGGCTGAGGATAAGTCGGTCACGCCGTTTGCCATTCGTAACCTGTTGGGGGGCGGTAATCATTTGCGCATCAAGCTGGTTTGGGAAGCCGCTCAACATGCCGGGTTGCCAGATACCGTGGGATGGGATACCCAGTTTTCGACTATTAGCCCGAAAAACCGGCATATTGCCAATTTGAAAAAATATGGTTCTTTGGGATTTCCCGTGGCCATGCACAAGATGTAGTGTTCAGTATTGACAGAAATCCTGTCCGTTCTTGTAAGACGATCTGAATTCTCTGGAACAGCCTGCCAGGGCCAAGCCACCCGAAACACCGCCGTTTGA
>DILV01000026.1:0-68595 GCA_002425225.1 Thiothrix sp. UBA5583
CCGAAACACATAATGAGCCAAAATGGAATATAAGAAGTCATTCCACTAGAAAAAGTTACTGCCTTAATGAACCATAAAGATAGTAACCAAATAGTTAGCACACCGCCAGCAACCGCAAGCGGCATAATAAATATTCCACTAAAATAAACCTTATCAACCACGTTAATGGAAATAGAGAGCGTCCAAATTATTGTACATGTAACAAACAAGTACTTATTTGGCATGATCTTCCATAAACGTCCTACACTAGCCATGATAGTCCTTATTTGTCATGCCCCGATGGATCATATCCCTTCAAGAAACTACCCGCTTTTCTAGGCAGGATGCAACGATCTCATCCAGCCTTTCCACCAGATACACCGGCATGGATAGTAGCCGGTAATGCACATCCCTGGTGGTATCGCCCTTACGGATGGTGGTGCTAACCTCAAAATCGTCCGGCAAGTTGGCATCAAAACGGATTGCCAGTGATTGCCCCTTTTCCCCCATAAACTGATGCAGGGATTTCATGCTGCCGGTAGCACCCGCCTTGATTTCTACCGGTAAAATCTGCCCTTGCAAGGCAATCACAAAGTCCACTTCCGCATTGCACGCACGGCCTTCCCGCAGCCAGTAGGTCAGTTCACGGTTCGGTGTATCCGCCAGAATGCCTTGCAGGTGCTGACCGATAAACTGCTCGGCAATAGCCCCTTCATTGATCAGTTTCATTTCATCCAGTTGGGAAAGCACGCGCCAGTTCAGGCCGCTGATGGCGTTCATCAAACCCACATCCAGAAACAGTAGTTTGAAAACTTTTTCTTCAATATCAGCCTGTAACGGCAAACCAGAACAATGGCTGTGCACGACTTTGCTGATAACCCGTGCCATCGCTAATAACTCTAGGTCTTTTTTCAGGGTTGCGCTCTGATCCTGCGCCGAAATATTGGCATACTTAACCTTCACGCCCACATTTCTGGCAGCGAAATTGAAGACGTTCAACATGCGCACAAGATTGCGCGAGCCTGCATATTTGGGGAAGTCTTCCCGATAGGTATCAATGATGGAATTATGCACATCGCTGACCTCACGATAACTCTTGGTATCGGCAAATACCGCGACCGCCTCAGGCATTCCACCGACAAAATAGTAGCTACGCAGCAGTTCCAGCAAGCGTTTGTGGGCGATGTCAGCCACGCTGTCGCCGTATTGATAATTCAGGATGAATTCGGCCAGTTTGGCTTCCCCAATAGCCAACAGAAATTCACTAAAGCGCATTGGCCCCATATGCAGGTACTGAACACGCCCAACCGGCATGGAAAACTGATGCTCACTCAGGGCAAATTCCAGCAGTGACCCCGCGCTGACAACGGGAAGCTCAGGCATATCCTCATAAAAATAGCGCAAGGCTGGAATAGCCTGTGGTACTGCCTGAATCTCATCCAGAAACAGTAATGGCTTTTCATTGACCAAAGGCATACCGGGTAAAAATTCGATCTGCGCCATGATCTGTTCCGGGTTCTTGCCAGCGAATACGTCAGCCAGTTCCGGGAAACGCTCCAGGTTGACGTTATGCAGATTATGTCCACCCTGTCTAGCAAACAGCTCAACCAGAGTTGATTTTCCGACTTGGCGAGCACCTCTGATAATCAGCGGTTTTCTGTTTTTCTTCTGTAACCAGTTTTCAAGGAAGTGGAGCTGATGACGTTGCATGATCGAGCCTGATCCATTGTTACCTATACAGGAATATAACATGGATTATTATTTTATGGGTGTGTTTCAATAATATGGCAATGATTATAATGGTGTGTTTTGCTGTTTAACTTGGCAACCAACCCCGGCAACGCCTGCGCTTTGGTGCAAAAATACGGCACGGTGGAGGTGTGGATCAACCCGCCGCCGATCCCGCTGACCACGCCGGAAATGGATTTCGTGTTCGGGTTGCCTTACGCCCGCCTGCCGCACACGTCGTACAACGGCGGACGCATCCCCGCGTATGAGATGATCCGTTTCTCGGTCAACATCATATGCGGCTGCTTCGGCGGCTGCACCTTCTATTCCATCACTGAACACGAAGGGCGCATTATCCAGAACCGTTCGCAGGAATCCATCATCCGCGAAGTCGAAGAAATCCGCGACAAAGTGCCGGGTTTCACCGGGGTGATTTCCGACCTCGGCGGCCCCACCGCCAATATGTACCGCCTCGCCTGCAAAGACCCGAAGATCGAAGCCACCTGCCGCAAACCCGCCTGCGTTTACCCCGATATTTGCCAAAACCTCAACACCGACCACGCCGCGTTAAAAGAACTGTACCGCACTGCACGTAATTTACCGGGCATTAAAAAGGTCTTGATTGGTTAGGGCTTGCGTTACGATTTGGCGGTCAAAGACCCCGGATACATCAAGGAGTTGGTCACGCACCACGTCGGCGGCTATTTAAAAATCGCGCCGGAACAGAAACCTGTCGCGGTTGCCAAACCGAATGCGGGTAAGTTGCAGGGTGGGAAAATCCTCACGCAGCATACGGGGTTGCCGCCGAAGCCACGGGCAGGCATAGGAGGAAAACCTAAGCCAGCCAGCAAACCCAAGCGTGGATGTTAAATGGCTAATCATCCAACAAGCGTAGTATTATCGTCCTGACAACAATTCATCAGGGCTGTTATGAGCGTAGACAATTACCTCCAATTGCTGAACGACCGTAAGAAAATCAGTGATGTAAAAGAAAAAATCATCCGGCGACTGTGGGGTAATGAATCTGACAGTTTCCCAAAACCTTGGGTATCTTCTGCCGAACTACTGGAACTGACAGGACAGAAATACTTTGACCGTCGCACCAGAGAACTCCGCGACCAACTGGGATGCGATATTGAAACGACTTACCTTGACGCATTTTCCGGTCACGCATGGCGCATCCGTTCTCCAAAACTGGCTGATGCGCAAGACCGTGAGTATTTGACCCAAAGTCAGAAACACAAGCTATTTCAAGACAATGGTTTCACCTGCGTCACCTGTGGCGTGCATATCCAACCCGGTGTCAGAGGTTTGCAAGCCGATCACAAAGTACCGCTCTCGCGTGGTGGCGGCAACGAACTCCATAACTGGCAACCCATGTGCAATAACTGCAATGTTGGCAAACGCCGAGCGTGTGAGGGGTGTTCGCTGGATTGCCAAACCTGTTCTTGGGCTTTCCCTGAAAAACATGGGGTACGAGCCATGTTTTCGATCAGTGAACAAACCCTAAAAAGAGTGACCAGATACGCAAACCGGACGGGCAAAAGCTGCGACCAAATCATAGAGTCTGCGGCTAATGAGTATCTGGACAAGTGGGAAAAAAACTAAGCGGCCAAGCGGCTGCTATTCGCCATATCAAGCGCATAAATAATTTGTCTGCCAACCGCTTCCGCCACAGGTGGTGGCAAAGCATTACCTACTTGTCTATAAGCTGGCGTTTTCTTGCCGTAAAACTCCCACCAATCAGGGAAACCTTGGATTCTGGCAGCCATCCTCACTGTCAATAACGGCATGTATTCGTAGCCAACCTTATTTTTGTAGCCGACAAAACCCTTTTCTGGTGGATGTTCCCCGACAAGATTACCGTTTACGTGCAAAGCCTGCCATGCGCGTCTGGCACGGGTTGGGCCGAGATCAGGTCCACCATGTTTTTTAGAGCCACCAACCAGAGTAGGGGCAATCTTGTTAGCCTTTTGTTTCCACTCTGCCGCATATTCCCAGCCTTGTGAGGCCATCAAGTCATACAGGGCTTCACCAACTGTCGGAGGAGTAATACTGCCATCAGGCCACGCAAAGTACCCCGCAAACTCCGCTTTTAACGCCACCAGAATGACCCGTGGACGCAATTGAGGTACGCCAAAATTACAAGCATTGAGCAATTTCCAGAAAATTTTATACCCCATGCGCTCCAATCGGGATTCAATTTCAGCGCGATAGGTATCAAATTTTACATCCAGCAAACCAGCCACATTTTCCAACATGACAGCTTTTGGCTGAGTGTTTTTCACAATATTTAATGCAGCAGGAAACAAATCCCGTTCATCCTGCTTGCCAAGTTGCTTACCTGCTGTTGAAAAAGGTGGGCAAGGGACGCCACCCGCAACCAGATCAATGCCCTTGTATTGGTGAGAGGAATATGTGGCGAATTCTTCTATGCAGCCTTCGACGATTTCACCCCAACCCAAGCCATGTAAGGCATTGTTATGTTTGAGTGTCTGACACGCTGGCTTGTCTATATCCATCAAAAGCTGATGCTGGAAACCTGCCAAGTGTAAACCAAGTGCCTGTCCACCTGCTCCGGCGCACAATTCGATAGAGGTATATTCGCTTTTCATCGTTCGGGCGTTCACTCCCAATCCTCCAACAACAACCCCTGTACCCGCTCAAACTCGCGGACATTATGCGTCACCAACGTCGCATTCACCGAACGGGCATGAGCGGCAATCAAGGTATCATAATGCCCAATCGGTTGCCCCAACTGCATTAATTCACAGCGCACCAACGCCGCTTCTTGCGATTGCTCTTCGCCCCAATCCAGCACTTGAATGTATTTGAGGAAATTATTGAGGTTGTCGCGGTTACGTCGCTGATGCTGTGAACGGCAGATACCGTATTCCAGTTCATACAATACCATCTGCGAAATGGCGACCTGCTCAACCGCGACCTGAAACAGCTTTTGCCGCAATTGTGCTGGCTTGTTGTTGATAATGCCGATGCAGGCGTTGGTATCCGGCATGTACAGCATCAGTAAAACCCACAGCGTTCAACATCGGCGGGCAATGCGTCACTGTTGATACTGAAATCATCGCTGAACCCCGTGCAACCTTGCATGAAACCTTCCCACGAATCCGGGTGAGGCATGATAAGAAGGTTATTGCCACTCCAGCGAATAAATACCTCTTTGACATCCAGCCTGAATTGTTTAGGCAAACGGATGGCTTGGCTGTTACCGCTGGTGAAAACTTTAGCGAGAGTGGCTTGCATCATGGTGAAGCTCCTTTACGAGACCTGTATATACATAAATATAAACGCCGTTTGTCATACCGTAAAGCCTTGAATCTCTGCATATACTTTGCGGCAGGAGAGTTGGGTGTAATTTCTCCATCTTCTTCAAGGATCTGTCCCATCCTCACCGACCGTTTTCTCCCTGAGTTGCAACTCCCACATCCGATGATACTGTCCGCCCAACGTGAGCAATTCTGCATGAGTCCCCTGTTCCACCACCTTGCCGCCATCCATCACCAGAATCCGGTCAGCATCAACAATGGTGGAAAGCCGGTGGGCAATCATCAGGGTGGTGTGATGTCCTGCGACTTCGTGCAGGGTTTGCTGGATGGCCTGTTCAGTAGCACTGTCCAGTGAAGACGTGGCTTCATCGAAAATCAGGATCGGGGGTTGCTTGAGGATAGCACGGGCAATCGCTACCCGCTGTTTTTCCCCACCCGACAGTTTCAGGCCGCGTTCGCCGACCATGGTATCCCAGCCATCCGGCAGGCTGTCGATGAAATGACGGATGTGTGCCATGTCCGCTGCCCGTTCCAGCTCGGCCTGAGTCGCGTGCGGGTTGCCGTATTGCAGGTTGTAACGGATGCTGTCATTGAACAGCACGGTATCCTGCGGCACGATGCCAATCGTCTTGCGCAAACTGGCTTGGGTAGCTTGGGCAATATCCTGCCCATCAATCAGGATGCGTCCCCCCGTCACTTCGTAGAATCGGTACAGCAAGCGCGACAGGGTGGATTTGCCCGCGCCGCTATGCCCCACCACCGCCACTTTCGCCCCGGCAGGTACGCTGAAACTGACCCCGTGCAAAATCGGGCGCTCTGGCTGATAGGCGAAATCAACGTTCTCGAAATGGATTACGCCCTGTTTGACCTGCAATTCCAGCGCATCCGGTGCATCCCTGACCTCCTGCGGGGTTTCTAGCAGGCGGAACACCATGTCCATGTCTGCCAGCGTGTATTTCACCTGTCGGTAGACAATGCCCAGTGTCCCCAAGGGCAGAAACAGTTGCAGCAGGAAGGCATTCACCATCACCAGATCGCCGATGCTCATTTCCCCCGTGACCACAGCATTCGCGGCAAAAAACATGATGAGGGTAACGCCAACCGCAATGATCGACGATTGCCCGAAATTCAGGATCGACATCGAAGTCTGGCTTTTGACGGCGGATTCTTCCCATTGTCCCAGCGTGCTGTTGTAGCGTTCCAGTTCCAGCTTTTCATTATTGAAATATTTGACAGTTTCGTAATTGATCAGGCTATCCACCGCCTGATTGCTGGCTTGCGAATCGAAACGGTTCATGGCGTGGCGGTGATCCATGCGCCATTCGGTAATCTTGACGGTGAAAATGACATACACCGCTACGGTAGCAAAGGTAATCAGCGCGAATACCGGCGAATAATTGCCAAGCAGAATCACAGCGACCAACCCGAATTCCACCGCAATCGGGATAATGCTGAACACCATGAAATTCATCAGGGTACTCACCGATGATGTGCCACGTTCCAGATCGCGGCTGATTGCGCCGGTTTTGCGTTCGAGGTGGAAACGCAGCGACAGGTTGTGCAAATGTTCCAGCACCCGCACCGACAGCTTGCGCATCGCGTGGTAACGTACCCGCGCGAACACTGTGTCGCGTAATTCGTTGAACAGCGCACTCGCCAGCCGTAACAAGCCGTAGCCCAGCAGCAGGATCACCGGCAGTACCAGCAACTGTTCCGGTTTGCCTTGCAAATTGTCCACGATGTCTTTTAGTACCACGGGAACGCTGACATTCGCCACTTTCGACAAAATCAGGCAAGCCAGCGCAAATAACGCACGCCCACGGTATTCCCACAGGAAGGGCAGCATGGATTTGAGGTTGTGCCAGTCGCGGCGGTCGCCGGTCGGGCGTTCGGTGCGTGAGACCATCATGTTAGCGGGCGCATCCTTTTTTACTGAGGTCGTGATAATATCCCATTCATGAAAGAACGCATCCAGAAAATCCTCTCGCGTGCCGGTTACGGTTCACGCCGCGAAATCGAGCGCCTGGTGGAAGCAGGCGAAATCCTTGTTAACGGGCGGCCTGCCGAAGCCGGACAATCGGTCGACGAACGCGACCAGATCAGCTTGCGCGGGCAACGCCTGTATCTTGGTTCCCGCTTGAATGCCACCCCAAAAGTGCTGATGTACAACAAGCCTGCGGGTGAAGTCTGTACCCAAAGCGATACCGAAGGCCGCAAGACCGTGTTTGAAGCCTTACCCAGCATCCGTGCCGGGCGCTGGATCATGGTGGGGCGGCTCGACATCAATACCGACGGTCTGCTGCTGTTCACCACCGATGGCGAGCTTGCCAACAAGCTGATGCATCCGTCTTCCGAAGTGGAACGTGAATACGCGGTGCGGGTGCTGGGTAAGGTCGAGCCAGAAATGCTGATCGCCTTGCAGGAAGGGGTGGAGTTGGAAGACGGCAAAGCCAATTTCCTGCGCATCAAGGATGCCGGTGGTGAAGGAGCCAACCACTGGTATCACGTGGTACTGGCGGAGGGCCGCAACCGCGAAGTGCGCCGTCTGTGGGAATCGCAAGGGGTGAAAGTCAGCCGCCTGATCCGTATCCGGTACGGCACGGTGGAACTGCCGCGCTTCCTGCGCACCGGGCATCACAAGGAACTGGATGTAAGGGAGCTGCGCAAGCTGTATGCTACCGTGGGCATGACGTTTGACGATGGTTCCGACTTCAAGCCGAACTTGGCACGCAAGCCAGCATCACGGTCTGCAACTGCGGTACATCGGCAGAAGCCGTCGCTGGGTAGCAAGCCTGAGCCACGTCCTGCTGGAAAGACAGCGCGTCCGGCAGGTGCAGGAAAGCGTCCACCACCGAGAGGGCGGACACGCTAACCTCAATATCGGGTGGGAAAACAAAATCTGGCGATGGCAGGTTCCGGTTTCTTAATCCGTATCTGTCATTCTGTTTGCACAAAGCAAGATCCTGATCTATAACAACCAGTGTCATTTTCTTTCTCAACGACTGACAAGGGCTGTATTGTGATGAAAATATCCTGCCACAAAGGGTTGCTCCCCTGTGTTTTGGTTTTTACCTTGCTTTTGAATGGCTGCGTTTCCAGTGCAGCAAAAACGGCTGACAGCAACGCGGGCAGCGTTAACCCCAATACCCAGTCAGCCGCTCAACAGATGCCTCAACCTTTGCCGCAACGCCAGCAGCAGGCGGGTACAATCGTGCAGCTTCCCGCCATGCAAAAAAACCGTATTGAAAGTGCCGTAAGGCAGACAATGCCCGAGGAAACCCGGTTGAATACCATCGTGGACGTGATTCAGAAACCGAACCTGAAATACCCGACTGTGATCATTTCCCATTTGTTGGAAGGGCGTTCGGCGGATGACTCTGACAATACTGTGCGTGGCGATTATCATACCATTCCCAAATTGCTTGCCTTGTCACAACAGCGCTCTTATGACATTTTGCGTGCATCCCTTGACGGCGTAGATACCAACAACACCAGTGAAGTTATTGCCAATATCAATCACGGTGTCGGACATCGTTACGGTGAAATGGTCAACGGCAAGGAGGTGGTCAAATACGTGAAAAATATTGCCACTAACATTTACTCTGCCAGCATCGACTTTGAGCGTATCCCGTCGGAAAAATGGGCGAGTATGGGGCAATCTGCCTTCACCCAGAACTGGCTAGTCGAGCATGATGAGACCCCCAATCTGCTGATCACAGCCAAGGATGCTACTGCCAGTTCCCCATGAAATGGCTAATTCCTGTTACGTCGCCGACCCCACCGACTTCAAATACCCTGACGGACGTATCGCCACCACGCACACCACTTTGGTACACAGCCGCCCATGGCTGTCGTACAAACCATACTCAAAACTCGGGGTGCTGCGCCCGCGCCGCGCCAGTTCCTCCCGGATTGCCACTTCCTTTTCCGGCGGGAAATCAAAGCGCAATTCCATGTCGGTAATGCCGGGGCGCACAAAATCCACACTCAGATGGCGTGTCCACACGTGATATGCCGGGAACACTTTCGCACACGCCAGCGGGGCAATCGGGTCAGCCAGCGATGCCTGAAAGCCGCCGAACATGCTGCCGCCCATGTTGCGCGAAGCCCAGGTTAGCGGTAGGCGGATACGGATGTGCCGCCAGTCGTTTTCCAGCTTCAGCACCTTGATACGCATCATCCACCACGGCGGGTAAAGCTCCAGCCGACGGCTATCCGGCAGGAATTTCAGCCAGCGGCGGGAAAATTTGACGACGTTGAAAGCCATCAGGCGAGCAAAGCGTCTAGCAGTGCCTGATGCTGCTGTTGCTGGCGTGCCCGTTGCAGGCGTTCGCTGTGGAAGATGCTGAGCAAATCGTCCAGCGCCGTATTGAAATCATCATTGATGACCAGATAATCGTATTCGGGGTAATGCGACATTTCGCTTTGCGCATCCCGCATCCGCCGCTGGATGGTTTCCTCGCTGTCTTGCCCGCGCCCTTGCAGACGTTCGCGCAAGGCCGTCACGCTGGGGGGCAGGATGAAAATGCTGACAACGCTGCTGGCGCGTTCCCGCACCTGATGAGCACCCTGCCAGTCGATTTCGAGGATGACATCTTGACCGGTAGCCAGTTGCGCATCCACCGCTAGGCGGGAAGTGCCGTAGAAATTGTCAAAGACTTGTGCGTATTCGAGGAAATTGTTGTCAGCAATCTGTTGGCGGAAGTTGTCCACGTTGGTGAAATGGTAATGCACACCATCCTGTTCACCTGGTCGCGGCTGGCGGGTGGTGTGTGACACGGATACCGCCACATCTGCCAAACGTCCGCGCAAGGCATTCAGTAAACTGGATTTGCCTGCACCTGACGGGGCTGACACGATATAAAGCTGGCCTGTTGGTTGGTTCATCTGAAAATCCGCCCCGATTCACTGGCAAATATGCGATTATAGAGGCTCGTGCATTATTCTTGAAATGCAAGAAATCGAGAGAGGTGTGCCGTATGATGCAGGTGATCCCCGTACCCGCGTTCACAGACAACTATATCTGGCTCATCAGCAATGAAGAGCGCAAGCAGGTTGCCATCGTTGACCCCGGTGATGCTGCGCCCGTACTGGCAGAATTGCAAAGCCGTGATATGCAGCCGCTTGCCATCCTGATTACCCACCATCACCGTGATCATGTCGGTGGCATTGATACCCTGCTGGAAGCGTACCCCGGTTTGCCGGTCTATGGCCCCGCCAGTGAAATGATCCCGCACATCACCCGTGCCTTGGGGGAAGGGCAACAGGTGCATCTGGAACAGCTTGGCCTCAGTTTCGAGGTGCTGGACGTGCCGGGGCACACCGCTGGTCACATTGCCTATTATGGCGAGGGCAGCCTGTTTTGTGGTGATACCCTGTTCGGCAACGGTTGCGGGCGGGTATTCGACGGCACGCTGGAAGACTTGCACCATTCCCTGCACCGTATTGCACAATTGCCAGCCGACACGCTGGTGTATTGCACCCACGAATACACGGTCGACAACATCGGTTTCGCCAAATGGGTGGAGCCGGATAACCCGGCTCTGGATGCGCGTCTGGAAGAATGCTGGGAATTGCTGGATTCCGGGCGTGCTACCGTACCGTTTGAACTGGGGCGTGAATTCGACACCAACCCGTTCCTGCGTACCCACATCCCGGAAGTGATTGCCCGTGCCGAGGAAATTGCCGGACGGGCAACGCACACACCTGCCGACGTTTTTGCCGTATTGCGTATCTGGAAAGATAGCGAATACGATTAAAGCCGGATGAAATGCTCCCGGTAGAATTTCAGTTCGTCGATGGAATCGCGGATGTCGTCCATCGCCAGATGTTTTGATTCCTTCTTGAATTTGTCAGTCAGGCCGGGAACCCAGCGGTTGGCAAGCTCTTTCAGCGTGCTGACATCTAGGTTGCGGTAATGGAAAAACTTTTCCAGCTCCGGCATGTGGCGGGCAAGGAAGCGACGATCCTGACAGATGCTGTTGCCGCACATGGGGGATATGCCAGCAGGCACATGTTGTCGCAGGAATTCGAGCGTTGCTAGCTCAGCCTGTCGCTCATTCCAGGCGCTGGCTTTGATGCGGGTCACGAGGCCGGAACCGCCATGTTGTTTCTGGTTCCAGTCATCCATTTTGGCGAGGATGGCCTCATTTTGGTGGATGGCGATGACCGGCCCTTCCGCCAGCACATTCAGGTGCTTGTCGGTGACGAGGGTGGCGATTTCGATGATGACATCGTTGAAACTGTCCAGACCTGTCATTTCCAGGTCGATCCAGATCAGATTTTCCTTGTTTTCACTCATAAAATTGCTGCTTGGGTTACACTTGCTTAGACTTTGACGGAATTCGGAATAGTAACAGAAATATCATGCACACATTTACCTACCTCTTTCTCGCTTTTTTACTGGCTTCCACGCTGGTGCAAGTGTACTTGTCGCTGCGGCAGAAACAGCACGTCAGCCAGCACCGCAGTGCCGTACCCGACCCATTTGCAGGCAAGGTAACATTGGCAGAACACCAGAAAGCCGCCGATTATACGCTGGCAAAAGGCAGTGTGGGGCGCATTGACTTGTTGTTGGGGCTGGTAATCCTGCTGGTCTGGACGCTGGGTGGCGGGCTAGATTGGCTGGACAAACTGTGGCGCAGCATGGGCTGGAGCGAGTTGTATACCGGCACGGCGGTCATTATCAGTCTGATGCTGATTGGCAGTCTGCTGGAAATACCCGTGTCGTTGTACCGTACCTTTGTGCTGGAAGAGCGCTTCGGTTTCAACAAGATGACTCCGGTCATGTTTGTGACCGACCTGCTGAAAGGGACTGCCCTGACCTTGTTAATCGGTGTGCCGCTAGTGATGTTGATCCTGTGGTTGATGGAATCTGCTGGAAGCGGCTGGTGGTTATACGCCTGGGCTGCCCTGACGGCTTTTTCCCTGCTGATGACTTGGGCGTACCCGAAGTTCATCGCCCCCCTGTTCAACAAGTTCAGCCCACTGGAAGAGGGGGAAGTGGCAGAGCGTTTGAATGCCTTGCTGACACGTACCGGCTTCAACAGCAAAGGGGTGTTCGTGATGGATGGCTCTCGTCGTTCTGCGCATGGCAATGCCTATTTCACTGGCTTTGGCAAAAACAAACGCATCGTGTTTTTCGATACCTTGCTCAAACACCTGACGCCTGCGCAAGTAGAAGCGGTGTTGGCGCATGAGCTGGGGCATTTCAAGCGCAAGCACATCCTCAAGGGCATGGTGCTTTCCATTAGTATGACACTGGCAGGTTTTGCCCTGCTGGCGTGGCTGATGCAGCAGGCATGGTTTTATACTTCGCTGGGGGTCAGTCAACCGTCAACGTGGATGGCGCTGGTTCTGTTTGTACTGGTTAGCCCGATATTCACCTTTTTCATCGGCCCGTTAATGGCCTGGTGGTCACGCAAGCACGAGTTTGAAGCCGATGCGTTTGCAGCGGAACAATCCAGCAGTGCGGAACTGATTGCCGCCTTGGTAGGTCTTTACAGGGAGAACGCGAGTACATTGACACCTGATCCGCTGTATTCTGCGTTTTATGATTCGCATCCGCCCGCAGCGATACGGATTGCGCATTTACAACAACGATCCTGAGAAGAGTAGTGAAATGAAAGCTGTTTTGTTTGTCATGAGCGCCTTGTTGCTGGTTCAGTCTGCTTGGGCAGCGCCTGATCCGGTTAACGGGCAAAAACTGTTTGCGGCCTCCCAATGTCTCAACTGTCACGGTACGGAGGTATTTTCGCGCCCTGACCGCAAGGTGAAAAGCCTTGCTGAACTGGAAAGTCAGGTGCGCCGGTGTGATGCCAATCTCCCTACCAATTGGTATGACGATGAAATCCTGGATGTGGTCGCTTACCTCAATAAAACCTACTACAAGTTTGCGGCTCCGGCTGCCAACACGGGTGCTGTACCCGCAGCAGGTAATACTCCGGCTGCCCAGTGAGGTTTGCGCTACGCAAACGTCACGTTTTCCGTCAGAATAGGCATCCATGACGGAACACTTATCTTTACCTCCATCCTCCGGCATCGGGCAGGTCATTACCCGCTTCGGTGCCGATCTTCTGGTTGAAACCCCTGACGGTTTGCTGCGTTGTACTGCGCGGCGCAAGCTCGACCATCTTGCTTGTGGTGATCAGGTGCAATGGGAACGGCAAGCGCAAGGCAATGCGGCTGTTACCCGGATCCTGCCACGTCACAATGTGCTGGAGCGACCCGATTTCCGGGGCAAGCCTCGTGCCATTGCCGCCAACATTAACTTGCTGGTGGTGGTAACAGCTTGGCAGCCAGCGCCGCTATGGGACATGCTCGATCGTTACCTGATTGCCGCCCGCCGTTTGTCTGCTGATGTGCTGCTGGTGATGAATAAGGCCGATCTGCGGGCGAGTCACGCTACAGCGGAAGATGAAGCCTGTCTGGAAGAGTTCCAGCGTATCGGTTTGCCCATCCTGCATGTGTCGGCAGCGCAAAATGAAGGTGTTGGCGAGATTCTGCGAGCAATCAATGAGCGGACTGCCATTGTGGTAGGGCAGTCGGGTGTGGGGAAATCTTCCATCGCTGTCCAGCTATTGCCGGAAGAGGATATTCGGGTCGGGGCAGTGGCAGATACCGGGGAGGGGCGTCATACTACCACTTCTGCCACCTTGTACCGCCTGCCGTCAGGCGGCACGCTGATTGATTCGCCGGGTGTGCGTGACTTTGGTTTGACGGGGCTGGATTTTGCTGCACTGGAACGCGGTTTCCCCGAGTTCGCGCCGTTTCTCGGTGAATGCCGCTTCAACAACTGCACCCACCAGCATGAGCCGGGCTGCGCGATTAAAGCTGCGGTAAGCGCAGGCGAAATTCCGGCACGGCGTTTCAGCCGCTATCTGGGTTTGCTTGCCGGTTTGTGATTGGCCTTTTCGCTGCCGGTACAATTGCTGGTTGCGGTATTCCTGATAGCAAAGGATATTGCCGAGCTGGAACAGCAGTATGCCTGCCAGCAAACAGATGCCGACAAACAGCCAGTTAGTGTTCAATCCATGCTGGTATTGCAGCAGGCTGTCAGCCAGCGCTATTCCCGCAAACAACCCCAGCGGTAGCCAGCGTATCAGTCGCAGGTAGTGGAAGGTGAAGCCGAGCGTAGGCAGTCCGGTTTGATGATGGTTATGAGACATGATTATTTTATTCTCACCCGCCTGTCTATGTGGAGGCGGCAGGATACAAGTTTATTCTGTTTTGCTGGAAGTTAATGAATGCCAGAATGTTACCAGCTTTTGTCGGATACGTTGCCTGTCAATACCGGGTGACTGTACAAGGGTTGCCACGAGGTAGCCACAGGTAAAAGCGATAGCCCATGAGCCGATGGCAGCAATCAGGATAGCCGCAATCAACAGGATAACGGCAATTTTGAGATGTTCATCCATGACTAGCGCGGCTGGTATTCTCCGGCCTGGGTATGACTGAGCCGTTGTGCTTGTTCGATCTGGTAATAACGGTAGCCTGCCTTGCCGAAAGGATGGTCACTGACACTGGCATCACCCCTGCGCCCACGACGGTAGAGTTCCCGCTCGTTCAGGTCGCTATGTGCTGGGACGGGTTCGCCCTGTTTGCTCGTCTGGATTGTTGTCATCATTGTTCTCCCGCACTTGTTGTTTTTAAAGTGTTGTGTGCATTATTTCTGCTATCCTGTTCAATTGCAATATGAATTTGTACTCATGGTTATCAAGTGTTTTTGGGTAGGGACAGACAGATGGTGGTCAGTTTGTCGATAATTGCTACCGTTTTTCCCAAAGGTTTGGGATTGTTCGGGGGGTAATGTAAAATACACCGCGTACTTCGGACTTTTCGGAATGCATCCAGCAGCATGTTGAACGTTGAAATCTTGCGTTTTTTGCATCGGCTTTCCTTCCTGTCTGCTATCGGCGTGATGCTGTTGGGCGGTATGGTACTGTTTGGTTGGGTAAACAATCTGCCAGCCCTGTACAGCATTGCTCCGGGTTTGCCGCCCATGACGCCCGCCACAGCCTTTTCTTTTGTGTTTGCCGGTGGTGCGTTGCTATTGTTGCAGCCTGCCAACCCTGCACCCTTCCGTTTGGCAGTTGCACAAGTATTGGCAGCAGGCGGTATCCTAGTTGGTTTGCTGATGCTGCTTAGCCCTCTGCACGCAATACCCGCTTATGTGCTTCAGCAAGGTTTGATCTGGTTGGGATTGCATGGTTTTGCTGCTTCGGCAGGTTCACCGTTGATTGCCGTGGCTTTCATCATGACGAGTGTTGCTCTGTTGCTGCTGAGTCTGGAGCGGCAGTCTTTGATCAAGTTGGCACAATTGATGGCGCTTGCAAGCGTGATGTTGCTGGTAATGGTCTTTTTCGGCTATGCCCATCAGGAGCCCCTATTTACCCTGAAGCTGGATATGGCGTTGCATACTGCAACCGCTTTTTCCCTATTGGGCTGGGGCATTATTTTGGCAAAGGTGGAAAATGGCCTGTTCAGCATCATGGTCAGCGCCCGTGCAGGCGGTTTGGTCATGCGCAAGGTCATGCTGTTGATGGCTCTGTTTCCCCCGGTGCTGGGCTGGTTGCCGATCCTGCTGGGGCTGGCAGGTTTGCCTCACCGGGAATTTGTGCCACTGCTGGCTACCATGATGGTACTGGGGGTTATTGTGATTGTGATCCGGCTGGCTTTCCGGCTGGACAAGGCGGAAGCCCTGCGCGAACAGGCAGAAGATGTTTCCCGCCAGCATCAGGCTGACCTTGCTCACATGGCACGGCTCAACAGCATGGGGGAAATGGCTTCCGGTATTGCCCACGAAATCAACCAGCCACTAACTGCCATTGCCAATTATGCCAGTGCTTGCCAGCGTTTCATCCATGCAGGTCAGCAGGACAGCAAACGTTTGCTGGAACCGTTGGGGGGTATCCAGAAGCAGGCAGTACGTGCCTCAGAAATTATCCGGCGTTTGCGTGAGTTTGTGCGCAAGCAGCAACCGAATAAAGCCAGGGTCGATTTGCATGACCTGATTCATGACGGCCTGATGTTGCTCAAGGGAGAGTCAGTCAAGCATGGTGTGCCGATTCTGCTGGAATTGGATAACAACATGCCGGATGTTTATGTGGATGCTATCCAGATTGAGCAGGTTATTCTCAATATCGTACAAAATGCGCTTGATGCTGTCAGGGCTGCGGATGCCCATCGGCGGCAGGTGGTGGTACGGTGTTACCCGCAGGGTGCTGAGGTGCAAGTCGATATTACCGATACAGGGCCTGGGATGGATGAAGAACTGAGACAGCGGGTATTTGACGCTTTCGTCACTACCAAAGGGGCGAAAGGGATGGGAATCGGCCTGTCATTATGTCGCTCGATTGTGGAATCCCACGGCGGACAATTGTGGGTAGTATCGGAACCGGGGCAGGGTGCAACGTTTTCATTCACCCTGCCTATCGGCAAGATTTAGCTTAGTTGAAAGCGCAGCCTGACTGGAAGCCCAGTTTTTTCAGGACGATAGCCAGTGGGCAGAAGCCAGTGAATGCAGATTGCAGCAGGTTCAGGCCAACAAACGCTAGCAGGATGACGCTAACGGTAGGGAAACCGATATAGCCGAGCAGCAGCGCGAACAGGATCATGCCGCCAGCGAAAGCCAGTACAACGCGGTCAATACTCATGGTGTATTCCTCTTTTATGTGGGTGGTCAGGTTAACGGTTTTGTTGCGATGAGTATATTAGTATTTATTAATAAACGCAAAAAAATGCGGGCCAAAGGCCCGCACCGGATCGCACCTGAAGAGAGGCAGGTATGTTTCAGGCGACTTCACAAAGTGGATGGCGTACCGCTGGTTTGGTGGGGCGGTTACGCTTGAGGAACCCAGAAATCAGCTCAAGACCGATTTCATCACGGTATTGTTGCAGCCAGCGGCGGGCTTCACGGCTGATGCTGCGCCCGATCACGAAGCCGGTTGCGCCGTAATTGCGGCTAACCAGTGCTTGCAGCAGCAGGCAGCGGCTTTCACCCAACCCTTTTACGCAAGGCAGCAGCGACAGTTTGACCTGACGGGCAGCATTACACTTGGCTTGGCTACGCAGTTTGCGCATTTGCTCGTGGAAATCAGGGGCAGTTTCATCTGCACCGACTTGTACCAGTAAGCCGCCGCCTACCTCAGTGGCTGTCAGCCATTCGCACGCTTGTTCCAGATCGGCGGGATCCAGTTCCGGGGCGGCTTGCACGGCAACAATGCTTTTCCAGCCCTGTAAATGCTGGCGCAGGGTAGGGACATTGAAGCGGATGCTGTTGAAAGCCGGGTGCAGTATTTTCTGCAAAGGCTGTACTGTGCCACTGGCATACCAGGTATCCGCTGTACGGGTCGGGTCAATGGCTTCTGCCAGCTCTACCACGTCATTGGGCAGGCGGTAAAAACTGTCAACGGTCACTTCGGCAACCGCACGGCGCTCTGCCGCGTCAACCAGCACAATCCGCCCGCTCAGTTGAGCTTCACGTTTTTCAGTCGCAGTGAGAGGCAGTACCAGCGGCAGGGGCCACAGATGACCACTTGCCAGACGGCTGCGTTGCAAAACACTTACATGGTCAGCCTGATTCAGGTAGCCGCGCAAAGGCTCAAACGCGCCGTTGAGTAGCAGTTCCAGTGTGCTGATTTCACTGGTGTTCAGGATTTTGTGCAGAATACTCATCGAGGTTTCCCTCCGCTAATTCATTCAATGGAGGCGAGTATGCAGTATCACTTTAATAATGAAAAACGCTATAATTCGATATGAATATCTAAATATGAGATAAGCTATGAAGCTGTTCCAGTTACGTTTGCTGAAGACGCTGCTCAACAATGGCATGAATGTGTCGCGAGCAGCCGATCAGCATTACATCGTGCAATCTGCCGTCAGCCGTCAACTGGGCTTGCTGGAAGAGGAACTGGGGATGCAGTTGTTCGAGCGCAAGGGGAAACGATTGGTGGAGTCAACCCCGGTGTGTAGAGCCATTGTGCAGGAACTCGACCGTATTGAGCAGGCGATGGAAAACATCCGTGCGGTGGCGGACGATTATCGCCTGCAAACCCGTGGCGAAATCCGCATTGCCACCACCCACACCCAGGCCAAGTATTTCCTGCCGGAAGTGATGCTGGAATTTCGCCAGCGTTACCCGGATGTTGCCATCCATTTCCTGCAAGGTACGCCAGTGGAACTGGTACGGATGCTGCACGACGGCAAGGCCGATATTGCGGTATGTACCGAGGAGCTGGGTAATGATTCTGCACTGGATAGCCGCAAGTGTTACGACTGGAACCACGGGCTGGTGCTGCCGGACGGGCATCCGTTATCTGACGGCAAGCTCACGCTGGAACGTATCGCCCAATATCCGGTGCTGACCTATATCTTTGGTTTTACCGGGCGTTCCAAAATCCATGAAACTTTCCGTAACGCCGGGCTGAATCTGGATGTGACGTTTGCCGCCACCGACACTGACGTTATCATCAGCTACGTGCGGCTTGGGTTTGGTGCGGGCATCATTGCCAAAATGGCCTATTCCCACATCCACGACGACGACCTGACCCTGCGGGATTTGTCACACCTGTTCCCAGTGTCTACTACCCGTGTAGCCTGGCTGAAAAACAAATACCTCAAGCAATACATCATGGAAATGGTGGATTTGCTGGTTGAACAGGGCGAAAGCGAAGAGTGGTATGCCTGAGCGTGAGACTATATGATTGCAGCTCATTGCAACGTGAAGGCTTTTCCATGAAATCTATCCGCAGTAGCTTGCTTGCTCTAATGCTTGGCATCAGCATGATCGCTTGCGATCAATCCGCCCAGCCTCCCGAAGATCTGCCGTGGCAAATAAATATCAGTGCGGAAGGCAACCCGCAGGTGTTCCACATGGAGGTAGGTAAATCTACCCTCAAGGACATGATTGAATATTTCCGCAACTTCCCGGAAGTAGCGGTGTTTGCGCACGAAAGCCGCAAGCGCACACTGGAAGCCTACTTCGGCAAGCAGCGTATCGGCCTGTTTGAAGCCAAGCTCATTGCCGAGTTGCAAGCCGATGATGCGATGTTCGACAAATTCCAGAATGAAGCCAGCAAGCGTGAAGGCATGGCTAGCGGGCAATGGAAACATACCCTGTCGGAGGCTAACCAGACCATTGCCAACGGGTTAGTTGTGAGCAAGCTGGTTTACCTGCCTTCCATCAATTATGAGTCGGAAGTCGTTGCTGCCCGGTTCGGTGAGCCTGCGGAACGCTTGCCTGCCACCAAGACCGGCGTGGAATTCTGGTTTTACCCCCAACAAGGACTGGCAATCATGTTGGATGTTAACGGTGGTGAAATCCTTTACTACACCACCCCTGCGCTTTATCCTGCTCTGAAACAGGAACTGCTGGAGGCCAAGCCCAAGAATGCCGACTGATACCCGCAAACAGCCGTGGTGGAAACAGAAACCGCTGGCGGAGATGAACATGGCGGAGTGGGAAAGCCTGTGTGACCACTGCGCCAAATGTTGTCTGATCAAGCTGGAAGACGAGGAGGACGGCACGGTCTATTACACCGACGTGGCTTGCGACCTGTTGGATGGCTCAACCTGCCAGTGCAAGGACTACCACAATCGTGAAACTCTCGTTCCTGAGTGCCTGCGCCTGACCCCGGATAATCTCGACCAGCTTTACTGGATGCCCCCCAGTTGTGCTTACCGTTTGCTGTATGAAGGCAAAAACCTGCCGTCATGGCATCATCTGGTATCCGGTGACAAGCAGAGTATCCACCGCCTGCAACAATCCATTACCGGGCGTTTTACCTATGCCGCTGAGGTGGGCGAAGCAGACTGGGAGGAACGGGTCGTTTCATGGCCACTGAAGCGGAAGCTGTAAGTCAACGCCTCGACAAATGGTTGTGGGCAGCGCGTTTCTTCAAAACCCGCCCGCTGGCAGTGGAAGCTGTCGAGGGCGGGCATGTGCATGTCAACGACGAGCGGGTGAAACCGGCGCGACAAGTGCGCCCCGGCGACAAAATTCGCATCAAGAAAGGTTTTGAAACCTGGGTAGTGACAGTCAAGGGCTTGAATGAGCAACGACGCCCTGCCACAGAAGCCCGTTTGTTGTACGAGGAATCCGATTATCACCGTGAGCAGCGCGAAGCCGTGATTGAGGAACGCCGTTTGCACGGTGTCAACATCAAGGTGCGCAAGCCCGATAAACGTGAACGCAGGTTGATCGACGCATTCAAGCAAACCTGGTAGGAGGGTGAAATGGCTGTTTTCCGTCCATTTGCATGGCTGCTGGCTATCATGTTGGTTGTGTTGGCAGCGCTGGTTGTTTTCATCCTCACCTTCGATGCCAACCGCTACAAGCCTGACATCGTGTCACTGGTCAAAGCGCAAACCGGGCGCGATCTCGACATCCAGGGTGACATCGGCCTGTCGGTTTACCCGGATATTGCCTTGCAATTGGGCAAAGTCAGTCTGGGTAATGTTGCCGGTTTCAAAGGCGAAACCTTCGCGGCGGCTGACAAGGCGCGGGTTTCCGTCCAGCTCATGCCGCTGCTGCAACAACAGTTGCGCGTCAATGAAGTGACCCTGCAAGGCTTGAATTTCAACCTGCAACGCAACCAGCAGGGCAATACCAACTGGGCGGATTTGCTGCCCGCTGCTTCCAACCAGCAAAACGATGATGTGGGGCAAGTGATTGCGCGGTTGTTGGGCAATTTCATGATTGCGGGCATCAGCGTGCAGGATTCACAAATCCGCTGGCAGGATGGGCTTAACGGGCAAAACCTGACGCTTGCCCCGCTTGACCTCAAAACCGGTACATTACGCCCCAACAAGCCAGTCAACATCACGCTGGCAACTCGCCTGCAACAGAACTCCCCGCCACTGGATGTGACACTGGATGGTTCCACCACTGCCAAGCTGGCGGACAATCGGGAAGATTTTAGCCTGTCTGACCTTCAACTCAAGGCGCAACTGGCAAACAAACCGGAGGCAGGCGATACCCTGAGTATGAGCCTGACGGCGGATGTGAATGGCAATTTGTCCAGCAAGGCACTGGCTTTCAGTGGGCTGGTGGCAGCGGTGGATGTCGCCAGCAAGGCACAAGGCAATCTCCATGCGGATGTGAAAGGTACACTGCGCGGTGAAACTGGGGCGCAGCAGTATTTCATGCCTGATTTGCAGGCACAGGTTCAATTGCCACAGAGCGGCAATGTGCAACTGAGCGGGCGGATGCAGGCCAATCTGGCACAGGATGCACTCAGCATCGGTGGGATGCGCTTGCAGGGCAAATTCACTCATGCAAGTGCCGGGCAGGTCGACCTCAATCTGACGGGGGATACCCATCTGGATTTGGCCAGCAAGCTGCTCAAAATTGATGGGATGCAACTTCAGGCCAATACTCAGGGCGGTTCCTTGCCGATGCAGACGGCCACTATCCAGGCCAGCGGCTCTACCCGTGTGCAGTTGGCGCAGCAGCAACTCAGTATCGGCGGTTTGCAACTGACCACCAACTTGCAAGGTGACAAGTTGCCCGGTGGCAGTTTGCAGCAACAGGGCAAGGGGGAACTGAACCTCAACTGGGGCAGTGGTAAGGGCGTGATTGATCTGCCGCAAACCAGCCTGACCTTGCTGAAGCACCAGTTGGCGGGTCGTTTACAAATCCGTGACCCAATGGCAGCGCTGGTGCTGGATGGCGAGTTCAAGGCGGCTGCTCTCCAGTACCCGCCATTCGTATTGCAGAATGCACTGCTGGGGGTACAGATGGCGAATGGCATTCTTACCTTGACCCCACGCGGAACTCTGTTCAAGGGTGGTTATCAGGGCAATATCCAGATCAACACACAGCAGACGCCGCCTGCGTTGAAAATGAACCATAAAACCAGTGCCTTGCGTACTGAAGAACTGTTTTTTGCCCTGACACAGGATCGACTCGTGACCGGCGCACTGGATCTGAACGCCGACCTGACATCGGTAGCGGGTGATGCCGCCGCTTTCAAGCGCAATCTCAACGGCAATATTGGTGTTACCCTGAAAGATGGCACGATCCGCGATGCTGGTTTTGCACAAAAAACCAAGGAAGTGGTCAGGCTGTTTGAAAAAGAGCGCGTCAACGAACTGGGTGAAAAGGAAGTGGCTTTCACCACATTGGGCGGCAACTGGCAGGTGCGGCAAGGCACCTTCCATACCGACGAAAACATCATGACGGCTCCGCATTTTCAGATTAAAGGTGCAGGGGATGTGAACATCGTCGACGAATTACTGAACGTCAAACTGCGGGTTGGTGAAAAGCCTAAGCCTGACAAGCCGGAAGGGCTGTTTGCCCCGCTACACATTCACGGCCCGTGGAAAAACCTCAGTTATGGGCTGGAGCTGGATGTGCTGCTCAAAGAGCTTGCCAAACGCGAACTCAACAAGGAAAAGGCCAAATTGCAGGAACAACTGGAAGCCGAAAAGCAAAAGCAGCTTGATGCCCTCAAGCAAAAGGTCGATGCGGAAAAAGCCAAGCTCCAGGATAAACTTCAGGCTGAAAAGGACAAGCTGGAACAGCGCCTGCAAGACGAATTGCAGAAACAGTTGGGTGGCTCATCCTCTTCTGGTGCTGCCGACCCCGTTCAAGGGGCTGGCAGCGTCGAAGATCAGCTCAAACAGAAGTTGGAGGATGAGTTGAAGAACAAGTTGAAGGGGTTGTTCTAGCCGGTTACAGGGCTTTCCCGCCCTCAGTTGCCGCTTGTCGCTGCGTTTGCCCCAGCTCCGCTTCCCATTTCGCCACGTCATCCGACTGCGGTTTCTGGATCAGGTATTTGTCGAGCAATGCCTGATGCCCGCTTTCGGCTTGCTGGCGATTGATGGCAAGCTGTTTACCGCTGTTGTCTTCCAGCAGGATGGAAGGCGACTTGTCGGTTTTCAGCAGGGTGAAGAATTCCTTGAAGGTGTTGAATTCCTTGCCGTTGAGCTTGTCGATGTAAAAACCGTTGGTGTCATGAAAGCCGATGTTGTCGGGGGAAGCCAGCACTTTCACCACCTTGGCGTATTCCTTGATGTCCTTGCGTTCCTGTTTGTCGAAATCCTTGCGGGACAGGCAGTAGTCCTTGCGTTCCATTGCACTGAAAACAAAGCCGCCATAGACGAAATACACCGGTGTTTTGTCGTAGTGGTTGTAAACGCTTTCTGCTGTTTTGGTCAGCGGTACGGCCACTTGCATGGGTTTGCCCGCCCGTACAATGTCGAGTTTGAGGGAGCCACCCACCTGATGTAAATCAACGTGATACAGGTAGTTGATCTGTTTTTTGGGAGTGAGAATGGTCATGCCGTTGTCTTCGATCTTTTTGCCGTCGATGTGGGTAATCACGTCGTAGGGCTGGATGACACTTTCGGTCGGTGTGTTGGCGCACACCTTGGTGACAAGCACACCGGATTGTTCATCGGTAAGCTGGTAATGTTTTTTCAGGGTTGGGTTGAGTAATTCCTCGGTATAGAGGGAGAGTTCCGGCAGACCATCCAGCTTGCCATCGGCAATGTCGGTGAGGAAGCGTTTTACCATCGTGACCGGGATGATGTAGCCGATGTTCTCATCATCTGCACCGCTAACTTGCATGGCGACCCCGACCACTTTGCCGTTGGAAATGGCTGGGCCACCGCTGTTGCCGAAATTGATGGCTGCATCAACCTGGATGGCTTGCATTGACAGGCCGCTGTGGGCATAAGTCTGGAATTCGATGCGTGACACGATACCCTTGGTAATGCTGAGGCTGTCGCCCCCAACCGGATAACCGTACACCGCAATTTCCTGATGCACTTCCGGTAAATCGCCCAGCGGCAAGGAGCGGCTGTGGGCAAAGAAACTGCTGTCCTTGACCTTGAGGACAGCCAGGTCAGTGATATGTGCTACCGCTTCTACCTCCGCCTGGTAGCGTTTGGATTCGCCATCGCGCTGCACTTCAATGAAGGTTTGGTCTGCCACCACATGGGCATTGGTCAGGATGCGATTGCCTTCAATGATGAAACCTGAGCCAGTAGAACTGACAATGCTGGAATTCCACGGCGAAGCACTTTCGTGGCTTTTGCTGGTGACATGCACCTTGACGATGCTGGTTTCCACATCATTGTGGGCGTTGCTACTCTCAGCCAGCAACAGGGCAGGGATTGTTGCCAGCAAGCAAGCCAGCAGGGGCAAAACAGGGCGCAGCAAGCCACTCAGGATACGGTTCATACGTTACAGCTCAGTTGAGGGAAGTTGGTGTGTAAATAGTCTAATACAAAATTTCCGCAGAAATACGATAAATGGTCTACGTTTAGGGTTATCGTAAACATCAGGGCTGTGGTTTAAGGGGGCTTCATCATGAGCGAAACCGTGCAAAATCTACTGGGCAAGGCACAGGCGTTGCGTACCCAGGCGCAGGACATGCAGCTTAAGGCTGACAAGGCACAAGAATACCTCAGCCAGCAACAGACCAGACGTGCCAGCTTGTTGCAGGAGCGTGAGCAATACATTGCCACCAATCCATCTGCTGCTGGGCTGGTGATTCCTTCGGTAGAAGTGCCGCCTGCCCAGGCTAAGGAGCCTTCCGGTTGCCTGTTTGCGGGTTCTTCCGGCAACAAACAGTCTGCCACTCCGCCACCGGTTAATGCTGAAGCCCATCCCCGCCTGGCCTACCTGAATACGCAGATTGCCGACTGTGACAACCTGTTGGGAGTCTGGAGGGGGCGGCTTGCCGAGTACCAGGGTATGGCGACAAAGCTCAAGGCAGATGCTGATACCCTGGAACAACGCGCCAAGGAACTGCAACAATCAACACCGCAACCCCAGCCAAACCAGCCGGTTTACAAAAGCACGCTACGCCGTACCGACATTGAAACCCCGCCGACAGGGGAAACGCTGGACGAACCGTTTACTGCTGATGCCATTCATGTGCGCACCAGCAACCAGCAAATCAGCGGCAATACGATCCGTGACACCATTCTGGATACCGCCTACGGGCAGACCAACAATCTGGCGGAAATGGCGCACCGTGATGCCATCCAGTTGATTCCAGCCAACCAGTTCGCTGCCGGTGAGTTGGAAAAGCTGTTCATTACCGGCAACCGTATCCAGTCGGCAGGCAAGTTGCAGGGCATTTTTGGTTCGGATGGCATCTTTCGCAACCTCACCATTACCTTCAACACTATCAATACCCAGTCAGACCACAAAATCACCCTCAACGGTCTGGTCGGGCAATATAACCATATCGAAGGCAACCGCGACCAGCGCGGCGATCTGGTGACAGTGCAACTCAACCCGATCCGGCTGGGCGGCAATCTGGCGACCGGCAATGTGTGGATTTTGTCGGTAGTAGCTGCTGATGAGGATTTGTACGGTTACGGCGACATCAATATCGGCGGGGACATTGCCAGTGGCGCGAATCCGTATCGGCACATCCAGGATCAGCGCAGTATGGTGCAAGCCCGCGACAAGATGAATGGTGATGTAAATCTGAGTAATTTCCCCATGCGCGAATACAAGCGGCAATTGCAGACCATGACTCTGGGCGAGCTGATTAGCCGCTACGCCGGGCTGGAAACGGAAATGGCACTCTGGTTGAAACGGGTAGGGGAGTTGTTGCCGGGTTCCGCCAATCTGCTAGCAAGGGTAGAGCAGGCGCAGACAGCCGCGCAGATGCAACGCCATGTCAGTATTCTGGAGTTGGTGCAGCACAGCCCTGACTTGCATAATTTCTGTATTCAGGCACTCGCCAAATGGATGGCGCGGGAAGCAGGGCAGGCATAAGCCCACCCGCGTTGCGTTTCCTGAGCGGTTAGCGTGCTTGATGGCGGGTTAATTGCGCTTCCACTACCTCACCGTCTTCGTTATGGCGGATTTTGACAATGCCGTAGTTGAGTTCAGGGGCCAGCCAGACCGTAGTTTGGCGGTTGCCTTCCGGGTCATTACGCTGGATTTTTTCACATGCAAACTGGCCTGCTGACGTTTGCAGGGTTTCCTTGCCCAGTTTGTTGAAGGTGTAAGTGTGCAGTTTGCCCTTGTTGGTGACTTTGTAGCTGAGTGGCTTGCCTGCTGCCAAATCGTCGATCAGGTAAAGTTCCAGCAAGGCCGGGTCAATAGTGCCAGCGGGTACCTCCAGTTTGTAATCCGTACCAGCATATTCCCCTTTGACCTGGGCAGGGGAGACAAAGCTGAATTCGTCACGTTTGTCCTTGCGCTTGTTTTTATGGTGGTGCAAATAGCTTTGTGTTTGCAATTTGTCGCCTTGGCGGCTGCCGATGCTGCGTTCCGTGAGGGTGTCGCCACTCAGCATGGCGGCTAGACCATTGGCTTTGGTGACTTTCTGGTAGGTATAACCATTGGCTGTGTAGTGCAGGCTGATCTCCATGTTGCCGAGGGTCAGCCCGGCCTTGCTGACGCTGAAACTGGACTCAAAGCCAGCCGGGGCAGCCTGGGCGGATGATAAGGCAAACAGCAAACTTGCTGCCAGCACGGTATATTTCATTGCGGGTAATCCTTCTGTTTTTTCCATGTACCGCATTAGACTATAGATGCTGTTCTGTGTTCACTGGTCAGATGCAATCTGTGAATGCACATAAAACATCAGGACATGCACACCAATACTATAAAGATGGTTTAAAATATTGGAAAATCTACCCAGCGAACCCAGCATGGTGGGTTGGTGCATTCTGGCAGGCAGATGCCGACAATTGCCGGGTAAATGCTGTAACGCAATGAATTTTTTAGGGAGACCCCTTCTGTGAGTACAAATATGATTCAACTTTCCGATGCGACCTTTGAACAGGAAGTTCTGAAATCCACTGTGCCGGTATTGGTAGATTACTGGGCTGAATGGTGCGGGCCATGTAAAATGATTGCCCCTTTGCTGGATGAAATTGCTACAGAATTTGCAGGCAAGCTTACAGTTGCCAAGCTGAACATTGATGAAAACAAGGGAACACCGCCACGTTATGGCATCCGTGGTATTCCAACCCTGATGCTGTTTAAAGATGGCGCGGTTGCAGCCACCAAAGTCGGGGCATTGTCCAAGTCACAGTTGGTCGCATTTCTGAACCTGAATCTGTAAGCGGTTTTTTTGCTGGTGTCATGCGAGGTATTTTCCCGCATGACACGCTCAAACCTGTTATTTTGCTGGACTCTGCATAATTCGCGTGCTAATTTAAGCCGACTTGAATCTGTATCCAGATTCATTCCTGCGAATCCTGTCTCGTTATTCCTTGATCGTAGACTCCTGTTTAAACGCCAATCTGTAGGCTTACAAGCCTCATGTTCCATGGCTGTAAAGCGTTTCCGGCAAACATCTTCCGACCGGGCGCAGAGAGGCTCCGACGAGAGGGGTTTTCTGTTCATTGATACGATATTTCTTGTACAAACCTCATCAATTTATGAATCTGTCTGAATTAAAAAAGAAATCCGCTGCTGAAGTCTTTGAAATGGCTCAGGCTTTGGGTATTGAGAGCATTTCCCGTACCCGCAAGCAAGACATCATTTTCGCCCTGTTGAAAGCCCACGCACAAAACGGCGAGGACATCTACGGCGATGGCGTACTGGAAATTCTCCAGGACGGTTTTGGTTTCCTGCGTTCCCAGGACTCCAGCTACCTTGCAGGGGCAGATGACATCTATGTTTCTCCCAGCCAGATCCGCCGTTTCGGTCTGCGCACGGGCGATACCATTGCGGGGAAAATCCGCCCGCCCAAGGATAATGAGCGTTATTTCGCTCTGTTGAAAGTGGATAACATCAACTATGAACCACCGGAAAGCGCCCGCAACAAGATTGCCTTTGAAAACCTGACACCACTGCACGCCGATGAGCGTATGCGTATGGAGCGGGGTAACGGCAGTCGTGAAGATATTACTGCCCGCGTCATTGATATTGTCTCCCCTTACGGTAAAGGTCAGCGTGGTCTGATTATCGCGCCGCCCAAGGCCGGTAAGACCATCATGCTGCAAAACATTGCGCAGAGCATTGCCTCCAATTACCCGGAATGTTACCTGATCGTCCTGCTGATCGACGAGCGCCCGGAAGAGGTGACGGAAATGCAGCGTATGGTACGTGGCGAGGTTATTTCCTCCACGTTTGACGAGCCAGCCGCCCGTCATGTGCAAGTGGCAGAAATGGTCATCGAGAAAGCCAAACGTCTGGTCGAGCACAAGCGTGACGTGGTGATCCTGCTGGACTCGATTACCCGTCTGGCGCGTGCCTACAATACCGTGGTTCCGTCATCCGGCAAGGTATTGACGGGTGGTGTGGATGCCAATGCCCTGCATCGTCCCAAGCGTTTTTTCGGTGCAGCGCGTAATATCGAGGAAGGCGGTAGCTTGACTATCATCGCTACGGCGCTGATTGATACCGGCTCCAAGATGGATGAGGTTATCTACGAGGAGTTCAAGGGAACCGGCAACATGGAAATTCATCTGGATCGCCGCATTTCCGAGAAACGTGTATTCCCTGCCATCAACATCAACCGTTCCGGCACGCGCCGCGAAGAGTTGCTGACTTCCCAGGAAGAACTGCAAACCTTGTGGGTATTGCGCAAGTTCCTGCATGGCATGGACGAGCTGGAAGCAATGGAACTGCTGTTTGACAAGCTCTCCAAAACCAAAACCAACAGCGAATTTTTCGACGTTATGCGTCGCGGGTGATTGTAGGGGCGCACCTCTGTGTGCGCCCTGTCTTGAAGAGGGTAGACACAGAGGTCTACCCCAGCAGGTCTGTCAAAGATAAGCCTTCTTCCCGTAGGTATTGATCCAGCCGTCGCTGGTCAATCGCCACGTTCAGGCAGAAATTACCTTCATCTGAAATCTGTTCCTGTTGAATGGCCTTGTCCGCGTATAGCCGGGCACGTAGGCGTGCATGTTTGGGAGAGATGTGTAGCTCGCCGTGGAACATTTGTCCGGCGAAATAATTACCGAGATATTCCAGCAGGATGTCCAGTCCCCAGTGTTGTTGAGCGGAAACATAAACACGGGTAGGGTTGGTTCCATTGCCTTCTTCAATGTGGGGTGTCTGCCCGCCAAGGTCGATCTTGTTCATGATTTCGATTTGCGGCACGTTTTCTGCACCAATTTCGGCAATGACCTTGTTGACCTGTTCACGGTACAGCTCAAGCTGTTCGTCGTGGCTGTCGATCACGTGCAGCAACAGGTCGGCATCAACCGTTTCCTGCAAGGTGGAGCGGAATGCCGCCACCAGATCGTGGGGCAGGTGGCGGATAAAACCGACTGTATCGGCAAGGATGATTTCCTGCTGATTGGGTAATTGTACCCGGCGCAAGGTGGGGTCAAGCGTGGCAAACAACTGGTCGGCAGCGTATACGTCTGCCTGTGTCAGGGCATTGAACAAGGTAGATTTGCCCGCGTTGGTATAGCCAACCAAGGAAACCGTGGGAATTTCAGCCTTTTTGCGGGCTTGTCGCCCTTGTTCGCGCTGGTTTTGTACTTTTTCCAGACGTTTGTTGATCTGTTTGATACGTTCACCTAGCAAGCGGCGGTCGGTTTCGAGCTGGGTTTCCCCTGGGCCGCGCAAGCCGATACCGCCTTTTTGGCGCTCAAGGTGAGTCCATCCGCGCACCAAGCGGGTTGACAGGTGTTTTAACTGCGCCAGTTCAACCTGAAGTTTGCCTTCATGGCTGCGGGCGCGTTGGGCAAAAATATCCAGAATTAGGCCGGTACGATCCAGAACGCGGCATTGCAGCAGCTTTTCCAGATTGCGTTCTTGGGCAGGTGAAAGGGAGTGGTCGAAAATAACCAGATTGGCATCATGGGCGAGTAGCAAATCACGTACTTCCTGTGCTTTGCCTTCGCCAATAAAGTAACGCGGGTCAGGGCTTTGCCGTGAACCGCTGAGAAAACCTGTTACTTTTGCGCCAGCCGAAGATGCCAGCTCGATGAATTCCTTTTCATCCTGAACGGATTTTGCCGAATTGAAACTGATCTGAACAAGTACGGCATGTTCACCGCCTCCGGGACGTTCAAACAGTTCCAATCGGCAACCTTCCTGTTTTCTGTGTGGATATTATTCCGGAGCGAGTGCCAGCTTGATCGGGCGAGCAGGCACGATCGTGGAAATGGCGTGTTTGTAAACCAGTTGGCTAACGGTATTTCCCAGCAATACAACGAACTGGTCAAAAGACTCGACATGCCCCTGTAATTTGATGCCATTGACGAGGTAGATAGAGACAGGAATCCGTTCCTTTCTCAGAGCATTAAGGAAGGGTTCTTGTAATGTGTGCCCTTTCGACATGAGCTTCTCCTAAAAAATATACTCGGGTTTGTGGTTGTTATGGTCTCACACCTAAAAGCTAGGGGTTGGTGGTGAGCCAGTCGCTTCTTTCCTTCGACGCCTAAAAGCTTATCAGTTCTGTCGTCCCGCAAGAATGCCAGTTTGTCGGACGTATCCGTTCATCTGCCAATAAACGTTGAAACGTTGCTGATGACCGATGAATGGCTGAGTTCTGCGGGGTCATACACTGAAATGCCTCTTTCGGAACGCAACCACGTCATTTGACGTTTAGCAAGCTGCCGTGTAGCGACAATAGCACGATCGCGCATCTGATTGTAGTCTATTTCGTTAATTAAATAACCCCAAATTTGCCGGTAGCCCACAGCACGAATGGCTGGCAGGTGCGTGTCCAGATCACCACGGAGTAACAGTTTGCGTACTTCTTCGATGACACCCTGTTTTAGCATCTGCTCGAAACGCAGGGCGAGGCGTGCGTGTAGCCATGCCCGGTTTTGCGGGATCAGGGCAATTTTCAGTAGCTGATAAGGGCAAGCATCGTACCACTGCGCCTGTTGCAGTTCGGTCAGGGATTTGCCAGTCAGCTCGTAAACTTCCAGGGCACGTTGCAGGCGTTGTGGGTCATTGGGGTGGATACGTTGGGCGGCGATGGGATCAATACTTGCCAGTCGATCATGCAGTGCCTGCCAGCCGTGCTCGGCGGCTTCGGCATCGAGGCGGGCGCGGATGACCTGATCAGCTTGGGGCAGGTCTGACAGGCCGTATTCGAGAGCGCGGAAATACAGCATGGTTCCACCGACCAGTAACGGGATGCGCCCGCTGGCAGTGATGTCAGCCATTTCACGCAGTGCGTCTGCGCGGAAGTCGGCGGCAGAATAGGGTTGGGATGGGTCGAGGAAATCAATCAAGCGGTGTGGGGCTTGCGCCAGAGTGGCAGCATCCGGCTTGGCGCTGCCAATGTCCATGCCTTTGTAAACGAGGGCGGAATCGACGCTGATAATTTCCAGCGGGAAATGTTTGCGCAGTTCCACCGCTAGATCGGTTTTACCCGTGCCGGTCGGCCCCATGAGAAAGATGGCTTTGTCCATCAGCGCCCTCGCAGGAACAGTTTGTCGATTTGATCCAGGCTCATTTGTGTCCAGGTGGGGCGTCCGTGGTTACATTGTCCGCTGCGTTCGGTGCGTTCCATGTCGCGCAGCAGGGCGTTCATTTCCGGGATACTGAGCTTGCGATTGGCTCGTACCGAGCCGTGGCAGGCCATCGTTGCCAGAATTTCATTCATGGCGTGCTGGATGCGGTTGCTTGTACCGTGGGTCATCAGGTCGGCGAGTACGTCACGAACTAATGCTTCGCTATCGCCATCTTTCAGCAGGCTGGGAACAGCGCGGATCACCAGCTTTTCCATGCCCATCCTTCCCAGTTCAAAGCCAAGTGCGCGGAAGGTGTCGGCGTGTTGTTCGGCGTAATCGGCTTCTTTCTTGCTGACATTGAGACTGTGCGGCATCAGTAATGGCTGGGAGCGGATGGCATCTTCCGTCATGCTTTGCTTGAGGTATTCGTAGGTAATGCGTTCGTGGGCGGCGTGCATGTCCACAATTACCAGCCCGGCAGCGTTCTGGGCGAGGATGTAGATGCCGTGTAGCTGGGCGATGGCATAGCCGAGGGGGGGGGCCTCACCCCCAACCCCCGCACCCAGCCACTGTTCGTGTCGTCCCTCAAGGGGCGAGGGGGCTAAAGAGGGAGGTGGTTCTACTGGCTGGTATAGCTGCTGGTAAACGGCCATCTGTTCGCGCACGGGCATCTGTAAGCGCGTTTGGTATTGTGCCTGATACGACGGTTGATACGCCGGGCGCACCTCTTCGCTTCCCCCTTGGCAAAAGGGGGGCTGAGGGGGATTTTCTTGCAAAGGGGGGATGGCGGCGGTGGAGGTGGGCAATTGCGTCGGCGCTGCTGTTTCATCGCCCGGTCTGATGTCGGCAATCGCCTGATGCAAGGTGCGGAACAAGAAATCATGTACCAACCGCCCTTCGCGGAAGCGTACTTCCTGTTTGGTGGGGTGTGCGTTGGCATCCACCAGTTGTGGATTGAGTTCGAGGAACAAAATGAAGCCCGGATGCCGTCCGTGGTACATCACATCCTGATAGGCTTGCTTGACGGCGTGCGAAATCAGCTTGTCGCGCACATTGCGCCCATTCACATAGAAATACTGCAAATCCGCCTGTGAGCGCGAAAAGGTCGGCAAGCCTACCCAGCCCCACAAGCGCATTCCGGCGGCTTCATAATCCAGATACAGGCTTTGTTCGGTAAATGCACTGCCGCAAATGTCGGTAATACGTCGTTCCGCACCCATGCGGTCGCTGGCAGGGCGCAGTTGCAGGGTATTTTTCTGGTTGTGGTTGAGTTCAAAGCCTACATCGAAGCGGCTCAGTGCCATTTTGCGCACAATATCTTCGATATGCCCGAATTCGGTTTTTTCGGTCTTGAGGAATTTGCGCCGCGCCGGAGTGTTGAAAAACAGGTCAGTAACATCCACGCTTGTGCCGGATGCGTGGGCGGTGGGTTCGGGTTCGCCGAAAATCTCCTGCCCGTCACCGAACAGTTTCCAGCCTTGTTCACCCTCTGTTTGACGGGAACTGAGGGTCAGGCGGGAAACCGAGGCAATGCTGGGCAAGGCTTCACCGCGAAAGCCGAGGCTGCGTACCTGTTCCAGATCGTCCAGACTGGCGATTTTGCTGGTGGCGTGACGGCTGAGGGCAAGGGCAAGTTCGTCGCGTGGGATGCCGCAACCGTTATCGCGGATGCGGATACGTTTGATGCCGCCTTGTTCGATGTCGACCCCGATGCGGGTGGAACCCGCATCCAGGGCATTTTCCAGCAGTTCCTTGACCACCGAGGCGGGGCGTTCAACAACCTCGCCAGCGGCAATCTGGTTGATCAGGTGGGCAGGAAGCTGGCGTATCGGCATTAGTGCGGCTGGCCTCCTGCGGGGGGAACAACGGCTTGTGGTGCAGGAGCTGCCGGGACTGGTTGTACGGGGACGGGCGTTGCAGGCATTGCCGGTACAGGGGCTACGCCCGTTGTAGTCGGAGTAGCCGGAGTGGCTGGTGCAACTGGAGTCGCTGGTACTGGTTGTGCTACGTCTGCCGGTTTGGGAGCGGTAGGTACAGCCGGAATTGGTTCGCTGGCTGCTGGTGCAGACACCTGTGTTGCCGGGGTGCTGGCAGGTGCAGCGGTTGGTGTGGTAGCAGGTGCAGCTTGCTGGATACCTGTCAGATCCTTGGAGCGGTCATTGGTAATGCCGTAACGTGCCAGAATGCTGGCCTGGCTGTTCACGGCTTCCTTGCGGTCAATGACAAGCTGGTAGGCATCTGGGGTTTCCAGCGTGATGAAATCGCTAGTGGCTGACTGGATTTTGTCAAAGAACTCACGGAAGTTGCGAATGCTTTCGCCGTTGATTTTTTCGATCAGCAAATCGGTGTCGTGATGGTAGTCCTTGTTAATATCAGCAGGCAATACCTTGGTCATGATGACAGGTTCGCTGCGCTTTTCATCCGGGGATTCGTAAGTCAGTGCACCGATACGGGCAGGAGTACCTTCCATGCCGTCAATCACATCCTGATTCAGCGGCATGAAGACCAGCCCGCCAAAAATGAAATAGGACGGCTGTTTGTCATACTGCTTGGGTTTGACCAGCAGGTATTCCTTGCCGGGTTTGTCCAGATGGATACTGATCTCCATCGGTTGACCCTTGCGCAGGATTTTGAATTTCATGTCCTCGCCAATCTGGTGCATGTCGATGTAATGGGTGTGGTCGATGAACTCACCGGGGCGGAATTCGACCGTGCCATTGTTTTCAATCTTGTGCCCGTCGATTTCGGTCACGATGTCACCTACCTGTACTTTGCCGTCAGCAGGTGACTGTTTGTAAATCTTGTGTACCAGAATGCCGGTATGCTCATCGTTCATGCCGTATTTGCGGCGCATGGCGGGGTTTTCCAGAGATTGTGTCATGAAACCGTGGAAACCGTAGCCGTCGATCTTGCCATCTTTCATGTCATCCAGCACGTGGCGGATGATGGGGGTAGGGATCATGTAGCCAATATTTTCGGTCAGGAAACCGGATTGCATGGCAACACCTACCACTTTGTCACCGGAAATGACCGGGCCGCCGCTGTTGCCAAAGTTGATGGCGGCATCGACTTGTGCAGCCATCAGGTTTTCGCCGGTATGCACGTAATTCTGTTTTTCAATGCGCGAAACCACGCCGCGTGTAACACTCAGGGTGTTGCCACCAATCGGGAACCCGTAAACTTCCACGGATTGCTGCATCTTGGGCAGGTCGCCAAGTTCCAGCGGCTTGATGCCTTTGTAGGCGTTGGCATCTTTGGTGCGCAGGATCGCCAGATCAGATTCGTGCGAAATATATACAACGTCAGCTTCATAACGTTTGGTTTCGCCATGACGCTGGATTTCTATGAAAGTCGCATCAGCGGCAACGTGGGCATTGGTCAGAATCAGGTTGCCCTCGATCAGCAGACCGGAGCCGGAGCCTTTGCGTGAATCGGAATTCCATGGTGACAGGGCTTCATAGATGTGTTGGACAACGTGTATCTTAACAACCGCATCCTTGATTTTTTCGCGTAATTCATCGCTGATGGTCGCACTGTCCAAGGCAGTTGTCACCGGTTCCAGCGCAGGCGGTGGTGCTGTTGCGGGAACGGCGGGTTCTGCGGCTGGCTGGGGTGTTGGTGCAGTGGCTGGCTGGGCGGCGGTGGCAGGTGGATTCAGTGCAATTTCAGCGAATAAAACAGGCGAAGCTGTCAGGCCGAGGCATAACAGGCTCGTCATGAGAGTGGTTGTATGACGCATATGGGGAAACCCTTATTAATTAAATCATTGCCCTTTGATGAGAGGGAGTCTAGTCCTAAGTTACATATCTTATCTGTAATTATGCTGCGAAAACATCTTGATCTATCGGTTTTTAGGGTAAAAGTTGGTATTCTTCGCCATCTTGATAGAGCAGCGAATAACTGTCAGCGACAACAGGACAGACAATGATGGACTATAAGCACACACTAAATCTGCCAAATACACCTTTTCCCATGCGCGGTGATTTGGCAAAACGTGAACCGGGCATGTTGGCGGATTGGGAAAATCGCCAGATTTACCAGCAATTGCGTGAATACGCCGCCGGTCGCCCCAAATTCGTGTTACACGACGGGCCACCCTATGCCAATGGCAACATTCATATCGGTCATGCGGTCAACAAAATTCTCAAGGACATCATCGTCAAAAGCAAAACCCTGAGTGGTTTTGATGCTCCTTATGTGCCGGGCTGGGACTGTCACGGCTTGCCTATCGAACTCAAGGTTGAGGAAAAGCTGGGCAAGGTGGGTGACAAGGTGGATGCGTTTGCTTTCCGCAAAGCCTGCCGTGATTACGCCAGCGAACAGATTGACCTGCAACGCAAGGATTTCAAACGGCTGGGGGTGTTGGGTGACTGGAAAAACCCGTACCTGACCATGGATTTCCAGACCGAAGCCGATATTGTGCGGGCGTTGGGGCGGATTGCTGCCAACGGGCATCTGCACAAGGGCGCAAAGCCGGTGCATTGGTGTACCGATTGCGGCTCGGCGCTGGCAGAGGCGGAAGTGGAATATGCTGACAAGACTTCCTTCTCCATCGACGTGCGCTTTACCGTTGCGGACGAAGCTGATTTGCTGCAACGAGTGCCGCAAGCGGCTGGTAACGGTGAAATCGCTGTAGTCATCTGGACAACCACACCGTGGACATTGCCTGCCAACCAGGCGGTTGCCCTGAACCCGGAACTGGAATACGTGGTGGTGCAAACCGCTTCCGAACGTCTGGTGCTGGCAGAAGCCCTGTACGAATCTGTCTTGCAACGCGCTGGCATCAGTGATTTCAGCATCATTGCCCGCTGCATGGGTGACGTGCTGGAAGGCTTGCAGTTGCAACACCCCTTCTACGCCCGTCATGTGCCGGTCATCCTCGGCGATCATGTCACCACCGATGCCGGTACAGGTGCTGTCCATACCGCACCCGGTCACGGTCAGGAAGACTTTGTGGTTGGCATGAAATACGGCCTGCCGGTGGATAACCCGGTCGGTGGTGACGGTTGTTTCCTGCCCAACACCGAATTGTTTGCGGGTGAATCCGTCCACAAGGCCAACCCGCATGTGCTGGACGTGCTGACCGAACGCGGCAAGCTGCTGAAAGCCGACAAGCTGCGCCACAGCTACCCGCATTGTTGGCGGCACAAGACCCCGCTGATTTTCCGTGCTACCCCGCAATGGTTCATCAGCCTGGAACAGAACGGCCTGCGTGCCAAGGCGCTGGAAGCAATCCAGGGGGTGAAATGGGTTCCCGACTGGGGCAAAGCACGGATCGAAGGCATGGTACAGAACCGCCCCGATTGGTGTATTTCCCGTCAACGTAACTGGGGTGTGCCGATTGCGCTGTTCATCCACAAGGAAACGGGCGAATTGCACCCACAAACTGACGCCCTGATTGAGGCGGTAGCGCAGCGGATTGAGCAAGAGGGTATTGATGCCTGGTTCCGCCTGCAAGCGGAAGAACTGCTGGGTAAGGATGCGCCCAATTACGATAAGGTAAGCGACACGCTGGACGTGTGGTTTGATTCCGGTGTCACCCATGCTTCGGTATTGGAACGGCGTGCCGACCTGCAATTCCCGGCGGATGTGTATCTGGAAGGTTCTGACCAGCACCGTGGCTGGTTCCAGTCATCCTTGCTGTCGGCGATTGGCACGCGCGGCGCAGCGCCTTACCGCACCGTGCTGACCCACGGTTTCACGGTGGATGGCAAGGGCGAGAAAATGTCCAAGTCCAAGGGCAATGTGGTCATTCCGCAGAAAGTGACCGATTCCCTGGGGGCAGACATCCTGCGTCTGTGGGTGGCTTCCACCGATTACAGCCGCGAAATGTCAGTGTCCGACGAGATTTTGAAACGCACGGCGGATGCTTACCGGCGTATCCGCAATACGGCGCGTTTCCTGCTGGCGAACCTGAACGATTTTGACCCGGCAACGGATGCGCTGGCGGCGGCAGACATGTTGCCACTCGACCGCTGGGCGGTGGATCAGGCAGCACAAGTGCAGGCTAAAGTGTTGTCGGCTTACGACAAGTTCCACTTCCACCTGATTGCACAAGAGGTGTTGAACTTCTGTACGGTGGAACTGGGCAGCCTGTTCCTCGACATCACCAAAGACCGCCAGTACACCATGCAGGCTGGCAGCCGGGGGCGGCGTTCCGCACAAACGGCGGCCTGGCACATCCTCAATGCGATGGTGCGCTGGCTGTATCCGGTGCTGAGCTTTACTGCGGAAGAAATCTGGCAACACCTGCCGGGTGGCAAAGCAGTGGATTCGGTGCTGTTCACGGAATGGTACGATGGCCTGTTTACGTTGGATGCCTCTGACAAGCTGTCTGCCAGCGAGTGGAATTATGTGTTCAACCTGCGTGAACTGATCAGCAAGCAACTCGAAGAGGTGCGCGTCGCCGGTCAAATCGGCGCAGGTCTGGATGCGGAAGTCGATATTTACTACCGTAAAGAGGCACGTGAGTCAGGTGCTGATCCACTGGTAAAACTGGGCGAGGAACTACGTTTCGTGTTGATTACCTCCGCAGCTCGTTTACACGGTTTGGATGCTGTGCCGGAAGGTGCTGCCGAAGTGATGGATGGCGTATTTGTGCAGGTAACGCCTTCCGCGCATCGCAAGTGTGTACGTTGCTGGCACCACCGGGAAGATGTGGGGAGTCATGCCGAGCACCCTGAATTATGCGGGCGTTGTGTTGACAATGTAGCTGGAGAGGGTGAGGTGCGTGAATATGCGTAGTTTTCGTTCCTTGTCGGCGGATACCGGCATGTTGGCGTGGCTGTGGTTGTCAGCAGTCGTCATTTTTTTCGATCAGTGGACGAAATGGTGGGCCGAAGCCAATCTTGAGCTGCATCAGCCTGTGGCTGTCATGCCTCACTTGAACATGATGCTGGCTTACAACGAGGGGGCTGCTTTCAGTTTCCTTGCCGGGATGGGTGGCGTGCAACGCTGGATTTTTGCAACGCTGGCCATCGTTGTTAGTATTTTCATCATCAATTGGCTGCGCAAATTACGTAAGGAACAGGTTTGGGCTGCGGTAGGGTTGGCACTGGTGCTAGGTGGTGCGATTGGCAACCTGATCGACCGCCTGATGCATGGAAAGGTCATCGACTTCATTGATTTTTATGTTAATTTCAATGTGCCGTTGCTGCTGAATAACGGACACTTTGCCACATTCAATGTAGCGGATATTGCCATCACCATCGGCGCAGTGCTGTTAGTCGTGTTGAGCCTGTTTGCCTCTGACCAGATAGAATAACGTTTGCCCCTCTCCCCTTGAGGGAGAGGGGGTAAGGGTTTAGCCCAGTAAGGTGCGAGCTACTCCCGCCTGCTTTCTGACCTGATCGGGTGCTGTGCCACCCAGATGGTTACGGGCAGCAACGGAGCCTTCCAGCGTCAATACCGCAAACACATCATCGCCAATGGCCTCGGAAAATGCCTGTAGTTCGATCAGTTGCATTTCGCTGAGGTCGCGTCCGGTTGCCACACCTAGGGCGACGGCTTTGCCAACCACTTCATGTGCATCACGGAATGGCAAGCCTTTGCGTACCAAATAATCAGCCAGATCGGTGGCAGTCGAGAAACCTTGCATGGCTGCACGGCGCATTTTGTCCGGTTTGGGCTGAACGTGCGGCATCATGTCGGCAAAGGCTCGCAGACTGCCAAGCAGTGTATCCACCGTATCAAACAGCGGTTCCTTGTCTTCCTGGTTGTCCTTGTTGTAAGCCAGTGGCTGACCTTTCATCAGGGTTAACAGGGAGAACAGGTGACCAAACACTCGCCCGCTTTTGCCCCGCACCAGTTCCGGCACATCTGGATTTTTCTTTTGCGGCATGATGGAAGAGCCAGTGCAGAAACGGTCGGGCAGGCGGATGAAATCAAATTGTGCTGAAGTCCACAGAACTAGCTCTTCTGAAAAACGTGACAGGTGCATCATGATCAGCGAGGCAACTGAGGTAAATTCGATGGCGAAATCACGGTCGCTGACGGCATCCAGCGAGTTGCGGGCAGGGCGCTCGAAACCCAGTAGTTGCGCTGTGTAGTCGCGGTCGATGGGGTAGGTTGTGCCAGCTAGTGCTGCTGCACCCAGTGGCATGATGTTGATGCGTTTGCGGCAATCCTGCAAGCGCTCGAAATCGCGTTGCAGCATTTCAAACCACGCCAGCATGTGATGCCCGAACGTGATCGGTTGCGCTACCTGCAAGTGGGTAAAGCCAGGCAGGATGGTGTCTGCTTCGCGTTCTGCGACCTCTACCAAAGCGTGTTGCAGGCGACGCAGCTCATGGCTGATACCGTCGACCTGTTCACGCAGCCACAGGCGTACATCGGTGGCTACCTGATCATTGCGTGAGCGTCCGGTGTGCAGTTTCTTGCCAGCTATACCGATCCGGTCGGTGAGGCGGGCTTCCACGTTCATGTGCACGTCTTCCAGAGCGACTTTCCACTCCAGCTCACCGTTATCTGCCATTTTTTCAATAGCATCCAATCCGCTCAGGATTTGTTCAACTTCACTGGCGTTTAATATCCCTGCCTTACCCAACATGCGGGCATGGGCGCGGGATCCCTGGATGTCGTGCTTGTACAGACGTTTGTCAAAGTTGATGGAGGCGGTGAATTCTTCGACGAAAGCGTCGGTGGATTCGCTGAAGCGTCCACCCCAGGGTTTGTCCCTGGTAGAGTCTTGTTGCTGTTGGCTCATGGGTTAGTACTGATTTTTCATCAAGTTGCTAAAAAAAGTTGCCAGACATTATCACATTGTGGAAGAATTAAAAATGCAGTTCATATGTGGTACTACGGCAACGTTGGTTGCAGATAGTATACATAATTGCTCAGCCTGCTAGTCAGGCCAGCTAATGAATAAAAATTACAAACGATAAAAACTGGATCAGGTTCCAAACGTTAACGCCCGTTACGGGTTGGCCTGATTGAGAGCAAGAGATGCCATCATTCAATGGAAAAACGTTAGGTTACTTGCCCAATCTCTGTGTGCCACAGGCATTGTTGCGTGCTGTGTTGGCTGCGGAATTTCTGGCAGTTGTGCTGGCGTTGACGGTTGCCAACGATCTGAGCGATTTCTTTGTTAACCTTGGTTTGCATTCGCTGTTTGTGCAGTGGGTGACACTGGCTTCCATTTTTTCCCTGTGTTTCATCGGTCGTTTTGTGGAAAAGCCTTCGGTTGCGCGTGCTTCGGTGATTGTGCTGGCAACCGTGGCGGTGTTTACCTTGGCGGCTTCCATCTTGGGACTGGAATTGTCGGGCAGGACAGGTGTTGTGAGCGACGCGGTGGTCAGTACCCTGTTCATTTTCAAGAATCTGGTCATCAGTCTGGTTATCGTGCTGGTGTTACTGCGGTATTTCTATATCCATAGTCAGTGGGAAGAAACCATCGAAGCGGACTCCGCTGCCAAATATGCTGCCTTGTCTGCGCGGATGCGCCCGCACTTCCTGTTCAACAGCCTGAATACCATTGCTCATTTGGTGCACATCAAACCGGACAGGGCCGAGGAGGCATTGCTGGATTTGTCTGACATCATGCGCATGACCTTGGACAAGCGTTCCCGTATCCCTCTCAAGGAAGAGCTGGATTTGACACTGGCTTATTTGCGTATGGAAGGTTTGCGTCTGGGCGAAAAACGCCTGCATGTCAATCTGGATATGGATCGCAATAGTCTGCCACTGGATATGGAAATTCCACCGTTTATCTTGCAGCCGCTGGTTGAAAACGCCGTTTATCATGGAATCCAGCCACGTCAGGATGGAGGGCTGTTGACAGTCAGCCTGTATGACGCAGGTAATCGTCTGGATGTGTCTGTTACCAACCCGTTGCCCCCGACGGGTGTCAGTACCCACACAAAAGGAAACCACATAGCTCAGGAGAACATGACCAGCCGTTTGAAGCTGGCTTATGGCGACCGGGCTAATTTGAAGATTCAGAAGGGTGTCCAGCAGTACCGGGTCTCATTTTCCATCCCCAAGGAGTAGAAGAACTATGACATTGAAAATATTGGTTGTTGATGATGAGGAGTATGCCCGCGAGCGTATCAAGGGATTATTGGCCAGTCAGATCGACTACGGAGTTTGTGCAGAAGCCGAAAACGGGGTGGATGCAGTGCTGATGACAGAACGTTATCAGCCGGACATTGTGCTGATGGATATTTCCATGCCTGGAATGGACGGGCTGGAAGCCGCGCGGCACATTTCGGGCATGGACAGCCCTCCTGCCGTCATATTCACCACAGCGTATGGTGAATATGCTTTAGAAGCCTTTTCAACAAAAGCAACAGGGTATCTTATGAAACCGATTAGACAAGAACAATTATTACAAAGTCTGGAACAAGCCCGCTCCCTGAACCGTGCCCAACGCATGGAGGCTCTGGAAAACCGCGATGGTCGCAATCTGGCATCACGCAAGCATATCTGCGCCCGTATGCGCGGTAATCTTGAGTTGATCCCGATTGAAGACGTTGTGTACTTCCAGGCAGACCAAAAATATGTGACCGTGCGCCACAAGAAAGGCGAGGTCATTATCGAAGAGTCGCTGAAATCTTTGGAAACCGATCTGGCTGACCGTTTCATCCGTATCCACCGCAATGCGCTGGTGTCCAAAACAGCTATTTCCGGTTTGTCCAAGTCATCCATTGGTCGCACTCAGGTGGTGCTGGATAACGTCAAGGATCAACTGGAAGTCAGCCGCCGCCATCTGGCGGAAGTGCGCCGTTTTGTCCGCGCCCGCTAACCCTGCTGTTGGGGGTGTGTTCTGCACGCCCCGCTACATTTTGCCATTGACTGCCTTGTATGCGGCGTCAATGGCGCTTTCCAGATAGCTGCCGTAAAAGTCCGGGTTGCTATAGCCCAGTAGCCGTTCTGCTACTTCCTTGCCGTCGGCATCCAGAAAAACCAGTGTTGGCGTGAGTGAAGCGCTGTAACGGTTGGTGAATGTTTCGGCCTCCAACTTTTTCCCGTCAAAATCGGTTAGTGTTTCTGTTGCGCCCAACGTGAATGAGCGAATCAGGATACGCTCGGTGTAGCGTTGATCCTGCTGCATGGGAATTAGGTATTCGTTTTCTAATTGTCGACAGAAGCCGCAATATTCAGCACGAAATGCAAGTAATAATGGCAGTTTCCTGCTGCGCATTTCTGCACTGATGGTCTGGAAATCATTTGCTTCCTTTGTGCTGGGCGGCTTTTCGCTGGCACTGCCCGTGAATGGCATAAGCAGCAGAAATGTCGACAATATCAGTTGCAAGCACTTCCCAAGAGGGGGTATCATCGCGTTCATCCAGTGGTTGACCCTATATTAGTATATCTTTATACTCCCCGGATTCGCGGACAAGGCTTAGCCAGGTAACGACCAAGGAGCAGATGCGCAACGTACTTATCATTCAGGCGATCCTGATACTGGCGGGAGCAGCAGTTTCCCGGTTTTATCAAGGTGATGCGGCGTTGCTTCCTGCATTCTATGGTGGTGCGGTGGCACTTGCCAATACCATGCTGCTTTCCCGGCGCGTCGCAGTGGCAGGGGAAATAGCCAAAACAAACCCGGAGCGTAGTGTGTATGCGCTGTACTTTGGGGTTGTACAACGATTTGTATTTGTGCTGGTTGCGTTGGGTTTCGGTCTTGGCTACCTGGAACTGACCCCAGTTCCCTTGTTGGGAACGTTTATGGTGGCGCAACTGGCTTATATGCTGATGGGAACCCGCCAGGCCGGGTGATTCCAGCAAAGGTTTTTTAACTTTAGTGTACGGGGTGAATTGTGAGCGAGTCTAACGCGCCAGCAATCTCAAAACCTGTTGAGTATATCCAGCACCATCTGACCAACTGGAGCGTTGGCGTTGAGCACGGGGAAGCAGTCAAAATTGTTGACTTCAACGTGTTTCACGTAGACGTTTTCTTGTTCAGTGCGCTACTCGCAGGGTTGTTTGCTTTCTTTGCCTGGAAAGTTGGCAAAAATCTCAATCCTGATGCGCCTACAGGGGCGCAGAATGTCGTGGAAACTCTGGTTGAATTCGTCAACCAACAAGTCAAAGACATTTTTCCGAATGCCGACCGTTTGGTTGGTCCTTTGGCGTTGACCATCTTCGTCTGGGTTCTGTTGATGAACTCAATGGACTTCCTGCCTGTTGATTTGTTGCCTGCTTTGGCTGGTGGCATTGCTAGCTTGTTTGGTGCTGATCCGCATCACGTTTACCTGAAGGTTGTTCCAACCACCAATCTTGACACCACGTTTGGTTTGGCCTTGTCCGTGTTTGCGCTGATTTTGTACTACAACATCAAAAGCAAAGGGGCAGTGGGATACTTTACGTCCTTCTTCTTCCATCCGTTTTCAGCAGAAAATGTGGTGGTGAAAATCATTCTTGCCCCGATCAACTTCGTGATGACCCTGATTGAAGAGGTTGCCAAACCCATCAGTCTTGGCCTTCGTCTCTTCGGAAACATGTTCGCGGGCGAATTGCTGTTCCTGTTGATTGCACTGCTGGCGTTTTCTGTTTGGGCAATGCCTGCGCAGGTAGCACTGGGGTCATTGTGGGCACTCTTCCACCTGTTGGTTGTGCCATTGCAGGCGTTCATCTTCATGCTGCTGACCATTGTTTATCTGGGTCTGGCAAGTCAGGGCGGCGAACATCACTAAGCGTTACGGTTTTATTTTTACTTTTTTGATTTTTAACTTTTCTGGAGACTGAAACAATGGAAGCAAATCTTGCAATGATCTACGCATACACTGCGGTTGGCGTTGGTATCATCCTGGCGGCTGCTGGTCTGGGTTCTGCACTGGGCTGGGGTATGATCTGTTCCAAATTCATCGAAGGCATCGCACGTCAACCTGAAATGCGTGCGCAATTGACTGGTCAAATGCTGTTCACTGGCGGTCTGATGGAAGCATTCCCAATGATCGTTCTGGGTATCTCTATGTGGTTCATCTTTGCTAACCCTATCGCAGGTGCATTCACCGCAGCGATGAAAGCAGCGGGCGGTTAATCATCCGATTGTTACACGTTGTTACTAACATTCGGAGGTTAAACCCATGAACGTAACTGCAACCCTGATTGGTCAGATGATCGTTTTTTCGATCCTGATCTGGTTTATCAAGGGCGTTCTGTGGGAGCCAATGCTGAAAGTGCTGGAAGATCGTAAAGCGCGTATCGCGGACGGTCTTGCTGCTGCCGAAAAAGGCAAGCACGAAGAAGAGTTGGCTCGCCAGAAAGCACTGGACGAACTGAAAAAGGCCAAGGCTGAAGCTGCCGAAATCGTCGCACAAGCGCAAAAGCGTGCGGCTGAAATCGTCGACGAAGCCAAGAATGCCGCTGTGGAAGAAGCAGGTCGCGTGAAAGTGGCTGCTCAGGCAGACATCGAGCAGGAAGTTTCCCGCGCTCGTGAAAGCCTGCGTTCACAGGTCTCTGCACTGGCTATTGCTGGGGCTGAGAAAATTCTTGGTCGTGAAGTCGATGCTAAAGCACACGCCAAAGCATTGGACGAACTGGCCGCACAAATCTGAGGAATGAACCATGTCTGAATTGACAACCGCTGCCCGTCCTTACGCCCGTGCGGTGTTTGAGATGGCTCAGGAAGCCGGGAAGCTGCCCCAGTGGTCAGCACAACTGGCAGCCATGTCTGCGGTAGTCGCGGCAGAAGGTTCAGCTTCCTTGCTGGCCCATCCTCGCATGAGCAAAGAGCAGAAAGCAGACATTTTCGCCGAGATTGCAGGTGATGCGCTCGACGATCAGGGTCGCAATTTGCTTAAGACTCTGGCGGAAAATGACCGTTTCGCACTGTTGCCGGAAATGGCGACCATCTTCGAGCAATTGAGGGCGGAAGCAGAAGGTGCGATAGAAGCGGAGATTGTTTCTGCACAGGAAATGAGTGATGACCAGCAGCAGAAGATCGCTGCGGCTCTCCAGAAACGCTTGGGACGTGAGATCAAGCTCGTTACCAAAGTTGACCCAACCCTGATGGGAGGCGCGATTGTCCGCGCGGGTGACTTGGTGATTGATGGCTCGATCCATAGCAGGCTGAAAGATATGAAGGCGGCGTTGGCGCGTTAAGCCCAGCCGATAGATTGAGGAATAGCATATGCAACTTAACCCAACTGAAATCAGTGACCTGATTAAAAAGCGCATCAGCAGCTTTGAATCTGGCGCTGAAGCTCGCACTGAGGGTACGGTTGTCTCCGTTACGGATGGTATCGTCCGCCTTCACGGGCTTGGCGATGTAATGTCCGGCGAGATGATCGAATTCTCCAACGGTTCTTACGGTCTGGCTTTGAACCTGGAACGTGATTCCGTCGGTGCGGTTGTCCTCGGTGACTACAAAGGTATCACTGAAGGCGACACCGTAAAATGTACAGGCCGTATTTTGGAAGTGCCACACGGTCGTGGTTTGCTGGGTCGCGTCGTAGACGCACTGGGCAACCCGATTGACGGTAAAGGTCCGGTCGATAACGATGGTTTCGCACCTATCGAACGTGTAGCGCCGGGCGTTATTGAACGTAAGTCCGTTGACCAGCCGGTACAAACCGGTGTGAAAGCGCTGGACTCCATGGTGCCAATCGGTCGTGGTCAGCGCGAACTGATCATCGGCGACCGCCAAACTGGTAAAACTGCCGTAGCAGTCGATGCAATCATCAACCAGAAAGGCAAGAACGTAAAATGTATTTACGTTGCCGTCGGTCAAAAAGCCTCTTCTGTTGCCAACGTAGTTCGCAAGCTGGAAGAGTACGGCGCACTGGAATACACTACCGTGGTGGCTGCAACAGCGGCTGACCCGGCTTCCATGCAATACCTCGCGCCTTATGCGGGTTGCACCATGGGTGAATACTTCCGTGACCGTGGTGAAGATGCCCTGATCGTATACGACGACTTGACCAAGCAGGCTTGGGCTTACCGTCAAGTTTCCCTGTTGCTGCGCCGCCCACCGGGTCGTGAAGCCTACCCAGGGGACGTATTCTACCTGCACTCCCGTTTGCTGGAGCGTGCGGCGCGTGTAAATGCGGAGTACGTTGAAGAATTCACCAAGGGTGAGGTGAAAGGTCAGACAGGTTCATTGACTGCACTGCCAATCATTGAAACCCAGGGTGGTGACGTTTCTGCGTTCGTTCCGACCAACGTAATCTCGATCACTGATGGTCAGATCTTCCTGGAAAGCGACCTGTTCAACGCCGGTATCCGCCCAGCGATCAACGCAGGTTTGTCAGTATCCCGTGTAGGTGGTTCTGCACAAACCAAGATCATCAAGAAACTTGGTGGTGGTGTGCGTTTGGCACTGGCGCAGTATCGTGAACTGGCAGCATTCTCCCAGTTTGCCTCCGACCTTGACGAAGGTACACGTAAGTCCTTGGCTCGTGGTCAGCGCGTTACTGAACTGATGAAGCAGCCGCAATTCTCCCCACTGTCCGTGGCAGAAATGGCATTTTCGCTGTATGCCGCCAACGAGGGTTTCCTCGATGACGTAGACGCGAAGAAAATTGTGGACTTTGAAGCCGCGATGCTGAGCTACCTGCGCTCTTCCCAAAAGGAACTGCTGGACAAGATCAACGAGAAAGGTGATTTCAACGACGAGATTGCTGGTGCAATGAAAAAAGCACTGGAAACATTCAAGTCAACCAACACCTGGTAATGGGAGGTCATTACTATGGCAGTTGGTAAAGAAATACTGACCCAGATCAAGAGTATCGGCAATACCAAGAAGATCACCAAGGCAATGGAAATGGTGGCTGCATCCAAAATGCGTCGTGCGCAGGATCGGATGAAAGCCAGCCGCCCTTATGCTGACAAAATGCGCCAAGTGGTAAGCCACGTGGCCTATGGTCATCTTGAGTACAAACACCCTTATACCCAGACGCGTGAAAACGTGAAACGGGTTGGCTACATCATTATGTCCTCTGACCGGGGCTTGTGTGGTGGTTTGAATGTCAACCTGTTCAAGCGTGCGTTGCAGAGCATGGCAGAATGGAAAAAACAGGATGTCGAAGTCGACATCTGTGTTTTCGGTGCCAAAGCGGCTGCGGCGTTCCGTCGTTACGGGATCGTTGCCCAGAAAACCCACATGGGGGATACCCCCAAAGTGGCGGATATGATTGGTACGATCAAGGTGATGCTGGATGCTTACGAGGAAGGCCGGATTGATCGCCTTTTCCTGGTTGAGAATGAATTCGTCAACAGCATGACGCAAAAGCCGCAGGTGACACAGCTCATCCCGGTGGTTGCTTCTGGCACGGATTCAATCAAGCACCATTGGGACTATCTCTACGAACCTGAGTCGAAAGAAGTCATTGATGCGTTGATGCAGCGGTATATTGAATCGCTGATTTACCAAGGCGCTGTTGAAAACGTTGCCTGTGAAATGGCAGCGCGGATGGTTGCGATGAAAAGCGCCTCCGACAACGCGGGTAAAATGATCGGCGAACTGAAGCTGATCTACAACAAGGCGCGTCAGGCGGCAATCACCCAGGAAATTTCCGAGATCGTTGCAGGTGCTGCGGCTGTCTAAGGCTGTTACGGATTTTAAATTTTAGTGAGGTACTGAATAATGAGTACTGGAAACATCGTTCAAGTTATCGGCGCGGTTGTCGACGTGGAATTCCCACGCGCCAACGTTCCGGCAGTCTACGATGCGTTGACAGTAGCCGACCAGGGTCTGACCTTGGAAGTCCAGCAGCAGTTGGGTGACGGCATTGTACGCGCTATCGCGATGGGGGCTTCTGATGGTCTGCGTCGTGGTATGCAAGTGGCGAACACAGGTGCGCCAATCTCTGTTCCGGTAGGCCCTGGTACACTGGGTCGCGTGATGAACGTACTGGGTGATCCGGTAGACAACGCAGGCCCGGTTGCTTGCGAAACCAAAATGCCAATCCACCGTGCGCCGCCTGCGTATGATGAATTGTCATCCGGTATCGACATCTTGGAAACGGGCATCAAGGTTATCGACCTGATCATGCCAATCGCCAAGGGTGGTAAAATCGGTCTGTTCGGTGGTGCGGGTGTAGGTAAAACCGTAACCCTGATGGAACTGATCAACAACATCGCCAAGCAACACAGCGGTTTGTCTGTATTCGCAGGTGTAGGTGAGCGTACTCGTGAAGGGAACGACTTCTACCACGAAATGACTGAAGGCGGCGTTATCGACAAGGTAGCACTGGTTTACGGTCAGATGAACGAACCACCTGGCAACCGTTTGCGCGTAGCGTTGACTGGTCTGACCATGGCGGAATACTTCCGTGACGAAGGTCGTGACGTTCTGATGTTCGTTGACAACATCTACCGTTACACCCTGGCGGGTACAGAAGTATCAGCACTGTTGGGTCGTATGCCATCTGCGGTAGGCTATCAGCCAACACTGGCGGAAGAAATGGGCGCACTGCAAGAGCGTATCACTTCCACCAAGACTGGCTCGATTACATCCTTCCAGGCGGTTTACGTTCCTGCGGATGACTTGACTGACCCATCCCCTGCGACCACCTTCGCCCACTTGGATGCGACTCTGGTATTGTCACGTAACATCGCGGAACTGGGTATCTACCCTGCGGTAGACCCGCTGGATTCCACCTCCCGCCAGCTTGACCCGCTGGTTGTTGGTCAGGAACACTACAGCATCGCGCGTGGTGTCCAGGGTATCCTGCAACGTTACAAAGAACTGAAGGACATCATCGCGATTCTGGGTATGGACGAACTCTCCGACGACGACAAACAGGTCGTTGGTCGCGCACGTCGTATCCAGCGCTTCCTGTCCCAGCCGTTCTTCGTGGCGGAAGTATTTACCGGTTCACCGGGCAAATACGTCACCCTGAAAGACACGCTGAGCAGCTTTAAGGCAATCCTCAACGGTGAATACGACCACCTGCCAGAACAGGCGTTCTACATGGTCGGCGGCATCGAAGAAGTGGTCGAGAAAGCTACGAAGCTCTGATAGGAGGGCATCATGGCGATGACATTTCATTTGGATGTAGTGACGGCAGAACAGTCCTTGTTCTCCGGCACGGTCGAAGAAGTGATTGCACCGGGTGTCATGGGTGACTTGGGTATTCTCCCGCGTCACTCCCAGTTGATTTCCAAGCTGCGTGCAGGCGAGTTGCAGTACAAAACCGAAGAAGGCGCAATGGCATCGCTGTTCGTCTCCGGTGGTGTACTGGAAGTCCAGCCACACGTAGTGACGGTATTGGCTGACACCGGGATGCGTGCGGAAGACCTCGATGAGGCAGCCGCCCGCGAAGCGATGAAGCAAGCCCAGGACGCGCTGCAAGGCAAAGACCCGGAAGACCTCGACTATGAGGCGATCCAGGCTGAGCTGGAAGCCGCCAAGGCGCAGATCGAAATGCTGCACCGGATCGGCAAGATGCGCGGTCACTAAGTTTCGGCAAGTCCGCATCAAACAGAAAGGCTCCTTCGGGAGCCTTTTTGCTTTAAACTGCAATTCATTATTTCATCAGGCAGGATTACCCCGTGCACTACACCGACCAAGACGATGAAGACGACGATTTCATCAGCAAAAGCGAAATCAAGCGCGAAGCCGAAGCAGCGCAAGCCTTGGGTGAGCGCCTGATTGAGCTGCGTCAGGAACAACTCGACCAACTGGGCTTGTCGGAAGTCCTCTACGATGCGGTCATGCTTGCCAAACGCTTGACGGCTTACGGCGCTATCCGTCGCCAGAAGCAATACATCGGCAAGCTGATGCGCAAGGAAGAGCTGGAACCGATCCAAGCCAAATTCGACGAATGGGATCGCACTGCCCGCAGCCAGAATGCAAAATTCCATCAGCTTGAACGCTGGCGTGACCGCTTGCTGACTGATGATGACGCCATCGGCGAGTTCATGCAGCAATATGCGGAGGTGGATGTGCAGCGCTTGCGTACCCTGATTCGCAACGCCCGCAAGGAACAGGCTGCCAACAAGCCCCCGAAAAGCAGCCGCGAACTGTTCAAACTGTTGCGTGATCTGGCAAGCATTTAACCGACCAGCGGTCGCAAGCCAATAGGCAAGCCTGCCACACTGGTGTAAAGTCGTTTCCCATACCCAATGCATAACAATAATGGAAACGTACATGACAACGGCTGCCCCGCAACTCATCCAGGCAACGCTTGCCCAGTTGAACAAAGTCATTCTCGGCAAGGAACAACCCGTGCGGCTAGCGCTGACCTGCCTGCTCGCCAACGGTCATTTGCTGCTCGAAGACCTGCCCGGCATGGGCAAAACAACCCTCGCACATGCGCTTGCCCAGGTTTGTGGTCTGGAATACAAACGGGTGCAATTCACTAGCGACCTGTTGCCCGCCGACCTGATCGGTGCATCGGTGTTTGAAAGCCAGAGCAGCAGTTTCCGTTTTCACCCAGGCCCGGTGTTCAGCCAGTTGTTCCTTGCCGATGAACTCAACCGTGCCACCCCCAAGGCGCAAAGCGCCCTACTGGAAGCGATGGAGGAAGGGCAGGTGAGTGTGGATGGCACAACCCATCGTCTGCCCAGCCCGTTTTTCGTGATTGCTACCCAGAACCCGCAAAGTCAGTCGGGAACCTTCCCCCTGCCGGAATCGCAACTTGACCGTTTCCTGCTGCGGGTATCGCTGGGCTATCCAGGCCCACAGGTGGAGCGGGAATTGCTGAAAGGCCGCAACGGGCGGCAGGCGCTGGCAAACTTGCCGCAAGTGTTGAATGGGCAACGCCTGAAGGCCCTGCAATCGCTGGTTCCACAGGTCAAGCTGTCAGACAACCTGCTGGATTACATTCAGCGGTTGATTGCACATACCCGGCAAAGCGACGTATGCCATTTGGGGCTATCACCACGCGGGGCACAGGCATTGGTGAAAAGTGCACAAAGCTGGGCATTGCTGCAAGGGCGTGGGCATGTGCTGCCGGAAGACGTGCAAGCCGTGTTTGTGGCAGTGGCAGGCCATCGGTTGGTCGGGCGCGAGGAAACACAGGGTGAGCAACTGGCGCGGCATATCCTCGACAAAGTGGACGTGATTGGCAGCGGTCATGGTTGAAGCCTTGCAAGCCCGGCTGGATGCCTGGGTAAAACAGCGCTTGCCACAAGCCCGCGAAACCACCCTTGACCAGCGCCGCATTTTCATCGTTCCCAGCAAGACCGGGCTGGGGCTGCTGCTGATGGTCTTGCTGCTGTTTCTGCTGGGGATCAACTTCCAAAATTCGCTGGTCTATGCCGTCTGTTTCTGGTTGCTGTCGTTGTTGTTGCTCAACATTTTCTACACATGGCGCAACCTGTCGGGGCTGACCATCAGTGCCATTGGTGTGGAACCCTGTTTTGCCGGGGAAAAAGCCGTGGTGGAAATCGGGCTGGCTTGCCCTGACACCCAGCGCAAATTTGCCCTGCATCTGGGCTGGCCGGGTGAGGATGCCGTGCAGGTCAATCTGGCGACAGTCAGCAGTACCCGCGTGAAACTGTCCCACAGTACCACGCAACGTGGGCGTTTCCAGCCACCGCGCATCCATGTTGCTACCCGCTATCCTGCCGGGCTGGCACTGGCCTGGTCATATGTGACGCTGGATATGCAGGGCATTGTTTATCCCAAACCCGTGGAAAAAAACTGGCAGGCGCAAGGCAAGGCGGCGGTTGTCAGCAGTGAAGACGGGCTGGAAATTGCCGGGGGCAGCAGTGATTTTGGCGGTATCCGTGACTATCGTCCCGGTGATGCGCCCAAACATATCCATTGGGGAAAATATGCCCGCACCGGCAAGCTGCATACCAAGGTGTTCGCCGATTATGCCAGCCACGACCTATGGCTGGACTGGGACGAGCTGCCCTTGCCGGGGATTGAGGTACGCCTGTCACACCTGTGCAGCAAGGTGCTGGAATTCCATCAGGCTCAGCGTTGCTACGGCTTGAAACTGCCCGGTAAAACCATTGCGCCCGGCAAGGGTGAAGGCCACAAGGCACAGTGTTTGCGGGCATTGGCATTGTACGGGGTGACAGATGGGTAACGGATTGGGGACGGGGGGGAATAATTACATCACTTACTCCGGCATGATCTGGTTACTGGCGGCGCAACTGGTGGTGATGTTGCCCTTTGCCCTGCATTTGCCGGTGTGGCTGATTCCGCTGGTGCTGTTTGCGGCGGGCTGGCGCTTGTGGGTCTTGTCAGGCGGGGCAAGCCAGCCGGGAACCCTGCTCAAGCTGGGCTTGATGCTGTTTGGGATCGGTGGCCTGTTCCTGAGTGGTTTGAAGTTCCCTTCGCTGGAAGCCATGTCAGCGCTGTTGCTGCTGGGGTTTGCCTTCAAGTCGCTGGAAGTGATCCAGCGGCGGGATGCGCTGGTGGTGGTGTTCATCGGTTATTTTCTGGTGGCGCTGCATTTCCTGTATACGCAAAGCATTCTGGCGGGGTTGTATGGGGTGGTTTCGCTGGTGGTGCTGACCGGCGCATTGATTGGCACACAGCAAACCGTGGCGGAATTTACCGCTGTGCAAAATGTACGTTTCAACCTGCGGCTGGCAGCGGTGATGTTGTTGCAGTGTGTGCCGTTGATGCTGCTGCTGTTTGTGTTTGCGCCACGTTTGCAGCCGCTGTGGTCATTGCCGATGCTGACGGATCAGGCCAAAACCGGCATTTCCGACCGCATGACGCCGGGGGATATTGCCAGCCTCAGCCAGTCGGCGGAACTGGCTTTCCGGGTGACATTCAAGGGGGAACGCCCTGCGCAGAACCAGTTGTACTGGCGTGGGCTGGTACTCAACCATTTTGACGGGCACGAATGGCGGCAATTCGAGCAAACCCCGGATTTGTGGCAAATGAAGGAACTGGTAAGGCAGGAATATGCTTTCCGCCCTGATGCGGTGCAGGTGGCGGGGACACCCATTGAATACGAGGCGGTATACGAAAAGACCGGGCAGCCTTGGCTGTTTACCTTGTCGCCAACCCTGAAAGTGGCTGGAGACGTGTTGCAGGCGGCTGATTTCCGGGTGATGGCAGCGCAGGAGCTTCAAGCTCCCCTGTTGTTGAAAGCCACCAGTTATCCGCAAGCCCTGCGTGATGTACAACTGGCGTCTTCCTTGCGTGAGCTGGCCTTGCAGTTACCTACGGATGGCGACCTGCGCAGCCGGGAACTGGCGCAACGCCTGCGGCAAGAGACGGGGAGCGAGCAGGCGTATATCGACAAGGTGCTGGCACGTTTCCGTGAGCAACAGTTTTTCTACACCCTGCGCCCGCCCACGCTGGGCGACAGCAATACCATTGATGAATTCCTGTTTGAATCACAGCGCGGGTTTTGCGCCCATTATGCCGGGAGTTTCGTGTTCCTGATGCGGGCAGCGGGCATTCCGGCGCGGGTGGTGGCTGGCTATCAGGGTGGGGAATGGAATGCGCAAGGGCAATACCTCGCGGTTCACCAGTACGATGCCCATGCCTGGGCGGAAGTCTGGCAGCAAGGCAAGGGCTGGGTGCAGATTGACCCGACAGCGGTGATTGCCCCGCAACGGGTGGAGCAGGGGCTGGAAGCCGCCGTACAGGCAGAAGGCAGTTTTCTGCAAGGCCAGTTGCTCAGTACCCGTCACCTGCCGTGGCTGAATGGTTTGCGCCACAAGCTGGATGCAGTGCAATACGGTTGGCAGCGCTGGGTTCTGGGTTATGATCAGACGACGCAGATGGATTTGCTGCACGCCATTCTGGGTGAACTGACCTTGCTGCGGGTGGCGACGCTGGTGGGGGGTGTCCTTGTTGTCATTCTGCTGGGTTGGCTGCTGATGCTGGGGTTGGCACGCCGTCATGCCCGCGAAGCACTGGAACACCAGCTCTACCGGCGTTTTTGTGCAATCCTGGCGAAACGCGGGGTAGTGCGTCAGCCGGGGCAGGCTCCGGGGGCATTTGCGCAACAGGCAGCGGCAGCCTTGCCTGCGCAGTCGGACAACATCCGTGCCTTTACCCAAGTGTATGAAACGCTCTGTTACCTGCCGGATGCCAGCGGGTATGCCAAGCACACCCGCCAGTTGAAGGCATTGCTGGGTAAGCTCAGCTAGCCTGACGGAATTTGCCGATCAGGGCGGAAACTGGCGCAACCACTGCCAGTACCAGACCACCCGCCAACACCCCGAACAGACCGCTCAGCAAGATCGGGGCAATCGCTGCCAACACGCCACCCAGCCAGCCGACCTGTTGCACGAACAGTTCCGCCCCATGCAGAAAATCATGCGAATGCGGAATGCCGTGCAGCAGGATGCCACCGCCGACCAGAAACATCGCGGCAGTACCAACCACCGAGAGCGCTTTCATCAGCCAGGGCGCAAACGCCAGAATGCCATTGCCGATGGCTCGGCGGAAACCACTTGCCCCTCTGGTCAGGTATAAACCGAGATCGTCCAGCTTGACGATGCCTGCCACCAGCCCGTACACACCCACAGTCATCAGGATGGCGATGGTGGACAGGGATAGTACCTGTTGCAGAAACGGCATTTTTTCCACCACACCCAGCGCAATCACAATGATTTCAGCCGACAGCACAAAGTCGGTGCGGATAGCCCCTTTGATCTTGTCCTGCTCGAAAGCCACCATGTCCATGTCAGGGTTACGTGCCACTTCCAGTAATTCTGCTTCCTCTTGGGCAGCTTCGTGGTGGTTGTGCAGCAGCTTGTGGGCGATTTTCTCGAAACCTTCAAAACACAGGTAAGCACCACCGATCATCAGCAGCGGGGTAATCAGCCAAGGGGCAATGGCACTGATCAGCAAGGCTGCTGGAACCAGAATCAGCTTGTTGATGAAAGAGCCTTTGGCAACCGCCCATACCACCGGTAATTCACGGTCGGCCTGTACCCCTGTCACTTGTTGGGCATTCAGGGCAAGGTCATCGCCCAACACGCCTGCCGTTTTCTTCGCCGCCACTTTGGTCATGACGGAAACATCATCGAGGACGGTGGTAATGTCGTCCAGTAAGGCTAAAAGGCTGCCACCCGCCATTGCAAACTCCTTGATTTAGGTTTTATTTATACGGGCGGTATGCTACACGGATGGGGCTAGCTGGTCTATGAGGGTGTTCAGCTCTGGTCACACGGGATGTCAGGTTGTTTTTCTCAGGGGTTTGAAACCGGGGGATGTGTGGTATCACAAGCTGGAGTTTGAACTCGAAAGCAGCGATGTGATGGTGCTGGTCGTTTCCGAAAAAGTGCGTACTTCCAAGTGGGTACACAATGAAGTCAGCATGGCGGAAGACATCGGTATTCCGGTGATCCCGGTACTGGCTGAAAAGGTGCGTCACCCGTTGTGGTTACGGCATTTACAGGTGCTGGATTTTTGCGAGGAGCTTCATTGGGCTTCGTTGTTGGGTGCGATTGGGCATCATGTGGGCGGGAGCGGGGGAACGAGGGGGATTTCTCCCCCGTGGGCAAGCAACGCAGGCAGCGATTCATACGGGCATTACGCTGACCTAAATGTGCAAGGGGTTTGGGTTGGCGGATACGGCTTGTACCCAAGCCTTGTGGAAAGCGGTGATGGGTGAAAATCCCGCCTATTTTCAGGATAACCTCGATAACCTGGTGGAACAGGTCAGTTGGCATGATGTGCAAGGTTTTTTCCAGCAACTGAACGCACGGGTAGCGGACTTAAGCCCGCGTCTGCCGACGGAAGCAGAGTGGGAATACGCTTGCCGCGCAGGAACGCATACCCCGTTTTCTTTCGGTGACACTATGATCTCAGGTCATGCAGGGCGGCAGAGCCGCAGCCGCCGGAGGCGGGGTGTTACGCGGACGGCGCGGGTGTGAGCAGGTGCGTCGCGGAGCAGCACCAGATCACGCCAGTGCCGGGAGCGTCCGCCGCGTAGCGGCGGCGATTTTTAGGTGCGTGATTCCGTGCGAAATTGTCCCGCATAACGGAACACCTGCCCAAACCACGGGTGCGTGAGCCTAAAATCCATCGCAAACCCGCCCTCGTCCAACGCCGTTTCCACAATCGTGGTATGCCCCAACACCAGCCATTCCGGGATCGGGATCAGCACGCTGCCCAGCTTCAGCACCAGATGCCGCCCGCTGTAATGCAGCTTGCCATCCACCACCGACACCGCCATGCCTACCAACGCGCCGAGGACAAACAAGCCTGTGAGGCTAAACGCCAGTAGTCGATGGCATTCGATAAACCGCCGATTGTTCCGCCAACGCACTCTCAACCAGACTGCGGTCACGCTCCAGCTCCAGCCGCAATTCATCCTCGGTCGGAAGGTACAGGCTATATTTGCTGGCAAACAGTTGCGGGTTATCTGCCAGTTGTGAATACTTGGCAACCGCTTGATTGCGCTCGGATCACAGCAACAAACCCAGCGTCGGGTTATCGCCTTCGCCCCGGTACTGCTCCTCGAATACCCGCACATACATATCCATTTGCCCCACATCCTGATGCGTCAGCTTGCCGATTTTGAGGTCAATCAGCACAAAGCATTTCAGCAGGTAGTTGTAGAACACCAAGTCGACGAAGCAATCCTCGCCCTCAACCCGCAGGTGCTTTTGCCGCGCGACAAAGGCGAAGCCTTTGCCGAGTTCCATCAGGAATTGTTGGAGCTGGTTGATCAAACCCTGTTCCAGATCTTTCTCGTACAAACCTGCGTCCACCTTGGCTTGCAGAAATTCCAGCACGTAAGGGTCACGGATGAAATCACGCGGGTCGGGTGGAGCTTGTTCGGCAATCAATTGTCGGGCTTCGGCAGCGACTCCCGTTTTGTGCGCATCGCCGCTGGATAGCAGACGTTCATAGAACAAGGTGCTGATCTGGCGGTCAAGGGCACGGGTGCTCCAGCCTTGGGTGATAGCTTCGTTGGCGTACCAGTCGCGAGCGGCGGGGTTTTCAACGCGCAACAGGTGGCGATAGTGTGTCCACGTCAATTTGGCACTCACTGCGTGCGAAATTGGGTAAGCCAGATAAAACGCCCGCATGTATTGGATATTGCGCTCTTTGAAACCGTTGCCGAACTCACGACTGAGTTTGTTGGACAGGTATCAGGTATCCTTTGAATGTTTCCAAATCACCTCAACGCCGTAATCAGCAAAATGCCCGTCGGCACTGAGCAGCACCAACTGATCGCACAATGCCTGCGCAATCAGCAAGCGGTCAAACGGATCACGGTGATGGAAGGGGAGGGTTTGAACCTGTTGGCAGTGGCTCAGGCTGATCGGCAAAAGCTGGACAGTGTTGTCATCACACCATGTTTTCAGGTGAGCCAAGGCATTGTCGTCCAGTTCGATTTTACCGAGGCTCATCTTGATAGCGAGTTCCCAGAAGCTGGCAATGCTGATGAAAAGGGCGTTGTTTTCGTCTTCGCAGATGGCTGTGACGGTGGCAGGCAGTTTGTCAGGGTTATCAACCAGCCATAACAGGGTATGGGTATCCAATAATGCCCTCATGCCATGTATTCCTGAAAATCATCCAGCGGTGCGTCGAAGTCATCAGCGACATATTTAACCAAACCGCGTAGTGAACCGAGCTTGCGTTTGGCGGGTGGCTTGGTGAGGGCTTGCAGGCGCACTACGGGTTGATTATTGCGGGCGATGATGACTTCCTCCCCGTTCAGCACGCATTGTATGAGGTGGGAAAGCTGGGTTTTGGCTTCGTGGATGTTGACTTGCATGGCTAGCTCCTTGGTTAGTCATGACTTTAGCTAAGCTATTGGGTGCTGGCAAGTACCAAGGTCGTTCACATCCGGTCGTTAGTCTGCTATTAGCGATTCCGTTGCAGGCCAAGGGCTTGTTGCATCAAGGGTTGAGTTGCCATGTCAGCCTCCGAATTGGGATTTGAATACCATCAAAAACACCACGCCCACCATCGCCACAAACGCGGGCACACCCAGCCAGAACCATACCCGCGCATACCACCAGTATTGGGCAGGCAAGGGCGTTTGGGAAATGAGCGCAGCATCAGCAAGGTTGCGCATCCGAATTTGCAGCCACACCACCGGCAACCAGCACACACCCGCCAGCACATACAAGCCCAGGCTGATGGCAACCCACGGTGTGCTCAGCGGCAAACCCAGCAACGCCACCATCCACAAACCGCTCAAGGGCTGGAAAATCACGGTTGGCGTGGTAAAAATCCAGTCTGCCAGCACCACATGCCGGTTTACCACCGCGATATGCGCCAGATTGCCGCTGCGGTCTGCCATCCACTTGTAGAACGCACTGCCCAGCCCCGTACCAAACAACAGCACCATGCTGAGGATATGCAAATATTTCAGGAGTAAATATTCCATCTTTCACCCCCTCGCCTGCTTGGCGGGAGATAGGGCAGGGGGGTGAGGGCTTCTCCCCAAAAAATCGGCTAGCGGCTGTACATTCGCCACATTTCCCCGCTGCAACATGCGCAAATTGTCCGGGTGCAACATCGGTACAAGGAAACGCCCCACCTGTGCGCTTGCCATCACCAGACCCAGTGGAATGGGCAAGGTCAGGGCAGGCTTTTTCCCCGCCTCCCTCCGCATCGCTTGTAGCCACTCGACAAAGCTCAGCGGGTAAGCCCCCACCACATCCAGCGTGCGCCGCGCCGAAGCCACTTGCAGGCATTGCATGACCGTTGCCACCACATCGCTGACATGCACCGGCTGGATGCGTTGCCCGCCATCCCCCACCCGCGGTATGACCGGCAGGTTAGCCATGTAACGGAACAGTGCCGAACTCTTGCCGCCTTCTCCGTACACCAGCGACGGGCGCAGCACGAACCATTCCAGCGGCAGCTCACGCAGCACATCATCCGCCGCTTTCTTGCTCAACTGGTAGGGGGTGAATGCCTGTTCATCCGCACCCAGCGCAGAAATCTGCACCACCCGTGGCACACCTGCCATCACGCAGGCACGGAACAGCGCAGCAGGTGCACGGTAATGCAGGGCTGCAAAGGTTTGCCCACGGGTTTCGGCAATGATGCCCACGCTGTTGATGACCACCTCCACGTTTTGCAGGTGGGGCAACCAGTCTTGCGGGGTGAGCATCCGGGTGAAATCAAGCCCGTGCTGGCGGGAAACAGGGGTGACGTGATGCCCGGCGGCGAGCAATGCCTGCCGGATATGCCCGCCAATGAAGCCACTGGCGCCGGTGAGGAGGATGTTCATGTCTGCTTCCTGAAGTTGTTGATACTTGCCAGCATAGGCAAGTAGTGGAGGCAAAACCTCCACATTGATAGCTCAGGAACAAAATCCGCTTACGGAAAGATCATTCCGCAGCCGCAAGCTGGTGAATCTTGCGGTATTGCCCCGGTGTCATGCCGGTCATTTCGCGGAAAGCCTCGTAGAAATTCGACTGCGAAGTAAAGCCAACTTCCAGCCCCACCGATAGCACTGGCATGGAAGGCCGATCTAGCAGCAAATCTTCCGCCGCTTCCACCCGGTATTCGCGGATATAGCGTGAAAAGCCCTTGCCGATACGGGTGTTGATCAGTTCCGACAACTGGTGCGGGGAAAGCGCCATGCGTTCCGCCAACGTGGGTAAATCCATATCCGGTTCCTGAAAAACCTGTTCCTGATCCATCAGATTACCAAGGCGTATCAGCATCGCCTCCACATCCACATTGGCGAGGGTGGAAACGGCATAGGTTTCGCGGGCGGCTTCCGCCACATCGGTGGGCAGTTGCGGGGTCAGCCCCAGCGCCATGCCAACCAGCAGGAATGCCCCGCCAATCGCACTCGCATACAGGCTGAAAAACAGTTGTTCGGGCAGCAAGGGTAAGCCCAGCCCCAGCAGCATGACCAGCAGGGCAAGGGCAAACACCGCGCCGAGAATCAGCAGTTCCAGCCGGAAGCGGCTACGTTGCGCCCGCAAGGCATACACATGCCAGCCCAGCCACAGCAAATAGCCAGCACCTATGGCAAACGCCAGCGGCAAGGCCAGCCGGAAGGGCAGCAGCGGGGCAATCAGTACCGGCAGCAGATGCAGTATCTGGTAAGGGTTGAGCGTGGTTTCAGCCTGTAGCAACGGTTTGCTGAACAGGTAAAACGCAGGAGCCACCGCAAACAGCATGACCTGATAGTAAGGGGTATGGATGAGATCGGCATCACCCTGCAACCAGGCAAAATGTGCCAGTTGCAAGGCTGCCAGGGTCAGCAACAGGATGATGCCCATGCCTTGTGCCAGCGTGTTGCCCTTGTAATGCTCGCAGCGGAAGTGGGTCAGCATCAGCAACAGGGCGCTGAAAACCGAAAAGCCGCTCAGCAGGATGGCAAGCGTTTGCATGGTTTACGACCGGTTGATGATGGTGTCATTGGGTGAACATTTGGCATTGGCTCTGATCAGGGCATCAATCTGTTCCTTACTCAGTTTGCCTTTGGAATTAAGGGCTTCGGCAGCAATATCCTGGATACTTTTGGTCTCGGTTTCCGGTGCTGGCATGAGTTCGCAGCCAGTCAGCAGGGTAGCGCATAACAGCAGGCCGCCGACAGCAGCCGTGATAGGGTGGGGTTGTTTCATCGTGAACACTCGTTTGATACAAAACACCCACCATTAATAGCATATTCTGCCAACAAACAGCACATGATGCCGGTAGAAACTGGTATTTATGCCTGACGGATGGCAGTGCCGAGGATGACTTGCTGCGTGCGCAGTTGTGTGAGGATTTGTTCAGCGAAATGAAGCAGTTGCTGTGGGTCAGGATGCTGCATTTCCAGTGCCAGTTGCTGGATGGCATCCCGGCTGCCCATATCTGCTTGTAACAGTTGCAACAAGCGCATGGTGGCTGCATTCAGTTCCACAAAGTGGATTTTGTCCCGCTGAGGGTCTCGCAGCAGCGCCAGATGGGTAGGCTCGGTATCAGTGGGCAAGGCATCCGCGCCGATACGGTGCACCGGGTATTGGTAGCTTTGCAGCAACATCACCGGGTTCAACACGGGTAGCCCGGTCAGCAAGTCGCCTTCAGGGTTGATGGCGTGCCAGTTGATCTCGGTGGGGTCAAGCAACAGGGGGATTTCCACCCATTCGTAATGCACCAGTTCCAGCAAAAATGGCAAGCCTTCACTGAGTGTGGTAGCAGCAAACCGCCCGCTTAGCCATTGCACAAATTCTGCCGAAATGTCGCGGAAATAGGGTGTCAGGCAGGCATGTTCCGCGTAAAACTGCCGTACCAGCCCGTGCCATTGGGCATCATCCAGCAGACTGCGTGTCACAGGCAGCGCATGGCTGAGGAAATCTTCCACATTGTTGAACAGCAGCTCGACATATACCCCGGCACGGGCGGGATTCACCCCCGCTGGTAGCGGGTTGGCTTGCGGGTCACGCAAATGGGCGGCAAAAGCGCGTTGATAGGCTTGCGTGGCGTTCATGCGCGGTATTTCCGTTGCAGGCTGGCGATTTGCGCCACTTCCGGCACGAGTTCTGCCAGCGGGGGGATGTTGTAGTCGCGTTCCAGCAGGGTGGGGAAAATGCCGAATTGCTGGTAGGTGAAATCCAGCAGTTGCCAAACCGGGTCAATGACCGCTTCCCCGTGGGTGTCGATCAGCAGGTTTTCTGCCTGTTGGTAATGCCCGGCCATGTGCAGGTAAACCACCCGTTCCTTGGGTAGTTTGCGTAAAAATTCATAGGGGTCGTAAGCATGATTGACGCTATTCACGTAGACGTTGTTCACGTCCAGATGCAGCAGGCAATCGGCTTCGCTCAGGATGGTGTTGATGAAAGCGGCTTCATCCATCTCGTTGAGGGGGGCTTGCAGGTAGAAGGAAGCGTTTTCAATGCCGATCTGTTGTTCCAGCACATCCTGGGTCTGGCGGATACGGGCAACGGTATGTTTGATGGCATCTTCGGTAAACGGCAATGGCAACAGGTCGTATAACTGCCCGTGGTCGGAACACCAGGAAAGGTGTTCGGTATACAACGGCACATGGTGTTCGCGCATGAATTGCTTGATGTCGGTCAATAGCTCGGTATTTAGCGGAGTCAGACCGCCCAGCGACAGCGACAGACCGTGACACACGAACGGGTAACGCTCGGTGAAAGCCCGCAGACGTTTGGCGCTGGTGTTGTCGGTACCGATCCAGTTTTCCGGGGCAATTTCAAAGAAATCAATGCAGTCAGGCACTTGATATTCCAGCGCGTCCAGATGGTCGCGCCGGAAACCAAGCCCTGCCCCATGCAAGGCAGGGTGGTGCATGGCTTACTTCTTTTCTTCAGCCGGTTTGTCAGTCGCTGCTGGTGCTGCGGCTGGCGCGGCTGCATCAGCAGCAGGTTTGGCAGCGTCGTCAGCCTTGGCTCCGCCACATTTGCCTTCTTTGCCACCGCACTTGCCTTCAGCCATTTTGGCGTGCAGGGCTTTGCGCTCGTCAGCGTCCAGTGAACCGTCCTTGTTGGCATCGGCTTCAGTGAACATTTTTTCGTGGTGGGTCATGAATTCTTCTTTTGTGACTTTGCCGTCTTTGTCAGTGTCAGCCGGGCATTCGTCACTTTTCGCGCCGCCGCATTTGCCTTCACCGGCTTTTTTCATGTTGCCGCCGCACATGCCAGCGCCGCATTTCATTTCACCACCGGCCTTGTTTTCAGCCAGTTGCATATAGCCGCTGCTCAGGGCATTGGCAGAAAACGGGCTGTCAGCCACTGCTTGGGCAGCACCTAGAGCCAGACCCGCTGCGAATGTAGTGCCCAGTGCCAGTTTCAGTGATGTTTTGGTATTCATGCTCATCTCCATTATTCCAAAGGTTATTGTGTGGTCAGAGGTACTGACGCACAGCATTGTACGAGAAAAGATTCTGACTGGATGCAACAACCACGCGATTTTCGGTGATTATCGAAAAAACCAATGGTAGGACGTTACACGTTTGAAATATTTTTCTGCGGTTTGCCGGAGGGCAGAAACTCCGTACCGGTACTGCACTTGCCTCACTTATCCACAGGCTGCGCACAGGTTGCTGACAACATCTTGTGCTTGACCGTTAGTGAAAGCACATCCTATAGTATTTTCCCAAAAGAAATCCAACTTTGGGCCAAATCAAAATTCAACCGTATTGTCAAGCCGTTTTCTGATATTTGAGGATTACCATGCAAGCTGCCAGCGCACCGGATACGACCGCCAAGGGTACTGCCGCCCCTGTTTTTTCAACGCCCCAGATTCCGTTCCAGTGTAAGGTTATCCGCCGCAACGGGCAGGTGACAGACTTCGACGGCAGCAAAATCCAGGTTGCCATGACCAAGGCTTTCCTCGATGTGGAAGGCAGCCATGCCTCTGGTTCTGCCCGTATCCACGACACCGTGCGCAAGCTGACCGAGCAGGTGATTGAAGCCCTGTTGCGCCGTACCCCGGAAGGCGGCATGGTGCATATTGAAGACATCCAGGATCAGGTGGAACTGGCGATGATGCGTGCCGGTGAGCACAAAGTGGCGCGGAGTTACGTGCTGTACCGCGAAGAACGCGCCCGCCTGCGTGCCGAAAAGGAATCCAAGGCCAAGAAAAAAGGCAAAAAGGCTGAGCATCACATTCAGGTCAAAACCGTTTCTGGCGATCTCAAGCCGCTGGATGAAGACCGTCTGCGCAAAATCGTGGCGGAAGCCGTTGCCGGTCTGGAAGGTGTCAGCGAACAGCAGGTGATGAATGCCACCTTGCGCAACTTGTACGACGGCATTTCCGAGAAGGAAGTTGCCACGGCACTGACCATCAGCACCCGCGTGCTGATCGACCGCGAACCGAACTATTCCTACGCCGCTGCCCGCATGTTGCTGGACAGCTTGCGCCGTGAAGCCCTCAGTTTCCTAGAAGGGCAGACGGTCGAAGCCACCCAGCAGGAGATGGCGGTGTTGTATTCCGACGTGTTGAAAAAAACCATCCAGACCGGGGTGAAAGTCGAGCGACTGGCGGACGAACTGGCACGTTACGATCTGGAAAAACTCGGCGCAGCCATCAAGCCTGAACGCGATTTGCAGTTCACCTACCTCGGCTTGCAAACCCTGTATGACCGCTATTTCCTGCACCACAACGGCACGCGCTTTGAACTGCCGCAAATCTTTTTCATGCGCGTGGCAATGGGCTTGGCGATCCACGAGGTTGATCGCGAAGAACGCGCCATCGAATTCTACAACCTGCTATCCAGCTTCGATTTCATGAGCAGCACGCCGACGCTGTTCAACTCCGGTACGTTGCGCCCGCAACTGTCCTCCTGCTACCTGACCACCATTTCTGACGATCTGGACGGTATCTACAACGCCATCAAGGATAATGCCTTGCTGTCGAAATACGCCGGTGGTCTGGGCAATGACTGGTCACGGGTACGTGGCATGGGGGCGCACATCAAGGGCACAAATGGCAAATCGCAAGGGGTTGTGCCGTTCCTGAAAGTGGCGAATGACACGGCGGTAGCGGTGAACCAGGGCGGCAAACGCAAGGGGGCAGTATGTGCTTACCTCGAAACCTGGCACATCGACATCGAAGATTTCCTCGAACTGCGCAAGAATACGGGCGACGAACGCCGCCGTACCCACGACATGAACACTGCCAACTGGATTCCCGATCTGTTTATGAAACGGGTGGCGGAAGAGGGTGAGTGGACACTGTTCTCCCCCGATGATGTGCCTGACCTGCACGACCTGACTGGCAAGGCATTTGCAGCGCGTTACGCCGACTACGAAGCCCGTGCGGCGCGCGGCGACATCAAGTTGTTCCGCAAACTGCCTGCGTTGCAATTGTGGCGCAAGATGCTGGGAATGCTGTTTGAAACCGGGCATCCGTGGATTACGTTCAAAGACCCGTGCAACGTGCGTTACACCAACCAGCACATGGGTGTGGTGCATTCCAGCAACCTGTGTACCGAAATCACCCTGCACACCAATGACAGTGAAATCGCGGTGTGTAACCTCGGTTCGATCAACCTGCCTGCGCACGTTGTTGATGGCAAGCTGGACATGGCGAAGCTGGAACGCAGCGTCACCACCGCGATGCGGATGCTGGATAACGTCATCGACTACAACTACTACAGCGTCCCGCAGGCGCGGCGTTCCAACCTGCGCCACCGCCCGGTCGGCTTGGGCATCATGGGCTTCCAGGATGCACTGTACAAAATGAACCTTGCCTATGCTTCTGCCGAAGCGGTGGAATTTGCTGACCAAAGTATGGAGGCTGTGGCCTATTTCGCCATCCGTGCTTCCAGCAACATGGCTGCCGAACGTGGCAAGTATCCCAGCTACAACGGCTCGTTGTGGAGCAAGGGCATCCTGCCGATTGATTCGCTGGAACTGTTGGGCGAAGAGCGCGGCGAATACTTCATCGTTGACCATACCCAAACGCTGGACTGGGATGCGTTGCGCAACCAAGTGAAAGCACAAGGAATGCGCAATTCCAACGTGATGGCGATTGCACCGACCGCGACCATTTCCAACATTTGCGGCGTGTCGCAATCCATCGAGCCGACTTACCAGAACCTGTTCGTCAAATCCAACCTGTCGGGCGAGTTCACTGTCATCAATCCCTATCTGGTGCAGGATTTGAAAGCCCTGGGAATGTGGGATGAGGTGATGATCAACGACCTCAAATACTTCGACGGCTCGGTGCAGCCGCTCGACCGTGTGCCGGATGCCATCAAGGCCAAATACGCCACCGCGTTTGAAATCGACGCCCGCTGGCTGGTCGAAGCCGCCAGCCGCCGCCAGAAGTGGATCGACCAGGGTCAGTCGCTCAACCTGTACATGAAAGAACCGAATGGCACGAAGCTGGACAACCTCTACAAACTGGCGTGGGTGCGTGGGCTGAAGACCACTTATTACCTGCGAACTTTGGGTGCTACCGGGGCGGAAAAGACCAGTACGGATGATGTGCCAGCCAGTACCGGGCAAAAACCGGCACTCAAAATGGCAGCCAATCTGGTGAAAGTAGGGTCGGAAGCACCGAAGGCGTGTTCGTTGCTCGACCCTGACTGCGAAGCGTGCCAGTGAAACAACTGACTATTGATACCCTCTGTTCTGAAGCCGCCCGTTTCGCGGCAGTTGAGAGCAAACATTCAGAGCCGTCCCTGTTTGGTGTAACCGACGGTAAAGCTGTTGGTACGTATCTGGAACACAAATTTCGGGCATTTCTGCGTGGACAGGGGTATCAGTTTGAGGAGGGCAAGTCTGCCAACGGCATCGACTTCCCCGGTCTGCTGGTCGATATGGTGGAAGAAGTGGGCGGTAAACCAGCGATTCCACGGGATAAACTCCGCTATGCTTTTGACTACATTATTACCCTTGAAGAACCACTGTTGCGGGGGCTGGATATATGACCCAAGCCCTGAACCACGAAACCCGATCCTACACCGGCATCGTGCTTGAACGCATTAAACACCTGCCGCCCGGCGGCAAAATGGGCGATCTTCCTCCGCACTTGCAGCACGAAAGCTTCATCCGTACCGGAGCAAAGAAAACAGGTGGCCCAAATATGCGCTTGCTGCGTTTGGAGCATGACAAACCTGCCCTGACCGTGACGGCTTACATCTTCAACAAGTTTGTGCATCCGCACAGGAAAATGTGTTAGGGCTTCCACGCTACGTGGGAGCCGGAGAAATACTGGCTCAATTACCACCAGCCACCCTCAAACCATGACGGTTTGGTTGGCGTTAAGATTACAGGAGAGTTAAAATATGATGCTCAATTGGGATAACCCCCTCGCCGCTCCCGCACCTCGCACGCATGGCAACAAGCCGCAGTTGCGGGTAGTGGATGATTTCTTTGTTGATGAACCTACTGTGGAGGTAGACGACAGTGAGCGCAGTGCTGAAACCCAAGTTGAACCGCCAACGGAGCAGACGGCGGTTACAACGGCGGTAACGGGCGCGGCTTCCAGCAACACGGATGTAACAGCGGAAGCCGCTTCGCAAATCAGCGCCATACGCCCTGCGCGTCAACCTTTCACCCAGGAAACGTTCAAGCCGCAACAGCCAGTACGCGCCGAAGACAAGCGCGTCATCAACGGCAGCGGTGACATCAACCAGCTCGCGCCCTTCAAATACCCGTGGGCGTGGGAATTTTTCATCAATGCCAACAAGAACCACTGGACGCCACTCGACATCAACATGGCGCAGGATGTCCACGACTATCACCACAACCTCAAGCCGGAAGAGCGCCACGTCTATGAAAACGTGCTGGCTTACCTGACTACTTCCGACATTCTGGCGATGCGTAATATCGGTTTGGCAGTGATGGAAAAGATGACCGCGCCGGAACTGCAAATCTATCAGGCACGTCAGGTCTACGAAGAAGCCCTGCATACCTGGACATACCAGCATTGCATCGAAACCATTGGTCTCGACCAGTCGGAAATTTATAACCGTTACCGGGTTGTGCCGGAAATCAATGCCAAGATCCAACTCGCCAACCGTCGCCTCAACGATGCCCTGCGCCACGACATTGATCTGAAGAACCGCGATGACTTGCACGATTTCGTGCTCTCCTACACTTTCTTCGCTGGTATCTTCGAGGGTTGCTGGTTCTATAACGGTTTTTCGCCGATTTTTGCCTTGCAACGGCGCGGCCTGATGAAAGGCACGGCTGAGCAACTGCAATACATCATGCGCGACGAAGTGTTGCACTGTTCGTTCGGTATCCGGGTGGTGCGCCAGATCATGCAGGAAGAAAACGTCAAGCTCGACCCACAGGCGGTGCGCCAGATGTGGGATGAAGCCGAAGCGGTGGAAGTTGCTTACGCCAAATACTTGCTACCTAATCCGATTTTGGGCTACAACGCGGCAGACCACAGTCAGCAGTTCCGTTTCATTGCCAATCGCCGGGCACGGCAACTGGGTATGGAAGAGCCATTCCCCGGTGCGCAAAACGCATTGCCGTGGCTGGATGAGCAATCCAATATGCGCAAAGAAAAGAACTTTTTTGAGACACGTGTTACTGAATACCAGACAGGTGGTGCATTAAAGTGGGACTAAATAATTTTATTGTGCATTCATAAAAATAATTATTTTGACAAAAGCCCGGTTATCCGGGCTTTTTTGTTGCTTGTCTAATTGTTGCTTGTAAATCGTTAATTTATATAACTATAGAAATTGATTATTTATTAATAATAAAAATTGAACAAAGATTATTTTTTAGCAACCGACTGAAAAATAAAAGTAATTGATTTATTTCTGACTTATGGATTATTTATGATGACAAATGGAAAACGAAATATTATTGACGTGTGCTATAACTTATCTCGTGGATTTGTTATCCCTATGCGTAAGTTCTCTAAAATATAAATCAGGATTATGATTATGAATAATTCAGCTAATTACAATGTTTTCAATAAAGTTGACATGAAAAAAGTAGGTGTGACTTTGGCAACCGTTTTGATGGCTTCCTTGCTGACAGCATGTGGTGGCGGTAGCTCTTCTTCATCGACAGATACAGGTGGTACAGGTGGTACAGG
>DILV01000026.1:68827-79967 GCA_002425225.1 Thiothrix sp. UBA5583
AGGTGGTACAGGTGGTACAGGTGGCACCCCAACAGTCGTAAATGGCTATACCCTGTTGAAAGCTGATGGTTCCAATGCTGCCAATATCAATGAAGCTGCTTGTGTGAAAAAAGGTAGCCTGACTTGGCAGATGCCAATGACTACAAATATTTACCAGTATGGTGATGATGTCTCTGGAGCACGTGGCAAGGTGTCTACTTACGTGTCCGGTTTCGGTTCACTGTGTGGCAAGAGTGGCTGGCGTTTACCTAGCGCTGCTGAACTGCAAGGCACTATCCTGAGTGATGCTGCCACTGGCGCAGTGTTGCAGGATGCTACAACCAATCTGGTGTTTGATTCTGCCGTGTTCAAGGATGTAACTGCCACCTTGGTTACATTTGCTCCTTTCTGTACTGCCAGCCAAACAGCGGGCGTTTCCATGGTGACAAAAGGTGGGTTGGTGGCAGATCAGACATTTAACCCTACTACGGAACCCGGTTGGACAGCGGATACCTATCCATGCTACATCCGCATGGTTAACGGTACGGCAGCTCCATAAGCTGAAAGATGCTGCTCAGGTAGTGTAAAGAAGCTGGGGTAATATGTCCCCCAGCTTCTTATGAAAAATGATTTTCTTCGGTTTTTCCTGTTGATACTGCGTTGTACGTCTGTAATGCGGCCTTCCCCAAATAACATGGATTTGCGATTTTGTCTGGCTGATTCGTTTGGTCGTATGCGGTTTTTATGAAATGGATTTTTTATTAAGAGATTATTTATTTATGATAAAAAATACTCTATCTGGTCTTGATATTGGCAGGCGTTTAAAACATGCGGCGGCAATGATTTTTGCTTGTTTACTGTTTGCGCCATCTTTTGCTCATGCTGTTTCCTGTGATTTCAAAAACGGGGAGGTTTCCAACAGTATTTGCGGTTATGTAGAAGCAGGAAATGCCTATACCGGTGGAAGCCTGAAGGTGCATGTTTCCAGCTTGACTTCAGCCTTTCAGGTTGATCTTCGTCGGGTCGGGACGGATTCTGTTTCCAAATCCCAATCTTTTACTGGTGCTTCCAATCATGTGACACCGGTAAATGGTGGTAATCTGAACTGGGGTAATGCCTACAATATCAGCATTCCATCTGACTGGAAGAGTGGTTTGTATTCATTGACATTTTCCAATAGCGCCGGAACACATACCGAATACCTGACTATCCGTCAGGGTCAGGCGGGCAGCAGGGCGAAAGTTCTGGTGTTGAATGGCGACACTACCAAGCTGGCCTATTCGCCTATTGGTGGAAAGTCTCTCTATGAGTACAACTCAACGGGCGGGCAGCCCGCTACCAATGTTTCGCTCGATCGTCCTGTAGGTGTGGGAACTTGGACTGAATATAATCAATTCATTACCTGGCTGGAGCAAAACAGCATTGCCTACGAATCGGCTTCCATGACCGATTTGCATCGTAATCCGGGGTTGTTGGGCAATTACAATCTTGTGCTTATTCCTGATCATAATGAATATTGGACAAAAGAAATGCGGGATGCATGGGATAAATACCTAGCTGAAGGCGGGAATGCGGCCATTTTCAGTGGTAATACCATGTGGTGGCAGATCCGTTTGAACGGTAGCCAGATGATTTGTTACAAGAATGCAGCCAAAGACCCGTTATACGGTGTAGATAATTCAAGGGTCACTGTGAAGTGGTATTCAGAACCCGTGAATCAGCCAGAAAATACGTCCATAGGTGTCAGTTTCCGCCATGCAGGCTATCACAATTTCGAGACATACTACCTGGTTGGCGCTAATGCAACCAATGGTAAATATCAGGTAACAGATGCCTCTCACTGGGCATTCGCGGGTACTTCACTGAGCAATGGCGCTTATTTCGGTAATGCCATCGTTGGCTATGAAACCGATGGAGCCCTGTTCAATATGGTCGCGGGCAAGCCGGTTGTGACAGGTCTGGATGGGACTCCAACCAATTTCCGTATTCTCGGTTTGGCTCCGGCTTATGCCTATAATGCCCCTTCCTTTATTGGTGATTATGTTCCTGGTAATTATCAGGAGCATGGCTGGAGTACAATGGGTATTTTCCAGCCGGTTTTGGGTGGCGGTACGGTGTTTGTTGCGCCGACCATCGGCTGGCCGCATGGTTTGGCAGATAGCAAGGTCAGCAAGATCACCCTAAATGTGATCAACAAGCTGAAAGTACGAACTATCGGGAATAGCAACACCGGTAATACGGGCAATACGGGGAATACCAGTACTACTTCTGGTTCCGGCGGCGGTGGTAGCCTGACTGGCTGGGTCATATGGTATGGCTTGTTGGTAGTCGGGTTGGTCGTCTATCGTCGTCATAGGTCAATGGGTAACGGTGCTATCGCGTAAGCCAGCGTAGCGGAATGTCCCGTTTTACCCATTCATAGATCGTGGCAGCCTTGGTGCTGCCACAGTTTTTTCCACAGCCCCCGGAACTGCAAGCTATTGCCATTTGCCGTACCTTGCCTTTGCGTTGCCAATAGTCAAGGGCAAATCGGGCAGTGTCCGGGGCAATGTCGAAATGGGTTGCTACGGCATCGACACTGGCAGTGCCGTGTTGCTGCAAGTAGTCGCGGATTTCACCCAGTAACATGTTTTACCCCATTTTCAGTTGCAGACCGGAAGGCGGCTGTTTACCCTTGCTGCCTGCCAGATAAAAGGCGTATACGGCAAGTGCAAATGCCACCAGTATTGCAGCACTCCATGCCAATGAGCTTGCCGGATGCTGACCAAAGGTCGCCAACTGGTAGAACAAGGTGGCAGCACCGTAAGCCAGCCCGGTGTTCCAGAGTACCCCTAGGGTTGTCCAGCGGGAGCCGACTTCGCGGTACATCGCACCAGTCGCCGCCACACAGGGGAAATACATCAGGATGAACAGCAGGTAGGCAAAAGCGCCTGCCTTGCCATCAAAATACTGGTTCATGGCGGCGAACGTGGCGCTGCTGACTGCCTGCTCCTCATCAATCGCGCCGAATCCCAACGGGTCGCCCAGATTACCCAGCGCATCGCTGAGATTGGCGGGGATGGTGGCAAAGGCTGCCTGTAAACCGGCACTGAGGCTGAACGGTTGTTCCTCTGCGGCTGTTGGTTCAGGTGATGCGCCCATTTGTGAATACAGCGCATCCAGTGTGCCGACCACCACTTCTTTCGCCAGCAAGCCGCTGACAATACCGACAGTGGCAGGCCAGTTGTTCTGCTCAATACCCATGGGCGAAAATACCGGGGTTACGGTTTTGGCAGTGGCGCTCAGCACCGATTTTTCGGTGTTCTGGTTGCCGAAACTGCCATCCGTACCCAGGCTGTTGATCACATTGATGACCATCACCACCATCACGATCAATTTGCCTGCGCCGAGGATGAAGCCTTTCAGCTTGTTCCAGGTATTGATCAGGATATTGAGCAAGCCCGGCATCTGGTAAGTGGGCATTTCCATCACGAAATGGTCAGCACCGCCCTGCAACAGGGTCTTGCGCATGATCACGCCAGTGAGGATGGCAAACGCAATCCCGGTCAGGTACAGCAGGAACACGATATTCTGCCCGCCACTGTGGAAAAACGCCGCAGCAAACAATGCATACACCGCCAGCCGCGCCCCGCAGGACATGAACGGCGCCATCAACACGGTAAGGATGCGTTCGCGCTGGCTATCCAGTGTGCGGCTAGCCATGATCGCCGGAACGTTGCAGCCGAAACCGACAATCAGCGGCACGAATGCCTTGCCGGAAACCCCCAGCTTGCGCATGAACTGATCCATCACGAACGCAGCCCGTGCCATGTAGCCCGATTCTTCCAGCAGGGTCAGGAACAGGTACAACGCAGCAATGATGGGGATGAAGGTTGCCACCACCTGCAAACCACCGCCCAAGCCATCCGCCAGCAAGGTAATCAGCCATTCCGGGGCGAAACCTTCCAGCAGATGGCGTACACCGTCCACTGCCACGGTTTGCACCGCGAGGTCGAAAAAGTCGATGAACGCCCCGCCCAGATTGATGCTGAACAGGAACAGCAAATACATCATGGCGAGGAAAATCGGCACACCCGTCCAGCTTCCCAGTACCCAGCGGTCTACCTGGTCAGACAGGGTGCGGCTGATCTTGCCGCGTTCATGCACGGCATCACGGGCAATGCGGGTGGCAAGGTCGAAACGCGCATCTGCCAGCAGGAAATCCAGATCTTCGTTGGTGTCTTTTTCAATCTGGCGGTGCAGTGCGTGGATGTTTTTTTCCAGCTTGCAGGTTTGCAGGGCAAACAGCGCATCGTCACGGTCGATCCCGTCGGCTTGCGACTGGATGTGCTGGATGGCAGCTTCCACACTGTTGTGGTAAGGAATGTCGAAATGGATGGTGGAGCAACTGGGGAGGTAGTGGCAAATGGCGTGGTGGACGGGGGCAAGATCCTTGTCATTGCGCAGCGAAACCGGAATCACCGGGCAGCCGAGGCGTTCGTGCAGGGCTTGCACATCGACTTTCATGCCGCGCCGTTCTGCCACATCCATCATATTGAGCAGCACGATCATCGGCACATTGAGTTCCCGCAGTTGCAGGGTCAGGTACAGGCCACGTTCCAGGGTGCTGGCATCGACGATATTGATGTACAGGTAGTCGGGGTGTTGCTGGACAAACTTGCGGGCGACCGCTTCATCGGCGGAAGTGTCGCTGAAATCCAGCGAATACGTGCCGGGCAGGTCAACCACGTGTAGGTCTTCGTTGAGCAGGCGGCACTGGCCTTCCTTGCGCTCGACCGTGACACCGGGCCAGTTGCCGGTGCGCTGGCGTGCGCCGGTCAGCAGGTTGAACAGGGTGGTCTTGCCTGCATTGGGGTTGCCGAGCAGGGCAATCTTGCGGTAAAGCATGGCCTTGGGGCAGCGTTTTTCCTGCGTATTGCAACATTCTTTTGCCATGATTTACTCCTGCTCTTGCACGTGTACCATGATTTTGTCGGTAATCGAGCGCCCCAGACTGATCCGGTTGTTGCCATTACCGAGTACAATATCGCCACGCCGGTTACGCAAGACTTCAATGCGTGTGCCTGTGCCGATACCCATGCCGAGCAGGCGGATGCGGGTAGGGTTGTCCGTTTGCACGGAATGGATGTGGGCGGAGGTGTGTTCCGCCAGCCAGGAAAGGGGTTGGGCGTTGGCTAGGCTCATGGCTTGGCTACCAGCATTTGAAAATGATTCTCAAATTTATATTAGATGATGTTAATCTTCAATAGCTACTGAACATTTTATCATGCCGGATGTCATAAAGCCTGATACCACGATTTGACTGGTCGGGTATCAGGTTGTGGACTCCTCCGTATCCCTCCCCCCTTGTATTTCGGGGGAGGGTATTTTTCCACCCAAAGGTATGAGGGCTACCGTGAAAACAACGAACCATGTATTTGCCGCGCTGTTGATGTTTGCTGTAGCTGGCTGTGACCGGCTGGAACAAGACATGTTGGCAGCACCGGATGATTCCCAACTCGACCGTTACGGGCTGGATGCTGTGAAACTGGGGGACAAACGCGCTGATGCAGGCAAGCAACTCGAATCCCTGCTCACCAAGCCCTTGCAATGCAAGCCGGGCAAAACCGGGCTGGGCGACCAGCGCAAAGCCTACCAGATGGAAGAATGCCAGGCAGTGTCAGTCAACGGGCAGGTTGGCAAATTGTGGGATCAAAAGATCACTGAATTGCAAGCCGTATTCGTGGAAAACCAGTTATGTGGCCTGAAACTGCAATTGCAGACTTCCGGTAGTTACGAAACCCTGTACGATGCCCACGGCAAGAAAATCCTCAGCCTGTTTGGCAAGCCGGATGAAGTGGGTACGAAAGAAGTCACTTGGCAGCGTGAAGGCGATGAAACCGTCATGCGCGATCTGGGCGATGGCAAGATCAGCATCGACATCAGCAACAAAAAAGTCATGCAGGCCTTGCACCACAAAGGCAGCGAGTAACGCGCTTCTGTTATGATTCACGGGTTTTCAGCAAGCCCGTGTAACCATGTCCCGCATTATCCTGTTTAACAAGCCGTATGATGTCCTCTGCCAGTTCACTGACGGGCAGGGGCGGCAAACTCTAGCAGATTTCATTCCTGTACCCGGCGTGTATGCAGCGGGGCGGCTTGACCGCGATAGCGAAGGCTTGCTGCTGCTGACCGATGATGGTCGCTTGCAGCACAAGATTGCCGACCCCCGCCACAAGACCAGCAAAACCTATTGGGTACAGGTGGAAGGTGTTCCCACCGAGGCTGATTTGCAGCCACTCCGCCACGGGGTGATGCTGAATGATGGTATGACCCGCCCCGCCACCGTTCGCCTTATCGACACCCCACCGGGTTTGTGGGAACGCAACCCGCCGATCCGGGTACGTAAATCCATTCCTGATAGCTGGCTGGAAATCACCATTAGCGAAGGGCGCAACCGGCAGGTGCGGCGCATGACGGCAGCGGTCGGTTTTCCCACTTTACGCCTGATCCGTTACCGGATTGGTACGTGGACACTGGATGGGCTGACCAGCGGGGCATGGCGCGATACGTGAGAACAGGGCGGATTTCAGGTTGAACTTGAGATTGGCAAAGTTTGTTTGATGCCTTCTGTAACCGTTTCAGTAAGAGACAATCAAGTCGTCGATTTCGTGCACTTCGGTGCGGATGCGCCGCATTACCGGCAGCAGTTCCATGAACACCCGGAACAACTGCGGGTCAAGGTGTGCCCCCGCCATGCTGCTCATCAGTTCCACTGCTTCCTTTTCACACATGGCTTTCTTGTAGACCCGCTCATGCACCAGCGCGTCGTAAATGTCGACGATGGTGGTGATGCGGGCAGCCAGCGGGATTTCTTCACCGTGCAGTTCACGTGGGTAGCCGCTGCCATCCCATTTTTCGTGGTGGCACAAGGCAATCTCTGCTGCCATGTCGAGCGCGGGGATGTTGGAATCTTGCAGCATCTTGGCGCCGATTTCGGTGTGGCGTTTCATGATGGAAAATTCCACCTCGGTCAGCTTGCCCTTTTTCAGCAGAATTTTGTCGGGAATGCCGATCTTGCCGAGGTCATGCATGGGTGCTGCCATGCGGATGTCGTCAATCTGGCAGACAGGCCAGCCCAGCGCCTTGGCCATGGCAGCCGCATACAGCCCGATGCGGCGCACGTGCGCCCCGGTTTCTTCGTCGCGGTAACTGGTAAGGCTGACCAGCTTGATGGCGATTTCTTCTTCGCGTTGCTTGAGCTTGAGGGTGCGTTTCTGCACTTCGTTTTCGAGCTTTTCCTGAGTGAGCAGACCGTCACGCACTTGTTGCAGGCGGCTGACTTCCTGTCGGTATTTTTCCCCCAGATCCTGAAGCAGCAGAATGGCCTGCCCGTCAGCCCACAAAGCGGTGGCTTCGAGGGCGAGTTCCTGCCCGAGTTCATTGGTTTCCACCCATACGCCGGAAGTGAGCGGCGCGGAACGTTTGGCTTGCCAGTGTTGTTCGGCATCGTCCATGAAGCAGGTGAGGTAGGGGAAAACGTCGGTCAGGTCGCAGGTTTGCGGGGCAATGGATGTGCCGAGGAAAAACATCAGCCATTCCGGCATCTGTGCTTGCAGGGCAAAACATTGTTCGTCCCGGCGCAGGAATACGGCGATGTTGAGGGTGTGGTAAATGCTGGCGAATAATGAGTCCATCTTACACCCCCATGTGTCTGACCAGTTGGTGGAACATGTCTTCCACCCCGGCATCCTGTTTGGCACTGGTTTCCAGCAAGGGACAGCCGCTTTGCTGCAACTGTTTGAGCTGGTTGGCATCAAGTTGCCATTGCGTTTTCAGGTCAGCCTTGTTGAGGGCGAACAGGGCGGGTAAGTCGCCGACGGTTTCGCGTACCATGCGGTGAATGGAAAGCGCGGTGTCGCAGGTGTGCGGGCGTGTGCCATCCACCACCAGAATGTAGCCGGACATGCCGCGCAGGTAAGCGGTGCGGATGTTGGTTAGGTCATCTTCCCCGGCAATGTCCCAGATCATCAGGGTGATGTCTTGCCCGTCGACTTGTAGGGTTTTCTTGTCTATCTTGACGCCAACCGTGGTCAGGTACTTGTCGGTAAACAGGCTGTCGACATAGCGCCGGATCAGACTGGTTTTGCCAACCGAGAATGCGCCGAGCAGACAGATTTTTTTCTGGATCATGGTTAGCTCCTAATAAAGTGTCACCCGGTAGCTGACACCGCGTTCACTTTTGTGGGCGGTCGCAGGCAGACCCGGTTGATTGGCATCGTAAGCGACCAGCAGGGCGGCGGGTACACCGCTCCTGACCAGTGCATCGCGCATGTTGCTGGCACGGTCTTTGGCAAGGCGGGCATTGAGCGTTTCCGTGCCGCTGTCGTCGGTATTACCGGTCAGCATGACTTGCAGGCTTTGCTGGTTACGGCGAGCCGCCTGTTGCAAGGCGTTAATATCTTGACTGATTTGTTGTAATACGGGGTGGTTGAGGTCAATCTCAGCTTTTGCCAGCTCAAACGGGTAGGTGGCAGTTTCAATCTGTCGGGTCAGTTGCTGGATAGTCCGGCTATTGCTGGCAGCCGCCTCGGCAGTACTGGCGGCTTGCTGGCGTTGCTGTTCCAGCAGGTTTTGCAGGGAGGTCTGGATGGCAGTACTGTCAGTCTGTTGCTGGCGCAATTGAGCCTGCAAGTCGTGCAGGGTGGCGTGTTGCTGTTGTTTGCTAGCCGCTTCCTGTGCGAGTTGTCCGGCTTGTTGCTGGTAGTGCTGGTATGCCCACCAGCCGAAAGCCGCCACGATGGTGGTCAGCAGGGCGTAAGCCAGCCAGGGGGAACGTGGCTGCCGGTGTTGTCGCTGGGCTTTCAGGCAGTCAGACAGCAGGGTTTCTGCCCCGGCAAAAATGGCGGCATCACCGTTGAAAGCCTGAAACTGGTGTGCGTACTGGCGGTGGATGGTTTCGGAGGTGCTACTCAGCAAGCCGGACAGCTCGCCCGGAACCGTGCCGCGTACTACCAGGGCGCTGATGGCGTGCGGGCCGTATTCGACCAGTACGGTCAGTTCCCCCAGTCGCAGGGTGTCGAGGGTGTCTTCGCCGTTGATGGCGAAGGAATCCTTGATGAAATCCTGAATGGCGGTCAACATGCCGGATACGATGTCCGGGGCTTTGCTGATGGCGTTTTCTGCAAGTACATGCCGCAACAGCAGGCCGGTTTCACGGTGGATCAGGAATGCCTGTTCCACCTGATACACCAGCGTGCGCAACAGTGCCACTTGTGCATAGCTTTGCCCGCTGCGCCAGGCATCGAAACGCCAGCGCCAGGCTTGCGGGGAAAAGCTGCTTTCCAGCAGGTAATTGAGGTTTGCCAGTGCTTCATTCAGGGCTTGCTGGATGGATTTGCGGATGGCAGGCCCCATCACCGGGTACAGCACCTCGGCAAAGCGTTGCGGCTGGCGCTGGATTGACTGGGTAACGCTCTGTTCCACCATCGGCGCGAGGGCAACGGACAGGGCACTATCCTGTCCGGCACGCAGGTTAATGGCTTCGGCAATGATACGAGCCACGCTGGCAGTGTATTTTTCCGAGCTGGCAAACTGCGCTTTCAGTGCCAGCAGCTCGTCATATTCCTTGCCAAACAGCAGGCGGCGTAATTGATCCAGATCGGGCGTACCCGTGGTCATGGTTTACACCGGGTCGATGGCAAGCTGGCGGGATACGTTGTCCAGCAGTGTTGCCAGCGCCTTGCGGTCGATTTTGTCCTGACGCAATTGTTCGGCAGCCTTTTTTACTTCCTCAAGGATTTGTTCGCGCTGCTCTTCCATGCGCTGGGCGAATGCATCCTGGGTGTGTTGAATCTGGCGGAACAGGCCGTCAATACTTTTGCCTGCCTGTTCGTACTGCTTGCGGGCAATGCTGGCATCACTGATGCGGGCGCGGGATTCTTCCGCCAGCAGGTCGTGGATCATGTGCAATTCGTGGTTGAGTGCGTCGTGGTTTTTACGCATTTCATCCCGCACGGAATTAGTCCAGACCTTGACGAAGCGTTCCAGATTGGCAACGCGGCGCTCGCTTTCGCGGGACTGTTCGCCAAACAGGATATTGCGCACCATGTCGAGGTTTTTGTCTTGCGCAGGTGGTGGGGCAAGTTCGATGTCTGTGTCTGTCATAGCCATGTTTATTATTGTGTTATTGGGGTGGTTAACGGCTTGTAAGCTAACATTTGTGGGGCTGTTGTGCCAGTTTTCCTGACATATGGCGCAGGTAATACCCGTACAACTCTTGTAGCTGTTATGATCAACTGCACTCATGATTAGCCACAGGAGCCTGTAGTGGAAACCACTGCCCCGACCAACCACGCCCTTGTCCACGACCCTTCTACCTACCTCATCGGAACAGAGCCGTATTACGTGCCGGTTGGGGATGAAATCACCCTGTTTGAAGCCGCTTACACCAGCCATTTGCCCTTGCTGCTGAAAGGCCCGACCGGCTGCGGCAAAACCCGTTTCATGGAGTACATGGCGTGGAAGCTACGCCGCCCGATGGTGACGGTTTCCTGCCACGATGACCTGACCACTTCCGATCTGGTCGGGCGCTATCTGGTGAAGGGCGGCGAAACCGTGTGGGTTGATGGTCCCTTGACCCGTGCGGTGCGTACCGGTGGTATCTGTTACCTGGATGAAATCGTCGAAGCCCGCAAGGATACGATGGTGGTGATCCACCCCCTCGCTGACGACCGCCGCATCATGCCGATCGAAAAGCTGGGGCAATTGCTGGAAGCGCCTGCCAGTTTCTGCCTGGCGATTTCCTACAACCCCGGCTACCAGAGCGTGTTGAAGGAACTTAAGCAATCCACCCGCCAGCGTTTCGTTGCCATCGAATTCGATTACCCAAAACCGGCGCTGGAACGGCAGATCATCATCCACGAAACCGGGCTGGATGCCGCCATCACTGACAAGTTGCTGAAGCTGGCGGAAATGACCCGTAACCTTAAAGGCAACGGGCTGGAAGAGGGCGCATCCACCCGCTTGCTGGTACACGCAGGCAAGCTGATCAACAAGGGGGTGGAACCGCGTGCCGCTTGCCAAGGGGCAATCGCGCTGGCGCTGACCGACGACAGCGACATGATTGCTGCCATCAATGAACTGATCGGTGCGCTGTTTTGAAGAACCCCTCACCCCCTAG
>DILV01000026.1:80184-109876 GCA_002425225.1 Thiothrix sp. UBA5583
CCCCTAGCCCCCTCTCCCTCAAGGGGAGAGGGGGAACAAGAGTTTCTTTATCTTTAGCCCCTCGCCCCTTGAGGGACGACTCCTCAGGGGGCAGGGTGCGGGGTTGGTGTGAGGGGTGTCTTCCATGAAAACACCCAGCCAACCGTATAGCGCCGAATTCCTGCTGGAAAAACTGGAAGAGTTGTACGAAGTCGAATTTACCTGGCTCAAGGTGGAAAAACTGGTGGAAGGTCTGGTCGGGCTGGATCGTGATACCCAGGATTTCATCCTCGGTTGGGCTAGCCGTTTGCTAACCACCAACGTCTACATCAGCCATGAATTCATTATCCGCGTGGTGGAAGCCATCGACCGGCTGGAACGGCGTGTGATCGAAGCACTGGCTGTCCATGCCGCCGACGTGTTCGACCGTGCCGGTTTGCGCCCGGCGCTGGATGTTATCCAGAAAGTGGATGGTTTCCTCGTCGATGTACACGCCCATGCCGAAGGCATCACCTTTGAGGAAGTCGAACCGGTGCTGTCCACCTTCGTGTGTGGCTTGTCGGGGCGGCGGCTCAAGCTGGAGCAGGGCGAAAGTGTCTACACCGACAGCGAAACCTTGTTCCTGCCCAATATCACTGCCCGGCTGGAAAAGGCCAAGGACAACTTCCTGTTGTGTAAGGCGCAGGTGGCGTTCATGTGGGCGCAAACCCGCTTTGGCAGTTTCCGGGTGGATTTTGCCACGGCGTTTGCGCACTACCCGGATCGGGAACAGGCGTTGGCGGCGTTTCATGCACTGGATAGCGTGCGGCTGGAAGCGTGTCTGGCGCGGGAGTTGCCAGGGCTGTGGCGCGATATGCAAAGGTTGGAAAGCCTCTTTTCTCCCTCCCCTGACAAGGGGAGGTTAGGAGGGGTTTCTTCACGCTTGCAATCCCCCACCGCCACCGTTGACGATGTATTGTCTCTGATCCCGCAAGTGCTGGGCATGGATTTCCCCCCGCGCGTTTACCAGCCCAAACTCAATGCCGAAGCCATTACCGCCTGTATGCTGGCGCGGATGGAGCGGGAGAAGATTTTGTTGCGGGTGAAGTTGGCAGAGTTGATGAAAGAGTTGGGGGAAACCCCTCACCCCCCAACCCCCTCTCCCTTAGGGGGCGAGGGGGAGGAAGAAGGGAAAGAGGCCGCGCCGCCGGAGTTTGAAGTGCGGGAGACACAGGAGGGGCAGGGGTTTGAGCTGGTGCTGGATGACAAGCCGATTGCGCCGCCGGAGGATGTGAAGCAATTGCTGACTTCCATCCTGCTCGACTGGGGGGACGTGCCGCCGGAATTCCTTGTGCCTGCGGGTGATGGTGAATATGACCCGTCGCTGTACCAGAAGGAAGAGCGCGATACCGAAGATGTGTGGAAGGGGATTTACCATGAAGATGGTGCGTTCCTGTACAGCGAATGGGATTTTGCTCGCCAGCATTACCGCAAGAACTGGTGCGTATTGCGCGAAATTGAAATGACCCGTGGCGACCCGGCTTATGTGGATGCGGTGCTAAGCAAGCATCAGGGGTTGGTCAAGCATTTGCGGCGCACCTTTGAGGCAATGCGCGATGAAAACCGTTTGCTTAAACGGCAGGCGCAGGGCGATGACGTGGATATTGATGCACTGGTGGAAGCACTCGCCGACAGCCGTGACGGGCGCGAAATGAGCGACAAGCTGTTCCAGCACATGCACCGTGCTGACCGCAATCTGGCGGTGATGTTCATGGTCGACATGAGCGGCAGCACCAAGGGCTGGATCAATGAGGCCGAGCGCGAAGCGCTGGTGATGCTGTGCGAAGTGCTGGAAACGCTCGGCGACCGTTACGCCATCTACGGCTTTTCCGGCATTGGGCGCAAGCGCTGCGAAATCTACCGCATCAAGACCTTTGACGACCGTTATAACGCCGACACCAAGGCACGGATTGCCGGGATTGTTCCCAAGGATTACACCCGCATGGGGGTGGCGATCCGCCATTTGAGCGAAAAGCTGAATGCAGTGGAAGCCAAAACCCGTTTGCTGATCACGCTCTCCGACGGCAAGCCGGAAGACTACTTCGACATCTACAACACCCAGTACGGCATTGAAGATACCCGCCAGGCGCTGTTTGAAGCGCGGCGTACTGGCATCCACCCGTTCTGCATCACCATTGACAAGCACGGCAAGGATTATTTGCCGCACATGTACGGTCACGCCAACTGGGTGGAAATTGACGAGGTGAAGAAGCTGCCTTTGAAGGTGGCGGATATTTACCGAAGACTGACGACGTAGGTGTTTAAATACTTTATTGTGTAAAAAGTGTTTGATAATATGTTGCTCTATGAGTTTATCAATGGTGGCTATCCATGATGCGCAGGAGATATGTAACTGCTTTTATCGATTGGAACTCTCAAAAATTCAATGCTCGGAATGGATCGAGAAGGGAAGATGTCGATGAAAATAGTGCAAAAGCAATAAAGCGTCAGATTAAGGATACACTTGATTATGTGAGTGATGCTTTGGTTCGTTTATTGAATGATATAGAAAAGAAAGCTGATAAGTTCAGCGTGGAAATGCGTATATATTATGGCTGGCATGAAGGTTTAACTGCCACCCTTACTCGTAAATGTTTAGAAGAAATGATAAAAGATAGAGAAGTTCCTAATTCTAAGTCTAATCTTTCATTTGATTGGAGCAATCCTTTTGGGGATGTCTTGTTAGATGCATTGGATCGCAGAAAGCATCCAAAAGCTAGGATACACTTGCCAAATACTCTGCGTAGAGATTCTACAAACGGTATTCCTCGTGAAAAAATGGTTGATACCGCATTGGCTTGTGATTTGTTATCTCAGACAAGAATGTTTCAGGACTATATTAAAATAATAATGGTTGAGGATGATGATGTGATTCCAGCAGCCTTTGTTAGTGAAAAATGGAACTCTGGGGAGGGCAAGACAGTAATTGCCCGAAAGCGAGAGCGGGATGGTAATTTTCTTCGTTTAGATGGTCTTGTGAAAAGGATTTGAGGAAGCAAAGATGCAGTTTAATCAGTGGGAGAGAGAAATTAGGCTTTTTGCCGATATTGATTGGGATTTTGATGCTCGCGATATGGGAGAGTCTTGGGCGGCGAAGTTCCGTAGGAAGGGTGCTGACGTTAGTGTCGTTTTAAATCAGAAAACCCAATCAGTTGTGTTTAAGTCTGGAGAAGATATTAAGAGCTTCAATTCATATGGTGGATTGTTGGCTTCTTCAGAATTCGGTGATATTTTCCATATTGCGAGAACTCAACGTGCAATTTCAAAGCAAAGCCCAGAGTTGGTAGAGGATGAATCCTCTCAGCAAATAACTATTATGGGAGAGCTATTAACTTTAGAGGGCGAGGATAAGTCGAAGCCGGTTATTGATTTAATTGATGAATGGACGGCTAATTCGAAAAGTGCTGAGGGTGTGCAGGCTATTGTAATTGATGGTCCCGCTGGAATTGGGAAAACACATTTGATACGCTTGTTGGTTAAGCGTAGAGCAGATAAATATATATCGCTTCAGTCTGATCCTTTAATTTTGCATGTGCAAAGCAGGGGGCAAAGATTAACAGGATTGATGGAGTTGCTGGCAAAAACACTACAATCAATGCGTCTATCTATTACGTATGATCAAGTCCCTGTTTTTGTCAGACATGGATTAATACAATTAGCTATTGATGGTTTTGATGAACTTGCAGATCCTGAGGGTTATGATAACGCATGGAATGCGGTTCGTGAATTAATTGAAGATATTGATGGGAATGGAGTCATTCTATTAGCAGGACGCGACACATTTATTGGTCGAGAGAGTATTTGTCGAAAGCTTAAAATACTGAAAGATAGATCTGTAGTATCAGCTCATTTGCGAACTCCATCTGAAGGAGAGGCTATTGATTGGCTGGAAAAAAACAATTTAAGCCGTCAGGTAATAGATCAATTAAAAGAATTGGGATTATTAGATAATGGGAGCTATTCTCTTCGACCATTCTTCTTGCAACAAATATTGAAAATATCCGAATCAGGCGATGGTATTGATTCATTTGCCAAGTTCCCATTAGATACTTTAGTTCAAGCGATGATAAAACGGGAGGTTCCTTTATTCCATCGGCTTGTCAATAATTTGGATGAGCAACATCTCAGGGGGCTTCTTGAGTACTTCTTGCAAGAAGTGGCTCAAGAAATGGCTGACAGTGAGTCTGAAAGTTTAGATATTGATTCATTGCAACTTATTTCAGATATAATTTTTAGTCAGTATATTGATGACGAAAAACTTAGAGCTGTTAGACATAGAGTTAAGTCAATAGCTTTATTAGAACAGGATGTAAATCAGAACCTGCGTTGCTTTGTCCACTCTGAGGTGCATCGTTATTTTTTAGCTAGAGGTTATGCTCGTCGGCTATTAGAGTCAGTAGATGAATTTTATATTCTCCGCTCATTAAGGCGAAATATTCTTGGTACAGATGTCCTTGATGTTTTTCATGATATTACGCAGACATTTCCTTTTGATGAAAGAAAAATCATGCAAAGAAATGGTAATGATTTATTGAAGCGCCGCCGATCTTATGATCGTAGTCCAGGAAATATTGCAGCTCTTTTGCTGGCTTCTTTGGGTAATGAGACTAATTTGTATGGTGAGTTAATAGATGTTGAAGATATTACCCATGATGAGTTTATTTTAAGAGGGACTGTGCAAAATGTACAATTAAAACGTTGTAAGATTTCGCAATTTGATGTTCGAGGTGCAGATTTACATGAAGTAATTTTTAATGATTGTGAAATATCTTCTTTGGTAATTGATGATAGCGCATTGCTTTCAACGTCTATGCCTTTACCGGGTCATTTAGAAGTTGATGCTAACGGCAGAAAGGAAACAATTTATAAACCAAGTGAAATAAAGTTGCGCTTGGTTAATAGAATGCCGAAGTTTGAAGATGAAGATGAAGATGATGAGGTTGAGAAAAATAGATCACTATGTCTTTTGGAAAAGATCTGCCGAATTATTGTTCGTCAAACATGGATTAAGGATGATCCAAAGGATGACTTTGGTAAAATATTTTTAGCTCCTGAGTGGGACAACCTGAAAAATGTCTTATATAATCATGGTTTTTTAGATGTACGTAGTGATCTACCCTCGGGCGGGAAAAAAGCGGATTTTATTCGGGTCAAAAGAGCGAATGAAATATTGGCAATTGGGGACGAGAGGACAGCTTCTGATGTTATAACGCTTAAGCGTGCAGTAGGAATGCTTAAAGATGGGTAGCTGATACTTGTTGTATGCTATAAGCACCCTGCTGGAATCTGGATGATCTTGTCTGCCAGCATTTGAACACGGGTGTTGTTGTTTACCACGATCCCAAACGGCAACTCATGCTGCTCCACAAACTGTCGCAACGCCGTTAGCTGTTTCACCGTAGTTTGCTGCCCCAGCTTGATCTCAACCGGCAAAGTCCCAAAGCTGCCATCCAGCACCAGATCAACTTCTGCGCCGTTTTTGGTGCGGAAGTAGTAATAATCCCAGCGGGTTGCACGGGTCGCCTGTATGCCCTTGATGATTTCTTCGGTAGTAAAGGCTTCAAAGTTCTGCCCGACCTGCGGGGAGCGCAGTAGCGCTTCGCGGCTTTCTATCCCCGCCAGATAATGCGTCAGGCCGCTGTCACGCAGGATGCCTTTGGGCATTTTCAGTACCGATTTGCTCTTGCTGGTTTCAAACGCGGGGATGGTGCGCCAGATATAGGTGTTGTCGGCAATCTCGATGTAATCGCGGATCGTGACTTCCGATACGTCCACCGAACGTCCCAGTTGTGCCTTGTTGATGATCGTACCGGACAGGGACGCCAGCATACTGATGAAGCGCCGGTAGCGGATGCTGTCCAGACGCGGGAACAGCCGCCGGATGTCGCGGTTGATGTAGGTCTGGTAATAGTTTTCCATCCACACGCTGAAAGCATACGGGTCTTGTGCCAACACGGGTTCGGGATAGCCACCCCGCAAAAACAGCGGGATTACATCCGGGATCGGGTTTTCCAGTGTTTTCAGAAATGCCAGCGTATCTGCCGAGAAGGGTTGTTCAAAAATTTGGTAAAACGGCGGCAGCGGCTGCTGGAGAATTTCGTTCATCTTCAGCGTACCGATTTCGACAATCGCAATGCGCCCTGCCAGCGAATCACTGGCTCGCTGCAACAGTTCGGGGGAACTGGAGCCGGTCAGGATGAAACGCCCTTTTTCCTCGCGTTTGGCGTCAATTACACCACGCAGGTGGCGGAACAGTTCCGGGTCTTCCTGGGCTTCGTCAATGATGATGTGGCGCGGGTGTTCGCGGAAAAAGAAACCGTAGTCGCGGCTGATGAAGTCGTAATCTGTGGCATTTTCCAGATCGAAATAGCGCCAGTCGGGGCGTAGCTGCTGGCTGAGGGTGGTTTTGCCGGTTTGCCGCGCACCAATCAGCAACACCACCGGGAACAGGGTGAGCAGCAGCGTGATTTTGGCTTCCAGATTGCGTTTTAGACCAGACATATCCAAATTCTATGCTTGGTTTTCGCTGGTGTAAAGGTGGGGAATTGTATACTCTTCAGCAGCTCTGAACAGAATTCACCATTCGATTGTCATAGACAGCATTACACCACTTTTGCGGAGACATGCATGAAGCAATTCCTTCTTTATACCTCGCTAATCGCGTTGTTGGGTGGTTGTGCCCCCGCTGGTATCAGGATTGATGATCAGCAACTCAGCATGATCAGGGAAGGCCAGACAACCGAGCAGGAAGTGGTGCAACGTTTGGGCAGGCCAACCTCCGTCACGGTAACGCCACAACGCAGGACACTGGTTTACTCTTATAACCAGAACAACAATGTCGAAAGGCAGGTTGTGTCTTCCACTGGCGCAGCGGTAGGGGGATACATGGCAGGGCCGCTTGGCTCGCTGGCAGGCAGTATGTTGGGCGGTAGTGTCATACCCAACAACCAGTTACAGGATCAGGTAAGTATTGATATTGATCCCATCACTTACACCGTGATCCGTTACCAGCGTCAGCAAACTACCAGTTATCAATAGGGTAGCGCGGGACAAATCGGTTAATTGTTCCCCCGATGTTTATGGATGTACTACGCTATAGCATGTAGTTGAAGTTTTCTGCTCGGCGAGGGGAATAATGCTTAAGTTACTGAAAGTATGCGGTGTAATGCTTGCTGTGAGTATGCTGTCGTCATGTGCAAGTCTGGGGGAATCTGTGCCCAATCTGGTAGCCAATGCAGCAGATGAGGCCTCAGGGGCGAGCGCGAAAACAGCACAATGGTTTGCCGACAACCGTCATAGCCCCCTGCGCTTGCGGGCTTTCCTGAAAAAAATGCCCAAAGGCGGCGACATTCACACTCATCTTTCCGGGGCTGTTTATGCAGAAAGTTACCTGCAATGGGCGACGGATGAAAAGCGGTGCGTCAACCCCGAAACCGGAGTTATTTCAGAAGACAATCACGAACCCTGTCAGGTAAAACCGGAAGTGCCGGTTGCTACTGCGATGAAAGATTCGGAGTTGTACGGCAAGCTGGTCGACAAGATGTCCTTGCGCAATCTGGAGTATGCCGAACAGTCCGGTCATGACCAGTTTTTTGAAGCATTTACGAAATTTGCTGGGGGCAGTAAAGGGCAGATGATTGCCGAATTGAGCAACCGGGCAAGCCGCCAAAATATTGCCTATCTGGAAATGCTGATCACCGTTGGCAAGAAGTATTCCAAACAGTTTTCGCAGCAAGTGCATTTCGCAGGTGATATTGATGCGGCTTACCAGCAAATTATTGCGGCGGGTTTGCCGGGCACGATTGCGGCAGGTCAGCAGGAGTTGCAGGGTGTTGAACAGCAAGCCAAGGCAGCGTTGGCCTGTGATTCTGCGAATGCGCAGGCGGGTTGTGCCGTCGAGCGCCGTTATCTCTTGCAGATTAACCGCACAGGTGAGCCTTCGCGGGTGTTTGCCGAAATGGTATATGCTTTTGAAACGGCTAAGGCGGAACCGTTAGCGGTCGGGGTGAATATGGTTGCCCCGGAAGACAATGTGGTGGCATTGCGTGATTATGATTTGCATATGCGTATGATTGGTTACTTGTCAGCCCGTTACCCTGACGTGCCGGTTTCCTTGCACGCGGGGGAGTTGGTACTGGGTTTGGTTCCACCTGACCACTTGCATGACCATATCCGCAAAGCCGTTGAAGTGGCTGGAGCCAAGCGGGTTGGGCATGGTGTGGATGTCATGCATGAAGACAATCCCTTCCAGTTGCTGAAAACCATGAAAGACAACAATGTACTGGTTGAAGTTTGCCTAACCAGCAATGATGCGATTCTGGGGGTGGAGGGCAAGCAGCATCCTTTCCCGGAATACCTCAAGGCGGGTGTGCCTGCCACACTGGCATCTGATGATGAGGGTATTTCCCGGATAGATCTGACTCATGAATACCAGCGTGCTGCACTGGATTATGGGTTGAGTTACCCTGACTTGAAAACCTTGGCTCGCAACAGTATCCATTATGCTTTCCTTGATGGTGCAAGCCTGTGGTCGAATCCAACGTACCGTCAGATGCAGACCGCTTGTAATAAAGCCGATTTGGCTAAACCCAGCGCATCCTGCCAGCAATTCCTGGATGAGAATGACAAGGCTAAGGTGGAATGGACACTGGAAAGGCAGTTCCGGGCATTTGAAAATGGTAACTGGATGTAAGGCAGCCATACGGAGAGTCTGGTGTTTTGCCTTCCTGAATACAGGCTTATTGCATGGGCTGCCCAAAATGACCTATCTTTACGCCCTGTACACCAATCTTGATAACTAGAGGAGTAACGACTCATGGCCCATACCCTGCCAGAACTGCCTTTCGCCAAAGATGCCCTTGTTCCGCACATGTCTGCCGAGACGCTGGAATTCCACCACGACAAGCACCACAACGCTTACGTAGTCAATCTCAACAACCTGATTCCTGGCACGCAGTTTGAAAACATGAGCCTGGAAGACATCGTGAAATCTGCCCCGGCTGGTGGTGTTTACAACAATGCAGCACAGGTCTGGAACCACACTTTCTTCTGGAACTGCCTGTCCCCTAACGGTGGTGGCGCACCAACTGGCGCACTGGCGGATGCCATCAATGCCAAATGGGGTTCTTTCGATGAATTCAAGAAAGCCTTCACCGCTTCTGCGGTTGGCAACTTCGGTTCTGCCTGGACATGGCTGGTGAAAAAAGCCGATGGTTCTGTCGACATCGTGAACATGGGCGCGGCTGGCACACCGCTGACCACCGGTGATACTGCCCTGCTGTGTGTTGACGTGTGGGAACATGCTTACTACATCGACTACCGCAACCTGCGCCCGAAATTCGTGGAAACTTTCCTGAACAACCTAGCCAACTGGGACTTCGCCGCCGCCAATTTCGCAGCGTAATCCTGCCCGTCGGGGGAGCCGCCCGGCTTCCCCGCCTTGCCTCTGTGCCTGTTTTCCTGCCAGTTTGCCTTAATCCCACTTGGATAGTCGGGTATTTGTGTGCTGTTGCTTTGCCTGACATATAAATATGTTGGGGAGTTAGCCACGTTATTGCCCTGCAACCGGGTAAACAGTCTTACACCACAGGAGGACATGCCATGACACCCATTTCCGCTGACCATGCCGTCACCACTGAACCCATACCTGCCATCCGCCAGCTCGACAGCAGTGCCCCGTTGCGCTGGCTGAACAAGGGGTTGGAAGACCTCAAAGCCAGACCTGTTGCCAGTATTGCCTATGGTCTTGTCTTTGCTTTTGCCGGAATCCTGATGATTGCGCTGGGGCCTGCCAACCCTTTGTTTGCGCTGTTCCTGATCTCGTGTTTCATGTTGGCTGGCCCACTGGCGGCAGTCGGGCTGTATGACATGAGCCAGCGAATTGAGGAAGGGCAGACTCCATCCCTGCTGCACGCACTATCAAATGCTAGGGTTAGTACTTACAAGCTGATCAGTTTTGGCCTGATTCTGGGTTTCATCATGCTGGTATGGGCGACCATTACCAGCGGCATTATCAAGCTGTTTTTTGGGGATAGCCCGCTGGTGACGGATAGTATCGCGTTATTGTTGAACGGGCGCGAATCATTGCCGTTTCTGGCGGTATTCATGCTGGGTGGGCTGATCATGGGCTTGCTGGCTTCTGCGGTGGCGATTGTGTCGATTCCTCTGGCAAGCCATCGGCGGGCTGACACGATTACCGCAGGCATCATCCTGCTGGTGTTGCTGGTGGTATGGGCACGGCTGGTGGCGATGCTGTTTGGCTTGTTCTTTGAACAGTCGGCACTGGTAAGTGGTGGCTGGGATACGTTGCTGGGCGATGTCAGTTTCCTGCCCTTTATTGCTACGTTTGTGCTGTGTGGTTTTGTGCTGGCAGTGCTGGCTTTTACCATTAGCGTGGTGACAGTGCCGCTGATTGCCCACCGACAGGTTGGCGTGATGACAGGCATTGTGACCAGCATCCGTGCAGTCTACCAGAATCCGGTGGTGATGATGCGCTGGGCGGCGATGATTGCCATTGTGACCCTGCTGGGGATGGGAGTGTTTTTCATCGGGTTGGCATTCACCTTGCCACTGATCGGTCATGCCAGTTGGCACGCTTACCGCGAGACGGTGGGTGATGCGGAATAAAACATAAGCAGGCAGTGCTGCGCAGGTAGCCCTACGTAGCACTACTTAAGCAATTATTTTGTCTTAAAAACAGTAGTTTCACGAATAGTCCCCGTTGTTTGCTGCAAGCTAATCTGCTTCCACGAGCAAACCATACGGAGGACTTCATCATGCATACCCCCATTCCCGCCCCGCTGCACTCTAACCCGGAATGGGTGGATTTGTACCAGCGCCTGCAAGCCTTTCAGGTCAGTTCCTATGAAGATGTGCCGCTGGCGTTTCTGCACAAACTGGCTCGCATGAATGGCTGGAGCCACGCCCACACCGAGCGGGTTTTCAGCGAATACAAGCGTTTCCTGTTCTTGACGGTGGTTGCCGGGCATTTTGTTTGCCCGTGTGAAGCAGTGGATCAGACTTGGCATTTCCACCTGATTTATACCGAGTCCTATTGGGAGGATCTGTGTGGCAAGGTGTTGGGCAAAGCCTTGCATCATGTTCCTTCGCGGGGTGGGGTGGCGGAAAGCAATGCCTTTCACCGCGACTATGCGCAGACGCTGGCAAGCTACGAGCGGTTTTTTGGTGAGCCGCCACCTGCTGACATTTGGGAACGTCCTGCTGAACGTTTGCGTGATACCCCACATCTGCGGATGGTGAATACCCGTACTCACTGGCTGTTGCCGAGTCTGGCAGGTTTGCTGAAGTGGGTAGGCAAGGTTTTATTCGGGTTAGGTATGCTGGCGCTGTATGCCTGGTTGTTTTACACGTTTCATGTGTTCGGTTTCGTGCTGATTCTGCTGGGATGGCTTGCTTATTCGCTTTGGAGCGATGCGCGTTGCCCGCAATGCCGTACCCGTCATGCTTTCCATGCGACCGGTGTGCGTAGTGATGATGGCAAGCAGGCGGAGTACCGTTGTAACCAGTGTGGTCATACGGAGTGGCAAGCGGTTAGCCAGTCTAGTGGTGAGGGCGGCGGTGGTTGTAGCGGCGGTTGTGGTGGCAGTGGCGGTTCTGGCGGTGGTTGACCGTCTTGCTTGCCGCGATCTAATTCGGAAATTTCACAAGCGGTTTTGGCTTTGTTGATAGCAAGCGTGAATACGGCTAACAAACATCATCATAATAATTACACATAATAGTCTTGTTTGTTGAGTTTCAGAATAGACAAGATCATAATCTATTCCATGAAACAGCCCGATATATTTGCAACTACCGCCGATACCTTGGCATCCTTGAGTCTGCCGCAGCGCGAACGGCTGGCCTACATTGAGTTCCGCCTGTTCTTTCTGGGCGATGTGCGCCGTCAGGATTTGATGGATCGCTTTGGCATTGCGTCTGCTGCCGCGACCCGCGATTTTGCGCAATACCGCGAGCTTTTCCCCGACAATCTCAGTCTGGATGGCAGTAGCAAGGCGTATGTGCTGGGCGGTGGCTTTCGGCCTGCGTTTGCGCACAATGTCGAGCGGGTGTTGATGATGCTGTCGCGCGGGTTTGGTGATGGCCTCAGCCAGATGGAGGATGCGTTGCTGCCGTGTGAACTGCCGTTGATGTTGAACCGCCCTGCTGTTGGCATCCTTGCGCCGGTGACGCGGGCAATCCATCAGCGTAAAGCGGTGAGGATGCGTTATTTCTCGCATTCCAGCGGGGTGTCGGAACGGGAAATCGTGCCGTTCGCACTGGCAAATGACGGGCTGCGCTGGCACGTCCGCGCTTTTGATCGCAAATCCGGTGAGTTCCGCGATTTTGTGTTTACGCGCATGGAATCCACCGAACTGCTGGATGGCAACCCCGCCAAACACGAACTCCCCGCGCAAGACATCCAGTGGAATCGCATTGTCGAACTCGACATCGTGCCGCACCCTGACCGTCCGCACCCCGACATCACCGAACGCGACTACGGCATGGTTGATGGGGTGCTGCATCTGAAACTGCGGGCGGCGATGGCGGGGTATGTACTGCGGCAATGGCAGGTGGATTGCTCGGCGGATCATAGTGTTACGGAACAAGGGTGTCGGTTGTGGTTGCGGGATGTGTTGGCGTTGTATGGGGTGAAGAGTGCAAAACTGGCGCTGGGGTATACCTAGCATTGAGGTTAGACCTGAATTAGGATTCATTTCTTGTTTTTATTCCTCGTTCGTGGTAAAAAAAAGGAAGTCATAACCATTCAAAGAGAGATGTGATGTCTGCTACCTTATTAGTTAAAGAAAATGAACAAAGCGTACAAGGTTACCTGCAAAAGCTTGACCTTGATGTTGAAATATTGATCAATGTTATAGAAAGAAGCCATATTGACCGCATGAGTGCAGATAAGGATGAACCAACAACTGCACCAGGGACGTATGCTTATTTCGCAATAGTCAGGGAACTACGTAAGGCTCTTCTACCAAAAGGTTGGGAAAAGGGTAATTTGTCTGGATTGGAAACAGTTTTTAATCCCGCCAATAATGTCTCTATCATTCAAGCTATAGGAAACAGAAGTACAGGAACTCCCACATCACCCTCAACCAAAAACACCAAAGGTAAAAAAACAAGGGAGTATATTCAAAGCAATAAGCAATTTAGCATCTCGGAATTCGATAACAATTTCTCAATAAAGAACTCTGGGGACATATTATTTCAAACATGGGTTTTACTGCATTATTTTGATAGATCGCAACAAGAAATACGATTTGAGCTGTCACTTCCAACGAAATTTGAATCATATGATAATGGCAGAATTAGAGCGTCAGAATGGGAAATTCGCTTGGTTTTTAATCCGGTAAAAATAGCTAATTCCCATTATTTACCTGAACCTCCACCGAACTACACGGACCCAGTAAATATTGCAATTTCAAAGAAGTTATGAGTAATATTTCATTAAATCCCCTCAGGCTTAAATTGGCGAGACGCAGAAATCGCATGAGTATCAAAGCTCTTGCGGAAGATATTGGTATGACTGCAAGAATGATTTCCAACTATGAAAATGGACATGCTGAAATTATACCCTATACCACTGCTGAAAAAATATCTAACTCACTTGGCTATCCAATAGATTTTTTTTGTGGGAACGATGTTGAAGAGTTAGATGCTGCATGGGTTAGCTTTCGTTCTATGAAAGGCATGACTGCATCCATACGCGATGCTGCTTTGAGTGCTGGCAGCCTTGCTCTTTTGTTCAATGAATGGTTAGAAAGTAAATTTACACTGCCTAGCTCTCAATTAGAAGATTTGAGAATTCACTCTCCTGAAACAGCCGCTAGTGTTTTACGTAGACAATGGGGTATTGGAGATTTGTCTATCGGCAATATGATTCATTTACTTGAATCAAAAGGGATAAGAGTATTTTCTCTTTCAGAAAATAATAAAGAGGTTGATGCTTTTTCATTCTGGAAAAACGAAATTCCGTTTATTTTCTTGAATACCTTCAAGTCATCTGAACGTAGTAGGTTTGATGCTGCACACGAATTAGGTCACTTAGTTTTACATAAGCATGGAGGGCCTAATGGAAGAGAGGCTGAAGCAGAAGCTGATAAGTTTGCCTCTGCATTTTTGATGCCTGAAAACACTATTCGCACACATGCAAAAAGCGTTTTTACCTTAGAGGATGCCATTGTTCTAAAAAAATACTGGAAAGTCTCTGTTGCAGCACTTGTAAGAAGAGTTTATGACCTAAATATAATTTCGGAATGGACTTATCGAAGTTTAAGCATTCAAGCATCACAACGCGGCTTTTTTAAAAGAGAGCCAGATAGCATTGAAAGAGAAACATCTCAAGTTCTTAGTAAAATATTTCTCGCGCTAAGAGAAGATGGTATAAAAAAGAATGACATTGCTAAAGAGCTAAATATCCCAACAAGAGAGCTGGAGCAATTAGTCTTCAGCTTGGCTTTTATTGGCACAACCATAAGCTTGAATGAAAAAAAGACTGTTTCCAGCAAAGGAAATAAGCCAATTCTAAAACTAATCAAGTAAAGCAAAAATATCCTACTTCGGAATAATTTGGTGAATATCATAGACGGAAAAAATACAACATTCCTCCTCTACCAAACTCCCGACGGACAAACCCGCCTCGAAGTCCGCCTGCAAGACGAAACCGTGTGGCTATCCCTCACCGACATGAGCAACCTGTTCCAGCGCGACAAGTCGGTGATTTCCCGCCACATCCGCAACATCTTTGCAGAAGACGAACTGGTGCGGGATTCAGTTATTGCAAATTTTGCAACAACTGCCGCCGACGGCAAAACCTATCAGGTGAAACACTTCAACCTGGACGTGGGTTTTACATTGGACGACGAACGCCTCAAACGCGGCGGTGGCAACTATTTCGACGAATTGCTTGCCCGCATCCGCGCCATCCGTTTTGATACTATCCTTATGAAAACACCAGCAAAGCAGGACTGCCGCCATGCCAACCACCATCAACCGTAAGCTCTACCCGGAACTCGACAAGTTGCTGTGGGATGTCCATTGCGAAACAGTAGACCCTGAATTTGCCTTCCGCGTGTATGAAGAACGCTGGGGCTTCGTGCAAGCGCAGAACCTAAGTGACGATGAGCAATATCTGATCAAAGAACTGACCCGCACGGTGGGGCAAGGCATTTTCCTTCCAGCGTTTGGGGTGACACACCATGCCTGATTATCAACTACCCCATCACCGCCTGATCATGACCGCATTGGCGCAGTTCGATGCTGATTTTTTTGCCCAACATGCTATTTGTTTCGGTGGCGGGACACGCATTGCCTTGGAATTGGATGAATACCGCGAATCGGTTGATATTGATTTGCTGTGTCCAAACAAGGATGCCTACCGTGCCGTGCGTGAACAAGTGACAAATCTTTCCCTCGGCGCATTGGTCAGGCAAGAGTTTGATTATGTACGTGAAATTCGCGCAGATCGTTACGCCGTCAGAACGTTTCTGAAGCTGGATGATTCACTGGTCAAACTCGAAATCGTCAGTTGTGATGAATACCGGCTGGTGGCGGGTGCTGATCCGAACTTGTTTCCGCTGCCCTACTTGTCACGCGAATCCTGTTTCATGACCAAGCTGTTGGCGAATGCTGACCGTGCGCTTGCCTCACCGTTCAAGGATGTCTTCGACTTGGTGGCGATGTATTTGGCATGGGGTGAAATTCCGCAAGCTGCATGGCAAGAAGCCGAACGGCAATACGGCAGTATTCCCCGCAAGGCATTGCTGAAATCACTGGCAGATATGCTGGCACGACCTGCACTGTATCTGGAACGGGCTGCGGATATGAAAATGAAGCCCCATTGGGCGCAGCGGATTGTGACGGAAGGTGCGCAGCAGTTGTACGATTTGTAATATACTCACCGAGTAATTTCAAACTCAGACTTTGAATATGTCCTATCTTTATCGGGATATGTAGCAATTCATCCACTACCTGCTGCAACACTTCCCTGCTGTTGCGGTCTTGGGGCGCGACAGCTAATGTTGGCGTGGGTAGTTTTGTGCAGGGGTTGATAGGGTCAACAGTGGGAAATGTAAATCAACCCTAAAACCTGAGAGTAGGTAACTATTTTGGAAATTATTGTGTTTGAAAGAGTTATATTCTTGCCAGGGATATTGTTTGGCATTATTACCGGCTATCTGCTACCTGGTTCATTTTGGTTGTCATTTCGCATAGCAACTGATCTTTCTTATAATTTTCTGTCTAGATTGCAGATCCCAACTACTATTGGCGGCTTGATAAGTTTATTTATAGGTCTGTGCATTTCATTGCTGGCAATATTTCTGGTTTTTTTCCCATTGGGAATAGTAGTAAAATTCGCTCCTTCTCATGCTCACCCTGTTTTATCGTTTATGATGCCACTACTGCTAGGTATGTGGTTATATCGAATGCGATCAGAAGCCAAGAAGGGAAAAAGGTAGCTTTTGCCGGTGAAACCATTAAAGGGCTGCCGCTAGGACTTTCAAGGTGATAAATTGATCACTGCGCATGTATTCCACTACACCGCAGGCGACCAGACCGACCATTACACCCCGCCCAAGCTGAACGGCGCGGACACCATCACCCAGTACACCTACAATGTCATGTCTCATGTGATTATTGTTCCGTAACCATTTCATCATTAAACCAAAACAGTTTCATGACGGTGGTTGACCGCATTGCCCGCAGATAAGCTAAACTCCTGCCAGATAATGACAATCTGGCGGGAGTGCGTGTATTTATGGGTAAACGGATCATGGTCATGCTGGCGGGAATGGCCTTGAGTGTCAGTCTGACAAATACTCAGGCAGGCGCTGAAATCGTGTTCGGTTACAGCATGGATGGTCGTCCGGTCAGCTACCCGCGTATCGTGCAGGGCAAAAATGCGGGGACGGATGGTTTCTGTGCAGCCTTGCGCGAGCATTTGCAGGCGGAAGGCTACCAAATCCGTGAAGTCGAGCAGTGGTTTGATACCCGTTTTACCCCGTTTGCACAGTCGTTGGCAGGCAAGCCCGGTCTGGAGTGTGGCCCGCATTCGCGCACCCTGGCACGGGCCGCTACTCTGCAAGCCACTGATGGTGCGTTCAAGGGCGAGTTTTCCCAAGCGTTCGCGGTCACTTCCACCAAACTGCTGGTCAGGAGCGAGCGGCTGGCAGCCTTGTACACGCAACCAGCAACCCTCAGAATCGGGGTGTTGAAATCCGCCCAGGCGGGCAGCCCCGTCACCAGCACCGTGATCGAAGGCGTGTTTGCCAACGCACAAATCGTCGCACTTGCCAGCCGCAAGGAAGCGGTAGAGCGCCTGTTGCAACCACTGGAGGCTGCCGATGCACTGGATGCTTACGCCAGTGACGAAATCCTGCTCGACAGTATGCTCAACAACCCGGATGAAATTCCCAGCGGACAGCGCGAACACTACAGCATTGAGCCGCCCCTGTACGGCTTTTCCCGCGAGGAATACGCAGTGGTGGTGTACAACGACCAGCAACTGACCCAAACGGTCAACACTTGGCTGGAGTCGGCGGCTGGCACGGCGGCAGCGGCAGCCCTGCAACCGGCAAACGATGGTTTTGTACGCAGTCTGCAATGGCTGGCGCGGGGTGATCACCTGTTCATGGCGCGTTCCCTGCTCAGCCTGCTGGCGGTCGGGGTGGCCTTGCTGCTGACCTTGCGCCTGTGGGGCAGGGTACGCCGCCAGTTGCGTGCGAAAGCGGCTGCCGGTGCAGAACCCTTGCCAGCGCCCGAGCCTGTAGCTGTGCAGACGGCGGAACAGGTCGGAGAGCCTGTGGATATTCCACTGACGGCGCACCAGCTCCAGATTGCCAAGTTGTGGGCCAACGGTCAGCAGGCGGGTATGATTGCCAAACAACTGGAAATCGGCTCGCACCGCACGGTGGAGGCGCATATCCGCACCATTTACCAGAAAACCCAGACCGGCAACCGCATTGAGCTGTTCCGCCATTTGCAGCAACATGGTTTGCTGTAAGCCGTTTAACCCTGTTGTGCCAGTCAGAGCGTATAAGGATGTATCACGATAACGTTTCCGATGCCTATTGCAGGCAATTGTATGAGCAGTTTTGCCGGGGAGAACGGCGGGCTGGTATTGAATTGGTCAACCTGTTTGGCAACCGCTTGCTGCAATACGTGCGGCGCAGTTGCATTTACAGTGATCAGGATGCAGCGGAGGATTGTGTGCAAAACACCTGGATGAAACTGGTGCAGTATTGTGGCAAGCCGCTACAGGCCGGGACTTTCTGGGGGTTTGTGTGCGCCATTGCCCGCCATCAGGCAATTGATGATTACCGCAGCAGCACCCGCCAGAAGCGCAACCCCGGCGAACAGGTTGAATACGCAGAGGAATACCACCAGCCTGCTGAGCTGGCGGATGGCGAGGCCGACCCAGCCCGCGTGCTGGAACTGCTCGAATCCACCCGTAGCGAGGAACAGCGGCTGGGCGCATTCAAGCAGGCCATGACGGCCTTGCCGGACAAGCAGCGGCTAGCGCTGAGCCTGCAACTGGGCGGTTATTCCCTGAAGGACATCGCCAGCCACATGCAGGAAAAGGAAGAAACCGTGAAATCCCACCTGCGTTACGCCAAAAACAAACTTAAACGGTTGCTGGTGGCAGGGGGCGAACAGGCAGCGGACATGCAGGAGGCGTGGAACCCATGAGTACCGACACACCCAACGGGCAGAATGACGATCAGGCATTCGAGCAGGAATTGCGTGCCTTGTACCGGGCGGCCTTGCTGGATGAGGATTTCCAGCAGCAGCTTGCCAGTGATTTGCGCAGCCTGCCTGCCGGGGAACAAGCCGGTTTGCAGGCTGCGGAACAGACATTGTTGCGTGATGCCACCCTGAGTGAGACGGCGCGGGTGCGTTTGCTGGATACCTTGCCGCCCTGTCAGGCACAACCCGCAATATCCAGCCAGCAAGCCTGGTGGCAACGCTGGTTGCCGCGCCCGTGGCTGCTGTTGCCTGCTACCCTGCTGGCGGGGGTGTTACTGGGGGGCTTGTTGCCCAGCCTGTGGTTGCCACCCGCCAGTGATGACCTGACCCGAGGGCATTCCCTGCCTGTTGCCCCGGTTGCACCTGCGAACACGCCAGTGGATGCCAGCATCCGGCAAAATCCACAGCAATGGCTGGGGGTGATTGCCGATTTGTTGCGGCAGGGCAAGGTGGCGCAGGCGCGGCAGGAATTGCAGGCATTCGGGCTGCTGTACCCGAACTATCAGCCCCCGCCTTCCCCGTAAAGGACGAACGCCGCCCAGTAAGCCGGGTGGGCGGGTTGGGCGGCTTCCTGCCAGCCCAGCCAGCAGCGCCAGCCGCATTCATCCGTCTGTTTGCTCAGGGTTTGCATGGTCTGGCGCAAGGCTTCGGCGCGGCTGATGCCTGCGGGTTGCTGCAAGTTGTGGAACAGTTGCGTCATCAGCCGTTCGGTGGCTTGCGAATTCACCGACCAGTGTGAGGCCAGCACGCTTTTTGCGCCCGCCACAAAAAAGGCTTTGGCAAGTGCCGACAAGCCGTTGTGGGTATCCCGGTCTTGCAGGACGCCGGTATTGCAGGCCGACAGCAGTACCCAGTCAGCCTGAAGTTCCAGCCCGGCAATGTCACTCACACTCAGATAACCGTCATCTTCAGGTGTGCCGGTGGCGGGAGGGGTCAGCACCAGTCCCGGTTCCATGCGGCTCAGGGCTGTGTCGGTGGCATGGTCGGGCGGTAATAGCGCATGGCTGGCAAAACTGAGGATACGGCTGCGCTGTAATACGCCATCGCGGGCCAGTTGCCTGAGCCTGCTTTCCGTCGCGTTTTCCCGCAAAAACAGGGCAGTGTCAGGGTCAGCGTGCAGGCTCAGGGCAATCTGCCGCAATTCACTGGCGGTTTCCGGCAAGGCAGGCAAGCTGGTAGCCAGCAGGGCAGGGTTGCCGAAATATTGCAAACCGTCAGCGCCATGGGTCAGTTGTGCGCCCAGTTGCGCCAGCCAGTCGTCATCCTGGCTGGTGCTGGAACCTTGTAGCAGGGGATCGCCGAAACCGATGAAGGTTGGCGGTTCCGTGGTGGTTGCCGTTTGGGCAGGTGTCTTGCGCAAGTCTGCCAGCGCATGGACAGCAGGCAGATAGGAAAATGCATGGTGATTTGCCAGCCAGTCTGCTTGCGCATAAGCATCACGCCCCTGGGTGACTGTGGGTGGAGTTTTCACCAGTACCTGCAAGGGCAGGTTTTGCAATGCACCGTCCGGTACGGCAAAGATGTGTTTGACGCCGTTCAGGTCGTCGGCAGCCGGGGCAAACAGGGTCTGGTACAGGCCGTGGGCGGCTGACAGGTTGAAAGGCTGTTGCGGATCGGCAAGGGCTGCCAGCAGGCCATTGGCGGGATCGGTCAGGGTGGTTTGCAACACGCTTTGGTTGATGTCCAGTGCGTGCAGTTTGGGGGCGTGCGCGGGTCGGATGACCAGTAGCCAGGATTTTGCTGCGCGGTCACTCAATGTCCAGACCAGCAGGGCTTCATCCGGTTTGAGCAAGGCTTGTACTTGTGTCAGCGTGAGCGGCACAGGGCTGAGCAACGGTGTGTAAGCGGGGAAGGTTTCGCGCAGTTGCGCATCCTGTTGCTGGATGGCATGGCTGGTTTGCTGCATGGCCTGATGCAGTTGTTCGCTGTCAGTGCTGGTAGCGGCAGGGTTGGCAAGTGTTTCCGCGTATTGCTGGTCAAGCTGGCTAAGGCGGGTTTGCAGGTTCCACAAGGTTTGCAGGCGTGCCCGGTTGTCTGGGTTATTGGCACTGAGACGCAGGGCAGTCTGGCGCAATGCCTGGGTACGCTGTTCGCCATGTGCCTGTTGCATGGCCTGGAATACCTCGGGCAGGCTAGTATCAACAGGCAATTGCCGGTAAGCCATGCCCAGATGCAGCAGCCATAGCTGGCGACGTGCCAGCCAGCGGAATTGCGCGGCTTGCTCACGGTCATCGGTGGGGTGTGCCAGATATTGCTCGCGTGCCTGTCGCAGCCAGTCGAGGGCAGCAGGGATTTCCTGACGCTTTTCATGCAAGGCTGCCATGCTTTCCAGGCTGCGGGCCTTGCTGCCGGGGCTGACCGGTGGCAACAGGTTGTGCGGCATGTGAATGGTTTGCAGCAGCAGTTCGCGGGCGGCGGTCTGCTTGCCGGATTCCAGCAAGGTGTTGGCGAGCATTTCGCGGGTGGCCAGGTAAGTCACGGAACGCAGGGATTGGGCAAAGCCACTGGCAGTGGCGGGTGTTTGCTGTTCCAGTGCGTGCAGGGCTTCCTGCAACAGGGGTTCGGCTTTGGCATAGGCTTGCTGCTGCACATACAGGGATGCCAGCGGGATCAGGGCGGCTGGGGCATCCTGCGACGGTGGGTTGGCACGATCCAGTGCCAGACTGCGCAGGAATTGCTGTTCGGCTTCCGGGTAACGTTGCTGTTCCTGATACAGTTGGGCAAGGTAAACCAGTGTTATCGGCAGGTTGGCAGCTTCGGTCGTGCTGTGCTGGATAATGCCCTGTAACAGGTTTTCTGCCTGTGGGTAGTCGCCTTGCTGCTGGTAACGGCTGGCAAGGTTGATACGGTATGTCCACTGGCTGGCAAAGGGCAGGGTTGTTTGTTCCAGCAGTTGGCTGGCTTGTGTCAGCAAGGGGCTGGCAGCCTGTTGTTGCCCTTGCAACTGGTAGGTTTCCGCTACATCCAGCAAGCTGGACATCGCCAGCATTCCCAGTTGTGGGTCAACTGCTTGCCCGATGAGCGGGGCATTGGCTTGTAACAGTTCCCAGCTTTTCAGCATTAACCGGGCGCTGTTTTTCAGTAATGGGGTGGCTTGGCCATATTCACTCTGGAATTTATAGGTTGTGCCTTGGGCTGAATAACTGGTTCCTTGCTGGTGATAAACAAGACTTAGTGCATAGTTTAACTGTGCCAAAAACTTATCATGATCATTGCCCTTGGTTAATCCGTTCAGGTTGTTTATGGCTTCGAGCAATTTTGTTTCATTGGTGGTGCTGATTTGCAAGGCTTTTGCGTAATCGCCAGCCTGTTGGGCTTGCAGGCACAAGCGGCTTTGCTGGGTGGTGAAATTAATCAGTTCATTGATTTCATTGGCTGTGATGGCGGCATTGGCATTGAAAGACCACAAGCAGCAGAAAATATAGATAATTATTTTTAATTGTTTTATTGCCATAAAACTTTTCTCTTTATTGCGTGGCATGGGTGATTAGTTTTTACATCTATAATCAAGCGACGTGATTTTATTTTAAGTGATTTAACCCCGTTTATCGAGATTTGGCGTATTCACTGACAAGAACAGTGATTCTGCTGGTCATTCAGCAAATGTAATGCAAGGAGTGTTTCCATGTCCCAGTCAGACAATACCCCCACCGTGCTGGTGAGTAGCAAAGCGGCAAAGCAGCAGCCTGCCAAAAACCTGTTTGATGATGTCAGCCCCAAACCTGCGGGGCAGGGCAGTGGGCAGGGCGATTCCTTCCGCCAGAAAACCGTTTTTTATGGTGAGGGGGCGGTGGTTGCGCCTGCGGATGCTGCCGGTCTGACTGTCCTGGCGCATGGGGTTGTAGCCGACAGGGAGGGCACGAGCGGGCAGGATTTCATGCATGACCCGGTGGTTGGCTGGGTGGTGGTGATTCAGGGGGCAGGCAAGGGCAAGTCCTTGCCGCTGGGTTACGGAACCAATGCACTGGGGCGGGCTGCCAGCCAGCGGGTTTGCCTGGATTTCGGCGACCGGCAGATTTCCCGCGAAAACCATGCCCTGATTACCTACGAACCCAAGGGGCGGGTGTTTTATCTGCAAAATGGCGGGGGCGTCAACCTGACCTACCTGCAAACCCTGGATGGCAGTGTATTGCCGGTGTTGGCTCCGCTGGTGCTGGAACATGGGCAGTGCATCCAGTTGGGTGACACGACCCTGAAGTTCATGGCGCTGTGCGGTAGCCAGTTTGACTGGAACGACCTTGCGTAACGGGGGACGGGCATGAGCAGCCAGCAGCACAGCGTTTTCGACACGGGTTATGCCTCGGATCAGGGGCAGCGCCAGCAGCAGGAAGACCATCTGGGGGTGCGCCACTACCCGGATGGTTCCGTGCTGGCAGTGTTGGCGGATGGCATGGGTGGTCATGCCGGTGGTGCAGTTGCCAGTGAAATGGCGGTGCGGCTGTTTGGCGAATCTTTTTCTGCAAGTGCAGGCAGTATTTCCCAACGTTTGCAAGCGGCCTTGCTGCGCACCAACCAGCAACTGGAAGCACAGGCGCGTGCTCACAAGGAATTGCACGGTATGGGCGCAACCCTGCTGGCGGTGCATGTGCAAGGTGAGGAACTGCACTGGCTGAGCGTGGGCGATTCCCTGTTGTACCGCTTTGCCCGCCCTGCCGGATTGCAGCAGTTAAACCGCCTGCACACCGTGAGTGAACGTTTCCGCCAGTTGCTGGCAGCAGGGCGTATTTCGCAAACCGAATATGCAGCGGTGGAAGAACCCCATGCCCTCACCAGTGCGCTGGGGCTGGACAAGCTGCATGAAACCGATTGCCAGCACCAGCGGTTTGCCGCCGGGGAATTGCTGATCCTGGCCAGCGACGGTTTGCTGACACTGGAACAGGCGCAACTGGCGGCCTTGCTTGACCCTGCCTTGTCTGCGCAAGCGCTGGCTGACCGGCTGGTACAGGCGGTGCTTGCCCGCCAGCAACCCGCCCAGGACAACACCAGCGTGGTTGTCATCAGGAAAGTACCGGGCAAAACCCCACGCCGGGCGCTGTTGCCGGTGGTGCTGGGTGTGTCGCTGGTACTGGGGGCAATGGGCGGAATCGCTTATCTGTTCCACCACCTGCAAGCCAGCAATGCCGCAGCACAGGCAGCCAACCTGACCATGCAGCAACAGGCCGAAGCCGCCCGGCAAAAACAGCAGGCAACCGAAGCTGCCCTCAAAGCCCAGATGGATGCAGCACAACAGGCACTAACCGAAGCTGAAAAACAGCGGGAAGCCGCGCAAAAAGCTGAAGCCGAAGCCAAGGCCAAGGTGCGGCGTGCCGAAAGCCGCGCCCAGCAGGCCCAGGCCGAAGAGGAAGCCGCCAAACGTCGTTTGCGTGAAGAGCGTATGAAACAAGTGCAACCAGCGCCAGTTACGCCCCCCGCAGTGCCCCCCGCAGTGCCCAACGTACCCGGTCTGCCGGAATTGCCACCTGCCACCCAACCCCCGGCAGGGCAACTTCCGCACTGATACGGGCAAGGATCATTGGATGAAACGTTTACAAGAGAGGTTTGCAATCATGTTCAGGCATTTCATGGCAGCGTGTGTGCTGCTGACATCACTGGTAACACCTGCCCTGTCGGCTACCGGTGAAGCCATCAAGGACGCACAAGGCAGTGTGGTGCGGATTGTAGCTTTCGTTGCCAACGGCAAGAAAACCAGTGTTACCACCGGCACGGGCTTTGTGGTCGATGGCTATAAACACGTCGTTACCAACCTGCATGTGGTGGAAAAGGCGCAGCCGGATGACATCATGGTTGCCGATGGCGGGATCGGCGAACACAGCAGCAAGGTGGCGCGGATCATTGCCAAATCCACCGCGCTGGATCTGGCGATTCTGGAAGTACCTACCCTGAGCAAACGCACACCCCTGAAACTGTTCAAGGGCAAGCCGGTTGAGGTGGCACAGAATGCCTGGGCGATCGGTTTTCCCGGTGTGGCGGATGAGGCTTCCGATTCCCGCGAGCAGGTGGAAAACGATTTCATTTCATCAACAGTCAGCAGCGGCATCATCAACAAGACCACCCGCACCAAGGAATGGGGCAATAAGAGTGCCGAAGTCAACATCCTGCACCATTCCGCTGCCGTCAACCACGGCAACAGCGGTGGCCCCTTGCTGAATGAATGTGCCAATGTGATCGGGGTCAACACCCAGATTGATACCAGCGATGGCAATACCGTCAACAAGGCGTTGAACGTGGTGGAACTGGCGGATTTCCTGTCGGAAAACAGCATTCAGTACGATACAGGGGATGGGCAGTGCGCAACCACCGCAACGGGTAGTGTTGCCACCCCAACAGCCGCTAGCGGAAGCACGGATGCTGCCAAGCTCACCGAGGGTAACGGCAACAGCTTTCCGTGGTTGACGGTGGCAGCGGTGGGGCTGGTGGTGCTGGCACTGGCAGGGTTGGCAATCCTGTTCCTGAACAAGCCGACAGCACTGAGCAAACCACAGGCGGTTGCCGCACCCGTGGGGGCAGTTCCGCCCGTCAAGCCACCGCTGGCAACGGGGGGCTATGTCCTGCAAGGGCTGGATGGTCATGAAAACCTGCGCTTCGCCCTGGATCGGGACAGCATCCACATCGGGCGTTCTGCCAGCATGAATGATTACGCCATTGCGGATGATTCCGTGTCCCGGCGGCATGTCAGCTTGCGCCGTGAGCAGGATGGCTGGCTGCTGGAAGACGAAAACACCACCAATGGCACGAGCCTGAACGGGCAGCGGCTGGTTTCACACCGTACCCATCGGCTGTCTGCCAACGACATTGTGAAAATCGGTGAGGTCAAGTTCCTGTTCTGCAAAGCCTGATCAGGAAGCAAGGGAGTGATGACCATGCAGCATCGGCAAGCATTACCCATCGGTACTTACCTGCACGAATACGAGGTGCTGGATGTGCTCGGCAGTGGCGGGTTCGGGGTGGTTTATCTGGCGCAGGATCATGCGCTGGCGCAGCGGGTGGTCATCAAGGAATATTTGCCAGCCGCTTGCGCGGTGCGCTTGTCCGGCAACACGGTGGTGGCTACCAACCCTAGGGAAGAGGCAACCTTCCGCTGGGGGCTGGAACGCTTCCTTGCCGAAGCACGCGCTCTGGCCGAATTTCGCCAGCACCCCAACATCGTGTCGGTGTTGCGCCATTTCAATGCCAACAATACCGGCTACATGGTGATGGAATACGCCGGGGCGCTGAGCTTGCAGGATTACCTTGACCAGCGCCAGACCCTGAGCGAGGCACAGCTTGAGGCGATGATCCTGCCCTTGCTGGATGCGCTGGAAAAAGTACATGCCAGGGGGATCATTCACCGCGACCTCAAGCCCGCCAACATCCTGATCAATGCGGAAGGCCAGCCGGTGCTGATTGATTTCGGTGCAGCACGGCAAGCACTGGAACACAAAAGCCAGAGCATGACCGCGATCATTACGCCGGGGTATTCGCCATTCGAGCAATACACCGCGACGGGCAAGCAGGGGGCGTGGACGGATATTTACGCACTGGCAGCCGTGATGTACCGCTGTGTGACCGGCAGCATTCCACCGGATGCGCTGGGGCGGATGATCCCGGCTGCGCCCGCTCTGCTGACGGCGCAACAGGTGCAAGGAACGTATTCCCCGGCGTTGCTGGCAGCGATTGACTGGGGTTTGCAGGTGCAGGTTGAGGCGCGACCCGCTTCCATTGCGCTGTGGCGGGAGCAGTTTTATGCGGTAGATGCGCCGGAAACCTCCCCAACACTTGCCCTGCAAGCCCTACGGGTGAAGTCTGCACCAGGTGTTGCCACCAGTGCAGCGCGGTTGCCACGTTTCAGTCAGCCGGTTGGCAAGCGGCGGCAATGGGGAATCCTGTTGCTCAGTGCCATGTTGCTGTTGGGGGTGGGCATGTTGTGGTATGCGCAAGTGATGCCAACGGCAGCAACTTTGCCGGTGCAGGCATCGGTGACACCTGCACCTCCGGCGGAACCCACTCCGCTAGTTGCCGAACCCAAGGTTATGCCTGCCAGTATCCGCGAAGCTGTGGTGATTGATCCGGCAAAAAAGATTGAAGCCGCTGTCCGGGATGCGCTTGGTACGGCAGTGGCGATCCGCGATGGGCTGGAGGGTTACAAGACAGCCCAAACCAATCTGGGCGAAATCAGGCGGCTGCGTAAACAAAGTGAACAGGCGGACAAGTTCAAGGGCAACCGTGAGGAATTTGAGCGGCTGGTGGAAGAACGCACTGCCAAGAACCAGCGGGTGGTGGATGAACACGCGCAGCGGCTTGCCCGCTACCGTGAGCAGGTACAGGTGTTGTGCCCGTTCCGGGCGGATGCGGCAGCCTTGCTGGCGGGTGGTAGCCGCGTGACCGGGCAGGGCAATCTGGGGCTGATTTTCCGGCATACCCAGCGTTTGTGTACGGATCAGCCCCTGTCAGATACCGACCTGACAAAGGATTTGGCGAAAATCGACTAGGAGTTTTTTCTCATGCAAAAGACAAGCATCATGATCAGCGTCTTGCTGCTGACCGTCAGTCTGGTGGGGTGCAATGCCAGCCATCCGTTCCGTTCGCGCCCGATAGCGCCACGCCACTATGTGCAGATTCCCAAGGATGTGGGCAGTTGCCGTTATGACAACAGTTGTCACCAGCGCTCCGGCGCAGTGCCCAGCAACAGTAAAAGTGCTGGCAAAAGTGCGGGCAAGCGTCCCGCTTCCGTTGGTAAGAGCAGTGGTACTGGGGTATTTGATGCAGACAAGGCCATCGACAAACTGAAAAATCTGTAGTTTTTTGCAAGTGGTTTAACCCCGTTGTGGCTGGCTTGGCGTAATGCTGGTTGGGAAGACCCCAACTACATTGCACAAGGAGTAAATCTCATGAAAAAGACCAGTATTGCAGTTGCGTTGCTTGGTACAGCCTTGACCTGGGGCACGGCAGCAGCAGAAAGCACCAACATGTTCGGTGGCGGTTCTGCCATGTGGTATGCCAACCTGCAAGGGCAGGCTGCCATGTTCGACAGTTACAACAATAGTGGTTACGGCAGTGGTGGCTATAGTCAGCCTGACTATTACTACGACGATGGCGGCTACGATAATGGTTACGTCGATTATTCCTATGGGGGTGGCGATTATTATTCGGCTGACATGGGTGATTTCTGTGACGAGTGCTGGGGTGACGAGTAAAAAGACCTCTCCAGCGGGCTGGGCAGGGCATATACTTCAGGCAACCCAAACTATCCAAGGTGTTCTCTGATGCCATCACACTTTATCCTGCCCGACCCGCAAGGCTCCGCCCGCACCCTCGCGGCGGGCTGGTTGAAACTCGGTATTTTTGCCTTGCTGGCAGCGGGGATTTTTTCCCTGTTGCTGGTGATGTCACGCACGCCTGCGGTGCAGGATGTGATTCCCTGGCTGGATTTTTTCCACACCGCACTGGTGGTGCATGTGGTGCTGTCGGTGCTGGTGTGGTTTCTGGCTTTTGCCGGGGTGTTGTGGACTGCCAATAGCCAGCTTGCTACGCAGTGGTGGGATAACAGCATTCTGGTGGTCACGGTTATCGGCACGTTATTGATCGTGGTGTCACCATTCACGGGTGATGGGCATCCGCTGTTGAATAATTATGTGCCGGTATTGCAACAGCCGGTATTCCTGAGTGGGCTGGCGGTGTTTGGGGGCGGTTTCACTTGGTTGATCATTCGTTCCTTGATGGTGGCGCGGCATGAGACTGCGCCAGCTTTTGGGATTTACCTGAGTATTCTGGTGGCAGCAGCAGCGGTACTAGCGTTGTTGGTCACGGCTATTCAGATACCTGCTTCAGCCAGTGGGCAGGGGTTCTACGAAGTGTTGTTCTGGGGCGGTGGGCATGTGTTGCAATTTACCCATACCCTGCTGCTGTTAGTGGCGTGGTTGTGGTTGGCGCAAGCCAGCGGTATTAGCCTGCGCCTTGCGCCTGCGGTTGCCAAAGGCTTGCTGGGTTTGGTGGCGTTGCCGGTTGTGGCAGTGCCGTTGATTTACTGGCAATTCGATGTCATGTCGGCAGAACACCGCGCGGCATTTACCCATTTGATGAAATACGGCGGCTTACTGTCAGTGCCGCTGGGTGTGGTCGTGGTCGTAGCAGTCTTGCGGGCAGCACGGGTAACGGATGACGGTTTGCGCCCGTTGCGTCATGCCCTGAATGCTTCCATCCTGCTGTTTGCAGCGGGTGGGGTGATCGGTTTCCTGATCCATGGGGCGAATGTGGTGATTCCGGCGCATTACCACGGCTCGATTGTTGGGGTGACGCTGGCTTTCATGGGGGTGACGTATTACCTGCTGCCGAAACTGGGTTTCCGTGCTGCGACTTCTCGCTGGGCGGCTTGGCAACCCTACATTTACGGCGGTGGGCAGTTGATGCACATTTTGGGCTTGGCGTGGTCGGGTGGCTACGGGGTACAGCGCAAGACAGCCGGGGCGGCGCAAGCGCTGGAAAACCTGCCGCAAGTGTTGGGGATGGGCATGATGGGGCTGGGTGGTCTGATTGCGATTATCGGCGGGGGCATTTTCGTGGTGGTGGTGTTACGGGCGATGTACGCCAAGGCGTAGGGTGGCTGGTTTGTTATACATAACCTGATTCTATTGTGGCTATAATGTCGGCATGATTCACTGTGTGGAAAAATTGCCATGCCACAAGCGCAACACGGCTCAGCAGCGGTCGGGCTTGCCTACAACAGCGTCATCCAGATCATCAATTCTACAGGTGGCGGATTGACGGAAGACGACATCCGCCAGCACGAACACCAGTACCTTGAGTACATGATGCAAGATTGCATGGGGCTGGAATGGCTGCGGCTGGTGCGCAAGCAGGATGAAAAGACAGCAGTGATGGGTTTGGATGCGGTCTACACGCCGTTACTCACCACAACCCTGGAACAAGAAAAGGAAGTGCTGAA